>NZ_JBQFRW010000001.1:0-1523662 GCF_056537625.1 Ruegeria sp. C6 | reverse complement strand
ACAGCCTCGCCATCCCCCGCAATCTCTCCGACCTCGGCGTCACCAAAGCCGCCATCCCCGAACTGGTCCAAGGCGCAATCATCGACCCCTCCTGCGGAGGGAATCCGATCGAATTGACCGAAGAAAACCTGACAACGCTCTTCAACGCAGCACACTAACAGGCTTGCCGAACCGATCCCTCACCTCTCATACTGGACAGAGGTGAGGGAGATTTTCATGACAAAAGAGATTGTTCTGATCCATGGGGCCTTTGCCGGGCCGTGGTGCATGCAGGATTACGCCGGTTTCTTTCGTGCGCGCGGCTGGAAGGTGCACACGCCCGCGCTACGCTATCATGGCGGGAACCCCAAGGCCGATCCCGATCCTGGCCTGACCGATGCCAGCGTCATGGATTATGCCGATGACATTGCAGACTTCGTGCAGGGGTTGGAGAGCAAACCTGTTCTACTGGGCCATGCCATTGCGGGGGTAGTGGCGCAGAAGGTGGCGTCACGGGGTCTGGCCAGCGCAATTGTCCTGATCAACCCAAACGCGGCCTGGGGCACATTGCCCGAAACCGACGACGAACGTGCCGTGCCGCGCGCGTTGATGGAGGGTGGGGCGTTCTGGAAACAGCCCATGCGCGTTGATTTCGATCTGATGGCCCCCTTTGCGCTCAACAAGATGCCCGAGGCGCAGCAGCATGAGGTGTTCGACCAGCTCGGCCCCGAAAGCGGGCGGGTGATGTTCGAGATGTTCTTCTGGATGTTCGACGACCACCACGCGATGAAGGTGGACATCGACAAGGTCGATTGCCCGGTGCTGATCGTTTCAGGCACCGAGGACCGGGCCGTGAACCCCAACACCTGCCGTGCTCTGGCGAAGCTTTACGGAGACCGTGCGACTTTCCTGCCTGTCGACAACCACGCGCATTTTCTGTTCATGGAGCCGGGATGGGAAGGGCCAGCCGAACAGATTGCCAACTGGTTGGATCGGAATGTTGGGTAGGATGGGGTTTCACCCCATCGCTTCCATTCCGCTTTGATGGGTTGGAAACCCATCCTACGTCAGTTGTTGGTTTGAAACGTGCTCTGCGGTTTCCAGACCAGAGAGCCATCGTCATTGCGATGACACCGCAGCAAGCGTTCCTCGCGCGTGCTGATGGTTGAGGTTACGGTGTTGTCACCGGTCAGCAGGATGAAGGCGTCTGGCGAATAGGCCATGCCGTCATAGTAGCAAAACCGCGTCTCGACGCCGTCTGGGATTGGGGATGCAGTGCTGAGCATCTGCTGCGCGGGGGCTGCCGAGGCCAGCAGGGTCAGGGCCAGCCCTAGGGTTAGTGTTTTCATGTCGTCCTCCCGTTCGGAAAATTGTTCGTGGTTAAATTGGGTCTTGGACGCTCAGAACCTCAAATGTCGTTCTTGGATGACGGGTTGAGGGTAAGTGTGAACGAGATCAACGGGTTAGGCAAGGGGGTTGCGGTGTGCCGGGCTGAAGCATGGCCCACGGGTTGGGGACACGTTCCGCGCTATCCACCAAATGCTCGATGCAATGCATCAAGCAAGCACCCAATTCGCCCGTTTAGGCTGACGCGACAGGTGTAATCAAGTAGGATTGGGGCTTAAACCTACCACAGGACGCGGGAAATTTGATGGGTGCGAGCACCCATCCTACGCTTGCTGATTACAGTGGTATTGTATTTTATGCCAAAGCGGGTGGCCTTCCGCTTTGTGAGAAACATAGTTGCAGAAAGACGCGGCTAAACCCTGACCATCAAATTGTGGCTCTTCAAATGTATCAGCATTGAGCCTAGCGTAATTGAAACCTGCAGCACAAAGTAGCACAAATTCTAGCATTTGGACCGCTACTTCGGATTTGGAAACTATCAGCGTGTCCATGAAAAAATCATCGCAGGTGTCATCGGAAGACAAAAGCGCTTCGCTTTCTAATGCCTCTTTGTGTCTAGCAGTTAAATATTGAGCCTTTGACATTAAACCGGCCAGCACTTTAGAGCTTTCAGGGTCCGCGTTTTCCACGCATTTCCCGACCGCTTCACAACAATTGACAATTTTGCCCCAATCCAGATTGTAACCAGCTTTTGGGTATATTGCTTGTCTTGAAGCGTTTAGAAAAATATCGTGAAGATCATGCAAAGCAAAACCCAACAGCGCTCGATCTGCATTGAGTTTTCTGAGCAGTTGTTCGATCGTCAGCTCGCGTTCTTGTTGCATCTGCTTTCGGATCGATTGAATCGTCAATGCTGCTGCACCAAGTGCGGAAATCGCCAACAGAATATCTACAAATGTTTCTTGGTTCAGTTTCCAGTCAACAACTGCAGCAAAGGTAACTGCTGAACACATCGCGGCTACAAAAAGGCCAAAAGCAAAACCTTCGTGAAACTGAATTTTTTTCAAAGCAATTTCTCTATACATCCAACTCCTCAACAAACCGCGCGTTCTCCTGGATATACTGGAACCGCAGTTCGGGTTTTTTGCCCATCAGGCGCTCGACCAGATCGCCGGTCTCGCCGGGTTCGTCCTCGTCTATGGTGACGCGGATCAGTTTGCGGGAGGCGGGGTCCATGGTGGTCTCTTTCAGGTCCTTGGCGTCCATTTCACCCAGACCTTTGAAGCGCGAGACGTCGATCTTGCCTTTGCCGCCCAGACCTTTTTCGAGCCATTCGTCGCGCTCGGCCTCGTCCAGACAATAGACGCGTTTGGCGCCCTGGGTCAGGCGATAGAGAGGCGGGCAGGCGAGGTAGAGGTGACCTGCATCAATCATGGGTCGCATCTGGGTAAAGAAGAACGTCATCAGCAGCGAGGCGATATGCGCCCCGTCCACATCCGCGTCGGTCATGATGATGACCTTGTCATAGCGCAGGTCGTCGACGTTGAACTTGGTGCCAAGGCCAACACCCAGCGCTTGGGTCAGGTCGTTGATTTCGGCATTGGTGCCCAGTTTCGAACTGGCCGCACCCAACACGTTCAGGATTTTGCCGCGCAGCGGCAGTAGGGCTTGGGTCTTTCGGTCGCGGCCCATTTTGGCAGAGCCACCTGCCGAGTCGCCCTCGACGATGAATAATTCCGTGCCGTCCCGTGTTGAACTACTACAGTCCACCAACTTGCCGGGGAGACGAAGTTTCTTAGTGGCGGACTTGCGTTGTGTTTCCTTCTCGGCCCGTCGGCGCAGGCGTTCTTCGGCCCTCAGGATGAGGAAGTCGAGGATCGCCCCGGCGGATTTCGTATCAGCCGCCAGCCAGTTATCGAAATGGTCGCGGACCGAGTTTTCGACCAGCCGCTGCGCCTCGACTGTGGCGAGGCGGTCTTTTGTCTGGCCGACGAACTCCGGTTCACTGATGAAGCACGACACCAGCGCACAGCCTCCGGTGATTAGGTCGTCGCGGGTGATCTGACCGGCCTTTTTGTTGTTGATCAGCTCGCCATAGGCCTTGATCCCCTTGAGGACCGCAGCCCAGAAACCGGCGACATGTGTGCCGCCTTCGGGGGTTGGGACGGTGTTACAGTAGGACTGGATGAACCCGTCGCGCGAAGGTGTCCAATTGATCGCCCATTCGACTTTGCCGGGGGTGCCGAACTTCTCGTTAAAGTCCACGGTGCCGGCAAAGGGCTGCTCGGCATAGGTCGACGAGCCGTTCATCGTCTCCTTCAGATAGTCCGACAGGCCGCCGGGGAAGTGGAAAGTGGCCTCGGTCGGGGTTTCGCCGTCGTCGATGGCGGATTTCCAGCGGATTTCCACGCCCGAGAACAGGTAGGCCTTGGAACGGATGGATTTGAATAGGCGCGCGGGTTTGAACTTGTGATGGCCGAAGATGTCGGCGTCGGCGTGGAACGTGACGGTTGTACCGCGCCGGTTGGGCGCTGCGCCTACTTTTTCCACCGGTCCTAGAGGGATACCACGCGAGAACCGTTGTTCGAACAGCTGCTTGTCGCGTGCCACCTGCACGACCATCGAATCCGACAGGGCATTCACCACCGATGCACCCACACCGTGCAGACCGCCCGAAGTCTGATACGCCTTGCCCGAGAACTTGCCGCCCGCGTGCAGGGTACAAAGGATCACCTCTAGCGCGGACTTGTCCGGGAATTTCGGGTGGGGGTCGATCGGAATACCGCGCCCGTTGTCGCGCACGGTCAGAGCGTAATCTGCGTGCAGTTCCACCTCGATCCGGTTGGCATGGCCTGCGACCGCTTCGTCCATCGAGTTGTCTAGGATTTCGGCCACCATGTGGTGCAGCGCCCGTTCATCGGTGCCGCCGATATACATGCCGGGGCGTTTGCGCACCGGTTCCAGCCCTTCGAGCACCTCGATGGACGAGGCGTCATAGGTGGAGGTCGCTTCTGGCGTCAACAGATCGTCGGGCATGGGTGCTGCTCTTGTTTTTGAGTTTCCCCCATTATGGCAGGTGATGTGGTCCGGGGGAAGAGGGACGCGAGGTGTTGTATCCGGTTTGTCGGGGCCAACGGAACCGGAGCGATATTCAGCGCTGTATTGCAGCGCGTTTACAATGACAGCCAGAGAGTTTTGTCTTTAAAGCCACCTCGAACAAGAGAACTTTTCTCAAGCACATCCGAATATTCGTCATCCCAATCACGGAACCGGTCATTTGTGACGATAGCAGCGCCGAGATCCCGCGCTACCTGAAGGACTAGCGGGTCGGCAGGAGTACCCTTCGGCGCAACCATCACGTGGCTGCATGGCAACCCAAGCAAAGCCGCAAGGGAACTGTCGTTCATATAGCGATCTGAGATTTTGTATCCTACATTGGCATCAAAGACGACGCCCGGTGTCCGCCCCTTTGTCTTCAACTCGTCGACAACCTCGCGCACTGTGGCGATATTAGGAACACCGCCTTTCCAGTGCAAAACATTTGATCCATCGACGACAGCCCAGTTTTTCGAAGTTTTGAGCCGGCGTAGCCTTTTTCCGAACAGCAGCAGCAAACTTGCCAATGCGCACGGTCCTGTCAGCAATAACCAATCTGAGAACGCTGGATTGAACATAGCTATAGCAGAGCCAAAACAAGACAGGGCAAAAATACAGATGAGAGGGCGCACAGTTGAAAAGTCTTTGGTCAGAAAGTTGTTTCAATAGGGACGTAGCAGACAGTAGGGGTGGCTGCCCAGCATATATCAGTGATGCAAAACAGATTGATATTAAACCGCGAGCTTTCCAAGGTCTCGTCATGTTTCGAAATCCCGTTTAGGCTTTGTTCCGGAAGCAGAAATTAGGGAGCAGAAGAATTGAGCTGGATCAGAACCATTCCATTGGAAGAGGCGACGGGAAAGCTGAGGAGGCTTTATGACCGGGTCACCGGGCCGGACAACAATGTGGACAATATCATGATGGCGCACAGCCTGCGGCCGCATTCGATGGAAGGCCATATGGCGATGTATAAGGCCGTACTGCATCACTCGGGCAACAAGATACCGAAGTGGTTTCTTGAGGTGCTGGGCGTGTGGGTCAGCTCTCTGAACCGGTGCGGGTATTGCGTAGAACATCACTTTTCCGGATTGCAGCGGTTGCTGCAGGATGAGGTGCGCGGCAATGCGATCCGTGCGGCGATTGAGGCGCGTGATCCGGCCTCGGCCCCGCTGGACGCGGCACAGGTCGAAGCGATGAGATATGCGCGCAAGCTGACCGAGGCACCCGGTGATCTGACCGAGGCGTATGTGATCGCTCTGCGAGAGGCGGGGTGGGAAGATGGCGAGATTCTTGAGATCAATCAGGTGTGTTCGTATTTCTCCTATGCGAACAGAACCGTTTTGGGTTTGGGGTGTTCGACTGACGGAGACGTTTTGGGCTTGTCGCCGAACAACTCGGACAATCCTGATGATTGGGGGCATCGGTAAGTGCGGGGCTGGCCGCTCCCCCCTATGTATTTTGGGGTCATGTAAAGAACGGGCATAGGCCTGTTCTTTGACGCCCCGATAAAACCTATGTCAATTTGACACCAATCAAAGCGCGCCGTGTGACAATCGGCTAAGCATCTCCTCGACAGTGAAACCGAGGAGAACATGTATGGATGCGGCACCCCAGATCAAACAAAAATCATCTCAGATCAAAGCTGTAACTGACCTGAAGGCGGATGCTTCGGCGCCAACATCCGAGAAAATCCGGCAAGCTTTTGAGAGCGGCAAGTACCCCTATGGCCGCAAGATGGCACGCAAGGATTACGAGGCGCAAAAGGCCGAGCTGCAGGCAGAGTTGTTGAAGGTTCAATTGTGGGCGCAGGAGACCGGGCAGCGGTTTGTGCTGTTGTTCGAGGGCCGCGACGCCGCCGGCAAGGGTGGGACCATCAAGCGGTTCATGGAGCATCTGAACCCGCGTCAGGCGCGTGTGGTCGCATTGAACAAGCCGACGGATGAGGAGAAGGGGCAGTGGTATTACCAACGCTATGTGCAGCAGCTGCCCACCGTGGGCGAGATGGTGTTTTATGATCGGTCCTGGTACAACCGTGCGGGCGTCGAGCGGGTGATGGGCTTCTGCTCACCCAATGAGTATCTGGAATTCATGCGGCAGACGCCCGAGTTGGAGCGGATGCTGGTGCGCTCGGGCATTCAACTTTATAAGTACTGGTTCTCGGTCACGCAGGAAGAGCAGCAGCGGCGCTTTGGGAGTCGTGAAACTGATCCGTTGAAGCAATGGAAACTGTCACCGATTGACAAGGCTAGCCTGAGCAAATGGGATGATTATACCGAGGCGAAAGAGGCGATGTTCTTCTACACCGACACCGCTGATGCGCCCTGGACGATTGTCAAATCCAACGACAAGAAACGCGCGCGTCTGAACTGCATGCGGCATTTCCTGTCGACGCTGGACTACCCGGACAAAGACCTCAGGATCGTTGGTGAGCCTGATCCGTTGATAGTTGGGCAGGCGCATCACGTAATTCATAACTCGGACCATATTCTGGGGACAGCGCTGCATCCTGACGCGAAGATCGGCTGAAAATCGATAAACTGTAAAGCCGTTGCACCAAAGGTGATGGCTTGCGTCGCTTTGTTCTCGTTAGTCTCATTATGAAATAAGTTTGTTCCGCTCTTGTCTCGGGCAGCGCGCAAGCCTAAGGCTGGCGGAATGAACAAGGTGATGACATATCCCGGCCATTTGCGCGCAATCGCGGTGCTGGGCCTGCCATTGATTGGCGGGCATCTGGCACAGTATGCGATTGGTTTAACCGATACAGTCATGCTGGGCTGGTACGGGGTCGAGGCGTTGGCTGCCGTGACGCTGGCCAACAGCTATTACTTCGTCCTGTTCCTGTTTGGTGCCGGGTTTGGGTGGGCCGTAATGCCAATGGTGGCGACCGCTGCCGCCGAGGAGAATGAGACCAGCATTCGCCGCTCCACTCGCATGGGTCTGTGGCTATCTCTGATCTATGCGACGGTGATGATGCCCCTTTTGTGGTGGTCCCATCCGATCCTGATTGCTTTGAAGCAAGAGCCGCAAGTCGCTGAAACTGCGTCAGTATACCTGCGGGTCGCGGGGTGGGGCTTGTTCCCGGCGCTGTTGGTGATGGTCCTGAAGTCCTATTTGGCCGCACTTGAGCGGACGCAGATTGTGCTGTGGATCACGATTGTTGCAGCTGTGGTCAATGGCGTGACCAACTATGCGCTGATCTTCGGAAACTGGGGCGCGCCCGAACTTGGGGTGATTGGTGCGGCTATCGCGTCAGTGGTGACGCAGATCGTATCATTGGTGGCGGTCGTGATCTATGCGGTGCGTGCGTTGCCGGAACACAGCTTGTTTCAGCGGTTTTGGCGCCCGGATTGGGAGATGTTCATGAGCGTGCTGCGTTTGGGCGTTCCCATCGGTCTGACGACACTGGCGGAGGTGTCATTGTTCGCGATCTCTGCTGTCATGATGGGCTGGTTGGGTCCAGTGCCGCTGGCAGCTCACGGGATTGCGTTAAACCTCGCCTCGGCGACGTTCATGGTTCATTTGGGCCTGTCTAATGTGGCGACTATTCGGGCGGGCAACGCGTTGGGTCGACGGGATCGGGCGCATCTTGAGAAAGGCGCGATTACGGTGACCGGGATGTCGTTGATCGTGTCGGTCTTGACGATTGTTCTATTCCTGACATGCGCTGAGCCCCTGATCTCGCTGTTTATGGAGGCTGATGATCCGCAGCGGCCACAGATCCTGCTAATCGGCACTGGCCTGCTGGCGATGGCTGCGTTGTTCCAGCTGGTCGATGGGGCGCAGGTCATCGCACTAGGCCTGTTGCGAGGTTTGCAGGATGCAAAAATACCGATGGTGATGGCCGCACTCAGCTATTGGGTGATCGGTATCCCCGCTTCGTACTATTTCGGCTTTGTTCGAGGTATGGAGGGGATCGGAGTCTGGCTTGGCCTCGTGATTGGCCTCGCTTGTGCTGCCGTATTGTTGATGGCGCGCTTCTGGCTAAGGTCGGTGCGCGATGTAGGAGAAGTTCCCGCCTAGGGGATCATTCTTTGCTCATACGGTCGGATTTCTTTCGAACAAGTACCGACCGCAAGTCGTGCATTGCCATCAGCAATGGGTCGGTCACGTCCTCTAATTGCGCATCCGTTGCTTTAGACTGAGCCCATTGCGTGGTCAGATTCAGGTAGTCAACCGCACGGTGTATATCATCCACATCGCGGCGGGATAGCAGGGCTTTGCGCTCTTCCATCCAGCGCGCGATTTCATCGTTGTCGGCGTCGCTTAGTACACGCTGGCCCTGCGGT
Organism: Ruegeria sp. C6; assembly: GCF_056537625.1. NCBI lineage: Bacteria > Pseudomonadati > Pseudomonadota > Alphaproteobacteria > Rhodobacterales > Roseobacteraceae > Ruegeria > Ruegeria sp. C6. Next base: position 1,514,954 of record NZ_JBQFRW010000001.1, on the reverse strand, counting down.
TTGACCTCGCCATTGCGGATGTTGATGACCGCGATCTGTTCCATCTCGATCCGGCGATGGCGATTTTCCGTGTCGATCCTGAACACCGCTGCCCCATTTTCGCGCACGCGGAAATAGTATTCAGGCAGGGCTGTGGACATAACAAACTCCGGTATCAGGTGAGCGCGGCGCAAAAACGTTGGATGCGTGTGCAGGCTTCAGTCAGGGCTTCATCAGAGGTCGCATAGCTGACGCGGAAATTGGGCGACAGACCAAAAGCTGCGCCAAACACCACCGCCACGTCGGCCTCTTCCAGCAGGGCGATTGCGAAGGTTTCGTCCGAATCTATCACGGTGCCCGCGGGTGTGGTTTTCCCGATCAAGCCTGCAATTGATGGATAGACGTAGAACGCGCCTTCGGGTGTCGGGCACGAGATACCGTCGATTTGGCTGAGCATGTCGACGACCAGATCGCGACGGCGTTTGAAGATCTCATTATTCGGCGCAAGAAATGCTTGAGTTCCATTCAGAGCCTCGACTGCTGCCCATTGGCTGACCGAACTGGGATTCGAAGTTGATTGAGATTGCACCTTGCGCATCGCGGCGATCAACTCGACCGGGCCTGCCGCATAGCCAATACGCCAACCGGTCATGGCATAGGCTTTGGAGACGCCATTGCAGGTCAGCGTCCGATCATAAAGTCTCGGTTCCACCTGTGCGGGCGTGCAGAACTCGAACCCGTCATAGGCCAGGTGCTCATACATATCATCGGTCATCACCCAAACATGCGGATGCCGCATCAGGACATCTGTCAGTTCTTTCAGTTCAGCCCGGCTATAGCCCGCTCCGGTGGGATTCGAGGGTGAGTTGAAGATGAACCATTTCGTTTTAGGTGTGATCGCGGCTTCCAGTTGATCCGCTGTCAGTTTGAAATTGGTCTGCAGCGAAGTTTCGACGATCACGGGTGTGCCACCGGCCAGCAACACCATGTCCGGGTAGCTGACCCAATAGGGCGCGGGGATGAGGACCTCATCGCCCTCGTTCAGCGTAGCCATCAGCGCGTTGTAAAGCGTCTGCTTACCCCCGGTCCCGACCGAGACCTGAGCGGGCGTATAGTCCAATCCGTGGTCACGCTTCATCTTGGCGCAGACCGCCTGTTTCAGCTCGGGGATGCCGTCCGGAGCAGTGTATTTGGTCTTGTCCGCAGCGATGGCGGCCACGGCGGCGTCCTTGATGTTCTGCGGCGTGTCGAAATCGGGCTCGCCTGCGCTCAGCCCGATCACATCGCGCCCGGCGGCCTTCAGCTCGGCTGCTTTGGACGTCATCGCGATGGTGGGCGAGGGTTTTACGCGTGACAGTGTCGCAGACAGGAAACTCATGGTCGGCCTCGGTTTGTATGTTCAGCCCGACTGTCATAGGGTGCGCCGAAATAACGATCAAGCCAATTGAGTTTTACCCTTTGGAGACCCCGATGAACGACGAAACAGACTGGTTCGGACCGGACACCGCAACCTTCGGGGATCGCGTTGCTGGCGCACGCGAAGCCGCAGGCATGACGCAGACCCAATTGGCCCGCAGGCTTGGTGTCAAAAAAGCCACGATCACTTCGTGGGAAGATGATTTGTCGGAACCCCGCGCGAACAAGCTGTCGATGATGGCGGGGCTACTGAATGTCTCGATCATGTGGCTTCTGACGGGCGAGGGCGACGGCATGGACGAAACAAGCCTGCATGGCGATACGGACTCGGAATTGCGCGATCTTGTTGCAGAGCTACGCACGATCCGAGGTGAGATGCGAGCCAACTCCGAGCGTCTGGCTCGCGTCGAAAAAGCGCTGCGTCTGAAATTGGAACGCAATCAATGACCGAGCCGCGTGAGACCCGGATCAAGCGCATGAAAATGCGCTCGATGCGGCGGGGCATCAAAGAGATGGATTTGATCCTGACGGCATATGCCGATCGCAATCTGTCTTCGATGGACGAGGCGGGATTGGAAACATACGATGCCTTGCTGCATGAAAATGACCAGGACCTTTATCAATGGGTCACTGGTCAGGCCAGTCCGCCGGAACCGCTGGCCGAATTGATCGCGGATATCGCGCAAACCTTTCAAAAATAAGCAATCATCAGGCTTAACCGATTTTTCGGGAATTCGCGTCATGTTTTCAGAAACAGCGCGATGAATCGGAGGATTGAATGAGTATGGAGTTACAGGTCACCGCGCCCGGGACCAAGGGGTTCATGACGAGCTATCTTGAGGCGTTGGCACTGGTCGAACGTCTACACCGCTTGCTTCTGGACGTCATCAAGGATGAATTCGAGCGCGTCGGCGTGTTGGAAATCAACGCGGTGCAGGCCCTGCTGTTGTTCAACATAGGCGACCATGAAGTAACCGCCGGAGAGTTGAAGAGCCGTGGTTACTATCAAGGCAGCAATGTCAGCTACAATCTTAAGAAACTGGTCGAGATGGGCTATATGCACCATCAACGATGCGAGATCGACCGCCGCTCGGTACGGGTACGCCTGACCCCGCGCGGGCGCGAGATTCGTGACATCGTGTCAGACCTGTTCGCCCGCCATGCCGAAGGGCTGCAAAACCGCGGCGTGATCGGGACCGATGGGATTGAAGAGATCACCGGTTCACTGCGTCGGGTCGAACGATATTGGACCGATCAGATTCGGTATATCTACTGATAGCTTTGATGGCTGAGTTTGGGAGAGCGACAGACCCTCAAGCTCACGGATCAGTTTACGTGTCATCGCATCTTCATAGGCTTCGAAGCCAAGGGCGACTTCGACGAAAGCATCGGGGCCTCGGATGACCCACGCGTGGTAATAAGCAGATAGCTCCCCAATCTCTACCTGGCGGGTGTCTCCTGGATTGGGGTCGTCGATACCGATTACAAGGGCATTGATTGTAATATCAGTGTTTTGCAGAGCGGCTTTTATATCCCGTGGGTGATGTCCGAGATTGTGTTTGCCATCACCGGACAGATCCAGTGTTCGCCGCCAGCAATCGCTTTGGCTCTCCAACATCTCAGCACCGTACAACATGGCCGACCCGACCGCCGTTCCCTGCGGCGCTGATGAGCGTGTTGTGCTTTCTAAATGTTGCTGAATTCGACGCAGATCAGTAGTCGAGCGAACATCTGTCCAACCAAGCAAGAGGCGTTGGTGGCCAGGTTCGCTCCATTCGTAGATAGCGATCCGTACAAAGGTAGACGGGTTTGAAAGGATCAGTTGAACCACCTCGGGATGGCGCAACGCGGCCGCAAGGCCACTAAGTTGCAACCTGTACTCACGACTGTCGACCGAACCAGAGACATCCATTCCCAACGCCAAAGCCTGTCGACATTGCGCTGAAAGCGGGTTGGCCAGCAGGCAAAGAAGTGTCGCACACAGGCGGATCATTTCGCATTATCCGGTTGCAACGCACTAAGTTCCAATCCTTTCAATTCCCGTTCCAGTTTGCGACGCATGGCACGCTCAAAATCTTCGAACCCGGCGGCGATCTCAAGAAAAGCACCGGGTCCGTGTAGTACATTTTTCTGAAAGAACGGGATCAAGTCGATTTCTCCTTCGAAATCAGCTGCATTGATCACCAGACCATTCACGGTCGTGTTGTCGAACGGAAAGTGCTTGTAGGCGATCTGTGGCCCGTAGCCATCGTTATTCTTGCCATCGCCCGAGATATCAATGGTTTGGAACAGACAATTCGGGGCGCTCGCCAGCAGGGTTGCCCCATACGCCAGCGCGTGACCCATTGCAGTTGGAAACTCGTCTTCCGATCGCTTCGATGTGCCGATCCGATGCGCGGCGGAGATCAAATTGGCCCGAGTATCAATTATCGTCCAATCCAAAAGCAATGTCTGGTTGAAACTGCCGGACCATTCATAGACGGCTAATGCAACCGGTTGAGGTGAAAGGAAGAAAGCCTCCTGCACCTCGGGCGCAATCAATGCGTTGGCCAGCCCCTGTCGTTGCAGCGCATCCTCAGTCGCGTCCACCGAGGTCGAGATATCCATGGCCAGCGCCAGCGCCAGGCGGCAGGTCTCGGCCCAAAGGGGGCTGCCCGCGACAGCCAGCCCCAATGCTCCCAGCCAGCGGATCACCAGTGGCCGGTGCTTTCCATGCTAGACCAAGGCTCTGCCGGGGCTAACGCTTCACCATTTTGCAGCAACTCGATCGAGACATTGTCGGGCGAGCGAACGAACGCCATACGCCCGTCGCGTGGCGGGCGGTTGATCACGACGCCATTGTCCTGAAGATGCTGGCAGGTCTCGTAAATGTTGTCGACGCCATAGGCGAGGTGCCCGAAATGGCGGCTGTCGCTTGGCAGTGCGTCGTCGCCATCCCAGTTGTATGTAAGTTCAATGGGCGCGTCCTCTTGCCCTGGTGGGGCGAGGAATACCAGTGTGAACCGCGCAGCCTCGCTTTCATAACGGCGCGTTTCCTTCAGGCCCAATAGTTCATAAAACGCTATGGATTTCTCAAGATCCTTCACGCGGACCATGGTGTGGAGATATGTCAGCCCCATCGCGACTTTCCTTGCATTGGTTGTGATGCCAAGCACCTTAGCGCGCCTTCATCCCGTGTCGAGGGGCTGGCCGGACACAATTCCGATTTAGCGCAATGCGCCGCACATATCGCGGTTCCGATGGCAAGCTTGCCGATATATAGTGGTCGGCGACTCATTGCTGGAAAGGATAATTTCATGCCTCTGTCTGCCGACCAACTGGCCGAGATCGAAGCTCAGCGCGCACAGTCGAGCCCGACCCGCCGCGTCGTTGCCGAAGGTATGGAAGATCATCTGTACACGGCGCATCAGGTTCTGGATCACGGGTTTGTCCGCGTTATCGACTATATGGGTGACGATGCTGCGATCTGTCAGGCCGCGCGTGTTTCCTACGGCAAAGGCACTAAGTCGGTGCAAAATGATGAAGGCCTGATCCGCTATCTGATGCGCCACTGGCATTCGACCCCGTTTGAAATGTGCGAGATCAAGTTGCACGTCAAACTGCCCGTATTCGTAGCCCGTCAGTGGATCCGCCACCGCACGGCGAATGTGAACGAATATTCGGCGCGGTATTCGATACTGGATCGAGAGTTCTATATCCCGGCACCCGAACATGTCGCCGCGCAATCCGAGGTTAACAATCAGGGCCGTGGAGACTCATTGCAAGGCGAAGAGGCCGCGCGTGTGTTGGAGATACTGAAAGCGGACAGTGCGCGCTGCTATGACAACTACGAGGCGATGATCGGTCAGGACGGCCAGCAAGGGCTTGCGCGTGAACTGGCGCGGATGAACCTTCCAGCCAACATTTATACGCAATGGTATTGGAAGGTGGACTTGCACAACTTGTTCCACTTCTTGCGTCTGCGTGCCGACCCGCACGCGCAGTACGAAATCCGCGTTTACGCAGATACCATGTGCAAGATTGTCGCCGACTGGGTACCGTTTGCCTACCGTGCGTTTGAGGACTACCGCCTTGGCGCAGTCAACCTCTCGGCGCAGATGGTGACCTGCTTGCGTCGGATGCTCAGCGGTGAAGATGTCACTCAGGAAAACTCAGGCATGACCGCACGGGAATGGCGTGAGTTTGAGGCTGTTATCCGAGAGGGTTGATTCAACAGAAAACTGAGCACGTCCCAAGGTGGGCGCGTTCACTAGGGTTTGCGGTTAACGGCCTGAAATTGGCCGTCAACCTTCTTTTATCTTTCCCGCCGGGGCGGGCTGTGCCTTACAGCGGCTTCAAATCAGCAGCCATTTGGCGGCCGTCACGTCCGTCCTGCAACTCGTACGAGACTTTCTGATTGTCAGCGAGTCCGGTCAGACCGGATCGTTCTACGGCCGAGATATGAACAAACACATCTTTGCCCCCTTCGTCGGGCGCAATAAAACCATAGCCTTTGGTTGTATTAAACCATTTCACGGTGCCGGTTGGCATTTCCCGTGTCTCCTTCTACTTACAAGTTGTCCCACAAATTGGTGGGGGCCTTGGCTGGCAAAACCGCCACGCGTCACTGTTCGCCCTCACGATACAGCCCGGGTCGCGTGTTTCGCCTTTTTCAACATTACACGGTGAAGTAAAAAATCAAGAATAACTGGGGCAGCCTGATGGGTTTGTCTAAATTTGCAGCGATTACAGGATTAGTTAGATAATGCAGCTATATGGGTTAAAAACTTGCGATACGTGCCGTAAGGCATTGAAACTGCTTCCAGATGCGGTTTTCGTTGATGTCCGGGCGCAAGGGGTTCCCGAAAATGTGCTGTCCGAGGCGTACGAGACTTTCGGCAAAGCCTTGCTCAATACGCGATCAACAACCTGGCGGGGATTGGATGATGACACACGCAATCGACCGGTGCTCGCGCTGTTGGCTGATCATCCGACCCTGATGAAACGCCCATTGATAGTATCCAATGGTCAGATGTATCTGGGCTGGACGCCTGAAACCCGTCAGGCCCTTGGTGTTGCCTGAAGAACTGCTTATGTGACACGGGCAACAAGCGGAGACCTGTGAATGCGAAACGCTGCCATGATTTTAGGCGTCATTGCCGGGCTGATCGGGATGATCGTCGGCTTTTTTGGCTACGGCTTTGTGGAACTGATCGACCAGTTTGGTGAGATCGAAGGCATTGCCGAGCAGGTAGAGAACCCCGAGTTGATCCAGACGGCTTCGATCGTGGCGCCTTTGTTGGCAATCGTTGGCGGGGCGATGGCCCATTCGCGGGCTCTGATTGCAGGCATTTTGCTGCTGATTTCTGCCGCTGGGATGTACTACGCCTTTGGCTTTGGTGTTTTCACCATGTTCCCGATTTCCTTTGCAGGCGTAGCAGGGTTGCTCGGGCTCGCCGCAGGAAAACCGGACGAGCCCAAGGCACATTTCTAGGTCACTTCAGGCGTAATAACCGATCCAGAGACAGCGGACCCGCGCCGTTGATCACAATCACCAGCAGCAGGAATGTCCACATCACGCGCTGATCCATCAACGTAATTGCGTTGTCGAACAAGCCGCCCAGTTTGATACCATGCCCGGTGACATCGGTCAGTGTTTGAACCCAGACAAATCCGATCATGCCAAGCGCGGCAAGGCGCGTCAGCAGGCCGACCAGCAAAAGCACAGGCAGGACAAATTCGGCCACTGTGCCAAAGAAGATGACGACCCGCTGGAAAAAGGTCATCTGAGTCACATCATACAGCACCGCCTCTGCAGCTTTGGGAAAGATCTGACCGAAGGCTCCGGCCGATGGCGAAAAGATTGAGCCGTCGATTTTCAGCGTGGCCGAGTTCCAGTAGTAGACGAACAACACGGCGATAAAGACCACCCGAGCCAGGGTTGGTGTCAGCCAACCGGACGCGTGATCCGCTTTTTCCATCGCATTATTGTAAGTTGAGATCAGGGCAGTCATGTGTCCAGCCTTTCGATAGTCACAGAAGTTATTGCACCGCCCTGCAAAAGCAGTGCCAGAGTGGTTCCAAGATCAAATTCGGGTGTTTCGGCCATGGTGGATTCAAATGCCTCACCGATGGATTTGCCATCCTGAATCAGCGCGATCCATGCCGCACCACCGGGTGGCAATGGGTGTGGGGCAGGGTCGTATTCGGGACGCATAATCAAAACATCCTGAGCGCCCGCCTCGGGTTTCGGCGCGCCTTCTTCGGTGTTATATAGCCAGATTGCATGTACGGGCCAGCTTGAACGCAACACCTGCACCGACGGCGCGAGGGTCAGTTTGGCCTGCATCAAGTCTTCCGGTGGCAAGCTGAGCGCTTCGGCATCTATGGGTTGTCGATCAGCGGCGTGGTAAGCCCTACGCAGCGCCAGTTCCAGACGGGCAACATCTGGCAGGTAGCCCAGATGCGACAACTGCTCCATTCCTTCCAGAAATTTAGGGAATTCCTCGCCGTAAAACATCATCAGGGGTGAGGACGGCGGGTGCTGGCGCAAGAATATTCCAGCCAGCCCGTCCATATTCTGGGGGCCCAGAAGTTTTGTGATGACCGGGAAGGCTTGATGCATCGCCTCGGTCAGCGAGACGGCGACGTTGTTGCGATAGACGCTGAAGCGACGACCAGCGGGCTGCGCCTCGGCGTCCAGCAACCCATCGGGAATGGGCTTGTTGGCATCTAGCAGTGCCATGTGGAATGTCGTTTGCGACACGCTCATGCGGGCACGCGATCCAGCGCTTTTTGCGCGCGCTCGGCTTCGGCCCGTAACACCGGCCAGTCTGGCACATCGGTGTCCCATTCAATCAACAGGGGTTTGGGGCCGGATTTGTCCAGAACGTAGTCCAGCAGGGACCAGACCGGATCAACGACCTTGCGCCCGTGGCTGTCGATCAGCAAAGGATGCCCATGATCGTCCTCGTCCTCATCATGCCCGCCCAGGTGAATCTCACCGACTTGGTCCAGCGGGTAGGCATCGATATAGCCCTGCGGTGAAAAATCCAGATTGGTGGCTGAAACAAAGACGTTGTTCACGTCCAGCAGCAACCCACATCCGGTGCGCCGGGTGATTTCTCGCAAGAAATCAGGTTCGGACCATGTGCTTTCCTCGAAAGCCAAATAGCTTGAGGGGTTCTCTAACAGCATTTGCCGCCCGACCACCTCTTGCACCTGATCAATATGGTCGCAAACACGGTCCAGAGTGGCATCAGTATAGGGCAGAGGAAGTAGATCGTTCAGGAAGTGGCTGTCATGGGTTGACCATGCCAAATGCTCCGAAAAGCTGGCCGGGTTCAACCAGCCGACAAGATGCTTCAGGCGGTCCAGGTGATCTGGGTCAAGTGGCGTTTCGCCGCCGATCGACAGCCCGACACCATGCACTGAAATCGGGAATTGTTCGGACAGGTGACGCAGTTGTGCCAGAGGTCTGCCACCATCGCCCATATAGTTTTCGGCATGGATTTCCAACCACGCCACAGGCTTGGCCTGTTCAAGAATCTGCGAGAAATGCTGTGGTTTGTAACCAACGCCCGGTGCTGCAGGCAGCCGGTTCGATCTGAGCGCATTGTCCAACATTTGCAAATCCCCTGATTACGTGGAAAGGGCGGGCGATCCTGCCCGCCCTTTCTGGTTCATTCGGAAAAGCCTTATGCAGGCAGGTCACGCTCCAGCGGCTCAAGCGAGCCTTTGCGATCTGCACCGTCTGCTGTTTTCGGCAGCTCGATGTCTGCGCAGGTGCCTGCGTCAACCAGGGTCCATGCGTTGCCCTGATAGTCGACGGTCGAAGTGCCCGCGCAAGTTGTGCCGGGGCCGGCTGCACAGTCGTTCTGACCCGCCAGAGAAACGCCATAGCACTTTTCTTTGGCCTGGGCTGTTGCGGTTGTGGCCGCGCCGGAAACGGCTGCAGCAACTGCGCTTGCGATAACCAGTGTTTTTGCAGTGTTCGACATCTTGGTAATCCTTGTTAATGACTGCGAATGTCTGCTTGTGACAACGACAAGGTAATGGTTCAGGGGCAGCAGTTGAATTCACGAGCCCGTGTCTCACAACCCCGTCAAAGGTCGTCATGCACCCTTGAACGTTAACAAATTGTTTTTGAATTGAAAAATGATATTTGTTTCAATCCGGCCCAAAATAACGGGCCGGATTTCTAGCGGTTTGCTGCCGAATGTTACAGCAGATCGGGGGGCGTTGCAGCCACGCTCAACTCATTTGTTACAGCCTCAAGCGATTGGACCTGCGTCTGTTTTTCGCCAAGGCGACGGACACTGACCGTGCGATCTTCGACTTCACGGTGACCAACGGCCAGAATGATCGGCACTTTGCCAACCGAATGTTCGCGGACTTTATAGTTGATCTTCTCGTTGCGAATATCCGCCTCGGCGCGGATGCCTGCTGCGCGAAGGGTGCTGACCACTTCGGCCACATACTCATCGGCCTCGGAGGTGATCGAGGCCACAACGACCTGGCGCGGGGCCAGCCAGAACGGCAGCTTGCCCGCGTGTTCTTCGATCAGAATGCCGATGAAACGTTCAAACGAGCCCAAGGTCGCGCGGTGCAACATAACTGGGCGGTGTTTGCCACCATCAGCGCCGATATACGTGGCGTCCAAACGCTCGGGCAGAACAAAGTCCACCTGATGCGTGCCGCATTGCCAATCCCGCCCGATCGCATCGGTCAGAACAAACTCGAGTTTCGGGCCGTAGAATGCCCCTTCACCCGGATTGAGTTCCGGCTCGATCCCAGCTGCGCGAGTTGCGCTGAGCAGGGCGGCTTCAGCCTTGTCCCAGACCTCGTCCGATCCTGAGCGTTTTTCCGGCCGATCCGAGAATTTGACCGAGAAGTTCTCAAACCCGAGGTCTTTGTAGATCCCGGACAGGAACCGAATGAACTCAGCGGTTTCGGATTCGATCTGGTCTTCGGTGCAGAAGATATGGCCATCATCCTGGGTAAAGCCACGCACGCGCATGATGCCGTGCAGCGCGCCCGAAGGTTCGTACCGGTTACACGATCCGAACTCGGCCATGCGCAGAGGAAGGTCGCGGTAGGATTTGAGACCCTGATTGAAAATCTGCACGTGGCAGGGGCAGTTCATCGGTTTCAGGGCGTTGACCGCCTTTTCGCGTGCATGTTCCTCGTCCACTTCGACGATGAACATGTTCTCTTGGTATTTGTCCCAATGACCCGAGGCTACCCACAGCTTGCGGTCGACGACCTGAGGGGTGTTGACCTCAACATAGCCACCTTTGCGCTGTTGCCGACGCATGTAATCTTGCAGAAGAGTGTAGATGGTCCAGCCATTAGGGTGCCAGAAAATCTGCCCTGGGGCCTCTTCCTGCATGTGGAACAAATCCATCTCGCGACCCAGCTTGCGGTGGTCGCGCTTGGCGGCTTCTTCCAACATGTGCAGATGAGCCTTGAGCTTTTCCTTGCCGGTGAAGGCCACGCCGTAGATGCGCTGTAGCATTGCGCGGTCGCTGTCGCCGCGCCAATAAGCCCCGGCGATTGACATCAGCTTGAACGCGTCGCCCGGCAGTTGACCGGTATGCTGCAAGTGCGGGCCACGGCAGAGATCCTGCCAGTGTCCGTGCCAATACATGCGCAACGGTTCGTCACCCGGGATGGATTCGATCAGCTCAACTTTATAGGGCTCATTATTGGCCTTGTAGAACTCGATTGCGCGATCGCGATCCCAGACCTCGGTGGTCACCGGGTCACGCTTGTTGATGATCTCTTTCATCTTTTTCTCGATGAGGCCGAGATCTTCGGGCGTAAACGGTTCCTCACGGTCAAAGTCATAGTACCAGCCGTTTTCGATGACGGGGCCGATGGTGACCTTGGTTGCGGGCCAAATCTCTTGCACGGCGCGGGCCATGACATGCGCCAGATCGTGTCGGATCAGCTCATTGGCTTGCGCCTCGTCCTTCATGGTGTGAATGGCGATTTGCGCGTCGGCTTCGATTGGCCATTGCAGGTCCCAATGCTGTCCATTCACCGTGGCAGAAATGGCTTTTTTTGCCAGCGAGGTCGAGATGTCGGCGGCGACCTGTGCGGGCGTAACGCCTGCTTCATAGGACCGGGAATTGCCATCGGGAAAGGTAAGGGAGACTGACTGTGAGTCCAGGGCCATATCGGCTCTCCTCGTCGGTTTGGCGCCCACTGAACGCCCGGTTGCGGGTTATATATGCCCGGCTCATGTGGCAGGTGGGGACACAGGTGTCAAGGGCAGGAGCGAGGGGCCAGCCCCTCGCACTCCCCGAGGTATTTTTAGCCAGATGAAGAAGGATCGGGCAATTGCAGAGAGGTGCGTGACATGCATGATGGGCGGACAAGCAAAGAGGGTAGCATGGCAGAGGCAGAATTTCTGGAAACCGCTCAGGGACGACGTCTGGCGTATCACAAGAGTGATGGGCGCGGGCCGACCATCGTTTTTCTAGGTGGCTTGAAATCAGATATGGAGGGCACCAAGGCGGTGCATCTGGAAGCGTGGGCTCGCGCGCGCGGGCAGGGGTTCCTTCGGTTTGACTATTCGGGGCACGGTGAAAGCTCGGGCGCCTTTACTGACGGGTGTATCGGGGACTGGCACGAGGATACGCTGGCTGCAGTTTCTCGGTTAACTGATGGTCCGCTGGTTGTTGTGGGATCGTCGATGGGCGGGTGGCAAGCGCTGTTGCTGGCGCGTGTCATGCCCGAACGGATCGCAGGTATGGTGACAATTGCGGCGGCCCCAGATTTTACCGAGGATGGGTATTGGGCGTCGTTTTCGGACCAGCAGAAATCTGAACTAGAGACGGTTGGACATGTGGAACTGCCATCGGACTACATGGAGCCCTACGTCATCACCAAGCGGATGATTGAGGATGGGCGGCAGCGGTTGGTTTTGCGCGCTTCGCTTGATCTGCCTTTCCCTGTGCGTCTCCTGCAGGGGACAGCAGATACGGCCGTCTCGACCGATACGGCGTTGCGTCTGCTGGATCATGCCTCTGGTCCGGACATGCAGCTGCTGCTGGTCAAAGATGCGGATCACAGGTTCTCGGATGAGCGATGCCTCGGGTTGATTGAGCAGGCTCTGCGAGAAGTCCTGGAAGGCACCTGATGCGTCGCCTCGGCTGGGTTTTGGGGCGGGTGCTGGTGGGTTTGACGCTGGTTGGTGTGTTGATCTACGCCTTTGGCCCGCGCGAGCCAGTGGACCTGCATCCGCGTTTCGATCCGCGCAAATTTGGCGAGGGCGTTCAGGTTTACTTTGAAAGCATCGAATCCGCCTATGATGACATCGTGCCAGGTGTTGAAAAGCGCGTGGTCTGGCAGGATGGTTTTGTTGAACAGCGGACAGCTTATGCGGTGCTCTACATTCATGGGTTTTCCGCCACGTCCGAAGAGATCAGGCCAGTACCTGATCGCGTTGCGGACGCGTTGGGTGCCAACCTTGTCTACACAAGGCTTCAAGGGCATGGCCGCGATGGGGACGCAATGGCCGAAGGTACGGCGTCGGGCTGGATGCAGGATACAGCAGAGGCGTTGGCTGCCGCCAGGGCTGTTGGTGAGCAAGTCATTGTGATCGCAACCTCGACGGGGGCGACATTGGCCGCCGCGGCTGCGATGGATACGGAACTGAGCACTGATGTGGCTGCATTGGTTTTGGTGTCGCCGAACTTTGGCGTAAACTCGGCTGGTTCCTGGGTGCCATCTTTGCCGTGGGCCCGGCATTGGCTGCCGCCTTTGATGGGACAGGACCGGGATGTCTCAAGCACTGATCCCGAGAAGAACATCTTTTGGACAACTGTTTATCCGTGGGAGGCGGTCGTGCCGATGTTTGCCCTTGTAGATGCGGTCAATGCGCTGGACTTCTCGGGCGCGCGGGTTCCGGCGCTGTTCTGGTTTTCTGATGATGATCAGGTGGTGCGTCCGGAAAAAATGCATGAGGCGGCCAAGACCTGGGGTGGTCAGGCGATGGTTTCATTGGTGACAATGGGGCCCGGGGATGATCCGGCCTCACACGTGGTCGCGGGGCGTCTAATGTCACCGGGTCAGACCGACGCGGCGGTCGCGGGCATATTGGAGTGGCTGTCAGAGCAGGGGATTCAGAGGCAAAGCGGTGGCTGAATATGCGTAGACCGGGCAGTATGTGGAGCCTTGAGACGTTGGGTCGCGTGCGACTATCCCGGCATTTTTTCATGCGTGATTTCCTATATTCCGAGATCGGGAACTTTCACGCATTGCAAAATATTCCCGACAACCCTGATCTTGCGATCGAGACCGGGCGCGCGTTTTGCGAGACCCTGCTGGATCCGCTGGAAGAAACCTTTGGTCGTATCGCGGTGCGCTCGGGCTATCGCTCGCGATCTCTGAACCGGTTCGGGAACGAGAACAGGTTGAACTGTGCCCGCAATGACAACCCGTTGGAGTGCCACATTTGGGATTGGGGCGAAGGTGACGCACGTGTAGCAGGGGCGTCGGTGGTAATTCCGTGGTTTGCAGACCGTTATGCGCAGGGGCGCGATTGGCGCGATTTGGCGTGGTGGATGCATGACCATCTGGACTATTCCGAGATTTGGTTTTTTCCCAAATTATGCGCGTTCAATCTGGTTTGGCGGCCCAAGCCTGTACGGCGGATCGACAGCTGCATCGCCCCGCGCGGCTGCTTGTTGCGGGCCGGGGCGGAGCCAGATGAACCGCTGGGCCAAAGGCAGGAACGCTATGCGGATTTCCCACCGTTTCGGGCGATCAGCTATCCGTGAAGTTTTGCTTGCCCGCTGTTGGCAAACCTCTCATCCTGTAACAAAATAATAACAACGAGCGGAGGGCACCGAGGTGATCGAGCCGTTGGTTTTGCTACCCGGATTGATGTGCGATGCACGGTTGTTTCAGGCGCAGATCACCGCGCTGTCGCGTGAACGTGCAGTTATGGTCGCACCGATCACCGGCGGTGAACGGTTCGAAGAGATCGCGTCGGGCTTGCTGGATCAACTGCCGCACCGGTTTGCTTTGTGCGGGTTTGGTCTGGGTGGTGGCGTCGCGCTTGAGATCGTGCGGCGAGCACCTGAGAGGGTTACACGACTGGCCTTGCTGGCGACGGATGCGCAGGCCGACACACCTCATATCGCGGCGAGTCGCGAAGACCTGATCGTTGGCGCGCAGGCGGGGAGGTTGGACGAAGTGATGCGCAAGCTGATCGGCTCGGACATGTTGTCTCCCGGTCCGCAACGCATCCCGATTTTGAACGAAGTGTTGCAGATGGCCGAGGAATTGGGCTCGGATGTGTTTGTGCGTCAGATAAGAACCATGCAACGCCGTCCGGACCTACAAGGCACGCTGCGCCGGATCAGGATGCCCACGCTGATCATTTGCGGTGCCCATGATGCGGAGAATCCGGTCCGCAAGAATACCTTCATGGCTGATCTCATTCCGGATGCAGAGTTGCGCGTGATTGATGAGGCCGGGCACTATCCGACACTGGAAGCACCCGAATCCGTGATTGCGATGCTGCAGGATTGGCTCCGGAAACCACTGCGGCTGACCTAGTCGTAGAAAACCGCGCGCTGGTTCTTGGTAAGAACAGTTGGTTGCACCACCGGCCGACCGGTTTCAGAGTCAAAGAATGGCGTTTTCTTCCAGCTCCCGGACAGACGCGATTTTAGTACGCGTTTAAGCAGACCCATAGCGGCATAGCGGATTTTCTCATGAGACTGCTTGCCGTCAGCCCTTGGCACAAATCCACGCGTAGTGATGGGACCCAAACTGCTGGGGTGAGGAATACGTTTGACGATAAAACCCGCGAACGGAAATTTTGGAGTTGTCGGCGTCGTGGCCAGCGGCGCGTTGCAGCATCTGGCATACCACCGCAACATGCCCTTGGGGCTAAGTTGCATAGCTGCCAAGTGCTCGACCCCTGCATCGATCTTAATGTCTTCCGGTGACATCTGAAACACCTCGACTGGGTCGGGCGCAGGGTCGGGCTGTTCAAAATACAGCTGAGCCGCGCGGCAGTCATGGCAAAAACATACGACATGAGTGCCGGATACGACGCCGTGTTCAGTAATGCGCCCCGAAAGGGCGCCGCAATTGCAACGGAAAGGAAGGTCTCCTGCCGCTGCGCGGCTCATGCAACTTTGTTGCTATTGGCGGCTCGTTGACGGGGTTTGCGGCTGTTTTCATTCATGAAATCAATCACTAGCGGACGGATGTTGTCGCGCCAGCTGCGGCCCGCAAAAATGCCATAGTGACCCGCGCCGGGTTCAACATGGCTGGCCTTTTTGCTGTCGGGCAGACCCGTGCATAAATCCAACGCCGCGATGCATTGCCCGGGGGCTGAGATATCGTCATTCGTGCCTTCGACCGATTTCACAGCCACATCAGTGATCTTGCCGATATCTACCTTGTGGCCGGCTACAACGAACTCGTTGCGCGCGATCTCACGGTTTTTGAAGACACGTTCAACGGTCGAAAGATAGAACTCGGCAGTCATGTCCATCACCGCCAGATATTCGTCATAGAACCGGTTATGGGCATCGTGGTCGGATGCCTCGTCACGAATAACGCGCTGGATCTGATCCGAGAACGCCTTACTGTGACGTTCGGCATTCATTGACATGAACGAAGCCAGTTGTAGCAAGCCGGGATACACCATCCGGCCTACGCCCTTGTATTTAAAGCCAACCCGCTGGATCATCGTTTCTTCCAACTGACCCATCGTTACACGGCGACCAAAATCCGTAACCTCGGTCGGAGTTGCGTCGGGGTCGACGGGACCGCCGATCAGGGTCAGGGTACTTGGCTGCGCCTTCGGCTCGACCTCGGCCAGATAGGCGGTTGCGGCCAGAGTCAGCGGTGCGGGCTGACAAACCGCAATAACATGCGTATCGGGGCCGAGCTCTTTCATAAAATCGACAAGGTAGAGCGTGTAATCCTCTACATCGAACTTGCCTTCGGACACGGGAATGTCGCGCGCGTTATGCCAATCGGTAATGTAGACCTCACAATTGACAAGCAGGCTTTTGACGGTCGAGCGGAGCAGGGTCGCGTAATGCCCCGACATCGGCGCAACCAGCAGCACCTTGCGTGGCTGTTCTTTGCGTCCATTAACGCGGAAATGGATCAGGTCGCCGAAAGGACGCTCAAGCACGGTTGTGATATCGACCAGATGGTCCTTGCCGTCTTCGCAGGTAAAGGTGCGGATGCCCCAATCAGGCTTGACGACCATACGCTGGAATGTGCGCTCGGTTACTTCGCCCCATGCAGCCATCCAGTTGAAGGCCGGGTTGGGTGTCATCGAGAACAGGGGGTAGGATGCCATCGCGCTTGCGGTTGCACCAAGCCATTGATTGGTGTTACGCATGGTTTCCATCAGGTCATAGGTCATCATGTAGCGCATCGAATGTGCCTCCTGAGTATCAGCCTGAGAATTCGGACCATTCGCCGCTTTGCCCCCCGACGCCAACGACGTTATTCTGCACAGCAGCGAGACTAGGGGGGAATTGTTAAAATGACAACTACCGAAGACCAGACGCCAAAACTGACCGAAGAACATATTGAACGACTTAAAGAAAATATGGACAAAGTAGAAGAACTGTCCAAACGCCTGGTCGAGGTCATGGCAGGAAAAACGCCGCACACCCCCGCTCTGGATGGCCCGAATCAAGAGCTTTTTGCAAAAGCAGCAACTGCGTATTGGGCTGAAGCGTTTCAAAACCCCACAAAGCTGTTGGAGCAGCAAATTGAGTATTGGGGAAAATCGGTTCTCAACTTTGCGGAAGCGCAGAAAGCGATGACCCAAAGCGACGGGGATGTACCCCCAGCCGCTGCCAAAGATAAACGGTTTGCCAATCCAATGTGGGAAACCAACCCCTACTTTCGCCTCATTCGCCAGCAGTACCAAACCAATGCCGAAGCGATCGCGCAGGCCGTCGCATCGGTTGACGATCTGGAAACCAAGGATAAACAGCGTCTGCAGTACTTCTCGCAACAGATCATAGATATGATGGCGCCAACGAATTTTCTGGCCACCAACCCCGATGCGCTGGAAAAGGCCATCGAGACCGAAGGGCAGTCCCTGATAAAGGGGCTGGAGAACCTCGTGTCGGACCTTGAGGCCAATGACGGCGAGATGGTTGTCAGGCTGGCTGACGAAAGTGCCTTTGAGATTGGCGGGAATATCGCAACTACACCCGGCGACGTCGTCTATCGCAACCGAATGATGGAACTGATCCAGTATAAACCGGTGACCGAGACGGTGCACGAAACGCCGATCGTTCTGTTCCCGCCATGGATCAACAAGTTCTATATCTTGGACCTGAAGGCTCAGAACAGCCTGATTAAATGGGTGACCGAGCAGGGCTATACCCTGTTTGTGGTCAGTTGGGTGAATGCCGATAGTTCACACGCCGATATTGGGATGGAGGACTATATTCAGGAAGGGTTCCTGACCGCCATCGAAGAGGCGAAGAAAATCTGCAAGGTCAAGCAGGTCAACGCAGTGGGTTACTGCATCGCCGGTACGACGCTGAGCCTGACGCTTTCGCTGATGAAGCAGCGCGGCGACAAGTCGATCAAATCTGCCACTTTCTTCACCACCCTGACAGACTTTGGTGAGCAGGGGGAGTTCACGCCGTTCCTGCAAAATGACTTTGTGGATGGCATCGAAGAACAGGTCTCGAAGGATGGTATTCTAAAGGCATGGATCATCGGGCGAACGATGTCTTTCCTGCGATCCAGAGATCTCATCTATACTCCGGCGATCCGCAGCTACATGATGGGTGAAACACCGCCAGCGTTTGACCTGTTGTACTGGAACGGCGACGGGGCCAACCTGCCAGGCCGGATGGCGATCCAGTATCTGCGCGGTTTGTGTCAGAGCAACGATTTCGTCAACGACGGGTTCGAATTGTTTGGCCATAAGCTGCATATCAAGGATGTCGATGTGCCTTTGATGGCGATCACCTGCGAGACGGATCATATTGCCGCGTGGAAGGATTGCTATCGCGGGGTACAGCAGATGGGCGCGAAGTCGAAGACCTTTGTGGTTTCCGAGTCCGGTCACATCGCGGGCATTGTGAACCCGCCCAGTAAGAAAAAATATGGTCACTATACCAATCCTGAGCTGAAGTGTGATGCTGATACATGGCTGAAAGAAGCTGACTTCCACGAAGGTTCATGGTGGCCGATGTGGGAAGCGTGGTTAAAGAAGCGATCAGGCAAGCAGGTTCCCGCGCGCGATACCGGCGATTCGGATCATCCGCGCCTTTGCCCGGCTCCGGGTACCTATGTTTTGGTCAAGGCAAACCGCTGATATCATTTTGAAACTCAAATTTTTCTGCATTGCAGCAAGAAAAAACTTGCAATGCTGCAATGCAGCAATCATATTGCCTTCAAGCTGATGAGAACCGGGGTGGGCCCGGAACGGCTAGAAGGATTTAGGACAATGGCAAAGACCCAAGACTTTACCGCGACCCTGAAAGACATGATGGGCGCGTTCCCGGTTGACACAACCGCTCTGGAAGACGCATTCAAATCGACCGCTTCTCTGAACGAAAAGCTGTCGGGTGTTGCTCTGGACGCAGCTGAGAAATCGGCTGAAATCTCGAACAAATGGACCAAAGAAACCCTGGCCAAACTGACCGAGATGTCGAAAGCAAAAACCGAGCCTGCGGATTACGCAAAAGCTGCAACCGACTTCGCAAGCGCGTCGGCTGAAGTTGCCGCTGAAAACCTGGCTGCTTTCGCTGAAATCGCGAAAAAAGTTCAGACCGAAACCGTTGAGCTGCTGATGGCGGCTGGCAAAGACGCTGCAGAAGATGCAACCGCAGCCGTCAAAAAAGCCACCAACGAGGTGACCGCTGCCGCAAAGAAAGCAGCAACCACCAAGTAAGTAAGGCTGCGATATAGCACCCATTCCTCCCAAATGGTGTAATCGCTTCGGGCAGGTCGCTTGACCTGCCCTTTCTTTTTGTTCTGCAGTCGCATAACCTCTGCTGCAACGCATCATCCTTGGGGAGGGTACAGGGTGTCGGAACAAGACAAACCGCTGCTGATCAAGCGCTATGCCAGCCGTCGGCTGTATAACACCGAGACCAGCGACTACGTGACGCTTGAAGATATAGCCGGTTTCATACGCGATGGCCGCGAGGTTCAGATCATCGACCTAAAAACCGGTGATGACCTGACCCGTCAGTATCTGCTTCAAATCATTGCCGAACACGAAAGCCGCGGCGAAAATGTTTTGCCGATTAATGTGCTGAACGATCTGGTGCGCAGCTACATGGTGCCGGGCGGGGGCATGATGCCGCAATTCCTGCAAAGCTCATTCGAGATGCTGCGCGAAAGCCAGTCGAAGATGATGGAGAACATGAGCGCCATGAACCCGATGTCCCAGATGCCGGGATTCGAGGCGATGCAAGCGCAGCAAAAGGCCTTTCTAAAAGCCATGACCGGTGGTCTGTCGGGGAACTGGTCGGGGCCGGATGATGAACAAGAAACATCGCCCGAACCCAAAGAGGATTTGGACGACATCAAAAAGCAACTTGCCGAGCTGCAACAAAAACTATCGAAGCTGAGCTAGCCTGACCGATGCGCTGGCTGTCTGTTCTGGGCGCGTTGATCTGGGCCCAGACTGCACAGGCCCAAGGCCAGTTTACATCCGTGTGGGAACCTATCTGCACAATGGGTCGGGATACGGCTGCGGGCTGCGACGAGATTCGCGCGCGCGAAATTCTGGATGCAACAACCCCGCCCTGGCGCGCCATTGGCCGGGTCAATTTTGCCAGCCGCAGTCAGCGGTCCCATTGTACAGGCGTGCTGGTGTCTGAGCGGCTGGTTTTGACCGCGGCACATTGCTTGTACAACAGCGCGCGCAACCGCTGGATTCCTCCGGCCAGTATCCGGTTTGCCGCAGGGTATCAGCGCGGCGAGGCTGCCGCCGTGTCCACTGTATTGGCCTATCGGCTGGATTCGGAACAGGGGCGCGACGGTGTATTCAACAATCGCGCCGATCTGGATTGGGCCGTGTTGGAGTTGGCCGAGCCAATTGGAGAGCAGGTTGGTTTTTTCGATATTTCCCGGACTGTCCCGCAGATGGGCTCGTTCGTGGGCTATCCCGGATTGCGGCCTCACGTGCTCAGTCGCACCGATAGCTGTAATGCCGCACAGGCCGGCCAAGGGCTGATGCGCGCGATCTGCCCCGTCATGATGGGGGATTCCGGTGCACCGTTTCTGACGCAAACAGAAACCGGGCTCGCCGTTGCCGGGATTTTGTCACGCGTCGCGCCAACCCCCGACGGGATCGACGCATTGTTACTTTCAGTTAACGACCTTGATCTGCAATAGAACTGACGATCAGGTCCCGTAGACTGGCACCGGGCCAACAACCTCGCCAACAGAAGCCAGCAGGATGTCCGAGATTACGTCCAGTTCATCGCGCGTCAAACGCACGGGCAGACGTACATCGCAGGCCTTCATCAGCATCGCACGGGTCTGTGGCAGTTCGAACTGTTCGGGTAGGAACTGCCAGTTCCAGAAGGCACGAGCGTTATCCTGACTCAGTCCAAAGACCTGCACCTTGACACCGCGTGCCTCGGCTGCGGCGGCAAAGGCGCGGATTTCATCGTCGCTGAGGTCAACCAGATTGAATTGGATCGAATCCGGTGCGCGCTGCTCGGGTGTCAGAGGGGCAGGGACATCGATGTAGGGCGATGTGTTCAGACGATCAGCCACATAGTCATGGTTTGCCAGCCCGTCGCGGACACGGCGTGCCAATTCGGGGATTTGCGGACGAATGACTGCAGCGCTGAGGTTGCTCATGCGCAGGTTATACAGTGGCAACTGGTTCTGCCATTTGGCAAAGGCCTGCTCCAGCTCTGTTGAGCCAGAGTGCTTTTTCCAGTTGTGCTCGTATGCGCCCGACATGATGACAGCGCGCGCCACAAGATCCGCATCGTCGCTGACCAGAATGCCACCTTCGCCTGCGTTGATCATTTTATAGGACTGGAACGAGAAGCAGCCGACCTTACCGATGGTGCCAATATTGCGCCCATGCCAGGCTGTGCCCAAAGAGTGGGCGGCGTCTTCGATCACCGGGATATCGCGCGCTTCACACAGCTCCATGATCGCGTCCATGTCCGAGGTATGGCCGCGCATATGGCTGATGATCACTGCCTGCACGCTGTCCAGCTTGGCCGTGAAATCGGCCATATCGACGCGATAATTGTCCCCGACCTCGCACAGAACCGGAATGCAATCCGCGTGCACGATTGAAGACGGCACGGCTGCAAAGGTGAATCCGGGGATCAGTACCCGCGCATCGCGGGGCAACCCAAGCGCCTTGAGCGACAAAAACAGCGCGGCAGAACAGGAAGAGACCGCCAGCGCGTATTTTGTGCCGAGCAGTTCGGCAAACTCTGTTTCCAGAAGAGCAACGGGCGCATCCTGAGGTGCGGTATAGCGAAACAGATCGCCTGACTTCATCAGGGCGTCGATTGCGTCTCGGGCGGCTGCGGGGATGGGTTCGGCTTCATGAACGTTGGGTACAAGCGTCATATTTGGATTTCCCGAATTTTATCTTTGGGAAATATAAATTCGATGTGCAGGCAAGCCAAGTCCCAATTCGCATCGTCAGCGAGATTTCACCAATTCGTCGTAAAGAATGTGTTCAGATACCCAGCCTGTCACGCAGCGCATACCAAGTCATGGCCAGTATCAGCAACGGCGTCCGCAAAGCAGGACCACCCGGGAAGGGCACTGCAGGAACGCGGGCCATGGTATCGAACCCCTCAGCCTGCCCCTGGATCGCCAACGCCATGAGTTGCCCCGCATGGGTCGCGGTGCCGACGCCGTGGCCAGAATAACCCGAGGCGGACAGGATATTTGGCGCAACCCGGGTCAAATAGGGCATGCGCCGCATGGTGATGCCCAGCGTTCCGCCCCATGCGTAGTCGATTTTGACGTCACGCAGATGCGGAAAAATCTCGGTCATCGGCTTGCGGACTTTTGCGGCGATGTCCTCGGGGAAACGATAACCATAACTTTCGCCACCCCCAAACAGCAGCCTGCCATCGGCGCTTAGCCGGAAATAGTTTATCACGAACTTGGTGTCAGCAACGGCGATATCTTTGGCCAAAACTTTTTGCACTTCAGCGCCCAAAGGTTCGGTTGCCGCGATGAAATTGTTGATGGGCATCACGCGCGATGCAACTTGCCGGTTCAGATCTCCGAGGTATCCGTTGCAGGCCAGAATAACGTGATCGGCAGTGATCTTGCCCTTTTCAGTGCGTACAGTGACACGAGCGCCCTGATCGATGCCAAGAACTTCGGTGTCTTCATGCAGTCTTAATCCGGCTCTGACAGCGGCACGCGCAAGGCCGAGGGCGTAGTTCAACGGGTGTAGGTGCGCGGCACCATTGTCCAGATACCCACCCGCATAGGCTGGTGAGGGGCAAAGCCCGCGCGCGGCATCGGCATCTAAAGTTTCGATTTGGTCGTATTTGTATTTACCCGACAGATGCGCCGCGTGATCATGTAGCTCTGCGCGCTCCGAGTTGTTAAAGCCCAGAACCGCAATGCCGGGCTTCAGGTCGCAATCGATCTGATGTTTTGAGATCAGAGATTTGACCAGATCCTTGGCTTCTTCGGCCAGATCCCAAAGCTTTAACGCATCTTCATCGCCGACAAGCCGTTCAAGATCCTCTTGATCCAAACGCTGCGCGCTGCCCAGTTGGCCTCCGTTGCGACCCGAAGCCCCAAAGCCCGCGCGATGAGCTTCCAGCAGGACAACATCGAACCCAGCCTCAGCCAGGTGCAATGCTGCCGAAAGGCCCGTGTAACCGCCTCCGACAATGCAGACGTCTGCGGTATGGTCGCCTTCAAGCGCCGGGTGGCGGTCAAAGGCGTGCGCCGTCGCGGCATACCAGCTCGGCGGGTACTCCGCCTTGCGGTCATTAGAATACAGCAGGTTCATCGCGTCTTTGCCCTAGACGTTCATCAGCAGATGCTCGCGTTCCCACGGGGAAATGACCTGCAGGAACTCTTCGTACTCAGCACGTTTGACGATGCCGTAGACACGGGCGAACTCGGGACCCAGAACTTCGTGCAGGGCAGTGGCTTCATCAAACAGATCCAGAGCTTCACCCATGATCTGAGGGATATCGCCGTCGCCTTCATAGGCGTCGCCATAGAATTGGCGGCGTGGGCGTTCTTGCTGAGTCAGGCCCAAATAGCCACAGGCCAACGACAATGCGATGCCCAGATAGGGGTTGCAGTCCATGCCTGCGATGCGGTTTTCGACCCGGCGCGCCTCGGGGCCGGACAGAGGTACGCGAATGCCAGTTGTGCGATTGTCGCGTGCCCACTCCAGATTAATCGGGGCCGCATGGTCTTTGACGTAGCGGCGATAAGAATTCACATACGGTGCCATCACCGCCAGCCCTGCAGGCAGGTGGTTCTGCAAGCCGGCGATGAAGTTGTAGAAGGCGTCCGTTTCTCCGCCCTGAGGGCCCGAGAAGATATTCTGACCCGTTTCCATGTCGATAATCGAGTGATGGATGTGCATGGCCGAGCCCGGTTCATCTTCGATCGGTTTCGCCATGAATGTTGCAAAGCAGTTGTGACGCAACGCGGCTTCGCGGATCAGGCGTTTGAAATAGAATACCTCGTCCGCCAGCTTCACCGGATCGCCATGACGCAGGTTGATCTCTAGTTGTCCGGCACCGCCTTCTTGCGTGATCCCGTCGATTTCAAACCCCTGAAATTCGGCAAAGTCGTAGATGTCGTCGATCACTGGCCCGAATTCATCGACCGCTGTCATCGAATAAGCCTGCCGCGCCGCCGCAGGTCGGCCCGAGCGGCCCATCATCGGCTTGATCCCTTGCGCGGGATCTACATTCGGCGCGACAAGAAAAAATTCCATCTCGGGGGCGACAACCGGCTTCCAACCTTTGTCGTGATACATCTTCACAACGCGTTTGAGCACATTGCGGGGGCTGAAAGGGATCGGCTCGCCATCCCGGTCGAACGCATCGTGAATCACCTGCAAGGTCCAGTCGCCCGTCCAAGGAGCGGCCGACGCAGTTGAGAAGTCGGGTTTCAGGATCATGTCCCGCTCAATGAAACCGTCCTCACCTGCAGCTTCGCCCCAATCCCCTGTGATGGTCTGGTAGAAAATGCTGTCGGGTAGGTGAAAATAGGATTGCTTGGCAAACTTTGACGCCGGGACCGCCTTGCCGCGGGCGATGCCGGGCAGGTCAGAGATGATGCATTCAACCTCATCCAGCCGTTTGCCTTCAAAGTAGGTGCGCGCCGCCTCAGGCAGCTGATCTGTCCAGTCGGCCATCAGGCCCTCGCTTTCTTTAGGAACTCTGCCATGTGGTGTCCGATTTTGGCATTATCATCCGGGGCATCTTTCCGGTTCGCTGCCGCCTGCATCAACGCATCGGGAACCACGCCTTTGCCTCGGGTCTCCATCAAGCCCTGTATGAAGTCATTTTCATATTCAGGATGGGCCTGCACGGTCCAGATCGTATCGCCATAGGTGACCATGGCGTTCTGGCAAAAGTCATTCGTACCGGTGACCACCGCACCTGCGGGCAGTTTGGTCACTTGATCCTGATGCCAAGCATTCAAGGTGACGGTCTGATCGCCAAAGCTGTATTCCGTGCGTCCTACAGCCCAGCCACCATCAAACTTTTCCACTTTTCCACCAAGCGCTTGCGCGATGATCTGATGTCCAAAGCAGACACCAATCAAGGGGTTCCCTGTCTTCTGAATATCCCGGATCAGCTGTTCAAGCGGGGGAATCCAAACGTGATCTTCGTATGCGCCATGACGAGATCCGGTGATGATCCACCCGTCGGCCTGATGCGCGTCTTCCGGAAACTCACCATCGACCACTGCGTATGTTTGGAATTCAAAGCCGTTCCCACCCAGTAATGCGCGAAACATGCCATCATATTCCCCGAATTGTTCGTGCAATTCATCGGGTGGGTGGCCGGTTACAAGGATGCCGATTTTCATAGTTCACCAAATTTGATCAAATTTATTCTAACGGAGCGAAGCGAGCTGGGCAAGAGGTTCAAACGCTCTCAAGATAGCTGAGCCAGTGCTCGTCAGGGGGGTGGGACGCGAATCGTGCAATTTCCTGCCGTTTGGTCATTACCAGGTTGCGGATCAGATCGTCCGGGAAAATGCGCGCAACTACCGGGTCAGTTTCGAAAGCAGAGATGGCCGACGGCCAGTCGGCTGCCAGCTGCGGCAGATCCGTCAACTCATAGGCATTGCCCGAAATCGGGCTGGGCGGTCGCAGGCCATCCTCGATCCCAACCATTGCCGCGCCCAGAACTGCGGCCAGCATGAGATAGGGGTTGATGTCACCGCCAGCAACGCGATGTTCGATCCGTCGGGCGGCAGGGGCACCACCCGGAATGCGCAGGGCCGCTGTGCGGTTTTCATAGGCCCAGCTTGCTCCGGTGGGTGCGTGGGCACCAGGCACCAGGCGCGTGTAAGAATTGCCATGAGGAGCGAAGATCAGCGTAGAGCCGGGCATCGCGGTCAGACATCCGGCAACCGCCGAGCGCAGTTCATCGGTTCCCTCGGCCCCTCCGTCATCGAAGACATTGCGTCCATCGACATCGACGACCGAGAAATGCACATGCATCCCGTTGCCCGCATCCTCGGCATAGGGCTTGGACATGAAGGTTGCTGTGAAGCCATGCTTGCGGGCCACGCCACGCGCCAAGGTCTTGAAAAGCCACGTATCATCGGCGCAGCGCATGGCGTCCTGATGGTTCAGATTGATCTCGAACTGGCCGATCCCGCTTTCAGATATTGCAGTCTGAGCGGGAATACCCATAGCGGCGCAACCATCATAGAGATCGGTGAAGAACGCATCAAACGCGTCCATTTCGGCCATCGACAGAACGGCTTCGTCCCGCAGCCTGCGGCGCGTGACCGGGTTGATGGGAGGCTGCGGTTGGTCGCCTGAGGCGTCAAGCAGAGTGAACTCGAGTTCGGTGGCGGCGATGACCGACCAGCTCCGTTCGGAAAATCGATCTAGAACCGCAGAAAGCGCGTGTCTCGGATCGCCCGCAAAAGGCGTGCCGTCATCGTGGTACAGGCACATGGGCACCAGCGCGGTGGGTGTATCAAGCCAGGGCATGGGAACCGGACCACGCCCGGTGGGGCGCAACACACCATCTGCATCACCGCTTTCGAAGACAAGCGGGCTGCCTTCGATATCAGCGCCCCAGAGATCGACATTGAGCGCAGAGAACGGCATGCGTACGGCGCCTTTGTCCAACTTGGCACCGTATGAGGGCGGCACGCGTTTGCCACGCATCTGACCGTTGAGGTCACAGGCGGCGACGCGGAATGTATGCAGGGCGCTCAGGTCCATTGGGGGCTCCGTGGTCTAGTCACGAGAGGTTTAAATCAGGATTAGCGTCTTGTCACGAAATTTGATCAAATTACGAATAGGCGTCGCTTGCGGTGGGGCGCGATGTTGAAAATCAACCGACTTGTACAGTGGTCGAGACCGCTGTCTTCCGAGTTGTACAACATTCAGGTGCCCGATTGTGCCGGGCGTAGCGATGCCTATAGTCTCATATATGTTCATCTTTCTTACCATAGTGTTACTGATCGCAGGCGGGGTCGGCTATTACGTCTGGTCCAAGAGACAGGCCCGCGCGGCGCTGTTGGCGACGCGTCTGACCTCGGATCAACGGGACATCATTGATCAGCAAGTTCCCATCATCCGGCGGCTGCCCGCCGGGCTGCGCAGCCACTTGGATGGCAAGGTGAACCTGTTTCTGGATCAAGTGAGCTTCTACGGCTGCGACGGGTTGGAAGTGACTGAGGAGATGGAGCTGTCGATTGCGGCGCAGGCCTGTTTGCTCGTGATCAATAGCGACATTTGGTATGACAATCTGACGACCATTCTGATCTATCCCAATGCGTTCAAGTCAAAGCAGCAGCGGCGCTCGGGCTATGTCGTGTCCGAGAAAGAGATCGTGCGGACCGGGGAAAGCTGGGATCGCGGACCGGTCATTTTATCATGGGCACACAGCCAGCAGGGCGCTCTGGATGATCGCGACGGGCAGAACGTAGTGCTGCATGAATTTGCGCATCAGATCGATGATCTGTCCGGGGGTACAAATGGCGTACCGATCCTGAGTGAAGGGCAGAGCTTTGCCGAATGGGAAAAGGTATTCCTGACCGCCTATGACGCGCATGTTCACGCGGTTGAAAGCGGGCGGCACACGGTTATCGACCCCTATGGCGCAACCGGGCATGAAGAGTTCTTTGCCGTCTCGGTCGAAGTGTTCTTTGAGCGCCCGAAAGCGCTGAAGCACGAGGTGCCCGAGGTCTATGAGCAGCTTTCGAAACTGTTCCGGCTGAACCCGGTGGAGTGGGCTTAGCGCGCCAAATTTAGTCGGAAGCGCATCTTGGCTTTCCGCTCGGCAGGCAGGTGGCGGTTCAGGCGTTTGTTGACCCTTCCGAAGCCCCAAACGATGACCAGCGTCAGCAGGATGAAATAGAACGCCAGAATCGGGTAGGGGATGAACGGGTTGAACGTCTTGTCCGCGAAGTAGCTGGCGTAATAGAGCGCGTCGCCCCGTTGTTGCCAGGCCGGGAAGGCCGAGAAGAAGACCAGTGTGGTGGACTGGAAGACAAAGATCGCTTCGTTCGTATAGGCGGGCCACGCCAGCCGCAGCATTGTGGGCCAAACGATACGTCGGAAGCGGGACCAGCCGGACATGCCATAGGCGTCAGCGGCTTCGATATCGCCCTTGGGGATCGAACGCAGGGCGCCATAGAAGATCTCACCCGAATAGGCGGAAGTATTCAGGAACAGCACGATCAGCGCCCCCAGCCAGGCCGAGGTGAAGGCGTCGAACATCGGATAGGGCTTCTTCAGCGAAAGGAAGAAGAAATAGGCGAAGAAGAACTGGATAAACAGCGGCGAGCCGCGGAACAAAAAGATGAACCACTCGGACGGTTTGCGCAGCCATTTATTCGAAGACGCTTTGCCGACGGCCAGCGCGGTGGCGAGGAAGAAACCCGTGACCATCGCCATGATCCCGAAATAGATATTCCAGATCATGCCCGAGCCGATCAGCGTGAAGTGCTCGCACAGGGTGAAATCGGTTTTGGGCAGCAGGCGTTCCCCGAAGCCTAGCGAACGGAGGCCGTAGTCTTGAATGGTCTGGATGCAGCTCATGCGGTGGTCTCCTTGCGCAGAAGCTCTCCGCCCGATGTGGCCTGACCATGGGACAGGCGGCGCATCAGTTTCTCAAGCCCGATTTCCGAGACGCGGGTCATGCCGAGGTAGAAGATCAGCAGGGCGAGGAAGTACCACATGCGCCAGTCGCCATGAGGGTAATCGGTAAAGCGGGATGTTTTTGTGCCACCCAACTCGCGAGCCCAATAGACGATATCTTCGATGCCCAGCAAGAAAAGCAGTGGTGTGGCCTTGATCAGCACCATCCACAGGTTCGATAGGCCAGGTAGGGCGTAGACCCACATTTGCGGCACCAGGATACGCCAAAAAGTCTGGCGGCGTGTCATGCCGTAGGCTGCGGCCGTCTCAAGCTGGGCGTGTGGTACAGCCCGCATGCCGCCGAACAGGACGTTGGCGGCAAACGCGCCGAACACGATAGAGAATGTGACGACGGCAAGGAAGAAGCCGTAGGTTTCATGCACCCATTCGGGTGCAGTGCCCAGCGGCAGCTTGGCGGCCTGACAGACGATGAAGTCGTTGCCCTGCCGCACCGGATCGGTCCATTCGGGGCAGAGCACTTTATGGCGCAGCCATTCAAAGCCCTGATCCAGAGCGATCACGAAGAACAGAAAGAAAGCGATATCAGGCACGCCACGCACGATGGCGATATAGGCCTTACCCAGCCAGCTAAGCGGCGGGAAATGCGATCGCGCTGCCATAGCGCCGGCAAAACCGAAGCTCAGGGCGACCGGGGCGGTGACGGCCAGCAGACCCAGCACCTTGAAGAACGACAAGTAGAACGACCAGTGGACGCCATTGGTCAGATAGCACGAGAACCAGCGGAACGTGCCCAGCGTGTCAGGATCAGCGCAGTAGGAGAACATAAGGCGTCTTTCGAACGTCGTTACCGGCAAAGCCAGCGTCTCGGCCCGGCGCTGAGACACCGGACCGGGATATGTTAGGAATTAGTTGGTGACGACTGAACCGTCAGCACCGTATGTGGCGGTTCCTTCACCGAACCACTTGGTTAGCATTTCGTTCAGTGTGCCATCGGCTTTCATCGAGGTGATGGCTTCGTCGAACTTGCCGCGCAGCTCACCGTCGCTTTCACGCAGGCCCATGCCGACGCCACCGCCCAGTGGAACCGGATCCCCGACAAACACCAGCTCACCGCCCGATTCCTCGACCAGCGGGACCAGATAATCGCGGTCTGCTAGAACTGCATCGGCTTCGCCGTTGCGGACGGCGGCGATGGTTTCTTCGGGGGTTGCAAACTCGACAAGGGTTGCGCCGGATTCGGCAACGTGGCCAGCCTGGATTGTGGCAGTTTGCGCCGCAACAATCCCGCCTGTCACATCTGCTGCGTCAGAGGTCGCAACGTATGCTGAAGCGGTAGGAGGGTAGTAGTCTTGAGTGAAGTCAATGACCTCATCACGCTCGTCCGTGATCGACATGCCCGCGATGATGGTGTCGTAGTTGCCCGAAACCAGGTTCGGAATAATCGAATCCCAGTCATTCTTGACCCATTCGCACTCCAGACCGGCGCGCTTGCACAGCTCGTCACCGACTTCACGCTCGAAGCCGTCGATCTCACCAGCATCATTGATGAAGTTGTACGGAGGGTAGGCGCCCTCGGTGCCCATGCGCACAGTTTCGGCCATTGCGATACCGGCGGTCAACGCCAGCGCTGCGGTGGTCAGAATCAGGTTTTTCATGAGTTACTCCCCTTTATTGGTTCTGTCCGTTGGTTAAGCCGCCTGAGTGGCGGAGAGAAAGCCCTGAAGCCGTTCGGATTCAGGGGCAGTGAAAATGTCTTCGGCTGAACCCTCTTCTTCGATCAGGCCCTGATGCAGGAACACAACGTGGCTGGAGATATCCGCAGCCATCTTCATGTCATGAGTCACGATGATCATGGTGCGGCCTTCTGCGGCCAGATCCTTGATCACTTTGATCACTTCCTGTTCCAGTTCGGGATCGAGCGCTGAGGTCGGTTCGTCAAACAGCAGCGCCTGAGGTTCCATGCACAGCCCACGTGCGATTGCGGCGCGTTGTTGCTGTCCGCCCGATAGTTGCGCCGGATAGACGTCGCATTTGTCGCCAATGCCGACCTTCTCCAGATATTTGCGCGCGCTGTCTTCGACCTCGGCCTTGTCGCGGCCCATGACAGTGACCGGAGCCTCCATCACATTCTGCAGGATGGTCATATGGGCCCACAGATTGAACTGCTGGAACACCATCGACAGATTTGTGCGGATGCGCAGCACCTGCTTGGGATCGGCGGGACGGCGATGATTGTGGCTGCCAGTCCAACGGACGGGCTCGCCTTTGAACAGAATCTCGCCCTCTTGGCTGTCTTCCAACAGATTGCAGCAGCGCAGCAGGGTAGACTTCCCCGAACCGGATGATCCGATCAGCGACACGACGTCGCCGCGATGCGCGGTGATGTCCACGCCCTTGAGCACCTCGAGTTGGCCAAAGCTTTTGTGCAGGTTCTTGATCTCAATGACGGGAGCGGCGTCTGTCACGGGCAGTCCAGATATGATTGGTGTTGGTGCGGTAATAGGGCTGAAAAATCGGGCTAATGCAATGCGCAATTGACAAGTTCACGCAGCGAAATTGCCAAATCGGGCGGTCGCGCTGTCTAAACTGTCAGTTTGTTGGGCGCATTCTGTGACCCGATGCACCATTATCGACAGGTCAGCCAGATCAATCTCTTGATTGCGGCCCAGAGATTCAGGTCACAGGATTCCGGATCAACCGAGGTGATCCTAAGCGAAACCGAATTTATTGAACTGGCTTGATCCAATCACCAAAACTGTTTGAATTTGGGAATAATTCGTTTTGAGTTAAAGATTGAAATATACGAATTCAATTCACGTAAGGGGCTTCTTGTGATCGCGCTATTATTTGCATTGTTCGCCGGCACGATGGTGCTGGCATACTTTAAGCTGGTCAGAATTTCATACGCATTGTTCGTGCTGACGCTTTTGGCGAGTGCCTACTGGCTGAAGTTTCACGCCACGACCCCCTTAACGATTCAACTGTGAGGTCGTCCAATGTCACCTGAGTTTGCTCGTAACATGAATGCGATTGGTGCACTGGCGGTTTGCCTGGTTCTGGTGCTTGCCTTCTACTTTCAGCTTATCCTTTACGAACTGCCCTGTCCGTTATGTTTGCTCCAACGCGTGGGATTCGTGGCCGTTGGGTTCGGGCTTGCTCTGAACCTGTTATGGGGTACGCGCGCCAGAAACTATGGCATCGTGCTGGTGGCAGCGATATTTGGGATCAGCGTTTCGATCCGCCAGATCCTGCTGCATATCGTGCCCGGAACAGGGCACTACGGCTCCCCGGTTCTGGGCCTACACTTCTATACTTGGGCGGGAGTCGCGTTTGGTTTGATCATCCTTGGCACCGCAATCATGCTGGTATTCGAGAAGCAGTATGATCTTGCGTCGGACGTTCGGGCAACCGAACGCTTCGGAGGAAGTACATTGGCCAAAACAGCGTTTTTCCTGATTTTGGCATTGGCTGTCGCGAACGCTGGTTCGGCGCTTTTGGAGTGTGGGCCCGGCATCTGTGACGATCCACCGACGGACTACAAGTTTCTGAATGAGCTTGAAGGCAGCGATTCATAGCGCTGACAAAGCCCGAAGGCTTGCCGGTTGATCAGACCTTCGCCGCCTTTTGTCTTGCAAGCGCCGAATCCACATCGCTCACGCCGAGCAGGCTGACGACAAGGCGTAGCAGAGAATCCTCTTCACCGCTGCGGTGCCCGTCCGCCAGTGCGACCGACCACATGGCCTGCACAACGGCCAGGCGGTCGTCATAGGCGATGGCCTCTTTGATGGCGCGAGTAAAGCGGACGGTGTCGGGCGCCTCGGCTTCAAGGTCTTCGGCGCGGGCGCGCAGGGCTGCGGCCTCAAATGGCGACAGGCCATAGCGTTCGGCCGAGATGCGGTCGATTCGGGCCATTTCGGTATCGGCATAGTCGTTGTCGGACCGAGCGATACGCACCAACAGGGCGGTGAGGGCCAGACGGGCATCATCTTCGACAAGCGGGTCGGGCTGCGGCTGTGTGAGCCGGGACAGGAAATCACTGAACATAAGCGTTTATATAGAGATAGCCTAGGTCGCTTCCAAGCGGCTTTGTATCCGCTCGCGTGCCGCTTTGCTGTCGTTGAAGCTGAGGCCCATGGCAATGCGGGCTTCTTCGACGATCTTGACCTCGCCCTCGTCCGAGTTGCCATCGGCCAGCACGACCTCCCACAGGGCGTCAAGCGCGGCCAAGCGTTCCTGAAGATCGGTGGTTTCGCGGATCAGTTTGCCGAATGTATCTGTTTCCGGAGCAGCTGCGTGCAATTTTTCGCAGGTGGCGCGGACTTTGGCGGCCTCGATCGCATTGTGCTGGTAAAGTCGCGCAAGAATGCGGTCGATCAGGCTGATCTCTTCCAGCTTATAGTCGCGGTCGGCCTGCGCGACACGTACCAGCAAAGCCCCCAGGGCCAGTTCGGCATCAGGATCGGGCAGTTTGTCATGTTGCGGTGGCCGAAAGGCCTGGAAGAATTTTTTCAACATATCGGCAGGATATTCCGTAATTCGAGGCGCGCCAAGCGGTGCTAGCCCTCATAGCCCTGAATAATCACAAGATCGCCGGTCGAAACCGGATCGCGCAAGGACTTGGCGGCTTGATAGGCATCGCTTTCATAGCAGGCCAGCGCCTGTTCATAGCTGGGAAATTCGATGACAACTGTGCGGGCACGAGCCTTGCCTTCGGGCTCGCTCCTCTCGCCGCCGCGTACAAGAAACTTGGCCCCGTAATCGGCGAATGGGGCCGCATTGGCAGCAATGTAAGATTTGTAGGTTTCAATGTCGTCTACATCGACATGGGCAACCCAGTATCCTTTGGCCACAAGGTGTCCTCCGCTGGTATCGGATGCAAGGTGCGGAGGAACAGGTTGAAATGCAATCCCCTAAAAGTGGATCATCCACCGGATTGCAGCGCGGCGCGTGCTGAATCCTGTAACCAAGCGGTCATTTGCCGATAGGGAACCGGGCCATAGCTGATCCGGGCCACGCCGAGTTTCGCCAGCGTCGGCGTGTCAGGCGTGCCGGGCAGGGCGATGATGTTGACCGGCAAGTCGGTGGCCGCGCAAAGCTGGCCGATCATGGATTCGTCTTTCAGGCCCGGCGCGAAGAACCCGCTGGCTCCGGCATCGGCGTAGGCTGCCGCGCGGGCCATGGCGTCATCCAGCATCGCTTGATCATGCGTGTCCGGAGCGGCTTTGAGGAAGATGTCAGTGCGGGCGTTGATGAAGGCGGGAACACCGGCCACGTCACAGCTTTCGCGCATCGCAGCGACACGCGCTGCCTGTGTTTCAATGTCATAAAGATCTTTAGTTCCAACGACCTGATCTTCGAAGTTAAAGCCGATTACTCCGGTTTCCAGCGCGCGTTTGACATTGGCCGATATGCCAAAAGTATCCTCGGCATAAGCGCCTTCGAGGTCCATGGTGACCGGTATATCAACCGCCTCGACAATGCGGCGAGCGTTGTCTAACGCCAACTCAAACGGGATGTTCTGGCCGTCCGAAAACCCCTGCGCCATCGCGACCGGAGCACTGCCAGTCGCCAGCGCTTTGGCCCCTGCATCGCGTACAGCGACGGCGCTGCCGGGGTCCCAAATGTTATAGAGGATGACCGGATCACCCTTCTTGTGCAGGGCGGCAAATGTTTCTGCTTGGGTAATCTGATCGGTCATGGCCGGTCTCCTGTCGCTGCTATGGCGGCAGTTAACCGTGCAAACCGCCGGCGCGTAAAGATATTTCGCGCCGACTGGTACAAATCTGTTATCGGCCCGTGATCAGACCAGACGCGAGGTGTCTTTCGCGGCGCGCACGAATTCGCGGAACAGGGGGTGCGGGTCGAAGGGTTTGGATTTCAGTTCCGGGTGATACTGAACACCAATAAACCATGGGTGATCCGACCATTCGACGATTTCCGGCAGGCGACCATCCGGGGACATGCCCGAGAAATTCAGGCCTGCCTTTTCCAGTTTGTCGCGGTACTTGATGTCGACCTCGTAGCGGTGACGGTGGCGTTCCTCAATCTGGGTGCCGCCATAGACTTCCGCGACCTTCGAGCCTTCGGCCAGAACCGCATTATAGGCGCCCAAACGCATGGTGCCGCCCTTGTCGTCTCCGACTTTGCGTTCGACCTTGTGGTTGCCCTGCACCCATTCTTTCAGGTGGTAAACAACGGGTTCAAAACGCTTTTTGCCAGCCTCGTGGTCGAATTCCTCGGACCCGGCTTCGGTGATTCCCGCCGCGTTGCGTGCGGCTTCGATCACGGCCATCTGCATGCCCAGACAGATGCCCAGATAGGGCACTTTGTGTTCACGCGCATATTGAGCGGCCTTGATCTTGCCTTCTGTCCCACGCTCGCCAAAGCCGCCGGGGACGAGGATGGCGTGGAAGCCTTCCAGATGAGGTGCGGCGTCTTCGTTGTCAAACACCTCGGCATCGACCCACTCGATCTTGACGCGGACGCGGTTGGCCATGCCGCCATGGGTCAGGGCCTCGGCAATTGACTTATAGGCATCTTCAAGCTGGGTGTATTTGCCGACGATGGCTACTTTCACTTCGCCTTCGGCGTTGTGGATGCGGTCGCTGACGTCTTCCCATTTGGCCAGATCGGGCTTGGGGGCCGGGCTGATCTGGAATGCGTCCAGAACCGCCTGATCCAGACCTTCACGGTGATAGGCCAGCGGGGCGTCGTAGATGGTGCTGAGGTCTTGTGCGGCAATCACGCTGTCGGGGCGGACGTTACAGAACAGGGCCAGCTTTTCGCGTTCTTTAGTTGGAATCGGTCCCTCGGACCGGCAAACCAGAATGTCAGGGGCTAGACCGATCGAGCGCAACTCTTTCACCGAATGCTGGGTTGGCTTGGTTTTCAACTCGCCCGAGGCTTTGATATAGGGCAGCAGCGTCAGGTGCATGAAGATACACTGACCGCGCGGCTTGTCCTGACTGAACTGGCGGATCGCTTCAAAGAAGGGCAGGCCCTCAATATCACCTACGGTGCCGCCGATTTCACAGAGCATGAAATCAACTTCATCCTCGCCAATCGCGATGAAATCCTTGATCTCATTCGTGACGTGCGGGATCACCTGAATGGTTTTGCCGAGGTAATCTCCACGGCGCTCTTTCTCCAGCACATTGGAATAAATCCGCCCCGAGCTGACCGAGTCGGTCTTGCGTGCCGCCACACCGGTGAAGCGTTCGTAATGGCCAAGGTCCAGATCGGTTTCAGCGCCGTCATCGGTAACGAATACTTCGCCATGTTCGAAGGGCGACATGGTGCCCGGATCGACGTTTAGATAGGGGTCCAGCTTGCGCAGACGCACCGAATATCCCCGGGCCTGCAACAGCGATCCCAACGCCGCCGAAGCCAGTCCTTTGCCCAAGGACGAAACCACACCACCAGTGATGAAAATAAAACGCGCCATGTTTTTCGGCTGCTCCCGTGAGACGTCATTATTAGCTGCCCGGCGGTTCGAAAAAACCGCTGCATCACGGGACTTCACGTATAAAGGATTCGCGCACATAGCGCAAGAGAACCGCAAGATGCTGTTGCAGTTCCCTTATGATTTTCTAGGTTTTGTGGCTTAGTCGGCCGCCTGCGGGATCAGCGGAGCATTGTCGCCTTGCGCCGGCGGCAACAATTCATCTGCCGATGGGACTGCCGGAGCGCTTTCCTCAGCCGGGGCCGGGGCAGGCACGCCCAAACGGTCAATCACCGAGCTGCCAGAAGATTTCTGGGCCGCCAGAATCGTCAGCGTGATCGAGGTGACGATAAAGCACGCGGCCAGGATCCATGTCAGCTTGCCCAACGCCGTTGCTGCCGCGCGGCCCGTCATGGCCCCGCCGCCACCGCCACCCATCCCAAGGCCGCCGCCTTCGGAACGTTGCATCAGCACAACGACAATCAGGCCCAAGGCCAGAAGAAGGTGGATGATGAGAACGACGTTTTCCATGGTGGTCCTGTACAGCGTGGCGTGTATCGCGTGGTACTTATGCAAGTTTGCCAGCGGGGGCAAGTCACGAGTTGGCATCACGTGCGGTGATGTTTCATATCACACCAAAGAGACTGGACAGAGCGCTGTTCTGTCGCGCAGGCTGCGCCTCATGCCACATGATGATCACGACCACCCGCACGCCCTGTTGCCTCCCGAACCCGCGCTGCGCGTCAAAGCGCTTGAGACGATTCTGACCCGCAAGGGTCTGATTGATCCTGCAGCGCTGGATGAAATCATCGATACTTATCAGAACAAGATAGGTCCACAGAACGGCGCGCATGTTGTTGCCAAGGCTTGGAGTGATCCCGATTTCAGAGCCGCGCTGCTGGCGGACGCCACATCGGTCGTGGCCGATCTGGGGTTTTACGGTCGTCAGGGTGAGCATATGGTGGTCGTCGAGAACACGCCTGAACAGCACAACATGGTCGTCTGCACCTTATGCAGCTGTTACCCGTGGCCGCTGCTAGGAATTCCACCCGGCTGGTACAAATCTGACGCTTACCGCGCCCGCGCCGTGCGAGAGCCGCGCAAGGTCCTGTCTGAGTTTGGCGTTACCTTGCCCGAAGGCACTTCGGTCCGCGTTTGGGATTCGACGGCCGAAATTCGTTACCTCGTCCTGCCGATGCGCCCAGAGGGCACAGAAGGATTGAACGCGGACGAATTGGCGGCGCTGGTCACCCGCGACAGCATGATCGGCACTGGGCTACCCAAGGTGCCGTCATGACGCGGGTCCATGATATGGGAGGGCGCTTTGGTGATGGTCCGGTGAACCCGGAACCCGAAGACGCGCCGGTGTTTGCCGAAGACTGGCACGGTCGGGCGCTGGCGGTAACGCTCGCTGCGGGGTTTCTGGGGCAATGGAATATCGATGTCTCACGTCACGCGCGGGAAAGGTTGTCTCCTACGGACTACGCGCGGTTTTCTTACTATGAGAAATGGATGTCTGGTCTGGCTGATCTTCTGGTCGAAAAGGGTGTCCTGACGCTTGATGATTTGCGCGGTGTTGACGGGGATGGTGTTCATCCTCTGACTGAGCGTACCCTGATGGCTGACGCCGTCGCAGGCGCTTTGGCCAAAGGTGGACCCGCAGATCGCCCGTCGAACGTCGAAGTTCGGTTTCAAGCTGAACAAGCAGTCCGAACCTTGAGCCAGAGCGCCAATCGACTGGTTGATGGCGGCCACACCCGGTTGCCGATCTATGCCGCGGGTGCAACGGGTCGCATCCTCAGGCTGCATGGCACTCATGTCCTGCCGGATTCCAACGCCCATGGGTTGGGTGAAGCCCCCGAGCCGCTATATGCGGTCGTGTTTCCCGCCTCAGAACTTTGGGCAAACCCCGAGCATCCGGCGGATGAAGTCGTGCTGGACCTCTGGCAGTCTTATTTGGAGCCCGCATGAGCGATTGTATCACTCACTCGGCCCCCGAGCCGGTTTTTGCCGAGCCCTGGCACGCGCAGGTTTTTGCGGTCACAGTGGCCTTGAACGAAGCGGGCCGGTTTGATTGGCCGGACTGGGCGGAACGGTTTTCCAATACTTTGAAACGGAACGGCCTCAAAAAAGATCTGGATGGTGGGGACGATTACTTTCACGCTTGGTTGGAGACCTTGGAGGCGCTGCTGGCTGAGCAGGGGGAAGCGCCCACTGATGATGTCCAGGATCTTCGCAATGCATGGGAAGAGGCTTACCTGACAACACCCCACGGTCATCCCGTACAATTGCGCTAAAAGCAGAGGGGGCGCTGCCCCCGCCGCCCGTCCGGGCGACTCCCCCGAGGTACTTTTGGCCAGATGAAGCAGGGGATCCGCTCTTCATCTGGCCAAAAACACCTCCGCCGGAGGCATCGCGCGCAGCACGATTTGTATCTGCGGCGAAATATCGGTTTCCCTGCCGTCTGTGCCCGGCTATATGAGCCGGGTTTGAATATTCAGCGCAAAAGGACCGGATATGGCCAACGTGGTTGTTGTCGGCGCCCAGTGGGGCGACGAAGGAAAAGGCAAGATCGTCGACTGGCTCAGTGAGCGAGCGGATGTGATCGCGCGTTTTCAGGGTGGACATAATGCCGGGCACACGCTGGTCATTGAGGGTGAGGTTTACAAACTGCATGCGCTACCTTCGGGCGTCGTACGCGGTGGAAAGCTGAGCGTGATCGGTAATGGGGTCGTTCTGGACCCTTGGCACCTGATCAAAGAGATCGGTACGATCCGCGCGCAGGGTGTCGATATCACGCCCCAGACGCTGATGATTGCCGAGAACACCCCGCTGATCCTGCCGTTCCATGGCGAGCTGGATCGTGCGCGCGAAAGCCAGAACTCGGTGGCCAAGATCGGCACGACCGGTCGCGGGATCGGTCCGTGTTATGAGGACAAGGTCGGGCGGCGTGTAATCCGGGTGGCTGATCTGGCTGATGATGCGACGCTGGCGCTGCGGGTCGATCGGGCCTTGGTCCATCACAATGCGCTGCGCAATGGTTTGGGGTTGGAACCTATTGATCGTGACGCGTTGATTGCGCAGCTGAAAGAGATCGCACCACAGATTCTGCCGTTTGCCGCGCCCGTATGGAAGGTGCTGAACGAGAAGCGCAAGGCAGGCAAGCGAATCCTGTTCGAAGGCGCACAGGGTGCGCTGCTGGATATCGATTTCGGGACCTATCCGTTTGTGACATCGTCGAATGTGATTGCGGGCCAGGCCTCGACAGGCGTTGGGATTGGGCCGGGTTCGATCGACTTCGTTTTGGGCATCGTCAAGGCGTACACGACCCGCGTGGGTGAGGGGCCTTTTCCAACCGAATTAGACGACGAAGATGGCCAGCGCCTGGGCGAACGGGGGCATGAGTTCGGCACCACGACGGGGCGCAAACGCCGTTGTGGTTGGTTCGATGCCTGTCTGGTACGCCAAACCTGCGCGACCAGCGGCGTGAACGGCATCTCCTTGACCAAGCTGGATGTGCTGGACGGGTTCGAGACGCTGAAAATCTGCGTTGGATATGAGCTGGATGGCGATCGTCTGGACTATCTGCCGACCGCCGCCGACCAGCAAGCACGTTGCACGCCGATTTACGAAGAGATGCCGGGCTGGAGCGAATCCACCGAAGGCGCGCGCAGTTGGGCAGACTTGCCTGCGAACGCGATCAAATACGTGCGCCGCGTCGAGGAATTGATCGAATGTCCGGTCGCCCTTTTGTCCACCAGCCCGGAGCGGGAGGACACCATTCTGGTGACCGACCCGTTTGCAGATTGATGAGCAGCAACGACAAACCCGGCCTCAGCTATAAGGCACGTCGGCGGTGGTCATTGGTGCTGCTGCTGATCGGGCTCCCCATCTATATCGTTGCGGTTGTGACAATCGTGAACTGGCTGGATCGCCCGCCGGTCTGGCTGGAACTTCTGGTATATGTCGCACTTGGCATTGTCTGGGCGTTGCCGTTCAAATTTGTCTTCCGCGGGGTGGGCAAAGAGGACCCGGATCAAGATCAAAGCTAAGCCGCCCGATTGTCTTGGTGTCTTCTGCGTGGCACGATGTTTGCGACTTTCTTTCGCGGCAACCAGAGGCAGACAGGGCATGAAAAACCGGGTATTAGCGGCGGTTACCACAACATGTATCGCGAGCAGCGCTCAGGCCGATGATTGGCGCTATACCATTGCGCCTTATTTCTGGGGGCCGGAATTCAGAACCTCACTGGACGTGGGACCAAACCCGCCGGTGAACGGGGATACCTCGATCTTCGACATTCTGAAGGGCGCGTTCCTGATCGCTGGTCAGGCCCGAAATGGGCGTTGGACCATTGGTGGTGAGTTCAATTATCTCAATTTGGGTGACGATGTCTCGGTCGGTCGGTTCGACGATGCAGCCAGTTGGGATCTTGAGGGCACGATGGTCTCACTGGCGGCCAGCTATGCGGTCTATCAGGATGATCAGTCACGGTTGGAAGCGTTGGCCGGGCTGCGCCATTGGGACCTGGATGTTTCGACCACCGTGCTGGATCGCACCTTCAGCACGGATCAAAGCTGGACTGACCCGTTGATCGGCGCACGCTATAACTACGCGCTGAATGACCGCTGGAGCCTCACAGCGATGGGCAACATCGGCGGCTTCGGTTATGGCTCGGAATTCCAGTGGGAGGCGCTGGTGCAGGCTAGTTGGAAGTGGCGTGAGAATATCAACGTTGCGGGCGGGTATCGCCATCTGGATGTTGAGTTTGAAGACGGGCGCGATGTGATTGATCTGATCCTGACCGGCCCTTACGTGGCGCTGGCGTTCAACTTCTGAACTTGATTGGCTTTTTGGCTGCGAGCCACGGAACGAAAAAGGGCCAGAGTTTCCTCTGGCCCAATTTTGTCTTGAGGGGGTATTGGGGGATCTTGGTGTCAGCCAGCGGCACGCTCGTCGTCGTTCGGGCGGAACCCGATTTGGGTTGAGGCGGCGAAACGGCCACCTCCGGCCTTTTCGATCTTGCCGTCCCGCAGCAACTGACCGAATGAGCGCAAGCTTTCTTCGCGGTTGAACGAGTCCTGCTTGAGCGAGCGAACCTTGTTCATCAACTGTGGACGCGAGAACTGTTCCTGACCTTCGATGAAGGACAAATAAGCCGCGGCAGCTTCCAGCAGGTCGAGTAGTGATTGGGCACCCTGTTCTTGCGCAAAGGCGGCAAAACCACCTTCTTCATCTGCAGATTCCTCGTCCGCAGAGGTGACACGGCGCGGTGTCACCGGGCCGGTGTCAGCCGTTTCGGTATCCACCCGCTGTTCAGCCACCAGCTTCAATGGTGCGGCAGCATCCGGGGTGGGGCGTTCACTGGTGACCTCGATCTCGGGTCGGCGTGGATTGACGACCGAGGCCAGATCACCGCGATAATCATCCTCGGGGGTCTGAGATTTGTCTGCGCCATCTTCGCGGTCTGCTTCGGTTGCAGCAACGGCAGTGCGCAGGTGAGAATATGTTTCGCGCTGGCCGCTGGTGGCAGGATCATCCATATGGGCACCCGCTTCGTCCATCAGGCGCGAGACGTCCTGATCCAGACCCGTCATATCGGGCAGCTCAGCCGTCGTGTTTGCCGCCAGCTCGG
This sequence comes from Ruegeria sp. C6, assembly GCF_056537625.1. Taxonomy (NCBI): domain Bacteria; kingdom Pseudomonadati; phylum Pseudomonadota; class Alphaproteobacteria; order Rhodobacterales; family Roseobacteraceae; genus Ruegeria; species Ruegeria sp. C6. The sequence goes on along the minus strand of NZ_JBQFRW010000001.1, from coordinate 1,473,197 downwards.
TTTCTACCAGCGCCATTTCGTCAAGTAGCAGCGCCTCATCCTCGGCCGAGATGACGCCATGGGCGAGGCCGGTAAGATCCGGTGTTGTTTCATCTTCGTCGGTGTTGTCCTGGTCATTCAGGATGTTTGAGGGGCCTTCGTCTTCAGTTTCAGATTCGTCGTCGAGGTCCGAGAACAACACGTCCTTGTCCGTGACATCTGCTGCCGGCTGTTCGGGCGCTTCGTCCTCGTCTTCAAGTTCGGCAGTGATCGCCGGTGAGATGATCGGGGCTGCTTCGACTTCGTTCTGCTCGTTGGTGGCAGGTGCGATAGGTTCTTCGTCCTGAACGGGCAGCTCAGCGATGGTTGCCATTTGCTCAGGTTCAGCAGGCTGTTCGACCTTCGGGGCCGTTGCCGGAGCGTCGTCCGCGGCCGTGTCTTCCAGATCGGTCGGGCTCAGCGCGCCGGACTCAAAAGCGGCAGAAATTGCATCGACCTTTGGCTTCACGGGCTGCAGATAGCTGACGTCTTCGTCTTCAGAGTATCCGGCAGGGGCAGCATCGGAATGCGAAACAACAGCCCGGATTCGCTGCAGCTTGGCTGCGATACTGTCAGCGGCGGGGGCATCTTCGGATTGCGGAGCAGACGGAGCAGGGGGAACAACATCCGCGACAGGCTGAGCAGGTTCAGGTGTTATGGCTGACGCAATTGCAGCGGGGGTCGGTGCTGCAACCGGGGCGGTTTCCGTTGCGCGCAGCAACAGGCCGGTCTCGTTCTGGCTGGCTTCAACCTTCTGTGCGGCGTCCCGCTGTGCGATCCGGGTCAGCATCTCGGCGTCAGGCTGAGGGGGTTCCGATCCGAAGTATCGGTCATCCGCTGCAAGGTCCCGGAAATACTCGGCGATCGCCTTCATTGTTTCAAATGAATCGTCAAAGCCTTCGAGGGTGCACGAGAAGGTGCCGTATGAAACGGTGAGTACCTTGTTGTTCTGTACCATCAGACGCATGTCCTTTACAAACTACCAGGTCGACTACCAGACACAGCAGGGGCAACCGACTCGAAACTCTAGCCATGAAGCTATCATTTTGTGGTTTCATTATGTCCAAAACTGGAAAATATGGTCAATCTTGTGGAAAATGGGGCAATTGTTCGCTCTGGCGGGCCAATCGGGCTGTTTGGTGGGGGCGAAATCTGTTCAGAGGATGTGAATCTGGTGCTAAATCGCGTCAATTCTGCCGTTGCGGCGGATGGCGGTGCGGCTGCGTTGATTGATTCGGGACGGATGCCGGACGCAGTGATCGGCGATTTGGACTCGATTACGGCAGAATATCTGGCCCGGATTCCTAAGGATCGGTTGTTCCAGATATCCGAGCAGAACAGCACCGATTTTGACAAGGCGCTGCGCAATATGGATGCGCCTGTGGTGCTGGCAGCAGGATTTCTGGGCGCGCGCGTGGATCATCAGTTGGTGGCGTTCAATACACTGGTTCGGTTGCAGGATCGGCCTTGTGTCCTGTTGGGCGCACGAGAAATTGTCTTTCATGCGCCACCCAGGATCAGTCTGGAGCTCACAGCAGGAGACACGGTTTCATTGTTTCCGCTGCGGCGGGTGACCGGGCGCAGCGAGGGGCTGGAATGGCCGATTGATGATCTGGTGCTAGAACCGGACGGGCAGGTCGGAACCTCAAACCGAGCGCTAGGCGCGCTAACGCTTGAGGTCGATGGACCCGGGTTGCTGACGATCCTGCCGCGCGCGGCGTTGGATCTGGTTATGCAGGCGTTTCAGTCGGGCCGGACCGAGCGTTGGCCCGCTCGTGCAGGATAACGTAGAGCCCGGCGGTGATGCCGATGCCGATGCCTAGCGCGGCAAGCCCGTTTGGCAGATCGTGGAAGATCAGCCAGCCGATCAGGGTGGCGACCGGAATCTCTAGATATTGCATCGGGGCCAGAGTCGCAGACGGCGCATAGCGCAGAGACCATGTCATAAGTAGATGCGCCACGGTGCCCAGCACACCGATTCCCAGCAGCAGCCAGAGTGTCTCAGCCGTGGGCATGGTCAGGGACATTGCGGGCAGGCCGATTTGGGAACCCAGCAGGACAATCGGAAGCAAAAAGGCGGTCGCCATGGCCCCCGATACAGCCTGCAGCGCAACCGGGTCGGTTTCCTTGGCGATCTGCCGCGTAACCAGCATGAACAGGGCGAAGACCACTGCGACGATCAAGGGCAACAAGGCAGGCGCGCCCACTTGTGCAAAGCTGGGTTGGATGACCAGCAAGGTGCCGATGAATCCCACGACACAGGCGACCAGACGTCGGGGGCCGACCTGTTCGCCCAGAACGTATTTGCCCAAAAGCAGCATGATGAAAGGCATTACAAAGGCGATGGCCACGGTATCGGCCAGCGGCATATATTGCAGCGCTGTGAACATCGCTGCGATCCCAATGATGTGCAGAAGGGTGCGGATCATCGTCAGGCGCAAAACGCGCGGCGTCATCTTCCATGGCTTGCCGGTCATCGCGATCAGTGGGATCAGGACCATCGCCTGAACAGCAAACCGCACCAGTACCAACAGTCCCAAAGCTGTGGTTTCACCCAACAGCTTTGCCATCCCGTCACCCAGCGGTGCGAGCACGCAAAAGCCGAGCATCAATATGATGCCGAGAACGGGACGATCCTGAGTCATGTGCGCGACGCTAGCGGTTTCGCGGCAGAGGGGGAAGCTCTGATCTCAGGTGTCGGGCAGGGGTTGGACTTTGGTGTAATCCGGGCCGATGCAGGTGGGCAGGCCGTCACCAAGCTGCAGCCAGCTAAGCTTTTCCTCGTGCGCGACATGCAAGGTTGGGCTGAGTGCTTCGGGTTTTTCCAGCGTCGCCACATAGAGGTGCATAACATCCGACATCACAGTCGAGCGGAAGGAGATTGGCGTGCCGCAATGGGGGCAGAAACTGCGCTCGACTCCGGGGGATGAGTTGAACCGTTTTGGCTGTTCCCCGGTCCAGCGCCAATTGCCGTCGCGCACCCCGAAATAGGTGGTCATCGGGGCCGCGCATTGGCGACGGCAGCTGTCGCAATGGCAGGTGACACAGGACAGAACCGGAGGGTCAACCTCGTATCCAATCTTGCCGCACAGGCAATGTCCGCGCATGTCACCCCACTTGTTCTTGCTGTCAGATCAGCAGTTCGGCACGTTGACGGCCAACCCGCCCAAAGATGTTTCCTTGTATTTCTCGTGCATATCCTCGCCGGTCTGGCGCATAGTTTCAATGGCCGCGTCCAAAGGCATAAAGTGCTTGCCGTCGCCACGCAGGGCCAGCGAGGCCGCCGAGACGGCCTTGATCGCGCCCAATCCGTTGCGCTCGATACACGGCACCTGCACAAGGCCCGCGACTGGGTCGCAGGTCATGCCAAGGTGATGTTCCAACGCGATCTCGGCGGCGTTTTCAACCTGCTCAGGCGTACCGCCCATCACGGCGCACATGCCTGCCGCAGCCATGGCTGACGCGCTGCCAACCTCGGCCTGACAGCCCGCTTCAGCGCCCGAGATCGAAGCGTTGAACTTGACCAGACCACCGATGGCGGCGGCGGTCAGCAGGAAATCCTCGATATGGCTTTCGGACGCGCCGGGCACGTGATCGAGGTAATAGCGCAGAACTGATGGCAGCACGCCTGCCGCGCCATTTGTAGGGGCGGTGACAACCTGCCCACCGGCTGCGTTTTCCTCGTTCACGGCCATGGCGTAAACGCTCATCCAGTCGTTGATCGTATGCGGGGCATTCAGGTTCATGCCGCGTTCTGCCAGAAGGGCATCGTGAATGCCTTTGGCGCGGCGGCGCACGCTGAGACCACCGGGCAGGATGCCATCCGTTTTTAGCCCACGCTCGATACAGTCATTCATCACCTGCCACAGACGCGCGCTGCCTTTGGCAAAACTATCCGCGCAACCACGCGCGATTTCATTCTCGCGCTTCATCTGAGCGATGCTCTTGCCACTGGTCTTCGCCATCTCAAGCATCTCGGCAGCGGATTTGAAGGGGAAGGGCACGGGGTCGCCTTCATCCGTTGCTTTGCCTTCGGCCAACTCTTCCTCGGTCAGGACAAAACCACCACCGATCGAGTAATAAACCTGCCGCAGGATGACGTCGCCCTGCGCATCGGTGGCCATCAGAATCATGCCGTTGGCATGACCGGGCAGATTGTTTTCATAGTCGAAGATCAGATCGGCCTTGGGGTCGAAGGTCAGGGTAGGCAGGCCTTCGGGTGTCACCGTATGGGTTTCGGTAATCTGTGCCAGCGCGGCCTCGGCCTTGTCGTTGTCATAGGTGTCGGGGACAAATCCGGCGAGACCCAGAATCGTCGCGCGGTCGGTGGCGTGGCCGACACCCGTGAAAGCCAGCGAGCCGTGCAGTGAACCCCGCAAGCCCGCGAATTCGAACGGTGAGGCGCGCATCATGTCAAGGAACCGCGCGGCGGCCACCATGGGACCCATGGTGTGTGACGAGGATGGGCCAATGCCCACTTTGAACATATCGAAGACAGAGAGAAACATGTCAGGTAGCTGAGCCTTCTGGAGGGTTGGCGTAGGTCGGCGAGGTGAAGGGAGTGACCCCCAGCCCCTCGGCGGCAATTGCTGCGCGGGTCGACGGGTTTGATTCTAGCTGCATCAGGATCTTTTGCAGATAAGGTGTGTCGGCCAGTTGATACCAGCTTCGGTCTGCCTTAGCGGGATAGAGTGCCATCCAGCGCATCATGCAGGCGACATATATCGTGAGGACTGAAGGGCGATCAGCACTGAACCAGTCGGGCGCTTTTTGGGCTTGAGCATCCAGCAGATTCAGGTGCTGCCGCAGCCGCGGGCGGATGCCGGAGCGTAGTGTATCGGACTGATCAGCAGCGATGTATTTCTCGGCATAGAACAGCATTCGCAGATCGGCATGCAGGGTATTAGAGGCGAAGAACAGCCACTTCAGGAATGCCGCCCGATCAGGGCTGACCTGTGTCGGGGCCAATTGCCCATGCGTATCAGCCAGCCACAGCAGGATTGCGGCGGTCTCGAAGATCGGACCCTGGGGCGTCTCCAGCACCGGGATCAGCCCGTTCGGATTCAACGCCCGATACGCCGCACTATTCTGTGCATCACGGACGCGATCGACCAGTATGGTCTCATAGGGCAGGCCCATCTCTTCCAGCGCCAGTCGGATCACCAGCGAGGCGTTGTCGGGGGCGTAGTGCAGGCGGTATGGCGATTCCATGGCGACTATCTAGGGGGTCTGGCGATCACAATAGAGGCTGATTGCGACGTTTCCTATCGGAAACGCGTATTTCAGCGACATGTTAGCACAGGTATGAAGTGTTTTGCCTCTCGCAGTTGCGCGGGGCATTCCGTATAAGTCTGGCAGTATTCTTGGGGGAAGCTGCCATGACCAGAGATTTGTCGCCCATCGACAAAGCGAAATACGTTGCTGCCTGTCGCGCCGCCGATCTTGTTCAGGACGGGATGCGTGTGGGATTGGGGACAGGCTCGACCGCCGCGTGGTTGGTGCGCCGCCTGGGTGAACGGGTGCGCGATGAAGGGTTGAAAATCAAGGGCGTTCCGACCTCGACCGCGACGGCGCAATTGGCGCGGGAAGAAGGGATCGAGGTCGTCTCGCTGGATCAGGCCGGCTGGTTGGACCTGACGATCGACGGCGCGGATGAGTTCGATGGCGAGTTCAACCTGATCAAGGGCGGTGGTGCTGCGCTGTTGCAGGAAAAGATTGTGGCCACAGCCAGCGATCAGATGGTGGTGATCGCGGATGCAGGCAAAGAGGTTGAGACGCTGGGCGCATTCCCTTTGCCGGTCGAGGTGATCCCGTTCGGCTGGCAGACCACCCGCACCCTGATTGAAGAGGCGCTGGACACAATGGATGTGCTGGGCACCTCGGTCACTTTGCGCATGAACGGTGAGGCGCCCAAGGTTACGGATGAGGGCAATCACATTCTGGACCTGCATCTCAAGCGGATCGGCAATGCCCGCCAATTGGCACTGGTAATGAATCAGATCCCGGGTGTGGTCGAAAATGGGCTGTTCATTGATATTTGCGACAAGGTTGTCATTGGTTATGGCGATGGCCGGGTCGAATTGCGCGATATCAATGAGGGTACAGTCCTGACCGATATGCTGGGCGACGGCGGGGACAACCTGTTTTCCGATCTGGCGGACTAAAGATCAGGCAAGTAGCGCGATAAACTGCAGAAGAAAAATCACTATTTCCCGCGCCAGGGGTTGGCAGTTCAGGATTTGCGCCCAGATATCCAGTGAATTTTGGCCACGCGGAATAAAAGGAACTCGTACATGAGCTTTGACTATGATCTGTTCGTCATCGGAGGCGGCTCGGGCGGAGTTCGCGCGGCACGGGTGGCGGCGGGTGAAATCGGCGCCAAGGTGGCTCTGGCGGAAGAGGATCGTTACGGCGGAACCTGCGTGATCCGTGGCTGTGTACCCAAGAAGCTGATGGTTTTCGCCAGCGAGTTCGCGGATACGGTCGGGGACGCGCAGGCTTATGGCTGGGACATGCAGCCGGGTGCGTTCAACTGGAACACTTTCAAAGTTAAGCTGCACGCAGAGCTCGATCGGTTGGAAGGTATCTACCGCAATATCCTGAAGAACAATGGTGTCGAGAGTTTCGACCAGCGCGCCCATGTCGTTGATCCGCATACGGTTGAACTGGCTGATGGTACCCGGAAGACGGCCAAGCATATTCTTGTCGCAACGGGCGGTCGCCCGGTTGTACCCGAGTTCCCCGGATCTGATCTTGCGATCACCTCGAATGAGATTTTCCACCTGGAGGAACTGCCCGAATCCATGCTGATCGTTGGCGGTGGCTATATCGCTTGTGAATTTGCCGGGATCATGAATGGGATGGGGGTCAAAACGACTCAGTTCTATCGCGGGGCGCAAATTCTGCGGGGCTTTGATGATGAGGCGCGCGGGCTGATCAATGAAGAGATGTGCCAGAACGGGATCGACCTGCATCTGGGTACCAACGTGCTTGAGATGAAAAAGCAAGGCGACAAAATCTGGGTGAAGGCCACAAATGGCTCCGAGCAGCTGTTCGACGTTGTGATGTATGCCACGGGTCGCGCGCCGAATGCGGATGATCTGGGGCTAGAGGCTTTGGGCGTCGCGCGCGGTCGCAAGGGTGAGATCATCGTGGATGAGTACAGCCAGACAGGCGTGCCCTCGATATTTGCCATTGGTGATGTAACCGATCGGGTGAACCTGACCCCTGTGGCGATCCGCGAAGGCATGGCCTTTGTCGAGACCGTCTTTAAAGGCAACCCAACGCCCGTTGATCACGAACTGATCCCGACCGCCATCTTTACCCAGCCGGAAATGGGTACTGTGGGCCTCAGCGAGGAAGCGGCTGCGGAACAGGAACCGATCGAGGTTTATGCGACCTCATTCAAGCCGATGCAGAAGGCGTTTGCCGGAGGCACACAGCGCGTGCTGATGAAGCTGATCGTGTCGCAAGAGACGCGGAAAATACTCGGCTGTCACATCGTTGCGCCGGGCGCGGGTGAGATGATCCAACTTGCCGGAATTGCCGTAAAGATGGGTGCCACCAAAGAAGATTTCGACCGTACGGTTGCAGTTCATCCGGTGATGGCCGAAGAACTGGTGACAATGCGGCAACCTGTGCGCACGGCTTGATTTGCAAGCGCGCGCACACACGTTACAAGGGAACCCGTGATCACACGGTCCAACACAAGGGAAAAGATACATATGGCGGGCAACAGCGGCGGCCCCTGGGGGGGCGGAGGCTCATCCGGAGGCGGAGGAAATCGGGGTAACAACGGGGACGGGCGCAAGCCCCCCGAAGGTGACGGCCCGCAGATCCCCGAGATCGATGAGCTGATGAAAAAGGGCCAGGAACAGCTGCGCGTCCTGATGGGCGGTCGTGGCGGCGGTGGCCGTGGTACAAATGGTTCGGGCGGCGGCGGTGGCCCCGCGTTTACCAAAGGGACCGTTGCGATCGGTCTGTTGGTTGCGGCAGGTCTGTGGGGGCTAGCAAGCTTTTATACAGTCAAACCCGAAGAACAATCTGTCGAACTGTTTCTGGGTGAGTTCTCGGCTGTCGGAAATCCGGGTCTGAACTTTGCGCCTTGGCCGTTTGTGACCGCCGAGGTCATTCCGGTCACCCGCGAACAGAACGAAGACATGGGCGGTGCCCGTGGCAGCGACGATGGTCTGATGCTGACCGGCGACGAGAATGTGGTCGATATCGACTATCAGGTTGTCTGGAACATCAATGACCCGGCGAAATTCCTGTTCAACCTGCGTGATCCGCGCCAGACAATCCGCGCCGTGTCTGAATCGGCGATGCGCGAGATTATTGCGCAGAGCGAACTTGCGCCGATCCTGAACCGGGATCGCGGTATCATTGCTGATCGCCTGCAGGAACTGATCCAAGAGACAATGGACAGCTACGATTCGGGTGTAAACATCGTTCGTGTGAACTTTGACAAGGCTGATCCACCGCAGGACGTGATTGCCGCGTTCCGCGACGTTCAGGCCGCCGCGCAGGAGCGTGACAGGTTGCAGAACGTCGCTGACGCCTATGCCAATCGCGTTCTCGCTGAGGCGCGTGGTGAAGCCGCGCAGGTACTGGAAGAGGCTGAAGCTTATCGTGCCCAGCAGATCAACGGTGCACAGGGTGAAGCCAGCCGCTTTAGCGCGGTTTTGGAGGAATATTCCAAAGCACCTGATGTGACCCGCAAACGTCTGTATCTGGAACGCATGGAGCAGGTGCTGGGTGATGTGGACAAGATCATTCTGGATGAAAACTCGACAGGATCGGGGCAGGGCGTTGTGCCTTATCTGCCGCTCAACGAGTTGCGCCGTAACCCTGCAGGGGAGAGCAACTGATGCGTAAGACAACGTTTATTCTGCCGATCATCTTTCTTGCGATAGTCGGTGTTCTGTCCTCGATCTTCATCGTGGACGAGCGTGAACGCGCTCTGGTTCTGCAATTTGGTCGCGTTGTTGCGGTTAAGGAAGATCCGGGGCTGGCATTCAAAATCCCGCTGATTCAGGAAGTGGTGCGGTATGACGACCGTATCCTGTCGATTGACGTTCAGCCGCTGGAAGTGACGCCTCTAGACGATCGTCGTCTGGTGGTCGATGCCTTCGCACGCTACCGGATTTCTGATCTGGAACAGTTCCGTCAGGCCGTTGGTGTCGGCGGTATCCCGGTTGCCGAGGATCGTCTGGACCGCATTCTGCGCGCGGAAACCCGCGAAGTACTGGGTTCGGTTTCGTCCCGTGACATCCTCAGCTCGGATCGTGCCGCGCTGATGCTGCGTATCCGCAACAGCGCGATTGCACAGGCACGTGCGCTGGGCGTGAACGTAATCGACGTGCGTCTGAAGGCGACCGATCTGCCGCAGGCCAACCTTGAGGCGACGTTTGACCGGATGAAGGCGGAACGTGAACGTGAAGCGACCGACGAACGCGCTCGCGGTAACGAAGCCGCGCAGCGTGTGCGCGCGCAGGCCGATCGGACCGTGGTTGAACTGGTCTCGGACGCCAACCGTGAGGCCGAGATCATTCGCGGTGAGGCCGATGCCGAACGCAACGCGATCTTCGCCGAAGCCTATGGTGCCGATCCGGAATTCTTTGAATTCTACCGGTCGCTCACTGCTTACGAGAACGCTCTGCAAGGCAGCAACAGCTCGTTGATCCTGAGCCCGGACTCGGAGTTCTTCAACTACCTTGCTTCTCCGACCGGGCGTCGGGCACCGGCAGCTGCGGCCGCTGAGTGATGGGCATGATCCTTCTGGCCTTCGGGCTGGTACTGATTGTCGAGGGGCTGGCCTATGCGCTGGCCCCTTCGCTTATAGAACGCATGCTTGAGGCGCTGCGCGCGTTGCCGGAACAGGCGCGGCGGCTGGTCGGGCTGCTTTGTGTGGTCAGTGGGCTGGTGCTGCTGTGGGGCGCATATCAGGTCGGTTTTTGATGCGATGGTTTCACGCACCGGTGATTTCCCCGCGATCCCGAGTTGCGGGCCGGGACAAACTGACTACATTGGTTGCAAAGAAGGGCATCCGGGTGATGCCAACAGAGAATTAGTCAACAAGGAGACCCCAAGTGCAGGCTAAGGCGCGCAGTGTGTCCGTCCGACGGGACGATTTTGTTATGAAGATGCGGCTGATGTGGCTGATCTTAGTGGGGGTGCTGCTGGTTTTGGCTCAATCGGTGTCCGCGCAGGCGCGGGGTGATAGCCTGGCGCCGCTGGCTGAACAGATTAGCCCTGCGGTAGTCAATATCACCACGTCGACACTGATCGAAGGCCAGACTGGCCCGCAAGGGATCGTGCCAGAGGGCTCACCATTCGAAGACTTTTTCCGAGAGTTTCAGGATCGCAATGGCGGGGACAATGAAAATCGTCCACGTCGCAGCAATGCGCTGGGCTCGGGCTTCGTGATCTCGGAAGACGGCTATATCGTCACCAACAATCACGTGATTGCCGAAGCCGATGAGATATTGGTCGAGTTTTTTCCCGGTGATGGTCAGCCCGCGAAAGATTTGGTTGCCAAGGTAATCGGCCGGGACGAAAAGACCGACATCGCGCTGCTGAAAGTCGAGGCGGAAGGGCCGCTGAAATACGTGCAGTTCGGTGACAGCGACATTGCCCGCGTGGGCGATTGGGTGATCGCGATGGGCAACCCGCTGGGGCAGGGCTTTTCGGTGTCAGCAGGGATTATCTCGGCCCGGAATCGGGCGCTGAGCGGGTCATATGATGACTACATCCAGACCGATGCTGCGATCAATCGGGGCAACTCGGGTGGGCCGCTGTTCAACATGAATGGCGAGGTGATCGGCGTAAATACTGCGATCCTGTCGCCCAATGGCGGCTCGATCGGGATTGGTTTCTCGATGGCTTCGAACGTGGTGATCAAGGTCGTTGATCAACTGCGTGAGTTCGGGGAGACCCGCCGCGGTTGGCTGGGCGTGCGCATTCAGGACGTGACCGAGGATATGGCCGAGGCGATGGGGCTGGACAAACCCGGAGGTGCGTTGATCAGCGATGTACCGGACGGCCCGGCAAAAGAAGCGGGCCTGCTGGCCGGAGACGTGATCATCAGCTTTGATGGCGTCGAGGTCGAGGATACACGCGGCCTTGTGCGGCAGGTGGGAGAGACCACCGTTGGCAAATCCGTGCGTGTGGTCGTGCACCGTGATGGAGGCACCCAGACCGTGCTGGTGACGCTGGGCCGCCGCGAAGACGCCGAACGTGCCGAGAACGGCGAAGAGCCGGAAGCCGAAACGCCGACGGAGGAAGACAAGGATATTCTTGGCCTGACCATCGCTCCGCTGGGGGATAGCCAGCGCGAGGAATTGGGTCTGGATGCCGACGCCGAAGGATTGTTGGTGACCAATGTTGATGAATCCTCGGAAGCCTTTGAAAAGGGTCTGCGCGCCGGTGATCTTATCACTGAGGCGGGGCAGCAGAAGGTGACTTCGATCACTGATCTGGAGACGCGGATGGATGAGGCGCGTGAAGCAGGACGCAAATCTCTGTTGCTGCTGGTGCGGCGGGGCGGGGAACCCCGGTTCGTAGCGCTGAGCCTAGAATAATAAACTCAGCGAACAGATCTGAAATTAGAAGGTCGGGATATTTTCCCGGCCTTTTTCATACTTTGTAAAGAAAAAAGCCATATGCCGGGGAAGGCATATGGCTCTGTACAGGGAGAGGTCGGTGGACAGATATCGGGGATGATAAAACCGACCTCCTACGGTAACGGGATTGACCTTAGGGCAATCTTAAAGCTGCGTATGTGAAGCGGATCACATCTGTGCCGAAAATTTAGATTAAATCGGATTCGGCCAGTTGCCGCAGCGCGTCAAAGTCGTGGATCTGCAGCCCGCCGCGCGAAGCTTCGACGACATTGTCGCGTTTCCATGTCGAAATGGTCTTTGACACTGCCTCACGCGTCGCACCGACAAATTCGGCCAATTCGCTCTGCGAAAGCGTGATACGTGCCGTTGGGCTGTCCTGTTGTCCTGCCAGGTGCAAAAGCTTGCGCGCCAGTCGGATCGGCATCGGCAGGAATACCTGCTCGTTCAATTGAGCGCCCATATAGCGCATGCGAAGACCGGCCAAGCGGATCAGATCCACCGCAAGGTCAGGGTGTTCCCGGATCTGCGCCATCATGTCTTTCTGGCGAACGCGCAGGACTTTGGAGGGCTCAGCTGCTGTTACGGTTGCGGTGCGGGGACCGCTGTCGAACAACGCGATTTCCCCGAACACCTCACCTGGGCGCATCATGCTGAGAGACAGCTTGCGCCCGCTCGACGCAAGAAATGACACTTCGAGCGCACCGGAAAGAATGGCATAGAGCGCATCGCCTTCATCGTCCTGCTCGAACAGGACATCGCCCCGATCCAATGTGACTTCGGTGGCCTGGGCTGCCAGCATGGTGCGCAGCTCTTCAGAGGCTTCGGACAGGAATCCACTGTTGGGAAATGCCATCATTCGGGCGCTGATCTCCGGGGTTGAGTGGTGCGGGTGGTGACCCAACTTTTCACAGCTTCAAGCTTAAGCCAAGAAATTTTGTTAGCTTGTTACGCTTGGGCAAGAACAGTTATTGCTTGTCGGGATCATCCATATAGCTTTGCAGCAGGTTGAACTGCATCATCAGAAACGCCATCAAGGCAATGGGAAAGCCGAAGGTTTCGATCTTGACCCATAGGTCCGTTGACATCGTGCGCCAGACCAATTCATTGGCTGCGGCCAGTACCGCGAAACAGGCACACAGACGCCGGGTGAGGATCATCCAGCCCTCGTGCTGCATGGGTAGCATCTCGTCCAGAACATATGCCAGGTAGGATTTCCCCTGCAAAAGCCCGATCCCGAGGATGGCGGAAAAGAAGCCATAGACCAGCGTTGTTTTCATCTTGAAAAACCGCTCGTCATTGAACCACGCGGTGAGGCCGCCGAAGAAAATCACCATGAATGCGGTGAAAATCTGCATCCGGCTGAGTTTGCCAGTCAGGTACCAGAGGATGCCCATGGCAGCCAGCATCAGCGGCACGAACAGGATGGTGGCGACGATGAACCCAGAATACTCGGTGCCGCCGATCACGAAATTGTCATCACGCAGGCGCAGGTAGATGAAGAAGAAGGCCAGTGGGGGGCCAAGTTCCAGTACCTGTTTGAGGAATGGGTTGATGTCTTTTTTCTCTGCCATGATTCCAACCTGCTGCTTACCCGCCCATTTCAACTATTACTGCGCCGAGTGCAATCAATGCCATCAACGCAATGCGTCTGGGGCCGACAGTTTCTTTCAGCACCAGCCAGCCGATGAGTGCTGCGAAAACGGTGGAGGTTTCGCGCAGGACCGCCGCCTCTCCGACCTTGTCCAGTCGCGTGGCGAGCATGATGGCACCGAAGGACATCGGCGCAATGATGCCGCCCGCGAACCCGCGAAGCATCAGAGGTCCAAGCGCAGGGCGGTGGATCATTGCGCGGTATCTGAGCGCAGCATAGATAGGCATCGCGGCCCCGTCGATCATGAAGAACCACGCAAGGAAGGTGAACGGGTCGGCCGTAGCGCGGATACCGTAGGCATCATAGGTCGTATAGAGCGCCACGAAGAGGCCCGTGACGACCGCCAGCACCAGCGCGATTTGCAGCGTATCTCGATTGGTCTCAAGGTAGCGCAGGTTATAGGCGGCAAGGCCAAAGATGCCCGCGAGAAGCGTCGCTACTCCTAGCCATTGGATGGCCGAGAAGGTTTCACCGAACAAAAGATAAGCTCCGATCACGGTGAAGAGCGGGCCAGTACCGCGCACGACCGGATAGACAACGGTATAGGAGCCTTTGGTGTAGGCCATCGCCTGCAGCACCTTATAGCCGATATGGATCAGCCAAACGACGCCAAAGATCGGCCACATGTATGGTTCGGGCCATGGCACGATAAAGAAGGCGAATGGCATCGCCATAAGGCAGTAGCAGGCATCGATCGCCCCGCGCGACATCCACGGGTCGTGGCGGCCTTTTTGCAGTGCACCGAAAACCGCATGCAGGAAGGCCGCCATCAGCGCGAGCGCGAGGGCGAGTTGGTGGCCTGCTTCGGTGCCTTCGAGGGAGATCAGCCAGTCGCTCAAATCGGGGCTTTCGCTTGGGCGGAGAGAGTGGGGGGCTGTCTGCCCCCCAAGCCCCCCGAAGGTATTTTCGGCCAGATGAAGGGGCGGATCAGGATTGTAGGCCCGTCAGGGCGGCGGCGAATTCTTCGGGATCAAACGGGGCGAGGTCGTCGATTTGCTCACCGACACCAATGGCGTGGATCGGAAGGCCGAACTTGTCGGCGAGGGCGACCAGCACGCCGCCTTTGGCTGTGCCGTCCAGTTTGGTCATCACGAGGCCCGAGACATCGGCCAGTTTGCGGAAGGTTTCGACCTGACTGAGGGCGTTTTGCCCGGTGGTGGCGTCCAGCACCAGCAGAGTGTTGTGCGGTGCGGTGTCGTCAACCTTGCGGATGACGCGGACGATTTTGGCCAGCTCTTCCATCAGATCGGCGCGGTTTTGCAGGCGGCCTGCGGTGTCGATCATCAGAAGGTCAGCACCTTCGCTCTGGGCCTTGGTCAGTGCATCGAAGGCGAGCGAGGCAGGGTCGGACCCTTCGGGTGCCGTCAGTACGGGCACGCCTGCGCGGTCACCCCAGACCTGCAGCTGTTCGACGGCGGCAGCGCGGAATGTGTCTCCGGCGGCGATGACGACTTTCTTGCCGGCGGCTTTGAACTGGCTGGCAAGCTTACCGATTGTCGTAGTTTTGCCCGAACCGTTGACGCCAACAACCAGCACCACTTGCGGGCGTTTGGGGTAGATCGGCATGGGTTTAGCCACGGGTTCCATCACGCGGGCAACCTCCTGCGCCAGCAGCTGTTTGATTTCCTGGGTCGAGAGTTTGCGACCAAAGCGGCCCTCGGCCATGTTGGACGTAACGCGCAAGGCAGTGTCGACGCCCATATCCGAGGCGATCAGAAGCTCTTCGAGTTGCTCCAGCATGTCGTCGTCCAGCGTGCGGCGGACAACGGTCTTGGATTCATTTCGGCCGAACAGGCGACCCATCAAACCCTTGGATTCTGGAACCTCTGGGGGTGGAGGCGCCGGTGTGGGATCAGCCGGGATCGGAGCGGGAGGCTCGACCGGTTGGGGCGCGGGCGTGGGTTCCGGCACTTCGGGAACCGGTTGCGGTTCGGGCTCAGGTTCGGGGATCACCGGATCAGGATTTGGGGTTTCCTCGCCGCCATCCTCGACAATTGCATCCAGCCCCTCTTCGAGGCGCGATGAGGATTTGAACAGCTTGTCCTTGAGCTTTGAGAAAAACGCCATTTTTGATCTCCGCAGGTGTTCCCCTCACCTAATGTGGATTGAAGGCAGTTGCAAAGGGTCAGGTGAAGGCGATCAGAAACCCGGCTTGGGCCGCCCAATAAAGCGGCCAGACCAGATAGGACGCAAGCTTCAGGGCCGGGTGATTGGCAGGTAGCAGGAACTTTTCAGTCGCAAGCGCCAGGTCCGAGGCGATGAATGCCATCGCGGCGGGAAGGGCCCAGCGTAAGGCTCCAGTTTCGGGAAGGGCAAGAACGGTGATGCCCATGCCCAGGATGATTGGAATATAGGCGAGGACGGGGATTTTGAGGTCTCCGGCGCGGGGGGTGAGCAGCGTGGCCATAACGATGCCCAGGATGATCAGGGACCAGAAGATCGCGGGGTGGTCGAAGATCTGTTCAGGGTTGCTGCTGGGGCTCGTCAAAAATAAGGCGATATAGGCCAAATGCCCCGCAGCAAATGCACCGATGCCTGCCATGAATGTGCTGTCGGTTTCGCGTGACAGAAGGGCATCGCCTATCGCGCAGAAGGTAAGGGCGAGGATCAGGAGCCATGGCGCGCTTGCCAGTATGGCGACGCCTGCCAGCAGCACGACCGATGCTGTTTTCAGCATGCTACGCAGGGTGCCGGCCGGGCGCGCGGTAAGTGGCAGGTAGGTCAGCGCGCAGGCCGCCGCAATCCAGAAAAGAAGTGTCGTCATGGTGCGTCCCCGATGTTTTTGAGGCAATCATCGCCATGATCTCGGCCGTGCATCAAGGCGTGACGTGGAGTTATCTTGCCGATCGTCGCGATGTGGAAAGGTTGAATGGCACTTGTGGGCAGCTTCTGACACAGTGTGGCCATGATCCGAACTTGCTTGATTCTACTGACCCTTGCCTCACAGCCCGTTGCGGCGCAGTCGCCTCTGACAGGGCCTGAGTTTGATGCGTATACGCGTGGAAAAACCTTGTATTACGGGTTCGATGGGCAGGCCTACGGAGTCGAACGGTATCTGCCAGACCGCCGAGTCATCTGGTCATTTCTGGATGGCAATTGCATGAACGGAGTTTGGTACGAGCAGGAAGATCAGATCTGTTTCATCTATGAGGATCAATTGGCGCCGCAATGCTGGGTGTTCTGGCAATCCGGGGGCGGATTGATCGCGCAATTCGAGGGCGATCCGACAGCGACCGAGTTGTACGAGGCCGAGGATATTGGCGAAGAGATGTTGTGCTACGGACCGGATGTCGGGGTCTGAAATGGTCGCAGGTCTTCATAGTCCAGCATGACGTGATGTTGAAACGCGGGCCTTTCGGTTAGCCGTTCATAGTATCGACGCAAATGCGGTAACGGAGCGCGGACGATGTCGATATCGTAGTAGCGGTAAAGGACGTGGCCGAGCTGTATATCCGCCAGTGTAAAACGCTCACCCGCAAGGAACGTGTTTTGGTCCAGCTCCATGTCCGCGATTGCCAGCTTTATTTCCAAATCGCTGACGGCCCGATGGATCGCTGTTTGGTCCTGCTGTTCAACGGGTGTTCGCACAATTTGCCAGAACACCGGAACGGTGAACGCCATCGCCACGTTGAGTTTCGCCCATTCGGCCCATTTGTCGATTGTGGCGCGCCGGGTAGGATCTGAAGGCCAGAATGCCTGATCGCCATATTGGGTGGCCAGATATCGCAGGATGGCGCCGGTTTCCCAAAGCGGTAGGTTGTCGCCATCTTGCAGGACGGGGATGGTTTTGTTTGGGTTCAGTGCCCGAAACGCTGCAGTGTCCAGCCCGCCGAAGCGATGGCCAAGATCGTGACGCTGGTATTCTAGGCCAAGCTCACCCACGCACCACATTAGGGCCTGAACGTTCGAGGATGTTTTACGGCCCCAGATCGTCAACATCGGTCAGAACAACGATCCCTGATCAGGAGGTGCCTGTTTGGATTTCTTGGGTGGCGCCTTGCCCGCAGCCCCGGTGCTGAGGCGACCGTCAGCGAATTCGATCTCAAGAACAGCGTGACCGGAGGCTTGAGCTTTGGTTGTGATGACCTCTCCTTCGGCGCGCACGACGGCGTAGCCACGCCCAAGCGTCGCTTTGTAGCTCAGCGTTTCGCGCAGGCGATCGGTGGCCTCCATCTGCTGGCGGAGGCGGTCCAGCCGTGTGGATTGCGCGGCGTTCAGGCGATCGGTCAGTCGGTTGAGGGTATCGCGCCGTGTTTCCAGCTCGCGCTGGATCGGGCGCATTGACAGGCGCGAGGACAGGTTGCGCCAGCGGTCGCGGCGGGTTTCGACAAAACTGCGCAGGGTCGAGGGGCGCAGACGCGCCGCACTGTCCAGCAGCTTGACGCGGCGGTTTTGAACACCCCGGATCAGCGCGTTAGGCAGGCGTTCCGAGATTTGGTCGAGCCTTTGGCGCGGGCTTTCCAGCAGTGTATCGGGGCGGGGCAGGGCTCGGGACAGGTCGCGCAGCCGTTGACTGCGGCGTTGTACGGCATCTGTTGCCGCGCGCGACAGGCGGGCACCTTGTTCGTTGGTCCAAGCCAGCAGTTCCATGCGGACCGGTACGGCAAGTTCGGCAGCGGCGGTTGGCGTAGGCGCGCGGCGGTCCGAGACATAGTCGATCAGGGTGGTGTCCGTCTCGTGCCCGACGGCCGAGATCAGCGGGATTTCTGAGGCTGCAGTCGCGCGCGCGACGCTTTCTTCGTTGAAGCCCCAGAGGTCTTCTATGGACCCACCGCCGCGCGCGACGATAATCAGGTTGGGTCGCGGGAGGGCCCCGCCCGGTGTGAGTTGATTGAAGCCTTCGATGGCGCGGGTCACTTCGGGGGCACAGTTTGCCCCCTGAACCGCGACGGGCCAGATCAGTACTTTGCGCGGGAACCGATCGCGCAGCCGATGCAAGATGTCTCGGATCACCGCACCGGAGGGCGAAGTGACAACGCCGATGATCTGCGGCAAGTAGGGCAGGGGTTTCTTGCGTTCAGCCGCAAACAAGCCTTCGGATTCGAGCTGCTTTTTGCGCTTTTCCAGCAATGCCATCAGCGCGCCTTGCCCGGCGACGGCGACTTCATCGACATTCAGGTTGTATTTCGACTGGGCTCCAAAAGCTGTCAGGCGCCCGGTGACGACAACCTCGAGGCCTTCTTCGGGAACAACTGAAAGACCAGAAATCTGCCCTTTCCAAGTTGTGCAGGCCAGCACGTTCCGGTCGTCCTTTATGTCGTAATACAGATGACCCGAACGGGCCTTGAACACGCGGCCCACTTCTCCACGCACACGGATTCGGCCAAAGGTGCCCTCGAGCGTGCGCTTCACCTCGCCTGAGATGTCCGAGACAGTGTATTCGGGGGTGTTCTGACCCGGAATCGGGTCATCTAGCAGGTCGGACATTTCAGCGCCTTGTGTCAAATCTCTGCGCAGCTTAGAACGCCGCGCAGGCAAGGCCAAGCAGATCGGAGCGTTTCATGAATATCCTCATTCTCGGCAGCGGTGGACGCGAGCACAGTCTGGCTTGGGCGGTGATGCAAAACCCCAAATGTGATCGCCTGATTGTGGCGCCGGGGAATGCCGGGATCGCCCAGATCGCAGAGTGCGCGGCGGTGGACATTGAGAATGGCGGTGCTGTGGTCAACTTTGCCGAGGAAAACGCGATTGATTTCGTGATCGTTGGCCCCGAAGCGCCTTTGGCCGCAGGGGTCGCTGACCGGCTGCGCGAAGCGGGTGTGCTGGTTTTCGGGCCCTCGGCAGAAGCGGCGCGGTTGGAGGCCTCAAAAAGTTTCACCAAGGAAATCTGTGACGCATCCGGCGCGCCGACGGCGGCTTATGCCCGGTTCGCCGAGGCTGAGCCCGCCAAGGAATACATCCGTGCGCAGGGGACCCCGATCGTGGTCAAGGCCGATGGGCTGGCTGCCGGGAAGGGCGTGATCGTTGCGATGGACGAGCAAACCGCCCTGAACGCGATTGACGACATGTTCGGCGGAGCCTTTGGTGGCGCGGGGGCCGAAGTGGTGATCGAGGAGTTCATGGAGGGCGAGGAGGCGTCTCTGTTCGTGCTCTGTGACGGAGAGGATATCCTGTCGATCGGCACAGCGCAGGATCACAAGCGCGTCGGCGAGGGCGATACCGGGCTGAACACTGGGGGGATGGGCGCCTATTCTCCGGCCCCGGTGCTGAGCGCCGAGATCGAGGCCCTTGCGATGGATCAGATCGTGCGCCCGACGGTGGCCGAGATGAAGCGGCGCGGGACACCGTTTCAGGGTGTGCTCTACGCCGGTTTGATGATCAAGGATGGTCAGCCCAGGTTGGTGGAGTACAACGTGCGGTTCGGAGATCCCGAATGTCAGGTACTGATGATGCGCCTTGGCGCTCAGGCCATGGACCTGATGCACGCGGCGGCCGAGGGTCGCTTGGCTGAGACGCGGGTGAACTGGGCCGACGATCACGCCATCACGGTCGTGATGGCGGCAAAGGGGTATCCTGGTTCTTATGAAAAAGGCACTGTGATCAACGGCCTGGGTGATCTGGCCGAGGATAGTAGCAACATGGTATTCCACGCGGGGACAAAAGCGGCTGAAGGCAAGGTTCAGGCCGCGGGTGGCCGCGTTCTGAATGTGACTGCGCGTGGGGAAACGCTGAAAGACGCACGCGACCGGGCGTATGACATGGTTGAAGGTGTTGATTGGCCTGAAGGGTTCTTCCGTCGCGACATCGGCTGGCGCGCGCTTTAACTCAGTAGTCGGGCTGCGCCCGGCTTGATGATTTCGGGGCGAGGGGCCAGCCCCTCGCGCTCCCCGAGGTATTTATGGCCAGATGAAGATCTGATCAGCACTTTAGTGCGTTGGCCAGATCTTTGAGACTGTTGAGTGGTCCGAGGTCTTTTTGTCGCCAGCCTTTGCTGTACGAGACGCCTATGATCCGCGACCAGTCGGCGCTGGCGAGGATCAGCTCAGGGTGCGTTTCGCATTGGCGCAGACCGCCTGAAATAAAATCTTCTCCGATCCTGTGATTGGTAAGGCCAGGGATTGTGGCGATTTCAATGAGTTCACCGTCTTTGTAACGCCAGATGCGCAGAGTTTTCGCAAGGTGTGGGCGGTCGACATAGGCGATCTCGACATGACCATCACCGTCCAGATCGGCGGCACCGATGGGGGCGAGCCAGCGGTTGCGCGTGCCGATATGGGGGGTGGCGGCGATTTTTTGACCATTGACGTCATAGATCGCCAGTTGAGCACCCGTATGCTGCTGGGTCTCTACAACGATGACTTCGGGCAACCCGTCCTGATCGATATCGGCCAGGCGTGGGGCAAGATCTTCGAATACGCGGTCTTCGGGCAGACGTATTGTAACGGTCGAGCGTTTGGAGCTATCGGCTTTTCGCTTTGCCGCCGAGGAAATACTTGTTCCGACGTCGATTTCCAAAGCACCGTATTCGACGGCGTCGCCAAGCACCCCATGGGCGTAGCGTGTTGTTGGTTCCGTGAAGCGAGCAGATACTTTGGTTTCGCCGCTGGCTGCGGGCATATTCCCCGTTAGCCAAATGCAAACCATCAGAACAGCGCCGCGCGCCCGACGGTGCCAAAGGCGGTTGGGCTGGCGCGGCGCATCAGAGTGCATCAGATCTGCTTTTCGGGCATCTGCACAACCAGACCATCCAGCGCGTCGGTGACCTTGATCTGGCAGGTCAGGCGCGAGCGGGTCGGGTCGGGTTCATAGGCGAAGTCCAGCATGTCTTCTTCCATGTCGTCCTTGGCGGGGATTCTCTCGACCCAGTCAGGATGAATATAGACGTGGCAGGTCGAGCAGGCGCAGGCGCCGCCGCAATCGGCCTCGATGCCGGGGATGTTGTTGTCGCGGGCCCCTTCCATGACCGTCAGCCCGTTGGCGACGTCGACTGTATGTTCGGTACCGCTGTGCTCGACATAGGTGATCTTTGCCATTGCTTGCGTCTTCCTTTTGCATGTGTCGGAGTCTTCATTAGTGAAGGGCGCTTGGTCTTTCCAGCATCATCTGCATCTCATGATGCCACGTCTGGACATTCCTGTAGGTTGTTCCCTATATGTTCTCACGCTTGTTGCCTCTATTTTCCCTGCGGATTCAAACTGGGACTGTCCATGCCCACCTGCTTGCCTGCCCATTATCCGGCTGAACAATCCGTCATAGAGGGCGCTGATGGCAGTGGCCGGGTTGTGATCCCGTGGCAAAGGCCTGGGACGACCAAGTTGTGAATTTGTCAAGCTGGAGGATGAGATGGACATCGTAAATGTGTTGGTCTGGAGCGAGATCTGCGAACGCTTCCGCCGTACCTTGAACTCGGGACGCCTACTAAGGATCACGAGCCGGATGCAGCTGGTGAGTTTGGTGACCCATATGATCGCGCATATCTAGGGCAAGCAATATGCTTTGATGCAGGGGCAGGAGGAACAGGCTAGCGGCAAACAGGGCCCTTGCCGCGGCGAGCAGTATCTAAATGAAAATGCCCTTTATGATTGTGGTCCGCGTCGGGGCCAAGCACCGTTCCGAACAATCCGCATGCACCTGCGTGAAGTTCGCGCATAACGTCGCTTGACCCTTCGTCGCCCCAGCCGTCAAGCACGGTAATCACGGTGCCATCCATCAATATGAAGGACGAAATATCAATCGCGCGCCCTCGTGCATGTTCTGAAATCCGTGCGCGCGGTTGATTGTTCTGTGTCTTGCACGCATAATGACCAGCCAAACGTATTCCTTTCAGGCCGCCTCCTTGGTCCGCAAAGGCCGGTTTGGCCGTATTCTCCAACCATGTCTTCAGCGTAATGGCCGTCTTGCAATCCATCAGTGCCAACTGGCTGAGAAAGATGTTAGACACCATGCGGATAAGCACTGGATCGGCTATGCCGCACTCCCGAAACTTACCTGTAAAAGGCTTTCGGTTCTCGCCGAGTATGGTCCAGTCGCCACATACCGCGCCGCGTTGACGCATACGATCTCGCCCGATTTCAATCTGACGAAATTTGCAGGGGCGCAGTCGTGGTCTGGCGGAAACCGTCAACTCTCGTTTAGGAGGCCCATCGACGGCTTCTTCTATGATCACGTCTAGTTCAACGGGCGGTTCAAGGGCGACAAGTTCGTGAGGTTGCGCCTGCGCGGGTTCCTCGCAATCCGGTGCGGCACTTGCAATACCCGCGCATACGATAAACGAAAGGGCTAAAACTCGCATGAAGTTACTCGTTCCCTTGCAGGTCCGATCAATTGCATCCTTATCTTTCTCGGTGCCCCTGCGTTGGGCGCATCGGATGGGGCTGAATAATATCCTATTTCTGTTCAAGATGACAGTATAGCAGCGAAGTCCTACTGCTTGAACAAATTGCTTTGCGCCTGCTTGTCCCGGTTATCGCCACGCAACTCCGCATGTAGTGCGCGACCTGCCTCAACGCCGGGACGAGCGCTCATCATGTCCAGCCAGCGGGTAAAATGCGGTTTATCCTCCAGCACTTGTTGCTGGCCTTCCCATAGGCTCGCCCAGCCCCAGATCGACATATCGGCAATGGAGTAAAAATCGCCCGCGACGTATTCGTTTTCGACCAGCCTCCGGTCGAGAACGCCGTAGAGACGCCCGACCTCACTGCGATAGCGATCTTTCGGATAGGGATGGTCTTGTGGCGGGTCCAGATGTGGGGCGTATTTAAGGAAGTGATGCGCTTGGCCGGCCATCGGACCAACGCCGCCCATTTGCCACATCAACCATTCCTCGACTGCGATCCTGTCACGTTCGGAATTGCCGTAGAATCGCCCGGTCTTGCGGGCGAGGTACATCAGGATCGCGCCGCTTTCGAAGACCGAAACAGGCGCGCCGTCAGGGCCGTCCGGGTCGACGATGGCGGGCATACGGTTGTTAGGCGAGATCTTTAGAAACTCGGGATCGAACTGGTCGCCCTTGCCGATGTTGATCAGGTGGGTTTTGTAGGGCAGCTCCATCTCTTCCAGAGCGATGGACACTTTCCAGCCGTTGGGCGTGGGCCAGAAATAGAGTTCAATCATGGGGCCTCCTTGAGTTTGGGCGATCATGAAGCTTTCTGCACAAACGGCAAGAGCGCGCCTGGCCGTGTTACGAAAGCGTGACCGGTGATCAGTCGGGCTTGACGTGTTCCGGGGCGGGGCGTAAACGCATCTTCATTCATGTGGCGATTTGTTACCGGATTGCGGGCCACGTTAAACAACACCGCTAAAAGGTCAGGATGAAAGACCCCTTTCGCTTGGCCGCGTCTGGGGTTTTTTGTTTGCCTCCAATGCGGGGCTGAAAGGAATGAGATGAGCGAGAGCTGGAACAAACGCACCCAAGCCGTCCATGGCGGCATCCGTCGCAGTCAGTACAATGAGGTTTCTGAGTCGATCTTTCTGACGCAGGGGTTTGTCTACGATAACGCCGAGCAGGCCGAGGCCCGGTTTATTGAAAGCGGCCCGGATGAGTTCATCTATGCCCGCTACGGCAACCCCACCGTGTCGATGTTCGAGCAGCGTATCGCAGCTTTGGAAGGCGGCGAGGATGCGTTTGCCACCGCTTCAGGTATGGCCGCTGTGAACGGTGCGCTGACTTCGATGCTGCGGGCGGGCGACCATGTGGTTTCAGCCAAGGCGCTTTTTGGGTCCTGTCTGTATATCCTTGAAAACATCCTGACGCGTTATGGCGTTGAGGTGACCTTTGTAGACGGCACCGATCTGGACGCGTGGGAGGTCGCGATCCGGCCTGACACCAAGGCAGTGTTTTTTGAATCCATGTCGAACCCGACGCTTGAAGTGATCGACATCACGTCCGTGTCTAAGCTGGCCCATGCGGTGGGTGCGGTTGTAATCGTGGACAACGTGTTCTCGACACCCGTGTTCTCGCGCGCGATCGAACAGGGAGCCGACGTGGTGGTCTATTCGGCGACCAAGCATATCGACGGGCAGGGCCGGGCGCTGGGCGGCGTGATCATCGGCACTAAGGAATTCATCCGTGGCACGGTCGAGCCTTACATGAAGCACACCGGCGGTGCGCTTAGCCCGTTCAGCGCTTGGATCATGGTCAAAGGTCTTGAAACTATGGCCCTGCGCGTAAACGCGCAAGCCGACAGCGCGCAGAAGATTGCAGAAGCTTTAGAAGGGCATTCTGCATTGGAGCGGACTCTGTATCCCGGGCTGAGAACCCATGCGCAAAACGCGTTGGTGCAAGAGCAGCTGGGCGGCAAGGGCGGTACGGTTCTATCGCTGGACATCAAGGGCGGCAAAGCGGCGGCGTTTGCTTTCCTGAATGCGCTGACGATCCCTGTGATCTCGAACAATCTGGGCGATGCCAAGTCGATCGCAACGCACCCGGCCACCACAACGCACCAGCGTCTGAGTGACGAACAACGCGATGAGTTGGGTATCACGCCGGGCCTGATCCGCCTTTCGGTTGGGCTTGAGGATGCCGGTGATTTGCTGGCGGATATCCAGCGCGCGCTAGACGTATCTCAGGGCTAGTGATGCGCCGGGAATGCACCATCAGGCGGATGTGATCCGCCTGATCCGGCGCATTTGGTTGTAAAATGACGATTTCTTGCCTCGAATTTCGATCCGGACTGCTATTCCGCGCGTATCGTTCAGGACTGGTAATTAAACCTCGGTGGTATATAACCGTCGGCCTAGCAAGGGATCCGTGCCAATGAACATTCATCCGCGCGACATCAACGAGACACCCGATCACGATCAGGCCGCAGCAGCGCTCAAGGTGCTGCGCGAATGGGCGAAATCAGCCTCGGCGGCCGAGATCAGTCAACTGGACCCGGCCATTGCGCAGCTTGTCCCGGGGCTGTTGCCGTCAAACTATCCGGCCCTGTCGCGCGAATATCCCCACGAGTTCGAGGCGGATGCAGCCTATAAGGCCACATTGCCGGATCTGCAAAACGGTCCGTCCAGCCTGATCCGGGGTTCGAAGCAGCAGATCCAGCATGTCGGCATCTCGAATTTCCGCCTGCCGATCCGGTTCCATCGCAAAAGTGGTGCCGAGCTGACACTTGAGACCTCGGTCACCGGGTCTGTCAGCCTTGAGGCCGAGAAGAAGGGCATCAACATGTCTCGGATCATGCGGTCCTTCTACAAGCACGCCGAGCGCACCTTTAGTTTTGAGGTGATGGAGGCAGCGCTGAACGACTATCTGACTGATCTGGATAGTTTGGATGCGCGCATACAGATGCGGTTTTCCTATCCCGATCGGATTGAGAGCCTGCGTTCGGGCTTGTCCGGATACCAGTATTACGACATCGCGCTGGAACTGGTTGATCAAGGCGGAGAACGTCTGAAGATTATGCATCTGGACTATGTCTATTCGTCCACATGCCCCTGTTCATTGGAACTGAGCGAACACGCGCGCGCAACCCGCGGGCAGCTGGCGACGCCGCATTCCCAGCGCTCGGTGGCGCGGATTTCGGTGGTTATCGATTGCAACGCCGATTGTCTGTGGTTCGAAGATCTGATCGCGCTGTGCCGCCGCGCGGTGCCAACCGAAACTCAGGTGATGGTCAAGCGCGAAGATGAACAGGCCTTTGCCGAACTGAACGCTGCCAATCCCATATTCGTGGAAGATGCCGCGCGTCTGTTCTGCGCCGAGCTGCAGGCCGATCATCATGTCGGCGATTTCCGTGTGATCGCCAGCCATCAGGAAAGCCTGCACAGCCATGATGCGGTCTCGATTCTGACCGAAGGTCCAACCTTCGAATCCGCGAGCCTAGACCCGCGTTTGTTCACGACGCTGTTTCATGTGGGCTGATTGACCCCGCGGAAGCTGCTGGAAAAACAGTCAAAAATCCTGCATGGGCGCTTTTTTGCCGCAATGCAGCAGGAAATGCTGCATCTGCACCCTGAATTGCGCTAGATTGTCCCCGAGTGCAGCTGCTGCGCATCCGTAAAAACCGGGTCGCGCAGCCCGAAAGGAAACCGGGACGTGCAACGCCTTGGACCGCCAACCTGCAAATCCGCCCGGACGATTGGGGCGGGCGGGGTCCTTTACTCATCTACCCGCTGCCTCGGTTTTATCAGGAGAGACATGCAATGAATCCGATTACTCAACCACTTGAGTTTCAGGCAGCCGCCATCCGGATGGCCGGTTACGCAATGGCCAGTCAGATGGAGATCATGCAGATCATGACCCGCGCGGCTTTTGATCTGCCGATGACACCTCTGCACGGACTGAAGACAGCCGAGGCACCCGCACCGGTTGCCCGCGAAGTGGCGACACCAGCAACGCGAAAGCCAGCCAGACCGGCTGCAAAAGCCAAGGTTGCAGTAAAGCCTAAAGAGGCGCCGAAACCCAAAGCAGCACCAAAGCCGAAGGCGGCGGCTAAGCCTGCGGTGGCACCTGCGCCGAAAGCGGCGGCTCCTAAGGTTGCGGCCCCTGCACCCAAGGCGGCCCCGGTAGCCAAACCGGCTGTGAAAGCAGCACCGGCGAAGGCCAAAGTACCTGCAAAACCCGCCTCGAAAGCGGCCAAGCCAGTATCAACGGCGGCCAAGCCGGTTGCGGAGTTCAAATCTTCCGCACAGGCCAAGGCACGACCGGCAGCCACAGCGCCAAAAGCATCGGCAAACACGGCAAAAGCTGCGACCAAGGCACCTGCGGTGGCTAAGCCCGCCCCAGCCAAGCCCGCCCCGGCAAAAGCTGCGCCTCTGGCCACAGCGGCTCCGAAACCTGCCGCTGCAAAACCTGCGACGAAGAAACCCGCAGCTGCGTCGGCTGAGCAGGCCAAACCGGCACCGCGTCGTGCACGCGCCCCGTCGAAGCCACCCGCGATGCCGGGCGTTGAGATAAAATCCGACAGTTAACACGGATCATCTGCTTGACACCGTCGGGCTGGCGCGCCAACGCTGCCCGTCATGATGGATCTTCGCCCGGTCGGATATGTGATTGGCCTGCTGGTCGCCATTCTAGGGGCGACCATGCTGCTGCCCATGCTTGTCGACATGATCGAGGGGCGGGGCGAGTGGCATGTTTTCTTTGAAAGCGCGGTCATCACACTGCTGACCGGCAGTGTTCTTGCGATGAGTTGTTCCAACGGGGTGGGCGAAGGTCTGACCATCCGTCAGACCTTTTTGCTGACCTCGGGTGTCTGGGTGGCGTTGCCGGTTTTTGGCGCAATTCCGTTTCTGTTCGGCGAAACTGAACTGCGTTTCGTCGATGCCTATTTCGAGGCGATGTCGGGGCTGACCACCACAGGTTCAACCGTGATCTCGGGGCTCGACGAATTGCCACAGGGCTTGTTGCTCTGGCGGGGCGTTTTGCAATGGTTGGGGGGCATCGGAATCATCGTCGTGGCGATGGTGTTCCTACCCGAGCTGCGCGTTGGTGGGATGCAGATCTTCCGCTCGGAAGGGTTTGAAACCATGGGGAAAATTCTGCCCCGCGCGCAAGAGATCGCCGGGCAGATTTCCTTGATCTACGTATTTCTGACGGTGGTCTGCGCATTGGTCTATGCCGGTTTCGGCATGAGCTTTTTTGACGCCGTCGTACATGCCATGACCACAATCGCGACGGGCGGGTTTTCAAACTATGACAGTTCTTTCGCCCGGTTTTCGGGACCTCTGGAATATGCCGCTGCCATCTTCATGATCCTCGCGGCGCTGCCATTTGTGCGGTATGTGCAATTGGCCAATGGTCACACAAGCTCGTTGTGGAAAGACAGCCAGATTCGGGCGTTTCTGGCAACCATCGTGGTTCTGGTTGTGATTATGTCGATCTTCCTGACTTCGGTCTTTCCGCACCATTGGGAGCAGGCGTTCCGCGAGTCGCTGTTCAACATCACATCGATCATTTCGGGCACCGGGTACGCGAGTGTCGACTATATGGGCTGGGGCAGTTTTCCGGTCATGTTGTTCTTCCTGATCGGATTGATTGGCGGTTGCGCGGGGTCCACCGCGTGTTCGATCAAGGTGTTCCGCTATCAATTGCTGTTTGCGTCGATTAAAACCCAGCTCAGCCGAATTCGTTCGCCGCATGGTGTGTTCGTGCCGCGCTATGATGGACGACCGATCAGTCGCGACGTGCTGACCTCGGTCATGAGTTTCTTCATGTTCTTTGCACTATCGATGGGGGTTCTGTCGTGGGCGCTGGCCCTGACTGGGTTGGACTTTATCACCTCGGTATCGGGGGCCGCGACGGCACTGGCTAATGTGGGGCCGGGACTGGGGGAACAGATCGGGCCAGCAGGCAACTTTGCGGGGCTGAATGACGGTGCCAAGTGGCTGCTGACGATTGGGATGCTGGTCGGACGCCTTGAACTGCTGGCTGTCTACGCAATCTTTACCGTTCAATTCTGGAGAGGCTAATGAAACGACCCCTTGGGGCGCAGATCTCGCACATGCTTAAGGATCGTGGCGTTGACGTGATCTTTGGCATACCGGGCGTGCATAATCAGGAGATGTATCGCGGTATCGAAGAGGCCGGGATCACGCATGTTCTGGCCCGGCACGAGCAGGGGGCCGGTTTCATGGCCGATGGATATGCCCGCGCGTCTGGCAAGCCAGGGGTGGCCTATGTGATCACCGGACCGGGCCTGTGCAACATCATGACGCCGATGGGGCAGGCTTATTCGGATTCAGTGCCGATGCTGGTGTTGTCTTCTTGCCTCGAAGAGACACAAGCACTGCGTGGCCAATTGCATCAGATGAAGGATCAGCGCGCTGCGGCCGAGACAGTTACAGACTGGTCCTGTCAGGCGAACAATGCCCAGGCTGCCTATGGTCTGATCGAGCGCGCCTTCGAAGAGTTTGAGCTGTCGCGCCCGCGACCGAAACACATTCAGGTACCCATCGCGCAATTGGAGGCCGAGGCAGCGCCTGCGCCTTTTCCAAACCAGCCTGCCTTGCGCAACCAGACTGTTCCACCGGATGTGGCACCGGTTCTGTCGCTGCTGAATATCGCGCAGCGGCCTTTGTTCATATTAGGCGGCGGGTGCCGGTCTAACCTTTGGCGACAGATCCTGACCCAGTTGGGGGCGGCGTGCTTCACGACCTATGCCGGTCGCGGGCTGGCCGGGTCCGATTATCCGCTGGATTTCGGATCGATGCTGCCACGACCGGGCAGCGCCAAAGTAATTGCCTCGGCTGATCTTGTCGTTGTTGTCGGTGCTGAACTGGGCGAGGTTGATCTGTGGCGCCATGATCTGGGCCACAACGCAACCATGGTACGTGTTGATCTGGACCCGCAAGTGCTGTCAGACCACCATCGTGCGGCTGTCAAACTGCAGGCAGATGGTGAGAGTTTTGCGCATGCGCTGTGGGCAGTGTCCGATCAGGTAAAACCAGCCGCTGGTTGGTCTGCGGACGAGGTGCGCGAGGCGCGCGCGCGCTGGCGGGCCGAGGTGGATGCCGAGCGCCCGGGCATTGTCCCCGTGGTCGATGCACTCAGGGCGGCCATGCCCTTGGATACGATGATTTATTCGGACATGACCCAATTCGCGTATGTCGCGAAAGAAGTCTGGGACATGGGCTTTCCTTATCATTGGCACCACCCGACTGGATTTGCCACGCTGGGGTACGCCCTGCCAGCCGGGATCGGTGGTGCAGTAGCACGGCGGGGCAAACCCACAGCGGTCATCGCGGGTGACTATGGTTTTCACTACACAATGCAAGAGCTTGGGGTTGCTGTCGAACTCGGCCTGCCGCTACCCATCATTCTGTGGGACAATGGTAAACTCAAAGAGATTGAAGAGAGCATGGTGCGCGGACAGATCGCGCCTAATGCGGTGATCGCGCGAAACCCGGATTTCTGCAAACTGGCCGAGGCGTTCGGGGCGCTGTCAGCTGCACCGAAGACGCGGGATGAGATGCAGGCCGCAGTGCGCGCCGCCTTTCAGGCCGAGGTTCCCACATTGATACGGGTCACACCGGATATCCTGTAAACCTATGAAAAAAGGCGTGCACCTTCGTGCAGCGCCTTTTCCCTGAACCTGATTGTTCAGTCCCAGCAGTGCACCAGAACGGTCATTCCGTTGGCTCTGCGGCTCAGTTCGTTGGGTGAAATCTGGGCTGAGCCTTGCGCGGGCTGACCTGAGATGCCCGCCTTGGTCAGAACTTCGGTCAGACGTGCCACATTCGCCGCAAGGCTGACCGAGTCGGGCAGGGTACGCCCATCGGAAGGGGCAGGTAGCAACATGCCAACAACGCTGCCGCTATCGTCAAAGACAGGTCCTCCCGCGTCGCCGGGCTGGGCGGACAGTGCAAGGCGTTTGACGCCATCTTCTCCATTCAGGCCGCGGATATCAGCGATTTCGCCAAAGGTCAGAGTAGGGGCACCCAATGCGCCTTCGTAAGAAAAGCCCGAAACAGCGACCTGAGACTGAATACGCGGAACGCCCGCGCGGAACTCGGCAACACTGATCGGGGCAAGGGTCTGGCTAGGACGCAGCACAGCGACACCAAGGTCGGCATCTTGCCAAGCCAGCTGAACCTCTTGGTCACCGTCCAGCGTGATGCGGGTGCAGCTTTCAGCGGCCTCGGTGACCGTCAGAACCGTACCATCAGCGTCGGCGAAGAAGCCCGATCGCGATAGCCGCGGTTTGCGGATTTGCAGTCCTGACATCAAATCGATGCGCTGGTCAGCATCCGCTCCGGCACCGGCATCCAGTACGGCATCGGTCGTGGCAAAGCTTGCGCGCATCGCGGCCAGAACTCGGGCGCGGCGAGCCTCATCCCCGGCAGGCCAGACCAGCGTGAAACCTTTGATCTTGCCGTCTTTCAGAGCTGCTTGCGTGAACGAGGTCATGCCATTTCCGCGCCCTTCAATCGTGAAGCTGTTGCCGCGCAGGCTGCGCTCACCGTCCAGAGGAACGATTTCAAGCGACTGCATCACTTGATAGAGCGCCCGCAGGGTTGCGGCAGAGCCTTCCTGCGAGATCAGCAGCGCCTTGGCGTCCAGATCAGAAGTGGGGTTGAAATGGGCAAAGGGTGCCTCGTAACGTTCGAAGCCCAAGACGCCCATTGGCATATCCAGTTCGATCCCGGCTTGCGGGTCGGAATAGCGTGCCATCCCGACGCTGATTAGTGGAGCGTTGTAGTCATCCATCAGGGTTTTGCGCTGCAGCGTGGTCAGAACGCCAGTCGCGTCGAACCCGTTGGAACGTTGCCAATCGCCCATCGAGCGGCGGGTGCCCTGACCAAAGGCTCCGTCAATTGTTGAATTGTAGAACCCGGCTGCCTGCAACGCGGTTTGCAAGTCTCTGCGCTCTTGCGCGGTCAAAAGGCGTTCGCCCTGCAGAGCCTGCGAACGGGTTTCATCTGCGTCCTGCAGGGTAAGACCGGCCAAGGGCTGCTCTGGTTGCGGCTCGGGCTGGATCGGGGCGGTGACGACGCCGCGGTTCAGGATGTTGGCACCGATGGGCCAGAACTGTTGCCCCAGCGCGCTGGAGAAGGCGATGAAACTGTCCGTTGGGATCTGACGCTCGGCCCTGTAAACGCGCAGCACCTGTTCGGCGTCGTCGCGTAAATAGGGCCCGATAACAATGGCATACCAGCCAGAATTCAGCCGAAACCCGTTCACATCGGGCAGCGCGTTCGCATAGACCTGCGCCCGTTCCTGCGCCTCGCGCAGCGACGGCTGCGCCTCGATCTGAACAAAGACGCCCGCATCTTGCTGGGCAAAAGCGGCGCGCAGGCCGAAGAGGATAAAGAATGTAATAACCGTAAATACGCGTGTCATTGTCTGCCCGTGTTCTGCAGTGTTTTCACTTTGGCGCAGATTACGCGGAATCGCGGTCCGATTGCCATGCCCGGAATACGGGGAATTCTGTGTGTGGCCGCTCAGCGACAGAGTGGCCGATTGGCCCGTTGACGCCCTTGGATGCCTTGCATAGGAAGGGCCGAACCTACCGGAACCGGGCGCCCCGCGCGTCCAAGGGAATTGTCATGACCGAACCCAATAGCGCACCACGTTCATTTCAAGAGATTATCCTAAGGCTTCAGTCCTATTGGGCGTCGAAAGGTTGTGCGATCCTACAGCCCTATGACATGGAGGTCGGCGCAGGTACGTTCCATCCAGCAACCACGTTGCGGGCTTTGGGGTCCAAGGCTTGGGCAGCGGCCTACGTTCAGCCCTCGCGTCGCCCGACAGACGGACGTTATGGCGAAAACCCGAACCGGTTGCAGCATTACTATCAGTATCAGGTTCTGATCAAACCCAGCCCGCCTGATTTGCAGGAACTGTATCTGGGCAGCCTCGAGGCCATCGGCATCGACATGGATCTGCACGACATCCGCTTTGTCGAGGATGACTGGGAAAGCCCCACTCTGGGTGCGTGGGGTCTGGGATGGGAGGTCTGGTGTGACGGCATGGAAGTCAGCCAGTTCACCTATTTCCAGCAGGTCGGCGGCCATGACTGTGCGCCGGTTTCCGGTGAGCTGACCTATGGTCTGGAACGTCTGGCCATGTATGTGCTGGGCATCGACCATGTGATGGACATGCCCTTCAACGATCCTCAGTCGCCCAGCCCGCTGACCTATGGCGACATCTTCAAGCAGACCGAAGAGGAATACGCCCGCTGGAACTTCGATATTGCCAATACCGAGGTCCTGCTGCGTCATTTCGAAGAGGCTGAAACCGAATGCGCGACCATTCTGGCGCAGGAACATGACGACCCGAAGACGGGCAAGCGCATCATCATGGCGCATCCCGCATATGATCAGTGCATCAAGGCCAGCCACATCTTCAACTTGCTGGACGCCCGCGGGGTGATTTCGGTTACCGAAAGACAGGCCTATATCGGCCGCGTTCGCGCATTGGCCAAGCAATGCGCCGATGCGTTCGTGCAGACCGAGGCTGCCGGGTTCGAAGCTTGATGCAGCGCCTAGGCCAGTCCGGGCAACAACGCCTTCAGGCCGTCTGCGATCATGCTGATTGCGATAGCCGCAAGGATCATGCCCATGAAGCGGCTCATTATCACTCGGGCATTGTCCGACAGCCGCTTAGCCAACGCCGATGCGTTCCAGAACGTGATCAAAAGCAAGGCCACCACGAACAGAAATACACCTGCATAGACAACGGCTTCGACCGGGGTTTTGATGTGGTGCGCATAAAGGATCAGTGTTGTGATTGTTCCGGGGCCGACCAGAATGGGAAAAGCCAAGGGATAGAACGCAACGGTCTCGGGCGCGGGATAGGATTTCTTTTCTCCGTCGGTTCCGTGATGCGAGCTGCTCTCGTTCCCGTTCAGCATGTTCAGGCCGATCATCAGTACAACAAGGCCACCGGCGACGCGCAGGTCATCGACGCTGATGCCAAAGAGCCCAAGCGCTTGACTGCCGATCGCAGCGAAGGCGCCACCGAGGATCGTGCAATAAAGCGCAGTCTTCACAGCCACTTTGCGTTGATCCGAAATGGGCAGGTCTTGCGTAACACTCAGGAACACAGGCAAGTTGGTAATCGGATTCATGATTGCAAAAAGCGCGCCAAAGAATCCGACGGCAAGAGTGGTTTCCATGCGAGTAGCCTCGTTTCTGACCGTACTGCTTGGGAACCTGTCTTATTTTCTATGAACTTGAAAGAGGTGGCGTAAACGATGACTGGAAAATTGGTTGCGCTAATCCTTTTGATTTCTGGCGTTCTGGCCGGTGCTGGGATGTATTACCTGCAGGTTTATGGGTTCTATTATGAGGTAGAACCGCGCCCGGGCCAGGATGTGGTCCTGCTGGCGCAAGGGGCGGAAGCGCCCGAAGCCATCGCCTATACTGGGTTTAAGGCCATTGACGCCGACAGTTCTCCGATCCGGTATCGGGCCTGTTTCGAAACCGAGTTAAGGCCGGATCAGATGGTGGATTTTACCCCTGTCGAGAACCCCGAGCCATTGACCGCGCCAGGGTGGTTTGACTGCTACGACGCAGTTGCGCTGGCCGACGTATTGAAATCGGGTCAAGCACAGGCTTTCTTGGGCACCAAGAACATCCATTACGGTGTCGACCGGATCGTTGCCATTACACAGGATGGCAAAGGCTACGTCTGGCATGCGCTGAACAATTGCGGTGAAAAAGCCTATGACGGCACGGTTGTGGGCGAGGAGTGCCCACCCAGGCCCGAGGGCTGATGCAGATGGTCGTTGAGATACCGGAGTTCCTGACAGCAACGCTGGGCTTTGCGGTCTATCTGCTGGGGGCAGAGATCAACGCCCGTGTCACACAATTGCGCAGCTTCAACATCCCCGAGCCGGTAACTGGGGGCCTTCTGGCCTCGCTCGTGGTATTGGCGCTGTATCTTGGTTTCGGCATCGAGCTATCCTTTGGCTTGACCGCGCGAGATTTCCTATTGGTTCTGTTCTTTGCCGGAATTGGTCTAAATGCCCGTCTGTCCGATTTGATCGCGGGCGGCAAGCCTCTGCTTTTGCTTCTGATTTTGACGCTTCTGACCATCGTTGCGCAAAACGTGATCGGCGCTGCGGGGGCCGCGATGTTCGGTTATCCGGCGCAAGCCGGGGTGCTGTTCGGGTCTGCTGCGCTGATCGGGGGGCACGGAACCGCGATCGCCTGGGCCCCCGAAGTTGCGGGCGCCACCGGTTTGAGTGGCGCAACCGAGTTGGGGGTGGCCGTGGCCACATTGGGTCTCGTGTTGGCGGCTTTGGTCGGGGGGCCGATTGCGCGGCTGCTGATCGAGGGGCGCAATCTCAGCCCCGAACGCCCCGGGGAAGAGCATACGGTGGGTTTGCCCAATGAGGTCGACCAGAAATCCGAGATTGATCATCTGACAATCATGCGGGTGCTGCTGTATCTCAACCTCGCGATCATTTCAGGCGCGATCCTGAGCGAAGCAATCAGCGCCGCAGGGCTGAAACTGCCGTTGTTTGTGCCCTGCCTTATCATGGGGATCGTGATTGCCAATCTCCGCGCCATGTTCGCGCCGAATGCCAAGCCGGTCTCACGCACACCCTCGCTGGCGCTGATCTCGGAATTCGCGCTTGGTGCATTTCTGGCGATGTCGCTGATGAGCCTGCAACTGTGGACCATCGCCGAACTGGGCCTTGCGATTGCGGTGATCATGACCGCCCAGACCCTGTTTGCCGTGGTGTTCGTGATCTGGGTTCTGTTTCCGTTGATGGGATCGAATTACCGCGCCGCCGTTCTGGCCGCCGGGTTCGGAGGGTTCGCTCTGGGTGCTACCCCCACAGCTATCGCAAATATGACCGCCGTAACCAAGCGATATGGCCCGTCGCCTATTGCCTTTATCGTACTGCCCCTTGTATCCGCATTCTTTGTGGACATCGCCAATGCCATCGTCATTCAGACGATTGTCAATTTCTAAGGACCGAAAATGCCCGACCTGCTGATCGAACTGTTTTCCGAGGAAATCCCCGCGCGCATGCAGACCCGCGCCGGTGAAGACCTGAAAAAGCGGATCACCGATGGTCTGGTCGAAGGCGGTCTGACCTATGCCTCTGCCGCTGCACTGACGACGCCGCGTCGCCTGACGCTGGCGGTTGAAGGCCTGCTGGCGGAAAGCCCGACAATCCGCGAAGAACGCAAAGGCCCAAAGGTCGGCGCGCCTGACAAAGCCATCGAAGGCTTTCTACGCGGCGCGGGACTGACCCGAGACCAGTTGGAAGAGCGCGACACGCCCAAAGGCGCAGTGTATTTCGCCACCATTGAAAAGGCGGGTCGTCCAGCAGCTGAAATCATCGCCGAGGTCTTAGAAGCTACCATTCGAAACTTCCCCTGGCCCAAATCCATGCGCTGGGGGGCTGGATCGATGCGGTGGGTACGGCCCTTGCACTCGATCCTGTGCATCCTGACCGATGAAGCAGGTGCGCAGGTCGTGCCGCTTGCGATCGAAGGGATCACGTCCGGTGATACGACTGAGGGCCATCGTTTTATGGCCCCGAACCGGTTTACGGTGACCTCGTTCGAGGATTATGCCGCCAAGCTGAAACGCGCATTCGTGGTGCTGTCGCCCGAAGAGCGCGCCGAACATATCTGGAACGATGCCCAGAACATGGCCTTCGCCGCAGGTCTGGAAGTCGTCGACGACAAGGGTCTGCTGGCAGAAGTTGCCGGTCTGGTCGAATGGCCCGTTGTGCTTATGGGGCAGATCGACGAGGAGTTTCTTGAGCTGCCGCCCGAGGTACTGCAGACCTCGATGAAAGAGCATCAGAAGTTCTTTTCTGTGAAGAACCCCAAGACGGGGCGGATCGAGCGCTTCATTACCGTCGCCAATCGCGAGACCGCCGATAACGGCGCGACCATTTTGGCGGGGAACCAGAAGGTTTTGTCGGCCCGTCTGGCCGATGCGAAATTCTTCTGGGAGAACGACCTGCGCGTTGCCAAGTCGGACATCGCCCAATGGACCCGCGCGTTGGAGAATGTGACTTTCCACAACAAGCTGGGCACTCAGGCGGAACGCATCGACCGCATTGCCGCGCTGGCCCGAGAACTGGCCCCGGTGGTCGGGGCGGATGCGGATCAGGCCGAGAAAGCCGCGCGTTTGGCCAAGGCTGATCTGAACTCCGAAATGGTCTATGAGTTCCCTGAACTTCAAGGGCTTATGGGGCGATATTACATCGATGCGGCGGGCGAGGACGCTGCCGTGGCTGCTGTGGCTCAGGAGCATTATTCGCCGTTGGGGCCGTCGGATGATGTTCCGACCGCACCGTTGTCTGTGACAGTGGCGCTAGCCGACAAGTTGGACACGCTGACCGGGTTCTGGGCGATAGATGAGAAACCCA
Source organism: Ruegeria sp. C6 (assembly GCF_056537625.1). Lineage (NCBI taxonomy): Bacteria > Pseudomonadati > Pseudomonadota > Alphaproteobacteria > Rhodobacterales > Roseobacteraceae > Ruegeria > Ruegeria sp. C6. The sequence goes on along the minus strand of NZ_JBQFRW010000001.1, from coordinate 1,436,187 downwards.
CGGGTTCGAAAGATCCGTTTGCTTTGCGTCGTGCGGCGTTAGGGGTAATTCGACTAATCGTGAATAATGATCTGCGTCTTCGGTTGGACCGTTTTTTCGATAGTCAACTGGTTCGATCAGAACGCGCTATCAATGAGGCTTTGCCCGAAGCGAATGTCCGCGACCTCCTGGAAGAAATCGCAAAACATGGTGTCTTTGGTGCTTCATTCCAGACTGTCAAAGAAAAGCTTGAAGGATCGCCCGCAGCAGCATTTCTTGAGCTTGAGAAAAAGGTTCCTGACGCGTCTGACGATCTTCTTTCTTTCTTCCACGACCGCCTCAAAGTCTTCCTCCGAGACGAGGGCATCCGCCATGATGTCATCGACGCTTGTATCGCGATGGAGGGGAATGACGACCTCAACCTGCTGGTCAAACGCGCCCGCGCTCTGAATGCGGTGATTGCGACCGAGGATGGAGAGAACCTCGTGCAGGGGTTCAAGCGTGCGAACAACATCCTGTCTCAGGCGGAAGAGAAGGATGGAGTCGAATACTCTTACGGCGCGGATGTGAAGTTTGCTGAAACTGACAGCGAAAAGGCACTGTTTGCAGCGCTTGACGCGGCAGAGGCCAAGATCGATCCTGCTCTGAAGGCCGAGGATTTCCCGACAGCGATGGCGGCAATGGCCGAACTGCGCGGGCCGGTGGATGCGTTCTTTGAGGACGTGCAGGTCAATACCGATAATGACATTCTGCGCCGCAACCGTCTGAACCTGCTGAGCCAGATCCGTAAGGTCTGCTCTAGCGTTGCTGATCTGACCCGTATCGAGGGATAACGCCCTTGCGCCAAGGGCGCAGGGGCTTATGCTGCGGTGAAACCAAAAGGTGCCGCAGTGCAGAATAATCCGCATACCACGCTTATCACTCCAAAAGCGCCCGTTGCCGCCAATACCCATGGTGGCCGGGCAAAGTGCCTGCAACGACTGGTCCGGCTGGACATGCCGGTGCCGCGGACCGTGGCCCTTTCTTTTGACGCGGTGCAGCGAATTGCCCAGGGCGACATTCCGGACATCGCGGCCATTCTGGAACAGTTCGACGCCGAGTCATTGCTGTGTGTACGGCCCAGTTCGGAAGATCCTGACTGGGGTGGACCGGGGGCGGTGCTGAATATCGGCATGAACGATGCCCGATTTCTGGATCGGTCTGCGGAAATGGGGGCGGATGCAGCGGCGGCGCTATATCTGCGGTTTGTGCAGAGCTATGCGCTCCATATTGCGCGTCTGGACCCAGATGTATTCGATACCATCGATGCGGATGGGCGCGAAGGGCTGAGCTTGTCCCTGCGGGCGTATGAAGATGAAACCGACGAGGCCTTCCCGCAAGATCGAGGAGAGCAACTGATTGGTGTTCTGCGCTCGATGGCGCGTGCCTGGGATGGCACGTCGGCCCGGCTGCTGCGGCAGGCCAAGGGCGCACCTGCGGATGCCGGTTTGGGGCTGGTGATTCAAGAGATGATCCCGGGCGTCGGACAGGGGGAATGCGGTTCAGGCGTGTTGCAACTGATTGACCCCGCGACAGGTATGCCCCAAATCACGGGCCGCTATCTGAGCCAAAGCCAGGGGCGCGATGCTCTGGGCGAAGGTGTCGCTGCGTTATATCTGGAAAAGGACGAGCGTGGCCAATCGCTGGAGGATGTGGCGCCCGAGGCTTTTGCCGATCTCAAGGCCCACGCAGCGTTAATGCGCGAGAAGCTGCGCGAAGAGATGCAGGTCGAATTCGTGGTGCAGAACGGCAAGGTGCATATTCTGGACGGCGTGCGGGTTCCGCGCGGGTCGCGGGCCGGGATGCGGATCGCGGTGCGCTTGGCCGAAGACGGGATCATTCCGCCGCAAGAGGCCGTGATGCGGATCGACCCGCATTCGCTGAATGAACTTCTGCACCGGCAGGTCCATCCTGAGGCCGAGCGTGATGTGCTGACCACAGCCATCGCGGCCAGCCCCGGTGCAGCGACCGGTCGAATTGTCTTTACGGCTGCCGAAGCGCAGGCCAGCGCCGCGCGGGGGGAGCCCTGTATTCTTGTGCGCCGAGAAACCTCGCCCGAAGATGTGCGCGGAATGCATGCCGCAGTAGCTGTTTTGACCGAAAAGGGCGGGATCACCAGCCATGCGGCGGTGATTGGCCGTGGTCTGGGTTTGCCGTGTATCGTCGGCGCGTCCGAGATGCGATTCCAGACCAAGAAAAAGCTGCTAAGCGCACTGGATGGGCGTGTGTTCAAGACAGGCGATATTCTGACCATCGATGGGACTTCGGGTCAGGTTCTGGCCGGACAACCCGAGATGCTTGAAGCGGCGCTGGATGATTGCTTTCAGACACTGATGAGCTGGGCCGATGCCGAGAGGGACATCGCTATCCGCGCCAACGCCGATACACCCGCTGACGCGCAAACTGCGCGAAACTTCAAAGCAGAAGGGATCGGGTTGTGCCGAACGGAACACATGTTCTTCGATCCTGGCCGCCTGACCGTTATGCGCGAAATGATCTTTGCGCAGACCCCGTCTGGACGTGCCGCTGTGCTGGAACGGTTGCTGCCGATGCAACGGCAGGATTTTGTGCAGTTGTTCCGGATTATGGAGGGGCAGCCGGTCTGCATCCGCCTGTTCGATCCGCCCTTGCACGAGTTTCTGCCCACTACGCGCACTGGTCAGCGCGAGCTGGCTGAGGCGCTGGATTTGCCAATCTCGGATGTCGAACGTCGGGTCGAGGCGATGAGCGAGTACAACCCGATGCTGGGATTGCGCGGGGTTCGTCTGGGTGTCACCGTGCCGGAAATCTACGACATGCAGGCACGCGCGATCTTCGAGGCGACGGTTGAGGCCAGCAAAGAAGGTGCCCCTGTCGTGCCCGAGGTCATGATCCCGCTGGTCTCGGCCAAGCGCGAGGTTGAACTGGTCAAAACACGCATCGATACTGTAGCGGCCGAGGTTGCCTCGGAGCAGGGGCAGGAGTTCGACTATCGATTGGGAGTGATGGTGGAAACGCCTCGGGCCTGTCTGCGCGCGAATGAGATTGCGCCACATTCCGCTTTCCTAAGCTTTGGAACAAACGACCTGACCCAGATGACCTACGGATTGTCGCGCGATGACGCGGGGCGCTTCATGTCGGCATATGTCCGCCAAGGCGTGTTTGGCGAAGATCCATTTCACGTTCTGGATGCAGATGGGGTAGGTGAATTGCTGAAGCTGGGGGCCGAGCGCGGGCGTCAAGCCCAACCAGACGTTACGCTTTCTGTCTGTGGCGAACATGGTGGTAACCCCGAATCAATCGCAATCTGCCGGTCACTTGGATTCGACTATGTGTCCTGTTCCCCTTTCCGGGTTCCTGTCGCTCGGCTGTCTGCCGCTCAACTGGCGATTTCGTCCAAACTTGGGGGTTGACTAACTGTCTCCTACCTAGAAATAGTGGCGTAAGAAACGTTCCGCTGTCGATAATAATTGGCGGCGTGAGCGGTTTTTCTCTTGCATTTTTTTCAGAACTGGACGTCTCGCTTCGTCTGGGGTATTAGCCTCGTCGCGCCCGCCGGGGGAGGGTATGGCGCGTTTGTGCCTGTGCGAGGTTATCTGATGAGACGCTACATAGTGGCTGTTGCCGTGGGGGCCGCAGCCTTGCTACCGAGTTTGTCCTTTGCCGATAGGCAAGGCGATACAAAATCTGTTGAGTTGGTCACACGTAACGAGTTGCCAGCACAAAGCTTCCGCGATTACCTGAAACTGTTTAAGCCGCGTAAGGCGCCGGAAAAAGTCGAAATCTCCTACACCAAAGCCTGGCTGGACCAGCAGCCAAAGGCGACCGGAGATGAAAATTTCCGTTGTCTTGCCGAAGCGCTGTATTTCGAGGCTCGCGGTGAAAGCGTACGCGGTCAGTTTGCAGTGGCCGAGGTTATCCTGAACCGGGTTGAAAGCGGTCGCTTTCCGGATTCACTGTGCGGTGTGATCAAGCAAGGAACGGGCAAGAAATATCAGTGCCAGTTCACCTACACCTGTGACGGGCAGAAAGAGATTATCAACGAAAAACGCGCTTATGATCGCGTTTCGAAAGTCGCCCGTGCCGCAATCGATGGTGTAGCTGAAGAGATGACCGCAGGTGCCACGCACTATCACACCAAGGCAGTGCGCCCGTCCTGGTCCCGCGTCTATAAAGAAACGGCGCGTATTGGCGTGCATATCTTCTACAAGCACAATTATCGCACGGCCAGCAACTGATTGACGCACCAGCGCTGGAAGGGTGCTGGCAACAGGCGTTTTACCAACTATGTTGCGAGCCAGGAGGCTCGCAATGACCATAACACGCCGACAGTTTCTGCAATCGACCCTGGCCTTGTCGATGATACCACGCGTGGCGATGGCATCTGCCACCGAACTGGTGGCACAGACTTCCCTCCAGCAGATCGCGCCCCAGGGATATCCGGAAACTCCGGTCTGGAGTTATGGCGGCGGTGTTCCGGGCGCGGAAATCCGTGTTCCGCAGGGGGCTCGGGTACGCCGCAAGCTTGTAAACATGCTGCCGCAACCAACGACCGTTCACTGGCATGGCATCCGGATCGACAATGCGATGGATGGAGTGCCCGGCCTGACGCAGGAAGTTGTGCAGCCAGTTTCCAACTTTGAATATGATTTCGTGGTGCCGGATGCGGGAACCTATTGGTATCATGCGCACAACCAATCGATGGAGCAGGTCGCGCGTGGGCTTTATGGCCCTTTGATCGTCGAAGAAGCCAGCGGACCCGATGTTGATCAGGACCTGACCTTAATGCTGGACGATTGGCGCCTTGACACCGAGAGCGCAAAGATATCGAGCGATTTCGACAATGGTCATGATCTGAGCCATGCGGGTCGGCTGGGCAACATCGTAACGGTGAACGGAGAGTTTGACCCTTCTTATCCAGTGCTGGCGTCTGAACGATTGCGATTGCGGGTGATCAATGCCGCGAATGCCCGAGTATTCGACGTAGCGCTCGACGGGCTTGCTGGCTGGATTGTTGCGCTTGACGGTATGCCGCTTGAGGTTCCATTGCGAGTTGAGAGCAGTTTTCCTTTGGCGCCTGCGCAGCGGGTTGACTTGATCGTTGATGTCTCAGCGGAATCCGGCCAGGCGGCAAGTATTGTGAGTGTAGAACGGGATGGCGCTTACGGACTCGTCAAATTTGATGTGTTCGGAGTACGATCGCGTATTGCTGATGCAAAAGTTAGACCGTTGCCAGCAAACCGAATGCCCGAAATTGAACTGCAGAATACACCTCTGCATCGTATGACGATGCAGGGGGGTGCAATGCGCTGGCTGGAGAGCGCCAAATTGGGCGATTCCGAGCTGTCGGGGCGCGAGTTGGCTCAGCTTGGACGATTCTGGGCTTTGAACGGATATGCAGAGCGGCCAGATGATCCGTTTCTGGATGCGCGATTGGGATCAGTTCATCGGATTGAATTCGCAAATGAAACGGCGTTTCCACATGCGATGCATCTGCATGGACACCATTTTCGCATTATCCTGCAGGACGGTACACTGGGGCCGTGGCGCGACACTGTTCTAGTCGAGCGAGGGCAGGTGCGGCAGGTAGCGTTGGTAGCTGACAATCCGGGCAACTGGCTGTTGCATTGTCACATGCTTGGCCATGCGGCATCGGGTATGATGAGCTGGTTCCGGGTCACGTAACGCCGCATTCCGTAGCTGGAAAGGCGTTTGCTGCGATGCTATACGCCCGCGAAACGCCTAAAGTGGGCTGATCATCAGTCCACCGAGCCCGAAAAGGTCCGCCGCATGAGCTCTGAAATCCGTCTTGCCTTTGCGCACCCGTCCGAACGGTCCGAGGCTACCGCCGCGCGCGGTGCGCTGGACCGCATTTCGCTGCGCGATCACATCGTTGAGGTCGAGATCGGGGCGTTTCAGGCCGAACGCGGTACCACGCAACGGATCTGCTTTAACATCGTGGTCGAGGTGCGTCCGCTGACAGACCCCATCGATGATGACGTGGATCGTATTCTGTCTTACGACCGTGTAACCGAAGCGATTGCGTTCGAGTTGGCTGCTGAACGACTAAATTTGCTCGAGACACTGGCAGATCGCGTGGCGGAGCGCATTCTGCTTGAGCCTCAGGCTGTAAGAGCCTTTGTTCGCATTGAAAAACTGGATCGTGGACCTGGCGCGCTTGGCGTCGAGATCGTGCGCGGGAAGGATGCGGTACATCATGATGTGACCGAAGAAGAGCGGCCACATCCACGGTTGGTCTTTCTGTCGAACGCAGCGATTTCATCAGGTAATCTCACCGGCTGGATCGATCAGCTTGAGAATCGCCAGCGCCCGCTGATCCTGTGTGTTGGGGCGTCTGATCTGGATGTGCCGCAGACGGGTCACGCAATGACCCAACGCCGGATAGATCTGTTGGCAATTGAACAGAACGCCTGGGTTCTGGCTGCGCGCGATCACCGTTGCGTGGTCGTTTCAACCCGGACCGAGCTGGATTGGGCGATGAAAAACGGCCAGATCTGTGTTTGGGCACCCTCCAAAATTGTTCTGGATGCGGTCGATGGCCCCTCAGCCGCGCCGTCTGACGCGGTGGCGCTGGCTGCTTGGTTCGCAGCAACCTTTGAAGCCAGCGAGATGCTGGTTATTGGCGGAGACCTGCCCGAAGCCCCCAAAACGCCATTGCGCGCAGTTCCGGTGGAGCAGGCGCAACTGTGACCGTCTATTACCGCCCATTGGTCCAGCATGGGAGCGCGCGCGCCGACGGGGCGGTGCCACTTGCAGGGCAGGTGCTGTGGTTCTCACAGGCCGAGCGGATTGAGCGCGGGCAAAGCACCCAGATCGTCGATGCCGTTGAAATCCCAAAGGAACAGCTGGATCGTCTGACCTGCACGCGTCCAGCGATTGCCGGGCTTGATATGGCACGAACGCAGATCATGGGCATTCTGAATGCCACGCCGGATAGCTTCTCGGATGGGGGGCTGTATAACTCGGTCGAGGCCGCTCGGACCGCTGCCGCCGACATGGTAGCGCATGGTGCAAGTATTCTGGACATTGGCGGCGAATCCACGCGCCCGGGTGCTGATTTTGTGCCTGAAGACGAAGAGATTGCCCGCACACGCCCTTTGATTGAGGCAATTCGGGGCGAGACGGATGTGTTGATCTCGATCGATACTCGCAAGGCCGGTGTTGCCAAGGCAGCGCATCAGGCGGGTGCGGGACTGATCAACGATGTGTCGGGATTTACCTTCGATCCCAAACTTGCACCATTTTGCGCGCAGATTGAGGCTCCGGTTTGTGTGATGCATATGCAGGGTGATCCGACCACGATGCAGGATGACCCGCACTATGACAATGTTCTGCTGGATGTTTACGATTTCCTTGAGGGGCAAATCGCCCATCTTGAAGGACTGGGGCTCAGCCGCGATTTGATTGTCATCGATCCGGGCATCGGGTTTGGCAAGAATCTGGACCACAACCTGACCCTTCTGCGCAATCTCAGCCTGTTTCACGGGCTGGGCTGTCCAATCCTTCTGGGTGTTTCTCGCAAGGGATTTATTGGTCAGATCGGCAAAGAGCCGCGCAAGGATGCCCGCGCGCCGGGGTCAATCGCGGTTGCTCTGGCGGGAATATCACAGGGCGTGCAGATTGTACGGGTACATGACGTGGCCGAGACGGCTCAGGCCTTGCGTCTATGGGCCGCCGTCCGCTAATCCGGGCAAAAGGAATTTTCAGGAGACCGACTTATGCGCAAGCTGTTTGGAACCGACGGGGTGCGGGGCACCGCCAACACGCACCCTATGACGGCGGAAATGGCTTTGCGGATTGGCGCGGCTGTGGGGCGTTATTTCCGCCGCGATGCCTCAGGCGTACACCGCGTTGTCATTGGCAAGGATACGCGGCTGTCGGGCTATATGCTGGAAAATGCGTTGACGGCAGGCTTGACCTCGACCGGTATGAACGTACTGCTGCTGGGGCCGGTGCCGACTCCTGCGGTAGGGTTGATGACGCGCTCGATGCGCGCGGATCTGGGCGTGATGATCTCGGCCAGTCACAATCCGGCGATCGACAATGGAATTAAATTCTTTGGGCCGGACGGGTTCAAGCTGTCCGATCAGGCCGAGATTGAGATCGAGCGGTTGATCGAAGAAGGTGTAAGCCCCGCACAGGCGCAGAATATTGGTCGTGCGCGTCGGGTTGACGATGCACGGTTCCGTTATGGCGAGCGTGTGAAATCATCGCTGCCGCGCAATCTGCGCTTGGATGGGCTGAAGGTCGTGATCGACTGCGCCAACGGTGCCGCGCACCGTACTGCGCCGGAAGTTCTTTGGGAGTTGGGAGCAGATGTGATCCCGGTCGGCATCGCGCCGAACGGCAAGAACATCAACCTCGGATGTGGCTCAACCCAGCCTCGTGTTGCGGCCGAAACCGTGGTTTCACATGGCGCCGATGTAGGTATCTGTCTGGATGGGGATGCCGACCGCGTCGTTGTGATCGACGAAACCGGCGCTGTTGCTGATGGGGATCAGTTGATGGCCCTGTTGGCGACCGCCTGGTCCCGCGCGGATCAGCTGAAAGGCGGCGCCTTGGTCGCCACTGTGATGTCGAACCTCGGGTTGGAGCGGCACCTGGCCGGGCAGGGGCTGCGTCTGGAGCGGACCGCCGTTGGCGACCGCTATGTGGTTGAACGGATGCGCGAGGGTGGTTTCAATCTTGGTGGCGAACAGTCAGGTCACATCGTGATGAGCGATTATGCCACAACCGGCGACGGTCTGATGGCGGGGCTGCATTTTCTGGCAGAGATGGTGCAATCCGGCAAGAAAGCCTCGGACCTATCGCGCCAGTTTGAGACGGTGCCGCAATTGCTGAAGAATGTGCGCTTTAGCGCGGGGCAGGCCCCGCTGGAAGCGGCCAGCGTCAAAAGCGCGATTTCCGAGGCCGAGGCGCGTCTGAATGGGCAGGGGCGTTTGCTGATCCGCAAATCGGGCACGGAACCTCTGATCCGGGTGATGGCGGAATGCGAGGATGCCGCACTGCTGACCCAAGTGGTCGATGGGATCGTATCCGAGGTTGAGGCGGCGACAGGTTAACGCCCCAGCAGCATTTTCTGCAGAGTGAACCACTGGCTGATTGCCAGCCCGGTTAGGATCATGGCAAGCGCGATATAGAACCGCAGCGGCAGGGCTTCGGATAGAATCCAGGCCCCGAACACCATCGACCAAACGGGCACCTGATAGTTCACCAGCGTCAGAAAGACGGACCCGGCGCTGCGGGTGATGGATACTCGCAGCAGGGTGGCGAAGGCCGTGGGGACAAGGCCCAGAACGATCAGGGCCAGACTGGGGCGCGTTCCCTGCCACGAGGGAAGCCCCTCGGTTAGCAGCATGATAGGTATCAATAGTACTGCGCCAACCAGCAGCGTCAGGGCTGCCAGAGCCATCGGTTCAATCGGAGGGCAGCGGCGGGTCAGGATCGACGAACTGGCGTAGCACAAGGCTGCCGTGACGCAGGCCATTTGCGCCAGTGGCTGCGTACCCTGACCCAATTGCGCCAGACCGGGCCCGATCAACACAAGCGCGCCAGAGAAGCCAAGGCAAACGCCGACCAGACGCCGTAGGTTCATAGGCTCATCCGAAAAGAAATGTGCCAGCGGCAGAACCATCAGCGGAATCGCCGCCATGGACAGACCCGCAAAGGCCGAAGGGACAAATTGTTGCCCCCAGCTTAACAGCATGAAGGGAACCGCCGTCGACAGAATGCCGATGAAGAAAATCGAACTCAAAAGGGCTGGTGTCAAACTCGGAATACGCCGTCCGGTAAGGCGCATCAGCACCAGCAGCATAACGGCACCCAATGTGGTGCGCGACGTCGCCACGGTGACCGGTCCATAGCCTTCCAGCGCCATGGCAACCACCATGAACGTCCCGCCCCAGATGAGGCCCAGCGTGAAAACACCGCTCCAATCCTGTTTTGTCGGTTGTTGAACCATTCCATCCACTTATCCCGCGAATCTGACGGTGTCACGCGCTGATATTGACATTAGGTAAGTCATTACTTACCGTAAGATATGGCTTACAAAGAAGTGCTTTCGGCTTTAGGGGATTCGACCCGTCGCAAGGTATTTGAGGCGGTGGCCAAGCGCCCCAGGGCGGTTGGTGATCTGGCTGCGGATTTGCCCGTAAGCCGCCCGGCGGTCTCGCAACATTTAAAGGTCTTGTCCGATGCCGGACTTGTCGTTTGCAGGGCTGAGGGAACGCGCCGCATCTATGCCGCCCGACCCGAGGGGCTGGCAGAACTGCGCGCCTGGCTCGAGCAATACTGGTCGGACGTGTTGGAGAGTTTCGCCGCCGAGGTAAACGAAGGACGAGATGCATGATCGAACCAATCATCAAGACCATTGTTGTGAACGCAGCGCCCGAGCACGCCTTTGATGTTTTTGTAAATCGCATTGCCAAATGGTGGCCATTGGATGGGCACGCTGTCTCAGCGGCGCAAGGCAAGCCTGCGCTGGCAGTTGTGATCGAACCTCATGTCGGCGGTGCGGTTTATGAAACCATGTTCGATGGCACCCGCGCTGATTGGGGCAAAGTGTTGATCTTCGAACAGGGGGCTCGCCTGGCCTTCAGCTGGCACCCCGGCACCAACACCGACCGCCCCACGCGGGTTGAGGTCCGGTTCGCAGCCCACGGAGCCGGGCATACCACGGTCACTCTGACCCATTCGGGCTGGGAAGTCTGGGCATCTGAGGCGTCGGACAAACGCACCGGTTACGACAGTGGCTGGGATTATGTTCTGGGCGAATGCTACGCAAATGCTGTCACCAAATGAAAAGGGCGGCCACCGGGGCCGCCCTTTCGCTGACATTTGTCAGACTTAGTTCTTTTCTTTGTCGACCATTTTACCAGCCGAGATCCAGGGCATCATGGCGCGCAGTTTTGCACCGGTTTCCTCGATCATGTGCTCATCGTTCGCACGGCGCGACGCTTTGATGGTCGGTTGGCCTACAGCGTTCTCCAGCATGAAGTCACGGACGAATTTACCCTGCTGGATGTCGTTCAGAACCTCTTTCATACGCGCTTTGGTCTCGTCGTACTTCAAAATACGCGGGCCGGTAACGTACTGGCCGTACTCAGCGGTGTTCGAGATCGAGTAATCCATGTTGGCGATACCGCCTTCATAAATCAGGTCAACGATCAGCTTCACTTCGTGCAGACACTCGAAATATGCCATCTCGGGCGCGTAGCCGGCCTCAACCAGCGTTTCAAAGCCGCAGCGGATCAGTTCAACCAGACCGCCGCACAGAACAGCCTGCTCACCGAACAGGTCGGTTTCGCATTCCTCGCGGAAGTTGGTTTCGATGATGCCCGAACGGCCGCCACCGATGGCCGAGCAGTATGACAGGCCGATTTCCAGCGCTTTGCCGGTCGCGTCGTTGTCGACCGCGACGAGGCAAGGAACGCCGCCGCCTTTGGTGTATTCGCCGCGCACGGTGTGACCGGGGCCTTTGGGGGCCATCATGATCACGTCGACGCCTTCTTTCGGCTCGATCAGGCCAAAATGGACGTTCAGGCCGTGGGCGAACGCGATGGCCGCACCTGGCTTGATGTTGTCGTGCACGTATTTCTTGTACGTCTCAGCTTGCAGTTCGTCAGGCATGGTGAACATAATAACGTCGCACCAGGCTGCGGCTTCGGCGATGCCCATCACCTGCAGGCCTTCCGCTTCGGCTTTCTTGGCCGAGGGGGAGCCTTCGCGCAGGGCGATGACCAGGTTCTTGGCGCCCGAGTCGCGCAGGTTCAGCGCGTGGGCGTGGCCTTGCGAGCCGTAGCCCAGAATCGCCACTTTTTTGTCTTTGATCAGGTTGATGTCGCAATCGCGATCGTAATAGACGCGCATTTCGCCGGTCCTTTCAGTTTCGATTGATGTGCTTCTATCTTGCGTGATTGCTATTGGCGATAGGGTTTGGATTGAGTATTTGACAAATAGATGAAGAATAATTCTTCTATTGAACGAAACGTGAAAAAATCATGCTTGATGATGTTGATCGACGTATACTGCGCCACTTCCAGGCCGAGCCAAGCCTGACAACGGCAGAATTGGCTGAGCGATGCCGCATCACTTCGGGCGTCTGCTGGCGCCGGATCGAAAAAATGCAGGCGGCAGGAGTGATCGAGGGGCAGGAAGCCGTTATCGACTGGGCCGCCTTGGGCTATGCGGTCGAGGTCTCTTTGCGAATAACGCTGGACAAGACGCAGGCACGGGCGTTCGACGAATTCACGGCGGCGGCGCGGAACGTGGCCGAGGTGATCGAGATCCAGACCTTCCTTGGTCGGGTGGATGTGCGCCTATCGGTGTTGGCGCGAGATATGGCGCATTATCAACAGGTCTATCGCGATCGCATTCTGACCCTACCGCATATCGCCGATATCGAAGCCCTTATGCATATCGCCCGAGTCAAACGGGATGAGGTGTTGCCGGTATGATCGAACTGGATGAGATCGACCGCAGAATTCTGCGCGGGCTGGTGCAGGACGCGACCCAAAGCGCGGGGGCACTGGGGCGCCGCTTTGGCTTATCGCAGCCCGCGACCTGGCGGCGTATTCGTCGACTGGAAGAAGCAGGCGTGATCAAGGGGCGGCGGCTGCGTCTGAATGCCGTGGCCCTGGGTTTTGGAGTGACCGTCTTTCTCGGCGTGAAACTTGCGCGAAAAGGGCAGGTCAGCCTTGAAGATTTCGAGCGCGCCGTCAGCGCCATTCCCGAGGTACAGACTGTTGAGCATGTGCTGGGTCTTTATGATTATCGCTTGCGCGTCGTGGCGCGGGATCTGGCAGATTTCGAACGGGTTCTGCGCCGGAGGGTGATGACCTTACCAGGGGCCGGAGAGGTCGAAGCCAATGTACTGCTGAGCGAAGAACGCCTGCCCGGGCCGATCGGTTAGTATTTAGTGCGGATGCGGAACCCCGGATGATGGGTCATGCGGGCGAAAGTCATCGGCTGCCCGTCCTTCCACGTGGTCCGTTCCAGCTGAATCATCGAAGTGCCAGTGGTTGTGCCCATGAAATCAGCTAGACGATTGTCCGCCGAGATCGCGCAAAAGGCGATTTCAGCTTCGGTGAACGGGGCAGCATTCAACAACCATTCGTGTGGGCCACTTTTGTTGAGGTCGGCTTGCTCGACCTCGGGTACGGCTTCGATATTGATCCAGCGTTCTTCAAGCTGGAAGGGGCGGTTGTCTGCATAGTGCATGCAGATCACGTGCAGAACGCGCGCGTCCGGTTCGACATTCAGTTGCGAGGTCAACCAGCCGGGGCTGTAGACCACGTTCCGTTCCACCAGAGCATAGCGATAGGCTGAGTTTTGGTTCTCAACCGCTTGTCTCGCAAGTGAAATTTCAAGCTTGGCTTGTTTGCGTGGTTCTTTCTTGACCCGCGTTCCACTTTTGCGCTTGCGCTCGACAAAGCCCTGTTCGGCGAGCTCCCTCAGCGCCCGGTTCACTGTGGCGCGGGCACAATTGAACTCTTCCGCTAATTGGGTTTCGGTGGGTAAAAGCGAGCCCTGAGGCCATATGCGGGATTCAATCCGCCGCTTTACCTCGTCTCGAACGACTTGAAAACTAATCCGCTTTTGCGCAGTCACGAGTAAAATTATCCGTTCTTGTTCAAAGTGTGTGTATCTGTTCAGAAACACGCTAGGGTGTAAAGGGGACCTGACTCTGGTTGGCGTCATTTCTGCTAATTGTGGCATGTAAAAACTCAAAATGAAATTTTTGGCTGTGGGTTACTTTGGGTCAACTTCAGGCCGCGTTTGACGCTTTACCGAGCGCGCAAGACAAGGCAGAACAAAAAGGACCCAATAGAAAGGATGCGTCATGCCGGCACTACTGAATACTGTTGACCCGGGCGGGCTGGAGGAGTTCTCGGTGGTTTTTACCGACCGTTCTCTGAACCATATGTCTGCAAGTTTTCAGCAAGTCATGCGCGATATTTCGGCAATGCTGCGTGAAGTTTACAATGCTGAAGGCGTTGCGGTCATTCCCGGCGGAGGCACCTACGGGATGGAAGCTGTCGCGCGACAGTTTGCGCGGGGTGCTGATGTGCTTGTCGTACGCAATGGGTGGTTTTCATATCGGTGGAGTCAGATCATCGAGTCAGGTGATCTGACATCGTCGACCACCGTTCTCAAAGCGCGCGAAACCGGCAATTCCAGCCCGTCACCTTTTGCTCCGGCCCCGATTGATGAAGTTGTGGCGACAATCCATGAGAAACGACCGGGTATTGTCTTCGCGCCGCATGTTGAGACCTCGGCCGGAGTGATTCTGCCTGATGATTATGTGACAGCGATGGCCGCTGCTGCGCATGAGGTGGGGGCGTTGATGGTGCTGGACTGCATCGCCTCGGGCTGTGCCTGGGTCGATATGAAGGCCACCGGAGTGGATGTGCTGATCTCGGCTCCGCAGAAGGGGTGGAGCGCAACGCCATGCGCCGGTCTTGTCATGCTATCCGAACGCGCCGAGGCACGACTGGCCGAGACCTCATCCGATAGCTTCGCGATAGATTTGAAGAAGTGGCGCCAGATCATGCAGGCCTACGAGAATGGCGGGCATGCCTATCACGCCACCATGCCCACGGATTCTCTGCTTTCCTTCCGCGACACAATGGCCGAGACGCGCGCGTACGGCTTCGAAAAGCTGCGCGCGGCGCAATGGGCGCTGGGTGATGGCGTCCGGGCCTATCTTAGGGACAAGGGCGTCATGTCGGTTGCTGCCGAAGGGTTCGGCTCGCCCGGTGTGGTGGTCAGCTATACAGCAGACCCCGAAGTGCAGAACGGCAAGAAGTTCGCGGCCCTGGGCATGCAGATCGCAGCGGGCGTGCCGCTGCAATGTGACGAACCCGAAGGGTTCAGCACCTTCCGTCTCGGCCTGTTTGGCTTGGACAAGCTGTATGATGTTGACGACACGATTGCGCGCCTGAAACGGGTTCTGGATCAGGTGCTGTAATAGCGTGGCGGGCAGAAGCCCGCCCTACGGTTCAGCGGACGCCGAGGCCCATTTGCATTAGCGTCTTGCGCACGGGTGGTAGGGAATAGAGCGCATTCAGCCCCATCGCTCGTGCGTCGCGCAGCGGACGCGCTTCGATCATCGAGGCGCGGTTCAGCAGGTCGATGCCCTTGACGCGCAGTTCGATCTCAGTATGGCGGGCCTTGTGATAGGAATCCAGCATCTGCGCATCGCCTAAGCCCTCGGGCCGGGCTTGCGTCAATTCCAGCAAGCAGCGCAGATCGCCCAACGACATGTTCAGCCCCTGCGCACCAATAGGTGGCACCACATGCGCGGCCTCGGCCATCAGCGCGATGCGTTCACCCGACAACCGTTCCGCCGACTGGCTGATGATCGGCCAGATCGTCCGGCGTGAGGCCAATTTCAGCGGTCCGAACAGCCCGCAAGAGCGTTCGGTCATGGCGGCTTCGAACGCGTCGGTTTCAAGGTTTAACAGTTCAATGGCACGTGGCCCACGTTCCATCCAGACAATGGCCGAGGACGGCTGGCCTTGCCAATCGGGCAGGGGGACCAATGTGAACGGCCCGCCCGAGCGGTGAATCTCGGTCGAGACATTGTCGTGCGGGATAGGATGTGTGACGGCGAAGGCGAGGGCCTTTTGGCCGTAGCGCGTGGTTTGAACATTGATCCCGGCAGCTTCGCGCATTGGTGAACTGCGCCCGTCAGCGGCGATTACCAGTTTGCAGCGGATGCGGGTGCCGTCGCTCAGGCCGACTCGTGCCTCATTGGTGCGGGTGAACAGGCTGACCGTACCGGTGCCGGGGCGGAAATCGACATTCGGCAGTTCGGCTAGTCGCGCCACCATCTCGCGGCGCAGCAGCCAGTTGGGCAGGTTCCATCCGAATGGCTGGTTCGAGATATCGGCGGCGTTGAAATCACGCACGACGCGCGGTTCGGGCACATCGCCACCCGCATCCACGATGCGCATGATCTGCAGGGGCGCGGCGTGGGCATCCAGCTTGGCCCAAAGCCCGCATTGTTCCAACAGACCGTGGGCAGGCTGCAAAAAAGCGGTGGTACGCAGATCCGATCCGTCCACGTCCCGCTCGGTGATCGGAGGGGTGGGATCGACGCAGACTACGTCGAACCCGGCAGCGCCAAAGGCGGCGGCGGCGGTCAATCCGGCGATTCCGCCGCCGGAAATCAGGATGTCACAGCTGTCAGTCATGAGTATGTCTCCGTTGCCGCAGACACTAGTGCTGTTGCGCGGTGGGCGCCAAGTGACATCCTGTCTCGTGCTTTATCCCCGAGAGATCAAAATCAGGACAAGGAACATCGTCGGCACCAGCATCAGAGCAGGAATATAAAGACCCGGCAGGCCGAACAGAAGGATGGAGCAGCCCCACATGCTGACCAGCGCCGCGGCTGTATAATAAAGGTCTTCAGCTTCGGCATTGGCCGCGTCCCGGGCCATCCAGCCAAACACGGGAATTGCAAACAAAAGGCGCTGCCAAAGAGGCAGGCGCTGAGGCATCTCAAGCGCGGTCATTGGGGTCTCCGATTCTGTTCGTCGCTGAGCTGCATATGGGGTCAATTCTGCACCTGCGAAACGAACAGATCGTCGCAGTGTGACAGCCTATCGCAGGCGACCCAGAAACCCGGTCAGATCATCGGTGTGATGGTGAATATGGTCAGCCTCGTGCGGGTCAGGCGCGACGTGTACGGTGCGCATTCCCATCTCGTGCGGGGCGGCCAGATTGCGTGGATCATCTTCGAACATGGCGGCTTTCGCGGTATCGATTCCATCCTGCGCAAAGATCGCCTCGAACGCGGCTTTTTGCGGCTTGGGGCGATAGCCTGCGTGTTCTACGCCATAGATCGCGTCGAACAGCCCAATCAGACCGCGTGCCGCCAGAACGCGCTCGGCATAAGGTGCAGATCCATTGGTATAGACGATGCGTCGCCCGGGCAAAGCGCGGATATGTTCCGCCAGCGCAACATCGGGTTCCATATGGCTCATGTCCACCTGATGCACGGCGTGCAGATAGGGATCGGGGTCCAGATCGTGCTCTGCCATCAGGCCCGCGAGTGTCGTGCCGTATTCGCGCCAGTAATGCGAACGCAGCCGGTCGGCCTCGGGGCGGTCGACGCCGATAGCTTGCACGACGTAATCCGTCATCAGCACTTCGATCTGATCGAACAGGCGCATATGCGGCGGGTAAAGCGTGTTGTCTAGATCGAACACCCATTGGGTGACATGGGAAAAGGCAGGTTTGACCATGCTTTGGGTTTAGGGCGATGGGCTGCGGTTTTCAATGCCGCACTTGATCGGGGGGGCGTGTGGCGGCTAGACAGGTCCGAACGAGGAGACAATTCAGCCGATGCCCCAATCCAAACAGTCCAATACGGACGCCTATAGCCTTATTCTCGAAGCGATAGACGTCGGTGTCTACAAGCCTGGTGATCGGCTGGTGGAAAGCGAACTGGCCGAGCGGTTTGGCGTTTCGCGCACTCCGATCCGCGAGGCGCTGCAGCGGCTGGAAACGCAGTCGTTGCTGGAACGGGACGGGCGGTCGTTGATCGTGGCCTCATTGGACCACAACCAGATGGCCGAGCTTTATGTTGTCCGGCGTGAATTGGAAGGGCTGGCCGCACGTCTGGCCGCAAAACACGCAACCGAAGAGGAAATTCGGGTCCTTCGGGACATGGTGGTGGCTGACAATGAGTTGATCGGAGATCCTGTTGCGCTGTCGCGGGCCAACCGGAGATTTCACGAACAGATTCACCTGGCTTCGCATAACCGCTATCTGGTGCAGCAGCTTGATCTGGTGCATCGGACCATGGCCTTGATGGCGACCACATCGCTGGCCGCAGAAGGGCGTGGCGAGATTGCGCAGAGCGAGCACAAAGGCATCGTGGACGCGATTGCGGCGCGAGACGAGGACGCGGCGGCCAAGGCGTTGCAGGATCACATTTCGGTCGCCTTCATGACGCGGCTGAAACAGGATGCGATCCGGCGCGAGAAATAACGGCCTCACGTTCCTCGACCGCATGGCCGTGCTGGGTCTTGTCCCAGAAGAACGGATTGACCGCCAGTTCCCACAGGCCTTTGTAGGCCGCCAACACGCCCAGCGGATAGTAAAGCACCATGGTCGGCACCCAGGGTAGCAGGAACCTGCGTTTGCCTGCGATGACACCGAAGATACCCACCAATAGGTTGGCGGCTTCGGCGACGAGAAACAGAACCACGCAGGCAGTCAATAAACCGGGTGTCAGGATTGGTTGATACAGGTGGGGCAGCCCGAAAAAGATGGGCCAGAACGCCCACAAAAGCGGGGCCAGAAGGAATTGGCCCAGTGTTCCCAGAAAAAAGGCCTGTAAGCCCAAAAAGCGCAGCAACCCCAGATCGCGCAGCAATTGGCGTGGTGCGCGCATATGCACCAGATAGGTTACCATGAACCCTTTCAGCCAACGCGAACGCTGCTTGACCCATGGCCAGGCGCGAAAGTTCGCCTCTTCATAGGTCGTGGTGCTGACGATCTCGGTCCGATATCCGGCACGGCTTAGGCGGACACCCAGATCGGCATCTTCGGTGACATTATGGGCATCCCAACCGCCCAGTTCGACCAGCTTGTCGCGGCGAAAAAAGAAGGTTGTGCCGCCCAGCGGAACGACCAGACCAATTCGCGCGATGCCTTTCAGGACGACGCGAAACCAGCCGCTGTATTCGATGCTAAAACAGCGCGACCGCCAATTGGTGCGCGGATTGTAGTAGTCTAGAATACCTTGCAGGCACACCACCTCCTTTGGGGCGTTCGCGAAATGGCGGACAACGGTTTCAATCTGATCGGATTGCGGCGCGTCTTCGGCATCCCAAACGCCCAAAATCTCTCCACGGCAGAAATCCAGCGCATAGTTCATCGCACGGGGCTTGGTAGTCAGGTCACCCCGATCCGGCACAACAATGGCGCGCATCCAGGTTGGCAGTTCTATTTGCCTGAGCGCCTCATTGGTTACGTCATCCCGCTCTTCCAGCACCAAAATGACATCCAGCAACGCTTTGGGATAGGTCAGGCGGCGCAGCCGGGCGATCAGGTCATCGGCAATCTCGCGTTCCTTATATAGCGGCACAAGGATCGAGACGCGGGGTAGGCGAAGTGACTCAGAGGTCTTTGTTGTTGGCTCAGATTTTTCTCGCCACAGATAAGCAATGAGCCCCGAGAGCCTGAGAGACAAGAACAGTCCTAGGGTCAGCAGTGCAAAGCCCAAAAGAAGGCCGAGGCCAACTATCGGGAAACAAACACAGAGTGCCGCGAACAGGATAAATCCAATGATCGGCCCACGGCGCGTCTGGGCCGACCAATTCCTGCAGCTTTGCCGCGCCTCAACGCGAGTTTCTGCAGCTTGTGCCAGCGGTTGAGCATATTGACGGGCGATGGCGGCATCGATCTGCTCGGGTCCTGCCAGAACCGGGATGATTGTGTAACGGTGGCGTTTCAATGCGTCTGCCACTGCGTCGAATGTATCTGGCCTGGCTGTAGCGATCAGCAGGATTGGCCCCACACGCATCCAGGGCAGTACATTGTGCTCCAACCAAAACTCGACCGGTTCGAGCAAACAGAGGTCTGCGGCAGGTGGTACCTGCGCAAGATCGGCGATCTGAAGGCCGGTTTGGTCAGACAGCGCCGAGAGAACCTGCGCACGGCTGGCCCATCCTTCACTGACCAGTATTTCCCCCAATGGCGCGTTCTGGAATACTTGCATCCGCAGGGCGCGCGCCAACTGGTCGGGTGTGATGATGCCTTGTTCGACGAGACATGTGCCGAGCGGTTTGCGCGAATGCGGCCCGGGCACAGGCTGCGCCAGTGTCTGACGCTGGAGATTCAATTCGACCATAACGAAACCCTGCCGCATGTAACATCCGGCAGGGTTGCTTAGTCAGAGTTAACACACGGTTAACGCTGTTGAATTCGCCTTTAAGCTTGTGCTTTTTGATCCGCCATCGCCGCGGCAAAGCGTTCGAACAGGTAGAAACTGTCCTGCGGGCCGGGTGACGCTTCTGGATGATGCTGCACCGAATAAACCGGGCGACCCGTCATGCGGATGCCGCAGTTCGAGCCGTCAAACAGAGAGCGATGCGTTTCGACTACGCCATCGGGCAGTGTTTCCGCGTCCACGGCGAAGCCGTGGTTCATCGAGGTGATCTCGACCTTGCCGGTTTCCATATCCTTGACCGGATGATTGGCACCATGGTGGCCGTGGTTCATCTTGATCGTCTGCCCGCCAAGCGCCAGTGCCAGCATCTGATGGCCTAGGCAAATGCCAAAGACGGGCAGATTTGTTGTATCCAGCACTTCCTTTATCATCGGAACAGCATATTCGCCGGTAGCCGCCGGATCGCCGGGTCCGTTTGACAGGAACACTCCGTCCGGCTTGTGTGCCAGCACCTCCGCAGCCGTTGCGGTGGCGGGCAATACGGTTACGTCGCAACCCGCCGAGGCGAGGCAGCGCAAGATGTTGCGCTTGGCACCATAGTCGATCGCGACCACCTTGTGCATCGGAGCTTCCTGACGCTGGTAGCCATCGGGCCAAGCCCAACGCATCTCATCCCAGCGATAGCTTTGGGCGCAGGTGACTTCTTTGGCCAGATCCATCCCTTCGAGACCCGCAAAACTACGCGCTGCAGCAATCAGGGCTTCGATATCGAAGTTTCCCTCGGGATCATGAGCTAGCGCCACGTGCGGTGCGCCTTGCTGGCGGATCGCGCGGGTCAGGCGGCGGGTATCGACGCCGCCGATTGCGATGCGACCACGGCGGGCTAACCAGCTTTTTAGCTCTTCTGTCGCGCGCCAATTCGACGGCTCGGTCGGGTCCCATTTGACCACCATCCCGGCTGCCACCGGGTCGCCGGTTTCGTCATCTTCGGGATTCACTCCGACATTGCCGATATGCGGGAAAGTGAAGGTCACGATCTGGCCCGCATAAGAAGGATCGGTCATGATCTCTTGATAGCCCGTCATGGCGGTGTTGAAACACAACTCGGCCTCGGTTTGACCGGTTGCGCCGAAGCCCACACCGTAAAACAGGGTTCCATCGGCCAACGCCAGACATGCGGTGGGCTTGGACGGGGCGTTCTGGGCCATGGCGCGACTCTCCTGTAAGGTAAACGGGCGCATAACTAAGTTGGTTATACGCTAGGGTCAAGTCTGTTCAAATTTTGGGCTATTGTTAAAAATCAATGAGTTACAATTAATGTCCACTGTTGTACCAACCTTTTTGTTTCGATATGGTCAGGGTTCCTTTGCCATGGGGATGGACAGACCATATGGATATGCGATCACGGGTGAACTCTGCCCTGAAGCAAGCTATGAAAGACAAAGCCGCCGAGCGTCTTTCGACACTGCGCCTGATCAATGCGGCGATCAAGGATCGTGATATTGCTTCGCGCGCCTCTGACAATGAAGAGACCAAAGGCTGCGGCGATGCCGAAGTGCTTGAAATTCTGGGTAAAATGACCAAGCAGCGCAAGGAAAGCGCACGCGCCTACGAAGAGGGCGGACGCCTTGATTTGGCCGAGCGGGAACTGCGCGAGGTTGAGGTGATTGAGGAATTCCTGCCCAAACAGCTGGACGACGACGAGGTTAGCAAGGCCATTCAGACCGCCATCACGTCTACTGGGGCGGGCTCAATCCGCGATATGGGCAAGGTGATGGGCGAGTTGAAGTCGCGCTATACCGGTCAGATGGATTTCGGCAAAGTAGGACCGATGGTCAAAGATCATCTTTGCGCTAACTCGAACGGTGCATAATCACGTCGATTTACGCAGTTTCTGACTCAGATCATCAAACAGTGCGATCCGCTCGTCTTCGGACAGGAACGCGCCGATCTCAACTTCGCGCCCATCGCCGATCAGCGTTACGTAATGGGGTACCGGACCACCGCTGGTGTGCATTTCAGGACGGGCCCAATAGCGGTTGCAGGTCCATTCCTGATCGCCCTTGTCTGGGTGGTGGTGCACAAGGTGGGCTTGCGTCTGGCCTAAGGTCAGAACCTCGAACACGCTGCGCGCGCGATAGTTTGTCTGGATTGCCAACCAGAGGCCCAGAACCGTCAGCAGTAGGAACGGCAGCAGACCCCACAGGACGATCGAACCCAACATCGCCAGCAGCGGGATCAGTCCGAACAGGAACACCGACAAGATGACGGTCATTGCACCACGTGGTGGCAAGGAGTTGTGCGGCCAAAGCCGCAGTTCCTGTTCAGCGTCCGAGTTTTCTGTCCATTGATAAGGCATGGCGGGAACCTAGCTCAGACCGGCGCAATATCGAAGCAAAAATCAGTCAGACAACGTGGCCGACGCGGACCCATGACAGGGCATCGTCAAGCCGGTCATCACCCCAGAACACTTCGTCGCGGACAACAAAGCTGGGTGCGCCGAAAACCCCCAGTTTGATGGCCTTGTTTGTCTCGTCCTCCAAGGCTGCAACAGCGTCCGGGCTGCGGGCACGGGCAAGCATCAGGCGTGGATCTTGTTGGCACCGAAGCAGGGCTTCGGAAATGGCGCTTTCGCTACCGGCCTCAATCCCGTCCTCGAACCAGATCCGATAAAGATTTTGCGTGAACCCGGCGCCCCAGCCGTCCTGCATGCCCAGCAAAGCCACCTGATTTGCCAGCGCCAGGTCAGAAATTGGATAGGGGGCGGGAAGTTTGGCGTGGATGTGATATTTCGCGGCGCGCCGCTCAATATCGCGCCACATATAGGCCGACTTCACCGGTTTGCCCGCGAAGGGTATATTTTGCTGTTCCGACATCACCGTGCGCACGTTGAAGGGGCGCCAGGTTACCGTCGCATCGTTTTCTTCGCACCAGCCATCCAGGCGCGTGATGGTCAGAAAACTGTAAGTGCTGCCGATTGAATACCAAAAGTCGATCTCGGGCATAGCAAGGCTCCTGTCAAAAGGGGCTTTGCCAACCAGAATACCGCAAAACGGAGGTTTTTTCGATCTTTGCCCAATTTAAGTGGTCAAAGTAGCGCTTTATCGATGGGTTCTGTCGGCTGAGGGACAGTGCCGCAGGATGTCATCTGGCGCAGGTCGATTTCGATCATGCGGCAGATGGACGAGATCGGAACATTGGTTACGTCGCCTTCGAACGGGTCCTCCATCGAGGCGCTGACCCGTTCAGTCACGAAGAAAATCCAGCAAACCAACGCTCCGATCGGAGCAAAGACTGCCCAGTCAAGCAGAACGGATTTTGTTACCGAGTAGCCCATGCCAGCGGTGATCGAGCGTTGGTCATTCAACGCCAGCGGTAACATGAAGATAAAAATATAGCTGAAGATGCGTCCGACCTCGGCGACCTGCCGTGGGAAGGGGGTATTCTTGATACGTTCGCTTTGGCCTTGCGCGTCTGCAAACCGTGCTAGCCGGTTCATCAGCGCCACATGCCAATAGGGGTCGATCTTGCCGGATTGCGCCAGTGAAGAAGGCCGCTCACCCTGAAGAAACAACAGGTACGCCGCACGGTTGGATTTCCCTTCGAGCAGAGGCATATCAGCCGCCAGTTGGGTATTGTGCCAGCATTCGGGTTCCTGATGCAGCGCGATTTTGTCCACGACCGGCTTGTGTCCGAACATCCACGGGCGGCGGGCGCGCCCATGCGTTGCGGGCTGGCGCAGCTGAAATGCCAGCATGTTGAGCAATGCGATATGACGCTCCAGCAACTCGCGGCGCATCTCGGGCGCAAGCGGCGTGCCGTCAGCCTGAACCAGATTGCTGATCGTGTTGCCCCAATCGCGACTGGCGTTGACGATGTCCCCCCAGATCTTGCGGGCCTCGACCCAGCGGCCATAGGCCGAGGTGTTCTTGAAACCCAGAAAAAATGCCACTGCCAAACCCAGCATCGTGACCGGTGGGCTGGAGTTCGAGATCAACTCAAGTGGAGTAACTTCATCCACTAGTTCAAGCAGGAGTATCCAGGCCATGACGATGCAAATGAACCCGGCAGAGCCTTTGACCAGTTGCCGAAGTGTGATGCCGTGATGGAGAATCATGTGGCGCGCACCCGTCTTAGATTATGCTGTTTTCGCAAATACTAGCGGCCTGATCTTTGGTGCGTCTACGTGTTGGGTGCAGCAAGTTGCGGACTGGGGGCATAAAAAACACAAAGCCCCGCACGGGGCGGGGCTTTGCTGAATTTGGTTTGGATGGCGGGATTAGTGCGCGTGGCCCTTGTCCCAGTCTTCCTGCTTGGGCAGCTGCTCGAACGTGTGTTCCGGCGGCGGCGTGGGCAGGGTCCATTCCAACGTATCCGCGTATTCGTTCCACGGGTTCGGGCGTGTCTCTTTCGCACCACGCAGCAGGGCGTAGATCACGATGCCGAAGAACAGCAGGAACGAGGCGAACGAGATGAACGCACCAATCGACGAAACGAAGTTCCACTGAGCAAACGCTTCAGGGTAGTCGATATAGCGGCGTGGCATGCCCTGACGGCCCAGGAAGTGTTGCGGGAAGAAGGTCAGGTTGGCGCCGATGAAGAACAGCCAGAAGTGAACCTTGCCCCAGAACTCGGAATACTGACGGCCCGTCATCTTCGAGAAGTAGAAGTACACGCCAGCGAAGATCGCGAAGACGGCACCCAAGCTCATCACGTAGTGGAAGTGCGCAACGACGTAGTAGGTGTCGTGATAGGCACGGTCCACGCCGGCCTGCGACAGCACAACGCCGGTCACACCACCAACGGTGAACAGGAACAGGAAGCCGAAGGCGAACAGCATCGGGGTTTTGAACTCGATCGAGCCGCCCCACATGGTCGCGATCCACGAGAAGACCTTAACGCCGGTCGGAACCGCGATGACCATCGTGGCCAGCATGAAGTAGGCCTGCTGGCGCAGCGACATGCCAACGGTGTACATGTGGTGCGCCCATACGACGAAGCCCAGCACACCGATCGCGATGATCGCCCAGACCATCGGCAGGTAGCCGAAGATTGGTTTGCGCGCGAAGGTCGCGATCACGTGGCTGATGATGCCAAAGCCGGGCAGGATCACAATGTACACTTCCGGGTGGCCAAAGAACCAAAGGATGTGCTGATACAGGATCGGATCGCCGCCACCGGCCGGATCAAAGAAGGTGAAGCCGAAGTTGCGGTCCATCAGCAGCATGGTGATCGCGCCTGCCAGAACCGGCAGCGACAGCAGAATCAGCCACGAAGTGACGAAGATCGACCAGCTGAACAGAGGCACCTTGAACAGTGTCATGCCCGGGGCACGCATATTCAGGAAGGTGGTGATCATGTTGATCGCGCCGAGGATCGAGGAGGCGCCCGATACGTGCACGGCGAAGATCGCAAGGTCCATGGACATGCCGCCTTCGGTCGTCGACAGCGGTGGATACAGAACCCAGCCAACACCTGAACCAAGCTGGTCATTACCACCGGGGCTGAGCAGCGAGGCGACGCCCAGCGAGGTGCCAGCGACATACAGCCAGAAGGACAGGTTGTTCATCCGCGGGAACGCCATGTCCGGCGCGCCGATCTGCAACGGCATGAAATAGTTGCCAAAACCGCCGAACAGGGCAGGGATGACCACGAAGAACATCATCAGAACACCGTGATAGGTGATCATTACGTTCCAGAGGTGACCGTTGGGGGTACATGGATCGGCCATGAAACCTTCGAGGCACATATACTGAACACCGGGGTGCATCAGTTCGAGCCGCATATAGACAGTCATCAGAACCGAGATCAGACCGGCAAGGGCCGAAAAGACCAGGTAGAGAATCCCGATGTCTTTGTGGTTGGTCGACATGAACCAGCGGGTGAAAAAGCCGCGCTGATCTTCATGCTCGTGACCATGAATGGCTGCGTCTGCCATTAGGTGCCTCCTGTTGCAACTGTACCGCGCAGTCGGACCTCTCCAACGCGCGGGATTCCTGCTGGTTTTAGATTGCGAAGGGGCGACCTTCAATGGTCGAGTTTGATCTGGATCAAGATTAATTGTCGCGGGCAGACTGTGCTGCGCGATAATCTGACCTCGGATGCGAGGGATTTGGGGATTCAGTCCGCGATTACAAGTGGTGACGGGGAAACCCGCTTGACCCGCATCAAGCGGCGGCTCAGAACA
Source organism: Ruegeria sp. C6 (assembly GCF_056537625.1). Taxonomy (NCBI): domain Bacteria; kingdom Pseudomonadati; phylum Pseudomonadota; class Alphaproteobacteria; order Rhodobacterales; family Roseobacteraceae; genus Ruegeria; species Ruegeria sp. C6. The sequence continues at coordinate 1,410,079 of NZ_JBQFRW010000001.1, read as the reverse complement.
ACGGGTAAGTCCAACACCGGAGGCCTGTAATGACCGCTTATGATCCCGAAAATGTCTTTGCCAAGATCCTGCGCGGAGAAATCCCGTCAAACCGTGTGTATGAAGACGACGACACCGTCGCGCTGATGGATATTATGCCCCGGGCGGACGGGCACTTGTTGGTGATCCCCAAAACCCCCTGTCGCAACATGCTGGATGCAACGCCCGAGCAACTGGCAGCGGTGATGGCGACGGTACAGAAGATGGCTCACGCTGTGAAAGAAGCGTTTGACGCTGATGGCGTCACCGTTCAGCAATTCAATGAGGCCGCAGGCGGGCAAGAGGTATTTCACCTTCATGTGCATGTATTGCCGCGCCACGAGGGCGTCTCGATACGCCCACCCGGTAAAATGGGCGATTTTGACCTGATTGCTCAACACGCCGACAAGATCCGCGCGGCACTGACCTGATCCACCTTCGAAGCGAGCTGTCGCAGGCGTCGTGATCACCAAACGCATGGAGCACGACACTTGCGTAACAGCGCTGCTCGTCGCAGACCTGAGGAATACGGATCAGTCTTGTTCCATTCATTTCAGGCGTGCGATCCGGATTCGTAGATATTCAGGCAACTGTTCGGCGATTTCATTAGCCCGGTTCAAGTTTTTCCATTTGCAGCTTCGAGCGTGAGCAAAGCCTCTAATTGGGCCAGCGGGTGGCCAGATCTTGGCCATGGCGTACGCATTGCAACCGCCGCAGCGCGGTTTCGTCATAGCGGCGCCGATTACCCGCAGTAGGTTCGAACGGCGGTAGAAGTCCAGAACCGGATCGTAGGTGCTTTGAATCCAGTGCGAAATGAGGGAGCCCCGATTGCATTCATTTTCGAAAACACCCCCTTGAACCTCTAGTCACTAGAGGAATTATGTAGCATGGTGATTCAGTAAATAGGACACACTAAAATGGCTCATCAGCATTCCCACAAAGGGCACAGCCACGCGCATGTTGATCCGCAGGCCGGAGATGCGCGCGTTGCCTGGGCCATCGCGGTCAATATGTTCTTGACGCTGGCACAGATTGTGGGCGGGGTTATTTCAGGGTCGCTTGCCTTGATTGCGGACGCCTTGCACAACCTGTCAGATGCGATTGCGCTGGTCATCGCATTCTTTGCCCGCAAGATCGCTCGTCGACCCGCAAACGCGCGTATGAGTTTCGGGTATGGCCGGGCCGAGGTTGTAGCGGCGCTGGTTAACTACACAACACTGATCGTTCTGTCGGTCTATCTGCTGTACGAAGGCGTAATGCGGTTTGTCGAGCCCGAGCCGGTTAATGGCTGGATCGTTGTCTGGATCGCTGGGATCGCATTGGTCGTCGACCTTGTCACCGCTATGCTGACCTATTCCATGTCCAAGGACAGCATGAATATTCGTGCGGCATTCCTGCACAATGTGGCCGATGCATTGGGGTCTGTCGCCGTGATTGTCGCAGGTACCGCTGTAATTGTCTTCAACTGGACTTGGGTCGACCCAGCGGTCACCATCATGATCTCACTTTACATCCTTTGGCACGTCAAATCCGAGATCGGTGAAACCATACGCGTTCTGATGTTGGGCGCGCCAACAGAATTGGATCCGGAAGAGGTCGCCACAGCCATTGAGGGCGTATCGGGCGTGGCAGGAGTTCACCACATCCATCTGTGGAGCATGCAGGAGCGTGAGCCCGCGCTGTCGGCGCATCTGGTCATCAAACCCGACGCACAAGATAGTGCCGAGGATATCCGGGTGATGGTCAAGCAGGTTCTGCAGAACAAGTTTGGGCTTGGTCATGTTACGCTTGAAATCGAAGCCAGCGGGCACGCTTGCGTCGGATCAACCCGATTTGGGCATCAACAGATTTAGGGGCCTAAAACGAGAATTGCCGTTCCGATATGGGGTCGGAACGGCAGACTCGTAACCAAACACTTTCACGGATTTCGCAGGGCAGCCCTGAGATCACCGGTTAACACACCACTCACTCATGAACGGTCATTACATACTATGTGGTCAGATGGCGTTTGTAAGGAGAGGATGTGAAGAATCCCTGAATTTGAGGCGAATTGAGACCATTCAAAGGAATTTTCTGAATGATTTTCGAAACAGAGTGCCCCAAATTCTAGCATTGTCTTTTGCGTATTCTGGCCAGATCTGTCCGAATACGTGGAATCACCTATAAACTAGGCGCCTTCGGTGGCGAAGACCTCATCAAAGGTCTTTTTTAGCGCAACATCGACGTCATCCATGGTCACCGGCAACCCAAGATCGACCAGTGAGGTCACCCCGTGTTCCTGAATTCCGCAGGGCACGATACCGGTGAAATGTGACAGGTCCGGCTCGACATTGATTGAGATGCCGTGAAAGCTGATCCATTTCCGCAGGCGAATGCCGATGGCCGCGATCTTGTCCTCGGCTGGCTGGCCGGTGATCGTCAGCGGCTTGTCTTGCCGTTGCACCCAGACGCCCACGCGGCCGTCGCGGATCTCACCGGTGACATTGAACTCGGCCAGAGCCGCAATCACCCATGCCTCAAGCTGCTGTACAAAGCGGCGCACATCATGACCGCGTTTGCCCACATCAAGCATGACGTAAACAACGCGCTGACCGGGGCCGTGATAGGTGTACTGTCCACCGCGCTTGCTTTCATAGACCGGAAAGCGATCCGGATCGGTCAGATCTTCTCGCTTGGCAGAAGTCCCAGCGGTATAAAGCGGCGGGTGTTCCAACAGCCAAATGCATTCGTCCGCCTCACCCGCTGCAATCGCGGCAACGCGCGCCTCCATGAAGGCAGTGGCCTCGTCGTAGTCGATCAGCCCGTCGGTAGTCTTCCATTCCATGCTCGTTCCTTAGACCGTCTGCGGGGCAGGGGGAAGGGGTCAGGCGGCCTCGGCCAGGCAGCGTTGCAGGACCTGCGCATAAGTGTCCGTGCCCTGTGCGCCGGTCAGCAGATATTTCCCTCCAAACACCATCGAAGGCACGCCCGAGATACCCCGGCTGGTCCAGAACTGTTGTTTTTCACGCACCGGTCGGGCATGCGCACCTGATTCAAGTGCGGTTCGCGCCGCCTCCGGGTCGAGCCCGGCCGCCTCGACCGCGCCCATCAACACTTCGACGTCAGAGACATCCTGTTGCTTGGTGAAATAGGTTTCGAACAGGGTCAGTTTCAGCGGATGCTGACGCCCCTGTGTTTCCGCCCAGTCAAGCAGTTGATGCGCGGCAAAGGTGTTCACGATTCTGCTGTTATCAGTGAAATTGAAGGTGAACCCAAGTTCAGTACCCAACGCAGTCAACCGCTCGCGCGCCTGCTGGCTTTGCTCGGGCGTCGAGCCATATTTCTCGGCAATATGCTCCCTCAGATTCTGCCCCTCTGGCCCCATGTTGGGGTTCAGTTCGAACGGATGCCAACGCAATCTGGCCGGCACATTCTCTTGCTTCAGCGCGGCATCGAGTTGACGAAAACCTACGATACACCACGGACAGACCACATCCGAGACGACATCAATCTGCACGGTAGGGCGGGGATCGGGCGAGGGCATGGCTGCTCCAGATTGCATTGTATCGCGGTTAGATATGGCTAAAGCACGTGATTTCAATCGGCTGTGTTTTTGCCTCTTCACATCGCGCGGCTCAGCGTCTATACGCCCCTCTACCAAGTCATTGGCAGTGCGGTCGTGGCGGAATTGGTAGACGCGCAGCGTTGAGGTCGCTGTGGGGTAACACCCGTGGAAGTTCGAGTCTTCTCGACCGCACCAACATCCTGAAATCGTTACCCGAAATTGTCAGGTGAGACGGGCGCCCTGTTGGTTGAAGCGATAGGTTCGATCCTGGGCGTAGCCGAAATGGACGGATTCACCAGCGTTGACCTGATGCTGGCCGAACAGGCGCGCGGTGATCTGGTGGTCTTGCATCATCGCGATCACGTTTGTGTCTCCACCCAGATGCTCAACATGTGTCACGTTCGCGGTCAGGGGGCCTTCGTCGGATAAATACAGATCCTCTGGGCGGATACCCAACGTTGTGTCCGCGCTGTCGCCGATTACGCTGGCGGGGAAGAAATTCATCGACGGAGCGCCAAGGAAACCCGCGACGAACTGGTTGGCGGGGTTATTATATAGCTCCATCGGGCTGCCAACCTGTTCAACGCGCCCGTCGCGCAGGACGACGATCTTGTCAGCGAGCGTCATCGCCTCGGTCTGGTCGTGGGTGACGTAGATCATCGATGCATCGAGCTGCTGATGCAGGTTGGCGATTTCCAGTCGCGTATTCATACGCAGGGCGGCGTCCAGATTGGATAAAGGTTCGTCAAACAGAAACAGTTTGGGTTCACGCACAATGGCACGCCCGATGGCGACACGTTGGCGCTGGCCGCCTGACAGTTCTGAGGGGTAACGGTCGATATAGGGCTCAAGGTTCAGCATCTTGCTGGCCTTGGCGACGCGTTCTTCGATGACCTGCTTGCCCTGGCCTTCCTGTTTCAGTGCCAGCGACATGTTCTTGCGCACATTCAGGTGGGGATAGAGTGCATAGCTTTGGAACACCATCGCGATGCCGCGTTTCGAGGGAGGCGTAAGGTTCATCACCTCTCCGCCAATGCGCACTTCGCCCGAGGTCACGTCCTCCAGCCCCGCGATCACGCGTAGCAGGGTGGACTTGCCGCAGCCGGAGGGGCCGACGAAGACGACGAATTCTCCGTCTTCGACTTCGATGTTAATATCTTTCAGTACCTCGACAGTGCCGAAGGACTTGTTCACGTTTGTCAGCGTCAGGGCGGTCATGTGCGTGCCTCTTTCAGCGAAATGGGTTGGCCAATGCGGATGCTTTCATCGGCAGCGAGGCAGATGGCCAGCGATTGCACGGCGTCGTTCATATGGCGGGTCAGGTCGATGTCCTCGGCGATGGCGCGCAGCATATAGGCTTGTTCGGCATCGCAGAGCTCCTGATGACCGGGTTCATCGGGCATGTCGATTGTCTGGTCGCCATCGGGGCGATGGACCAGAAGGCCGCCAACCTTGGTGTGTCCGTCGATATCGGCGGATGCGCCCTTGTTTCCATCGGTGATCGAGACCGAGCCGTAGGGCGACACGATGTCTTTCACGAAGAACGCAGTTTCGGACATCATCGGGCCCCAACCGGCCTCATACCAGCCGACCGAGCCATCCTCGAAGACCACCTGAAACTGGCCGTAGTTGTACATGTCTTCGGCGATCTCATCGCTTAGGCGAAGGCCCATGCCGTGGACTCGCACGGGGTCGGAGTCAGTGATCTGACACATCACGTCGACATAATGCACACCGCAATCGACGATGGGCGAGGTGGTCTGCATTAGAGCTTTGTGTGTTTCCCACTCGGCCCCGCTGCTTTGTTGGTTGAGATTCAGTCGGAAGACGTAAGGCCCGCCAAGGTCGCGCGCCTCGGCGATCAGGCGCATCCACGAAGGATGGTGGCGCAGGATGTAACCAATCACTAGTTTGCGTTTGGTTTCAATGGCTTTCGCGACGACTCGTTTGGCATCAGCCACAGTGGTTGCCAGCGGCTTTTCAACGAAGACATGCGCTCCGGCCTCCATCGCGGTGCAGGCGTAATCAGCATGGCTGTCAGAATAGGTGGCGACGACCACCAGATCCGGGTTGGTTTCAGTCAGAGCTGCCTGAAAATCTGAATAAGCCGGATAGCCTGTCAGGCCAGGATGATCCACGCGGCCAGACCGGTTCACCAGCCCCACGACTTCAGCGTCCGGGTGGTGATGGTGGGCCAAAGCGTGGCTCAGCCCCATATTGCCGAGGCCAGCGATCAGAACTTTGGTCATTTGACAGCTCCTGAAGTGATGCCGCGGATCAGTTGGCGCGAGAAGATGACATAGAGCACCAGCACCGGCAGGATCGCCATGCTGAGCGCCGACAGAACCGCGTTCCAGTCGGTGACGAACTGGCCGATAAAGACCTGGCTGCCCAGCGTCAGTGTTTTGGTTTCCTCGGCCGGGGCAAGGATCAGCGGGAACCAGAGGTCGTTCCAGATGGGGATCATGTTGAACACGGCCACGGTCGCCATGGCGGGGCGGACCAGCGGTAGGACCAATCGGAAGAATATGGTGTATTCGGACAGCCCATCGACGCGGCCTGCGTTCTTCAGATCGTCCGAGACTTGCCGCATGAATTCAGACAGGATGAACACCGCCAGCGGCAGACCTTGCGCGGTATAGACAAGGATCAGGGCCCAAAGGGTGTTCACCAAACCGGTTGCCACCATCATCTCAAGTATCGCCACGGTGCCGATGCGGATCGGGATCATAATCCCAAGCGCCAGATAGAGGCCCATCAGAGTGTTGCCCTTGAATTTGTATTCGCTCAGGGCAAAGGCGGCCATGGCGCCGAACAGCAGAACGAAGGCCAACGACACCACGGTCACGATCAGCGAGTTTTGGAAATAAAGGAAGAAATCCCCTTGTTTCATCACCGTCTGGTAACCGATCAGCGAGAAGCTTTCGGCATCGGGCAGGGCGAGTGGCTCGCGGAAAATCGAGCGTCGGGTTTTGAAGCTGTTGATGATGATCACGAAGACCGGGAAGAGGGCAATCAACGTGTAGAGGATCAGCGCCCCGTGCATGGCGGCCGTGTTCAGCGGGTTATGGCGTGCTTTGTTCATGCGTTCACCCTCACAGCTGATACCGGCGCATCCGGGTCTGGATGCCGAAAAGGTAGATGCAGACACCCACAAGGATGATCGCGAACATGGCGCCAGCGATGGCGGAGCCCATATGCGGGTCGCCCAGTTGCAGTTGGAAGCCAAAGAAGGTGCGGTACATGAAGGTGCCTAGGATATCGGTTGAGAAATCCGGCCCTGCCAGCGCACCTTGCGAGACGTAGATCAGGTCGAACGCGTTGAAATTGCCGACGAATGTCAGGATCGAGATGATGCCAATCGAGGGAACGATCAACGGCAGCTTGATCTTCCAGAACGCCGAAGCGCCAGTGATGCCATCTATTTCTCCAGCTTCAAGGATCTCTTCGGGGATCGACAGCAGGGCGGCGTAGATCAACATCATCGGGATGCCGACGAATTGCCAGACCGAGACAAGTGCCAGTGTTGTCAGCGCGTATTCTTCCTTGCCCAGCCATGGTGCAAACAGCGACTTCAGACCAATGGCGTCCAGCATTGAAGGTGCGATGCCCCAAAGCGGGGACAATATCAGCTTCCACGCGAAACCGACGATCACAAAGCTCAGAATGGTCGGAATGAAGATCGCGGACCGATAGAGCGCGGCAAACCGCAAGCGTGGATGCGACAAAAGCGCGGCCAAAGCGATGCCGATGGGGTTCTGAACCAGCATGTGGATCAGGAAGAACCAGAAGTTGTTGCCCAAAGCGTTCCAGAACTGCTCGGACCAGATCGGATCGAAGAACAGGGTGCGGAAATTCTGCAAGCCCACGTAGATACGTGTCTGATCAACCTCGGAGAACAGTGCGAGGCGCAGTGTGTTGAACAAGGGGAAGATCATCACTGCCGTGTAGACCAGCACCGCAGGGGCGAGGAAAACGGCAATGTGCCAGCGTATGCGGCGGGTCTGCATGGGAATCTCCGGGGGAAAGGTCCGGACGCAACGCGGTAGCCGCGTCCGGTGTGAGTGGCCTAGGTGTTACTGATGCGGTGCGTACCAGCTGGCCAGACCGTCTTGCAGTTGCTGACCCAGCGCCTCGGGTGTCTCGGCACCCTTGATGGCTGCAACGGATGCACCCCAAGTCTCGTTTTCGAGGTTCGGTGTGCCGCGCGACAGGATTTGGTAGGTCGAGCGGATTGTGCTTTCGCACTCATCCCGCCAACCGACGATTTCCTTGGCCAGTGGATCTTCCAGCTCGACCGGAGTGCTGGACAGCGGGAAGAAACCAGGTAGGGCGTTACCGAAGATGCTGGCGAATTCCGGGCTTGCGACCCAAGCCAGGAAGGTGCGCGCAGCTTCCTGGTTCTCGCTCGCCGCGTTCATGCCGATGCCGATATCGGTGTGGTCCGAAATATAGCAGGTGTCGCCCGCGTTCTGGACCGGTGGCTTAAAGGCGCCCATTTCGAAATCGGCCTGCGTGTTGAAGCCCGAGATTTCCCAGCTGCCTGCTGGATAGACCGCTGCACGACCCAGCGTGAACAGGTTCTGGCTGTCGGGATAGGTTTGCGCTTCATACCCGTCGCCGAGATAGTCGGCCCACTTGGCCAGTGTCGCATACGGGGCGACCCACTGGGGGTCGGTCAGCTTCTGCTCGCCTTTGATCAGCGCCTGACGACCTTCTTCACCCTTCCAGTAGTTCGGGCCGATGTTGTTATAGCCCATCGTTGCGGCTTCCCACTGGTCATTGGTGCCCATCGCCATCGGGATATAGGTACCGTCTTCCTTGATCTTATCGAGGGCGGCAAAGAACTCAGCTTCGGTAGTTGGAACTTCGATGCCCAACTCATTGAACGCATCTTTGTTGTAGATGAAGCCGTGAATCACTGACGCCATCGGGACGCAGAAACTGGCTGAACCGTCATCGGTTTGCCACGCAGATTTGGCCACGTCCGAGAAGTTTCCCATGGCCTCAAGATCAGACAGATCGGTCAGGTGCCCCGACTCGTATAGCGCAAGCGAGGCATCAAACGGACGGCAGGTAATCAGATCGCCAGCCGATCCGGCCTCGAGCTTTGAGTTTAAGACAGCGTTGTATTCTGCCGGTGCAGAGGGCGAGAATATTACTTTGATGCCGGGATTCTCGGCCTCGAACGCCGGAATGATCTTTTCCTGCCACAACGCCAGATCGTCGTTTCGCCAACTTTCGATGGTCAAAGTGGCCTCTTGCGCATAGGCGCTTGTGACCAGCGCCGTGCTCATCATGGCAAGGCTCAGAACTTTGCGTGTCATTTGATATCTCCCAGGTTGATGGTTTCTTGGTTTTGTTTCATCCGCTCCAGCGCAGGGCGGAGGTGATCGTCGGTGTTGCTTAGCATTGCTTGCGCCGCGTCCAGGGACCCTGCGCCTACAGCCAAAAGGGCCGCGCATTTGAGGTTGCCCTCTGCCGCAGTCAACGCCTTTGTAGCCTGCGCGGAGGAAACACCGGTCAACTGACAGACGATCCCGTTGGCTCGGGCGCGTAGCTTGTCATTGTCAGCGCGCAAATTGATCATCATGCCGTCCTGAATATGCCCCAGCTCCATCGCCATCAGCGTCGAAAGCATGTTCAGTGCGATTTTCTGCGCTGTACCAGCGCCCATGCGGGTAGAGCCCGAGATCAGTTCAGGTGGTGTGGAAAGCAGGATTGGATGGTCAGAAAGCTGCAACAGTTCGGTGCCCCCGTTATTGGCAATGCCGATAACTGTGGCGCCTCTGTCCCGCGCGATCCGCGCTGCTGCGGTTGTGTACGGTGTGGTTCCGCTGGCCGAGACGGTGATCAAGGTGTCTTTGGCAGAAAGATCGGCCAGGTCTCGGGCAAGGCTGTCGGTGGCATCTTCGACATCTCCCGGCATCTCTACCCCTGAGGGCAATCCACCTGCCATGTGGATGCGAATCTGGCGGGCTGGTATCGAAAAAGTTCCCCCCAGTTCCAGCGCATCCGAGGCGGCCATCAAGCCGGAAGAGCCTGCCGCCAAATAGCGCAAAACCCCGCCCGATCGGATGGATTGCGCCATAGCTTTTGCGCCTGCGCAGAGGGTGGGCAGCGAGGAAAGCGGGGCAGCGGCAGCGTCGGCTTGCGAGCGGGCCAGCAGCTCGGCCACTTCAGTCAGCGGTCGGGCGTCAAGTCCGATCGCGTCTTGATGTAGCTGTTCGGTAACTGGCTTGGTCACGTGATTCTCCCCCGAAATTTTGAATATCATACCTTTTAGATACCATTAGTCTACCATTTTATTTTTACGCCCAATATTTTCAAGATTTAGACAACTATTGCTGCATTATTGCGTAATTTGGTCTTCAAAATTTGAAATAGGTATTATAAAGGTATCTCCATGAGTCGCCCTTCTGATACCATTGTGCTGGCCGCTGATGGCGGTGGAACGCGCTGCCGTCTTGCTGTTTCAGACGGCTCTGCGGTTCAGTGTGTCGAGGTTGGTGCGGCAAATGTATCAACCGATTTTGACGCAGCCTGCGCTGAGTTGATGCACGGAATTGCTGCTTTGGCCCGACGTGCCGGACTAGAGGCAACTCAAATCGCTCGTGCGCCAGCCTACTTGGGGCTGGCCGGTATCACGGGGCGCGCGCTGGCTGATCGGCTGGCAGAGAAGCTGCCATTTGACCATGTTCTGATTGAAGATGACAGGCCCGCCGCATTACGTGGTGCGTTGGGTTCGAAAGACGGTTTCGTAGCGCATTGCGGAACGGGTTCTTTTCTGGCGGTCCAGAATGGGGATCGCAGGTCATTTGCCGGGGGCTGGGGGCCTGTTCTCGGGGATCAGGCCTCGGCGCAATGGGTTGGGCGGCGGGCTTTGGCCTGTACGCTTGACTGTGTGGACGCTCTGAAGCCTGCGTCTGAATTGGCGAACAGCCTGTTGTCGCGTTTTGATGGCGCTGCTGGGATTGTCAGGACCGCCTCCAAGATGTCGCCTACCGAGTTCGGAGCGCTGGCGCCTGTTGTCACGCAACACGCAAAGCAAGGAGATGCGCTTGCGCTGTCGATCATGGAGGATAGTGCACAGTATCTGTCGGATCAGATGTTGGCGATGGGCTGGATGCCCGGCCTTTCGATCTGCCTGACCGGCGGCATCGGCCCGCAATATGCGGAATTTCTGCCTGCGCCAATGCAACAGGAATTGGCCGAACCGCTGGGCGATCCGTTGACCGGTGCCATCGCGTTGGCCCACGCCTTTCAAAAGGAGACCCGACATGAGCGTTGCTGACTTCTTGCGGCCCGAGGGTTGGCTGGGTCAGACTGCCGGTCCGCGTTACGTGCAGTTGCGGCAGCGGCTGGAGCAGGGGATTGAAGAGGGTATTCTGGCCCCGAACAGTTCACTCCCGCCCGAGCGCGAGATTGCCGAACTGACGGACCTGTCGCGGGTGACGGTCCGCAAGGCGATTCAGGAACTTGTGCGCAAAGGCGCGATTGAACAGCGGCAAGGCTCGGGATCATTCGTGCGTCAAGCGGTTGCACGGGTTGAGCAGTCGCTGTCGCATTTGACCTCGTTTACCGAAGACATGGAGAGGCGCGGTTTTGAAACGACTTCAACCTGGTTGGAGCGCGGAATATTCCTGCCGTCACCTGATGAAATGCTGGCGCTGGGCCTATCGGCGAGTGATCAGGTCGCCCGCATTCATCGTCTGCGCGCGGCTGGCGGGCGACCGATGGCGCTGGAACGCGCGGCGTTGCCGCTGGATATATTGCCCAACCCGACTGAGGTTACCGGATCTCTCTATGCCTTTCTCGAACACTCAGGCAATCGTCCGGTGCGCGCGATCCAGAAAATCTCGGCCATCAATCTCGAAGCAACCGAGGCTGGATTGCTTGATGTTGCAGAAGGTACGGCGGGGCTGCGCATTCAGCGGACCTCGTATCTAGAAAGCGGGCGCGTTGCTGAACTGACCCGATCCATCTATCACGGCGATGCTTACGATTTCGTGGCAGAGCTGCGTCTGTCAACCTGAAAGGCGGGGCTCATGTCCAGCGATACAACTCAAATGCGGCAGGAAATCAATGAGATACCTTTTGCCGTTGATCGGCTTCTCACTGATGGTGCCACGGCGATTACAAAGACGGCCATCGCGATCCGCGCGCACGATCCCGGCTTCCTGATTTCGGTTGCGCGGGGTTCGTCGGACCATGCCTGCAGCTATCTGAAATACGCTTCGGAACTGCTGCTGGGCCTGCCCATGGCCTCGGTTGGGCCGAGCGTGAAATCGATCTATGGGGTCGATATGCGATGCCCCGGTGCGCTGTGTATTTCGGTATCCCAATCGGGTCAAAGCCCCGACATCGTACAGCTGACGAAGTCCCTGACAGAAGGCGGCGCGTATTCGGTGGCGATCACGAACGATACCACGTCTGCACTGGCCCAGAACGCCACCTCGGCTCTGCCCATCCTTGCAGGCCCCGAGCTTAGCGTGGCTGCCACCAAGACTTTCGTCACCTCTCTGGTCGCCGGGCTTTGGTTGCTGGCCGAGGTCAAGGGCGACGATACCTTGCTGGCTGCAATTCACAAATTGCCGGAAGATTTATCGCGGGCGATCACCTGCGATTGGAGTGCGGTGGTCGAGGCAGTCGATGGCCAATCCCTGTTCACTCTGGGGCGGGGGATGTCCTGGGCGATCTCGAATGAGGCGGCGTTAAAATTCAAGGAAACCTGCCAAATTCATGCGGAAAGCTATTCCTCGGCCGAAGTTCTGCATGGCCCGGTTTCGATCGTGGATCAGGGCTTTCCGGTGATTGCGTTCTCGTCCGGAGACGCGGCTGAGGCCAACATCGCCGAAGTCGCCGATGCGCTCGCAGCTAAGGGCGCAAAAGTCTTCGCAACGACCAATCAGGTGTCTGATGCCGTGAGGCTACCACATGTCCGCACCACGCACTGGATGACAGATCCGGTAGCCTCAATCGCTTCGTTCTACGGTATGGTCGAAACTGTGGCCAAGCGCCGGGGCATCAATCCCGATGCACCGCGTCACCTGCGGAAAGTGACGGAGACGGTATGACCGATGCGACGATCACCTTCGCGGGCGGGCCTATCTTTGATGGTAAAACCCTGAAGGACGGCCACGCCGCCCGTTTCGTCGGCGGGCTGCTCGACAGTATTTTGCCCGAAGCCGAGTTGCCTTCGGATGAGATGGTTCAGGATCTGTCGGGCGATATTTTAAGCCCCGGCTATGTAGATTTGCAGGTGAATGGCGGCGGAGGCGTCATGTTCAACGACGATCCATCGGTCGAGACATTACAGCGTATTGCGGCGGCTCATCGCAAGCTTGGCGCGACGTCGATCCTTCCGACGCTGATCACGGACACGCCCGAAAAGACAACGGCTGCCATTTCTGCTGCTTCTCAGGCCATTCAGCGCGGAGTTCAGGGGATTGTCGGCTTGCATCTTGAGGGGCCGCATCTCTCGGTGCGACGCAAGGGCGCGCATGACGGCGGGCTGATCCGCCGGATGCAGGACGCTGATCTTGCACAGCTGATAGAAGCGGCAGGGGCGTTGCCTGCATTGATGGTTACGCTTGCGCCTGAAAGTGTCACGATTGCTCAGGTCGAAACGCTCAGCAAGGCGGGGGTCATCGTGTCGTTGGGGCACAGTGATGCCGAGTTTCAGACCTGCGTGGCTTACGCACAGGCGGGCGCGCACTGCGCCACCCATTTGTTTAACGCGATGAGTCAGTTGGGCAACCGCGAACCGGGGCTGGTTGGCGCAGTCTTGTCCAGCGGTGCGATGTCTGCCGGGTTGATAGCGGATGCAATCCATGTTCACCCGCAGACGATGCGCGCCGCCTTTGCAGCTAAACAGGGGCCGGGGCATCTGTTTCTGGTGAGCGACGCGATGGCCGTTGCTGGAACGGATCTGCAGGAATTCAAGCTGGAAGGGCGTGTCATCCAACGTGAAAACAGCAGGCTGACCTTGCCGGATGGAACCCTGGCCGGGGCCGATCTGAACCTGACCACCGCGCTGCGCGTGTTGACAACGGATGTCGGCGTTTCACTGACGGACGCCTTGGCAGCGGCCACACGCATTCCGGCGGATATCATTTCCCAGCGCTCAATCGCGCGCCTGAACTTGATCTCGCAGGCCATTCGCATTTCTCCGGATTTGTCGCAGGCCCGTCCGGCAGTTGCTTAACCTTGTGTTGCAACAAATTGCGAAACACCGCGTTTTTCACATCTCGCCTCAACTGTAGCGGTTGTGTAAGACCTTAGGCGAACGTGGTTTGGGAATGTCTGTATGTATCAGATAATTGGAATAATTGGCAGGGCATTGACCACCCGGATCGCGCAATGATCCAAACGCGTGGCGTTTTCATTGGTCGGCGCACGGATTGTTTGGGCGCGCGCCTGCTGATGATCCTGACCTGTATCCGTCTGGCCGAAGACTTTGGGACAGACTACCGGGTGAACTGGTTCCCGCAAGGCACCGATGCGCCGGAGTTGGATCATCCTGAGGAGTTATTCACCAAAGACTGGATGGATGCGCATTTCCTTGATCAGGCAGAGTTCGACACGATAAGCGCGACCGCTCTGCCAATTTGGGCCTTCCAACACGATCCATCGCCCGAGCGGCTGATCGACCATTTGGCGTCTGGCCGTTCGGTTCTGGTCGAAGAAGCGAACGAGATATTGGTCTTCCCGTGGCAAAAGATCGAAACCATCCGTCCCCGCTATCGCGATTTCATACATAGCGTTGGATTTGTGGATGAGGTTCGTCAGATCATGGATCGCGCGGATCAGAAGCTCTCGGGGCAGGGGGTTTCGGCTTACCACATTCGGCGCGGAGAAATCCTGAACGGATTACCATGGAAGCATTCGATCTGGCCCGCCAAGATCGAACCTGACGAGTTTTACGAGGCCCATCTGGAGAAATCCAAGGGCCAGACGGCGATCATGTTTTCGGATCAGCCAGAGGTGATAGACCGTTTCAAGCAACGGTTTCCGGAGCTCATGCAGATGTCGGATATCGCTGATCTGTCGGCTCTGACCCGGGCGCAGCGGGACTTTCTGGAGCTTTTTGCGATGTCACGGGCGGATCAGGTGATCGCGCCACACATATCTGGCTTTTCAATGGCTGCAGCCCGGATTTCGGGGCAGCAGCGTAAAGTGTTCCGCGATGTATTGTCCAAGGATGAGATGCAGGCGGCCAATGCGCGGTTCATCGAACGGGTTGCGAAGGGGCCATCGGCCTTTCTGAATCCCTCAGAGGCGGCGCATATCTATTCAAAGGCGGTGCAACATCTGTCAGCGCAGGATCGCTGCGAAGAGGCGTATGATAATGCGAAACCTATTCTGGACGCCGGGGCCGACAACGCCTTTATGCCACTTCTGCAATCCCTGAACTGTTTTTACCTGTCGAAGTGGCAGGAAAGCGAGGCACATGCCAAAGAGGGATTGCAGAACCCGCATCTCTGGCCCGAAGACTATACTGTTTTGTGCGCGTTGCGCGGCGCTGTTCTTGGCATGCAGGGCAAGCGCGGTGCGGCGACGCTGCACTTTGCTAAAGCGTTCTGGTCCAAACCCTTACGGCCGGATGTTGTGGTGCTGGGGTCCAGAATGCTCTACTGCGCCCAACTTGCGCTTAGGCTAATGCCGCCTGTGGATTGGTCGTTGCAGAAGGTCGTTCGGCAACGCCGATTTCCACCGTTCAATAACCTGTATCTGGTTCAGCGCAATGTTGTTGTCAGGCGTCCTTGCAACTTCGATTTCATACTCTTGGATTGGGCCGAGTTGGCGCTGGATCAACGCGCAAGTCGTATCTTTGATCACCAACAAAGATTGGAAGCGCTTTCTACCTCACTCGATGAGGTTCACGACGTACCAGCAGACGACCCGCGATTGTTGGGCGCGAGGGTGATACTACAGAGGCATCTAGGGGAAATATCCGGAGCTCAGGCGATCGATAAAACCCGCCAGATCGTAGCTGGTGTGCCGGAAAGTGCCTTGTACCAAAAGCGGCTGGCCGAACTTTACGAAGCAGAAGGCGATACCGAAGCTGCGCATCGAACGATGGCTGAGGCGCTGGCTTGTGACCCGGAAAGCCCGTTTCTCATGTTCGCCATGGGTCACTTGCTTGAGCGGACGGGCAAGATCGGGCAGGGCGAGAAGCTTATTCTGAAAGCTGCCGATCTTGATGACGTGACCGTCGTTATTCAGGGCATGGCGGGCCAGATACACATGCGGCGCGGGAACAAGAACAAGGCACGTCCCTATCTTGAGAAAGCGCGCGATCTCTATCCGCCTCACAAGCGCTTTACCAATCAGCTGAACCGGCTTTCGGGTCAGGCCTGACGCTAATCCAGCGCGACCTCTTGCCGTAGTTTTCCGGTTGTCTTGTCGAAGATCAGAATCCGATTGTCCTCGGTCACGACCGCATACCAGTTGTTGCCGATGGTCAACGCTTGCGCTTTTGCGCCGTCCGGAAGTTCGATCTGGTCGGGCAGCTTCGGAGTGCGGTCCGATAGGCGGATGACAATCAGAGCGAATGTCACTAGAACCCCGCCAATCATAACCGCGGTCAGCAACATGACCATGCGCCGCAGCAATCGAAGCTGAGGCGTTTCCTGCGGTTCCTGAGGTTCGGAAGGGACAGTCATGGGCACTCGCCTGATAGAGTTTCATATCGCGGCCGCACCGCCGCCCCGCCTTGATAAGGCGCTTGCGCGGGATGTGCCAGCGGAAGAGAACCTATCGCGTACCCGTCTGGCCCGGTTGATCAGTGACGGGGCCGTGACCGTTGATGGAATTGCGGTTGAGGACGCCAAGGCTAAGATTTCCGAAGGCGCGCTGGTTGGAATTACTGTGGCCGAGGCCGAAGATAGCCATATCGGGCCCGAGGATATCCCATTGGAGATCGTCTATGAGGACGACGATCTGATCGTGATCAACAAACCAGCAGGGATGGTCGTGCATCCGGCGCCGGGCTCGCCGAACGGGACGCTGGTCAATGCGCTGCTGCATCATTGCGGGGATGATCTCTCGGGTGTGGGGGGCGTCAAGCGCCCGGGCATCGTGCACCGGATCGACAAGGAAACCAGCGGGTTGCTGGTTGTGGCGAAATCGGATGCGGCGCATCACGGGCTGGCTGCCCAGTTCGAGGCGCATAGCGTCGAGCGCTACTATCGCGCGATCTGCTATGGTGTGCCGGATGCCAATGACCCTCGGTTGCGTGGGATCAAGGGTGTCAGTTTTGAGCCCGGCAACATCATGCGCCTAACAACTCAACTGGCGCGGCACAAGACGGATCGGCAAAAGCAGGCCGTGCTGTTTCACGGAGGCCGCCACGCAGTGACACGGGCGCGGATTGTCGAAGTTTTTGGAACGCCCGGCGGTCTGTCCTTGATCGAATGCTGGCTTGAGACGGGCAGGACACACCAGATCCGTGTCCATATGGCCCACGCTGGCCATGGTCTGGTTGGCGATCCGGTTTATGGCGGCAAACGAAAGCTGGCGGCGCGCGCCTTTACAACCGAGGCTGCAGACGCGGTGCAAGTTTTCCCACGACAAGCCCTGCATGCCGCCGTACTTGGGTTCGAACATCCAGTCACAGGCGAGATGCTACGTTTTGAGGCACCTCTGCCGCAGGATATGGCTGAGCTATTGGAAAATCTAAGAAAACCGTTGAAATAATCTGCAAAGGCTTGTGAATATGGCCTTTTCAGCTTTCCTTTACATAGGGTTAATTTCAGACTGTTATTAGATCCTCTTGAATGTTCCGGGTCGGGTACCCATATCCCATGTTAAGGGCTTAAACATTTGTCCAAGGGGCAGAAATAAATGGCAAATTACTCAAATCTTCCGGCGCCGTCTCCTGAAGGGGGACTGAACCGCTATATGCAAGAGATTCGCAAGTTTCCTCTGCTGGAGCCAGAAGAGGAATATATGCTGGCCAAGCGTTGGGTCGAGGAACAGGATACCGAGGCCGCGCATAAAATGGTCACGTCGCATCTGCGTCTGGCAGCCAAGATCGCCATGGGATACCGCGGCTATGGTCTTCCGCAAGCCGAGGTGATTTCCGAGGCCAATGTGGGCCTGATGCAGGCGGTCAAGAAGTTTGACCCCGAAAAAGGCTTCCGGCTGGCGACCTATGCCATGTGGTGGATCCGCGCTTCGATCCAGGAATACGTCCTTCGGTCGTGGTCGATGGTGAAACTGGGTACAACATCGGCGCAGAAAAAGCTGTTCTTCAACCTGCGTAAAGCAAAGGCACGCATTGGCGCGCTGGAAGAGGGTGATCTGCGTCCTGAAAACGTGGCCAAGATTGCAGAAGACCTCGGAGTGACCGAGGAAGAAGTGATCAGCATGAACCGTCGGATGTCCGGTGGCGATGCTTCGCTGAACGCGACCGTGGGGTCCGAAGGCGAAGGCACCATGCAGTGGCAGGATTGGCTGGAAGATGAAGATGCCGATCAGGCTGGCGACTACGAAGCGCGCGATGAATTGGAAGCCCGGCGCGAATTGCTCGCTGCTGCGCTGGATGTTCTGAATGACCGCGAGAAAGACATCCTGACTCAGCGCCGTCTGATGGACCAGGCTGTTACGCTGGAAGAGCTGAGCACGCAGTACAATGTCAGCCGTGAACGTATTCGTCAGATCGAAGTGCGCGCGTTCGAGAAGCTGCAAAAGAAGATGCGAGAGCTTGCGCGCGAAAAAGGTATGCTGGGTTCAAACTGACCCCAGACTGATATCAGCCCGCCATATGAGCGGGCTGATTTTTTTGTTATGCGAAAATGAAATCGGACTCGGACAGGTGGCTTGCCCAGACGCCTGACAGATAGATGCTGTCTCCGTCGTCCAACTCGATCTTGGTCCCGAAGAACTTACCGTCGATATCGTCTTCGATGTCCTCAAAGCTGTTGATGCCATCGTATTCGGACAGGTCGATCTTGTCCTTGCCGACGCGGAAATCGACAATCCAGTCGTGACCGTCGCCTTCATCGAATACAAACGTATCCTTACCGCGCCCACCAAAGAGTTTGTCATTGCCTTCGCCGCCGTCGATGATGTCTTTCCCACGACCTCCGAAGATTTTGTCATGGCCTTCATCGCCACGCAGAATATCCTTTCCGCGCCCCCCGAAGATTATGTCGTTCCCGGCACCGCCAAGCGCCACATCATTGCCCGAGCCGGTGTTGATCACGTCATTGCCACCATCACCGTGAACAAAGTCTTTGCCGCGTCCGGTAAAGATGAATTCATCGCTGCTGTCACCCAGGATAAAGTCCGTGTTCTTTTTGCCCAGAATGCCCGACACCGAGACGGGTAGAAGTACGCCGTCAAGTACGTGAATGATACCGTTTGACGCATCCACGTCGAACGCGATCAAGCCGGGATCGTCGATGCCCGGATCGGCATCGCCCAGGCTGGGAGGATCGCTTTCAAGGTTCAGTTCGACTGACGACCCAAGCAGAGTTTGGATTTCAGCCCCGTCGCCTAGACCGACCACTGTGGTGCTGTCGAACTCACCATCGACCACGTGATACTTCAAAATGTTGGTTAGCAAAGGGATAGGGTCTCCGCCGCCAAGCAGGGTGAGCGCCTTGATGATGTGGCCCAATGCTCCAGCCTCGTCATCGCCTTGATACCCAAGTGTTTGTGCCAGAGCAATAAAGGCGGCGTCATTTGGGGCAAAGACGGTCAGTTCTGCCTCAGGATTGTCCAGCGTTTCCGCCAGCCCGGCTGCAATCACCGCTTCGCGGAGAATGTCGAAATCCTGATTGTCGCTGTCAAACGTTCCGGGATCACCGCTTTTTAGCACTGTTCCTGTAATCGTATGTGTTGCTGGCATTTCAGTAAGCCTCCCACCCTGTTTGCCGTTGCTCCGGATGCTGCCAGAGCACCATCCGAGCATGATTCAGTCGATGTTTGAGCTACGGCGGCAGTATCAGACTGGATCAACAATACTGATTTGCGAGGGCAGGTTTGACGCTGATCGATTTTAGATTATCGATATAAAGTATAAGGTTATCGGGGTCTTTTAATCTCATCAAAAAATTTATTGAGGCGTATGATTTTCAAATAGATAGAGATAGGACTGACTTATTGGCAGGTGGTTGATAGACAGATCAGGAACTGAATTACATTGAGCTCGCCGTGAGCGGGTTACATCAATTTTTAGGGGGCGCAAATGCATAAACCGGTCAATTGGGGTGTTCTGGGTGCAGCCAGATTCGCACGACAACACATGGCGCCCGCCATCCATGCGGCAGAGGGCGCGCGGCTGGCGGGGTTGGCGACCTCGGATCCGGCCAAGGCCGAGCCCTTTGCCAGATATTGCCCTGATTTGAATGTCTACAACAGCTATGAGGCATTGCTAGCCGATCCTGAGATTGAGGCGGTGTACATCCCGCTGCCCAACCATCTTCACGTCGAATGGAGCCTGAAGGCGCTGGATGCTGGCAAGCATGTGCTGTGCGAAAAGCCGATGACCATGCGGGCCGATGAGTTTGACGCGCTGATCGCAAAGAGGGACCAGACGGGTTTGCTGGCTGCCGAAGCATATATGATCGTGCATCACCCTCAGTGGCATCTGACCCGTAAACTGATCGCGGACGGAGCGATCGGCCGGCTGGTCCATGTCACCGGGGCGTTCAGCTATGACAACCGGGCGGACACGGGCAACATCCGCAACCGTGCGGAAACCGGTGGGGGCGGGCTGCGTGACATCGGGGTGTATGTTATCGGCAGCGCTCGGTTTGCGACTGGGCAAGAGCCGGTCTTGGTCAGCGGTGCGATCCGGTGGGAAAATGACGTGGATGTCTTCACCGAAATACGCGCGCAGTTTCCCGAATTTACCTATTCCGCCTACGTCTCAACACGCATGCATCCACATCAGGAAATGGTGTTTCACGGAGAAGGTGGCATGATCCGTCTGACTGCTCCGTTCAATGCCCGTGTGTTCGGCGAGGCGCGGGTTGAACTGCACCGACCGGGCCTTGAGGTTCTGGTGCCCCGGTTTCCTGCGGACAACCACTATCAATTGCAGGTCGAAGCGTTCTGCCAATCGGTTCGCGAAGGGGTTGAATATCCCTGTTCGTTGGAATTCGTGAGGGGCACACAAGAGGTTATCGATCAGGTCTTTGACGCCGCCGTTTCGCTCTAGCTTGCCACCCCTGTGGTGTCTCGCGTATCCTGTCCCGACCGGATCAGGAGGGCTAAATGGCGGGCGGCTGGGCGCGCGATGGCGCGGTGAGTGAACAGATCGAAGCTTCGATTTCCGATGAGCTGGCGCGGATGCAGGCGCAAAAGCGACCTGTGGGCGAAAGCCTGACACATTGTGCTGAATGCGAAGAACCGATCCCCGAAAAACGCCGCCTTGCTCTGCCCGGCGTAAAGCTGTGCCTGGACTGTCAGCAAGAGCGTGACAGCAGCTTCAAATCCCGCGGCGGGATCAATCGGCGGGGTTCGAAAGACAGTCAGTTAAAATAACGCGAGGAGCACCCGGTGAAGGATCAGCCGCAGAGATCAGTACTGCAAAACGGGTTGGTTCTTGGGTTCCTAGCCGCGTTTCTATGGGGCACGCACAGCGTTATCGTGCGATATTTGACTAGTGATCTCGGCGGGTTACAGATTGCCGTGTCGCGCCTGTTCATTGCTGCTTTTGCGATTTACTGCATGTTGCGGGTGATGGGTGCACGGGTTTCAATCCAGTACAGGGATTGGAACTTCCGACTGGCGGTGTTGTCGACGGTGGTGAACTATATTTTGTTCCATATCGGCCTGGAGCATACAGGTGCCGCGAATGCGATGGTGCTTGAGAATACCGCGCCGTTCTTTGTGTTGATATTCCTGTATTTCTTCGCGGATACCACCGTTGGCCGGACTGATGTATTGGCGACCTTGCTGGCGATCCTCGGTGTGTTTCTGACCGTCTATCGGGATTTTCAAGGCGGGGGAGAACCCCTGCTGGGCGATCTGATGGAAATCGGGGCGGGACTTAGCTGGGCGGTGTTCCTGATTTCCAGCAGCCGCGCGATGCAGTCATCTGAGACCACTGCCGAAAGGTTGAACTTCCTGTTTGGCATCTTTTTGTGCTCGGGTGTTTTGCTGGTGCCACTGGCGGCTTTTTCTATTCAGATGCCGACCGCAAACGACGTGATCTTCTTGATCCTTCTGGGCGTTTTGCCGACCGCGCTTGCCTATTATCTTTGGTACGAGGCCGCCGCCCGCGTGTCGACATTGACGGCGACGTTGCTATTCGCCGCCTCGGTTGTGTTTACCTTTGTCAACTCGGCACTGTTTCTGGGCGCAACGATCACACCGCTTTCGATTGTTGGCGCGGTATTGATTGTCACGGCCATTTTCGTGACGACGATGAAATCAGCCAAAGAGAAATGAGGCAGCCATACAGGCTGCCTTTCAACTTTAGCTTTCCATCGCTTCCAGTTCGTCAATAAAGCCCGAGATCATCGACAGGCCTTTGTCCCAGAACTCAGGGTCGCTGGCGTCCAGTCCGAACGGGGCCAGAAGCTCTTTGTGGTGCTTGGAGCCACCAGCCCGCAGCATTTCGAAATACTTGTCCTCGAACCCGTCCGCACCGCTTTCGTAAACCGAATAGAGCGCGTTCACCAAGCCGTCGCCAAACGCATAGGCATAGACGTAGAACGGTGAGTGGACGAAGTGCGGGATATAGGCCCAGAAGGTCTTGTACCCGTCCATGAATTCGAATGCGGGGCCAAGGCTTTCAGCCTGAACGCTCATCCAAAGGGCGTTGATGTCGTCTGGTGTCAGCTCGCCCTCACGACGGGCGGCGTGCAGTTTGCATTCAAAGTCATAGAAGGCGATCTGGCGGACGACTGTGTTGATCATGTCCTCGACCTTACCGGCCAGAAGCACCTTTCGCTGTTCCGCTGTCTCGGCCTGATCCAGCATTTTGCGGAAGGTCAGCATTTCACCAAAGACCGAAGCAGTTTCGGCCAAGGTCAGCGGGGTCGATGAAAGCATCTCGCCCTGATCGGCGGCCAATACCTGATGCACGCCGTGGCCCAATTCATGCGCCAAGGTCATCACATCGCGCGGTTTGCCCAGATAGTTGAGCATCACGTAGGGATGAACTTCGGTCACGGTGGGATGCGCAAAGGCGCCAGGCGCTTTGCCGGGCTTCACGGCCGCATCGATCCAACCCTTCGAGAAGAAGGGAGCTGCGATCTCACCCATCCGAGGATCAAACGCGTTATAGGCGTCCATCACCGTCTTCTCGGCCTCGAACCAATCGACGATGCGAGTGTCCTCCATCGGCAACGGAGCATTACGGTCCCACACTTGCATCACGTCCAGACCAAGCCATTTGCGTTTCAGTTCGTAGTAACGATGGCTCAGCTTGGGGTAGGCGGCCACAACGGCTTCGCGCAGGGCTTCGACCACTTCGGGCTCGACATCGTTCGACAGGTGACGACCGGTCTGGGCAGATGGCATTTTGCGCCAGCGATCAACGATCTCTTTTTCTTTGGCCTGCGTGTTATGAACGCGCGCGAAGGTTTTGATGTTGCTTTGGAAAACGTTGGCGAGTTCGCGCGCTGCGGCTTCACGCTTGGCGCGATCCTGCTCGGTCAGCAGGTTCAGCGTACCTTCGATATTCAGCTCTTCACCATCGACGGTGAAGGTCAGACCCGCGATTGTTTCGTCGAACAGGCGTTCCCACGCGTCACCGACAACGCCGAGGTCGTGCAGAAATTTCTCAAGCTCGTCGGATAGTTGATAAGGCTTCATCGCGCGGATACGGCGGAACACGGGCTCATACCGGGCCAGATCAGCATTGGCGGCGAAATGCGCAGCCAGCGCGTCATCGTCGATGCGATTCAGTTCCAGTGTGAAGAACACCAGAGGCGTCGTGAAGACGGTGATCCTCTCCTGCATGTCCGACAGGAACTTGGCGCGATCCGCGTTAGTGGTCAGTTGGTAATAGCGCAATCCGGCAAAGGACATGATCCGCCCGGCGATGGCGTTGATCTTTTCGTTGCGCAGCACGCAGGTCAGCAGGCCAGCTGCGTCCAATTCGGCCAGCTTACCCTCATAATCTGTGGCAAAGGACGCACATTCGCCTTCCAGCCAGTCCAGATCGCGGGCCAGTTCGGGTGCATCTTCCGAGGCATAGAGGTCCGTCAGATCCCATTCCGGCAAATTGCCCAGATCATCGGCACCGCCGCCTGCATTTGCATCACGGACGGGAAAGGGAAGGTCGCGCATGGAACACCTCGAATAAACTGCGTTGGCAAACATTTAGGCGCGGCACGTCCGGATCACAAGCAAGCTGTCTGGTCAAACCTTAATGACAGGGCTCGGGTTTTGGTTTCGCCGCGGCTGCCGCGAAATGTGCAGCAAGTTGATCAAAGACCGGCCCGCGCACCTCGGGTGCCTCCATCAGAACTTCGTGTTCGCCGTTGGGAATCTCGACCAGAGTACCGCTAGGCCAGTTGGCCATACGTGCCCGAATGGCCTTGCGGTCCACGATCTGTTCATGGCTACCCAAGAAGGTCAGGGCAGGGATCTCGGGCGCGGCCTGTTCCACCAGCCAGGTGCATTCATCCAGCGCCTCGCGCAGCCAGATGGTAGACGGTGCGCCCAAAGCAAGTTCAGGGTGTGCGGCCAACTGATCCTGCATCATTCGGTACATCGCCGGATCGCGTGTCAGCACGTTTCCTTCGAAGGGCTGTGAGGCCACATAGCTCTCTAGCGTGGTGGTGGGCGGGGTTTTCTCGCCCAAGCCCAAGCGTGGCCCCCAATAGGCAGTTAGCTGGCTGAGTGGCTTCATGATTGGTGTAAAGAAAATCCCCCACATCGGGCCCGTAAAGGCGCAGGCCGCAAAATCAGCCCCCTCCAAAACGGCGCGAAGCCCGATAGCTCCGCCCATGGAATGGCCTATGACGTACCAGGGCTTGGGCAACTCCAGTTGTTCGGCCAGTTTCAGTATTGAGCGAACGTCGTGCTGGTAATCGGTGAATTGTTCGACATGACCGATCCGCGGATCATCCAGCAGGCGATCTGCAAGCCCTTGCCCGCGCCAATCGACCGCGAGACTTGCAAAGCCCCGGTTCACAAATTCCTTGGCGGTATCACCATATTTTTCGATGTATTCCGTGCGACCGGGGAAAAGCATCACCGTGCCGTGCGCATCGCCGTCGGGCAGCCAATGTGCCACGCGGATACGTTTGCCATCTTCGGTGATCAGCCAATGCGCCGCACCATCGGCAGGGCCG
Organism: Ruegeria sp. C6; assembly: GCF_056537625.1. NCBI lineage: Bacteria > Pseudomonadati > Pseudomonadota > Alphaproteobacteria > Rhodobacterales > Roseobacteraceae > Ruegeria > Ruegeria sp. C6. The sequence continues at coordinate 1,385,251 of NZ_JBQFRW010000001.1, read as the reverse complement.
CCGGCCACGTCTTCGAATAAGGGGGCCGGCGAAAACTCCATCAGGCCAGCACCGAGGCGAGTTTCATGGCAATACCCATGTCTCCGTCAACGCTCAGCTTGCCGGACATGAACGCACCGGTTGGGTTCAGGTCACCGCTGAGGATCTGTTCAAAGGTGTCCGCATCGGCGCTGAGGGTCACATCAGCATCTTCGTCGCTTACCCGCGCACCGCTTGCATCCAGAATGATAGAACCCAGATCGGCAATGGCAAATTTGGCTGACGCATCGAAATCGCCGCCCGACAGTTTCTCATTCAATGCCGCCGCGGCTTTTTCCAGAATATCGCTCATGGTCTTCCTCATATTGTTCATGCGCCGTGAATGGACATCCCCGGTCGCTACGCTACACTGACCATTGTTATGGGTATTGCAATCACCAATCTCAAACGTACCGTCGCGGCACTTGCCGTCATAGTCACGTTTTCCACCAGTTGCATCGCGCAGCAGGCGGATTCGCGGGACGAGGCATCACTGTTGCAGCAACTGGCACAATCGACGCCCGAACAGGCCATCGGATTGGATCGGCAATTGCAGGCGCTGTGGTCACAATCAGGTTCGGCTTCAGCGGATTTGCTGTTGGAACGCGGACGCGAAGCGCTGGATGACGGGGATGTCGAGGCCGCGCTTGATCATTTGACGGCGCTTACCGATCACGCACCCGAATTTGCCGAGGGTTGGCATGTGCGCGCTTCGGTTTTCTTCGGCATTGACAGGTTTGGCATGGCTGCGGCGGATCTTGAACAGGCATTGACGCTGAATCCGAACAACTACGACGCTATCTACGGCCTTGGCCTCATCTTTGAGATCGTGGGCAAGCCAGAACAAGCACTTGAGGCCTATTCACGTGCGCTGGCTATACATCCCCATCATGAAGAAGTAACCAATGCCGTGAATCGGCTGAAGCCTCAGGTTGAAGGCAAGGCGCTGTAAGTCTCAGGGCGCAGGGGGCAAAGGTGAGCGGGTCATCCCGAATCGTGGCCGTACTTGGCCCGACGAACACAGGTAAAACTCACTACGCGATTGAACGTATGCTGGGGTACCGGACCGGTGTCATCGGTCTGCCGCTGCGGCTGCTCGCGCGCGAGGTCTATGACAAGATTGTCGCTATTCGCGGTCCGTCTGTTGTGGCGCTGGTGACAGGCGAGGAACGGATCGTACCGCCGCGCACGCAATACTGGGTCTGTACAGTTGAGGCGATGCCAGAAGGCATGGGCACTGATTTTGTGGCGATTGACGAAATTCAGCTTTGCGTGGATCCCGAACGCGGCCATGTCTTTACTGATCGCCTGTTGCGGTCGCGCGGCACCAATGAAACGCTGTTTCTCGGCTCTGACACAATGCGCGGCCCCATCGCGGCCCTTGTGCCCGAAGCGCAGTTCATCCGGCGTGAACGGATGTCTCAGCTGGTCTATTCCGGTTCGAAAAAGATCAGCCGAATGCCTGCGCGCAGTGCGATCGTCGGATTCTCGGTCGACAATGTCTATGCCATCGCCGAGCTGCTTCGTCGCCAAAAGGGCGGGGCGGCGGTCGTCATGGGGGCGCTCAGCCCTCGCACGCGGAATGCGCAGGTTGACCTCTATCAAAACGGTGAGGTTGATTATCTGGTGGCTACGGATGCCATCGGTATGGGGTTGAACCTGGATGTGAACCATGTGGCGTTCTCATCTCTGACCAAGTTTGATGGCCGCCGAATGCGGCCTCTGGCCCCCAACGAGTTGGCCCAGATCGCAGGACGGGCCGGGCGCGGAATGTCGGATGGCACGTTTGGTGTGACGGGCGAGGCTCCGCCGCTGGATGAGGGCGTAGCCCAAGCCATTATGGACAGCCGGTTCACGCCTATGAAAAAGTTGAATTGGCGGAATGCCGCTTTGCGGTTCGGCTCAATCGACGCACTAATCGACTCGCTTGAGGTCAGCCCAGACAATGAGCACCTGATCAAAGCGCGGCCAGCTGACGATCTGAACGTCATGAAATCTCTGTCCCAAGTCACCGAAGTCGTTGCCCGTGCCAGCGATGGACCGTCGATCCGTTTGCTATGGGATGTGTGCAGAATCCCCGATTTTCGCGGCATCAGCCATGCCGAACATGCCAGCCTGCTTGAGGTGATCTATGGCCATCTGCATGAGCGCGGAAGTATCCCCGATGATTTCATGGCGCGGCAAATCCGCCGTATCGACCAAACCCATGGCGACATTGATGCATTGTCCAAAAGGTTGGCATATATTCGCACTTGGACATATGTTGCGCAACGAAACGGTTGGGTGCGTGACGAATCCCATTGGCGCGAGGAAACGCGCACTGTAGAAGACAGGCTGTCGGACGCTCTTCACGACCGTTTGACTCAGCGATTTGTGGACCGGCGCACGTCAGTGTTGCTGCGCCGGCTCAAACAGAAGGAGGCCCTTTTGGCCGAAGTAAATGACAAGGGTGAAGTGACCGTCGAAGGTGAATTCGTCGGTCGTCTGGAAGGGTTCCGGTTTACCCCGGACAAAAGCGCGCAGGGGACTGAAGCGAAAGCCTTGAAGTCAGCCTCTCTGCAAGCACTCGCGCCGCAATTCCATCTGCGTGCCGATCGCTTCTACAATGCGCCCGATACCGAAATTGATTTCACCGATCAGGGTGGCCTGATGTGGGGCGAGTATGCCGTGGGCAAACTTGTTGCCGGTGCCGAGCCTCTCAAGCCTGTGGTCGAGGTTTTTGTCGATGAGGCCGCCGGGCCGGACGTGGAACAGAAGGTTCAGCGCCGCCTGCAGCATTTCATCGACCGCAAAGTGGCAGCCCTGTTCGAACCGCTTCTGAACCTGTCGCGGGATGAAGAATTGACGGGCCTGGCGAAGGGCTTTGCCTTCCGTATGGTCGAGTCGTTGGGCGTGCTGCCCCGTGTGCAGGTTGCGCAAGAGGTCAAGGATCTGGATCAGGACGCCCGTGGTGCGCTGCGTAAACATGGCATCCGGTTCGGTCAATTCACCATCTTCATGCCGCTGCTGCTGAAACCCGCGCCAACGCGCCTGCGTCTGGTACTATGGGCATTGTCCGGCGGCTTGCAGGAGTTCCCCGAAGCACCACCTCCGGGTCTGGTTACCGTTCCGGTCGCCAAGGACGCGCCGCAGGGCTACGACACCATGTGCGGCTACCGCGATGCGGGCGAACGCTCAATCCGGATCGATATGCTGGAACGGCTGGCCGACATGCTGCGGTCCGAGGATAGCCGCGGTGGGTTCGAAGCCAAACCCGACATGTTGTCAATTACCGGCATGACCTTGGAACAGTTTGCAGACCTGATGCAGGGACTGGGTTACAAGGCCGAACGCGGCGAACGTGAGAAGGCCAAGCCGGTCCCCACGGAGCAGCCTGTGGCGGAAGCCGAGGAACAACCCGTCGTCGATGAGACACCGACCGCAAATGCCGAAGCGGATGACGTCGGTATAACCGCCGAGGCGGTAGCCGAAGCCTCCGAAAGCACCGAGGCGGCAGCAGAGGCTCCGGCCACTGAGAAATCAGCAGAGTCCAAATCGGATGAGCCCGAAATTGAGGTGTTCTACACCTTCACTTGGGGGCGCCAACGTCAGCAAAACCGTGGTCCGCGTCGCGAGCAGGGGCAGGGCAAGGGCAAGCCGCGTGGTAAACCTCAGGGCAAGCCGCATGGCAAGAAGGGGGGCAAGCCTCAGGGCGCCAAGACCTTCTCGTCACGGCCACCCAAAAAGGAAAAGGCAATCGATCCCGATAACCCATTTGCGGCAGCGTTGATGGGTCTGAAGGACGGCAACTGATCCGCGATGGCCGAGGCCAAGCTGCGGATCGACAAATGGTTGTGGCAGGCGCGGTTCTTCAAGACCCGTAGCCTGGCCGCCAAACAGGTCAGCGGCGGCCATGTGCGTCTGAACGGAAATCGGGTGCTGAAACCGGCGCAAGCCGTGGCACCCGGAGATGTCCTGACCTTTCCGCAGGGGCGTATTGTTCGGGTTGTACGTATCGAAGCGCTTGGCGTGCGTCGCGGCCCGGCCCCCGAGGCGCAAGCTTTGTACTTCGATATGACCGAAAAGCAGGACGTATCGCCCAAGAATCCTACGTTTGAGGGAAAAGGTCGTCCAACCAAGAAAGAAAGACGCGCGCTTGATCTTTCTCGCATCCCAAAGGGGTGATCTGACCTTGAAGCGGCGGTCAGACTGGATTAGCTAGTCGCCAAAGCGCAAACGGGAAATCCAACATGACCTACGTTGTCACCGAAAACTGCATTGGCTGCAAATACACCGACTGTGTCGAGGTTTGTCCGGTGGATTGTTTCTACGAAGGTGAAAACACATTGGTCATTCACCCCGACGAATGCATTGACTGCGGTGTCTGCGAACCCGAATGCCCCGCCGACGCCATCCGCCCGGACACCGAGCCGGGGATGGAGCAGTGGGTCGAGTTCAACCGGAAATACTCGGAAATGTGGCCGGTGATCGTGACCAAAAAAGACCCCTTGCCTGAGGCCGAGGAACGCGACGGCGAAGAAGGCAAGATGGAGAAATATTTCTCGGAAGCCCCAGGCGAGGGCGGTTGACCGATTCGGCAGCCGGTTACCGTTCATTTGGCATCAATCTGTGCATTAATTAGTTGAGGTAGAAAGGGAATTTCCCATTTACCTTGGCGCGGTCTTTTGAGTGTCGCAAATTTGTGATATACTTAGGACCGAATGATGACTGTGATTGGGATGTGCTCCGTAAGTATGCTCGCTTTGGAGTTCTGAATTTATGACAAATAAGCCGCCTGACGGGGCCATGCAGGGCCTCGGCTGTGGTGCTTTTGTCGTCTCATATCCGGATCAGTAATGAAGGATGAATATGAATGTCGAAATCGAAAAAGCTTGAGTTCCGCCCGAACGATTATGTCGTCTACCCGGCTCATGGCGTAGGTCAGATCGTATCAATCGAAGAGCAGGAAGTTGCAGGCTTCTCGCTTGAGCTGTTCGTGATTTCTTTTGAAAAAGACAAAATGACCCTGCGGGTACCAACCAACAAGGTCACTGAATCGGGGCTTCGGTCGCTCAGCTCACCGGATGTGATCAGCCAGGCAATGAAGACGCTGAAGGGCAAAGCCAAGGTCAAGCGTGCCATGTGGTCGCGCCGGGCGCAGGAATACGAGCAAAAGATCAACTCGGGTGACCTGATCTCGATCGCCGAAGTGGTCCGCGACCTGCACCGCACCGACGACCAGCGCGAGCAGAGTTATTCCGAACGTCAGCTGTACGAAGCCGCGCTGGAACGTCTGACACGCGAAGTGGCCGCAGTTTCTGGCGCCGATGAGATTTCGGCTGCCAAACAGGTCGATGAGGTTCTGACCTCACGCGCAGCCTGATCGCGTTCAAGCCAATTTAAGGGTCGTCCCGATATCCGGGGCGGCCCTTTTTCGCGACTAGGCGCTTGGTCTTGTGGTGTGTGTCGGGTATTTTTCTGTAACTGCAGGAAGATACGGGGACATGATGAAGCAAACTGTCAAGTTTCTCTACATCAGCCACGAGCCGGTCTCGGTCTGGTTTCGCTATGGGCTGATCCTGTTCGATATCGCCTCGATCATCTTTTTTGTCTCCACGGCGAATATCCCGCATGGGCCTGGGCTGACGGCGGCAAGTTTGGGTGTCGGGCTGATCATCCTAATGGATTTCTGCGCGCGGATGTGGATTTCCAAAGACCGCTGGAAACTACTGCGCCAGATTTACACGATGGCAGACATCGTTGTGATCGTGTCGCTGCTGCTTGACCCGTTCCTGACCGGCAATCTCGCGTTCTTGCGGATATTGCGCGCATTGCGGCTGATCCATTCCTATCATCTGCTGCGGGATTTGCGCCGAGATAGTCCTTTCTTTCGAACCCACGAAGACGCGGTGATTGCGGCGATCAATCTGATGGTCTTTGTTTTTGCAACCTCGACTGCAGTACTGGTCTTTTTCGTCCCCGAAGATGCGCAGACCCCCTATATCGACGCGCTTTATTTCACTATGGCGACCCTGACGACAACGGGGTTCGGAGATATCACGCTGGGCACACCAGCTGGAAAGCTGTTTTCCGTTTTCATCATGGTTGTGGGCGTGGCGTTGTTTGTCCGTCTGGCGCAGGCGATCTTCATGCCGCAGAAAGTGCGCTACAAATGCCCAAGCTGCGGCCTGTTCCGGCACGATCCGGATGCTGTGCATTGCAAACACTGTGGCGCGACGCTGCGCATTGAAACCGGTGGGGCGTCTTAGATTGAGGCTGTTAGCGCCAGGAGGAAGATGATTTCCGAGACCTGCTGCGTGGCCCCCAGAATATCACCGGTTTGGCCACCGATCTTGGTCTTGGCGATGCGAGCGACAAAAGCCGCTGCAAGCAGGGCGCAGAGCATCGGCGTGATGGCTGATCCACCCAGCAGCAATAGCGACAGGACGATAGCCAACACGATACCGGCCAGCACCGCAGACAAGGGGGGCGCACCAACCGAATGGCTCAGCCCCGATTTGCGAGCGTTGGGTAGCGCGCGCATCAGCACGGGCATCATGGCGCGTGAGAACAGGCAGGCGGCCAATATGCCCGTCAACAGACCCGCACCGATCAGTGCCATGACAGCAGCAATTCGAAGCAGTTGGCCCAGCAACAGGGCCAGTACGCCGTAAGTGCCGATATGGCTGTCCTTCATGATCTCCAGTCGACGTTCGGTTGTGAAGCCGCCCCAAAGCCCGTCGGCCGTATCGGCTAGCCCGTCTTCGTGCATCGCTCCGGTTGCGATGATCAACGTGGCGACCAGCAGGGCGGCGGTGGCAAGGGTTGGCAGCTGCGCCCAGATTGCAATCCAGGCGACGCCGCAAGCCAGCGCCCCCACAACAAGCCCGGCAAGGGGATAGGCCCAAGCCGCACGCGACTGGCGGGTGAACGCTTGATCGGGCAGGGGTGGCAGGGGCAGGCGCGTCAAAAGGACCAGAGCCAGCGGGATATCCCACAGGGAAAACGGGGCGGTGTCGTTTTTGGTCACTCCCAGGCCTTTCCGGGTCTTGTTGCTTTGCCAGCATTGGTTAAACACACACAACCACTCTGATGCAACGAGGCTTTCCATGCTGCCCGAACTCAATGACTTGAACAGTTTCCGCAATGCGCTGACCGGCGCACCCGGTCCGGACCCCGCTGCCAAGCAGGGCGCGGAAGAGCGCAACGGTCAACTAACCAAACCGCCCGGCGCGTTGGGGCGGCTTGAGGATCTGGCGATCTGGTATGCAGGTTGGCGCGGGGATGCGCGGCCTCGGATCGATGCGCCGCAGGTCATCGTGTTTGCTGGCAACCATGGCGTAACTGCTCAAGGTGTCTCGGCGTTCCCGCCCGAAGTGACGGTGCAGATGGTCATGAATTTCGAACATGGCGGCGCGGCGATCAACCAGTTGGCAAAGGCTGCGGGCGCGAAGATGGACGTGCACGCGCTGGAGCTGGACCGTCCGACCGCAGATTTTACCCAAGCCCCCGCGATGAGCGAAGAGGAATTGCTAAGCGCACTGCGCACAGGATGGCAGGCGGTTGATCCGCAGGCCGATCTGCTGGTTGTTGGAGAGATGGGGATCGGAAATACCACGCCGGCTGCCGCCATCGCTTGCGCGTTGTTTGGCGGGGATTCTGCCGACTGGACCGGCCGCGGGACCGGTGTGGATGATGCAGGTCTGGCGAACAAAACCCGGGTTGTTGCGGAAGGCGTCGCTCTGCATGGTCAGGGCGATGGACTTCATATTCTAAGGTGTCTCGGCGGACGCGAGATTGCGGCTATGGCTGGTGCGATAGCCGCCGCGCGCGTATTGCGGATACCGGTCATTCTGGATGGATTCATCTGCACCGCAGCTGCAGCCTGTCTGGCGCAGATTTCGGAAACAGCGCTTGATCACACCATCGCGGGCCACCAAAGCGCCGAGGGCGCGCATGCCGCGATGCTGGGCAAGCTCAGCAAGGAGCCATTACTGACCCTCGGCCTGCGCTTGGGCGAGGGCTCGGGCGGGGCGTTGGCGATCAACATTCTGAAAAGCGCGGTTGCTTGCCATTCCGGCATGGCGACATTCGCTGAAGCGGGTGTGTCGGACGGTTAAGCCGACTTCTTGGCGTGTTCCTCGGCCAGTTCCAGCAGCGCGGTTTCCAGATCTTTTTCCAGTTGCCGCGCACGCTCGATGTATTTCTTGTTTTCGGCTGTCGGCATGCCGGGGATCCACAGTTCTGCAAGCTCGCGCACCGATCCCCGGTCGTGGTGATAGAAGGTCTGCTCGGCCTGTGCGGCCTCGTATTCACTGAGGCCGATATTCTCCAAAACATAGCGGCCCGCGCGTAGCGATCCGTCGAACATCTCGCGGACAATGTCGTTGGCCCCGGCCTGATACAGTTCATAGACATGGTTGCGGTCGCGGGCGCGGGCGATGATGTGCAGATCGGGCCGCTGGCGGCGGGCATATCCGACGAGACGTGTGACCTGTTTGTAGTCATCCATGGCCGCGACAAGGACCGCTGCCTTTTCGATTCCAGCAGCGCGCAGCAATTCGGGGCGAGTCGGGTCGCCAAGGAAGCCTTTGACTCCGAACCGTCGCATCAGCTGGATCGTTTCGATATCGTGGTCCAGAACAACTGTTTTAAACCCGCTTGCCTGTACCAGCCGGTTGACGATCTGCCCAAAGCGACCGATCCCGGCGATGATGACAGGGCCTTTTTCGTCGATCTGATCGGGTTCAACCTGCGGATTGCTCTCGCCGAGAAAGCGCGAAAGTACGTCGTAGACGATAAACAGAAGCGGTGTGATCAACATGGTCAGCGCGATGATCATCAACAGTTTTTGCGACAAGCCCGGCGGAATCACGTTCTGCTGCGTAGAAAACGCCAACAAGACAAAGCCGAACTCACCGGCCTGGGCCAAACCCAGCGTGAACAGCCAGTGATCGCGCCCGCGCAGCTTGAAGGCGCGCCCGACGATGAACAGGATGATCCCCTTGGCCAGTATGACCAGCAAGGCCAAACCGATCAGGTCAAACGGGTCGGCGAAGAAATACCCGATATCGATCCCAGCGCCCACAGTGATGAAGAACAGGCCCAGCAACAGCCCCTTGAACGGCTCAAGGTCGCTTTCCATTTCGTGTCGGAACTCCGAACTGGCCAGAACCACTCCGGCCAGAAACGCGCCAAGAGCGGGCGACAGGCCCACAAGGGTCATCAGGAACGAGATGCCGACCACGATCATTAGCGCCAGTGCCGTATACATTTCGCGCAGGTGGGTGGCGTGGATGAAACGGAACAGTGGGCGGGTCAGGTAGATGCCGGCCAATACGACAAACGCGACGGCGCCAATGGTGACAAGTGTAACGGCCCAGCCGGGCAGACCTTCGACCAGCGAGAGTTTGGCGTGATAATCCGCGTCTTTGGCTATGCCTACGCCACGGCTGATGGAGCCGTCATCTTCGATGTGGATGCTTGCGGGCAGGGCAAGCAGCGGCAGGAAAGCTAGGATCGGGATTACGGCAATGTCCTGCGTCAGCAGGACCGAGAAGGTCGCTCGACCTCCGTTGGTTTGCATCAGGCCCTTTTCGGACAGGGTCTGCAGCACGATTGCAGTGGAAGAAAGCGACAAGGTCAATCCAACCGCCAGCGCCACCGACCATTGATGACCCGCATAGAACGCCACAGCTGCGATTGCTGCGGTCGACAGGCCGACCTGCAGCCCGCCCAAGCCTAACAATTTGTCCCGCATATCCCACAAGGCACGGGGCTCAAGCTCGAGCCCGATCAGGAACAGCATCATCACGACGCCGAATTCGGCCACATGCTGCAGGCTTTCCGTCTCGGCCCCGACAAGGCCCAAAATTGGGCCAATGGCGATGCCCGCAGCTAGGTAACCAAGCACCGATCCCAGACCCAGACGGGCGGAAAGCGGCACCGCGATCACCGCAGCTGCCAGATAGATCGATGCCTGATAAAGGAACTCGTTCATTATTGTCCTCTTAAATCCGCTCAGGTCGGGAGCGGCGCGTCGCGTTTCAATTGGTCCATTACGATCTGGCTTTGCACCCGTGCAACTGCAGGATGCGGCAGGATCACTTCGTGAAGCAAGGTATTGAGTGCGGATAAGTCGTCACAATAGACGTGAAGCAGATAATCTGCCTCACCTGTCATCGTCCAGGCGCTGGTGATCTCGGGGCGGGTGTTGACCATGCGGGCGAAGCCTGCGGATTGTTCGGGACCATGAGTGCCCAGATGCACCTGAATGAACCCCTGAACCTGTAGCCCCAGCCTCAGCGGGTCCAGTCGTGCGGTGTACCCTGTGATGTAACCCTCGGCCTCAAGGCGCTGTCGGCGACGGCCCGCCTGACTGGCGGATAGATTCAGCACATCACCCAATTGCTGCGACGTCAGATGCGCGTCGCGCTGCAAAGCTGCGAGTATTCCGATATCAATCCGATCCAGCACGTGCGGCGTTTCCTCAAGATTTGCAATCAATATGCGGAAAGTACGCATCTAAACTTAGTTTATACGAAAACAATGCGCAGAAACAGCACTCATTAAGGCGTATTTTTGAATCAGCAAAGAAATTCCTGTTTTCCGAGGAGACGCGCCATGGGTCCTTTCCCGCATAACGCCCCGAAATCTGTCATCAGCGAAGAAAACCCAGCCGGTACCGACGGGTTTGAGTTTGTTGAATTCGCACACCCCGAGCCGCAAGAGCTGCGAGACCTGTTTGCGCGAATGGGCTTCGACTATGTCGGCTATCACCGCGACACCCCCAAGGTCGAGCTTTGGCAACAGGGTGATGTAACCTACATTCTGAACGCGGATCCTGATAGTTTTGCAGCCAAATTCGTGGCCGAGCACGGCCCCTGCGCCCCTGCCATGGGCTGGCGCGTTGTTGATGCTCAGAAGGCTTATGAGCACGCGATCGCCAAAGGGGCTGAGCCCTATGATGGCGCAGACAAGACCATGAACGTTCCGGCGATCAAGGGCATTGGTGGTTCGCTGATCTACTTCATCGATCAGTATTATGACACCTCGCCCTACAATGAGGAATTTGAATGGCTGGAGCAGTCAAAACCGCGCGGCGATGGGTTCTACTATCTCGATCACCTGACCCACAACGTATTCAAGGGCAACATGGACAAGTGGTTCAAATTCTACGGCGACCTGTTCAACTTCCGTGAAATCCGCTTTTTCGACATTCAAGGTAAGTTCACCGGGCTTTACAGTCGCGCGTTGACTTCACCTTGTGGCCGCATCCGCATTCCGATCAATGAAGATCGTGGCGAGACCGGACAGATCGTCTCCTACCTGAAGAAGTACAACGGCGAAGGCATCCAGCATATCGCGGTGGGCAGCGACGACATCTACGCCTCGACCGATGCCATTGCCGAGAAGGGTCTGAAGTTCATGCCCGGTCCGAACGAGGCCTATTATGACATGTCTTACGACCGTGTGTCCGGCCATGATGAGCCCAAGCATCGGATGATGAAGCACGGCATTCTGATCGACGGCGAAGGTGTAGTTGATGGCGGTGAGACCAAGATTCTGCTGCAGATCTTTTCGAAAACAGTCATTGGCCCGATCTTCTTTGAGTTCATTCAGCGTAAAGGGGATGACGGGTTTGGTGAGGGCAACTTCAAAGCCCTGTTTGAATCGATCGAACGCGAGCAGATCGAGTCGGGTGAAATCTCGGCAGCCTAAACATGAATCAATGAAATCAACCGAGCGCCGTGTCTGACCGACATGGCGCTTTTTCTTTACCCGCGCGGCATCTTGAGCGTGATGTTCTTGCCGCGCTTCTGATAGCGCAACTCGCTGTCGCCGATGGCGATGACATTACCTCCGTCGATGCGATCGCCCACCTTCAGCTTTTTGTAGCGTCCGCTGGGCAGGCGGACCAAAGCACGGCGGTTTGCCGGGGTGCCGTACACGCCGATTAGGTTCAACTTGCGCAGGTTAATCGCGTTGTCGATGGTTGCTTGTCTCGCAACTGACGCGGAAGACGGAATTTTGGGATTGACCGTTCTGGGCTGGAACGAACCAACTTCATCGGCATTACTGGCCACATTTGCGGTCGAGGCCAGCGCTGCACTCCCAGAACTAGGTTGCCGTGTCGCGCGCGCCGTGATGCTGGCAGGCCTGATTTTTGGACGGGGTACCCGTACAACAGCCAGCGCAGTCGGGGTTTCATCGACCTGCGGAGGGGTTTGCAGAGACTCGGGCCGCAGCTTAGGCCGGACCGAGGCCAGCTCTTGCCGGGATCGACCGCCAAGTTGCTGGCGTTCGAATTGATCCACCAGATTTTCCGGGCGTGGCCGTGGGCGAAACGCCGCGAGTCTCTCATCGACCTCTTCTATGACAACGGGTTCTGTTTCGAACCTGGTTGGGGGTTCGGGGGGCACGGATGCGGGACGACCCAGATAAACCATCACACCGGCCGGGTTCAGCGTGCCTTCGGCACTTGGCGTCACAAGTCCGCGTTCATCCAGGTTGAACCGCTGCCCCGCTTGGCCTGGCAAAGAGATCGACTCAAAAGACGCATCTGTGTCGAGGCTGGCAAGTTCGGGTAGTGCGACGGAATCGGTCGACAGGTCCGAGCGATCGACCGATGTGAGATATTGATTATCCACGCCAGCCACAGGCGCTGGCTCCAGGCCTGAAGGTTCAACGGGGGCGGTGCCGGTAAACTCACGAAACTCGGTTCTGCTCTCTGGCAGATCAGCGATGTCTTCGACCGGCTCCGGTTCAATCTTCAGTGCTTCGAGAATGGCCTCGTCCGTGGGGGTGAGCACCGGTTCTTCCTCTGCCACTTCAGGTTCTTGTGGGAGGCTTGCGATCTCGGTTTCCTGAGGTTCGGGTTGTGCCTGCGGTTCTGCAGTTGCAGTTTCTGGCTCTGGCTGCAGCTCGGGCTCTAACGGTTCGGCCACTTCGACAATTTCGGGGTCAGAGCTGTTGTAAGACCAGACACCCAGCAACATTCCAACCACAACCGACGCTGCGATCGCAGGAATTGCAAAGCGTTTCAGATCCGTTCCTGTCTTGGCAGACGAGGGCAGTGCTTTGGTAGCAGGCTCAAATGCAGGGGGGGCTGCATCTTCAGCGATGGCGTGAACCGGTATGTCCGGCGTATCAACGGGTTTGGGGGCCGCAATCACTGCGTCCTCATCCACAATGATCGGCAGTTCCAGAAATGGCGCGTCCAGAGCATCGTTGCCGGTTGCGCTGACCCAGAATGCCTCGGGGATAAAGCCATGATCGGTGGCAAATGCGCTGGCTTCGTCCAGCGTTTGCTGGGCCACAGCGGCAACCGGGGTCTCAGTCCCCACGTCGCCCGCGACATAAGCCAGCTCTGATAGCTCATAGGGCGTGGCTGCGGCCAACGTATCCTTGACCTTTTTCGCCGCTGCATCGGTGTCCAAACCATCGGTGTCGACAACCAAGAGGCGCACCTGATCGGATGGAATAACAAGCTTGCAACTCAGGTCATTTTCCAGCGCGAATCCCTGATCCCGAAGGGCCTGCATCTGGTCCGCGAAATCTGACGCATCTAATGGAACGGTTCCAATGCAGTACCAGTCTCCATCCGACTGATGATGCAAGGAAATGCCGTTTTCAGAAAATGACAGCGCAAAGGCGGGTTTCATAATCGCGATGAACCATAATTGTCGGCTTTTATGCAAACGCTTAGATGTCTGCCCGCCGAGATTAGAGCAGGAACTCGCCGAGGGAAAGAAAAAGGCACGTTTCCCCCTTGCCGTGTACGGGCCCGACCACCCATCTTGAGAGCAAGCATCAAGGAGGGATCATCTTGAAGACACTTGCTTTTTTGGCCGCCATGGCCGCTGCCACCGCGACTCTGCCCGCCCATGCGGAAGAACGTCGCATCTCGGTCAGCGGGACCGGTACGGCTCTGGTTGCACCCGATATGGCAACGATAATACTGGGCGTGACCAATCAGGATGCGCAGGCATCGGTAGCGATGCAGGCGACCTCGGATGCGGTGACGCAGATCCTCAAACGACTGGACGAAATGGGATTGGAGGCGCGCGATGTTCAGACGCGCGATCTTTCGCTTTCACCGGTCTGGTCGGGGCGCAGCAATTCCAGCAATGAGCCACCCAAGATCACTGGGTTCACCGCGTCCAACCGCGTTTCGGTTCGCGTGCGGGATCTGGATAATCTGGGCCAGATCATGGATGCGGTCATCAAGGATGGTGCGAATGATTTCGGCGGTCTGAGCTTTGGCGTGCAAGAGCCCAAACCGCTTGAGGCTGAAGCACGGGCCAAAGCTGTGGCAGATGCGACCGAGAAGGCGCAGCAACTAGCGCAGGCGTCCGGGGTTACGCTGGGTCCCATCCTATCGATCAACGACCACGGCGGAGGTGTTCGCCCGATGGCTCAGATGCGCGAGATGGCGATGTCGGACGCCGGTGGCGTGCCGGTCGCAGGCGGAGAGATTTCCGTTTCGGTCAATATCGCGATGGAGTTCGAAATCGCGGAGTAAGCTACGATCCAACGCGGGCTTGCAGCGGTTGGCGCTGCTGGCCCGATGCATCGAAATTCCCCGGCGCAAGCCAGTTCTCGAATGCCGCGCGAATGCGCGGCCACTCGCTGTCGATAATCGAAAACCACGCCGTATCCCGGTTGCGCCCTTTGTAATGGGTCGCCTGCCGGAAGACGCCCTCGAACGTGAAACCCAAACGTTCAGCTGCGCGTTTTGATGGCGCGTTCAGGGCGTCGCATTTCCATTCATAGCGGCGATAACCAAGCTCATCGAACACCCGGCGCATCATCAGATACATCACTTCGGTTGATTGCGGTTTACGCTGCAGCAAGGGTGAGAAATGGATGTGGCCCACTTCTATTGCACCCGCGGCTGGTTCGACTCGAAGGTACGAGGCCATCCCGACGGGTACCTCATCCGCGTCGAACACTGTATGGAACATCGGGTCCGCATCCATGCAATTTGACTGCGCCCATGCGGTGAAATCCGCCTCAGAGTCGAACGGGCCGTAGGGAAGGTAAGTCCAATTGCGGCCGTCCATGTCATTGGCAAACGCCCGGTACAAGCCGGGCGCGTGCCTGTTTACATCCAATGGCACAACGGAACAGAACCGGCCCTGCATCGGTGTGTAAGGTGGCGTGGGGCGAGGGAACTCGCCCGTGACCGAAAAACCGATGGGTTGACCCAGTTCATTTGTGTTGTGCCCGGTCATCGGATCAGGCGCTGGCTTTGGACAGAGCCTGATCGAGATCAGCGATCAGATCGTCTGCATCCTCGATCCCGATGGACACGCGCACCACTCCAGGGCTTGCGCCTGCAGCTTCCTGCTGCTCGGGCGTCAACTGACGGTGTGTGGTCGAGGCCGAGTGGATGATCAGCGACCGTGCGTCGCCAAGGTTGGCGACGTGGCTGAAGATCTCAAGCGCGTTCACCAGCTTTACGCAGGCGTCATAGCCGCCCTTGACCGCAAAGGTGAACAGGGCGCCCGCGCCGCGCGGGTAGTGCTTTTTTACCCTGTCGCTATAGGGCGAGGATGGCAGGCCAGCATATGTCACGTAATCCACACGGTCGTCTGCCTCGAGCCACGCTGCTATTTTCTGCGCGTTTTCGACATGGCGCTCCATCCGTAGCGATAGCGTTTCTATCCCCATCAGCGTGTAATGCGCCGCCTGAGGGTTCATCGTCATGCCCAGATCGCGTAGACCGATCGCGATGCCGTGGAATGTAAAGGCGAGCGGGCCGAAGGTCTCGTGGAATTTCAGGCCGTGATAGGCGGATTCGGGTTCGCTGAGCGAGGGGAACTTGTCATTCGCCGACCAGTCGAACTTGCCCGAATCCACGATGCAGCCGCCGGTCACGGTGCCGTTGCCGGTCAGGTACTTGGTGGTCGAGTGAACGACCAGAGTCGCGCCGTGTTCAATCGGGCGGCACAGGTAGGGCGTGGCCGAGGTGTTGTCGACGATCAGCGGAATGCCTGCTGCATCGGCTAAATCCGCCAGAGCACGGATATCAGTGACATAGCCGCCAGGATTGGCGATGGATTCGCAGAAAACTGCACGGGTGTTTTCGTCGATAGCGGCCTTCACAGCGTCCAGATCATCGGTATCAACGAATTTGGCCGACCAGCCGAAACGTTTGATCGTCTGGCTAAACTGCGTCACCGTCCCACCGTAGAGGCGGGTCGAGGCGACAACATTGCAGCCCGGCCCCATCAGCGGGAAAAGCGCCATGATCTGCGCTGCGTGTCCCGAGGAACAGCAGACCGCACCGACACCGCCTTCAAGCGTCGCCACACGTTCCTGCAGCACCGCTACAGTCGGGTTGGTCAGTCGCGAATAGATAAAACCCACTTCCTGCAGGTTGAACAACGCGGCGGCGTGTTCCGCGTCGCGAAATACATATGCCGTGGTCTGGTAGATCGGTGTCTGGCGCGCGCCTGTGGCAGGGTCGGGGCGGGCCCCGGCGTGAATTTGCAGCGTGTCAAAACCGTAGGTGGGTCCGTCCGACATCGAGGAAATCTCCTGTTGGAATGTGTGTTGCTGAATCTCTAGGACATTGGCTCGCCCGGCACAATGTCCGCGTCACCGCAGCCAAAGCCCCTTGGACTTGATCGTTTTGCGAATTACCTGTTCGCGTGCGGGCAGGTTGTTTCGGTCGAACAATGCCCGGATCTTCGCACCCTTGCGCTGTATCACGAGCTTCTTCAGTGGATCATAGCCTTTGAGCACTTTTTTGATCTTGTTCGGGGCCACGACGGTTTCCAATATCTCGACCACATGATCGCTTTCGCGGGCGTAGAGCATCGGGAACAGGCGATAGTGGCAGCTGATCCGACCATCCAGCAGGCCCTCGGGCAGGGCATCCCGTCCGCCACCGAAGGAATGGATGACCAGCGGCAAGGCGATCTGATCTAGCCACGGGTTCAGAACTTGCCCGGTCAGTTCGGGGATTTCCTCGTCGCGAATGGTGCGGGCATAGCCCATAAACCGCTCACCAAATTGGCGGGGGCATTTGTAGAAGAAATAACCGGCGTTAAAATACAGGTAGCGCCGCCAATAACCCTCGGGCTGGCTGGGATCGAGAGAGCTTTCGAAATCCAGCCCGAACCGGTCATACAGTGCGCGCCAGATACCCTCATATCCTGGGCCGTAGAGCGTGGGTTTGGGCCATGTTCCCTCGACCCGAAGTGAGGCGCCGGGCTGTTCGAAATCGAACGGGACGTCGGAAATTTCGCCGGTGATCAGAGTGTCGGAGTCGAAAAAGGCAAAGGGCTCGCCCTCTGGCATCGCCAGCAAAGCTTCGATCTTGTTGCCATTGGGATAGCTCGAGCCAAAAGCATGAGATTCAAAAGGCAGAATCTCGGCACCCAGATGCTGCAGGGCTTCAAGAACTTCGGCATCCTGAATGCTGGGGTTCTGAGGCCAAAGAGGGCCGGGCTGTGGCACCCCGACGAACAGCCGACCTTTGAACCCTGGTGAGCTGTGGCGCAGCGAGGCGGCGAACAAAAGAGCCTCGTATTGCAGCCGGTTGTTTTGCCCGATGATGAGGATGTTGAATGTCGCCGGGCTTGCCTGCATCGTGTTGCGCTTTCTGATCGGGCCGGTATTCGGCCGCTGCCTCAACCGGAAGTACAACAAGCTGTGAAGGGCGTCAAAACCCCAAACATGACCGGTTTGCAAATCCGGCTCGTGCTCCCATCTAATGTGACAGCAACGCAGGAGGATTGCATATGCGGGTCAATGCAGATTTCACACAGCGGGTCGCCGTTCACTTTGATCAGACCGAATGGGTCGCGTCACCGGCTGCTGGCGTCGAACGCAAGATGCTGGACCGCATTGGCGAGAAAGTGGCGCGTGCCACAACCATCGTGCGCTTTGCCCCCGGCAGCGCGTTTTCGTCGCATACTCATGACGGGGGTGAGGAATATCTGGTGCTGGACGGAGTGTTCCAGGATGAAACCGGAGACTTCCCTGTCGGCAGCTATGTACGCAATCCCCCGACGTCCTGCCATACACCTTCGGCCAGCGAAGGCGCGACTATTCTGGTCAAACTGCATCAGTTCGACCCCGATGACCGCACCGAGGTTCGGCGCTCGATCAACGGGGGCGGAAATATCGATTTGTTCAAGGATGCGCATGAGGATGTCCAGGTGCAAACCTGGGGCGCGGGCGAACATATTGAATTGGACGCAGATAAGGGGTTTGAGGTCTTTGTTATCGAAGGTGGCTTTGCCGAGGCGGGCGAGGAATTTGGCACTTGGGACTGGTTGCGCTTGCCGCCTGGACCACGCTTTGTTGCTGTAGCAGGAGAGGGCGGAGCCCGTGTTTGGATCAAATCCGGCCACCTGGGCGGGATGGTCTGAGCCGCCGCTGCCAACAAAATAGGCAATTTCTAACTGAATCCGGGCGATTCCGCCCGGATTTTTCATTTTTTGACCATTTGGCAAATTTTACCAATTGATAAAAAATCAGATTGTGGCAAGCTAGGGTCCATAACAAACATATCTACAGGGAGTAGAGTGATGGCACAGGGCCAGATGGCACCCGGGATCGTCTCCGGGCGGCTTTCCAGCGATGAGCTGACCTCGAATTTCACCGATCTGCATCCGCCACTGGCCCCGCACGAGGCCGCCGTGGCCGCCGATCGATGCTATTTCTGCTATGACGCGCCATGTGTGACGGCCTGTCCGACGGATATCGATATTCCGTTGTTCATTCGCCAGATTCAGGCCGGGCAACCGCAGGCGGCAGGGCAGACCATTCTGGAGCAGAACATTCTGGGCGGCATGTGTGCCCGGGTTTGTCCGACCGAAACTTTGTGTGAAGAGGCTTGCGTGCGTGAGACGGCCGAAGGCAAGCCGGTCGAGATCGGACGCCTGCAGCGTTATGCAACCGATGATGTGATGGCCTCGGGTGCGCATCCGTTCGAGCGCGCCGCATCAACCGGCAAGACAATTGCCGTAGTTGGGGCAGGGCCCGCCGGTCTGGCCTGTGCGCATCGTCTGGCGATGCAGGGGCACGATGTGGTGATCCACGAAGGCAAGCCCAAGCCAGGCGGTCTGAACGAATACGGGATTGCGGCGTATAAATCTACCAATGATTTTGCACAGGCCGAGGTCGATTGGCTGTTTAAAATAGGCGGGATCGCGATCGAGACCGGTTCGATTCTGGGAGAGACGATTTCTCTGGAAGGGTTGCAGGAGAACTATGACGCTGTTTTCCTGTCAATAGGACTTGCGGGGGTGAACGCACTGCGGGCTGATGGGGTCGATAAAGACGGGGTGCGCCCGGCGGTCGACTTTATCTCGGATGTGCGACAGGCCAGCGATCTGGTTGATCTACCTGTGGGTCGCAATGTCGTTGTGATTGGCGGTGGTATGACTGCCGTAGATGCGGCAGTGAAATCGAAACTGCTAGGCGCTGAGCACGTCACCATCGCCTATCGCCGAGGTCGCGACGCGATGGGTGCAAGCCGGTACGAACAGGATTTGGCGGCGTCGCATGGTGTTCGGATTCTCTGCAATGTTCAGCCGGTGGCTATTCACGGAAATGGTGCCGCAGCAGAGATCGAATTGGAGTATACTGCTAGCCATGATGGTCGACTGACCGGAACGGGTGAAACTGTCCGTGTGCCCGCCGATCAGGTTTTTAAGGCCATCGGTCAGACGCTTGACGGTGCGCCGGAAGGCCTAACGCTGGATGGCAATAAGATTGCCGTGACCGGGGCGGGACGCACTTCAATGACCGGTGTGTGGGCTGGCGGAGACTGTGCGGCAGGAGGCGAAGACCTGACCGTGACCGCCGTAGCCGAAGGTCGCGATGCCGCGATGGATATCCACGCTGCTCTGAGCGCGTGAAACTCAAAGACAAAGATGCAGAACTGCATCAGGGAGGCCGGATAAATGACTGATTTAACATCAAACTTTATTGGAATATCAAGCCCGAACCCGTATTGGCTGGCCTCCGCGCCACCGACGGATAAGGAGTACAATGTTCGCCGCGCCTTCGAGGCCGGATGGGGCGGCGTAGTGTGGAAGACCTTGGGGGCCGAGGGGCCTCCGGTCGTGAATGTGAACGGCCCACGCTATGGCGCGATTTATGGCGCGGACCGCCGGTTGTTGGGGCTCAACAACATCGAACTGATCACAGATCGGCCGCTTGAGGTGAACCTTGAGGAAATGGCCCGCGTAAAGGCGGATTATCCAGATCGCGCCCTGATCGCCTCGATCATGGTGCCCTGTGAGGAGGCTGCTTGGAAGGCCATTCTGCCGCGTGTGGCTGAAACCGGTGCGGACGGGATCGAGCTGAATTTTGGCTGTCCGCACGGGATGAGTGAACGGGGTATGGGGTCTGCCGTCGGGCAGGTGCCGGAATACATCGAAATGGTGACCCGTTGGTGCAAACAGTATTACGACCGCCCAGTTATCGTGAAGCTAACGCCGAACATTACGGATATCCGCAAACCTGCGGCGGCGGCGAAGAATGGGGGCGCGGATGCGGTATCGCTGATCAATACGATCAACTCGATCACCAGTGTCAATCTGGACACGTTCAGCCCCGAACCCTCGATTGACGGTAAAGGCAGCCATGGTGGCTACTGCGGACCGGCGGTGAAACCAATCGCGTTGTCGATGGTGTCCGAGATTGCGCGGGCTGAAGCCACGCATAGGCTACCGATCTCAGGCATCGGTGGCGTCACCACTTGGCGCGATGCAGCAGAGTTTATCTCGCTGGGTTGCGGCAATGTTCAGGTCTGCACTGCAGCGATGACCTATGGGTTCAAAATCATCGATGAATTGACGGCTGGCTTATCAGAATGGATGGATGAGAAAGGCTATGCCAATATCGACGAAGTGATCGGACGCGCAGTGCCCAATGTGACGGATTGGCAATATCTGAACCTCAACTACATCGCCAAAGCGAAGATCGATCAGGATCAGTGCATCAAATGCGGTCGCTGTTTTGCAGCCTGTGAAGATACCAGCCATCAGGCGATTTCGATGTCGGCGGATCGGGTGTTCGAGGTTATCGACGAGGAATGCGTGGCCTGCAATCTTTGCGTGGATGTGTGCCCTGTAGAGGGGTGTATTTCCATGGAGCCGATGGCCGCCGGAGCGGTTGATCCGCGCACAGGCAAGGTCGTTGATCCTGAATATGCCAATTGGACGACACACCCCAACAACCCCATGGCGAAAGCGGCGGAGTAGTCAGAGATTTTTTGTCGAAAAATCTTGGCGGAGAAAATTCGGCGAATTTTCTCAGAACAGAATGTCGATGGGTCCGTTGTGGCAGATGATGACATATTGATTGGCGGTGCGGATCAAATAGTATCCGCGCCGTTTCACTTCAGCCTGAAAAGCCGCGTGACCAACCTCGCGTTCGACCCAAGCAACTAAGCGTCGCACAACAGCTCCCGTTCGAGCAGATCGGGACGAGAAAAGCTGGGTGATCCAAGGCTCGGGATCTGAGCGATACGTCATCATGCTCCAAGCTTTTCTCAATAGGGTTAAGCGTCTCTTAAGGTGTAAGCAGTTTTCGATAGAGCGTTTCCACGAACGGAACCGCGCCTTCGAAAGGGTCTTCTTCCCCAAGAATTGCCC
This sequence comes from Ruegeria sp. C6, assembly GCF_056537625.1. Lineage (NCBI taxonomy): Bacteria > Pseudomonadati > Pseudomonadota > Alphaproteobacteria > Rhodobacterales > Roseobacteraceae > Ruegeria > Ruegeria sp. C6. The sequence goes on along the minus strand of NZ_JBQFRW010000001.1, from coordinate 1,363,631 downwards.
GGACTTGAACATCGAAATCCGCATAATGCTGTGTCAGTGCCCAGATCGAGAAAATCAGATGATAGGGATGGACTCGTGCAATTTTGCCCTGAGCCATCCAGCTTGTCAGAATCGTGGTTTTTTCATCGACCAGTTTTTTGAGATCGCTGGACAAAGCTTCATGAATGCGCGGCGCGCCCTGAACAAGCTCATTGGCAAAGAGGCGGCTCTCGCGAGGCAGGTCGCGGCTCATCTCAAGCTTGCGTTGGATATAAGACAGTATTTCTTCCAGCGGGTCGCCATCCTCATTCAACGCGTGCAGGGGAGCGAGCCAGACTTCAAGCAGTCCCGACAACAGGGCTGTATGGATCGCTTCTTTCGATGGAAAATAATAGAGCAGGTTGGGCTTGCTCAGCCCCGCCTCAGCTGCAATTTGGTCGACGGTTGCGCCGCGAAAACCGTGGGCTGAGAACACATTCAGGGCCGCCTCGAGAATCGCTGCTCGGTTCTTTTGCTGAATCCGGGTTGGGGCGCGGTCTTTGGGCATGTTCACCTGTTGTCCTTTTTTCGGCCAGTTGGGCGTCAATTATGTCGAAAATTCCGGCAGGCCACTGCAATTTCTTGACTGATGTCGAACCCGTGATAGCGTGAGTTTGACCAGATGGTCAAATCAAGACACCAAAAGCGAGCCAAATCGCAAGCAACAGGGAAGAACATGATGGCAGCTCCGGCGCAGAATCTCAGGATCAATGGCGACAGGTTATGGGACAGCCTGATGGAGATGGCCAAGATCGGCCCAGGCGTCGCGGGTGGCAACAACCGTCAGACGCTAACGGACGAGGACGCCGAAGGGCGCGCGCTGTTTCAGAAATGGTGCGAGGATGCCGGTTGCTCGATGGGGTTGGACCAGATGGGCAACATGTTTGCCCGACGAGAGGGAGCGGACCCCGAGGCACTGCCGGTTTATGTAGGGTCGCATTTGGATACGCAGCCCACAGGTGGCAAGTATGATGGCGTTCTTGGCGTGCTTGGTGGGCTGGAGATCATTCGCACGCTGAATGACCTAGGCATCAAGACCAAGCACCCTATTGTGGCCACCAATTGGACCAACGAAGAAGGGACGCGATATGCCCCGGCGATGTTGTCTTCGGGGGTGTTTGCCGGAATGCACACTCAGGACTGGGCTTATGCACGTGAGGATGCCGAAGGAAAGAAGTTCGGAGATGAATTGAACCGCATCGGTTGGCGCGGCGATGAAGAGGTTGGTGCGCGCAAGATGCACGCTTTCTTTGAGTTGCACATTGAACAGGGCCCGATTCTGGAAGCTGAGGGTAAGGATATTGGCGTTGTAACCCACGGTCAGGGTTTGAGCTGGACCCAGGTTACCGTGACCGGCAAGGATGCGCATACTGGGTCTACACCGATGCCGATGCGCAAGAATGCCGGGCTGGCGATGGCGCGTATTCTTGAGAAAGTGGACGAGATTGCATGGTCGCATGCACCTCATGCCGTGGGTGCGGCGGGGCATATCGATGTCTATCCGAACTCACGCAATGTGATCCCTGGAAAGGCAGTGTTCACGGTCGATTTTCGCTCGCCCGAGTTGGACGTGATCACTGATATGGAGAACCGTCTGCGGGTCGCAGCTGAAGACATCGTCGAAGAGATGGGGCTGCAGATCGAATTCGAGAAAGTGGGCGGTTTTGATCCAGTGAAGTTTGATGAGGGTTGCGTGGCGGCGGTGCGCGATGCGGCTGAGCGGTTGGGGTATTCGCATACGGATATCATCTCGGGCGCCGGGCATGATGCCTGCTGGATCAACCGGGTAGCGCCAACGGCGATGGTGATGTGCCCATGCGTTGATGGGTTGAGCCATAACGAAGCTGAGGAGATCAGCAAGGATTGGGCTGCAGCCGGGGCGGATGTTCTGTTGCATGCGGTCGTCGAGACGGCTGGGATCGTGGAATAGGGGGCTCTGCCCCCGTCGCCCGATGGGCGGCTCCCCCGGGGTATTTTTAGCCAGATGAAGCAAGCGGCGCAGACCGCATCAGGGAGTTTAACATGAGCACTGTAATCAAGAACGGAACCGTTGTGACCGCTGATCTGACCTATAAGGCGGATGTAAAGGTCGAAGGTGGTGTGATTACTGAGATTGGGCCGGACCTGCGTGGTGATAAGGAACTTGATGCATCGGGCTGTTATGTCATGCCCGGAGGGATCGACCCGCACACGCATCTGGAAATGCCGTTTATGGGAACCTATTCCAGCGATGATTTCGAAAGCGGAACACGCGCAGCGCTGGCAGGCGGGACCACGATGGTTGTGGATTTCGCGTTGCCTAATCCGGGCGAAAGCCTGTTGGACGCCCTGAAGCGTTGGGACAACAAGTCTACGCGCGCGAACTGTGATTATTCGTTCCATATGGCGGTGACCTGGTGGGGCGAGCAGGTGTTTGACGACATCAAAACCGTCATCGAGACGCGTGGCATCAATACGTTCAAGCATTTCATGGCCTATAAAGGCGCGCTGATGGTGAACGACGATGAGCTGTTTGCTTCGTTCAAGCGTCTGGCCGAGTTGGGTGGCACCGCGATGGTTCATGCCGAGAATGGCGATGTGGTTGCAGAACTGAGTGCGAAGCTATTGGCAGAAGGTAATACCGGGCCAGAGGCGCATGCCTATTCCCGCCCGCCACAGGTGGAAGGTGAGGCAACCAACCGCGCGATCATGATCGCGGATATGGCGGGCGTACCGCTTTATGTGGTGCATACTTCCTGTGAGGAGGCGCATGAGGCTATTCGACGCGCCAAGATGCAGGGCAAACGGGTTTGGGGCGAGCCTTTGATCCAACACCTAACATTGGATGAAAGCGAGTATTTCCATCACGATTGGGAGCATGCGGCACGGCGAGTCATGAGCCCTCCGTTCCGGAATAAGCAGCATCAGGACAGCTTGTGGAACGGTTTGCAATCGGGAACTCTGAGCGTCGTGGCCACGGACCATTGCGCCTTTACGACCGAGCAGAAACGATATGGCGTGGGTGATTTCACCAAAATCCCGAACGGGACCGGAGGGCTGGAGGATCGGATGCCGATGCTTTGGACGCATGGGGTGAATACCGGGCGATTGACGCCGAATGAGTTCGTGGCTGTTACTTCAACTAACATCGCCAAGATATTGAATTGTTATCCGAAAAAAGGTGCGGTTCTCGTGGGAGCGGATGCTGATCTGGTGGTTTGGGATCCGGATAAGGCCAAGGTGATCTCGGCTGATACGCAGCAGTCGTCGATCGACTACAACGTCTTCGAGGGCAAAGAGGTGCGAGGCCTGCCCCGGTTCACGCTGACCCGCGGTGCGGTGGCTGTACATGATGGCGAGATTCAGACTCAGGAAGGGCACGGGAAGTTCGTTGCGCGCGAGGCCAACACCCATGTGAACAAGGCGCTGAGCACCTGGAAAGAGTTGACAGCGCCCCGGCCTGTTGAGCGGACAGGTATACCGGCAACGGGTGTATAAACCCCTTGGGTCGCCTTTCTGGCGATCCGGGTCTGAGCTTCTTCAAGGCAATGGAATGAATACAGAAAATACTACTCAGCCCGTTATTGAGGCAAGGCAGCTGGATCTTACATTTCAGACGAATGATGGGCCTATTCATGCGCTGAAAGATGTGAACTTGTCGATTGGCAAGGGGGAGTTCGTTAGTTTTATCGGCCCCTCGGGCTGCGGCAAGACGACGTTCCTGCGCTGTATCGCAGCGCTGGAAACACCGACCGGCGGGACCCTGACCGTGAATGGCATGACGCCTGACGAAGCACGGCGAAAGCGCGCTTATGGGTATGTGTTTCAGGCGGCCGGGCTCTACCCGTGGCGGACCATTGCAAAGAACATCAAGCTGCCGCTTGAGATCATGGGCTATTCCTCTGCCGAGCAGGAGGAACGCGTTAGAAAGGTTCTGGAACTTGTTGATCTTGATGGATTTGGCGGTAAGTTCCCCTGGCAGCTCTCGGGCGGGATGCAACAGCGGGCCAGTATAGCGCGGGCCTTGGCATTTGATGCGGATATTCTGCTGATGGACGAACCGTTCGGTGCGCTGGATGAGATTGTGCGCGACCATCTGAACGAACAGCTTCTGGCATTATGGGCGCGCACCGAGAAGACCATCGGTTTCGTAACACATTCGATCCCCGAAGCGGTGTATCTCAGCACCAAGATCGTGGTGATGAGCCCTCGTCCCGGCCGGATCACGGATGTGATCGATAGCCCTCTGCCGAAAGAGCGGCCTTTGGATATCCGTGACACGCCCGAGTTTATCGAGGTCGCCCACCGCGTGCGAGAAGGATTGCGAGCGGGTCATGGGGATGATGTGTGATGGCGGATAAAGGCATCAGACGGGCATCCCGCGAAGATGTGGGGGATTGCGCGCGCATCATCGCGACCTGGGCCGCCCAGACCGATTGGATACCCGAGGAATTGCCAGAAGAAAAGCTGGCGGATCTGATCCTTGAGGCGTTTCCGAACAGGGACATCTGGATCGCAGGTGATCCGATTGATTGCTATATGTCTGTCGATCCGGTCGAACATAAGGTTGGTGCGCTGTATTGTTTGCGCACTGGGCAGGGCATCGGCAAGCAATTGCTGGATAAGGCGAAGGAGGGGCGCGACCATCTTTGGCTGACCACACATGTGCCAAATGTCGACGCGCAACGGTTTTATCGGCGCGAGGGCTTTGTTGAGACGGGAAGAGAGCCTCCGGTGCCACCTGACACGGTGCCTGTCATTCGGATGGAGTGGCACGCATGAAGCAGATCATTGCAGTCCTCACCGTGATCGCCGCCATTGTCGTTGTCTGGTACGCGGCCTGTATTCCTATGAATATCAAAGGGGTTCTGACTGAACAGGAGCGCGCGGGTGCTGAAGTCCAACCACCTTCAGCCAAGGATCGCCGGGACATGGGGGAGATCGGTCTGGCCTTGAACAACGCGTTTGCAATCCCAGCCACATGGGAGCAGGACCGCCCGCGGCTGCCTGCACCGCATCAAGTTGGGATTGAGCTGTGGGAAACCACGATTGAGAAAAAAATCACCTCGAAACGCTCTCTGATTTATCATGGCTGGGTCACGCTGAGCGCCACGATGCTGGGTTTTGCTATCGGAACCGGGTTGGGCATCCTACTGGCGGTCGGGATCGTGCACAGTCGGGTGATGGATCTGTCGGTGATGCCCTGGGCGATCGTCAGCCAGACCATTCCTATCATTGCGCTGGCTCCGATGATCATTGTCGTTCTGTATTCTGTCGGGGTTCAGGGGATCATTCCTAAGGCGATCATTTCGGCGTATCTGAGTTTCTTCCCCGTCGTCGTAGGCATGGTAAAAGGGCTGCGCAGCCCGGATGCTATGCAGTTGGATTTGCTGCGAACCTACAATGCCAGCCGTTCGCAGGGGTTTTGGAAACTGCGCCTGCCGGCCTCGATGCCCTATCTCTTCACATCGCTGAAAATTGGCGTCGCTGCTTCGCTGGTCGGGGCCATTGTTGGAGAACTGCCGACCGGGGCTGTTGCCGGGTTGGGTGCACGGCTGCTGGCCGGTAGCTACTATGGCCAGACGGTACAGATCTGGTCGGCGCTGTTTGCTGCGGCCATTCTCGCCGCCTGTCTCGTCGGGTTGCTGGGGCTGATCGAGCGGACCGTCCTGAAGCGAATGGGGATGGCACAATGATACCTATTCTTGGTGCAATCGCTGTCTGGTTATTGGGCTGGTGGTTGAACAGCCGTCTGGCCAGCGGACCCTATTCTGACACACGGATGGTGCGGTTTCTTGCGCCCCTGATCTTCGGTCTGACCGTGATTGGCATCTGGGAGCTGGTGGTGCGTGGACTAGAAGTGCCCTTGGTCATTCTGCCTGCGCCATCAGTCATCTGGGACCGTTTCTGGGACAGTTTGCCGACACTTTGGGCTGACTTTGTTCAAACGATCATCAAGGGAGCACTCAGCGGCTACATCATCGGCTGCGGTTCGGCCTTTCTCATGGCAATTGCCGTGGATAGATGGGATTTCCTGCGCCTCGGGCTTCTTCCCGTCGGCAACTTCGTTGCAGCGCTGCCGATCGTGGGCACCGCACCCATTCTAGTGATGTGGTTCGGGTTCGACTGGCATTCCAAGGCGGCGGTCGTCGTAGTGATGGTGTTCTTCCCGATGCTGGTGAACACGGTGGCAGGGCTGCGCGAAGCCACAACGATGCAGCGCGATCTGATGGAGACCTATGCCGCCACCTATTGGCAGAGCTTCCTGAAACTTCGCCTCCCCGCCGCGATGCCGTTTATTTTCAACGGGCTAAAGATTTCTACCACTCTGGCGCTGATCGGCGCTATCGTGGCTGAGTTCTTTGGCTCCCCCACATTGGGCATGGGCTTTCGGATATCGACCAGCGTCGGGCAATTGTCGCTGGATATGGTGTGGGCCGAGATTGTGGTGGCCGCGCTAGCGGGGACGGCCTTCTATGGCGTAGTGGCGATGATCGAAAAGGCGGTGACCTTCTGGCATCCGTCGCAGCGAGGATAAAGGAATAACTCAACAGACCCCATAAACGGGGCAAACATAAGCAACTAGGAGATATGAAGATGAAGAAGCTACTCAGTGGGGCGGTTGCGGCCTTTAGCCTGGCAGCCAGTGCGACACTTGCTGCGGATGAGGTGACACTGCAATTGAAGTGGGTCACGCAAGCGCAGTTTGCGGGCTATTATGTGGCAAAAGATAAAGGGTTCTACGAAGAAGAGGGGCTGGACGTCACCATTCTGCCCGGCGGTCCTGATATTGCGCCTACACAGGTGATCGCAGGTGGTGGAGCAGACGTTACGGTGGAATGGATGCCGGCTGCACTTGCTGCGCGCGAAAAGGGTCTGCCTCTGGTGAACATCGCACAGCCTTTCAAGAGCTCGGGCATGATGCTGACCTGCTGGAAAGATGCGGGGATTGCCTCGCCCGAAGATCTCAAAAATCGCACGCTGGGAGTCTGGTTCTTCGGCAACGAATTCCCGTTCATGAGCTGGATGAGTCAGCTGGGAATCGGTACCGATGGCAAAAGCGACAGCGGTGTCGAAGTGCTGAAACAAGGCTTTAACGTCGACCCGCTGCTGCAGCGTCAGGCCGATTGCATCAGCACCATGACCTACAATGAGTATTGGCAGGTTATTGATGCCGGTGTCACGCCCGAAGAACTGGTAACCTTCAAATACGAAGATCAGGGCGTCGCGACGCTTGAGGATGGTCTATATGTGCTTGAAGAAAATTTGAGCGATGCGGCCTTCACCGACAAGATGGAACGGTTTGTCCGTGCCTCGATGAAGGGTTGGAAATACGCCGAAGAGAACCCGGATGAAGCCGCCGAGATCGTTCTCGAAAACGATGCGACCGGTGCCCAGACCGAGGAGCATCAAAAGCGCATGATGGGCGAGATTGCCAAGCTGACCGCAGGGTCGAACGGGGCGCTGGATCCAGCCGATTTCGACCGCACGGTTGATACCCTGCTGGCGGGTGGATCTGATCCGGTTATCACCAAAAAGCCTGAAGGGGCATGGACACATCAGATCACCGACGCTGCGCTGAACTGAACCAGCTACAGCAAAAGACGTGCCAATCAAACGCGGCCCTGACGGGGCCGCGTTCTTAGTTTTGAATGTCGAATTTGTGCCTGTACTTGCTGGCCAGAACCTTTAGTATTTCCCTGTAATTTATAGCATTTTGTAACAGCATAGGGTATGAATGGTAGAATATGCAGGGATTTGCATCAGAATTCACCCAAGCGCTCTCGCTGATCCTCGAAGGGGATGCAGAGCTGTGGGCAATTGTGTTGTTGTCGCTGCGTGTTTCGATCTTTGCTGTTCTGATTTCGGCGGTCATCGGGATGCCTATTGGGGCAGCTTTGGCCGTCGCGCGGTTTCCGGGACGGCGGGCGCTGATTATCCTTGTGAACGCTCTGATGGGGTTCCCACCAGTCGTCGTCGGTTTGCTGGTCTACCTGATGTTGTCCCGATCCGGTCCTCTGGGGGTGCTGGAACTTCTCTACACCCCCACCGCAATGATCATAGCGCAGGTGGTGCTGGTGACGCCGATCATGGCCGCACTTACCCGGCAGGTGGTCGAGATGCTGGCCGAGGAGTATTCTGAACAACTCAGCTCGCTCGGCGTATCGCGGTTGGCTTCGATCCCGGTGCTGTTGTGGGACGCGCGTCTGGCTCTTGTCACCGCATTACTGGCTGGGTTTGGCCGGGCAATCGCCGAGGTAGGCGCGGTGATTATTGTCGGCGGCAATATCAATCACGTGACGCGCGTGATGACGACCACGATTGCGCTCGAAACCTCGAAGGGGAATTTGGCGCTGGCGCTGGCCTTGGGTGTGATCCTGATCGGTTTGGCCGTGGCAGTAAACGCGATGGTTAGCGCGTTGACCCTGCGGGCCGAGCGGGAAGGGCTGCGCCATGCGTGATGTCCTGACCGAGGCGCCGGGCATGTTGGAGGTCCAAGGGTTGCACATTGCGCGCGAAGGCAAGGTGCTGCTCGATGTCCCGCATTTGTGTTTGGATGGCCCGGGTCCGACCATGATCTTGGGCCCAAACGGCGCTGGCAAAAGTCTGTTGCTGCGTTGTCTGCATGGTCTGATTCAACCCGACAGCGGGCGTGTCTGTCAGGACGGTGTCGTGTTGAATGCAGCCCACAAAGCGCGGCAGGCGATGGTGTTTCAAAGCCCCGTGTTGCTGCGCCGCTCGGTCGCGGCCAATCTGGACTTTGTGCTAAAGCGGAATTCGATGCCCCGTGCCTTGCGCAGGCATCGTATCGAAGCTTTGCTGGCCGAAGGAGGACTGGATGGTAAAGCACGTCAATCCGCGCGTTCGCTGTCTGGTGGCGAGGCGCAAAGGTTGGCGATCCTGCGCGCGTTGGCCTTAGACCCCAAGACCTTGTTCCTGGACGAACCCACCAGCGCATTGGATCCAAGTGCTATGCAGATGATCGAACGGATGGTCTTGCGCGCCTCGGCCCGGGGTGTGCGCATCGTGATGGTGACGCATGACATCGGGCAGGCGCGGCGCCTGGCATCTGACATCGTGATGATGCAGGCAGGGCGTGTGGTGGAACACGGAAGGGCGCAGCAGGTTCTGGAAGCCCCCAAAAGCAACGAGTCGCGCCGGTATCTGGCTGGCGGTCTGGTAACCTGATGAACAGAGATGGAGACTTCGAATGATCCCTGATTTCGTTCGGGCATCAATTGTCGCGCTTGGGCTGACCGCAGGCGCAGGTTTGGCCGAAGAACCCTTTATCGTTGTGCAATCAACGACCTCGACGCAGAACTCGGGTCTGCTGGACTATATCCTGCCAGGGTTTGAGGCTGAAACAGGTATCGATGTACGCGTTGTAGCCGTCGGGACCGGTCAGGCAATCAGGAATGCAATCAACGGGGATGGCGATGTTCTTCTGGTTCATTCCAAGCCCGCCGAAGAGCAGTTTGTAGCAGACGGTTGGGGCGTCGAACGGTTCGATGTCATGTACAATGATTTTGTATTGGTTGGCCCGAAATCTGATCCAGCCGAAATTGCCGGTGGCAACGACATTGTAACCGCTTTGACCGCTTTGGCCGAAGCGAAACTGCCGTTTGCCTCGCGCGGTGATGATAGCGGCACTCACAAAGCCGAGATGCGCTATTGGGAGGCGACAGGCGTTGACCCGACGGAGGCCTCGGGGACTTGGTATCGCGAGACCGGATCGGGGATGGGGGCAACGCTGAACGTGGCCAGCGGCATGGACGCGTATGCTCTGACCGACCGGGCGACTTGGTTGTCTTTCGGAAACCGGGGCAATCTGGAGGTCTTGGTCGAGGGCGATCCGCGCCTGTTTAACCAATATGGTGTAATCCTTGTGAACCCTGAAAAGCACACAGGCGTCCGCGCCGCTGCCGGGCAGAGGTTCATCGACTGGCTGACCGGTCCTGATGGACAGGCGGCGATTGCGTCTTACACGCTGGATGGTGAGCAGTTGTTTTTTCCAAACGCACAGTAAGTTCGCCTCGGGTTGGCGCAACAAGGAATGGACGACGGATCAGCCACTGGCGCCGTTGTGGTGGATCCGACCCAGATTTGCGAGATCATAGCCGCCTAGTTCATCAGCGCGTTCGATAAAACGCTCGGATTTCAAAAACTGGGTCAGCGTCTGCATGGGGGCCTCGAAGAAGGCGCGGCGCCAGATTGCAAGGTCCAGACGCTCGGAATGGGTGGGCATGAAACTCAGCCCATACGGGCGCGCCAGTGCACCGAGGCCAAAACCAACCTCTGCCTTGCCGTCACGCAGAGCGGTGGCCAGTTCTTCCTCGGTGCGGGCGCAAACAGGCAGGGTGTTCAGATCATCACGACCCAGACCGTGGGCGTCGAGCAGTGCATCGAACAGACGCTGGCTGGCGGCGCTGTCTTGCCGCAGAATGATCCGTCTGCCTTTCAGATCCTGAAACCCCGAGATGTCCGAGGTACCGGGTGCCAGCAACAGGCCGCGCTGCCGGTTGGCAATCTGGTAGAGGATCACAGGTGCTTCGCCAATCGTGTCGCGCAGGGTCTGAGTGTTGAAGCCTTCTGGTTCGTGGATATGCAAGGCCGCCGCCTGTGCGCTGCGCTCCGCAAGACGATTCAGCCCGTCGAAAGACCCATCATAGTAAGTCGCAAGCCCAGAGCCGCTTTCCCGCAAAGCCCAGTCCAGCAGGGGATCGTGGCTACCTGCCACGATCGGCGGCAGGGGTGGTTCGACGACATCGGGGCCAGAGCGTGAGGCGTTGAGCCACGCTATGATCTCGGCTTTTGGGAACAACAGCTTGCCCATGGCGCGTACACAGGGGATTTCGCCCGAGGATGCCAGATCATAGGCCTTCCGCTCACCAATGCGCAGCAGATCCGCCAATTCGCGGGTGGTCAGGTACTGCGGCATTCAGTCGAGGCGTACAGCCGAACCGGACGTCTTGTCGGCGGCGCTGAAACCGAATTGATCCAGCGTGTAAGGAGCGGCGACAGTGATCACGACCATCGCGGCGACGGCGGTCAGAAAGGCTTTCATGTTCTCCTCCGGCTCAATCCTGCGGTGCGGTGGCGCTGCGCAGGAACGCGACCAGGTCTATCCGGTCCTGTGCTTGCGTGATCCGCTGCATCGGCATCTTTGACCCAGGAATGTAGTGGTCCGGGCCTTCGTCGAAAAGGGCATTTATGGTCTCTTCATTCCAAATGATATCAGAGTCTTGCAGCGTATCCGAGTACAAATAACCGGGCAATGTGCCCGCTTTCCGCCCGAAGATGTCGTGCAAGGTAGGACCCGCACGTCGACCCCCATCTGGCGTCAGGCTGTGACAGATCGAACATTTGCGCGCAAATTGCCGTTCTCCGTTGCCCATCTCGCTTGGGTCTTTCAGAAAGCTGGGTTCGGCAGCGGCCATCTGTTCGCGATCGCCCAATGCTGAAACGGGCCAGCTGTACATTGCCTCATCAATGCCGCCTGCGTGAAGGTTTTGACCATCGGCAGAAAAAGCGAGCGCCCAAACCGGACCGCGCAGGGTGGCGCGGAAATCTTGTGCAATGCGCCATTCAGCCGTGTCGATGACCATTATAAAGCCCTCACCATCACCGACAGCCAACAGCTTGCGATCGGGGCTCAATGCCATGGCGAGGATCGGGCGCCGATCCAACGTAAAGTCATGTTCTTCTTCGGTGGTGAGGCTCAGGATGCGTGTCACTCCATCGACGGTACCGTAGGCGATCCAGTTGTCTTGTGCGTTCAGGACCAATTCATTGATGCCAAAACCATGCTCGATCAGGCGATTTGTTTCCTGACCGCTGGCGACATCCCAGATACGCAACGCTCCGTCGACACCTGCCGAATAAAGCAGCTTTCCGTTCGGCGTAAAAGCAACTGCATTCACCCCGCTGCCGATTGGCCCAAGCAGGGTCGGCTCGGACCCGTCCACCGGCCACAGGCCGATGGTGCCATCCCAGCTGGCCGTCGCGATATGAGTTTTCGACGCTGCAATGCCGATAATCTTGCCTTTGTGCTGCCCGACAACATCCCCTCCAGGCCAGCGGCGGAGGGTAAAGTCATCCCCGGCAGAATAGATTGCAGTGCCATTGAAAACGACCGAGTTCACTGCCGCTTCGTGCCCCTCCAGCCATTCCGGTGTCTGTCCGGTCCAGAGACCGACCGAATTGTCGAAACTGGCCGTTGCGATGCGCCCATCCGGCGCCGAAGCGATCCCCATGATCGGCCCGCCATGGCCTTTGAGCGTGAAAAACTCGGACCAGGCGGGCAGGGGGGTCAAAACAAGCGCTAGAGCGAGCCAGCGCATCTATTCTGCAGGTGAGGCCGCTGCCTTGCCGGCCTCTTTTTCTTGCACCTCTTCCAGCCACAGCGAGTGGTGCTCGCGTGCCCATTGTTCTTCGACTTCACCGGTGCCCATGGCGTCAAACGCACCCTCCATGCCCACCGAGCCAAGGTAGATATGGGCGATGATGATGGCGATGAACACGTAGGCGACCATGACATGCCAAACTTGGGCATATTGCATCTCTTCCTGCGGTGACATCTGCACTGGCAGGTTCAGACCCAACGCCTGCGGAATACCTGTCGAATTGGCGATCGAGAAGGTTTTGGCGAACATCGGCAGCTCGAACGGGAATAGCAGCGACAGGCCTGACAGGCTGATAGAGACACCCAGTAGAATGCAAGCCCAGAAGATTATCTTTTGACCCGCATTGAATTTCTTGGCTGGTGGGTGGCTGTCTTTGGTGAACAAGCCCCCTCCGGCGGCCAACCATTTCAGGTCGGTCTTGTTGGGGATGTTATGGGCAATCCAATTTATGGTGATGATTATCAGTCCCAGCATGAAGGCCCATGCGAGGTTGTTGTGAAGCCACTTGCACCCTTGCGCGATAGTGGCGAACCCTTCTTTGCCAAAGACCGGGATCAAGAAATCGCGGCCATAAAGGGTCAGTAGGCCTGTGATGCCGAGCACAAGGAACGACCCGGCAAAGAGCCAGTGACCGAAACGTTCGAAACTATTGAAACGAAGGACCGTGCGGCCGGTTTTTTCTCCGTCGATGCGGATTTTTCCTCGGATCAGAAAGAAAAGCACAATGATCGCAAGCATTCCGCCCAGAATGTAGGTTCCATAATCACGCAACGGGCCAGTTCGGAAGTTCAACCACCACATGCCGCCGTCTTGAATCAGCACGCTGTCCGCAGGTCCCTGGGATGAAACGGTGACGTCCGCAGATCCGTAACGCAGCGCGCGGTAGACGTCACTGTCAGAGGCAACACCGCGGGTGCCGAACTGTCCCAGCAGGCCTTCAACATTGCCCTGACCGGTGTTTTCAGACCTGTAGCTGTTGTCGACCTTCTCGCCACGCTGGCGGGCCAGAATGTCCTCAAGCGTGGTCGCGCCGCCGGTTGTAGACCGGTCGGTCGAATCCGCAGGGGCGGCCCCCTCACTGGTTTGAGCGCCCGCAACTTGGGTCAGCGTTAGCGAAAGCAGCAAAGCGATGAATAAGCGCAACATCGGAACCTCAATAAAAATCCAATGCAGGATGACCCACATCTGCGGGTCATCCGTTTTGCTTTAGTAGACGGGGTCAGCCGTCTTTCTGATCGTAGGCCGTGCCCCAACCCCAAGCGCCCGAACCAAATCCGCGCGCGACGACACGCTCGCGGTAAATAGCCGAGACCACGTCGCCATCGCCGGCGAGCAGGGCCTTGGTAGAACACATCTCGGCGCAGATGGGCAATTTGCCCTCTGCGATCCGGTTGCGTCCGTATTTGGCGAACTCTGCGGTCGAGTGCGTTTCCTCGGGGCCGCCAGCACAGAAGGTACATTTGTCCATCTTGCCTCGCGATCCGAAGTTGCCCGCCTGCGGGTATTGCGGCGCGCCGAAGGGGCACGCATAGAAGCAATAGCCGCAGCCAATGCACAGGTCCTTGGAGTGCAGGACGACCCCTTCTTCGTTCTGATAGAAGCAGTCGACCGGGCACACCGCCATGCAGGGCGCATCCGAACAATGCATACAGGCCACCGAGATCGAGCGTTCACCCGGATTGCCGTCATTGATCGTCACCACCCTGCGGCGGTTGATGCCCCACGGCACCTCGTGCTCGTTCTTACACGCGGTTACGCAGGCATTACACTCGATGCAGCGTTCAGCGTCGCAGAGAAACTTTGCTCTAGCCATTATCGTCCTCCTTACGCTGACCAGATTTTGCAGAGAGTCGCTTTGGTCTCTTGCATCTGGGTCACTGAATCATAGCCATAGGTCTGGGCGGTGTTGGTACTTTCACCCAGCACATAGGGGTCTGCACCGGCAGGATACTTGTGCCGCTGGTCTTCGCCCTGGAAATGGCCGCCAAAGTGGAAGGGCATGAAGGCGACACCGGCGCCGACTCTGTTAGTCAGCATCGCCATCACCTTGACCTTGCCGCCCTCAGGACCTTCGACCCAGACCTGTGATCCGTCCCGAATACCAAGGTTGTTGGCATCGCGCGGATTGATCTCGACGAACATGTCCTGCTGGAGCTCGGCCAGCCACGGGTTCGACCGCGTCTCATCCCCGCCGCCTTCATACTCGACCAGACGACCTGACGTTAAGATTATCGGATAATCCTTTGAAAAGTCGTTCTTTTGAATCGAGGCATATAGCGTGGGCAGGCGATATGCATGCCGGTCCTCGTAGGTCGGATAGTCCGCCACCAGATCGCGACGCGGCGTGTAAAGCGGCTCGCGATGCAGTGGGATCGGATCCGGGAAGGTCCATACGACCGCGCGTGCCTTTGCGTTCCCGAAGGGCGCACAGCCATGGGCAATCGCGACCCGTTGGATACCGCCGCTAAGGTCGGTTTTCCAGTTGGTCTCTGGTCCCGCAACGGCGTCGATGGCCGCACGTTCCTCAGCCGTCAGGTCACCGTCCCAGCCAAGGTCCATCAGCATCTGCATCGTGAATTCCGGATAACCATCCTGGATTTCCGACCCAACGCTATAGACCCCTTCGGCCAGCAGGTTGTCACCATCCCGTTCCACGCCGAAACGGGCGCGGAAGGTCAGGCCACCTTCGGCCACCGGTTTGGACATATCATACAGGTTTGGTGTCCCCGTATGACCCATCTCAGCCGTTCCCCAGCAGGGCCAGGGCAGACCGTAATACTCGCCGTCGTTGGGGCCACCAATGGCTTGCAGCGTGGTTCTGTCGAACGTGTGCTGGTTGGCCATATGGCTTTTCAGACGTTCCGGCGACTGACCGGTATAGCCAATTGTCCAAAGGCCGCTGTTGAACTCACGCGTGATGCTTTCAACATTCGGGGTTTCGGGATCTTCCATCTCGATATTGCGGAAGAACCGATCCGCCCAGCCGAACTTGTTGGCGAACTTGGCCATGATGACCTCGTCCGGCAGGCTTTCGAACAGAGGTTCGACCACGCGGTCCCGCCACTGCAGCGATCGGTTCGAGGCCGTGACCGAGCCACGGGTTTCGAACTGCGTACAGGCGGGCAGCAGATAGACGCCATCGGTGCGGTCATGCAGCACGGCCGAGACGGTGGGATACGGGTCGATCACGACCAGCATGTCCAGCTTCTCCATCGCCGTCTTCATTTCCGTCATCCGGGTCTGCGAGTTGGGCGCGTGGCCCCACAGAACCATGGCGCGGACGTTGTTGTCCTGATCCATGTTAGCTGGGTCTTCGAGAACACCGTCGATCCAGCGGGAAACCGGGATGCCGCGCTCATTCTGCAGCGGTTTATCCTTGCCTTCCTTATCCTTGATCGTGGCGAACTGGCCTGCAAGCCACTCGGGCTCTTCACCCCAGACTCGTGCCCAGTGACCCCATGCGCCTTTGGATAAGCCATAGTAGCCGGGCAGGGTGTGGGACAGAACACCAAGGTCCGTCGCGCCTTGCACGTTGTCATGGCCGCGGAAGATGTTGGTGCCACCACCCGAGGTGCCCATGTTGCCAAGCGCAAGCTGAAGCACGCAGTAGGCGCGAGTGTTGTTGTTGCCGTTGGTGTGCTGCGTACCACCCATGCACCATACAACGGTACCGGGGCGGTTGTTCACCATGGTCCGTGCGACGCGGCGCAGCTGCGAGCCGGGCGTACCGGTGACGCGCTCAACCTCATCCGGGTTCCACTTGGCAACCTCTTCGCGGATCTGGTCCATGCCCCAGACACGGGTGCGGATGAACTCTTTGTCCTCCCAGCCGTTGTCGAAGATGTGCCACAGGATACCCCAGATCAGAGCGACGTCCGTACCGGGGCGGAAGCGGACATATTCATCCGCATGGGCCGCGGTGCGCGTAAAGCGCGGGTCGCAGACGATTAAAGGCGCATTGTTCTGCTCTTTCGCGCGCAGGATATGCAGCAGCGAGACGGGGTGCGCCTCGGCCGGGTTACCACCGATGATGAAGATGGCCCGGCTGTTGTGCATGTCGTTGTACGAATTGGTCATGGCGCCGTAGCCCCATGTATTCGCAACACCCGCAACAGTGGTCGAGTGGCAGATACGGGCCTGATGGTCCACGTTGTTCGTGCCCCAATAGGCGGCGAACTTGCGGAACAGATAGGCCTGTTCGTTATTGTGCTTCGCAGACCCCAGCCAGTACACGCTGTCCGGCCCGGATTCTTCGCGGATGCTCATCATGCCATCGCCGATCTCGTTGATCGCCTCTTCCCAGCTGATGCGCTTCCACTCACCGCCTTCCTTTTTCATCGGATATTTCAGGCGGCGCTCGCCATGGGCGTGCTCGCGGACCGAGGCCCCCTTGGCGCAGTGTGCACCCAGATTGAATGGGCTGTCCCAGCCGGGTTCTTGCCCGATCCAGACTCCGTTCTGTACCTCGGCAACGACCGTGCAGCCGACCGAGCAGTGAGTGCATACGGATTTGATATTCTCAACGGCGGTGTTTGCCGCTGTCTGGGCACTGGCGGGCGTCACGGTTCCACCCGTGGCGCTGATCGCGGCAAGGCCGCCGATCGTCAGGCCCGAGCCACGCAAGAATGCGCGGCGATCGACGGTTTTCTCGCCGACCTGGGACAGGATACTTGTCCGCTGGGGGCGTCTCGCAACCCCGTTGGTCTTTTTCCTAAGCATTTCTTTCCTCCCTTGCTGGCCATGTAACCCATGGCTGGCTTGGTACTTCGCGAAACCGACGTCAGGGCCAATCGCAACCGTCTGTCGGGTATGACTACGTCCGGGTCAGAACCGGGCGCTGTCGAGGTATGCGCGCGTATGCGCGGTGTCCTGCATCCGGGTTTCGTCCGTCGGCAGTTCGGCTGCTTCGGCTTTCCCAGACAGGCTGGCGGCGGCTACAGCAGCGGGCGCTGCGGTTCCGGCCAGTTTCAGGAAGTCGCGGCGGGTTGCGCCTTCTTCCTTGGTCTTGCTCATGGGCTCCTCCTGTCCCAATTGCGGTTTGGTGCCTAAAGGCACCGGCGAGTGGCGGGCTAGGCCGCCGTCATTCGAAAGGCTTCACGTTCGATCTCCATGAACACCCGACCAGCCGTGCCGACCGAGGCGTAGAGAACCGAGTTCTCGGCACCTTCCAAATCCGAATAGAAATGCGCGGCCCAGGGCCCAATATGTTTGCTCCAGAACGCCTTTTGATCTTCCAGCGTGGCGGGCGCGCCGAACCGACCGACGATCATGCCCGCCATCATTTCCATTAGCGAGGCGATGTTGTCTTCGGGTTCATAAACATTCTGCGCCCGGGTGATGCCTCGCACGGCCATGTCATTGCGCAGCTGCGCCAGGGGTTTTTCGTTCAGAAAGCCCGTCAGGTAGAAAGAGGCATAAGGCAGCAGTTCGCCTCGGCCCAATCCGATGAAAAGTGCGTTGAATTCGCGCTCTGCGGCGGCAGGCTTGGTCACCTTGGCCACCCGTGCCATTGCCCGAATGGCCTGACCTAGATCCGAGTCATCACCGCTTAGCCCGGCCATCTGATCCAAAAGCAACTGATCGGGTGGACCGGCCAATAGCAGGCCAAGAAAATTATAGAAATCCGCACGCAGACGATCCTCAGTCGAGATATCCAATGTTTGCGCGTTGTCTGCGGTCATAGAGTTATCCTTCGAATTCGAATTTCATACGGCGTGGAGCAGGGGGGAGTTCGATCTCCTCTGGCTCTTCCATTTCAGCCATCTGTGGGGCTTCCGGTTCAGGTTCGACGGCGTTGATCGGTTCTGCATCTGACTCGATCGCCTCGGGCATGTCAGCTTCCGTTTCTGCTTCGGACACTTCTGCCTCGGCAGCGAGCGCTTCGACATGCGCCAACATACCTTTGCCAACCTGATACGCGGTCTGGATGTTCTCAATCACGCAAGCCGCATCGGTATAATCCTCGCCGTAATCGACCAGCCCGTCGACATTGGCCAGAACAGGATTCAACCGCCATAGGCGCCGCAAGGCGCGGCGGCGCAGACGGTCAGGTACAGCTTTGGCCATGAAGCCCGAGACATCATCGCCGGCTTCCAGTGTATCGGGATCGGGCAGATCAAACTCGGCCAGAATTTCAGCGTCGCTTTTTTCCTCCAGCTCAGCTTGCCGCGTTGTGATGATCTGTTCCTCTGCGGCCAGAGCTTCTGCTTCAGTCTCGGCCTGAACGGCGGCCTTGCGGCGGGACCAGAAATCGCGGGTCTGGGTCATTGCAGCACCCGACGCGGAGCCCGGTAGACATCTGAATCCTGCCGGATTCGTGCATCGCCCTTGCCGTCTTCCACCAGATCGGTGCGTTTCTTATCCCGTTTACGTTTTATGAACACCTCGTCCTGATGATGCTGCAAGGTGAAATCGCGGAGCCATGCAATCAACCCTTCGGTCATCGGAATCTTCTCAACGATCTCTTCGCCGGTATCCGCATAATCCTGCCCCTCGAACGGTGAGGCGGTGATCAATACGGCATTCAGGGGTGTTTTGCCTTTCAGCTCATCCCGCAAAACCAGGTACAGCGAAGGTTGACCGTCCGACAGGTTGACCATGTAGGCTTCGGTTTCATCGGCCCAGAGGGTGAGGGGCAGGGTGGCTGCATGGTATTCGATGGCCTCACCTTCACGTCGCAACTCTTGCCAGTCGGCAGGCCCTGCACCTGGCAAAACAGCGACCGCGCGCCAGTTCCAACGCGCCCAGCGTGTCACCCCGGGTGTTCTGCGCACGACGACGCCAATTGTCATTTCAGTCCGGCTTGCGGCCTTGGCCACTGGCTCCTCCCCGGAAGGCTCTCCCCTGCCTTCCATTGATGTACTATGTTACATAAATTGGCGACCTGCCAAGTCTAGTTTCGCCTAATATGAGACATTCAGTTAGAGTTTATTTCCAACTTCAGGTTTTGATGGCGATTTGTGATGAAAAATAATGCACATATCGGGATTTTCTCTGATGCTTCGCATTGCCTCGGCGCGGATTGGGTCTAAGCTGCTGATGGGGCAAAACGCAGCGTCGGGAGGGGAAATGGCCAGCAAGCTCATATTGTGTGATTGCGAGGGGACGCAGTCCCTGAACGCAGATGGTATTTCTGCAGCCTGCGATACGGAGTGCTCGAAGGTGCATACCGCCCTTTGTACG
Organism: Ruegeria sp. C6; assembly: GCF_056537625.1. Taxonomy (NCBI): domain Bacteria; kingdom Pseudomonadati; phylum Pseudomonadota; class Alphaproteobacteria; order Rhodobacterales; family Roseobacteraceae; genus Ruegeria; species Ruegeria sp. C6. The sequence continues at coordinate 1,344,048 of NZ_JBQFRW010000001.1, read as the reverse complement.
CGCCAGATTCAAACTGCCGCCGAGTTGATGACGGGCGATGAGCAGGTGGTGTTTGCCTGCGCTCAGGAAAGTGCAGTTTTTAGCGAGCTTGCCGAGGAACTGGGTGTTGAAGCGCCCGGATTTGTCGATCTGCGCGACCGAGCTGGCTGGTCCGAACAGGGGACCAATGCAACCCCCAAAATGGCTGCGCTCGCGGCTGAGGCATTACTGCCGCAGCCAGTGACCCCAAGTTTCGATGTCATCAGTGAAGGTACCTGCTGTATTGTGGGGCCCGGAGAGGTTGTCTTTCCGTTGGCCGAACAGCTGTCCGCTGTGTTGGCCGTGACTGTGCTTTTGGTTGACGATGCAGAACCGCTAAGCCGCAACTATGACGTTGCGCGCGCACGAATACGCAGACTGACCGGCGCGCTGGGTGGATTTGTTTGGCATCTGGATGAAGTGCAGCAACTGGATCCCGGCGGACGCGGAGAATTTGGTTGGAGCGCACCCCGTGACGGTGCAACGTCGCGTTGCGACATTGTTGTTGATCTGACCGGAGCAACACCTTTGGTTAATGCCCCCGAAAAGCGCGAGGGGTACTTGCGCGCTGATCCCCGAGATGCGGTGGCCGTCGCGCGTCTTGCTTTTGAAGCGGTGCAACTGGTCGGGACCTTTGAAAAACCGCTCTATGTCCGATTGGATGAGACGCTTTGCGCCCATTCGCGAGCGGAACAAACGGGGTGTTCAAACTGTCTGGACGTCTGCCCGACCGGTGCGATCACACCGGCTGGCGATCATGTAGCCATTGATCCGATGATTTGCGCCGGGTGCGGTGAGTGTTCGGCGTTGTGCCCGTCGACTGCCATCACATATGAAGATCCTCCGGTCTCGGCGGTATTGTCGCGGATGCACATACTGGCCCGGACCTTCCGGCGCGCGGGCGGCGTTGCACCGCGACTGCTGGTGCACGACGCCCATGGGGCGCAGATGATCCGGATGGCGGCCCGGTTTGGACGAGGACTGCCAGCGGATGTCATTCCGCTGGAGCTGAACGTGGTTTCGGGCTTTGGACATGCCGAGATGCTCGCAGCGCTGGCGCATGGCTTTGCGCGCGCCGATATCCTGATTAGCCCTAAGACCGAACGGGACGCGCTTGATCGTGAATTAGAGCTGGCTCGGGCTATCGCAGTGCAAGACGCACTGAGTCTGATCGATGAAACCGACCCGGATGCGCTGGCAGATCTGCTTTATGCGCAAGATGTTCCGCAGCCATTGATTGATCCGGTGCTTCCACTGGGTAATCGTCGTCAAATAGCGCGTCTGGCGGGGCAAGCTTTGAACCCGGAGGTCGAGGTGCCGCTGGCCTTGCCCGAGGGCGCGCCTTATGGCGCGATTGCAGTGAATACCGACACCTGTACATTGTGCCTGAGTTGCGTGTCCCTTTGCCCATCGGGGGCGCTGATCGATAACCCGGACAAGCCGCAGTTGAATTTCCAGCAGGACGCCTGCCTGCAATGCGGGATTTGCCGAACGATCTGCCCAGAACAGGCGATCACACTAGTGCCCCAGCTTGATCTGAGTGACCAAGCGCTGTCACAACAGGTGCTGAATGAAGAGGAACCCTTTGAATGCGTCGAATGCGGCGCAGCGTTTGGCGTTAAATCAACGGTTGAGCGGATCATGGAAAAGTTGTCGGGCACACATCCGATGTTCGCGACCTCGGATCAGGCGCGGATGATCCAGATGTGCGACAATTGCCGGGTGAACGCCCAGTTCCATAGCGCTGACAATCCATTTCAATCCGCCCCCAGACCACGGGTTGTCACAACGGATGATTACCTTTCAAAGCGCAAGGATCACTGAAGTTGCAGTGGCGCGCCCAGATCGGCGGCGCGCATGGCGGTCACGAAAGCCAGAATTGCTTCGAGGTCATCCAGGCTCATCTCGACCGGATGGATCGGCGAGGGGCGCTCGGGCGGGAAAGGTTCGGTGACGCCCTCGATCTGCGTGAAAGCTGGGTGTGGGTTCAGGGCAAAGAACGCCTGAAACCGTTCCGACCAGTCGGGCATTGCGCGCAGCACTGCGAAAGACGGGGTCGAACCCAGCCCGTTCATCCGATTCTTTGGGCCGATTACGTGGCACCGGCCACAATGGGTCATCGACAGATCTTCGCCAAGCAGCGCGTTTCCGTCGACCACGACCTCTTTGGTAACAGTGGCAGTTTCGAAACTTGCGCTAAAGGGCGTGCCCTCGTCGGGGATGAAGTTTTCAACCGTCCGTCTGCCAATGTCGGAAAGTAGCCATTCACGAAACCTTACCTGCTTGGCGCTGTCGTCGATTCTTAGATGATAGACCACCCCGTCACGGGCAAAGACCGGATCGCCGGGCGAACTTGGGGCCAGTGACATGACGCCGCTTTCATCCGCAACAACACGTATTCCGGTCTTGAGAGAAAAGCGCGGAAGAATATGTTGCAAAAGACCTGAGTTTGTCACCTCATCCGGGGCGGCAAGGCCCAATGCCTCTTGCGACCAAGAGGGGGTGGCGGTGAGCGTCAGGCTCAGGCACAACAGGACAAAGCGCATGGTTAAGCCTAACGGTGGCTGACCCGATGCGTCAAATGTACAAAATGAGACGGAGACACATGCAATGAGCGGCGACTATATTCTGTCGATACGCAAGGCGCCCAGCGCGGGGCGGATCAAGGGGAAGACGGCATGAGCATCCGTGATGCAGTTCTAGCAAACTTGAAGAAGATTACCGATCCGGTTTCTGGTCAGGATATTGTGAGCGCGGGTATCGTGCGTGCATTGAATGTTGAAGGCGATACCGTTCGGTTTGTGCTGGAGATCGATCCCAAACAGGCCGAGAAGATGGAGCCCGTACGAGCCACAGCCGAACAGGCGGCGCAGATGGTTGATGGTGTTTCCAAGGTCTCGGCAATGTTGACCGCGCATTCGGACAAGGCGCCGCCTGATTTGAAGCCCAAGCCCAAGCCCTCACAAACCGGACCGCAGGCCGTTCCCGGTGTGGACCGGATCATCGCGGTTGCGTCGGGCAAGGGTGGCGTGGGCAAGTCCACCGTGTCGGCCAACCTTGCCTGCGCGCTGGCAGCTGAAGGCCGTCGCGTAGGCCTGTTGGACGCAGACGTATATGGCCCTTCACAACCCCGGATGCTGGGCGTGTCGGGGCGACCGGCCAGCCCAGATGGCAAGATGATCCTACCGCTGCGCAATCACGGTGTCACCATGATGTCGATGGGGTTAATGACCAACGAAGGGCAGGCGGTTGTCTGGCGTGGCCCCATGCTGATGGGCGCCTTGCAGCAGATGATGAGTCAGGTGCAATGGGGCGCATTGGATGTGTTGATCGTTGATCTGCCCCCCGGAACCGGCGATGTGCAACTGACGCTGAGCCAAAAGTTTCAGGTGGATGGAGCCATTGTCGTCTCAACCCCACAGGATGTTGCTTTGATCGACGCCCGCAAGGGGATCGATATGTTCAACCAGCTCAAGACGCCCATTGTTGGGATGATCGAAAATATGTCGACGCATATTTGCTCGAATTGCGGACACGAAGAACATGTCTTTGGCCATGGCGGTGTTGCCTCAGAAGCCGAGGCGCTGGGCGTGCCATTGCTAGGGGAAATTCCGCTGCATCTGGATATCCGAGTTGCCGCCGACGGGGGTGCCCCCATCGTTGTCAGCAAACCTGACAGCCCGCAAGCCGAAGCCTTCCGCAAGATCGCCCGCGACATGATTGCCAAGGGCAACGCGTGACCCAGCCGGTCTTTCCCCCATTGCTCAAAGGGCAACCTGCCAAGGCTGGCGAAGACCCGTTCGAGCGTGCCCAGGCGATGGCAGCGCTGGGCTGTGACGCGGGAACTGTGGTCCACAATATTCAGGCGGATCGTCTGCGCGTTGCGATTGTATTCGCGCCCGAGGTTCCGTTGCAGGATGCTATGGCGATGCTGCCGCTTTGTGCTGTCGGGTTCCAGAATGCGCTGGGCGCGCTGGCCCCGCCCGAGGTCGCGGTGCACTTGGGTTGGGATGGGCTGATCTGTGTAAACGGTGCAAAATGTGGGACAATAAAAGTCTCAGCCTCGTCTGCCGAGGTGGATGAGGTTCCCGATTGGCTGATCGTTGGTTGGGAACTGGCCTTGCTTCAAACCAGCGATGCACCGGGGGAAACACCGGATGTTACCTCGCTCTATGATGAAGGATGCGCCGAGGTTTCTGCGACGCAGTTGGTCGAGAGCTGGTCGCGTCACATGTTGACCTGGTTGAACCGCTGGAACGAGGACGGTAACGCGCCGCTTCACGCAGAGTGGATGGGGCTGCTGCGCGGTGTCGGAGAACCTATTGCAGAAGGGGGTGTCTTTCTGGGCACCGATGAGCGCTTCGGTATGCTGATCCGCGACGGCGCGGACACACATATACGCCCCCTGACAGAATTATTGGAGACCGCCAGATGAAACTCGCCCGTGCTATCCATTTTGATGAAAGCGATATGAACGTGTTTCATTCACCCGCAAGAACCGGTGAATGGTGCATCTCGGGCGGATTCGAGTTTTCGAACTGGAGTGAGGCTGATCTGGAAGGTAAGGCGCGTCAGGCCTTTGCCAATGGATGGCTGGGGCTTGAAACCTTCGGGCGCGTTACATTTGTTGCCGTTACGCGGGTCGAGCAGGCCGAGATTAACCAGATCACGCAATATCTGGCCGAGCATTTCGTGCAATTCTACGGCGCGCCTTCGGTTGAAGCCGCGTTAGAAGTGGCGCAGGCCGAAATCTCGCATATGTCCGAGCTGTGCGAAGATCATGCCCCGAACACATTGCTGACCGTCGCCCGAGAGCTGACGGGTGCAGGCGTGCACGAGGCATTCCGCGTGATCGCCCCGCAAGAGGCGCAACTTGAAGCGTTGGCCGTCCACGGCTCGCTGGACGATTAGATCAGATCGGCGAAGCCGCCGAATTGTCCGCGCTTGAAGATCAGCCCCTGACCTGGGCGATGCATGACCTGTTCAACATGACCAACAAGGATCAGGTGGTCACCTGCCTCATGCCGGGCCGAAAGACGGCAATCGAAGCGGGCGAGGCATTCCGCAAGTCGGGGACGCCCGGCGTCATCCTCCTGCCAATCCGCATGGGAAAAATCGAACCCGTTTCGCGCGAATTGCAATGCTTGGTCGTGCTGGTCCTGCGCCATTACGTGGATCGCGTAATATTCGCAGTTGTGGAACGCGTCGTACCGGTTCGAATCCCGATCAAGACACCACAGGACCAGCGGCGGGTCCAGCGATACAGACGCAAATGAGTTCACCGTGATTGCTGCAGGGCCCTCGGAGGTATTTGTGGTCACAACGGTGACGCCGGTGCCGAAACAGCTCAGGGCCTCGCGAAAGGCAAGGCTTTGCTCGGGGCTGGGAATGAAGGTCTTTTCAGTCATCGCGCGCTCGTACATGGGCCTGTCTCAGGTGCCACGCGACGCCAGAATTGTCTACGGAAAGCTGCGGTGGTGGTAGCAATTTCTGGTCAGTTCAGGTCTTCAAGCAACCGTCCGTGTTTGCGAGTCTCGGTGATGACGTCGCCAAAGGTCACCAAATTACGGGCCGTAAGCATTGGTAGCATCCGAACCAGCACTTCGGCGGTCGCGACGGCATCACCCAAGGCCGTGTGACGCAGGGCTTCGGGAATTGTTATGCCAAGCCGTTCGCAGACAGCGTCCAGCGTATGCGTTTCGCTTGCCCCGAACAGCACCGCCGACAGCAGGACCGTATCCAGAATGGGGTGGCTCCATTCCACCCCCATACGCTCGGCATGGCGGCGCAGGAAAGCCATGTCGAATGGTGCATTGTGGGCAACAATGACGGCATCCCGGGCAAATTGGTGAAAGCTGCGACCGGCCTCGGCAATATCAGGCGCACCCTGAACCATCCGGTCGCTGACCTTATGCACTTTGGTTGAAGCTGGGGGGATCGGGATGCCGGGGTCGACCAGGGTATCAAGCCGTTCGCCTTCGACGATTTTACCCTTTACGACGCGCACAGCACCGATCTGTACGATCTCATCCTTATGCGGGAGCAGGCCCGTGGTTTCGGTGTCAAAGACTACGAAGCAGAGGTCCAACAGGGGTCTATCTTCAAACGCGTCGTCACCGGGTGTGTCGAGAAGTTCGAAATCGTAAACCAGCGGGCGGGCCGCGTCGGGATCGATTTGCGCGGCACTGTCATCGAAGACCAGCATGTAACCGGGGGCATCGCCCAATGGTTTCATACGGGCTGAATACGATTGCCGCCCATCGACACTGGTCAGTGTGCAATGGACGTCTTTACCGGTTTTTATCAGTTTCGCATAGGAATCCGTCAGACCGGTTGCTTCGAGGTAGTCAAACAGCGAGGCGTTTAGCCGGGGATGTGCGATCTGTGCCAAAACCTCAGCCGCCTGCGCGTCATATAGAACGATCTGATGCTTCGGTCCGGCTAAAAGCATTGCAACCGGAATCTCGGTCAGCAGCGCCGTTAGACGTTGTTTTTCCGAGGCCAGATGGGCCGTTTCCGCGGCCACGGCCTCAGCCGTGGTCATGGCGTTGGCAGCTAGTTGTTCGGCCAGTCCAGCGGCGGCTGGGGCCAGATCGCCCAAATAACGCGCCGCCTGAAGGTCCAAATCCGTGCTGACCCCGGCGTGTGCGCGCGCCCGGAGTTGGGCCGAGAGCCGCTCGATCGGTTTTGCAACGTTGTCATCAAAAAGAAGCCAGACTCCGGCAACTAGCGCCAACATTCCAAAAGCGATCAGTATCTCTGCGAAGATGAACGCATCCATAAGAGCAGGATCACTTGCCCTCTGATAACCGACCCACAAAGCCAGGGTGCTGATGATCAGCCCTCCTGCCGCAAGTAATAGGAAGAACAGGAACACCCTCAGGCGCAGGCTCAGATGGTTCAACATGGTCAGACCCCGCAGGTTGCCTCGATTACCGGATCTTCAGCGTCGATCTTGATCCAGCTGGCGTTCAGCAAACGTCCGTCATCGGCGAATTCGGCCCCGTCTGCCAGGTTGGCGCGGCTGTTTTCGGCGCAGTTTACAGCGACCGGCATCTTCGAGACCGGTGCCCAGCGACCAAAAAAGTAAAGATCAACCAGACGCTCGTCCGGCAAATTGGCATTGGTGCGTACCGATGTGGCGTCGATCGCAGCAAAGCGGTCGACAAAGGGCACGGCATACGTCCAAGGGCGATAAAAGGCGCGGCTTTCCACCTCCTGCACGATGGTGAGGCTGTCGGGCAGTTGGTCGCGCGTACGGTCATACCAAGAATACTCGCTGGTAATCGTCATACCGATCATCCCCGCACCTGCCGCAACCGGCGCGGCCCATTTGGGCAAGCGGCCCCCGGTCAGCTTGTTCACCACCATCACGACACCCGCAAAGGCAAAGCCTGCAAAAATCGTGCCGATCAGTTCCAGAAACATGTGATTTCTCCGTTCATTTCCAGTTTCTTAACCCAGCATTCCTTTGCCATGGCCAACCGCTGATTGCATGGTTTTTACCACGACAAAGGCATCGCGGAGATGACTTCGCTCAAAGTCCGACAATTCAGCGGGTGGCAGGTAATTGTCCGGTGCATCCCCGGATTTGACCAGACGCACTTGATGTTCCAATCGGGTCTCAGCGATTAGGTCATATGCGTCCAGTAAATCGCGTGCGCCGGACGCGCTGAGCACACCCGCAGCCTCGGCGGCGCTAAGACGGGCGCGGGTGTTCGCTTCGGTTAATTGTCCCTGCAGGCTGTAGATGCGTGCCAGATCCACGACAGGCACCACGCCATTATGCTTGAGGTCGAGCGTATTGCGATGCTCACCCGAACGTATGGTGGCGAATCCACGCAGCAGGCCCAGAGGAGGCGTGTGTTTCAGTGAGTTCGAAATCATATGCGCGACAAAGATCGAATTCGCATTGGCTGCCGCCAGCGTATCGGCCTGCAGGTCGGTGAACAGATCGAAGGACCCTCCGATGGGCCGCAGGTCAAACATCACCGAGGCCAGCATTTGCGCCTCGGGGTTGGGTTTGGCAATCCAGCCATTGAAATACTCGCGCCAGACGCGCACGGGCTGGCACCAGCGAGGGTTGGTCGCCATCATGTCACCGGGGCAATAGAAATAACCGCAGGTATCCAGCCCGTCTGAGACGAATTTGGCCAGCGCAGCGAAGTAGGCCATATCGCCGTCCGCCACACTGTCATCTAGCATCAGGCAATTGTCCTGATCAGAAACTCCGGTCTGTTCCTGCCGTCCTTGCGAGCCGCAAGCAAGCCACAAGTAGGGCACTGGCGGCGCACCCAGTTCAGCCTCAGCCAGTGCCAGCAACCGCCGCGTCGCAGTGTCTGCGATGTCGGTGATCAGCCGTGTAACGATCTCGTGCCGGTTGCCACCCGCGACGAGTTGGACCAGCAGTTGTGGTATCTCAGCGGTGACTTGAGCCATCTCTTGCGGGCTGTCGGCGCGGGCAATTCGTCCTACCAACTCGGCAGAATTGACCGCCTGATAGCGGGTGAGGTCGGTTTGGGTTACGATTCCGACCAGCTTACCGGCCTCGGAAATTGGAATATGACCGATGCCACGTTCCATCATCACGTGTAATACGTCCGAGCCGATATCTGTCGGGGCAAGAATGATTGGATCGGCGGTCATGATCGCCGAAACCGCGGTGTCAGCGGGCATCGCCTCGGCGACGTATTTGCCGGAAATATCGCGGAGGGTTGCGATACCCAACAATCTGTCCCCTTCGGTCACGCAAAGCGATGAGATATGGCGGTCGCGCATGATCTGCGCGGCGTTTTGAACCGGAGTATCGGGCGGGCAGGTGGCAGGGTCACGAGCCATCAGCACATCAATTGCACTGGTAGCCAGGCTTTGCGGTCCGCTCCGCCCTCCGCGTGAACGGTTAAAGAACTTGGACACCACATCGTGACCTTCGATCAGGTTTTTCACAAGGTCTGGCGGCAACACGATCAACACTGACGGCGTGTGCGCGCGCGCATGTGTGGCGGCTTTGCCGTCCTTCAGCAATCCGCGCTCACCAAAAGAATTGCGCAATCCCAGATGCGAAACGACAGCGCCGTTCTCATCGGTAATTTCTACCTGTCCTTCATAGATCACAAAGACGCCGGGCAGAGCGTTGCCCAACTGGTAAATGCTGCCATCGGCATCGACTTCGCGCACTTCGATCTGCTTGGCCAGATCGTCCAAAGCATCATGGGGCAACGAGTCATAGGGGTGTACAGACTTCAGAAACCGGGTGATTTCGTCATGGGACAGGGGCATTTACGCTCTCCGGAGTTCCGAATAAAAAATCCCGCCCGGTGGTGTGCCGGGCGGGAACAGTAAGTCGAAAGATGCGATCGAAGACAAGAGCCGCCGACCGCATCACACTCAGTGATCCTGAGCTGCGCCCGCACCACGGGGAATGCGAATGCTTTCGACCATATCTTTGATCTCCTGCGGAGTCTCTTTGGTCATACCGGCAACGACGTAGGCGACGCCGAAGTTGATCATCGCACCGATGGCGCCGAACGAGGTCGACTTGATCGGACCCAGAAGCGGATCAGCATCGGTGAACGAGTTGGTGCCCGGAATGAACAGCCAGCCCTTATGCAGGAAGATGTAGACCAGGGTTACGGTCAGACCAGCCAGCATACCTGCAACCGCGCCGGTGTTGTTGATGCGGGTCGAGAAGATCCCCATCATCAGCGCCGGGAAGATCGAGGCTGCTGCCAGACCAAAGGCCAAGGCCACGGTTTGTGCCGCAAAGCCCGGAGGGTTGAGACCCAGGTAGGTTGCAACCACGATGGCTACAGCCATGGCAATCCGTGCCGCCAGAAGTTCACCCTTTTCAGAGATCGACGGGTTGATTGCACCTTTGACAAGGTCATGGGACACAGCCGACGAGATCGCCAGCAAAAGGCCCGCAGCGGTTGACAGAGCAGCCGCAAGACCACCAGCAGCGACCAGACCAATCACCCAACCTGGCAAGTTGGCAATCTCAGGATTGGCCAGAACCAGGATGTCGCGGTTGAACTTGGTCAGCTCGTTACCGACCCAGCCTTTTTCTTCGGCGATTGCAGTCATCGCCTCGGATTTGTCGTTGTAGTACTGGATCTTGCCGTCGCCGTTCTTGTCTTCCCAATCCAGCAGACCGGTTTTCTGCCAAGTGGCCATCCAGTCGTAACGCGGATCATTGTCGATTTCCTCAACCGAAACAGCGCCACCTTCGATGCCACCATTGGGCCACATCATGTCGGTGATGTTCAGGCGCGCCATTGCACCAACAGCAGGAGCCGTCAGGTACAGCAGAGCGATGAAGACCAGCGCCCAGCCTGCCGACCAACGTGCGTCAGACACTTTGGGAACGGTGAAGAAGCGCATGATGACGTGCGGCAGACCAGCTGTACCGATCATCAGCGACAAGGTGAACAGCACCATGTTCAGCGTGTTCGAGTGGTGAGCCGTGTAGTCGTTGAAGCCCAACTCGGTCACGATGGCGTCCAGCTTAGTCAGCAGGGGTTCACCGCTGGCGGTGTCACCAAACAGACCCAGCGCCGGAACAGGCGTGCCGGTCAGCTGCAGCGAGATAAAGATGGCCGGGATGGTATAAGCGGTGATCAGCACGCAGTACTGAGCGACCTGAGTGTAGGTCACGCCCTTCATCCCACCAAACACTGCGTAGGCAAACACAACGCCGGCGCCGATCAGCAGACCTGTAGTGTTGGACACTTCGAGGAAGCGGCCAAAGGCCACGCCAACACCGGTCATCTGACCGATCACGTAGGTCACCGACGCAACGATCAGACAGATCACCGCAACGATACGTGCAGTCTGGCTGTAGAAACGATCGCCGATGAATTCCGACACGGTGAACTTGCCGAACTTACGCAGGTAGGGCGCAAGCAGCAGGGCCAGCAGCACGTAGCCACCGGTCCAACCCATCAGGAAGGTCGAGTTGTCGTAGCCGGTAAAGGCAATCAGGCCCGCCATCGAGATGAACGAGGCCGCAGACATCCAGTCCGCCGCTGTCGCCATACCGTTGGTGACCGGATGAACGCCGCGACCGGCGGCATAGAATTCCGATGTGGAACCCGCACGGGCCCAGATCGCGATGCCGATGTAAAGCGCAAAAGACGCGCCCACAAACAGCAGGTTGATGGTAAACTGATCCATGCCTATTACTCCTCGTCCACGCCGTGTTCAGCGTCGAGCTTGTTCATGCGCCAGGCGTAGTTGAAGATCAGCACCAGAAAGACCAGGATCGATCCTTGCTGAGCGAACCAAAAGCCCAGATCTGTACCGCCAACGGCGATGCCGGACAGCAGCGGACGCAGCAGAATGCCGAATCCAAACGACACCAGCGCCCAAATCGCGAGGCTGATGTAGATGAGGCGCAGGTTGGCCTGCCAATAGCCCTTGTCGGCTTCAGCAGTCTGCGCGGAGTTTGTTGAATGATCCGCCATCGCGGGTTCCTCCTTCGCTTCCCTCATTGGCGGCCCATTGCCCAACTCCTCCAGTGCGGTGGGCCGCTTCTCGGTTGTGCCAAACGCCCCGTGACGTCAGGCATAACTTCTCTGGTCCGCCAGGGCGGGTCCATTGAAGTATTCTGATTTAGGATCAAAGCCCTAGGGCTTATCTCCTCCCCTTATTTCATGACCTCGCCGACAATCCCTTGAAGGTCTTGCGCGATGTCGTCGATCTGACCCATGGCATCGATGCCTTTCAGCACACCTTGGGCTTGATAGTAGTCAATCAGCGGTGCGGTCTGCGCGTGATAGGCCGCCAGACGCGACGCGACCGTCTCGGCATTGTCGTCGGCGCGGCGTTTGAATTCTGTGTGTCCGCACTTGTCGCATTTGCCGTCTTCGACGGGCTGCTTGTACGTGTCGTGATAGCCCTCACCGCATCCAGCGCAGGTGTAGCGACCCGAAATCCGCGTCACCATCTCGGCGTCTTCAACTTCAAGGCTGATGGCCGCGTTGATCTTCTGATCTGAAGACGCGAGCAGACCATCAAGAGCCTCGGCCTGGACTGTGGTCCGGGGGAAACCATCTAGTATGACGCCCTTGGCGCAGTCCGGTTCTGCCATGCGGTCGCGCAGGATCGCGATGACGATGCCGTCGCTGACAAGATCGCCTGCCTCCATAACCGCTTTGGCAGCATTACCAGCCTCGGTACCTGCGGCGACCGCGTCACGCAGCAGATCACCGGTGCTGAGTTGTACAAGCCCGAACTTCTCTTCAAGCATACGAGCCTGCGTACCCTTCCCGGCGCCCGGAGGGCCGAGAAGGATCAGAACAGCGGGGGATATGGTCGTGGCAGCGTCCATCACATCCTCACTTGTTTGCCCGGTTTTCGATCAGGTCTTCGACCACTGACGGATCGGCCAGGGTCGACGTATCGCCAAGCGAACCAAAGTCGTTCTCGGCAATCTTGCGCAGAATTCGGCGCATGATCTTGCCCGAGCGAGTCTTGGGCAGGCCGGGGGCCCACTGGATCACATCAGGCGAGGCAATCGGGCCGATCTCGGTCCGGACCCAGGTGCGCAGCTCTTTCAGCAACTCATCCGACGGCTCGCGGTCATTCATCAAAGTGACATAGCAATAGATGCCTTGCCCTTTGATTTCATGGGGGTAACCAACCACAGCGGCCTCGGCGACGGCGGCATGGGCGACCAGCGCGCTTTCCACCTCGGCCGTGCCCATCCGGTGGCCGGAGACGTTGATTACATCATCGACGCGGCCAGTGATCCAGTAATCGCCATCCTCATCGCGACGGCAGCCATCGCCGGTGAAGTAGTAGCCTTTGTAGTCCGAGAAATAGGTCTTCTCGAACCGCTCATGATCGCCCCAGACGGTGCGCATCTGACCGGGCCAGCTGTCTTTGATGCACAGAACACCCTCAACGCCATTTCCCTCGATCTCAACACCGGATTGCGGGTCCAAAACCACCGGCTGGATGCCGAAGAACGGTTTCATCGCCGAGCCCGGCTTCATCGCATGCGCACCGGGCAGGGGGGTCATCAAGTGACCGCCGGTTTCGGTCTGCCACCAGGTGTCAACAATCGGGCATTTGCCTTTGCCAACAACTTCATTGTACCAGTTCCAGGCTTCCGGGTTGATCGGCTCGCCGACTGTGCCCAGCGTCCGGAGATCGCTCAGGTCGCATTTCTCGACGAACTCGGTACCCTGACCCATCAGAGCGCGAATTGCCGTCGGAGCGGTGTAGAACTGGTTCACCTTGTGCTTTTCGCACACCTGCCAGAAGCGTGATGCATCCGGATAGGTCGGCACGCCTTCGAACATCAGTGTGGTCGCTCCGTTGGCCAGCGGGCCATAGACGATATAGCTGTGGCCGGTGACCCAGCCGACATCGGCGGTGCACCAGTAAACGTCGCCTTCATGGTAGTCGAATGTGATCTCATGCGTCATCGCGGCATAGACCAGATAACCGCCGGTCGTATGGACGACACCTTTGGGCTGACCGGTCGAACCGGAAGTATAGAGAATGAACAGCGGATCTTCGGCATTCATCTCGGCGGGTGCGCAATAGTCATCCGCTTCAAGCGCCATTTCGTTGTAATCATAGTCGCGGCCATCAATCCAAGTGGTCTGCCCACCGGTGCGTTTGACCACCAGACATTTCACGCTGTCTTTGCAGTGCAGCAGGGCCGCGTCTGCGTTGGACTTCAGCGGAGTCTTGCGGCCACCACGTGGTGCCTCATCGGCAGTGATGACGACCTTGGCATCACATCCGTTGACTCGGGCTGCCAACGCATCGGGTGAAAACCCAGCAAATACAATCGAATGGATTGCTCCGATCCGTGCACAAGCCAGCATCGCATAGGCGGCTTCAGGGATCATCGGCAGATAGATTACAACGCGGTCACCTTTGCGCACGCCCATCGACTCGAGAATATTGGCCATGCGACAGGTGCGACGGTGCAGTTCGGCGTAGGTAATGTGCTGAGCTTCGTCGTTTGGATCATCCGGTTCCCAGATGATCGCTGTCTGATCGCCGCGCGTATTCAAATGACGGTCAAGACAGTTGGCCGAGACGTTTAGCGTGCCGTCCGCATACCAGTTGATACCAACCGAACCAAAATCATAGCTGACGTCTTTGACCTGAGTATAAGGCTTGATCCAGTCAACGCGCTTGCCTTGCTCATCCCAGAATGCTTCGGGGTTGTTGATCGACGCAGCGTACATATCTGCGTATTTGTCGGCGTCGACATGCGCACGGGCGACAGTTTCTGCGGATGGCGGAAATGTCTTGGCATCTGCCTGGGCAGCGGTAGTCATCTTTGAAGCTCCTCCCTCTGGACTGGATTACATGGGATCGATTTTGCCAGCCGATCAGGCAATGTCGATCCGGTTCCTCCCCAAGTTGAATAATACGGGGATCAGAAAAGAAATAAATAAATTGCCATAATCCTTGGATTTATTTGTAAAGAAATTTCATTTCCGGCACTAGTATTGTAAACAAATCTGAAATTGTGCGTAAAATATATTTTAAAACAGTAAGATAGATGTAGTGACATAAGCGCTTATTGGCATGTGTCTGGGGCTTTGGCCGATAGCTTCACTTTAATCTCGAAGTCTGGTGGCGATAACACCACTTCTCCTCGCAGGGGTTGGCAGCTTCTAGACTTGGCGCTAGCTTCACAATCAAGCATCCCGATAGGGGGCGCAACTAAGGGAGATATCACTATGAAAAAGATGTTGAGCGGTGCGGCTTTTGCCGCCCTGAGCGTGGCGTTTGTCACCGAAGCAGCCGCGACCGAATGGAATGCCTCGGTCTGGGGTAAGCGCCGCGCATTTACCGAGCATGTTGAGAAACTGGCTGAACTGGTGAGCGAAAAAACCGGCGGCGATTTCACCATCAATGTTAGCTATGGCGGATTATCGAAGCCCAAGGAAAACCTGGATGGTATCGAGATTGGCGCGTTCGAGATGGCGCAGTTTTGTGCGGGCTATCACCGCGATAAGAACCGCGCGATCACCGTTTTGGAACTGCCCTTCCTTGGCGTAAACACATTGGATGAAGAGGTGGCCGTCAGCCACGCAGTCTATGATCATCCAGCAGTCAAGGACGAGATGGCGCAGTGGAACGCGCGCATCATCATGACTTCACCGATGCCTCAATATAACCTTGTCGGCACCGGTGACCCTCGTGATGAGCTTGCCGAGTTCGACGGTATGCGCGTACGCGCCACTGGCGGTTTGGGGCAAGCATTTGAGGCGGTTGGTGGCGTACCTACGTCCGTGCCCGCGACCGAAGCCTATAATGCGATGGAATCTGGCGTGGTCGATACCGTGGCCTTCGCTCAGCATGCGCATTTGTCATTCGGGACGATCAACGAAGCTGACTGGTGGACGGCCAATCTGAATCCTGGAACGGTAAATTGTCCGGTGGTGGTGAATATCGACGCTTATGAAGCGCTGCCAGCCGAACATCGCGAAGCGCTGGACAGCTCGATTGATGAGGCTATCGATCACTATCTGGCCAACTACGGTGGACTGCTTGAAAAGTGGGATGGCGTGCTGGCAGAGAAAGGCGTTGAAAAGGTCGAGATTGACGATGCCGTGCTTGAGGAGTTTCGCGCCAAAGCCGCTGATCCGATTCGCGCGAAGTGGATCGAAGACATGACCGCCCAGGGTCTGCCTGCGCAGGATCTTTATGATCTTGTGCAATCGACGCTGCAACAGCAGCGCGGCGGTAACTGATCGCCACAGCCGGGTGTCATTAGGCACCCGGCATTTCCTTCAATCAAAGGAATGCTGAGATGGCAGGACATGCCACGGTGCTTGAGGATGGCAGTCTTCTAAGCCGGTTGGATCACCGTTTGTTACGTCTAGAGCGTTTTATGGCGCTGATCAGCGGTTTCGCGGTTTTCGGGCTGATGGTTCTGGCTGTTGTGTCAGTCAGCGGCCGAAACGCATTAAACGCGCCTTTGCCCGGATATGTTGACTGGATTGAACAGGCGATGCCCCTGATCGCGTTTCTGGGTATTTCGTTTGTGCAGCGCGATGGCGGGCACATCCGAATGGATATCGTTATCTCGCGCCTGAAAGGGCGGGCGCTGTGGTTGTTCGAGCTGATCTCGGTTCTGTTGATACTGCTGCTGATGCTGGCGCTGGTTTGGGGTAGTTGGTCCCACTTTGACCGGTCCTTTGACTTCGGCGCTCCGATGTGGAGTCGCGACAGCTCGATTGATATCGGGATTCCTATTTGGCCAGCCAAGCTGCTGGCGCCCGTTGCTTTTTCGGTGCTGTGCGCCCGGCTAATCTTGCAGGTCTGGGGCTATGGACGAGCCTTCATGCTGGGGCTCGAGGCACCGGTGGCCGTACCGCTGATACAGGATGCCGCCGCACAGGCTGCAGCCGAGGCCGAACAATTCGAAGGACGTAACTGACCCATGGACACGATTGATATCGGCCTTTGGGTCACTGCCGGACTGTTGGTTCTTGTCGTCACAGGCATGCGGGTGGCATTTGCTGCAGGTCTGGCAGGGTTGGTTGGCCTTGTTTGGATATTCTGGGCAAAGTTTGGGTATGATCCCGAGCGGTTTGGTAAGGCACTGACTGTGGCCGTCAAAACGGCTGGCCAGGTGCCACATTCCAAGGTGGCGTCTCATACGCTGAGCCTGATCCCAACATTCATCCTGATCGGCTATCTAGCCTACTACGCTGGCCTGACCCGCGCCTTGTTTGAGGCGGCAAAACGCTGGGTGGCATGGGTGCCTGGCGGGTTGGCCGTTTCAACGATTTTTGCGACCGCCGGTTTCGCCGCCGTATCAGGTGCATCGGTCGCCACATCAGCCGTCTTTGCGCGCATCGCCATCCCTGAAATGCTGGCCGTCGGGTATAACAAACGTTTCGCCGCCGGTGTGGTTGCCGCTGGCGGAACCTTGGCCTCGCTAATCCCCCCATCCGCGATCCTTGTGATTTACGCCATTATTGTCGAACAGGATGTGGGAAAACTGCTGCTCGCAGGCTTCATCCCCGGCGCGTTTTCGGCGGTGATCTATGGCTTGCTGATCGTCGGTATCGCCGTGATCTTCAAGTCCGTCGGACCGCCGGTCACCGGGTTTACCTGGAAACAACGATTTGCTGCACTTCCGGGCGCACTGCCCATTGTGGCGGTGATCCTCATCATAATCTGCTTTGTCTATAACCCCTTCGGCGACAAGGCTTGGGGCACCCCGACCGAGGGCGGGGCCATCGGGGCCTTCATCGTGTTCTGCTTTGCCCTGATCCACGGCATGCGCTGGCCTGAATTCAAATCGGCTTTGCTTGAAACCGCCAAACTGACCGCCATGATCTTCGCAATCATCTGGGGTGTTCTGATCTATGTGCGGTTTCTAGGATTTGCTGATTTGCCGGGGGCGTTTTCCGACTGGATCACTTCGCTCGAAATGTCACCTATGTTGATCCTGATCTGCATACTGCTGGCCTATGCAGTGCTGGGCATGTTCATGGATGCGATCGGTATGTTGCTTTTGACACTTCCGGTCGTGTATCCCGCCGTTATGGCCCTGAACGGAGGCGAGGCCGTCAGCGCAGCAGACAGCGCCTTTGGTATGTCCGGGCCGATGTGTGCGATCTGGTTTGGTATCTTGGTGGTCAAAATGGCCGAGTTCTGCCTGATCACACCTCCTATTGGTCTAAACTGTTTTGTTGTCGCAGGCGTGAGGCCTGATCTTAGTGTTCAGGATGTCTTCAAAGGGGTAACGCCGTTCTTCATTGCCGATGCACTTACCATCGCACTGCTGGTGGCCTTTCCAGGGATTGTTCTATACCTGCCATCGCTTGCGGGATAAGAAAAAGCCCCGGCCAAAGGCCGGGGCACAGTTTTAGAAGTGCGGGTTCTTTATCCTGCCCGCATCAACATCCCGAACAGATCCCGCGGGTCGTCAGGGTCTGCCAGCATATCCAATGCCTCATAGAAATCAGTGCCTTCAATCGCGCTTTTGATGTAACGTAGTGCCGAGAAGTCCTCGATCGCGAAGCCGACACTGTCGAACAACGTGATCTGTCGATCATCGGTGCGCCCTATGGCTTGGCCGGTCATAACTTCCCACATCTCGGTGACAGGGTGATCATCCTCCAGAGCCTGAATCTCACCTTCGATCCGCGTTTGTTCGGGGTACTCTACAAAGATCTCCGACCGCAAAAGAATGTCGCGGTGCAGTTCGGTTTTGCCGGGGCAATCACCGCCAATCGCGTTGATGTGCACACCGGGGCCGACCATGTTGTCGGTCAGGATGGTGGCGTATTTCTTGTCAGCGGTGCAGGTCGTTATGATCTGAGCGCCTTCGATTGCGTCCTCCGGCGTTTTGCAGGGCACGACCGTCAGCCCTTTGCCCTGCAGATTGGCTGCACATTTCGCCGTCGCGTTCGGGTCTGTGTCGTAGAGACGGACCGTATCGATTCCGCACATGGCTTTGAAGGCGAGGCACTGGAACTCGGATTGCGCGCCGTTTCCAATCATCGCCATCGTCGTCGCGGATTTGGGCGCGAGATATTTGCCGACCAGCGCAGAGGTTGCCGCTGTCCGCAAAGCAGTCAACATCGTCATTTCGGTCAACAATGTCGGGTAACCGGTATAGACATCAGCCAGCAGGCCAAACGCGGTAACGGTCTGCAGGCCCTCAGACGTGTTCTTGGGATGCCCGTTGACGTATTTGAACCCGTATGCCTCACCATCCGAGGTTGGCATCAGTTCGATCACCCCATGTGGTGAGTGGGCCGGGATGCGGGGCGTTTTGTCAAAGCTCTCCCAGCGTTTAAAATCGGATTCGATCTGCGCGGCAATCTGCGTGATCATCTGTTCGACCCCGATGTGGTGGACCAGACGCATCATGTTGTCGACGGATACAAACGGCACGAGGGCCTTATCAGAAGGTTGCATCAAAGACTCCTATCGGCGGGAAAGATGGATACCAGCGATCATACAACGTACGGATCCGCCGGCTGTTTCAATTGTCGGAACCGAGAGCGGCAGCGGAGTTGCACTGGCTTCGATGATCGCGACTTGAGCAGGTGTAAGAGCCTGTAGCGCTCGGCTGGACAACGCCAGGGCAAGACCATCATTGCCACTAAGCTCAATCGCGTTTCCTGCAAAATCTGCAATCTGCTCATGGGACAGATCGATGACAGTCCGCCCAGATTCTTCCAGCCGTGCCCGAACTGTTGCGCGGCGTTCCGGGTCGGAAATCATGTCCAAACAAATCAGCGCGTAGTGCGTCCCGATCCCCATCAGGACATTGGTGTGATAGACATCACGGCCTTCAGCGTCCTTTGCATCAAAGGCAATCGGCTCATAGTTGAAATGCGTACAGAAACGCTCCAACAACACCGGATCGGCGCGGTTGGATCGAACAGTGTAGGCAATACGGCCCACGTGATCCAGAACCATTGCGCCAGTGCCCTCAAGCGCGAGGTCGTCCTGTTCGAGGCCGGAATAGTCGATGACGTCTTGCACTCGATATTCCCGCTTCAGTAACTCAATTACATCTGAGCGTCTTTCGCGTCTGCGCGATGGAACGAACATCGGATAAACAGCGACATGACCGCCTGGATGGGTCGAAAACCAGTTGTTTGGGAACACGCTGTCGGGTGTGTCACGTTCGCCTTCGTCGTCAAACACATGAACGGTCACACCAGCAGCGCGAAGCTGTTCTACTGCTTTGTCATGCTCATCCCGCGCGGCAGCAGACGTCGCTGCAGCAGATCGATTTGCCAATGTTTGAAACGCATTGTCGTCGCGGGTCTCTGGATTTGACGCAAATGCATGGGGGCGCACCATCACGACAGCTGAAGGAGATTGAAGAGAAATCATCAGAAGCTCCGGGTTGGGCGATCGAAGATGCGACGACCCATCAGCGAGGCTGCAAGATCGACCATCAGTTTTGCGGTTCGGCCGCGCTCATCCAGGAATGGGTTCAGTTCAACTAAATCCAGCGAACAAACGAGACCGCTTTCATGCAGCAATTCCATGACCAGATGGGCCTCACGTTCGGTGGCACCGCCGGGGACAGTGGTGCCGACGGCTGGTGCGATCGACGGGTCAAGGAAATCTACATCCAGCGAGACATGCAGGATGCCGTTTGCTGCGCGTACTTTATCAAGGAAGGCCAGTAGGGGTGCCTTGATCCCGTGCTCGTCGATGCTACGCATATCGGCCAGCATCGCGTGATCTTTTTCCAACGCCGCACGTTCGGCGGGATCGACCGAGCGCAGACCGATCATACCGACGCGATCCGTTGGGATCGGCGATATCAGCGGTGGAAAGGCGTCAAAGCCTGACTGGCCAGTGAAATAAGCGACCGGCGTTCCATGCAAATTACCGCTGGCCGTACTGCTGGGCGTATGGAAATCACTGTGTGCATCCAGCCAGAGCACGAAAAGAGGGCGCCCGATACGGTCTGCATGTGCCGCCATTCCTGCCACCGTGCCCATCGACAGGGCGTGATCACCGCCCATGAAGATAGGAAGGCCTTCAAGCGCGGCCTCTTGTGCCGTGCGGCTTAGCGCCTGTGTCCAGCCCACGCATTCCGGTAAAGAGAACAGATGGGTATCTTCCGAAATGTCGACGGCATCTGGTCGCGTGTCACCGATGTCCGACACAGAATGCCCGAGATCTGACAGCGCTTGGGCGAGACCCGCGACCCGATAGGCATCTGGACCCATCCGACAGCCTTGGCGGTGTTTGCCGGCATCCATCGGCGCTCCGGCGAGAATGATGTTCATTTTGCTCATAAGTCTATCTATCGATACGATATGAGTTGAGAAAAGAGATCAAATTGGTCAAAGTGAATTGGCTAATTCCGATTTGGTAATCACGCATGGACGAACTGGACAATCGCTTATTGAACGCACTGCACAGGGACGCTCGGGCATCGTTGTCGGAACTGGCTGAACTGCTCGGGGTGACCCGAACAACCGTGCGCAGCCGACTAAAGCGGCTTCAGCAGTCTGGCGAAATCGTCGGCTTTACCGTTGTGACACGGCAGGGCGTATCGGAAAGCCCTGTTCGTGGATTGATGATGCTTGAGATCGCAGGCCGCGGGACCGAGCGGATCAGATCGCGGATCGCTGCCATGCGTCAAGTTCGGGCGGTGCACTCAACCAATGGAAGTTGGGATCTGATCGCAGAGATCGGAACCGATACACTGGATGAGCTTGATGAAGTCCTGTTCCAGATCCGTCGGATGGAGGGTGTCACACGATCTGAGACCAATCTGTTGCTCTCGACACGCAAGGGCCGTTCGTGACGCGTTGCCCAAGGCCCTTTGCCGGATGGAAAATTCGTGCAAAGCTTTGAATTGACACTGATCTGAGGATCGCGGGGCAGGGGCGAACGGAATGACGACACAGCCGACAACGGAAGAGACACGCGCCGTACGTCTGGCCGAGTATGTGACAGGGCTGTTGGAAAAGCCGCTGGTCAAGATTGCGGTTCCGTTGCTGATTACAGGAATCGCGCTTGCGGTTCTGCATGACCTCTCTGCGCATGTGAAATGGTCAGATATCCAAAGCGATATCGCAGCGAAACCATGGAAATTCATGTTTTTTGCGATGTGCTGGACGGCTTTCAGTTTTCTGTCGCTTTCGTTCTACGATGTGCTTGCCGTGCAGAGCGTCGCCGATGGAAAAGTGCCTCTGCCCGTTGCGGGGATGGCCGGTGCAAGCGGCTATGCGGTATCGAACTGCCTGGGATTCTCCTATATCACCGGCACCGCGATCCGATACCGTATCTATGCGTCGCTGGGGCTTGATCTTGGCCGCGTGGCCGGGGTGATCGCGACCTCTTGGGTGGCGTTCTGGATGGGACTGATCCTGCTTTTGGGCCTGTTGCTTACAATACACCCGGATGGCATTTCCAAGGTCCTGCCGATCAGTGAAACGACGGAAACTGTGATCGGTCTGAGCATGTTGGCGGGGCTTGCGGTCTTGTTTGTCTGGCTTTCAAGCGGAGGGCGGCGATTGGCCTATGGTGGGTTTGGGTTCAACCTGCCAGGCGGCAAGCTCGCCAGCTTGCTGACAATCGCGGCGGTAGGCGATCTGTTCGGCGCTTCAATGGCGCTGTATGTGCTCATGCCGGACGATCTGGGGGTTGGCTACCCGTATTTCTTCGCGGTCTATATAGGCGCTATAGCGGTGGGTATCCTTAGCCATGCACCGGGTGGAATCGGTGTGTTCGAAGCCACTCTGATCGCTGGTCTAGGGGCGTCGGGCCGGTCTGATGTGATCGCTGCGCTTCTGCTCTACCGACTGGTCTATACGTTCCTTCCGTTTGCCATCGCCAGCCTGTCGATCGCGGTCGCGTCGGTGCTGACACAGCGCCATCGCATCGGGGGCGCGGTCACTTGGGTCTATCGCGCAATTCGCCCCATTGTCCCGATGGTGGCTGCCGGCGTCGCGGCTGTGGCAGGAGTTATCCTGTTGGTTTCAGGGGCTTTGCCTTCCAGTTCACAGAACCTTGGCGTACTGCGAGAGGTTTTGCCTTTGTCATTTGTCGAGGCATCTCATCTTGCAGGCAGCGCCGTGGGTGTCCTACTGCTACTTGTCTCACGTGGCCTATTCCGCAAGCTCTATCGGGCATGGGTTGTTGCCATGCTTTTGATGGTGGCGGGTTTCTTCGCCTCGCTCGCCAAAGGGCTTGATACGCATGAAGCCCTTTCATTGCTGTTCACGATTGGCCTTTTGGCGATGTTTCGGGGTGCGTTTTACCGGGTAAGCGGTGCATCTATCTTTCGGCTGAATATCCCTTGGCTGGTCAGCGTCGTCGCGTTGCTGGCGGTGATTTTCTGGATTGGATTGTTCGCTTATTCCCATGTCGAATATCAAAACGCGCTGTGGTGGGACTTTGCCTGGAGTGGAGATGCCTCGCGATTCCTGCGGTCCAGCCTCGTGGTGGCCGTGATCGTTGGCATCGTGGCGGTGAACTCGCTGTTCGGCCGTGAAATCCCCGCGCCGGTTAGGACTGAAATCCCCGAAGTTGTCGAACGTCTCGTGATGGAGAGCGAAGACACCGAATCTCAGATTTCACTGACGGGTGATAAGCAATTCCTGATCTCGCCTGACGAAACCGCATTCCTTGCCTATGCCGATACTGGCAATGCGCTGATCACCAAAGGAGAGCCTGTGGGTGATGAGCAAGCGGGACAGCAACTGATCTGGCAATTGCGAGAAATGGCCGATCGCGAAGGCAAGCTTTGTGCGTTTTACAGTGTATCGACCAAATATCTGCCGACATTCCTGGACCTCGGCCTATCGATCCTGAAGATCGGAGAAGTGGCCCGCGTACCGCTGCAGAATTTCTCGCTGGACGGAAAATCGCGCAAACGGTTCCGGCAGGCGAAGAACAGGGCCGAGCGTGAGGGGTACAAGTTCGAAATTATTCCCAAGGAACAGCTTGCACCGGTGTTGCCCGAACTTCGTCAGATCTCGGACGATTGGTTGGCGCAAAAGGCAGGTGAGGAAAAGGGTTTTGCCTTGGGCGGCTTTGATGATGCCTACCTTTCTTATTTCGACCATGCGGTTCTGCGGGATGAGACGGGCAAGATCATGGCCTTTGCGAACCTGTTTCAAGGCGGAAACAAATCCGAACTGTCTCTGGATTTGATGCGTTATGAACCGGACAGCCCCAGCTTTGTCATGGATGCGCTGTTTGCTGAGATGATGGTCTGGGGGTCCGAGCAGGGATTCCACTGGTTCTCACTGGGTGCTGCGCCATTTTCAGGGATCGAAAACCGGCAGTTGGCCTCGCTTTGGAATCGGATCGGTGGGTTCGTTTATGAACATGGCGAACAATTCTACCACTTCGAAGGCCTGCGCGCCTTCAAGCAGAAATTCGATCCGGAATGGAGCCCCAACTATCTAGCCAGCCCCGGCGGGTTGGCCGCGCCACGTATCCTCTACGAAGTTAACATCCTGATCTCGGGTGGCCTGCGCGGGTTGACGAAATAGGGCTTAATTCAAGCTGGCGCGTGTTGGCGTTTTCTCCAACAGATCACCCCAATCGGTGCGATAGGCCATCTCGGCCAGCACCGTCTCGGGCAAGAATTCTTGGTTCTGCCGGATCTGCCAGCCGCCGCCCAATCCTTTGTAGATCGCGACCAGATTGGACGAGACCTCCTGTCGGGCCTCGATCAGGTTCGCTTGCGACCGCAGCAGGGCGGTCTGCGTATTTAGAATACGCGAATAACTGGCGATGCCGTCGCGATACTGATCGACGGCAATATCAGCGGCCTTGCGCGAGGCCTCAACGCTGCGCTGATAAAAGGTGACCTGTTTGCGCGCCTGCGTATAAGCGACCATCGCACTTTCGACCTCGGAATAGGCGGTCAGCACAGTGTTCTGGTAATTGGCGATCAACGCTTGATAGGCGGCATCCTGTGCGCGGACATTGTTCTTAATGCGGCCATAATTCAGGACATTCCAGACAACGCCTGCGCTAGCCAATCCTGTGGCGCTGTTGGTGCTGAACAGATCGCGCCCACCCGAGGCCTGCAAACCGATCGCACCCGACAGAACGAACTGCGGATAGAGATCAGCTAACGCGATCCCGACCTGCGCCGATTGGGTGGCTGCCGCCAACTCGGCGGCGCGGACGTCGGGCCGCCGCCGCAGCAATTCGGCAGGCACACCCACGGCCACGTTGCTGCGCCCTGTTGGAATGCGACCCGAGTTTCCGATCAAGCCCGCCATCTGAGACGGCGTTTTTCCTAACAGAACCGCCAGTGCGTTCTTGGCTTGTTGGATATCGCTTTCCAACTCGGGCACGAGTGCCTTGGTGTTGTTGAGCAGGGCAGTCGATTCCTGCACATCCAACTCGGTTGTAACGCCGTTGTTGAAGCGCAGCTGAGTGAGGTCTGCCGATGCCTGCTGAATCGTGATGTTTTCCCGCGCGATGCGCAGAGCCTCTTGCAACGAACGGATGTTGATATAAAGCGCCGCTACGTCCCCGGTCAGCGTGACCAGTGCGTCGTCATAATTAGCAACCTGCAGTGCCAGGTTCGATCGCGCGGCCTGTACGCCGCGACGTTGCTGGCCCCATACGTCCAGTTCCCATTGCGCATCAAACCCAACTTGCGAAGTCGAGAATTCGGTGTCCAAGGGAATAATCCGCCGGATGTCCGAAATCGGCCCAAGATTGTCGCTGATCTGTCGGCGTTGGAGCGAACCGCCCACGGCCTGCGATTGCGGGTAGAGCTCTCCGAATGCGATACCAAGCTGCGCGCGGGCCTGAAGTACGCGGGCACCTGCGACCTGTAAGGTCAGGTTCTGCGCATAGGCTTCGGCGATCAGCTTGTTCAGCGTCGGATCATTAAACGTTTCCCACCAGCGCACAACCGGAGCGCTGCGTGAGGTCAGGCCGCTCTGGCCCGCGCTGGGGTTGTTGACCTCCATCCATTGCTTCACGACCGGAGAGTTGGGGCGCACAAAATCAGGCCCCACTGGCGTACAGGCGGTGAGGGTAACGGCGCAAAGGGCAGTGCCTAACAACCGGCGGAGTGTCATCGTACGCATCCTCAGATATCCAGTGGCCGGATGAAGTTGGCGAAGGAATAGAGGCGAATGTTGATGCGCCTCAGAAATTCAAAGCTTTTTCCCATGCCGGTGTAAATCGCCACCGCAGCGTGGCCACCTGCAGGAAAAGTATGCCCCTCAGGCACATCGACCGAGATCTGAACGGCGATCCGACCGGGCAGTTTTGGCAGCTCAAAGCCGGGCAGGCGGCCTGAGGGCAAGTATTGGCCCTGACGTGTGGCCCACCAGACCGCCTCAACCTTGCCGGTCAGAATTTCTCCGGGATAGAGGTCCAGAGCAACTTCGACTGGTTGGCCGACCTCGACAAATTTCAGGTTCTGCTGGCGGAAGGTGGCTAGAATATAGGGGTCTTCTTCGGTGACAAAGCTGGCAATGGCACCCAGACGAATTTCCCCCACAACCATCCCCGGGCGGGCCTGTTGCGAAACGATCATGCCATTTTCGGGGGCATAGATCGTTGTGTTGTCGAGAAAATACTCGGCCTCGGCCAGCTGCGCCTCAGCCTCAATAATGCCCGTATTCACGCCGTCGATCTGCGAATCCAGCGCAAGGTTGGCCTTTTCCAAATTGGCCTGAGCTTCCTTAATCTTCGCCTGATCTTCCGCGACCTGTTCGTTCCAGCGGTCAAGTTCGTCCTGACGGGCACCTCCGGCGGGAACGAGATTCTCGTATCGCGCTTGCTCGGTCAGCGCATAGGCCAACTGCGCGTTTGCGCGTTCGACCGCTTCACCAGCGGCGATGACATCCTGTTCAAGGATCTTCGCGTTTTGCTGCGCCGCCACCAGCTGTGCATTCGCCTTGTCCACGGCCAGCGAAAACACCGTGTCGTCGAACTTATACAGCGGATCGCCCTTAGTGACCCAGGTGTTGGGCTCGACCAAAACCTCGGACAGGATTGTGGGCTGAGTCAGGCGCGGGACGATCTGGATGGTGGAGCGCACGACGTGGCTGTCGACGGAAAAGGGCTGAAAGAAGCGCAGCGCGACCAAAAAGATCAGCAGCAGATGAGCGCCGACCCAGAATGAGACGATCCCCCACATGATGTTGAATTTCAGCCATTGCACCTTGAAGAAGATGAACCAGACAAAAATAATGTAGAAAAGCGTGATGCCTAGGGCGACGAACATGAGTGCTGAATTCCTTTGGCCTTAGGCTTGCTTTGTTTCGTCGGTATCAAGTGGGTCCTGGTATTCCGGTTTGACGGTGCCTCCCAGACGCTTGATTTCATCCCTTATGGCCTTGCGTTCTTCATCAGGGCCGCGGCGCATGTCGACGGTGACGCCGTCGTGAAACGCCCAGATAAAGGCATGCACCCAAGGGACAATCGCCAAAAATCCCATCCATCCCATGATCTTGACCGCTTCGGCATGGGGGTGATTGCGTTTGATCGCGATACGTCCGGGCAGACCCATTATGAATAGAAACAACGCCATCACCGCTGCCAGCAGCAAGATAAGTGCCACAAATGTCAGATAGTCATAGTAGCCCAGCGGCTGCCCCAAAAGTCCCATGCTCGCGCCTCCTGTTGTTGGAAACTGTTCCATCCTCGGGCGCTGTTGTCCAGCTAATCAATCACTTTCTGGCTGATCGGAAGGATGCATCAGCATTCAATAATTTTGGTGTTCCAGTCTATGCACTTCTGATGGAGGTCGCCGAGTAGCGGTAGATCGGTATAAACCATATCAACATCGGATAATGAGGCGATGCGTGCGGGCGCGGTGCGCTGAAACTTTGAAGCATCCGCTACAAGGCTGATCTGCCGGGCTTGTTCAATGATGGTTTGACTGACCAGTACTTCTTGGAGATCGAAATCCATTAGATCCCCATCCGCATCCAATGCGGAACAGCCGATAATCGCGTGATCGAATTTGAACTGGCGGATGGTCGCGACCGCAAGATTCCCGACCAACCCACTATCTGATCTGCGCAGCACACCGCCTGCAACGACGATCTGGCAATCGGGGTTATCGGCCAGGATATTGGCGACGTTCATATTGTTGGTCACGACCATTAGGTTTTTGTGTTTCAGCAATTGGCGGGCAACGGCCTCGGTCGAGGTGCCTATGTTCATAAAGATCGAGCTGCCCTCGGGGATGTCGGCCGCGCAGCGTTCAGCGATGCGTGTCTTGGCTTCATGGTTCAGGGCGCGCCGGTCTTCGTATCCAATATTAGACACGCCAGAACGCAGAACGGCACCCCCGTGAACCCGATCCAACTTACCTGCCTCTGACAGTTCAGTCAGGTCACGGCGAATGGTTTGAACCGTCACCTGAAAGCGCTCGGCCAGTCCTTCGACAGTAACGCGGCCCTCTTGCTCGGCGACTAAAAGAATGTCCGATTGGCGAAATGATAGTGACATGGGCGGTCCTGAGCTCCGGTGTTTTCGTTTTTGTTCTAATTTTGCGGTTAAGCAAGGGAATTCGTTAGTTGCATTTATTAATATTCGTTGTTTCAGCTAAAACGAACATTATCGAAAAATAAAGTTGACGATACGAACCATCATGCTGCTAATGCGCTTGAAACTTCCACGTTGGGGAATCAATCGGATATGTCATCGGACAGCAGCCAAGTTACCGATCTTTTTGTGATCGGCGGGGGTATAAATGGGTGCGGTATCGCACGTGATGCGGCAGGTCGGGGTCTATCGGTCACCTTGGCTGAAATGAACGATCTGGCCTCGGCGACGTCGTCAGCCTCGACCAAACTGTTTCATGGCGGGCTACGGTACCTGGAATTTTTTGAATTTCGTTTGGTGCGTGAAGCGCTGGTCGAACGCGAGACCTTGCTGCGCGCTATGCCCCATATCAGTTGGCCCATGCGTTTCGTGCTGCCCTATCACGCCGATATGCGTTTTGACTCTGAAACGCCGACCTCACGGTTGCTCAGTACGGTGATGCCATGGATGCGCGGGCGTCGTCCTGCGTGGCTAATACGGCTTGGCCTTTTTTTGTATGACAATCTGGGCGGTCGCAAAATCCTGCCGGGTACACGTTCGCTGAACCTGCGCGCGGCACCCGAGGGGGCCCCGCTGCAAGACAAATTTGAAACCGCCTATGAATACTCGGACTGCTGGGTCGAGGATTCGCGGCTGGTGGTCCTGAACGCCCGCGATGCCGAGGCACGTGGTGCCAAGATCATGGTCAGGACCGAGGTTCTTTCGGCTGAGCGGATCGATGAACTGTGGCAGGTTACGATTCGGGATCGGGATAGCGGCAAGACCGAAACCGTCCTTGCGAAGATGTTGATCAATGCGGGCGGACCTTGGGTCGGTGACATCATCCAGACCAAGATCCGGGTCAATTCCCGAGAAGGCGTCCGTCTGGTGCGTGGCAGCCATATCGTGACACCCAAGCTGTTTGACCATGACAAGTGCTATTTCTTTCAGGGCGAAGACGGGCGCATCATCTTTGCGATCCCGTACGAGCAGGATTTTACCTTGATCGGAACCACGGATCAGGATCATTCTGACCCCTCCGAGCCTCCGGTATGTACCGAGGCCGAGCAGGAGTATCTGTGCGCTTTCGCATCGAATTACTTCGCGAAGCCCGTTACCCGTGAAGATATTGTCTGGACCTATTCAGGCGTCCGTCCGCTATATGATGACGGCGCAAGCAGTGCCACGGCGGCTACCCGCGATTACACGCTGAAAGTTGATGCCGAGAGCGGGGCTCCGGTGTTGAATGTCTTTGGTGGTAAAATCACCACCTACAGACGCCTCGCGGAAAGCGCGCTGGAGAAGATCGGAGAACATTTCCCAGATCTTGGCGGACCATGGACCGCAGGCGTCCCATTGCCCGGCGGGGATTTTCCGGTCGACGGCGTGCAGGATTTGATCGGGAAACTGATAGCGGAGTACCCGTTCCTGACCGATTTTTGGGCCCGTCGATTGATCCGGGCCTATGGCACCGAGACCTGGGACCTTCTGGGTCCGGCAAAGGATCAGAGCGATCTGGGTGACGATTTTGGCGCGACGTTGACCGAGGCGGAACTGGTTTGGCTGATGGACAAGGAATACGCGCGCACCGCTCAGGATGTCGTGTGGCGGCGCAATAAGCTGGGTCTAAGGCTCAGCCTCGAGCAGATCGGCCGGATAGACGACTGGATGGTCAAACGGTTAACTGACTAGCGCGCGGATCGGTTGATCCGTGCAAAAAAAGAAACGCCCCGCAGATGTGCGGGGCGTATTTCGATTTCAATGCCGGCCCTACGCAGCTTCCTCTGACGGTTCCGGATCGTTCTTGCTGCCTTTGACCCACTCGCGCAGGCTCTGCATCACGGCGTAGAGCACGGGAACCAGAATCACCCCGAACAGCGTCGCAGCCAGCATGCCGCCGAACACGGCGACGCCGATGGCCTTCTGGCTGGCAGCTCCGGCCCCGTTCGCGGCCAGCAGGGGAACCACGCCCAAAAGGAAGGACAGGGCGGTCATCATCACAGCGCGGAAACGCTGATATGCGGCTTCGGCCGCGGCCTCCTTGATTGACAGCCCCTTGGCCCTTTGCTCCATCGCGAATTCGACGATCAGAATCCCGTTCTTTGACGCAAGCCCGACAAGCATGATCATCCCGATCTGCGTGTAGAGGTTGATGTCGCTGCCAACGATCGCCACCGCTGCGACGGCACCGAACAAGGCCACGGTCACCGACATTAGGATCGAAACGGGCATCGTCCAACTTTCATATTGGCCGACAAGGAACAGGTACCCAAACAGGATCGCCAACCCAAGGATCACCACGACCAGACCGCCCGAGGCCAGCTGCTGCTGCGCCGTTCCGGTCCATTCGTAGGCATAGCCGGGGGGCAGGGCGGTCGCCGACTCCTCGGTCATGACATTGATGGCGTCCCCGGTGGAGAGCCCCGGTGCCGGAACCGCTGTCACAGTGGCCGAGCGGAACAGGTTATGCCGCTTCAGCAGGACCGGACCCAGCACGTTCTCGATATCGATCAGCGTGCCCAGCGGTACCATCTCACCCTTGTTGGAACGCACGTATAGCTCTGAGATATCGTCGACTTTATTCCGGTACGAGCCTTCGGCCTGGATCATCACGCGGTAGACACGACCAAACAGGTTGAAGTCATTTACGTAATACGAGCCAAGCTGCGCTTGCATGGTCTGGAAAATCTCGGCCACCGAGACTTGCAGGGTTTTGGCCTTTTCCCGATCTAGATCGACAAACAATTGCGGCACGTTCGCGCGGAAAGTGGTATAGGCTTGCGCAATCTCAGGCCGCTGGTTTGCGGCATAGACATAAGACCCAACGGCCGAGGCCAGATCCTGCGGCGAGCCGCCACCGGTCTGCTGCACTTCCATTTCAACCCCTGCAGACATACCAAGGCCCTGAATGGGTGGCGGGTTGAACGCAACAATTGACGCCGCAGATTCACCATATGCAATTGCCAGAACCTGGTTCAGGATCGCATCCGCGCTGAGCTCGGGTTCCTGCCGCTCTTCCCAGTTGGTCAGGTTGACAAAGATGGCTGCGCCATTGGTAGTGGTCCCGTTCAACAGCGAGAACCCATTGACCAGAACGGTACTGGATACGCCGGAGATCTGTTGAATCTGTTCATCGATCCGCGCAGAAACCGCCTCGGTCCGTTCAAGCGTCGCCGCATCGGGAAGCTGGATATCAACGAACAGATATCCGTTGTCCTCCAGCGGAATGAACCCTTTGGACGTGTTGCCCATAATGGTCCCGGTGCCCGCTGCGAATGCCGCAATGATCCCCAGCGAAATGACCGGCAGGATCAGTAGCTTTCGCACGATGGCGACATAGCCGCTGCGCATTCCGCCGATAAATTTCTCGAACACGGCCAGCAACCCTTTTGGCGGCCCCGAGCGCGCCTGTAGCACAAGCCCGCACAAGGCCGGTGAAAGGGTCAAAGCGTTGATCGATGAGATCACAACAGCGGTCGAGATTGTAACGGCAAACTGGGAATACAATCGTCCGGATATGCCGGGCATGAACGTCACCGGCACGAACACGGCCAGCAGTACCAACGTGGTTGCGATCACGGGGCCGGTGATCTGACCCATGGCCTTGCGGGTCGCCTCGGCAGGGGAAAGGCCTTCGTCGGCGATGATACGCTCAACGTTTTCCACCACAACGATCGCGTCATCCACAACGATCCCGATGGCCAGCACAAGCGCGAACAGAGAGATTGTGTTCAGCGACATGCCAAAGGCCAGCAGGAAGGCAAATGTCCCGATCAATGAGACCGGAATTGCCACCGCCGGAATGATCGTCGCCCGCCAACTGCCAAGGAAGATGAACACAACTGTGATCACCAATATGAATGTCAGGATGAGGGTCGAGACCACGTCATTGAGCGACTGTTCCACGAAATCCGTCGTATTGAATGGAACATCGTATTCGACATCTGTGGGAAAGGACCGTGACAGGCGCTCAAGTTCGGCCTCAACACGTTCGGACACCGCAAGGGCGTTTGCGCCGGGGGCCTGATAGATGCCGATAACGGTCGCAGGAACGCTTTCGAAATAGCCCGAGGCGGAATAGAACTGCGCCCCTAACTCGACGCGCGCAATGTCTTTGACGCGCACAATCGCACCGGCTTCGCCTGTACGGATTACAATATCTCCGAATTCATCGGCCGAGGTCAGGCGGCCTTTGGTCTTGATCGTATACTGAAAGGTCTGCCCTTCAGGTACAGGCGGTGACCCGATTGAGCCCGCAGAGACCTCGATATTCTGTTCGCGGATGGCATTGATCACATCACCCGGAGTGATTGACAGCGCGGCCATCTTGTCCGGATCCATCCAGATCCGCATGGCGTATTCCAGATTGGTCAGAACATCCGCTTTACCCACGCCCTGAACCCGCGCCAGCGCGTCTTTCAAGTTGATTGAGGCATAGTTCGACAGGAACACACTGTCATATGTGCCATTGGGCGAGGTCAGCGTGACCAGCAACAACATGTTGGTTGACGCTTTTTGCGTGACAACCCCCGATGAGGTCACCTCGGACGGCAGCGATGCCATCGCCTGTGCCACGCGGTTTTGCACGTTTACCGAGGCGATATCGGGATCGGTGCCCACCTCAAACGTGACGTTCAACGAGTACGAGCCGTTATCCGATGAAGTCGACGTCATATAGATCATGTCGTCCACACCGTTGACCTGCGCCTCGATCGGGGCGGCGACGGTGTTTTCCACGGTTTCGGCATTTGCACCTGTATAGGTGGCCGTTACGCTGACCACCGGGGGGGTAATGTCGGGAAACTGCGCAACCGGCAGAACCAGATACCCGATCCCGCCCAATATGGTCAGGACCAGCGAAATGACAAGCGCCAGCTTGGGCCGGCTGATAAACAGGGCTGAGAACATCAGTTATTCTCCGGCTGCTCGGACGCAACGACTGCATCAACGGCGACGCCGGGGCGCACGCGTTGCAGGCCTTCGACGATGACGCTTTCGCCTTCGCGCAGGCCATCTGTGACGATAATCGCCGAGTCCACGGTATCTCCGGTTGTGATGTAGCGCTGTTCAACCATCTGCTTGTCATTGACGACCAAAACGAATTCGCCGCGCTGATCACGCTGCAGCGCTGCTTGAGGGATCAATACCTGCAGCGTCGGCTCAAGCGCTTCGATCTGAACGTTCACGAAGGCACCATCAACGAGCAGACGCTTGGCATTGTCGAATTGAGCCGTGATCGTAATGGCGCCGGTCAGTGGATCAATGCGGTTGTCGACAAAAATGATTTCGCCGGTTTCATCCAGCTCAGTACCATTCGGCAGAGTCACATGAACATTCGGGCTTTGGCTGCTTTCAGCTAGCGTGGCCGGGTCTTCGCCAAATTGTTCAAGAACCGACGTGAACTGCTTCTCATTCAACGAAAAATTCACATAGATGGGGGCTTCGCTGACCAGGGTGACAAGCGGCGGATTGTTGGGGCCCACAACATCACCGACACTGGTTTCCACGCGGCCGATGCGGCCCGAAAACGGGGCGTGGATCTGTGTGTAGCTCAGATCAAGCTCGGCTTGTTGGATCGCTGCATTGGCGGCTTTGACCTCGGCCTCGGCGACCAGTTCATTGGCTCGGGCAATGTCACGTTCTGATTCCGGTGTAGCGTCGCGCTTATACAGCTCTTCCTTGCGGGCGAGATCGACTTTGGCCAGTTCAAGGTTTGCCTGCGCCCGATCCAGATCGGCTTTACGCGCCTCAAGCGTGGCTTCGTAAAGATCAGGTTCGATCGTGAATAGCAGGTCATCCTCATTCACCGGAGAGCCATCGTCGACGTTCTGGCTGTCCAGGAAACCACTGACGCGCGCGATAATATCGACCTTGTCGATTGCCTCGGCCCGTCCAATGAAGGTGGCCTGATCGGTGATCTCTTCGGTATAAGCTGCGGCGATCGACACCTTGGGCGCAGGGGCATCACCCTGATCCTGCGCGACCGCTATCTGAGGCAGGCTGGAACATGCAAACAAAGCGGCAGAAACGCCTAGTGCCCTGAAATAGCCGCGTGGGCGGAGTGCTGGCTTCTTAAATGCAAGGGACATGTTGGCGCCTCGTTCAAAGTAAAGATTGCACAACCGGGCAACAGAAACCCCCGGATGAGTCGATTGATTTTATAGGCAGGATGGCGGGTTTGACGCAGTTTCTCAAGCGTGTTGAGGTAATGCGTTGGCAAGAATCGACCCGAAATTTCTTTCCAGTCTGCAGACTTAGCCTGCATCCGCAGGCGTTTACCTGCCCGATGACAATAGGGGCGGGCGAATTTTCTCTGCCAAAAACCAGCAGCGGAGAGGCTTCAGGGCTCCGCTGCGGCATTCATAAATCGAATTTTGTTGTTATTCACGCGTTCCCGCAAACCGATTCTGCCAGTCCTCGCGCTGTTCGTCCGTGATTTTGGCAAACAGCACGTCGGGAACCGAAAATTCATGGCCAGCGGGCAGGGCGCGCAGCGCGGCATCGACATCTTCGGGCCAGCTGGTATCGAGTGTGTTCATCGCACTAAGCATTTTTGCAGACGCATCCGGAATAAACGGCGCGCTCAGAACTGCATAGAGGCGGATCAGGTTCAGCCCCAGCCGCACCTGCGCCGCAGCCTGCGCAGGATCTTCCTTAAAGGTTGACCATGGTGCGGCAGCCTGCAGATACTCGTTGCCCGCGACCCAGATCGCACGCAGCTCTTGCGCGGATTTGCGCACTTCCATCGCTTCCATGTGGCCTTCGTAGGCACGTACTCGGCTAGTAAGCTCAGCAATCAGGGTCTGTTCACGTTCGCCATACGCACCACCTTCGGGCACTGCTTCACCGAATTTCGAGCGGCAGAACTTAGTGATCCGGCTGACAAAGTTACCCAGAACATCCGCAAGATCTTTGTTCACCGACTGCTGGAAGTTCTCCCATGTGAACTCGCTGTCGCTGCTTTCTGGCGCATGGCTCAACAGCCACCAGCGCCAGTAATCGGCGGGCAGAATGTCCAGCGCCTGATCCATGAACACTCCACGGCCCTGTGAGGTCGAGAATTGGCCACCGTCATAGTTCAGGTAGTTGAATGATTTCAGGTGGTCGACCATCTTCCAGGGCTCGCCCGATCCCAGAATGGTGGCCGGGAAAGACAGGGTGTGGAAGGGCACATTGTCCTTGCCCATGAACTGAACGTAACGCACATCTTCTGCGCCTTTGTCGGTGCGCCACCAACGTTTCCAATCGGCATCAGACTTACCATTGGCGTCGGCCCATTCCTTGGCGCAGGCGATGTATTCAATGGGGGCATCGAACCAGACATAGAAGACTTTGCCTTCCATGCCGGGCCAATCTTGATCACCTTTCTTGACTGGTACACCCCAATCCAGATCGCGGGTAATGCCGCGATCCTGCAGGCCGTCGCCATCATGCAACCATTTCTTGGCGATCGAGGTTGTCAGGATCGGCCAGTCTGTCTTGCTGTCGATCCACGCGTCCAACTGATCTTTCATTGCGGATTGACGCAAATACAGGTGCTTGGTCTCACGCACCTCAAGATCGGTCGAGCCGCTGATCGCGCTGCGGGGCTCAATCAGGTCGGTCGGGTCTAGCTGCTTGGTACAATTTTCGCACTGGTCGCCGCGTGCGCGATCATAGCCGCAATTGGGGCAGGTGCCTTCGATATAGCGGTCGGGCAGAAAACGGCCATCGGCGTTGGAATAAACCTGCTTTTCGCTGACTTCCCGGATCAGCCCGGCCTCATCCAGTTTGCCAGCGAAATGTTGGGTCAGTTTACGGTTCTGATCGCTGGACGAGCGGCCAAAGTGATCAAAGCTCAGGCCAAAGCGCTTGGCGATATCGGCCTGTACTGCGTACATGTCAGCGCAATATTCAGCTACCGGTTTGCCCGCTTTGGCGGCGGCCAGCTCGGCCGGGGTGCCGTGCTCGTCGGTTGCACACAGGAACATGACCTCATTGCCCCGGCCGCGCTGATAGCGAGCGTACAGATCGGCAGGCAATTGCGAACCGATTAGGTTGCCGAGATGTTTGATCCCGTTGATGTAAGGGATCGCCGAGGTGATGAGAATTCGGGCCATAATGCGCTTCCACGTATCTGTCTGCGCGCCCGTCTACCTTATGTGGCCAGTAAGCAAAAGCCCGCATTCATACCCGCTTGAATTTAACGGGTATTACCACGCGACTTCGTGCATTCCCTGGAGTTTGTGTCGCGTTCGTCAGCGATTTCGCCCCGTGCGTACCAATGGTGTATGATGATCAGGAGAACCCAGCTTAGGGGAATTTCATTATGCAGAGTTTATGGATGGGCTGCTGTGCCGCCGTTGCAGCTATTGTATTTACCGCCAGCGCCATCGCCGACCAGAGCGCCACAGATGATCCGGTGCATGCTTTTGACCACGCTATGCTCTCGATCTTTCACCGTGGCCAGGATGCGCTGACGGCTGAAACCCGGCCCGTCATGATTATCGCACGTGATGTCACAGTCATGACCGAAGACGGAGAGGCGAGCTATCCAAGGGATGCGCCAACCTATCAACATCTGAAGTCCACGTCGCACGTTGTGTTGGGATTGATCGGGGCGGTGACTCCATGGCCTGATGAAAATACCGATGATGAGCGCTGGAAGGCGGAGTTTGCAATTATCATCAATGAGATAGATGTATTTCTTGCGACATTGGGCGGACTGGGCATGACCGAGGGCGACTTGGCGAGCCAGCGCAAAATGCTCGAAACAGCCCGGGCATTTGCTCAAGGTGCACTCGACAAGGATCAGATCACACGTGAAGCGGTTTCGCAGGTGATCAACGACATGCGGCCCATCTGGGCAGAGAATATGGAGAAATCTGCACGTGCGGAGTTGAACGCACTTCATACCGCCGTGTCCGATGCACGCGCAGCCATAAGCGAAGAGGAGTGGGCCAAGATGTATGTGGTGCATCACGGCGGCTCCAGCGTCAAAGACGTCAATGTCGTGCTACTGTACCTACAGCGCGTGATGCCGGAAAAGGTTGCTGCCGGGCAGGTTCTGTTCGCTGAGAACGCACACGGGAACGACGCGTTGGCTGGATACGCCGGATACGTTCGAATGCAGAGGCATGTTGGTGCATGGGTGTTCGGAGACCCTGAACGGATGCGGGTTGACCTGCTGGGATATGAGGCGGGATCAATCCTGGATGAAATGATCCCGGCACCACCGCCAAAGCCCACCGATTAGAGAATTACTCCAGCAGGTGTGAACAGGTAATACGTTTCGCACGGGCGAAAGAAATTGAGCTTAATGTCATGGTTGCAGATTGTAACTGACATTTGGATGTAAATAACCTCAGGTTGAAACACAGAATCACAACCTCTTGAAATTGTAGCAATGACTTCCCATTTGTAGTGTATACAAAAGTATACAATAACGAGGGCAATCTGCTGATGTTTGACTTTTTACTAGAGGGCGCATTTGTGCCCTTTACCTTGGCGCTTGCGCTTCTGTTCGGTCTTCTGGGCCTTGAACTGATCGCATTGGTTTTCGGGGGAAGTCTTCTGGCAGGCGAGGGCGAGGTTGATCTGGACATGGTCGACGCGCCCGATCTGGACGTCGTCGACTTTGATCTGGATATCGACGCCGACATCGATCTGAGTGACTTGGAACTGGCCGAAATTGAAACCGATGTGCCTGCGGCTACGCCCGTCGGCCCGTTTGGCTGGTTGGGCATTGGCAAGATGCCATTCATGATCTGGCTCGTTGTGCTGCTGGCTGGTTTCGGCCTGAGTGGCATAGGCCTGCAACTGGCGCTGCGTGATCTGCTGGGCTTTGACTTACCTGCATGGTTGGCCGCGATTCCGGCCGGAGTATTCGGCCTATGGTTCGCACGTGGCTTTGGTGGTGTCTTCGCTCGCCTCCTGCCCAAAACCGAAACCGAAGCGATGTCGGAACGGATGCTGGCCCGCCGCCGTGGCGTGATCACTCAGGGTATCGCATCGCGAGGCCGTCCAGCCGAAGTCCGCGTCATGGATCGCTTTGGCAACACGCACTACCTGCGCGCAGAGCCGTTGCAGGACAAAGATGCGCTGGAGCAGGGAACAGAAGTCCTTGTTCTGCGTGATCGACGGCGCGACCGGTTCGTTCTGGTTCGCATGTCAGTTTAACCAAAAAATCTTAACCCCAATCCGGAGGATATTGCATGGAACTATCATTCCTGGCCGTTACAGTTGTGACTATTTTAGCCGTACTCTTGTTCATAGGCCTTGTACTTGGCCGCCTTTATCGACGCGCCACGCGCGAGATCAGCCTAGTGAAAACCGGCGCGGGTGGCAAAAAGGTCATTATGGATGGCGGCGTCATCATCGTACCGTTGCTGCACGAAGTCAGCCCGGTCAACATGAAGACTCTGCGCCTTGAGGTGCAGCGCAGCGGTGAGGCCGCGCTTATCACCAAAGACCGGATGCGTGTCGACGTGGGTGTCGAATTCTACGTCTCGGTGATGGCGACTGAAGAGGGCATCGCGCGCGCCGCGCAAACGCTGGGTGATCGCACCTTTGACGTCGAGCAACTGCGTGAGATGATCGAAGGCAAGCTGATCGACGGTCTGCGTGCCGTGGCCGCTCAGATGACCATGGATGGTCTTCATGAAAACCGCGCCGACTTTGTGCAAGAGGTGCAGAATGCGGTGTCCGAAGACTTGCTGAAGAACGGTTTGTCGCTGGAATCCGTCTCGCTGACTGCGCTCGACCAGACGCCGTTTGAAGCGCTGGACGAGAACAACGCCTTTAACGCCGTGGGTATGCGCAAGCTGGCCGAGGTGATTGCCATATCCAAGAAAGAACGCGCGCAGATCGACGCCGAGGCCGAGGTTGAGGTGCGTCGTGCGGCGATGGAAGCGGAGCGTCAGAAGTTGCTGATCGAACAGGACGAACAGCAGGCGCGCATCGAGCAGGCGCAGAAGGTGGAAACTCTTCGTGTGGCGCAAGAGGCGGAGATCGCTGCGCGAACTGAAGACTCGGTACGCGAAACCGAACGCGCCCGGATTGCCCGTGAAGAGGCCATTCGTTCCGCCGAGATTGAGCGCGAGCGCAAGATCCGCGATGCTGAGATCGCCAAAGAGCGTGAGATCGAAGTGGCGGAACAGGAACGCCAGATCATCATCGCGCAGAAATCCGAAGAGGAAAGCCGTGCGCGCGCATCCGCCGATCTGGCTCGAGCCGAGGCGACCAAAGCAACCGAAGCCGTGGCAACGGCGCGCGAAGTGGCCGAGGCCGAGCGTCAGAGGCAGATTGTTCTGATTGAAGCCACCCGTGAGGCCGAACGCCAGGCCACCGCGATCCGTTTGTCAGCGCAGGCCGAAAAAGAGGCCGCCGCAGACCGCGCCGAAGCCCGCCGCGAGGAAGCGCAGGCCGAAGCAGACGCGTTGAACATTCGCGCCGAGGCCAAGAAGAACGACATGCTGGCCGAGGCGGAAGGTAAGCGTGCGATCGTAGAGGCCGACAATGCCCTGTCACCTGAGCAGATCCGGATGAAGGTCGACTTGACCCGCATTGAAACCATGCCCTCGATCATCTCGGAAATGGTCAAACCGGCCGAAAAAATCGACTCGATCAAAATCCATCAGGTTGGTGGGATCGGAGCTGCCAATGGTGGTGGTGTTTCAAGCGGTGAAAAGCCGGTTGTCAATCAGGCGTTGGATTCGATCATGGGAATGGCCGTGCAGATGCCAGCGCTCAAGAAACTGGGCGAAGAGCTTGGCTTGTCCATGGAGAACGGCGTCGGGGGCGTGGTGAACGGTGCGCTTGAGAGCACCGTGGATCCAGATGAGGTGGTCGACGTGGTCGAGGGCCATGGGCCAGCGGTCCAGCAGTAAAACAGAAGGGCCGGGATTTCCCGGCCCTTTTTCATTGCTTTTCGCGAGAACCCTTGAGCAGCCTGCCGATGGTA
Source organism: Ruegeria sp. C6 (assembly GCF_056537625.1). Lineage (NCBI taxonomy): Bacteria > Pseudomonadati > Pseudomonadota > Alphaproteobacteria > Rhodobacterales > Roseobacteraceae > Ruegeria > Ruegeria sp. C6. The sequence goes on along the minus strand of NZ_JBQFRW010000001.1, from coordinate 1,304,096 downwards.
AAGGATGTGCGCGGAGCATAGACATAATTCGTCCGTTTCTCGGGCGTCGGGCGCGAGCGCATACGGGCGAGGCCAAAAACAATAAGAAACACATGACCCAATGCAACAAAAGTAAACAGGGCTCCAGGGCCGAATTGCTGGATCAACGTGGATGAGATGTAGGGCGATGCAATCGCCCCCAGCGCGTACCAGAACATCAAGGCCGCTGCCAATTCAACGCGTTGTTCGGTCGTGGCAAAATCATTCGCATGCGCCGAGGAAACCGAGAAAATCGGAAACGTGGTCAGGCCAAAGAACCCGGCGGCCAGCATAACGCCGACCGTTCCAGTTCCGCTAGCCAACATCGTGACACCGCAGCTTAGCACCGCTGCCACGGATAGCCAGATCAGCACCCAGCGTCGATCATACTTGTCTGCGAGCCAACCCAAGGGGTACTGGGCCAGTGCGCCGCCCAGAACGAAAGAGGCCAGAAAGAATGCAATCTGATCTACGCCCAGTCCGACCTCCTGACCGTATACCGGGCCGACCATGCGCAATGATGCCGAACTGAGCGCAGCCACGATAACGCCCGCCACAGCCAGTGGTGAGCTGTGCCAGGCCAGCTTGGGGCGCAGGCGCGGGGTGTCCGGTGTCTTGGGTTGGCTGGCGCGAGTTAGGGCCAGCGGCAAGATCGATGCACAGCATAGGATCGCAAGCAGGTTGTATGAAACGTAAGAGGCGGGTGGCAGAACAGCAATGATAAGCTGTGCACAAAGCGAGGCCCCCATATCGGCGATACGGTAGGTACCCATCGCGCGCCCACGGGTTTCGTTGGTGACCTTGGCGTTCAGCCAAGCCTCGATCACGGTGTAACAACCTGCGACACAGGTGCCCGACGCGATACGCAGCGCGGCCCAGACATAAGGGTTTTCAGTCAGCGTATGCCCCAGCAACCCCATCGCGCCCAAAGCGGTGCAGACCGCAAATGCGCGCGAGTGCCCGACACTGCCCATAAGCCGCGGAGCCCACCAGCAACCAACAAAGAACCCAATGAAGTGCGATGACCCCAGCAGACCGATCTGTTCGGTCGAAAAATCAAGCGTCAGCCCCGAGATTGCATCCAGCGGACCAACACCGCCCGTTGAGAGCTGCAGCAGAATGACCGAAAGAAAGAGGGCGGCAAATGAAATGATCGTACGCATGATAGGTGCAACTTGACCTTGTCGCCACGAAATGCGCGCGCCTAATCGACGCCCTGACGTCGTTTTTTGCCTTTTTGTGGTTAATCCTGCCGGATGATTTCGGCGTGGATGTCCAGGCCGATCGTGGGTTGTACAAGATCAGGATATCCAGACGCGCCAAACTCATTTCGATTGATCGCCCCCTCTAGCCGGATGGACAGGGTGTCCAAATCATCCACCGCGCTTCCCGGTCTCCGATACAGATTGGCGCTCAAAGTCACCGGACGCGTGATACCGCGCACTGTCAGATCGCCGGTCACGGTTGCACCTTCCGAGATACGGCCAGTGGGTCCCAGCTGAATCTTAGTCGTGATGAAACGGATGGTGGGGTATTGGGCAGCGTTCAACACACCTTTTCCCAACATCGGACCTCGGGCAAATGGTAGGTTCGTCCGCGCCCGGGCCACGTCCAGCACGACATCGACCCGGCTGTTTTGCAAGCGATTGGTATCAATCAGAATTTGGGCCGACTGTACTGGCATCGTGCCCGTCTGAAGCGCGCCGGACAAATCATAGGTGAAGCCAACGGAACTGCGCGATGCTGCCAGCGCATATGGGGTGAGGGCGGCCATCGCTGCCCGTGCCATTGGTAACGCGCAAAGGCTTGCAATCAGGCTGCGTCGGGTAAGGTTCCTCATGCCATCGCCGTGCGACCGCGCGGGCGCGAGCGTTTCATGAGCATCAGCACGATTGCGATGTTCAGCCCGTTCCAAAGGATGCCATTGATGAAAGCAAGCTGATAACTGCCAGTCACGTCATAGATCCAGCCCGACATCCAACCACCCAGAGCCATGCCGAGGATAGTCATCATCATGACAAAACCCACGCGCGCACCGGCCTCTTGCGGGGGCATATATTCACGTACAATCAGCGCGTAGCTGGGGACGATACCACCCTGGGCCAGCCCGAATAGCATGCTGACGACATAAAGCGAAACCATCCCATCATAAGGGAGAAACAGGAACAGAGCGATACATTGCAGGACCGAGCCGATCAGCAGTGTTGAAAGCCCTCCCAACCGGTCCGCGACAAGCCCCGAGATGATGCGGCTAACCACGCCGCCCAACAGCATCAGAGACAGCATCTCGGCACCAACGGCCGGGCCATAGCCCAAGCCCACACAATAGGAGACAATATGGACCTGGGGCATCGACATGGCCACGCAGCAGCCGATACCAGCCAGCCCGAGGATGTACTGCAGGGCGCGGGGTGAAAAGCCGACGCTTTGTGCTTTGACCTGTGCTGCCGCTGCTGCCGTGCCATGCGCCTCGACGGGGACCTGTCTGCGCAAAAGCAGGGACAGAGGAATGACGGCGACCAGGGTGATGACGGCGAGACTCAGATAGACCTGCTGCCACCCATCGCGCTGCAGAATGCCCGACAGCAGCGTGGGCCATATCGCGCCAGACAGGTAGTTGCCACTGGCCACCAGTGCCACAGCAATCCCTCGCCTGCGCATGAACCAATGCGAGATATCGGCGATCAGTGGTCCAAATCCGATTGACGTACCGAGCCCCAGCAGAAGATGCGCAACCGACAGCAGCGCGATATTCGGCGCAAGGGTTGCCAGCAGATAGCTTACCGCACTCAGCACAGCGGCGCCGATCAACGCCATTGTCACGCCCAGTCGGTCCACCAGCTTGCCCAGCCACATGTTGCCGAAGGCAAAGCCGATCATGGCGAGCGTATAGGGCATCGACGCTGCGGCTCGGTCCGCGCCAAACTCGGCCTCGATGGCGGGCATGACGACGATCACAGCCCACATGCCCACATTGACCACGGTTGCGATGGCCAGGGTGATCAGCAGGCGAAGCCACGAATATCGGCTGTCATGGATCGGGTGTGTCATGCCGGCACGCTAGGGGGCAAGTCCGGTTTTGGCCAGTCACAAGTTATGTGATCATCGGGGCGTCTTCGGATTTGATCTGCTTTAACTGCAGTCCGCAATGAGGAGCAGCCCGCGTCACGTGCCAACTGGCCGGGGGCAGGGCGCGGGCGCGGCGGCGGGTCAGACACCAACTGCAGGCCTCGTCCCGATAGGTGGGCACCATATGCCAGCGCGTCTCAATCCCCTGTGCGCCACCATCGTCAGGCGTCAGCAGTAGCCCCAGCGGGGCCTGTCCCGATATGCCGCCCTGTTCGGCAGCCAGATGCATCCGCCGGACCGGGGTCAGACCCGGCGGGCCGGGCAAATCGCCAATGACCAACGGGGCGGCACCGCTGCGCAAGGCTTCTTCCATGCACCACAACAGGTCTTCGGGTTTGTCAGGGCGGATCAGCAGAAACCGGGACGGATCGGCAAAAGGCAGCATGCCCTCGGGATGCAGCTGCGCCACCTCCCAAGCCGGGGCAATCCACATCACTGGCCCTTGAGTCTGCGCCGCCACCCACAGAGCAAAGCTACGCCGGGCAGGGCCGCAGGCTTCGTGTACACGGGCCAGTTGCAGACTGATCTGTGGGTGCAGGGCCACCCCGGGTGGGGTGCGCGCGGGCTTGCGGCCAAGAAGATTGGTGGACATGCTGATCAAATTAGCATGTTCTCATTTTGTTCTCAATTGGGGAATGCGGTCAACGCGACAGGATTAGACGCCCATCTGCGAACTGGATGTTCGAAAAGCGGTGCAGATACGCCATCCCTAGCAAGGATTGACCCAGATCGCCTTCATTGACTGAGGCCAGGATATCGCGATCGGTGATGGGGCCCAAAGACAGGCTGTCCAGCCGAACCGGCGCTGTACGCACAATGCCATTGGCCGTCGAGGCGCGGCCGAGATAGTTCAATTGATCCGTATCGATTCCAATTCGTTCGGCATCTTTCGGGCTGATGACGATATTGCTGGCCCCGGTATCGACCAGAAAGGTCACCGCTGTGCCATTCACCAGCATTGGTAAATAGTAGTGTCCATCATAAGAGCGGGGCACTTCAATCCGCTGATCGGTCACAGTCAGTTGCGGGGTCGGGCTGACGGTTGAACGGATGTCATCCCACAATCCGACAACGGCAATGACACCGATAAAGATAAACACCCAAGCCGCGACCTGCTGCATGGTTTTGCCCAAAGACTGACGGTTCTGAGTGATAAACCACATCAACAGGGCCGCACCCAGCAGAACCAGATAGGTCAAGCGCCCAATATCGTAGCCGTCCATTCAATCACCCGAAATCAGTTTTCTCATACCAATATGGTGTTTCACGAGGCGAAACCAAAGGCTTTGAGGCCATCAAGAATGAACTGAACCGACAGTGCGGCCAGCAGCATACCCAGCAGCCGTGTCAGCACGTTCAGCCCGGTTTTACCGAGAATACGGGCGATCATGCCGCCGGCCAGAAAGAACACAAATACAACCAACATGACGGCAAGCATAACAGCGCAGGCCGCTGCGATCCCAGGGACGCCCGGGTTTTGTCCGGCCAAAAGAATGATTGTTGCGATCGATCCAGGGCCCGCGATCAGGGGTATGGCCAGAGGGAACACCGAAGGGTCAGAATGATCTTCTTCCTCGGCGCGGTCCTCGCGGCGTTTGGTACGGCGGTCGAACAGCATGTCCAGCGCAGTCAGAAACAAAAGCGCGCCACCTGCAACGCGGAAGGCTTCCATCGAGATGCCGACGAATCCAAGAACCGCTTCACCAAAAGCGGCAAAGGCGATCAGGATGAAAACCGCGGTCAGGCAGCTGCGAATGGCAATCTTACGGCGTGTGGCCGCATCCATGTCCTGCGTCAAGGCAACGAAAATTGGCGTGGTTCCGAAAGGGTCGATCACCACAAACATCGTGGTGAAAGCCGTTATGAAAAAGGCCATGTCGATCATGCTGCGCTCTCTGCCTGTTCCAACCGTTCTGCGGCGGCGACCCATAGGGCTTCAGCCTTTTGCATGGCTTCGACCACCTCGGCGAATTTGCGGTTCCAGGTTTCCAGATCGTTGATCCGGTCATCTTCATAAAGCGCCGGATCGGCCAGCTTGGCAGAAAGCTTGTCGTGCATATTGGTCAGTTTCTCGACCCGGTCTTCGCATTTGCGCAGATCCGCACGCAGGGCCAATACGGTCTCGCGTGACGCACGTTTGGGTTTGGGCGCCTGTAGTTTATCTTTGACCGGTTTCTCGCGGGCCAGCAAAAGAGCGCGATAGGCCTCAAGATCGCCATCGAATGGCTTCACGGTGCCATCCGAGACCAGCCATAGCCAATCAGCGACAAGCGACAGTAGGTGCATGTCGTGGCTGACCAAGATGACCGCGCCGGAATAGGCAGTCAGCGCCTCGACCAGCGCTTCGCGGCTTTCGATGTCCAGATGGTTCGTCGGCTCGTCTAGGATCAGCATATGCGGCGCGTCGATGGTGGCGATCAGTAGCGACAAGCGCGCCTTTTGTCCGCCCGACAGGCGACCGACCAGCGTTTCTGCCTGATCCGCGTTCAATCCGAACCCCGCCAGACGCGAACGCCACTTGCCGGGCGCCTCATTGGGGCGTAGGCGGCGCAGGTGATCCAATGGTGTTTCGTCAACATGCAGCTCATCCACCTGATGCTGCGCGAAATAGCCGATGCGCAGCTTGGAGCTTCGGGTCATTTTACCTGCCATCAGGGGTAGGCGGTCAGATAGCAGTTTTGAAAGGGTTGACTTGCCCTGACCATTCTTGCCCAGCAGAGCGATGCGATCATCCTGATCAATACGCAGGTTCAGTCGTCGCAGAACCTCGGTATCACCATAACCGGTCACGCCTCCTTCAAGCTGAATGATCGGTGGCGACAGCTCTTCTGGCTCGGGGAATGAAAAGGCGCGCAAAGCCGCCTCTTGTGGAGTTGAAACCAGTTGGATGCGCTCGATCATCTTCAAACGAGACTGGGCCTGTACGGCCTTTGACGCCTTATAGCGGAAACGATCCACGAAACTTTGCAGATGTGCGATGCGGGCCTTGGCCTTGGCGTTTTCCGACTCTGCTTGTGCCAGACGTTCAGCGCGACGTTCGGCAAACTTGTCGTAGGGAACCGCGTAATATGTCAGCTTGCGATCTTCGAGATGCAGAATTGATCCGACGGCGCGGTTCAACAACCCCCGGTCGTGGCTGATGATGATGACGGTGTGAGGGTATTTGGCCAGATAGCTTTCAAGCCACAACGCACCTTCTAGGTCCAGATAGTTGGTCGGTTCGTCCAACAGCAACAGGTCAGGCTGCGAAAACAGTACGGCCGCCAGCGCCACCCTCATGCGCCATCCGCCCGAGAAATCCGAACAGGGTTTCAGCTGATCCTCATCGTCAAAGCCCAGTCCTTTGAGGATCGAGGCTGCCCGAGCCTCAGCCGACCAAGCATCAATATCAGCCAGCCGTGTCTGGATTTCAGCAATGCGGTCCGGATCTATTGCGCTGTCTGCTTCGGCCATCAATGTGCTGCGTTCCACATCCGCGGCCAGAACCGTGTTGATCAGCGAGACATCCGAGGACGGCACTTCCTGCGCCACGCCCCCGATCCGCGCGCGTTTTGGCAGGGATATATTGCCTGATTCAAGCGACAGCTCGCCCCGGATCAACCGAAAGAGCGTCGTCTTTCCGGTACCATTGCGCCCGACAAGGCCGACCTTGTGGCCATCGGGAATGGTCGCACTGGCCCCGTCGAACAGAGGACGGCCTTCAACGGCGTAGGTGATGTTCTCGATCCGTAGCATGAGCCGCTCTTACCAGAGCATCCAAACCGCCGCCAGAGGTCGCCATGTTCAATTCAGAAGCGATGTGTTAGCGCTGTTCCGGTTCGTCCTCCAATTGGTTTCGCTATGCGTGCGGCTCAATCTCCTCCGACCCTGATAACGCTGATCTTTGCAACGGCGCTCTCGGTTCTGACACTGAACATGTTCCTGCCGTCGCTGGCGCATATGAGCGAAGATTTCGGCGTGGATTATGGCCTGATGAACGTGGCCGTCGCAGGGTACCTATTTGTCTCGGCGGTCTTGCAGTTGATCGTCGGGCCGCTGTCGGATCGCTACGGGCGAAGACCTGTCTTGTTGATCGCGATGGTCATATTTGTCGCCGCTTCAATTGGATGCGTCTTAGCCGAGTCAATCTGGGTTTTCCTTTCGTTTCGGATGATTCAGGCGGCGGTGGTGGCCGGGCCGGTGCTGTCGAGTGCTTCGATCCGCGACCGATATCCACCAAACGAGGCCGCCAGCAAGCTGGGCTATGTCGCAATGGCCATGGCACTGGCACCGATGCTTGGGCCAATGCTAGGTGGCGCGCTGGATATGCTTTTTGGTTGGCGGGCCGGGTTCGTGCTGTATTCGCTGCTTGGGGCAGGGGTGCTGTTGCTGCTTTGGGCTGACATGGGTGAAACCAACACCAACCGCTCGTCGACTTTCGCGGCGCAGATGCGGGAATACCCGCATTTGTTCCGCGCGCGTAGGTTCTGGGGTTACGCCTTATGCGCCGCGTTCTCCATCGGCGGTTTTTTTAGTTTTATCACCGGCGCGCCATTGGTCGCCGCAGCCTGGTTCGACCTGAGCCCAGCAATGCTGGGTCTGGGCATCGGTATCATCACGGGCGGGTTTATGGTCGGCAACTTTGTCACCGGGCGCATCGCAAAGCGCACCCAGCTGACGACAATGATCTTGTTCGGTCGGGTAGTGGCGTCGGTTGGGCCATTTTGCGGGCTGCTGCTGTTCATCGGCAATATGGGCTCGGTCTGGGTGTTTTTTGGATCCGCCATCTGCGTTGGTTTCGGAAATGGTTTGACCAATGCAAATGCCTCGGCCGGGGTGATGTCGGTACGTCCGAAACTAGCCGGCAGCGCGGCTGGATTATCAGGCGCCTTGATTGTGGCACTGGGGGCTGTCTTGACCATGATGACCGGGACGTTTGTAAGCCCTGAAAATGGGCCATATCTGGTGCTGAGCATGATGTGCGGCAGCAGCTTTGCTGGTCTTTTGGCAGTGCTCTATGTCCGCCGGTTGGATCGTACCGACCCACTGCCTGAGGCGATCTGAGCGATAAACGATCATAACGCTTTTCATGAGACAAATACCATGTTAGGCGGCGCGCGATGGATTTCGGCGCGAGGATCGCGCCCTTAAGTCAAGGAGAGGCCAATATGGCACTGGAACGCACATTCTCGATCATCAAACCCGATGCAACCCGCCGCAACCTGACTGGCAAGATCAATGCCAAGTTCGAAGAAGCTGGCCTGCGCATCGTTGCGCAAAAGCGCATCCACATGACCAAAGCTCAAGCTGGCAAGTTCTATGACGTGCACGCCGAGCGTCCGTTCTATGACGAACTGTGCGAATTCATGTCGTCGGCCCCTGTTGTTGTTCAGGTTCTGGAAGGCGAAGGTGCCATTGCCAAGAACCGTGAAGTCATGGGCGCAACAAACCCCGCAGACGCAGCACCTGGCACCATCCGCGCCGAGTTCGCTGAATCGGTCGGTGAAAACTCGGTCCACGGTTCGGACGCACCGGAAACTGCCGCGGTTGAGATCGCCTACTTCTTCTCGGGCATCGAACTGGTCGGCTAATCGGGCGTCAGATCACAGCTTTAGGCCGTACCCTACATAGGGTGCGGCCTTTCTTATTAGGGCAGGATTCAACAGTGTCTGTCCGCATTGCTTTGGTTGACAGGAGTGAAACGCCGTCATGAGCACAAACAAACGCATTGTTCTTTCCAGTGATCACGCAGCAATCGACCTCAGGCAGGCCATTGCTGCTTACGTTGAGGCCCAAGGTTGGGAGGCCGTGGATATCGGCCCGACGACTTCGGAAAGCACGCATTATCCTGAACACGGAGCTGCTGCCGCGCGCCTGGTGGCTTCGGGTGATTGTCGCTTTGGTATCATCCTGTGTGGCACCGGGCAGGGCATCATGATGGCGGCGAACAAAATCAACAGCGTCAGATGTGGTGTTTGCAGTGATGTCTTTTCGGCCCAGATGATCCGTCAGCACAATGACGCAAACATGCTCTCGCTGGGGGCGCGGATTCTCGATGAAAAGCAAGCACTGGAAATCACGGCTGCTTTCCTGACATCCGAATTTGAAGGTGGTCGCCACGCAACGCGGGTCGATATGATCGGGGCGCTCGAAGCCTAGTCTGCCGCCAAATCCTTGGCTGAAATTCGCACGCCCAAAGCATCAAGATCGGCAATCATCTGATGCTTTGGCGTTATGCTGACTCCGGCTTTGATCGCATCGAACCGTTCGCGCAAGGCCTTCTTTTCCTCGCCCTTGCAGTCATTCCAGGGGCGGCCTTGCAAGCCCATGACCAATACATAATAGCCGATGAAATGAGGGCGCGTTCCGGCCTGTAGCAGGCGCGTATAAGCCTCGTCTGCTCCCAACGCTCGCAACTCCTGAGCTGTCATAATGCCCGCACGTGCGCAGGCTTGCTCGAATGCCGGGCCAAGATTGCGGATGGAGGAGATTGGATCAGACATGCCTTGTCTTATCCCGCCCGATGCGGCCTGTCACCCGCTCAAGGTTGTTTGCAGCTTCCCTTTCCGCTACCCAAGCGTTGGAGGGGCCAAGAATGAACGATCTAAGCCTAGAGAATGTCGCGCAAAATCTGGACCTGATGAACCCGCCCGTGGGGTTTGTCGACGACCCGTTCCCCTTTTACGATGCTCTGCTTGAGCATGCGCCAATATTGCGGCAGCCGGACGGTTCCATGTTGTTGTCGCGCCATGCGGATCTGGATGCCATTTATCGCAACACGACGCTTTATTCCTCGGATAAGGAGGCGGCGTTTGGCCCTAAATTCGGTGTTGGCTCGCCGCTGTTCGAACATCATACAACGTCATTGGTGTTCTCCGATCCGCCGCTGCACACGCGGGTGCGCAAGATCATGACCTCAGCCCTGACGCCCCGGGCAATCGCGCGTATGGAGCCGGGTCTGATCGAAACCGTTGATGCGCTGCTGGATGATATGGCGGGCAGGGGACGGGTTGATCTGATTGCGGATTTTGCCTCGACCATTCCAATCCAGATCATCGGCAATCTGCTGGATGTACCGATGGATGAACGCGCGCCTCTGCGCGATTGGTCTCTGGCTATCCTTGGTGCTTTGGAACCCGCTTTGACGGAAGCTCAGCTGGAAAAGGGTCACACTGCTGTTCGCGACTTCAAAACTTACCTTAGGGATCTCGTCGCCCGTCGTCGCGCAAAACCGGGAGATCCGGAAACAGATGTTCTGACACGTCTGATCCGTGGCGAAGGCGCGGATGAGATGCTGAGCGAGATTGAGCTTCTGCAAAACTGCATCTTCATACTGAACGCGGGCCACGAAACGACCACCAATCTGATCGGCAATGGGCTGGCGCTGCTTCATGACTATCCAGAACAACGCCAAAGACTGTTGGAAGATGGCGAATTGATTGCTCCGGCGGTTGAAGAGGTCTTGCGCTTTCGGTCGCCCAACCAATTTGGCAACCGGGAAACTACGGCGGACGTTGAAATCCGAGGACATCAGATCGCCAAAGGAACGAACCTGCATCTATGTATCGGGGCAGCGAACCGTGATCCCGAGGTGTTCACCGACCCGACCCGGTTTGACATCACACGCAAGCCAAACAGGCACCTAGCTTTCGCAGGCGGGCCGCATGTCTGCGTTGGCCTGACTTTGGCGCGTCTTGAAGGTCGTGTTGCATTGGGCCGGTTGTTGAATCGTTTTCCCGATTACCAGATTCAAGGAAAACGGGTGCAGGGTGGTCGCATTCGCTTTCACGGATACGCTTCCTTGCCTGCAGTTATGTAATTTGATCAACGCTCTAGTAGATGTTCTTCATGAAATTACGAATTGCGTGACAACTTCAGAGTTGTCTTAAGCCCTGGCTTCCGGTTACGCGCTAGAAACGTGCCGCCGTGCATATGCGAAATTGCCGCCACAAGCGCTAGTCCAAGACCAGCATTGCGCCCTGTCCTTGCGGGATCAAGCGTGACAAACGGCATCTGCAATCGGGGCAGATCGCTTTCTGGTACGCCAGGGCCCCGGTCGCGAACGCTGAGTAACGCATAGTCGCCGTCGTCTCGAATTTCGATGGTGATCGCCGTGCCAGTCGGGGCGTAGCGCATGGCGTTTTCAAGAAGGTTCGACAGTGCTTGAGACAGCAGAGGGCGATGGCCTTGGATTGGGTCCGCGTTTCCAACGACCTCAAGTCGGATGTTCTGATCAGACGCGACAGGTTCGTATAACTCAACCACGTCACCGACCAGTTGCAAAAGCTTTACCGGTTCAAATTGTTCGCGGCCCAGGCCGGCCTCGGCGCGCGAAATCTCGGTCAGTTGGCTGAGAACGCGCAGCAGGTGATCAATCTCGCCGGTTGCGCGCGCCATGTCGATCTCGCGATCTTGATCGCTTTTGCCGGGCTCAGCCAGGGATTCGACCCTTTGCCGCAGCCGCGACAAGGGAGAGCGCAGGTCATGAGCAATCGAATTGGAGGTTGTGCGCAGGTTGCTGATCAACTCTTCAATACGGTCCAGCATGTTGTTCAACGTGCCCGCGACCTGATCGAATTCATCGCCCGTGCCACGTAGAGGCATGCGCAGAGCTAAATCGCCGGAAACGATATTGTCGGCTGTATTGGCGATGTCTTTCAGTCGTGAAAACACCAGCCGGGTCAGCAGCCAGCCGGTCAATAAACTCAGCGCCAATGCCGTGGCAAGTGCCAGCGCGACAGACCGGAACAGAACCCGGTCGAATTGCTGTCTGGCCAATGAATCACGCCCGACAAGCAGCCTCTCACCACCCGGCAGCCGGACTGAAGCGGCAGAGATCGGGACATATTGATCCGTATCTTCTTTGCGAAGCTGAAGATCGACCCAGCCGCTGCCCGGAGTTATCCCTTCCGGCCAATGCGTCAGGTTGCCCGCCAGTTTCGTGCCTTGCCGACCTGTCAGCAGGTACAAGGCATCCCGCTCAGCCGCTGTCGGCAAACGGCGGTCGATGGCAGAGATCAACCCGATCATGCCACGCCGTTCATATTCATCTGCGAGGCCCGTAAGCTCGGCCTGAACGACCGAACGCGTCTCGCCTGAAATCGTGCGATTGGCCGTAAAATACACCATCGTCAGAACGGTCGCCGTCAGCAAAGTGCTAAGCACCATGCTGGCCAGAACCAACCGAGTACGAGAGTTTTTCAGCGACAGGCGCAGGTTATCCATCCGAAACCATGTATCCGGCGCCTCGGACTGTTTCAATCACCGGGTCGGCTCCGTCTTCATCAAGCTGGCGGCGCAGTTTCGAAATATGGACGTCGACCACGTTGGTGTTCGGGTCAAAGTGGTAATCCCACACACCTTCAAGCAACATCGTGCGCGAGACGACGCGGTTTTTTCGGCGCAGAAAGAACTCCAGAATTTGAAATTCGCGCGGAGTCAGGGTGATTTCACGACCGTTGCGCGTGACCTTGCGGGTCAACAGATCCATTTCGAGATCGCGGCAGGCAAGGGTCGGCGTTTCTTCGGCTTCTTGCGGTCGACGCAACAGGGCTTCGATCCGGGCATGAAGTTCCTGGAATGAAAATGGTTTGACCAGATAATCGTCTGCGCCCGCGCGGAGGCCTTTGACTCGCTCGTCCACTGCACTCATGGCGGTTAACATCAGAACAGGTGTTTTCAACCCAGCCGCACGCATTGACTTAATCAGTGATAACCCGTCCAGCCCGGGAAGCATTCGGTCCAGTACGACCGCATCAAATCCGCCGTCAGTTGCGTGGTACAGGCCTTCGCGGCCATCTGATGCGACTTCGACAACATAGCCTTCTTCACCAAATCCCTTGGCAATGAAGTCCCGTGTGTCTTGGTCATCTTCAACGATCAACAAGCGTCTGCTCATGGTCAGGGCTCCTTCCCAATGGGATTTAAACACACATACTCTTTGAAAAAAACATGCCGGGTGCAAAGGTGCACCCGGCTGTTCCGGCGGCACGTGGACAATCCGTGCCTGCCAGAATAAGCGCTCCAGATTTCCCCATCATGTGGCGCGCTTAGGTGTAGGGTTAGGCGATTTCGACCGCGACGAAGATCTGGTTGCCACCGCGATTGATCAAAACCAGAGCTGGATCCGTCTTTTCGTTCTCCAGCGCTTCTTTCAAAGCGTCTGGCGTGACGGTATCCAGATTGCCCAGTCGAACGATCACATCACCACGCTGCAATCCGGCCTTGGCCGCGGGGCTTTCGGGCTCCAGATCAGTGACAACAACACCATCGACGTTCTCGGCCACGCCAATCTCGGCGCGGGCGGTTTCGGTCAGCGGTGCCACGGTTACGCCCAGCGACGTACCTTCGAACTTGTCTTCAACCACGCTATCGGTCGCCGCCGAGGCTGACTGATGCTGACCGATTGTCAGTTCGATCTGTTCTTCTTTGCCATTTCGAAGAACAGTCAGCGTGCTATCAGTACCTACCTTGGTCGTGCCAACCAGGATCGGAAGATCGCTACTGGAATCAACGGCTTCGTCATTGAAGGTCAGGATCACGTCACCTTGCTGCAGTACGCCATCGGCCGGGCTGTCCGGTACAACATCCGATACCAGTGCACCTGTTGCCGTATCGATACCCATCGCAGCAGCCAGTTCGGGGCTGACATTCTGGATCGACACTCCCAACCAACCGCGGCTGACCTCGCCGTCATCGCGCAGATCAGCCGTGATGTGATCTACAATATTCGAAGTCACCGCAAAGCCGAGCCCGACTGAGCCGCCGCTGGGCGAATAGATCGCCGAGTTCACACCGATCACCTCACCATCCATGTTGAATAGCGGACCACCCGAGTTGCCTTTGTTGATAGCAGCGTCGGTCTGGATGAATTCGGCGTAGGGGCCTTCCGAAATATTGCGCCCCTTCGCGGAAACAATACCGGTCGTAACGGTTGCATTCAGGCCAAACGGGTTGCCGATGGCGACGACGTCTTCGCCTACGCGAATGACGTCGCTGTCACCCATTTGAACGGCTTGCAGGTCTTCTCCTGCGTCGATTTTAAGCACGGCGATGTCCGTAAGCGGATCTGTACCAACGATTTCAGCTTCGAATGTGCGGTTATCGCTCAGACGTACGGTCACTTCGCTGGCGTTGTCGACAACGTGGTGGTTGGTGACGATGTATCCCGCCTTATCAAGTACAAAGCCTGATCCCAAACCCTGGCTGGGGCCTCGCTGCGGCATGTCAAATCCTTCAGGACCGCCGAACCGTTTAAAGAACTCGCCAAAGGGATGGTTTTCGAGGTCGAACTCCTGACCTTGTGTGGGGCGTGGTTTGGCATCTTGCTTGGCGGTGATCGTGACCACCGAAGGCGAGACGGTTTCGACCAGATCGGCCAGAGCCTCGTCTGCCATTGCGGGCAGGGCGGTGGTGGCCATCATGGCCGCGCCCAGTGCGGTAGCTCCCATCCAGCTGGATGTGCGTGGAATAAGCAGTGAGGATTTACGGATGCTCATTTTGACTCCTGTCTATTTCGGCGGTTGATCCCGCGCATTGAGACAGGAGATGCACTGGCAACCTTGGGATATCCTGAGAGAAATATTAAGAAACCTTAATTTCGCCACGTTTCGCCGCTTTAATGACTCCGTTCAAGGTGCTCGGGTAGCAAGAATCAGCTTGGGTGCTATGTGGCGAATCGGTGGATTGTTGCCGATAAAGTCAATAATTTCGAAAAAGCATTGAATTGATTCATTTTTGTTAACAAAGAAACGACGCTTTTGCGGTCTCAAAAATACTTCTCCTAAAAGTTGCGTGAGATGGAGTGTTCAAATTTCGAGCACGCCCGTCGATGCCTTTGAAATAGGTAAGTTAGCCGTATTCTAAGTGCGCAACTGACGGAAACTTCTGGAAAAAGTATAAGTCGATGCAACCATTGGTAGAATCCAGAGTGTTGCATTGTTGCTCAAAAGCCAGTGCGCCTGTGCTGAAATTTACCATTTCATCCAATTTTACATTGTTTGAACGCATCGGATCAGCGACATTGGAGTTGCCCAAGTGAGGGGGGCCTTAGGCACTAGGGGGTGTCAAAGGCGCATCTCAGTCTCCATAGCGCTGAGCGGCATGTTAACGAGGGGGTCTTGTTTAGGTTCAGCGGCACAACGTCGGGAAGCCTGATTGGCGATCTGACCGCGCTTTAGAGATTGGTGAAAGTGGTAGTCCTGTTTTTGGGCATGCGACCCGGTCATTATTGACCGGGTCGCGTTTATTTGAGGGGCTGCTTTTGCGGTCGGCCCGCATTCCAACGGGTCCAATCGGCGGGTGTATCCAAATCAAGCAGCGCATTCTGGGCGGGCAGGCGATGCAGATGAACCTTGCCCTTGTAGCGTTGCACGACAATCTGCGCGCCGCTGTCACCGTTCAGTTCCGAAAGCTCTGAAAATAGAGAACGATCAAAGACGACAGGATGGCCGGGAGCGCCTTCGTCAGTAGCCCCACGCCATATCAGATTGTCAGGGTGGGTTTTGACTGATCGGAGAACGCTGTTCAGGTCTTGGGTTGTGAGGTCCGGAAGGTCCGATAACAGGATCATGACCGCAGGTGCATTTGTTGGAACGGAGGCCATTGCACCTCTCAAACTGGCATTCATGCCTTCTTGCGCATTTGGGATTTCGACCAGTTGAACATCGAGGCCCTCCAGCACCGTATATCGGGGATGTGGGGCCGGGGGCAGGGCGATGATAACGTGACCTGCGGCAAGCGCCCGCTGAGCCACTCGGCGCAGAAGCGGCACGCCTTCAATCGGTTGCATTAACTTATCAGCACCACCCATGCGGCTGGATTGCCCGGCAGCGAGCAGGATGATGGGAATCTGGGTCATTTCGCAAGCATGCCGTCGGTGGATTAATAAGTCATCCCCGCATTCTTGCGCCATCGGGATCGAAAAGTGGGGTCGTGATGACACGCGCTTTGCGCATCTGACCTAGAATTTCAATTTCAACCGCACGTCCCTCGGTGGCCTGTTCAGTCGGGAGGAACCCCATCGCAATCGACTTGCCCGCAAAGTGCGAATACCCACCAGATGTACAGAAGCCGACAACAACGCCATCTAACCAGATCGGTTCGTACGCGTTTACATCTGCATCTGCCGCGTCGACCTCAAAAGCCACCAAGCGGCGATCAGCGCCAGATGCGCGCTCGGCCTCGGCCGCTGCTCGGCCTATGAAATCGCTGCTCTTGGAGAATGAGATAAACCGATCCAACCCGGTTTCTGCCGCTGTATAGTCGGGTGAAAATTCTCGCATCCACGAGCCAAAGAACTTGTCCAGACGCAGACTCATCATTGCGCGCATGCCAAATGGGGTCATGTCATGGGCTTGACCCGCTTGCCACAAACTCCACCAGAGTTGCCGTTGGGCCATTGGGTCGCAATAAATCTCATAACCCAGATCGCCGGTATAGCTGACACGCTGAACGATGCAGCCCGTCATGCCAATTGTCATCTCGCGCACGTCGAGGAACCTGAGCGAGTTGACTGCTTCTCGGGTGCAGGCCGACAAAACCTCGGTGGCCTTGGGGCCTGCGATCTGAAACCCATTCAACCGGTCGCTGATGTTCTCGATGCCCACGCCATGGTCCTGGTTTTTCAGGAACCAGCGCATATGAAATGCCTGACTGCCGTAGGAGGCGGTCAGGTGAAACAGGTCGTCGCCCAAGCAGGAGACGGTGAAATCGCCGATCAGCTTACCTTTATGCGACAACATTGGTGTCAGTGAAACGCGGCCTGGTTTGGGTATGCGGCCCGCCATGATGCGATCCAGCCATTCACGAGCACCGGCACCCGTAATACGGTATTTTCCGAAATTGTGGACTTCGTTGATCCCAACACCTCCACGCACGGCACGAACTTCGCGGCCGGTGGCCTCAAAGGCGTTGGAACGGCGGAACGAGGGTGTCTCGAAATCCGGTTCATCGCCTTGGGCAAAGTAGTTTGGTACTTCCAGCCCGTATTGCTGCCCCCAAACGGCACCGAGATCGCTGAAGATGTCGTACATTGGTGTGGTTCGGTTGGGACGCGCTGCTGGCAGTTCCTCGTTCGGATAAGCGACGCTGAACCGCTTCTGATAATTCTCGATCACCTTGGGGCGCGTATAGCCCGGGCTGATCCAATCGCCAAACCGCGCCACATCCATGGCAAACACATCGCGTTCGGGTTCGCCTTCGATCATCCATTGAGCAAGGGTCAAGCCAACACCACCGCCTTGGCTGAAACCGGCCATGACACCGCAGGCTGACCAGTAGTTCCGCACGCCAGGCACCGGACCGACCAGAGGGTTGCCATCCGGGGCAAAGGTAAACGGCCCATGGATGACGGATTTGACACCCGCCTCAGCGAGAACAGGGAAGCGTTTGTAGGCGAATTCGATGCTATCGGTGATTTTGTCGAAGTCATCGGGCAGCAGTTCGTGGCCAAACTCCCACGGGGTGCCGTCGACCGCCCAAGGTTTGCAGGGCTGTTCGTAAAAGCCGATGCACAGTCCACGCCCTTCCTGCCGCAGATAGCTTTCGCCAGCGGGGTCCATCACATGCGGGTGCTCGCCACCTGCGTCGATGATGGCCTCGATCTCGGGTATGTTATCGGTGACCAGATATTGATGCTCCATCGGATGCAACGGGAAGTAGATCCCGGCCATCGCACCGACCTCGCGCGCCCACAATCCGCCCGCATTGACGATATGTTCGGCGTGAATTGTACCCTTGTCGGTCACCACGTCCCAAGTTCCGTCCGCGCGCTGGTTGGTCTCGCGCACCATGCAATGGGTTTCGATCGTAGCCCCGCCCATACGTGCGGCTTTGGCGTATGCGTGTGTTGTACCGGACGGATCAAGATGCCCGTCCAGCGGATCATAAAGCGCACCAAGGATGCCATCGATATTGGTGATCGGAGCAATTTTCTTGATCTCCTCTGGCCCGACAATCTCGGTCTCAAGACCCATGAATCGGTGCTTGGCGCGTTCGGCGAGCAACATGTCGAACCGGTCTTGATTGTCGGCCAGCGTGACGCCGCCGACGTGGTGCAGGCCACACGACATGCCCGTGATCTCTTCCAGCTCTTTGTACAGCCGGATGGTATAACCCTGCAGGGCGGCCATGTTTGTGTCACCGTTCAGGGTGTGAAACCCGCCCGCCGCATGCCAGGTCGAACCGCTGGTCAGCTCAGACCGTTCCAGCAGCATCACATCCGACCAACCGAGCTTGGTCAGGTGATAGAGGACCGAGCATCCGACAACGCCGCCTCCGATAACTGCGACACGGGTGGTGGTTTTCACGATGTTTCTCCCTCGGCTTTTGGCCGAGCCTGCCGAGGGCTCTGGCGTATTACTGTTCCGTTCGCGACACCGCGCGTCGTTTGCTGAATACGCATGCTGTAGGGCTTAGAGAGGACGAACCTTGAGGGCGGTGATCCTGTTGCCTTCGCGGGCCGTGACCTCAAACCGGAAACCGTGGAACGAGAATACTTGGCCCACAATGGGGATCATCTGAGCCTCGTGGATCACCAACCCGGCCAGCGTGTTGGCTTCTTCATCCGGCAGCGACCAGTCTAGCGCGCGGTTGGCGTCGCGGATGGTCATCGCGCCTTCGACCAGATACTGGCCGTCGTCAGATCGGGTAACTGGGACATCTTCGTCGATGTCGAACTCGTCTGCGATCTCGCCCACGATCTCTTCCAGAATATCTTCCAGCGTGATCAGCCCGCGCAGCGATCCATATTCGTCAACAACAAGCGCGAAATGGCTGTGCATGCGAAGAAACTCACGCATTTGGTCGTCCAGAGTGGTGGTTTCGGGCACGAAATAAGGATCGTTGGCAACCTTCGCGATGTCGAAATTCTTAAGCCGCTCTGGATCACCATCGGCGCCACCTACCTGCGCATACATTGCGCGGAACAAGTCTTTGGCGTGCACGACACCCACGATGTTTTCCTGTTCTTCACGGAACACAGGCAGGCGGGTGTGTGGGCTTTCCAGACACTGTTTCAGGATCGCCTCGGGTTCGTCATCCGCATCGATCATCTCGATATTCGAGCGGTGAAGCATGATCTCTTCCACCGCGCGGTCGCCAAGATCGAGCGCGCCCAGAATACGGTCGCGATCTTCTTTTTCGACCACACCTTCGGAATGGCCCAGTTGCAATGCGCCAGCGATTTCTTCACGGACCGCAAGGATGTTGCTATCAGGGTCGATCTGTACGCCGAACAGGCGCAATACACCGCGCACCAGCAGTCGGACGGCAGCCACCACCGGCGAGAACACCGTTACGACGACGCTGATAACGGGTGCCACCAAGGCGGCGGCTTTTTCGGCGTTGGTAATCGCGTAGGTCTTGGGCAGCACCTCGGCAAAGATCAGCACCAGAAGGGTCATCACGAGCGTCGCCAGCGCCACACCGCTTTCGCCGAACAGGCGGGTAAACAGGGCGGTTGCCAACGAAGCGGCAAGGATGTTGACAAGGTTGTTGCCGAGAAGGACCGAGCCGATCAGACGTTCGTTATCATCGGTGATTTCCAGCGCTTTTTTCGCCCCGCGCGAGCCTTTGTCAGCCTGCGCTCTCAGCTTGCCACGCGATGATGCGGTCAGCGCAGTTTCGGAGCCCGAGAAAAAGCCCGATAGGACAAGGAGAAGAAGAATGGATCCTGTCGTGATCCAGAATGCGCCATCAAGCAGAGAAGGAGTGGGTTCCATTGGTCCTAGGTTGTTCGTGTTGCTGCAATCGTTATGGGGGTGCGGGCCCTACCAATCAAGGGGTTAGCCCTGATCTGTGGTGTCGTCTTTGGCCAGCGGGTGGTGTTCCAACACCAGTTCCGACAGGCGCTCATCCAGAACATGCGTATAGATCTCGGTTGTCGCCACATCTGCATGGCCCAACAGCGTCTGGATCGAGCGCAAATCCGCGCCATTGGCCAGCAGGTGCGTCGCAAACGCATGGCGCAGCGTATGAGGTGTGACTTTTTCAGGCGAAACACCGCCTTCGATCGCCAGTTCCTTGACCAGCAGAAAGAAGCGATGCCGCGTCAGGTGACCGGATTTCCCGCGCGACGGGAACAGGAAACGCGACGCTTGCCCCCCTTTGGAAACGGCTTTTTCCTCGGCCGCATCGCGGGCTTGCAGCCAGTCTGCCAACGCCTCGCGGGCAGGGGGGGACAGCGGAACCATCCGCTCTTTCCCGCCTTTGCCGAGGACCAGCAGCATGCGGGGATCACCTCTGGCCGAACTGACCGGCAGCGATACCAGTTCTGTCACCCGCATCCCCGTCGCATAGAGCAGTTCCATCAGGCACGTGTTGCGAATTTTGTCTGCGTCGGAACGACCCGTGCGCCGTGCTGCCGCAAGCAGGCGGTCAACTTCGGGCACGTCCAGTGTCTTAGGCAATCGCTTGGGGCGCCCTGGTCCCTTGATCTGGATGGCCGGGTTGCTTTCGCGCCAGCCTTCTTCGAAAGCAAATCGATACAATTGTTTGATCGCCGACAACCGCCGTGCCCTTGTCGAGCGCGACAGGCCCTGCGCATCGCAATCGATCAGGTAACCTTCAATCCGATCGCGATCCGCTTCGGAAAAGCCCGATTTGCGACGCGTCAACCAATCAGAGAAATCTTTCAGATCCCGGCCATAGGCGAGCAGGGTGTTGGTGGCGGCGCCAAGCTCAGCAGCTTGCGCTTCGAGGAAGGTGGAAATCCACAGCTCCTGAGACGCGGGCGCGGTCATGCTCAAGCCCCGTTCAAGATCATCAACTGCAACGCGGCCCGACGTGCGGTGTCTTCAAGACCCACGCGGCGGAACGCAGCGATTGCAGCGGTCAGGTCGACCAGATTGCCGCGCGCGCCATGGGCGAACAATTGCATCGTTTCCAGAATGGCTTCGCCCAATTGATCGTTGCTCAGAAGCCCGTCGATATCCGAAGGGATGGGCGCGGACCAAGCAAAGCCCTGCGAAATGGCATCCGCCAGAGGGGTTGGTGACGGTGCGCGCTGCGGATCGCCCTGCGCCAGGGCGGCCAGAAACATATTCGCATCGGAACCTTCAGGCACATCTTGTGCCGCGTCTTCATAAAGCTCGGACAACAGCAGAATACGCCACCGCAGATTCTCGGCGGCCGAACCAGATAGTTTCATTGCTGCCAGACGCGGGGCAAAAAGTTCGGCAAACGGAACCTCAAGCCCGACTGACTTCATCTGGGCCCAAACCTCAATTAAAGTCTTGGAAACCGCATCGGGATTTCCGGTTCCCAATGCGGTTTCGAACCGTTGAATGGCTGCCACGCGATCCCACACGGCGCCCGAAGCAGCCGGCGAACGTTCGGTATACAGGCCAAGCAACTGATTGGGTGTCAGCGCCCCAATCCGCGTCAATCGTTCAGCAGCTTCGACCTGGGCTTTCCAGCCCGCCACATCGCGCAGATCGGCATTGGCGAACGCCCGTGGCAGCGAAGCCGTGGGCAAACGTTCACCAATGGCTTCGAACAGACGGAACGTTAGCGGATTCGGGTCGTCGGGCTGAGGAAGATACTCAGCCCCTTCGAACAATTCCGGGCTGAGAAAGCGATCGAGCAACGCAAGCTGGTCTTCGGGCAGCACCTGCAGCGCATGAGCGGCTTCGAGTGTCAGCGCAGCTGACGCCCAATCTCCACGACGGGCCTTGCAGAATATTTGCGCTGCGTAATCCCGAGACAAATTCGGCTGCGCGATCAGCGCCGTACAACTCCGGTCTTCGTCACCCGTCAGCAACGTCGCATCGAACCAGCGTTTGAAACGAGCTTGCGTATCGGTCGGACCGGCCAGCTGAACCAGAGATTGTACCGGATCGGATGCGCCCAATTGCATAAGGCGGTCCAGTCGCGCCATCAGCAATTTGTCTTCTGCCTGTCCTCCGCTCGGGGGACGTGCCTCGGAAAGGAGCAGGGTGAACAGCAGCCGTTGCATAGCGGGGTTGGACTTGACCCGCACCTGCGCGATCAGTTCCGCCAAGCGATCTGCATCGCTGTTCTGCCACAAGTTGACCGGCAGACCCGTGACGGAAGAGGCCACCAAACCCAGCGGTGGCGACAGCGCCTCAAGCGGGGTGACCTGAATATCCGGCTGCAACCCTGTCTGGGTCACAGGCGGTTCCATCAGCACTGTGCCCGGCAGATTTTCTGGGGGGTCGGTCAGCCAGTCAATGATCGACAAGGGCTCCGTCGATTGTGCCTGCGCAGTTCCGGCCAGAAAAAACGCCAGAAGAGTGGTTCTAGTCGGCATTCAAGATGACCGGTTCGCGGACTTCACTTTGAGGAGCGGAAAAGTCCGCACCAAAAAACGGCCCGACATAGGCATACCCAACCAGCCCGATGAAACACAGGCAGATGAGGTAAATCAGGAACTTGATCAAACGGCCCATGGGTGAACGCTGCCTCAATTTTTGCTTTTGCCCAAGTTATAACTAGCATTTTTCTTAAGATCACGTCATTCACGACGAAATGAGCGAAATTAAGCATAACACGGTGCGTTCCGACACAGCGGCGCAATTTCAACTGCACAAAACCGTCGTTTTGGTCGGAATGATGGGGGCTGGAAAGACTGCGGTGGGCCGGGCTCTGGCGGCTCGGCTCGGCGTTCCCTTTCTCGATAGCGATTCCGAGATCGAATCGGCGGCCAACATGACCATCCCCGAGATATTTGCCCGCGATGGCGAGGCGTTCTTTCGCAGCAAGGAAAGCCAGATCATCGGGCGGCTTCTGGATGAGGAAAAAGGCATCCTGTCGACCGGAGGCGGCGCGTTTCTAGCAGAAGGCAATCGAAATATGATCTCAGACCGCGGTGCATCTGTGTGGTTGCGGGCCGATCTGAACGTGTTGTGGAATCGCGTCAAACATAAAGACACGCGCCCGTTGCTGCGTACGGCAGACCCGTATGCAACGTTGCGCGGTTTGTACGAGGCGCGCGTGCCGATCTATGAACAGGCCGATCTGGTGGCTGACTCAGATGGCGAAACCGCAATCGAAGATATGGTGGATCGGGTGATTGCCGCATTGGTGACGCGCCCTGATATTTTGGAACGAATTTAATGCATCAAACCGTACATGTTGATTTGGCCGAGCGTTCTTATGATGTAGAGATCGGCCCCGGCCTTTTGGCGCAATCTGGGGAACGGATTGCCCCGCTGTTAAAGCGCCCCCGCGTTGCAGTTCTGACCGATGAAACGGTTGCTGGTATGCATCTGGACGCCCTGCGCGATGGTCTGGCCTCAGCCGGGGTCGGGATGAATGCGCTGGCGCTTCCGGCAGGTGAAGCGACCAAAAGCTGGCCGCATTTTGAGCGCGCTGTGGAATGGTTGCTGGCAGAGAAGGTCGAACGGAACGACATCGTCGTTGCGCTAGGTGGGGGTGTAATCGGTGATCTGGCGGGTTTTGCTGCTGCGGTTATGCGGCGCGGGGTGCGCTTTGTTCAGATACCTACCTCGCTGCTAGCACAGGTCGACAGCTCGGTTGGCGGCAAGACCGGGATCAATTCGCCACAGGGCAAGAACCTGATTGGAGCGTTTCACCAGCCGTCACTGGTGTTGGCCGACACGGACGTGCTGGGTACTTTACAGACGCGGGACTTTCTCGCCGGATATGGCGAAGTCGTCAAATATGGACTGTTGGGCGATGCCCAGTTCTTTGAGTGGCTTGAAGACAACGGGCCTCTGTTAGCATCCGGCGACATGGCGGCGCGCGTGCAGGCCGTCACACGTTCGGTTCAGATGAAGGCCGATATCGTGGCGCGCGACGAGACCGAGCAGGGCGACCGGGCGCTGCTCAATCTGGGTCATACTTTCTGCCACGCGCTTGAGGCTGCGACCGATTATTCTGATCGATTGCTGCACGGTGAAGGTGTCGCCATCGGCTGTGCGCTGGCGTTTGAAACTTCTTCTCGGCTGGGGCTTTGCCCGCAAGAAGATCCAAGCCGTGTCAGGGCGCATTTGCGCGCCATGGGCATGAAGACTGATCTGGCCGATATTCCGGGTGAACTGCCGGATGCAGAAACACTGGTCGATCTGATGGCGCAGGACAAAAAGGTCGTGGATGGCCAGTTGCGTTTCATTATGGCACGAGGCATCGGGCAGGCATTCGTCACTTCAGAAGTGCCGCGCGAGACAGTGGTCTCGGTGCTTGATGATGCGCTGGCCGCCTGCTGAAATTCAGCGCCCCTGGATTACCATCAGCTCGCCGATGTTTTCGCGGGTGATATAGCCAACCATGTGTCCCGATTTGGTACAAACAGCAATTGCAGGTGCACCTTTATGCAGGCCATTCAGAACTTGATCCAAACCGCTGGTGAGTGCGACTTGTGGTATGTTCTTATCCATAATCGACGCTGCAGGCTCGGATCGAGGATGGTCGCTTGCTAACGCTGCAAACAGTCGGTCACGGGTGACAAAACCCAAAAGGCTGCCATCCTCGGCCAAGACCGGAAACTCGTGCTGGGTCGTATGAATGACCGCTTGAGCCGCCGTCGCCAACGTATCATCGGGCGACAACGCCTTGAACTCGGTGATCATCGCATCCCGGGCCTTCACACGACGCGCAACCGAACGTAGCGCAACGTCCTGGTTTTCGGAATTCGCGGCAATGAAGACAAATACGGCGATCAGAACCAGGATTGGGTTGCCAGAGGTCAGCCCCAGAAAACCAAGCCCGACCGCTACGATCTGACCGCCAAGGGCGGCGATCCGCGTTGCCTTGGCACGTTCCATCTTCATACATAGCAAGGCGCGGAATACACGCCCGCCGTCCATCGGAAATGCCGGGATCATGTTGAAGGCCGCCAGCAGCAGATTCACATAGGCCAGACGGCTCAATAGGTTCGTGCCTGCCGAGTCGATCTGGGCCAGCGATCCAAGTTGTATCCCCGCGCCTAAAACCACGAGGATGGCCCAGATGACGACGTTTACGGCCGGGCCTGCTAAGGCGACCCAAACCTCCTGCATCGGTTTTTCTGGCATCCGCTCAAGACGTGCCAGTCCACCGATTGGCAGCAAAGTGATATCAGGGGTGCGAATCCCGTATCGCTTTGCCATGAGCGCGTGACCGAATTCATGCGCGACGACACAGGCAAACAAAGCCAGAACGAACAGGATGTTGTTGAGCGCAGCGGGCCAACCGCCGCTGGAATACGCTGCAAAACCAACCCAGGCGAGCAGCAGGAAGAAGGTGACATGGACCCTCAGTTCCGAGCCGAGCAATCGGCCAAGTGAGAAGGACCATGCCATGTTGTTTCTCCGTTTGGTTTAGAACGGAATCTCGTCGTCATCGATGCCGCCGGATGCAGGGGCAGGGGCGCTGGACTGACCACCATAGGGATCAGCATAGCCTCCTCCGGCCTGACCACCGCCATAGCCACCACCACCGCCGCCGCCTTCACCGCGGGCATCCAGCATAGTCAGCTCGCTGCGGTAAGGGCGCAGGACAACCTCAGTCGAATAGCGATCCTGCCCCGACTGATCCTGCCACTTGCGGGTCTCTAACTGGCCCTCGACATAGACTTTGCTGCCTTTACGCAAATACTGCTCGGCAACGCGAACCAGAGGTTCCGAGAAGATGGCGACTGTGTGCCATTGGGTTCGATCCCGACGCTCACCAGTGTTGCGGTCTTTCCATGTCTCTGATGTTGCGATGCGCAGGTTGCACACCTTACCACCGTTCTGGAACGATCGCACCTCGGGGTCGGCACCGAGATTGCCGATCAGAATGACCTTGTTGACTGAACCCGCCATATATTCCCTCGTTTTACTCTGACTGGATGGCGCCCGAATCTGGCGCTGTATTCTGCTGCTGACCCTATACGGGCTACGACTTGGTTGAAACATGATTGATCGTGCAACGGTGAGCAGGAAAACATTAGGACTGTCTTAACCAAGCTTTCATTTCCGGCTGATTTAACTATAATCTGATTGGTTGTTGAGGGTGCAGGATTGGCATTAATGCGTTTTCTGGTCGGTGGTATCTCGGTATTGGGTCTTTGTCTGACGTCGTTCGCGACGCAGGCAGAAACGCTGTCCACCAAGAATCGCAAGGCGATATTCCTCAAGCAATCCAAGGTTTTGGATAATCGGGCCGCTACGCAATATCGCGGCTCTGAACGGCTTAAACCCAAGACCGAGCGTGGGAAATTCGTCAAGCGTTACTCTGGTAACTATCGAGGCCAGTATCTGGATCATGCCAGAAAAGCAGCGCGGCAACATAACGTGCCGGAAGAACTTTTCCTGCGACTTGTTCAACAAGAAAGCGGGTGGAACCCGAATGCCAAATCCCACAAAGGGGCCTTGGGTCTTGCGCAACTGATGCCCCAGACCGCGCGGCTGCTTGGCGTCAATCCGCACGATCCGATCCAGAATCTGGAGGGTGGTGCGCGTTATCTTTCCTGGCAATACCGCAAGTTCAAGTCTTGGCGCCTTGCACTGGCAGCTTACAATGCAGGGCCCAAAGCAGTTGAAAAGCACGGCGGAATTCCACCCTACAAGGAAACCCAGAACTACGTAAAAGTGATCTGGGGGGGCTAGCTGCGCCGCAGCGTGTCTGTTTCTTGATCTACCGCCAAACGCTGTCCTAGTCTGATTGGATAACTTTTCGGACTGGTGCGAATTGCGATGATCCAAGATCGACCCAACATACCGCCCGAAACAATGGCGAACTGGCAGCGTTTGGTCGACCTTGTTTCGCAGCTGGCCGATGTGCCCGCCACTCTGATCATGAAGACCGAAGCGCCGGATCATGCGGTTCTGATCACATCGGATCATCCAGAAAACCCATACCCGGTCGGCATGAATTTTCGACTGAACCCGAAGCTCTATTGTCAGGGCGTTCTGGAACGCGACGGCGAATTTGTTGTCGAGGACGCAACCTGTGACCCGGCTTGGAGCGACAATGAGGACATGGAGCATGGCATGTCCTTCTATATCGGTTTTCCGCTGAAGTGGCCGGATGGTTCGGTATTCGGAACAATCTGCGTCTTGGACCGTCACCGCAATCGCCGGGCCTTGTTGTTTCGTGAAGGTTTGGCACAGTTTGCGCGCATGGTTGAATCGGATTTGGCTTTGATCCAAGAGGTTTACCTGCGCCGAGCGCTGGAAGTGAAGTTGAATGAAACTCTGGCGCAACTGGAGCACCGCGTCGCGGCGAGGACGCGGGAGCTGCAGGAAACAAACACGGCGCTACGGGTGCTGTTGACCAGTTTGGACGACGATCGGAAAGACCGGGATCAGGATATCGTAGATCAGGTTCGCACGATGGTGTTGCCTTATCTGGACAAGTTGCGCGGGCAATTGACTGAAGGCGACGCCTCGCAAGTTTATCTGGAACTAGCCGAGCGTAATCTGCAAGAGATTACTTCAATGATTTCCGACAAGCTTTCGGATGCGTTTTCGGTCATGACGCCGACCGAGATCGAAATTGCTCAGCTGGTCATGTCGGGCAAAACCACGAAAGATATCGCCCGGGCGATGTCGCGCGAAACTTCTACAATTGATTTTCATCGTAACAATATTCGTCGAAAACTTGGCCTCGAAGGCCGTGACCAGAACTTGCGAAGCCATCTTTTGTCGATTTCGTGATTTCTGAATATGGGGATTTCCCCCATATTCCCCCCCGATTTTTCTGATCTGAGCAACCTGTGCCACGCGCGCTAGGCTGGTCGCAAGGGTGCGGACCAAGCCGGGCCTTTTCAACTCGGGAGGATAAAAAATGGATCGCAAAGATCTGAAACCCACAATTCTAAACGGAGAACGCGACACATTGGCAAGTGGTCTGTCGCGTCGATCGTTCTTTATGGCTGCCGGGGCCGCCGGCGTCGGTGCAGGGGCCTCACTGTTGGGTAGCAAACCGGCCGACGCGCAATCGCAGGCCTGGCTGCAGCCTGGCAATAATAACCATGTAATCGATCTACAGGGCTCAACTGGTCAGGCAAGCACGGGAGCGGTTGGAATCGATTATTACGGTCACTGCGCGATCAAAATTACCTCTCCAAACGGAGCGACCGTGTTGTTTGATCCTTGGCGCGATGATCCCTCCGGCGCATGGGGCCTGTGGTTCCGCAACGAGTTCCCGCAGATCCCAGTTGATATCACCATGTCCACTCATGCTCATTTTGACCATGACGCTATCGAGCGACCAAGTTCCACAATGGTTTTAGACAGGATGGCGGGCAATTTTGAATTTGCTGATCTTAAGATCACAGGTTTTGCTGACAAACATGCCTGCGTTGCGCCGGGTTGGTACGAATGGACCAACGCCTTGGCCGAGTTTGGCGCGGAAGCTTGTCCGCCCAACAACGTCGGACATATGGACATGGTGGTCTACCTTGTCGAAACCGGAGGCATTCGCACCTTGATCTGGGGCGACAACCGCCACAATCCGCCTCAGGAGTTCTGGGATGCTATAGGACAGGTAGACGTGCTGACTTTGCCCGTCGACGGATCGGAACACATCCTTAGCTTCGATCAGGGCAACGATATTGTCGCCAAGCTCAAGCCCAAGATCATCATCCCGACGCACTACCTCAATGAGGTTACGTCATACACGCTTACGACGCTGCAGGCCGCAGACGATTGGGTCAAAAGCCAGCAGAGTTACAAGATGCTCGACAGCGCCAGTCTAAAACTGGAAGCCGGAGATGTGGCGGGTATGAATCAGGAGTTCATGCACTTCGGCAACAACGTGATGACGGGCTGATTACGATCAGAAACTGCCACTCACCCACGACCTGCGTCGCCTGTCTCCCCACTAAACGTGACGCAAATTGAAAGGGCCGGTTTTGACCGGCCCTTCTCTTTCGTTTGCGCGGATCTATTCGGCCGCAATTTTGATAACCGGCTCCATTTTGGCCAGAATGTCTTCGGCAAGGTGACATTTCACCTGATGACCATCCGCAAGTGTTTGCACCGGGGGCACATGGGATTCGCATCGCCCATCCGGCACTTCTGATTTCCAGCGACAGCGTGTTTGGAATGGGCAACCCGGCGGCGGGTTCATGGCCGAGGGGATATCGCCCTCAAGCACGATGTGCTGTTTTTCGATCGATGTGTCCGCGATTGGAACCGCACTTAGCAATGCCTCGGTGTAGGGATGATAGGGTGGGCTAAAGACCTGATCGGTGGTGCCCAGTTCAACCACATGCCCCAGATACATCACCATCACACGGTCACTGAGATAGCGTACGATTGAAAGGTCGTGACTGATGAACAGCAGCGTGGTTTTGTGCTCGCGCTGAATCTCCATCAACAGGTCCGTAACGGCAGCTTGTACGGATACGTCCAGCGCCGAAACCGGTTCATCCGCAACCACGATCCGTGCATCACCGGCAAAGGCGCGGGCGATACCGACGCGCTGCTTCTGACCGCCTGATAGCTGGCGTGGCATCCTGTCCGCGAAGGCGCGGGGCAATTTCACGAGATCCAGCAGTTCCAGCATCCGCTTCTTGCGATCGGCCTCGGAGTCACCGACGCCAAAGATTTCCAGCGCCCGGATGATTTGACGGCCTACGGTCATCGACGGGTTCAGCGTGTCGAACGGGTTCTGAAACACCATCTGCACTTCGCCAACGGTCTTGGCGTCGCGTTCTTCGATGGGCACGTCCTCGATATTGCGATTGTCCAGCAGGATCTGCCCGTCGGTGGCCGTTTCCAGCCCCATCAAGACCTTCGCAAAAGTGGATTTGCCGCAACCGGATTCGCCGACGATGGCAAGCGTCTCGGATTCATGCGCTTCAAAGCTTAGCGTCTCATTGGCCTTGACCACTTTGGTCTCACCACCGCCGAACAATGCATTCGCAGCCACCTCATAGTATTTCTTGAGGTTATCCATTTTCAGAACAGTCCGGCCAATCTCGCCTTTCTCTTTCTGCTCACCAACGGTGATTGGCGCGTTCCAGTCGATTTCCTGGAATTTCAAGCATCGCGTATGGTGTCGGTCGTTGCCCGGTACCGCCTCCATCAGGATATCCTTGGCGTCACAGCGGCCTTCTTCGAAATAGTCGCAGCGCGGACCAAAGTTACATCCCGGAGGCCGCTCATGGGGCAGGGGAAAGTTCCCAGGTATGGCGACCAGTGGGCGCGAGTTCTTGTCAGCGCCCGGCAGCGGGATCGAGCGGAACAGCGCCTGCGTATACGGGTGCTGCATCTCGTCGAATACATCCTTGATCGAGCCACGCTCGACGGCTTCACCTGAATACATCACGCACAGCCGGTCGCAGGTTTCCAGCACCAGACCCAGATTGTGCGAAATGAACAGCATCGAGGTGCCGTATTTCTTGCCCAGATCCTTGACCAACTCGACCACGGCGGCCTCGACCGTCACGTCCAGAGCGGTTGTTGGCTCATCCAAGATCAACAAGGCAGGTTTCGACATCAGCGCCATCGCAATCACGATCCGCTGCTGCTGACCGCCTGACAGCTGATGCGGGAACGAGTTCAGCATCCGCTCAGGGTCGGGCAGGCGTACATCGGTGACCACTTCCAACGCACGAGCATAGGCCTCTTCGGCACCAACGCCCTCATGAATCATTGGTACTTCCATCAGCTGTTTGCCGATCTTCATCGCCGGATTCAGCGAGGCCATCGGCTCCTGATAGATCATCGCGATTTCATTGCCACGTATGTCGCGCAGCTCTTCGGTGGTCATTTCACCCAGATCACGCCCCTTGAACTTGATCGAGCCACCGACGATGCGGCCATTCTTGCCCAAATCCTGCATGACACCCAGCGCAACGGTAGATTTCCCACAACCTGATTCACCCACCAAACCGACGGCTTCGCCGGGTTGCACACTGACCGAGAAATCCATCACGGCAGGGATCTCACGAAGGCGGGTAAAGAAGGAAATCGAAAGCTTGTCGATCTCCAGGATTGGCCCGTCATAATCCGCCAGTTTGTTCATCTTATTACTCCTCGCGAGAGTCCGGGGGTTCCCCTTCATCTGGCTAAAAATATCTCGGGGGCCCGGGGGCAGAGCCCCCGGCCTCGATCACAATCAGTCCTTCAGACTTTCTTCGCGCAGACCATCCGCTAGCAGGTTCAAGCCAAGAACCAGCGACAGCAATGCCAGCGCGGGCGGCAGTGCGGGATGTAGATAGATCGACAGAAGCTTGCGCCCCTCGTTGATCGTCGAGCCCCAGTCGGGGCTTTCCGGTGGCAACCCCAGCCCGAAGAAACCCAAGGTTCCAAGTAGGATGGTCGTGTAGCCGATGCGCAGGCAGAAATCGACGATCAGCGGGCCACGCGCGTTGGGCAGGATTTCCCACAGCATGATGTACCATGGACCCTCGCCGCGCGTTTGGGCCGCAGCCACATAGTCGCGAGTTTTGATGTCCAGCGCCAGTCCGCGCACGATGCGGAACACGGTCGGTGAGTTCACGAAGACCACCGAGACGAACACCACCAGAATACCGCCTGGAATATCGAACAGATCAAGGTAGGTCGGGAGACCCCAGATGCGGTAGCTGTCGGTGTTGATGATGTAGCCACCGGTCGAAATCAGCGACAGGTAGAGCCAGAGCGCAACACCCAGAACCCCGATCAACAAAGGCGTTCGAAAACTGGGACGCGTATAGAAACGCGAATTCAGCAGAACGCCGAGGAAGATGATCGGGAACACGAAAAGGATCGCCGCCATATAGTTCGGCACGCCGGTCGCTACGATCTCGGGCGTTACCAAAAGGTAGAACAGCAAGATCACGGGAAAGGCCAGGATCAGGTTCGCGAGGAATGACAGGAGCGTATCCAGACGCCCGCCATAGTAGCCTGCGGGTAGACCCAGAGTGATACCGACCATGAAGGCAAACATCGTCGCCAGCGGCGCGATCTGCACGACGATCCAAGCACCTTTAACCATACGGCTAAAGACGTCGCGCGCGAGGTTATCTCCACCCAGCAAATACCAAGCGTATTGACCGTCCTCCAGATTGGGAAGCGGGGTGCCCGGCACTTTGTTCTTCATACCCGAGACCTGCGACAGGGGATCGTGGGTTACGATCAGATCGAGTGCGCCAAATATGCCGGTGAACACCCAGAACATCACAAGGCCAAAGCCGATCATACCAATGGGGCTGTCGAACAGCTTGCCATATAGGCCCAGCTTGCGCTTGAACGCAATCGACATCGCATAAAGGATGATCAGCGACAGCCAGACGGGCAGAAACTGCTGAGAGATAGCGCCGATGATGCCAGCACTGGTCCCCATCAGGATGCCAAGGACAATGTACGCCACCGCGATTCCCACACTTGCCAAAAAGCTATAGCGCAGCGCCGATTGTATCAGGATTCTCAGGCCAGAGCTCGAACTGAGCGTCCCATCGGCATTCACAATCATCTGATCTTCGGGCAGCACGATACTTCCCAGCATCCAGACAACGATGGACAAAAGCATCAGTCCCAACGCAAGCATCAACAGCGGGTTCAGGAAGGCGATAGAGCCGGTCCAGGTAAGTGGTTCCATGATCTATCCCTCCTTACGAAATGCGGATGCGCGGGTTGAGGTAGACATAGCCGATATCCGAGATCAGCTGCGTCACCAGCACCACAAAGACCGACACGACCGAGATCGCCAGCAGCAGCTGGATGTCATTGTTGCCCGCTGCCTGTACAAGCGCCCAGCCAAAGCCCTTGTAGTTGAACAGGGTCTCGACGATCACGACACCATTCAGCAGCCATGGGAACTGCAGCATGATGACTGTAAAGGGCGCGATAAGCGCGTTGCGCAGCGCGTGTTTCATGACGATGTTCGGGAATGACACGCCTTTCAGACGCGCCGTCCTGATGTATTGCGCCGTCATCACCTCGGTCATTGAGGCGCGGGTCATCCGGGCGATATAGCCCATCCCGTAAAGCGCGATGGTCAACACTGGTAAGAAGAAATTCTCAAATGTCGGGTTCTCCATCGCCTGAGTGGCGGTGCCTTTGAACCATTTGAGTCCGACGGCGGAGGATGTGAAGATCGCTATGAAGATCACACCCGAGACGTATTCTGGGGTCGCCGTCGTCGTAATGGCAAAGGTTGAAAGCGTCCGGTCAGTGGCCGAACCTTCCTTCATCCCGGCCAGGATGCCCAGAATAAGTGCCGAAGGGACCATCAGCAGCATCACCCAGAACATCAGCCGTCCGGTCAGTGCCAGCCGGTTGCCAACAACGGTAGAGACCTCTTCCTTGAAGACAGTTGAATATCCCCAGTACCCCTGCAGGATACCGCAGAAATTCGGAGATTCCTCGGCTGTTTTGCCTGGCAGGATACATCTACCCTGAACGGTTCCGTCCTCATTCGTGTGTCGGAACGAGGGCAGGACACCGAGCCATTCACCGTATTTGATCGGCGTGGACTGGAGGTAGCCGTTTTTCTCCAGATAGCTCTCGACCTGTTCATCAGACATCCTGAAATTGCCCTGCGTCTTCGCAAGCTTTTCCAGGTTCGGGTAGAGATTGGTAAGGAAGAAGACCAGGAATGTCAGGCACAATGCTGTCAGCAGCATAATCCCCACACGCCTTAGAATAAAAAGTCCCATGTTAGCCCCTGTTGATCGGCTGGCGTGACAGGCATTTCGCCCCACGCATTGCTATTATTCTGGTCGCCGTATTGAGGACGAAGGGCCGCGCCAGTTCGGCGCGGCCCTTGTAGGTTTCGGCTTAGGAAGTCAGGCCGAACTTATAAAGCTGCGGCAGGTCCGCAATGTGCTTTTCGACACCGACCATATTGTCGCGGTGGTGACGCATCGCGGTCCGCCAATAGGGCTGGATGACCACGCCTTCGTCGATCATGATCGCCTGCAGTTTCGCCATCACCTCGCGGCGCATATCGACATCCGCGATCGAGTTCGCCTCGGCCAGCAGCTTGTCGAACTCTTCGTTGGCAAAACCAGATTCGTTCCAAGCGACACCCGACTTATACGCCAGTGCCAGAACCTGCGTGCCCAGCGGGCGGTGGTTCCAGTTGGTCGAGGAATACGGGTACTTGGTCCAGTCGTTCCAGAATGTCGAACCAGGCAGAACCGTGTGCTTTGCCTTGATGCCCGCATCGTTCAACTGAGCCACTACCGCAGCCGTGGTATTGCGACGCCAGTCATCGTCGATCGACTGTACTTCGTGTTCGAAATCGCCCATACCCGCTTCGTCCATCAGCGCCTTTGCGCCTGCCGGATCGTAAGGGATACGCGTCACAGCCGAGTCGTACTCGGGGTGCATCGGGCCTACATGACAGTTGTCGGCAGTGATGCCGTAGCCGGACATGCCAAGTTCAAGGCAGACGGCGTTGTCAACTGCCATGGCAAGGGCCTGACGGACCCTCTTGTCGCCATAGATTTTGTTGCCATCGGCGTCTTCAGCCAGCTGGTTGGGGCGAATGACAATGGTAAAGCCCGATGGGATTTCCGAGCGGACAAGGCCAATACTGTCAAAGATGTCGACAAACTCACCAACCGATTCCCAGTTCATATCGATCTCTTCGGCCTCATAGGCGGCCAAGAAAGCAGCAGGGTCAGTGCCATAATCGATGAATTCGATCCGGTCGATATAGCCGCCTTTACCAGCTTCGTAGCCCCACCAGTCAAAGCCTTCGTTGCGGACCAGAACGCCCTTCACGCCGACCTCATGGCTTTCCGGCATCATGAAACCCGTACCAACTGGGTTGGACAGCATATCATTTGCATCAAAGCTGCTGTGTACGATTGCACCCGGATAATCTGCCATGCCGGGGATGATCGTGATATCCGGCGCGTTGCACTTCAGCTTGACTGTATGCGAGTCGACAACGGTGATGGCGCCATCTGCGGCTTTCTGAGTGCTCTCATCCATCAGTGAGGCCATGCGCGAGGCCATCGAGTTCCCTTCCAGAGACCCGTCGCACCAACCTTCGATATTGCGAGCTACGTCTTCGGCAGTGAAATCGTCACCATTGTTCCACTTCACACCTTTGCGGACGTTCAGCGTGTATTCAGTGGCGTCATCATTGGCTTCCCAGCTTTCCAGCAGCATGGGTTTGAACGAGCCGTCATTATTGTATTCGACAAGATATTCCAGCCAGCCAGCCGTGAAGGTTGCGATCTGCGTCCAGTCATATGTGCGCGGGTCTTTCAGTGCGCGCACTTCCATTTGATAGCGGATGGTGCCGCCACGCTGAGGTTCGGCAGCGGCTGCCGGTGACTGCAGGCCAATCATGCCATATGCCGTCGGTACAGCAACGCCCAGCGCGGTTACACGGGCCAGAAATTCACGACGGCTAAGATTGCCCTCACGATATTCCTTGGCGTGCATCTCTGCCGCCCAATGCATCGGCTTTCCGTTGATTGTCTGGTTTTCCATAGATGTCTCCCTGTGACACATAATTTTTTTTATTTCGTGTTTCTGATTGATAGAGCCGGGCACTACAGGGACCGTTTGGTCTCGGTTGGTAGGGCCACGGGCTTGGATTTACGATTTATCAACATCCCCATAGCCGCATTCGGCACCAGTTTTTTCCCTGCGTCAATGTTGGAAATCGTCATAGATGGTACAAAAACGACATCCGGGCAGAAAGTGAGGTTCGGAAAGTTTCAATGTGAAAGGAAACGAGACACGTTGTGACGGATAGATGGATACATATCTATCTCTCACCATGGTGCTGATTAAGGCGTTGTTATTTTGGGCTTTATCGTATCCGGCGGCTGCAACCTTCAACGCGCAGCGTCAAGGTGATGCCAGAACTTCATGCGCGCACGGAACCATGTGCGTTGGCGCTTGGCAAACTGACGTGTCGCGATCGTCGCTTTTTCGCGCGCCTCATCCAGTGTCATGCGGCCGTCCAGGTAGCCCATTAGCTCCGGAACGCCGATCGCTTTATAGGAGGGAAAAGAGGGGTCATAGCGATCGCGCATGGCCTCCACTTCCTCTATAGCTCCTTGGTCCAACATCAGGTCGAACCGCCGGTTGATGCGATCCAGAAGCCAGTCTTTTCTGGCGTCGAAAACAATCGGTACCGTGTTTTGAATATCCAGTATCGGGGCGGGTGTGTCAGCCTGCCAATCCGAAAGGGATCGCCCGGTTGCGTTCTGAACCTCCCAGGCGCGCTGAACACGCGCGCGATTTTGGGTGTCGATCCTCTGCAGGGTCAGACCGTCCAAACCCGCGATCAGTTCTTGCAACGGCAACTTATCCGCGTGTTCCCGGATTTCCGGCGGGGTTGCAGGGATATCGGCCATCCCCTCGGTCAGAGCTGTGAAATACAGACCGGTCCCTCCGACGATTATCGGACGAGGGCGTTGCGACAGCATCGGCGTGACCTCTCGCAGCCAATGACCAGTCGAATAGGTCTGGTCATAGGCAACATGCCCATACAAACGGTGCTGTGCGCGGGCCTCATCCTCGGGCGAGGGTCGGGCCGAGATAATACGCCAGCAGTCATAGATTTGACTGGCATCGGCGTTGACAATCACGCCTCCGAAACGCTCGGCGATCAACAGCGCCAGCGCCGATTTACCCGAGGCAGTGGGCCCGGCGATCAATACAGGTTTGTCATCGGGAATCGACGGCAATTGCGCCAAAAGCCGGTTCTCAGAGTTGTCGGCCATGACTGGTTGCCCCGTTCCTGACTATCCGCATTGAACCTGCGGAGGTTTTGCTTCATTTTGCGCCGGAAAATAACCCCGTGCCAGCCCGGAGCGCAACATGAGCCTTTCCCCTTCCGTCGAGACCACCGAGACCCCAAAAACAACATATGACCGTGTCATGTTGAAGATTTCCGGCGAGGCGCTGATGGGAGATCAGGGATTCGGACTGCATCCGCCCACCGTTCAGCGCATCGCGCAAGAGGTCAAATCGGTTCATGATCTTGGTGTTGAGATTTGCATGGTCATCGGGGGTGGCAATATCTTCCGTGGTCTGTCTGGATCTGCGCAGGGGATGGAGCGTACGACAGCCGACTACATGGGCATGCTGGCGACTGTCATGAACGCGCTGGCGATGCAATCCGCTCTGGAGGGGGTAGGGGTCTTTACACGTGTAATTTCGGCCATTCGGATGGATGAGGTGTGCGAGCCCTACATTCGCCGCCGTGCTGTTCGTCACCTTGAGAAAAAGCGGGTTTGCATCTTTGCCGCAGGAACCGGGAACCCCTATTTCACCACCGATACCGCTGCGACTCTGCGTGCTAACGAAATGGCGTGTCAGGCGATCTTCATGGGCAAGAACGGTGTGGATGGCGTATATGACAAAGACCCCAAGGTGCACGCGGATGCAGTGCGCTATGATCAGGTTTCTTATGACGATGTTTTGGCCAAGCGGCTGCGCGTGATGGACGCATCGGCCATTGCATTGGCGCGCGACAACAATCTGCCACTGATCGTCTTCGGTCTGGATGAACCCGGCGGGTTCCGCGGCATCCTGGCGGGTGAGGGGACTTATACCAAAGTTCAGGGCTAATGCTGATTTGAACAACACTGAGCCGGGCATCTCTGCCCGGCACTTTCCTACCTAAAAGAAACTAAGCCCCGCGTGGGCCAATGACTTCGTCAGTGCACGCATTGCGTGGCGGCAAAAAATACCATTAACGCAATCACTTGACCCAACCTTCTGCCTCTGGCTATCTGGCCGGGTCTGCTGGTGGTGATGGGGCCATCATGGGGGCTGCCGTCGATCCTTACCCGTTCCAAGGACCTGCGGCTGGGCTGGAAGACCTGCCTTGTTTTCGGGGATGTCCGGACTTTGCGCGGGCAACGACCCGGACTGTAGTGCATGATAAGGGAGAGAGATGCGATGGGCGCTCTTGATATTGAATTCGTTCGGGCACAGTTCCCGGCCTTTTCGGAACCCAGCCTTCAAGGACAGGCCTTTTTTGAGAATGCAGGTGGGTCCTATACCTGCAAACCTGTGCTTGATCGGTTGAGCCGGTTCTACACCCAGCGAAAGGTTCAGCCCTACGCGCCCTATGAGGCGAGCCGTGCGGGTGGCGCGGAAATGGACGAAGCACGAGCGCGACTTGCCGCGATATTGGGGGTGGAAACAGATGAGCTGAGCTTTGGCCCTTCGACGACGCAGAACACCTATGTACTGGCTCAGGCATTCCGGCAGTGGATGCAGCCGGGCGAAGCGATTGTCGTGACCAATCAGGACCACGAAGCAAACTCGGGGCCCTGGCGGCGATTGGCCGATGAGGGGATCGAAATTCGGGAATGGAAGATTGATCCGGAGAGTGGGTCTTTGAACCCGCAAGATTTGGAGAATTTGCTGGACGAGAAAGTGCGGCTGGTGTGCTTTCCGCATTGCTCGAATGTCGTTGGGGAAATCAACCCGGTCACGGAAATCACCGCGATCGCCCATGCTGCGGGTGCTTTTGCCTGTGTCGACGGGGTTTCTTACGCACCGCACGGGTTCCCCAATGTCGGTGATCTGGGCCCTGATATCTATCTGTTTTCCGCCTACAAAACCTATGGCCCGCATCAGGGTTGCATGGTTATTCGACGAGCTTTGGGTGAATTGCTGCCCAACCAAGCGCATTATTTTAACGGCGACACTCTTTTTAAGCGGTTCACACCAGCCGGGCCTGACCATGCTCAGATCGCGGCCAGCGCAGGCATGGCGGACTATGTGGACCTGCTTTGTGCCCATCATGGAGGACCGGAAACAGGAGCTTCGGCAAGGGGGTCCTTTGTGCATGATCTGATGCGGGAACACGAGGTCACTTTATTGCAACCTCTGCTGGACGCGGTCAAAGACCGGAACGCTCTGCGCCTCATCGGACCGTCTGATGCCAGCCGGCGTGCACCGACGGTAGCGTTAAGTCTGAATAAGAAGGCCGAGCCTGTTGCTGCCGAGCTTTCCAAACACGGTATCATGGCAGGTGGCGGTGATTTCTACGCACATCGCCCGTTGCAAGCGATGGGCGTTGACGCAGAACAAGGGGTCTTGCGCCTTAGCTTTACACACTACACCAGTCGACAGGAAATTGATCAGCTTTTGGAGGCGCTTGACCGCGTTTTGTGATCCAGTTTCTGCGGCGCTTCGTAGTTCGAAGAAAACATGGGGCGGACATGAATTTTGATCATTCTCCGATCATTTTGTGGTTCAGGCGCGATCTTCGGTTAGGAGATCATCCGGCGCTGAGCGCGGCGGTGCAATCAGGTCGACCCATCGTGCCCGTATTTGTTCTCGATCATCAGGTTCAGACTTTGGGTGCCGCGCCGAAATGGCGCCTTGGTCTGGGCCTTGACGCTTTTGCCGGCAGGCTTGAGCAGCTTGGCAGCAAGTTGATACTGCGCCAGGGTCAAGCACTGGATGTTCTTTGTGAACTGGTCAGAGAAACTGGGGCAGGCTCCGTATTCTGGACGCGGGCTTATGATCCGGAGGCGATCAACAGGGATACCCAGATCAAGGCCGCTTTGACCGAACAGGGTATCCAGGCACAGTCTTTTGCTGGCCAACTTCTGTTTGAGCCTTGGACGATCGCCACCAAAACCGGCCAGCCGTTTCGGGTCTTCACTCCGATGTGGCGATCAGTGCAGGGGCGCGAAGTCTCTTTGCCCGAGCCCGTGCCCACGCGGCTTATGACGCCGAAAACCTGGCCTGCGTCCGATCAATTGTCTGATTGGCGACTGGATCGGGATATGCAGCGCGGGGCCGCAGTGGTCCGCCCGTTTGTCCACCCGGGCGAAAATGCGGCGCTGGACCAGTTGGATGCGTTTCTAGAACGTATTGATCAGTATCGCGAACAGCGGGACCAACTGGATCAATCTGGAACCTCTGATCTTTCAGAATACCTTGCTCTGGGCGAGATCGGGCCGCGTACAATCTGGCATCGAGTGCAAATCGCCGACCAAACCGGGGCGCATGGTGGTGAAGGCTATCTGCGTCAGCTTGTGTGGCGTGAGTTCGCATATCACTTAATGTACCACTGGCCGCATCTTCTGAGTGCCAATTGGAAGCCTGAATGGGACGCATTCCCTTGGAATACTGATCCCGACACGCCCGAAGTGCGCGCGTGGCGTCAGGGAAGAACCGGAATTCCGCTTGTCGATGCCGGTCTAAGACAAATGTATGTCACCGGACGCATGCACAACCGAGCGCGGATGATTGTCGCGAGTTATCTGACAAAGCATCTGATGACGCATTGGAAAATCGGCGCCGACTGGTTCGGGGATTGCCTGATCGACTGGGACCCAGCTGCAAATGCGATGGGATGGCAATGGGTGGCCGGTTGCGGCCCTGATGCCGCACCGTATTTCCGTATCTTCAATCCCGACACACAGCGCGAGCGGTTTGATCCAAACTCAGGTTATGTGCGTCGCTGGATTGCCGAGGGCCAATCCGAGCCGCCATCGACCGCGCTGGCCTATTTTGATGCCGTGCCGCGATCATGGGGGCTTTCTCGTGACCAGATGTATCCCGCACCGGTGGTGGGGCTGAAGGAAGGCCGCGCCCGTGCGTTGGGCGCGTATAATGCCGGAAAAGACCAGTAAGGAACTGAAAACTTGCCAGAAACCGAATCCCGTCCTAGCTTTGACCCGCAACCGCAGAGGGGAGAGCGGATGTTCCTGACGAGCACCGAAGGGCAGGAAAACCTGCCGAGATATTTTACACAAGTCTTCAAGATGCTGAAGAGGATGGAGCGCGGCCGACTTGACATCGCGCTGCCAGACGGACGCATTTTCCGCGCGGATGCGCCCCAACCAGGCCCCGTGGCACATGTGGACATCCACGACCCCGACGTCTTTTCCCGGCTGGTTCGCGAGGGAGAGCTGGGCTTCTCGGACGGCTACCTTGAAGGCGATTGGAGCACACCGGACCTACGCAGTTTCATGGACCTCGTGCATCTGGGAACTGAAACGGTCTACGATGATTTTACCGGACAGTTTCTTGTGCGAGCCTATGAAAGACTGCGGTTCTGGTTGCATCGTAACAACCGGTCGCAGGCGAAAAAGAACATCTCGTATCACTATGATCTCGGCAATGACTTCTATGGCCTGTGGCTGGATGACACGATGACCTATTCCAGCGCCATATTTGAAACGGGTCAGGAAAGCCTCGAAAAGGCGCAAACTGCGAAATACGCCAGCCTGGTGGATGAAATGGGGGCCAAACCGGGGGATCATATCCTTGAGATCGGGTGCGGCTGGGGCGGGTTCGCCGAATATGCCGCGAAAGAGCGTGGGCTGCGCGTCACCGGGCTGACCATTAGCCAAGAGCAGTTGAAGTTTGCTAGAGAGCGAATTGAAAAAGCGGGACTTTCTGATCTCGTGGAGTTCAAGCTACAGGACTACCGCGATGAGCAGGGTCAATATGATGGAATTGCCTCGATCGAGATGTTCGAGGCAGTCGGTCAGAAATACTGGCCCGCATATTTCAACACAGTCCGTGATCGGTTGAAGCCTGGCGCCCATGCCACTTTGCAGATCATCACGGTCGCGGATCATCGCTGGGACATTTACAAGAACGGCGTTGATTTCATTCAGAAATACATCTTTCCCGGTGGGATGCTGCCCGCACCGTCAATCCTTAGAGATCAGATCGATCAGGCGGGGTTGACCGTTGTACGCTCAAAAGAGTTTGGCAAAAGCTACGATCTGACCCTGCGACGCTGGTACGAGACATTCAATGCCAAGTGGGATCAGATATCGGAGATGGGGTTTGATGAGCGTTTTCGCCGCATGTGGAATTATTATTTGACCGCATGTGGCGCAGCCTTTGACACCGGTAATTGTGATGTGACACAGATCACGATAGCCAAACCCAGTTGAAGAACGGAAAAATCGAATGCCTACAGCCTCACGTCTCGTCGCCGCGTTGTGTCTGCTGGTGATCGCGTTCCTTGTGTCGGGCATGATTATCGACAACGGGGAAGAGGGTAAGGACTATGGTTATTTCACCTACGTGAACATAATCCTGGGTTGGATCTGCGGCTGGGTTGTCATGGGTAAACGTGCTGGCCGTGGCTGGACCGCGGCCGTCAACAACGGTTTGACCGGTGTTGCGGCGCTGGTGTTCTGGGGGCTGTTCGTTCAGGGCACCTACGAGATGTTCAGTCAGGCGATGCGCCATCGGTTTGGTGGTCCGTTTGAGGCTCTGCTTGCTATCTTTCAGATCGGGATTGGCTATGGTGAACAGCTTCTGGCACCGGAAATCCTGCTTACGCTGGGTTTTGGTGCTGTTCTCAGCGGGATACTTACCGAAATTGCCTTTCGCCGCTGGCGTTAAATCTGATCTGCCAATTCGGGGCCTCAACTTTGTCCAATCTGTTTTTCTATGGCACTCTGCGCCATGTCTCTTTGCTGGAACTCGTCATGGGTCGCAGCGCAGACGATTTATCGGCGATGCAGGCTGTTTTGCCCGATCACGCCGTATATGCGGTTCAAGATCAACCCTTTCCAATGATTGTCACCGAAAAGGGCAGTAAGGCCAGTGGCGTTCTGGTGCAGGGCCTAGGTGACGTCGAGCGTAGTCGATTGGTCTTCTATGAAGGCGGGTTCGAATATGAACTGCGCCCGGAGACAATCGTGACTGAGGATGAAAAAGAACATCAGGCCTTGGTGTTCTTTCCGGATACTGACATTTGGAAAAAAGGCGCACCGTGGGATCTTGAAACCTGGATCAGGGATTGGGGTGCGCTTTCGGTGTTCGCGGCTGACGAGGTGATGGCCCATTATGGAAGAGTCGATGCCTTGGACATCGTGCGCAGCTTTCCAGCTATAAGAACACGCGCCTGGGCCAGATTAGCGGCAAGACAACGTGGAACGGGGGATGAGCGGAGCGTTGCGGATGACGTGATCGTTCATGACCGCAAGCACGCCTATATAAATTATTTTGGGATGGATGAAATTGAACTGCAGCATCGTCAGAATAACGGCGAGATGAGTCCGGTGCTGCATCGCAATGGATTGATGCAAGGGTCCGCTGTGGTCGTCCTACCTTATGATCCGGTGCGCGATACGGTGTTGCTGGTAGAGCAATTCCGCGCGCCCGTGTTCCTGATCGACGACCCCGAGCCGTGGATGTGGGAGCCTGTGGCTGGCATGATCGACCCGGGCGAAACACCTCAGCAGGCGGCCACCCGCGAGGCCATGGAAGAAGCGCAGATTTCACTATACCAACTGGAATATGCAGGTGGTGCCTATTCATCCAGCGGATCGTCAACAGAATATGTTTATCTCTATGTCGGTCTTGGGGATCTGACTAGTACGGTTGAAAGCGGTGGCCTCGCTTCCGAAGGTGAGGATATCCGCAGCAGAATTCTGCCGTTTGATGAATTCATGAGCATGGTAGATGCTCATGTTTTCAAGGATCTGCCGCTTCTAACTCTTGCTTATTGGTTGGCGCGGAACCGCGATCGACTGCGCGCTAAGTGATCCCTGCTTGTGATCGCGTCAGGGCACCTGTAAATCTGCTGCAATACCATATGACAAGAGGATGCCATGCGCATTGCACGAGACCTTGCCGACGCTGTCGGTAAAACACCTTTGATCCGGCTGCGTCGCGTCAGCGAAGAAACGGGATGCGAGATTCTCGGCAAGGCCGAATTCATGAACCCGGGTCAGTCCGTCAAAGACCGTGCTGCGTTGTTTATCATCCGCGATGCGATAGCGCGCGGTGATCTGAAACCCGGCGGCACGATTGTTGAGGGCACGGCCGGGAATACCGGCATCGGTCTGGCGCTGGTTGGTGCCTCGATGGGGTTCAAGACGGTGATCGTCATTCCTGAAACCCAATCCGAAGAGAAAAAGGATATGCTCCGCCTGGCGGGGGCTCAGCTTGTGCAGGTGCCTGCGGCGCCGTACCGTAATCCCAACAACTTTGTGCACTATTCGCGCCGTCTGGCCGAACAATTGGCTCAAACCGAACCAAATGGCGCGATTTGGGCCAATCAGTTCGACAATGTCGCCAACCGTCAGGCACATGTGGAAACCACTGGTCCCGAAATCTGGGAGCAGACCGGCGGTAAAGTCGATGGCTTCATCTGTGCCGTTGGATCGGGTGGTACTCTGGCCGGGGTGGCCGAAGCGTTGCAGCCCAAGGGTGTCAAGATCGGTTTGGCTGATCCGATGGGGGCGGGGCTCTATTCCTTCTACACCACTGGTGAGATCGCGATGGAGGGTGGTTCTATCGCAGAAGGTATCGGACAGGTGCGGATTACCAAGAACCTCGAAGGGTTCACACCTGACCATTCCTGGCAGATTACCGATAGCGAAGCGCTGCCCTATATCTTCGATCTGCTGCGCGAAGAGGGTCTGGTGATGGGCGGGTCAACCGCGATCAACATTGC
The DNA here is from genome assembly GCF_056537625.1 of Ruegeria sp. C6. Classification (NCBI taxonomy): domain Bacteria; kingdom Pseudomonadati; phylum Pseudomonadota; class Alphaproteobacteria; order Rhodobacterales; family Roseobacteraceae; genus Ruegeria; species Ruegeria sp. C6. Next base: position 1,259,717 of record NZ_JBQFRW010000001.1, on the reverse strand, counting down.
CGGTGCCGTCCGTTTGGCGAAAGAACTGGGGCCAGGGCACACCATTGTTACGATTTTGTGTGACTACGGCACTCGCTATCAATCCAAACTGTTCAATCCTGAATTCCTGCGTGAAAAGGAACTTCCCGTGCCCGATTGGATGACCGATGCGCCGCGCAGTATTCCTGGCGTGTTTGAGGACGTGTGATGCTGCAACAGGTCCGCCTGTGTCTGGTTCTGGTGCTATTCTGCCTGATTGGGTTGGGCGGGATCGCCTCTGCCCAACTTACTGACCGGCAGAGCGAGTATTATCAGGGCTGGGTCAGCACGGCGGACCGGGCGGAATCTGTTATTCGCGCGAACCGTGCATCCAACGCCGCACTAGAGAATTTGCGCTCGGAAATAAACGAGTATCGCGAAGACTTTAACAAGGCACGGGGTGCCAACACCGATCGTATTCAGACACTGGAAAGCCAGCTCAAGGCGCTTGGCCCGAAGCCTGCCGAAGGGGAAACCGAGCCTGAAGATATCGCCAATCTGCGCGCGCATCTCGAAACACAGCTGAACAGCCTGCGTGTACCCCGCATCATCTCGGAAGAGGCATTTAGCCGTGCCAATGGGCTGATCAGCGAAATCGATCGGATCGTCCGCGACCGACAAAAGAAAGAGATGCTGAAACGCGGGCCATCGCCGATCAACCCCATCTATTGGGGTCCAGCCTGGGTCGATATCAAAGAAGCGACGCGCAGTCTTATTAACGAAACCATCGAAAACTTGCGCTCTGATGTGGTGCGCGAACAAATCCGCGAGCGCGGTCTTGGCATTCTCGTGCTGTTGGTTGTTTCAGCAGTTCTATTGCTGTTTGGGCGCAAATGGTCCGAGAAAGGCGGCGAATATCTCCGCTCGCTAGGAGGTAGCGGCAGCGGGGTCTGGACCTTTATTGTCTCGCTGTTGCGCATTCTATTGCCTTGGTTGGGCGTGTTGGCGTTGGTCACCGCCGTCGTGCTAACTGGCGTGCTGGGCCTGCGCGGTACACTTTTGTTCCAGCAAATCCCCTATTGGGCCGCGATTATCTTCTATTTTGATTGGATCGGCCGGCAGGTCTATCTGATGGGAGCGGCGCAGAACTTCCAAAGACTGTCCGCAGGCAAAATCAGAGAATTGCGGGTTTATATCGACCTGTTGGCGGTCATGCTTATTCTGCATGAGCTGGCGCAATTGTTCGAGCAGATCGAGAATATCTCGGACGCGACCCGTGCCGTTGTTGGCTTCCCGATCGTTGTGGTGTCGGCCCTTCTTCTGCTGCGTGTGCGTCAGGTCCGCCAATCAGAGCCTCAGCAAGAACAGACGGACCAGGAAGCTACCCGCCGTGGCGCAGGGTTCAGCCAATTGGTCGAGTTCCTGCGGCGCGCCTTGTTCATGCTTGGGATTGCGACTCCAATCCTGGGGGCTTTCGGATACATTAACGCTGCCGAAGCTATCGTATTTCCTGCCATCAAAACGCTGGTTCTGATTGCAGCTCTAGTGATCGTGCAGCGATTTATTGGTACGGTATATGGCTGGCTTTCGGGGCAGGGCGACGCCGCGCGCGATTCACTGTTTTCGGTTCTGGTCGGGTTCGCGCTTGCCATTCTGGCGTTGCCGATATTGGCGCTTTACTGGGGCGCGCGCCAGACGGACTTGCTTGAAGCTTGGTCGCGATTGTTGCTGGGGTTCGATATTGGCGGGGTTACGATTTCACCCAGTAACTTCCTGACGTTCGTTGCCATTTTCGCCATTGGATATACGCTGACCCGTTTGCTGCAAAGCGGGCTGCGCAATTCACTGCTGCCGAAGACCAGCATTGATCCCGGCGGGCAGAATGCCATCGTGTCGGGTACCGGATATGTCGGAATTTTTCTGGCGGCACTGATCGCCATCATGGTTGCCGGTTTTGACTTGTCCTCGCTTGCGATCGTGGCGGGTGCTTTGTCGGTCGGCATCGGTTTCGGTCTTCAGACCATTGTATCGAACTTTGTCTCAGGGATCATCCTGCTGGTTGAGCGTCCTATCTCCAAAGGTGACTGGATCGATGTGAACGGGATGATGGGATATGTGCGCGATATCTCAGTCCGGTCGACGCGGATCGAGACGTTCGACCGGACGGATGTGATCGTTCCAAACTCGGACCTGATCAGTGGGGTGGTTACGAATTACACCCGGGGCAATACGATTGGCCGAGTGATCGTGCCTGTAGGCGTCGCCTATGGTACCGATACCCGCAAGGTCGAAACTATTCTGGGCGAGATCGCAAACGGGCACCCGATGGTTCTGGCCAATCCCGCGCCCAGCGTAGTGTTCCAGGGCTTCGGTGCAGACTCGTTGGATTTTGAAATCCGCGCAATCCTGCGGGATGTGAACTGGGTGCTGTCTGTCAAATCCGACATGAACCACGAGATCAATCGCCGGTTCGTTGAGGAAGGTATCGAGATCCCGTTCGCGCAGCGTGACCTGTGGCTCCGTAACCCTGAGGTGCTGACGGGTCAGTCCGATCCGTCCAATGATGCTTCTGCCTTGGATGACGACCTATCACCCCAAGCGCCATCGACAAAACCAGTGGACATGACAGCAGACGATCTGGACGCGGCAGGGGATCAGGACGGCGAGGGCGACAACCACTGAGCGTGATGCGATCGGCATTTTCCCGCAAATGGTTATCGGACTGTTTCATTTTGATGTAGTCTGAAGTCATTTGCAGGAGGAATTTTGATGGTTACATTTTCACACAGCCTCGCGCGTATTGCCGTCTGGAATCTGGCCGGCTTCAATCCGGTGAACACAAGTCTGGGTATTCCAGCCAGCAGTGACCGAGTCACCCATCAAATCGAAGGGCTGGCCCTGCTGGACGCCGAACTGATCACTCTGGTCGAGGTCAGCCCCATCGAACATATTGATCGGCTTGCCTTGGGTCTGGCCGATAAGGGGCTGGACTATCAGGTCAAGATCCTGCCGCAGCCCAACGGCAATATCCATATCGGGTTTCTGCACAAACCGGGGGTCTCGGTGACAGGTTTGCAGCTGATCGACGGCTCGGAAGGTGACGATCCCGGCGGACGTCAGGCCCTGATCGCCGATGTCGAGGTCGGCAAATTCAAGGCCAAGCTGATCGCTGTGCATCTTAAATCCGGACGAGACCGGCCCGAGCAGCAGATACGTGACAGCCAATGCAAGATCATCGGTGATAAGATCGCTGAAATCCGCTCGACCCCCGGTCTGACACAACGCACGATTCTGCTGATGGGCGACTTCAACATGATCCCCGGTCAGGACGTCAGCAATTTCCACCATCTTGGTGGGGATGACATGATGGACTTTGTTTCGTGCTGGGATCTGCAAGACCGATTTTCGCATATTCTGGATAGGGGTCGCGCCAATTTACTGGACGGTTTTGCCGTATCACGCACTTATTCCACCGATTATGTCCGCGGCAGCCTGCGACTGTTTCCAATGCACTGGACCATGAATATGGGGCGCGAGGCGTTCAAGGATGAGGTTTCGGATCATCTGCCATTTGTTGCCAGCTTTCGTATTTTCTGACCCGTCCATTTTTGCGAAAGGGGCCTTGCACTCGGTTCAGAAATTCGCATAAGTCACCTCTACCGGAGAGGTGGCCGAGTGGTCGAAGGCGCACGCCTGGAAAGTGTGTAGGCGGGAAACCGTCTCCAGGGTTCGAATCCCTGTCTCTCCGCCATATGCCCTATGAAATCTGAGTTGCCTTGCGGTCTATGCGAGACTGTTTTGTGCACGGCTTTCAATGTGAAGTGTCGTGCACAATGCACCGGATTGATGAGATTTGACTCAATCTGACAACAAGGCGATGACTTGATCGGTTTCGGGTCTTTGTCGCGATGCCACCGGCACTTGAACCGCTAGAGCACGCCCTGTCGGGCAGGATTGCGCGTGGGCCGTTACGAGTGCACCAGATTTCAATGGCTCTTCGAGTAAGCATAGGTGCCCCATTAGCACGCCAGCTGCGGCCTTGGCCTCTTCCACGGCAAGGCTGTAAAGCGAAAACTGCGGGCCAGTTTTGACATCTGGGACCTCACAACCTGTGCTTCGCGACCATGTGGACCAATCGCTGCTCCACGTCTGATCGTGCAACAAGGGAGTGCCTTGAAACCCGTTGTTGCCGGTTAACTGATCCAGCAGAGCAGGGGCGCAAACCGGTTGGGTTTCATCCTCGCACAGCACAATTTGGTCAGGTGCTTCGTCCAAGGTCGCGAAGAAGATTGCCAAATCGAACATCTCACGCGAAAGGCTGGGTGGTGTTTCCAGCGCCGTGACCGAAAAATTGATATGCGGAAAACACTCTCTGATCCGGCGTAATCGTTTGGGCAACCAGAGTTGGGCAACAGCAGGCAAGGCGGCGATGTGAAAATCGGCATTTGGCTTGAGGTTCCGAAGGTCCCGAGCGGCATCGCCCATCTGATCAAAGGCTGTGGTGAAGACCGCGACAAGTGATTGACCTTGGGGCGTCAGTTCAACCCCTTGCGCGTTGCGGCGAAACAGCGGCGCACCTGCCCAACCCTCCAACGCCTTTACATGTTGCGAGATCGCCCCCGGTGAGACGTTCAACTCTTCCGCCGCCGCGACAAAGCTGACATGCCGCGCTGCTGCCTCGAACGCCCGCATTGCGTTCAGCGGAGGTCCCTTGGGGCGTTTGGGGGCGACACTCATTGATCTAGCCTTAGTTTTTCTACGCCAAGAAATAACAATTCTGCTTTGCGGTGTCACGCGAAAGCCGCCAAACTGCGAAAAACAGGAGGATGTCAGATGACACTTGTACAAAGAGACTGGGTGCCTGCCGCAAGCGAAACCCTGATTCAGGATATCGCGAACAAGGCCGCATCGACGTCGTCTGGCGATTTACTGGCCCGGATCGAGAATTTGGCAGAGGAAAACCGGCGCATCCACGAAAAAGAGTGCTTCAATCTCAACCCGGCGACAAATGTCATGAACCCAAGGGCCGAGGCACTTTTGTCGTCAGGCATCGGGTCCAGACCATCGCTGGGATATCCTGGTGACAAATATGAAATGGGGTTGGAGGCGATCGAAGAGATCGAAGTCATCGCAGCAGAGTTGTGTGCCCATGTTTTCGACGCGCAATTCGCCGAGGTTCGCGTGCCTTCGGGCGCAATTGCCAACCTCTATGGTTTTATGGCGACCTGCAATCCCGGTGATGCGATAATCGCTCCGCCCGCGTCGATTGGTGGCCATGTGACTCACCATTTGGCGGGGTGTGCGGGGCTGTTTGGTCTGCGCACTATTGAGGCCCCCGTCAATGCGGATGGGTATACCGTTGATTTGGAACGCTTGAGGGCATTGGCGAAGACCGAATGCCCCATGCTAATCACGATAGGCGGCAGTCTGAACCTGTTTGAGCATCCCGTGGCCGAAGTGCGTGCCATAGCGGATGAAATCGGCGCAAAGGTCATGTTCGACGCCGCCCACCAGTGCGGGATCATCGCCGGGCATGCGTGGTCCAACCCGCTGAAGGAGGGTGCGCATTTCATGACCATGAGTACCTACAAAAGCCTGGGCGGACCGGCCGGGGGTCTGATTGTGTCAAACGATGCAGAAATCGCCAAGGCGCTGGATGCAATTGCTTTCCCCGGTATGACAGCCAACTTTGATGCCGCAAAGACGGCTGCACTTGCCGTCACCATGCTGGATTGGAAAGAGTTTGGCTCAGCCTATGCAGATGAGATGATTGCGATGTCCAAAGCACTTGCTGCCGCGTTGGATGCGCAAGGTGTTCCGGTCTTCGCGGGTGGAGAGGGTTTCACCAATTCGCATCAATTCGCGGTACTGGCAGCGCCGTATGGTGGCGGTCAGACTGCCTCCAAACTGCTTCGTAAATCCGGGTTTCTGGCATGTGGCATCGGATTGCCAGTTGAGCCGGTGGAAGGCGACATGAATGGCCTACGGATCGGCACGCCCGAACTGGTCCGGTGGGGTATGACAGCAGGAGATGCAGAGCGTCTGGCAGAACTGATCCGACGTGGCTTGAGCGGTGAATCCGTTCTATCCGAGGTATCTGGATGGCGCGCTGAGTTCGACAGGCTGCATTTCGTGATTTGAACGAGCTGCGGCCAATCAGGCAAAGGCCCAGATTGGCCGCTCGCTCAGAAACGCGGTTTAACCGTTATCTGCTTCTTTCAGACCTTCGATCTGAAGGTCGAAACCTTCCTGAATGTGGCTGGTGAAAGTCTCCAGCGCTTCGGTGACATCACCCGTCGCAATCGCGTCAACAAGGGTCAGGTGGTTTCCGAGCGATTTGGAGATATCAACATTCTCAATCGCTGAAAACAGATGGAACGCCATCGCTTTGCCCCAGATCATATCGAACATATCGATCAGAAATTTGTTGCCCGCCTCAACCATGAAGGCACGATGAATGCGTCGGTTTGCGATAAAATAGTCTCGTGTCGTTGGCTGGCTCAGATCTTCTTCGCGACGAATGAGTTCGCGCAATCGATCAAGAACCTCTGGTTCAGCGTGTACCGCAAGTATGCGCGCGGCTTGACCTTCGATGGCTGCGCGTGCCTGGTATAGTTGCCGCACCTCGGTCTGGTCCATGCGCGCCAGTCGAAATCCGCCGCTGGCGGCCACTTCCAACACGCCTTCAGTCTCCAACCGCATGAGCGCTTCGCGTACAGGCGTCCTGCTGATGTTCAACTCGGCGGCCAACTTTTCCTGCACTAGCCGATCTTCACCGGTGATCTCGCGACTCATGATGGCTTCGACCAGTTGGTCATAGACCTCGTCGGCCAGGCGTCTGCGCTGTGTTTTGATTTGTTTCAGAGCCACTCGGAGCCTCTCTTTCTGTCCTTCATGAATTCTGTATTCAATAAAACAACTGCTGCCAAGGCGAATGGGGTTGCTATTGTTCGTGTACTGTATACAGTATACAGGAAAGAATGAACAGGGAGCTCTTCATGTGTGGAATTGCTGGTAGAATACTGGCCGCGCCCGGGAAGGTTGGGGCGGATCTTGTTGACCTGATGGATGCGCAGGAACATCGAGGCGCCGACAGCACTGGCTTCGCCGTTTATGGTTTGCCACGAGAAACGGGATACGTTTTACGCGGAATGGGATTCGACAAGTCTCAACAGGATGCGGATCTCTCCGCGTTTGAAACGATATTGCGTGAACACGGAAGCAGCTTTCTGTCTGACCCCCAAATCGTAACGGACCAAAGTCGTCACTATTGCTTTCGGATGGAAATTTCAGACCCAAGGAATCTTCAAGCCTGGGTCGCGGACGCGGATGAGCTGACAGACCGCATTGAAGTTCAATCCTGCGGCCGCAGTCTTGAGATCATCAAGGATATTGGCGGTGCCGAAGCCGTGGCCGAAAAGCACGGAGTTCGCGATATGATAGGAACACATGGGCTGGGGCATGCACGGCTTGCTACGGAAAGTTCGGTATTGCCTAACGCATCGCATCCGTTCTGGGCGCGCCCATTTTCGGATGTCGCGATCGTACATAACGGGCAGATCACCGATTACTTCACCTGGCGCGATAAGCTGACCCGAATGGGTTATCGGTTCTTGACTGAGAATGACAGCGAGTTGATTGCCGTCTGGGTCAGCGACCAGATGAAGGCGGGCCTGACCATGGAGCAGGCGCTAAAGAAGTCCATTACCTCTATCGATGGTGTGTTTACCTACATGATCGCAACGCCAAACGGGATTGGGTTTGCCAAAGACCGATTTGCAATGAAGCCTCTGGTCGTCGTCAACCGCAATGGCGATCTGGCGGCTGCGACCGAAGAACAAGCGGTCCGCCGGGTGATGACCGAGGAATGCGATGTGATCAACTACGACGGCCCGTCGCTGACCGGTATCTGGGGCGTCGGAAACCGGAGTTTGGCGGCATGAATGAGGTGGCTGCAAAGATGGATGATATCGTCATCGAAGTCGGCAAGCGACATATCCGCGAGGTCAATCGTGAGATAATGGAAGCCTGCACAATGGGTCGGCCGATCCGCGTGGTAGATACGCTGTCTCGTCATAATTTGGGCGTGGGTCTGCCAGACAATGTGGATATCACTTTCGAGGGGTCGGTTGGTTATTACTGCGGCGGTCTCAATACCGGGGCGAAAATCACTATCGAACGCAACTGCGGCTGGGCCGTTGGCGAAGGTATGGCCAAAGGGCACATCACTGTCGGTGGCTATGCCGGTATGTCCTGTGGTGCTGCGATGATCGGCGGCACGATCCATGTCAAAGGCGATGCGGGGCCAAGGGTGGGCGTTGCGATGAAAGGTGGAAACATCGTCGTCGAAGGAAAGATTGGCTATCAGTCCGGCTTCATGGCGCATTCCGGTCGGATCATAGCGCTTGGCGGTGCGGGTGAATCCTGTGCTGATGCGCTTTGGGAAGGCGAAGTCTGGGTAGCTGGCGAGGTCGACAGCCTGGGTGTGGATGTCGACGTGATCGAACCGACTGCTGAAGAAGTGGCCGAGGTTGATGCGATCCTCGACCCGCTCGGGCTTGTCGACAGTTCGCGAAATTGGCGCAAAATGGTTTCGGGCCAGCGTCTTTGGTATTTTGAAAGCAGGGACGCAAGCGCATGGCTCATGATCTGAGTAAACCTTACGAATATCCGTTCGATGTTGCCTCGGAAGAGGAAATCAGGTTCCGCGATGCGGGAGCGATCGACGGCCGCCCGGCTGGCGTTCCTTCGTCGTATGACGAAGGAGGATCGACCCGCTGGACACCCGAGGCGATCTCGGAAGTTCACGCGCTGGCGCAGCTTGGGCGCTATCAGGTGCGTGGATACAACACGTTCAACAAGCAATTGCCGACTTTTGATGATCTGACATTCGTTCCTGCAACGATGACCCGCCTGCCGCTGGAAGGCTATCGCGAGAATTGCGATACGACGACCGTTCTGGGTGGAGGGCGCGGCCTTGTGGAGCGCCCGCTTGAATTGAAGATCCCGATCTACATCGCTTCAATGTCCTTTGGTGCTTTGTCGGCATCGGCCAAGGCATCGCTGGGCTATGGGGCCTCGAAAGTAGGAACCATGACCTGCACAGGTGAGGGTGGCATGCTGGAAGAGGAGCGCGAAGCCTCCCAACGCCTGCTCTATCAGATGTCACCCGCGCGGTATGGTGTGGATCTGGATCATCTGCGCCGCGCGGATGCCTTGGAACTTGTCGTGGGGCAGGGTGCGAAACCCGGAACCGGGGGTCTGTTGCTGGGTATGAAGGTCAGCCCGCGCGTCAGCCAGATGCGAACTTTGCCCGAAGGCGTGGATCAGCGATCTACGATCCGCCATCCAGATTTTCTCGGCGCTGATGATTTGGCAGTGAAGATTGAAGAATTGCGCATCGCCACCAACTATCAGGTGCCGATCTTCATCAAGATGGGTGCGACACGTCCCCGGTTTGACGTGGCAGTTGCCGCCAAAGCGGGTGCTGATGTTGTAGTAGTTGATGGTGCCGAAGGTGGTACCGGCGCGTCTCCTGAGTTGTTGTTAAACCATACCGGTATCCCAACGATGAGCGCTATTCGCGCTGCGCGTGAAGCATTAGACGAATGCGGCATGACCGGCAAAGTCTCTCTGGTCGCTGCCGGTGGCATTCGGTCCGGTGTGGACGCGGCGAAGTGTCTGGCCCTCGGTGCTGACGCTGTGATGATCGGCAACGCGGCCATGGTTGCGCTAGGGTGCAACAGTCCGCGCTATCTCGAAGATTACGCGGCCTTGGGAACATCCCCCGGTGCCTGCCACCATTGTCACACAGGTCGCTGCCCGGTCGGGATTGCGACGCAGGATGAAAGTCTCGAAGCTCGTATGAACCCGAATGCAGGGGCAGAGCGCATTGCGCGCTATCTGACGGCCATGACCATGGAGATTACAGCGCTTGCGAAAGCCTGCGGAAAGTCCTCGGTACACAATCTGGAAACTGAAGACCTGCGCGCGCTTAGCTTTCAAGCGTCAGCTTTCACTGGGGTGAAAATGGCTGGAATTGACAGGGCTTTTGACTGGTGAAAATCGCAGTTCTTGAGTTGACTAGCCACCCGCTGCCATTGTTGGAGGGAATGCCGCGGACTTCACAGCAGATTCAGGAGTGGATCGCCCCACACCTACCGGAAGCCGAGTTCGTAGTAGTGGGGGTTGTTGATGGAGAACCGCTCCCGGACGAGAGCGATTTCGACGGCGCTATAGTCGGCGGATCTGAATTTGGTGTTTATGATGACACGGATTGGATGCAGCCGCTACGTGCCTTCCTGGACCGTTGTCGAGAAATCCGAAATCCAGTCTTTGGTATCTGTTTCGGACATCAGATCATGGCTGACGTCTATGGTGGTCGGGCCGAGAAAGCCGAGGTAGGCAATGTCGTTGGCGCACGGCCCTTCAACTATGGCGGAGATAGCGTGGATGCATATGTCTGGCATCAGGATCAGGTAACAAGCATTCCGGACTCGGCTCGGGTGACCGGATCAGCGGGCCACTGTCCAGTTGGTGCACTGGATTATGATTTTCCTGCCCGCTCTGTTCAGTTTCATCCCGAATATAAGGCGCATCACTTGCGCGATCTGTTCACCAGAGGTCGAGAGGTGCTTTTGTCAGCTACGGAAGCGGATGATGGGATGTCCTCGGTCAACGCGGCAAATGTGCCCGACGATATTGCAGCGCTTCAAGCAGTAGAGCTTTTTCGCGGTACATACGTCCCTGAGCAATAAGCCTTTGAGCGAACGGCTCTTGATCCTAATCAAGTCCAGCCAAGCCGCACTAAGTATACTGTATACGCAATCGGTTGGGAGATTTGGCAATGACGGGATACAAGGATTTCTTTGAGAGGATTGCGCGGATCGTGAATGCTCCACGCGAGGGAAGTATCAGCGATCTGGAGCTATCGGATCTCGGCCTATCCCGCACTGATTTGGCCATGTTGCGTTCTGGCGCGCCCAACGCGCGAGAGCGTATACTCTCGATGGCTAGTCAGTTTGGCCTGAGTAAAGATGATCTTAACGCCCATCCTGAGCTTGGCCTTGAGTTGGCGGAAAAATGTGGACATTGTCGCCAAGCAAAGACCTGCCGAGATGCAATTCGATCAGGTGTTCGCCTGCCTCAGGAAAAGTGCCCGAATTCAGGACTCTATGCGGCGCTTTCAGAAGGTTAACGCCCGCTTGGACTTTCTTTTGGGCTCAGTTTTCTTCGACCGGTGATCTTGAAACGATCAGCCGTTCCGAAATCCTTCATTCCAACACCGGCCGCAAACTCTGCAAAAACCGGCGCGTGTTTGAACAGATGTCCCGAGCAGCCTCCGGCGAACAGCACGTTTTCATGCTCGGGGTGCCAGTCGACAATAAAGTGCGTGTCAGGTGTCAGGATGATTTGGTTGAATTTGGAATCCACCACCCGCTCACCCTCAAGGCCCGGAAGACGATGACGGATATAGCTGCGAGTGCGTCCCAGCGTTTCCTGTCGGATTAGCCTTTCGTCATTGTCCAGATCGATCTTGTCCGGGATGACGACTGCCGCTTTTACCCCTGAACCCTCGGAGGAGGGCAGCCCGAATGAGCCCTGACCATGATCGATCCAGCAGGGCATTCGGCTCATATCGAACTCCTCGGACCCATCTGGCGTTGAGGTATAGAGGACATTCACACCAACCACCGTCGATATCGGCTTGATCGTCCTGGGGAACATGTCCGCCATCCAGGGACCGGTTGAGACAATGATAAGATCAGCCTCAAGCGGCTTTCCATCCAGCATTGGGCGCTCTGATCCATCGGTGGTCACGCGACCGCGCTGTACGATCCCGCCCGCTCGACGAAACAGCTCAAGCCCGGTCAGGACACAGCGATGCGCCATCAGCATTCCGGCTTCGGGTTCGAACAGGGCGTATTCGATGTCAGGAACGCGAAACTGCGGAAATCGCGATTCGATGTCCTGCCGCCCGAACTTGTAGTAGGGCACACCAACGCGGTCGAAGGTTTCGGCTGTGGCGTTCTCCCAGTCGCAATGACCGCCTGTTGCAAGAATCAGCGCACCGCATTCATACATCAGGTTCTGGCCGCTCTCGGCTTGCAGTTCCAGCCAGCGCAGGCGGCTTTCGCGGGCCCAACGTGTATAGAACTCATCCCGCCCGGAAATCGCACGGATGACACGGTTGTAATCCGTTGAAGATGCACGGGAATGTCCCGGTTCCCAGCGATCTATCAAAGTCACTGCCTCACCACGTCGTTGCAGTGTAAGCGCCGTCATGACGCCGACGATGCCGCCTCCGACAACGATGACCGAGTTCTTGGACATGATGCAGATTTTCCTTGTTTATCGATTGTCTTTGTGAATACTGTATACAGAATACAACAATTATAAAGCCAAAAAACAGGGAGAGCGCATCAATGAGTTCGGGATTTGATCTGCCCGAAGGCACGCACACCGTCATACTTGGTGTGGGTGACCTCAACGGCATCATGCGTGGCAAGCGCATTCCGGCCAGCCACTGGGACCACGTCTGCAAAAGCGGCAATGCGCTGTCGATTGCATTGATGGCGATCGATATGACGTGCGACGTCTGGGATACGCCTTATGTCAATTTCGACAACGGCTACCCCGATATGCACGTCTTCCCAATGACCCAGCCCGTCGCTGTGCCGTGGGAGCCAGGCGTCGCTGTTTGCTTTGGTCGGGCGGAAGGTATGGATCACAAGCCTGTTCCGATCGATCCGCGTCAGGCGTTGGTGCGTCAAGTTGAACGGGCCCGCGAAATGGGGTTCGAGGTCAATGTCGGTACTGAACTTGAATTCTATCTACTGGATCCGGAGACCGGACAGCCGCGCGATAGCGGGATCCAGGTCTACGGTCTGGGCCGTGCTGCGCGGATGGAGCACATCGTTGGGCCGATCCGCCAACAGATCAACGAGTGCGGTATTCCAATCGAGCAATCGAACCCCGAATACGCTGCGGGTCAGATTGAGGTGAATATCCGTTACGGCGAAGCGCTGGCAGCGGCAGATCGTGTCGTCTTGTTTAAGTCGCTGATCCGCCAGCTGGGCATCGCCCACGGCTATCTGGCAACCTTCATGCCAAAACCGTTCTTCGATCAGTCCGGCAACGGCTTCCACACACACTACTCGCTTTGGAAAGACGGCAAGAATGTCTTTGCCGATAACGGCAAGATAAACGATACCGGCAAATCCTTCATCGCCGGGCTGCAACAACGCATGTGCGAAACGGCAATCTGTGGCAGTGGCACCGTCAATGGTTATCGACGCCGTCAGCCTTATACTTTCTGCCCGATCAACACGAGCTGGGGTTATGACAACCGGACCGTTGGTATTCGGGTCATTGAAGGATCCGACAGCGCGGTGCGCGTAGAAAAACGTGACGCTGGTGCAGATGCCAATCCCTACCTTCTGCTGGCGGCCGAGATTGCAGCGGGGCTGGACGGGATCGAGCAGGGCCTGGCTCCGTCAGAGCCGACAACCGGCAACGGTTACGAAGAAGGGATCGGCGATCCGATCCCGACCGACTTGCCAACGGCGATCGAACTGGCGCGAGGATCCGAATGGCTTCGCGATCTCATGGGCGAAATGCTGTGGGAGTTGGTATTGCAACAGGCCGAGCGCGAGCTTGAATTCTTCAATCAACAGGTCACTCCGGTTGAGTTGGACCGTTACCTGAGGACCTTCTGATGCATTTGGGCAAGGTCGCCGGGACCGTCACAGCCACGGCCAAAGACGCAAAACTGGTCGGTACGAAACTGCTGGTGACGGATTTGGTCGATAGCAAAGGCAAGGTGATCGAACCGGCGCGGGTCGCCGTCGACACCTGCGGTGCAGGGGTGGGGGATACGGTTCTGCTGGTCAACGGCTCGGCGGCGCGTATGGCCGCCGGTCTGTCCACCGCGCCCGTCGATCTGGCGATCATCGCGATTGTGGATCGCGTGTCCACGACCTGAACCAAGAACACCAAACATCTAAATTTCTTTGGAGGAACGAAAAATGGCGAAACCAGTGGCGGGGCAAATGGCCCTGGGCATGATCGAAACGCGCGGACTGGTCGGCGCGATCGAAGCGGCAGATGCGATGGTCAAGGCGGCCAGCGTTTCGATTGTCGGCCAAACCAAGGCTGGCGGAGGCCTAGTCACCACCCTTGTGCGTGGTGAAGTCGGCGCAGTCAAAGCCGCCGCGGATGCCGGTGCGACAGCGGCAAACAAAGTGGGTGAAGTCGTATCCGTCCACGTGATCGCGCGCCCACATGATGAACTTGAGGCCATAATCGACAGCCTTGGTGCTGGCTCTGCGGCTTAATCCGTCTGTCTTGAGGAGACGCTATGTCAGCCGGTTTCGAGGAATTCACACGTGCAGCGACACGTGGCTCAACCCGGGGTGCACCTGAACATCCCAAGCTCGACCGGATATCGGTGTTGGGCGGCGGGGCTGATGCACGCCTGTTGGCCGCTCTTTGTCTTGCCGAAGGGGCTGAAGTCACCTTGTTTTCGGCCTATGGGGCCGAACTGTCGCTGTTGGCCCAGTCCTCGGGCATCTCGCTTCGCGGTGAAGGTCCGGTCGGGACCTATCAAGTCGATCGGGATGGGCCGTCGGTGCGCACAACCGCTGAGCTGGATGCAGCGGTGCGCGATGCACAGGTGATATTCCTGACCGGACCGCTTCACAAACAGCGCACTTATGCGATGGTGCTGGCCGATCACCTCAGCGACGGGCAAATCTTGGTCCTTGCGCCGGGACGATCTTTGGGGGCTGTGGAAACAGCCTGGTTGTTGCGGATCGGAGGCTGCGCGGCGGACGTCACGCTGGTCGAGGTTCAGGGTCTGCCATACTGGTTCCGTTCCGAGGGCGCAGCTTTGACGCTTTCGCAGGCGGCACCGATGGCTGCGGCAACCTTGCCGCGCGGTCGGGAAGAGGTTCTGGACGCCGTGTCCGCCTATTTGTCCAACGTTCAGGCGGTCGACTCGGTTTTGTCGTGCGGCTTCAACGATCTGTCGGCCGCAGTCGAGATACCTGCGCTGATCCTCGGCGGTGCCGCAATGGGGACAGGTGGTCCTGACATTCCAATGGGTGGTGTTCAGCTTGAGGATAACCAGACCTTTGCGTCTCTGATTGGTCCGGACCAGACGGAGGTCATTCAGGGGCTTGCAGACGAACGGCGACGCATTGCTGCTGCGTTTGGAGTTCGCAACCTGCCGGAGACAGGGCAGTGGATAGCCACCTTTGCCGGCGCCGAACGTGGCTCGGGCGCGCGTCCGATCCCGGATCAGCAAACGTCGCGCGGTATGATGCGGGATGGCGTGTTGGGCTCGCTTGTACCTTTGGTCTCAGCGGGTGAGCTTGCGGGTATCCCGAGCCCGCTGACGAACAGCCTAATCGCGATGTCCGACCGAATTTTGGGGGCGGATGTGGCTGCCGCCGGACGGCGCCTCGAAGCCATAGGAGTTTCAGCGGGCGACGTTGATCAAGCGCGCCGTATCTTTGACACCATGGTCACCGGAGCTTCTTGATGGATGCAGATCTGAAATCAATCGCCGCCGCACGGCGTGCCGCAGATAGCGCTTTCGAGGCTTATCGCGCCTTTTTGGGCACTGACCCGGCGCAGGTAGACGCAATAGTCGACGCGATGGCGCGCGCCATCGAGCCCGATGCCGAACGGCTGGGGCAAATGGCCGTCGAGGAAACCGGATATGGGAATGTGCCGGACAAGCGCGTCAAAAACCTGTTCAACGCGCTTTCAGTCGCGGATTATCTAAGAGATGTGACAACGCTGGGATTGCTCTGGCGCGATGATGCGACAAAGATCGCAGCCTTCGGTGAACCGATGGGCGTTGTGGCAGCTCTGATCCCGGTGACGAACCCCACTTCAACGATCATCTACAAAGTGCTTTCTGCGGTGAAGGCAGGCAATGCGATCGTGTGCGCGCCGCATCCGCGTGGCGTGAGTTGTGGCATCGAAACGGTGCGAATTATGGCGCGCGTGGCTGAACAAATGGGTGCGCCCAAGGGTCTAATCCAATGTCTGGATTCCGTGACAATTCAGGGCACAGCCGAGTTGATGAAACATCGCCGTACCTCGGTTGTGATGGCAACCGGTGGTCCTGCCATGGTCAAAGCGGCGTATTCCAGCGGCAAACCCACGCTCGCGGTCGGTGCGGGCAACGTGCCGTGTTACGTACACAAGTCGAAAGCACGCGATCTGGCGGAAGTCGCCGAGATGATCGTGACGTCGAAGAGCTTTGACTACGGGACCGCCTGCGTCAGTGAGCAGGCCGTCGTCGCTGATCCCGAGATCGCACGTGATTTGCGCCACGAGCTTAAATTGAAAGGTGCCTATTTCTGCACTCCGGCCGAAGCGGATCGTCTTGCCGGGGTGATCTTCAAAGGCGTGCAGGCCATGGACCCTGAGAAGGTGGGGCAAAGCCCGCAGGCGCTGGCTGACGCTGCTGGTTTTTCCATCCCCCCACGCACCCGGTGCCTTGTTTCGGAAGAGACTGAAGTAGGCTGGAAACGCCCGCTGTCTGCAGAAAAGCTGAACCCCGTTCTGGCGTTCTACGCGGCGAAATCCACAGACCATGGGATCGATCTGGCGCAATCCATCGCCAAGTTCGAAGGCTGGGGTCATTCCTCGGTCATCCATTCGGACGACCCTGAGATCGTGGCCCGTTTTGCCACTGTGCCGACGGGTCGGGTACTGGTGAATACACCGGGCATCTTGGGCGGTATGGGATATTCGACTGATCTGGAACCATCCTTCATGCTGGGCACTGGCACGTGGTCAGGTTCGATCACTTCGGACAATGTGACGGCCCTGCATCTCATCAACATCAAACGGGTAGCCTATGAAAGCAGACCCTGGCGCGACATTTACGAGGAGTATGGCGCATGAGCGAGATTACCATCCGGGCGCTGATGCAGATCGACAACCTGCAACCAAAATTCGCCGCCTATAACGGTGCGACGGTGCAAGGGTCGGTGCCTTTGTCCGGGGATACGGTTTTGATCGGAGAGTTTGCGCCGGGTAACGGAGTATTCTCGCTGATCGACCGGGCGCTCAAGGCATCTTCGGTTGAGGCGACAACACAGATGGTCGAGCGCGAGTTCGGGTTCTTTATCCTGCGGTCTCCGTCGAATGCGGAGGTGTCCGCCGCGCGCGATGCGATGCTGGCCGAGCTCGGCGCAACAATGTCTGACCGGTTGAAACCGGCGATCAGTTCCACGCAGATTATTACCAGCGTCGAACCCTATCAGGCGCAACTGCTGAACAAATGGCGCAAGGGGGCTCTGATCGTTCCAGGGCAGACGTTGGGCATCGTCGAATGTGCCCCGGCTGCTTATATCTCGATTGCCGCGAATGAAGCGGAGAAGGCGGCAGAGATCGATATTGTCGAAGTGCGCGCCGTGGGGCGGTTTGGCCGCCTGTTCATCTCGGGGTCTGAAAACTCGGTCAAGACCGCCGTCGAGGCCGCAACCCGCGCGATAGAGGCGGTGGACGGGCAAGCCAACTGATGGCAGTGCCGCGCGTCATAGGTTCAGAGGCGGTCGAAGATGCCCGCCGTCGCGGTCGGATCGTGTTTGAAGTCCTGCCCGACGATATCGTGACGGCCTTGGCACGCGAAACTGCCGAGCGTGTTGGCATAAAGCTTGTCGACGGACCGCTGGAAAAGCCACAACCAACGCGTACAGACGCTGCTATTTCAATGCAGCGTGTGTTGTATCGCCGCTCGCCCAAATGGGTTGCTCCGGTGCGTTCGAAACGCAAGGTCCGAAGGCTTGGCAAACTTGCCATGATCGGGGCAGGGGGCGTCGGGGGCAATGTGGCGCATCTGGCGGCGATGCAGGATATCGCGGATGAGATTGCTCTGATCGACATTGCTCCGGGGATGGCGGCTGCAACCGCGTTGGATTTGAATCACACTTCAGGCATCACCGGAGCGCGCGCCCGGTGTATTGGCGGCGAGTCGCTGGACCTTGTGGCAGGGGCTGAGGTGGTCGTGGTGACCGCAGGCCGTGCCCGGCGTCCGGGTATGAGCCGCGCGGATCTGATCGACGTGAATGCGCGCGTGATCCGCCAGGCCGCTGAGGCCATACGCTCCGCTGCGCCTGATGCCATCGTCATCGTGGTGACAAATCCGCTTGACGAAATGACCGTAGAAATGCTGAGCGCAACCGGGTTCCCTCGTGAAAGAGTGCTGGGCATGGCCGGTACTCTGGACAGCAGCCGGTTTCGCAACGCCCTTGCTATGGCTGCGGGAGTAGCGCCCGCTGATGTCGAAGCCTTCACGCTCGGAAGCCACGGGGACGAGATGGCGCCAATCCCAAGCCGGGCAAAAATTAAGGGCAGGGCATTGGATGTGTTTTTATCGCCTGATCAGATCGAGGCTTGCGTTCAGGACGCCGTGACCGGCGGTGGGCAGGTAGTTGCCCTGAAGAAATCCGGTTCCGCAACCATAGCACCGGCGCACGCGTCGATCGAGTTGATCGACCATATCCGGGGCGCACGCACCGGCCCGGTTCCGGTCTCGGTCATGTTGCAGGGGGAATATGGCATCGATGGGGTTGTGCTTGGTGTTCCTGCCCATCTGGGGTCTTCCGGGTTGGTCGAAGTCGAGGAGTTGCGGCTGACCGATCAAGAACAAGCAGCCTTGCAGAAAGCGGCGGATGCCATCCGATCGAGGTTAGGCCTGTGACCCTCCGCATCTGGAAGTCAGGCGGGCGGTTCGAAGAAGTTGCGTCTTATTCCCGCGCAAAGCGCATCGGTCCCTTCGTTTGGGTCGCAGGGACCACAGCGATCGAACCCAGCGGGCGTATTCATGCGCCAGGAGATGTGGGCGCCCAAACAAAATACATTCTGTCCCGTATAGAAGAGGCGCTTAAGGCCGTCGGTGCCGAGATGCGCCATGTAGGCCGGGTCCGCGCCTATCTGACCGATCTGTCGCGCGCGGGTGAATTCGCGAGCGTTCACGGAGAGGTATTCAAAGATATCGATCCGGTTCTGACAGCCGTTCAAGCGGGGCTTACGCAGCCTGGATTGACGGTGGAAATAGATGTGGATGCGGTAATTCACGACGTAAACGGCGAAATCAGCGGAATCTGAACATGAGTCACCAAGAAAGGATTTGATCGAACTATCGTCTTGTGTACTGTATACAGAATACAAGAAGGGCACAATAAGACACAGGGAGCTAATGTGATGATCAAGACAGCGCTACTCAGCGGAACATGTATCGCGCTTGTGGCCTCGGCGGCCGCAGCTGAAATCAAGGTGGGCTTTATTGGATCTCTTTCCTCAGACACCGGTCTGTCGACGCTGCGTGGTGCAGAGATCGCGATTGAAGAGCTTAATGCGAATGGCGGCGTTATGGGGGAACAGATCACGCTGGTGTCTGCCGATACCGGTCAGGACCCGACTGAAGGTGTGCGGGCCTATGAATATCTGGCGGAAACCGAAGAAGTGGATTTCATCATCTCAGGCTCTATCGATGATGTTTCGCTGGGCTGGCTGCCGCGAATGCAGGAATACCGAATTCCGACGCTGGACACGTGGACGTCATATATCGGCATCATCGACATGGTGGTCGAAGATCCCGAAAGCATGGCACCATATTTCATGAACATCGCCTCAGACGAGGCGCTTGCCACGCTTTATATCAATTTCGGCGCGGATGTTCTGAAGGAAAAGATGGGTTGGGACTCCGTTGTCATTCTGGCTGAGGATACAGCGTTTGGCGAAGCGATCACCGGATTGGTGACCGAGGCGCTTGCGCCGGTTGCGGGGATCGAGGTCAAGGACATCATCACCTATGACGTCGCCACCGTAGATTTCGCGCCGATTTTCAGCCGGGCGCAGGATACAGGGGCGGATTTCATCTATCAGGTCTCATCCGTGAATTCTCAGGTGGTTTCGTCGCAATATGTGAAACTGCAGGTCCCCATGGCGATGACAGGTGTGAACGTAGCCGCATTGGGTATGGAATATTGGGAAGACACTGGCGGAGCCGGTGGCGGCATCTCGACCCTGTCACCGATCCCGTCTGTAGGGTTCAAACTTGACCCGGCAAGCCAGACCTTTGTCGACACCTATCAGGCCAAGTATGACAGCCGCCCACTGCTGCCGCATTTCAATGGGTTCAACGCCTATCACGGGCTGAAGCAGGCCATGGCTGCCGCGGAAGAGGCGGGTGGCTTCGACAATGTCGAAGGCTGGGCCGATGCGATGAAGAAGCAGGATCTGGTTCTTGAGATGGATGGTCAGCTTTGGCTGCGCTATGCCTTCTGGGGCGATGATGAGGTCGAGCCTGTGACAGGCCGCACCTATCCCCACAACATTCGCTTTGATCTTTCCGAGCCGTTTGATGATGCGGCCCCGTCGATGGTCGTTGTTCAGTGGTATGAAGACGGCACTGCCGCAGTTGTGTACCCCGAGAAATACGCGACGGGCGAATTCACGCTTCCCAGCTGGGTCAAGCCGTAACCCGGTCGCGTCGTTAGCTTGAAACGGGTGCGCGGCAGCGCGCACCCGCAGCCAAGGATCCATTTATGTTGCAGATACTGATTCAGGGGCTTTTGCTCAGCGGTCTCTACGCGCTTATAGCAATGGGGTTTACGCTGATCTTCAGCATAGGCCGCGTTCTGAATCTCGCCTATGGCGCCTATCTGATGGTCGGCGGCTACATTTACTTCTGGATATCGCAGTCACTTGGAATGCCTAAGCTTATGGGGGTTGCCGTGGCCGCCGCGCTGGGTGTTCTGATGGGAGTTCTGAAGTACCGTTTGATTGTCAAAACGCTCAAAGGGGATCACGTGGCTGTCGAGATTTCGACGCTGATCCTTGCGGTCGTCATTCAGGCCGGGATCGTTTTGGTCTTTGGCGACAGCAGCAAAATCCTTTTGCCGATTGTTCCCGGGGTGATCAATGTGGCCGGGGCCTCGGTCACGTATAACATCCTGATCGCAACCCTTATTAGCTGGGCAATTCTGCTTGGGCTCTATGCCTTTGTGCGGCTGACACATACCGGACGGGCGATGCAGGCGGTGTCGATGGATGCTAAAGGCGCTGCAATTTCCGGGATCGATCCGGATCGCATCAATCTGATCACCTGGGGTATCTCTGGCGCATTGGGCGCAATCGGAGGCGTCTTCTTTGCCAGCTACACTCAGCTATCGCCCTCCATGTGGGTGGCTCCGCTAATCATTTCGGTGGCTGTGGTTATCGTTGGCGGGATCGGATCGATCCTGGGCACTTTGGTGGTGGCGCATATTGTGGGCTTCCTCGAAGTCATCGTTGTGGCGACGCTTGCACCTGAGTTGCGCGGTGTTTTCACGATGCTGTTGATCATCGGGGTGCTGGTCACGCGACCGCAGGGCCTGTTCGGCCGAGAGGAGCTGTGACGATGGGGCTACGCTGGTTTCACTTTGCACTCTGGGGTGGCTTGATCGTCGGAATGTTCCTGCTTCCGCAATTCGTCTCGAACGGGACGATGCGCACGATGATCTTTGCCAACTACCTGGCGATCTTCGCTATCAGCTGGGACGTGTTGTCTGGCCGAACAGGCTATGTGAGCTTTGGTCATCCATTCCTGATCGGTATCGGGGCCTACACCACTGCGATCCTGACAAAGCGGTTCGATGTCGCGGTTGAAATCTCGATCCCGATCGCGGTGCTTGTCACCATGATTGCAGGGCTGCTGGTACTGCTACCGGCGCTACGTATTCGGGGCAGTTACTTCGCTCTGGTCACACTGGCCTTCATGGAATTGCTGTATCAACTGGTCCAGGTCATTCGCCCGGATCTGACTGGCGGAACGCGCGGCATGTCGGGCATTCAAACGCTGACACGCGGCGCGGCCAACGGGTATTACCTGTCCACGACGCTGATGCTGGCGATCGCCGTCAGCATGTGGTTGCTGATGAAGACGCGGCTTGGAACGGCCTTGTCTGCCATCGGTATGAACGAAGAAAGTGTGCGCGGTTCGGGTCTCAGCACCACACGCCTCAAGGCTTTTGCCTTTCTGACAAGTGCGATGATCGCGGGCTTGGGTGGTGCCTTCTACGTTCACTATCTGGGATCGCTCGCGCCGCGTGCGTTGTTTGATATTAACTTCCTGTTCACAATCATCGTTGCGGCACTTCTGGGCGGAACCTCGACCATCATCGGCCCCATGATCGGCGCGTTCTTCATGACATTCCTGTTGGAGTATCTGCGACCGGTCCTTCCTGGCGCCGAACGGTATTTCGTCTACGGAGCCATAGCGCTGCTCCTCTATATGTATCAGCCGAAAGGCATTGTTGAGCTGGTTCGGCGTGGTTTCAAAGGCCTGGGCAAGGGGCGGACGACATGAGCGTGGCGTTACAGGTTTCAGGTCTGGTAAAACGTTTCGGCGGATTAGTCGCGACGAATGATCTGTCGTTTTCTCTCAAAGAGGGCGAGTCGCTTGGATTGATCGGTCCCAACGGGGCAGGCAAGACGACCGTGTTCAGCCAGATCATGGGTGAGTTGCGGCAAAACGGCGGAACGATCGAACTGTTCGGGCAGGAGATTTCGACACTGTCGACGCCACAACGCATTCGGGCCGGGGTCAGCCGAACCTATCAGATCCCGCGCCCGTTTGGTGATATGAGCGTTGCCGAAAATATCCGGGTTGGCCTAATGCCCGACAATATCTGGCAGATGATCGTCTCACCCCCAGATAAAGAACGTGAGCGAGAGCTTGCGCTCAGCGTCGGGTTTACAGAAGCGGACTTGAAACGCGCGCCGACAGAACTGGCCATGGGTGATCTGCGTAAACTTGAGATGGCGCGCACAATGGCAACCGCGCCCAAGGTGATGCTGCTGGATGAAGTGTTTGCGGGTCTCACCACAGGAGAGATCGCCCAAATCTCTGATCTCATTCAGTCGATGCGCAAAGATGGGATGACTTTTCTGATCGTCAGCCATGATTTGCCTGCGCTTGAGCCATTGGTCGACCGTGCGATCGCCATTGAACGGGGCACCATGATTGCCGAGGGCTCGTTCAGCGAAGTCATGAACGACAAGGCTGTTCAGGCCTCGTACCTGGGGGGCGCGTAATGTCGTATCTGGAAATCGAAAACCTGTCGGCATTCTATGGCAAGGCGCAAGCGCTGACCGACATCTCGATCACCGTCCAACCCGGTGAAATTGTCGCTGTGGTGGGTCCAAATGGGGCTGGAAAATCGACCTTGCTGGACAGCATCATGGGGCTAGTCAAAATCGAGGGCGATATCCGGCTCAGGGGGCACAGCCTTGCCGGTCGGACGCCTTCCGAAATTGTACGACATGGCGTGGGTTATGCGCCCGAACGCTTCAACCTGTTTCCCTATATGTCGGTGCGTGACAACCTAATGGTCGGTGCCTTCACGGCCCGCGAAGACATCCAAAGCAATCTGGCAATGGTACACAGCCTGTTCCCGCGTCTCGAAGAGAGGGAAGGGCAGGAGACCTCGACCCAGTCGGGCGGGGAACGTCAGATGGTCTCGTTCGGACGCGCGCTGATGACCAGCCCCGAGCTGTTGCTCGTCGACGAACCGACGATTGGTCTGGCCCCGAAAATCTGTCACGAAATCGCCGAGGTGGTGCGCAAGCTCAACAAGGAATACGGGCTGACGGTGGTGATTACCGAGCAAAACGCCAACTTCGCGCTTTCGCTGGCGAGCCGGATTTACGTGCTCGAGTCAGGACGCATGCAGACATCAGGCACCGCAGATGAGTTGCGGAATGATAAGCGATTGCTCGAGGCTTACTTTGGCGGTCACTAAAAGCCGCTCAAAAGCGGTAAGTCGCGCCAATCATTGGACCGGATTGGTCGAACTTGAAATCGTTTCCGTCGATGTCGTGGTCGAATGAGATATAGCGGTATCCACCGCGGATCAGCCAACGATCATTAATCGCATAGTCGGCTGTCAGCAGAACCTGCCATGTCTCGCTGCCACTGCGGAAGCCGCCATAGTCTACAAACCCAGTTCCTGACCATTTGTCCGAGAACTTGACGCGTGCGCGGGCCCCGATCACGGGATCGGTCCAGCTTGAATCAACCGTTGTTCGACGGCCGGGGGCCGCGCCTGGTTGCAATTCAAAGTCGGTTTCCGTGCTGAACCACCTGAATCCACCGACAATATCCACATTCGCGGTTTGATCCTCGTAGACCCTATAGCCGACATAGCCGCTGAGAAATTGCGTGGTAAAGGATGTGTCCAAGCCTGAGCTGGCAGGGCCGGGAGTGTCGCTGCTGAAAGACAGATTGGTATAGTTATAGTCGGCCAACAGGGACCACCGGCCATTTGTGGCGGCAAACGCGGCCATGAAAGCAAAATCGAGATTGTCCAACGCATCGGAAAAACTCAGGGTGCCATCCAGTGTACCCATCGGTGTGCTGAGTGAGGTCTCAGTTTCCGGCATGAAAAGATAGATTGAGGCCTCATATGACCAGTCCGACTGTTGGGCCAAGGCCATTGGTGCCATCGAACCTGCCATTGCGAGGCCAAGCGCCAATCCTGTCCACTTTACTGTCACATCCATTTTTCCGTCTCCCGCCAAGAACCTTGAATTGAAATTCCGTTGTCGCCTCATGCCAATCTAGCCAAGCGCAATGTTCATTCTTTCATGCTGCCACGTCTTCGGATTTGCCTGCGCCGTCACCGACACGATTGATATCGGTGCTGGGAAAAAACTCGGACCAGACATGCCAGAACACGCCTGCGCGCAGGGTTTCGACCCGTTGCAGTTGGCCCTGATCAGACATTCCCCAAAAGTCACATTGGGTCACGGGTTGACCGCTGTCATTGTACCAAACGCCCAAGCTTTCAAATTTTGGATCGAGGCTGACGACGATATCCCGCCCGCCGACACGCGCGTTGACGATCCAATCGTTGTCGACAACGAAATCGTCGGTCCAGCAGGTGGCATCCTGTCCGATTGTGATCCCCCAGACATAGGTTTTATTCGGCAGCCGATTGTCCGAACGGTCCATGTTGTCCATCACCGGAGCCTCTTCCTGATGCTGGCGGCCAATGCCCCAGCCGAACGTGATCTCGGTCATCATGTCCAGCAGCCGCAGCAAGGGGTTTGGGGAGGGTTTGTTCAAAAACACCTCGCCTTCCGGGAAAGCCTTTTGAAATCCACGGAAAGTCATCCGATAGGTTGGCCAGGGTGTCATCTGCGCTTCGGGCCGCAGAGGGCACGCGAGACCGTGTGCATTTGTGTCACGATCCGCTTCGCGAAAACCGTATATGTGCTGGATGGGCTCGCCAGTATCGTTGTCCCGCAGGATCAGGTTGTTGCCATGCTGGGCGAGAACCTCAAGGTTCAGCCGTTTGCCTTCGATGCTTGGCGCATAGCCTTGACCGAGATTGGCCATGGCGCAATAGGTCATCACGACGTCTTCTCCGCCCAGCCCTTTATCATCGCCCGCCAAATGTGGGCGCATGATTTGTGCATCAGGATGGGCTCGGGCATGGCCGTCATTTTCAATCACCATCACGGGGGCAGTCGGCCCGACATATTTGCGGGCCTCGTCGATGGGAAAAAACTGCGCGTCATTTAGCTGATTTCTCAGACCTAGATGAACCCAGACATAGGGAAAGCCATAGAGAAGTAGAACAAGTA
The DNA here is from genome assembly GCF_056537625.1 of Ruegeria sp. C6. NCBI lineage: Bacteria > Pseudomonadati > Pseudomonadota > Alphaproteobacteria > Rhodobacterales > Roseobacteraceae > Ruegeria > Ruegeria sp. C6. Next base: position 1,234,103 of record NZ_JBQFRW010000001.1, on the reverse strand, counting down.
AAGCGGCAATGAGCCAAAGCCAGAACGGCCCGGCTCCCAGGGCGAAATGCGCGAGCGTTGCGAGAGCAAATGCGCCCAACCCGATGGCAATCAAGCGGTATTCATTGCGGATGAAACGCACCATATTCTCGCGCTTTACCTTCAACAGCATCTGGGACACGTCGCCCAAATCACGGAAGTAGACGAACCCGATCCCAAGTGATCCGATTAAACCCAGTGCGAATAGGAGTAATCCAAGCATGTGATGATCCTAGAAACTTGAGTGAATGACGACGGCGACACCGTGCTATTGCTGCGGGGATTGGCTTTTGATCAGGAAAGCCTCGACCGCTTGTTGGGTTTCGGGGCGCAGGTTCTCGATCCCTTCATAGGGCACGCCATACGCGGGTGGCGTGTCGGGGAATTTCTCTTTGCGGGCCATGTGTCGGCCAAGGATGCGTGCGAATTCCTGCCCGCCCCAGGCGCCAACCTCGGTCGAGACTGAATATTCCTCGCGCGTGTCCCGGTAGAGATCAAAGAACTTTGCCAGAATAGCGCTTTCCCCGGCTCCCGGCAGTTTGAGCTTAAGCTGGTCCTTCACGATCGCCTCGGGTTTGTTCACCGAATAGATGATCACGTGATCTCGGCGCGCTTTGGCTTCGTCCGCAAACAATAGCGCTGCGGATTGATCGACGCCATCCACCAGACGATCTCGCGGGATGTATTGCTCGGCCCCCGCAAAACGCGAAAGCGTTGTATAAAGGTCCGACACGTGAATGATGCTGTTCAGCAAACCATCTGCCTGAATCATCCCCGGCCAGCGAATAAAGGCGTCGACCCGAACGCCGCCCTCAGTCGTATCCCCTTTGCCACCAGCATAAATCATCGGAGTATAGCCCGATTGCGGGGCGTATTTGGTAAAGTGGCCGTTGTCCCCCATAACGATGACGATGGTATTCTCGCTGACCCCCAACTCTGCCATGCTGGCGAACAAATCACCCAGCCATTGATCCAAAAGTTGCATCTTGTCGACATAGAGACCGCCATTCGCGCTTTCGGGACCAGAACGTCCGGCGCGGGTATTATCCAGAGGGATCATCGGCCAATATTGCAGGAAAAAGGGAGTATCGTCGCTGGCAAGACGTTCAAGCTCTGACAAGGTTTTGTCCTGAAAGGCCTGGTTCATCTCATCGTATTTGGCCGCATTCCAGCGCTCACCTGACTCCATCCGAATTTCGCGAATTGGACCGCCCGTTTCGCCTTCGATGACGGTCATCATCGCTGAGGCGTCCGGCCTGAACCAACCGTCCAGCGTGTATTTGTCATCATAATCTCTGATCGCGACCGAGACCTGCTCTTTGATTGCATCATCATTGAAAATCGTCAGCTGACCCTGCTGGTGAATGGCGTGTTGCGCATAGTCAAAGCCTTGGTTCATCGCCCAACTTTCCGCGATATCTCCCATGTGCCACTTGCCAACATGGCTGGTTGCGTAACCAACCTGTTTCAGCACTTCGGCCAACGTCACTTCCTCCCCCGGCAGGCCAAAGCCGGCAATATCAACGGTGGTATCGCCCATTCCCATGCGTACAGGCAGCCGCCCCGTCATTTGGGCGACGCGAGTAGGGGTGCAAGAGGGTTCGGTATACATCCGAACCATGCGCATCGCGTCGTCGGAGAAATTGTTGATATTCGGCGTCGAATAACCCCGAACGGCGTTCAACTCGGGTATCCCCATGTCGCCGAATCCCAGATCATCGATCAGAACGCTGATGATGTTCGGTGGCTTGCCGTTGTTGCCTTCGCGAAATGCAGCCAGGGCTTCATCCACAGCCATATCATCCTGGGCCCATTGCTCTGCGCGCTGTGCTTGCAAGATATAGAATTCGGCATCGTGTTGGATTGGGTTTTCTTGCGCGAACGTGCTGCGCGCGGCAAGGCCGACGAATAAAACCAATACCCCTGAAATCTTCATTCGATATCCCCCGATCGTGTACTGGGCGGAACGCAAACACTCCTGCCGCTGATTTCACATTAAAGCATTATCATATTTAAACAGGAATTTCTGTAGCCTTCACTGCTGCCAGCTGGTGAACACATCGCGAGCCAGTTCAGATTCCGGGCGCAGGTTGTCGATGCCCTCGTAGGGGATGCCGCGCCCGATTTCGGAATGCGGGTGTTTCGCGATCATCTTCTGATGGCGTTTGATCATGTCCTGAAACGACGCTCCGGCCCAAAGTGAGTAACCGACCAAAGGGTGCAGTTCGCGTGGATCACGATAGATGTTGAAGGTCGGGGCCGCCGCTCCGGGTTGGCCGGGCGCGGGCAGGTGCATCTTGAATTCCTGCTTGACCACCGAGCGCAAAACCGGGCCTTCATAGACATATACATAATCGCGGCGACCGTTGCCTTCACCGTTCAGCAGCAGGGCGGTCTGATCGACACCATCGATGATGCGGTCGCGCGGGATATGATCAGTCGCGCCTGCGATCCGAGCCATTGTGGTATAGATATCAGACACATGAAAGATATCTCCGGCGGCGCTGTCAGCCTCGATTACTCCGGGCCAGCGAATGAATGCATCCGTGCGTACGCCACCTTCCAGATGTTGTGTCTTACCGCCACGATAGATCAGTTGATTGAGCCCCGAAGTTCCTTCGTAGTGGTACATCAGTCCATTGTCGGCCATCAAAACCACAATCGTGTTGTCGGCTTCTCCGGTTTCTTCGAGCTTGACCAGCAGGTCACCGATCCAGCCATCCAGTAGTTGCAGTTTGTCAGCATGAAACCCGCCGTTGCGAGAGATCGCGTTCTCGGAATAAACGAAATTCAGCGGGTAGAGCGGCCAATATTGCAGGAAAAACGGTTCTTCCTCGGCTGCGGCACGCTCCAATTGCTCAAGAGCCTGACGCTGATACCTCTCGTTCATCGCTTCATACTTGGCTTGGGTCCAGACCTCGCCCGGTGACATATCCACCTCTCGGGCGGTGCCGCCTGCTTCTGCCTCGACACCAGTCACCAGTCCGTAGGGTTTGAAACGCTCATCCAGCAGAAACTGATTGTTCTGCCCCTCGGGCACGTATCCGAGCATGTTATTCGCGCGCATCGCCTCGGGGGTCATGAGGCTCAGTTGAACTTGTTGATGCAGGGGGAAGGCGGCCCAATCGAAACCTTGGTTGTGGGGGTAGGCCTGTTCGATGTCACCTTGGTGCCACTTGCCAACATGCACGGTGTTGTAGCCAACCTCTTTTAGGATCTCGGGCAGGGTCACCTCGCTGGCTGGAAGGCCTTCGCCTACCAGAGCCACTTTGACTTCTGTCACACCGGCACGCACCGGATGTCGCCCGGTCAGCATCGCCGTTCGGGTCGGCGTGCACGAGGGTTCCGTGTACATTCGCATCAGCGACAAACCTTCGGTGGCGAACTGGTTGATGCTGGGCGTTTCGATGCCCATGACGTAGTTCATCTTGCGATCACCCATCTGACCAAAGCTGATGTCGTCGATCAGGATGTACAGGATATTGGGTGGTTTGCCCCCGTTTGCGTCGCGGATTTCGGCCAGTTTCGCGTCAATCTCAATGTCCTGGGCATCCCAGACCGCGCCGAACTGGGCACGCAGAAATTCGAACTCACCATCGTGAATAATCGGGTTCTGTTGGGCATATGCCGAACCTGCGGTGAGGATTAGCGCGGGCAAAATGTGTTTCAGGGTCATTTCAAGCCTTTCGTTTTATCCATATGCCCAGGCGTACCCGGAACGTCTGACAGCTTTGCTTCGATAGAGCTTCGCAAATCAGTAACGGTTTCCGCCAGATCCGCGAGGTACCGAGGGCGAACGCCCGTGTCGGAAAGAGGAGACTGTGCCAGCTCGGTCATCATCTCCTGATAATCGAGGCAAATCCGGTCGAACTCACTGTCTTGGGCGCGCATGTTTCGCATCAGAACGGAGGTTCCCGGGAATTGTGCGTCAAAGAAGTCTTCTTCGTCCATCCGCGTTGCCTTCGTGGAAATTGCTCGTAAAGCATGCGTTCCCTAGAATATGACTTGAACGTGTAAAGCCGCATGCTACCGTAGCACCATGGGGTCAAGCCATTGTCATGAAAGGATAGTTCTTGACTGCCCAGGCGGATAACAAACAACGTGACACAGCGCCTTCTTTCTCGGATGAGGAGGTGCGAAGTGCTCTTGAGCGGGTATTGAACTCAGGTGGCTTCAAAGGATCTGCCCGAATGCGGGCCTTTCTTAGCTATGTCGTGACCGAAGCGCTTGCGGGCCGCAAGGATGAGATCCGCGCCAAGACCATTGCCATGGATGTTTATGGTTACAGCGCCGACGACTTGACCAAGCGGGAAGGGGTTGTGCGCGTCGATGCGGGTCGTGTCCGGCGAAAGCTAAAAGCTTACTACGGAGGTGATGGCGCAACTGATGCGGTGGTGATTTCGCTGCCTGTCGGTAGCTATGCACCCGAATTTACGCTGGGGAGTTCGCAAGCCCAGAACCCACAGGGCATTCGGCGAAGCGCGTTGGTCATCGCGTTCTTTCTGGCTTTGATTGGCGTAGGCATCTGGGTATCAGGCTATTATTCAAAGAATGAGCCACGCAGCGCTGTGGGCCGAGGGCAAAGCGCGATTTATGACGTATCTCCCGCCCGGGTAGAAGCGATAAACCTTTGCAGTGCTGGCCGCGATGTGATGTTCCCCGTCGTTGACCTATCGCGTCTGCAACCGGCTTTGCTGATTTTTGAGACGGCGATTGAACGAGATCCACTCTTTTTCTGTGGCTATGCCGGAGCGGCACAGGTCGAGACCATGCTGGCCATTTTGTTGTTCTTTGAACCGGATGCAGAAAAGTATTTGAAGTCTGCCAATGAAAAAAGCGCCCATGCGATGGATATCGCACCTGATGAGGCTTGGGCGCTTTCGGCGCGGGCCTGGCTGGAATTTGCACTGGGCAATTACGATCGGGCATCAGCCCTGTCTCGCAGAGCCGTTGATCTGGCCCCCACCGATCCGCATGTCGCTGAATTCGATGCACTTATTTCACTCTATACTCTGAATTTCGAGCGGATCCTGGCGCAATCTGAATGGTATGAAGAGCTTGCGGAACGCAGCGGCGGGCTTGTCTTTGGCAATGTACTAGGGTCTGTGCATTTTCATACCGGAGACTATGCAGCGGCGATCCGAACTTACGAGGACACGATCGAGCGCGGAGGACCATTTGGGCCGATATCAGCGGCCTATCTGATGGCCGCGCATTGGAACAATGGCGAACAAGTCGAGGCACGGCGTCTCGCCAATGTTTACCAGAAAACTTGGCCTGGTTTTCCGCTGGAGGCCCTGAAACGCCGCGTATTCAAAGAGTCGCAACCGGTTGATGCGCTTATTGCAGGCGTGAGGGCAGCGGGAGTCCCGTTGATCGACGGCGGGACCGCCCGCGAAAGTGATTGACTGGCAGGGTCTTATTCGTCCTGTGCGACCAGACCCAAACCGCGCAGATAGATACCAATTCCGCTCTCCAGAAGGTCTTCAGGCGGGAAGGGGGAACTTGCGCCGGTATTGCGTGCGAAAAGTTCGACAACACCATGGCTCATGGCCCAGATATGGGCGCTGAACATCGAAGCGGGCGGACGCTTCTCCGGCGGAATATGCTGCGACAGATCGCTGGCGGCCTTTTCAAGCACGTTTTTGGCCCGGTTCGCGGCCAGCGCCAGTTCCGGTGTACGATTGATTGAAATCCCGCTTTCGAACATCGCGATATAATAGCCGGGGTGCTTGCGGGCGAAGGCAAGATAGGCGCGGCCCGTGGCCTCAAACGCCGCAAGTGCCGAGGGTTGCCCTTTGTCATAGGCAAATTGCATCAGGTCGGCGAACATCTCAAACCCCTGACGGGCAGCCTCGGCGATCAGGTCCTCACGCCCTTCGAAATGGCGATAGACGGCTGCGGGAGTGACCCCAGCGGTCTTTGCGGCCTCTGACAATGTAAAACCGGTCGGTCCCTTCTGTTCGATCAGGGATAAGGCGGCCTCCATCAAGGCTTGCTTTAGGTTTCCGTGGTGATATCCGCGTTTCGTCATCCCGGCCTCAGGCGCGTTTTATTGTATATATGCAGCGGCCAGGGCCTAATCCAGCGTAGGCTGAGCAGAGTGTTGCAATTAGCTTATGCATCCCAGATTTCCGGACCACCACTGATCTTTTCATCCGGCATGCCCACCACTTCCAGGTTTTTGCCTTCGTAGTCGAGTTGGCTTAGCACGGTGCGAATGGCTGCCAGCCGGGCGCGTTTCTTGTCATCCGATCGAATGATCGTCCAAGGGCAGTTTTCGGAATGGCTTCGTGTAAGGGTTTCGGTAATCGACTGGCTGTATTCGTCCCATTTGTGTAGGCCTGCGATGTCGATCGGGCTGAGTTTCCACTGCTTCAGAGGGTCGGTTTCGCGGGCAAGAAAGCGGTTAAGCTGCTCGGCGCGCCCGACATTCAGCCAGAACTTGAAGATATGTATGCCATCATTGCTAAACCCGGTTTCCAAGGGCAGGACCTGCCTGAAAAAACGTTCACGCTCTTCCGTCGTGCAGAAGCCAAAGACATTTTCGACAACGCCCCGATTATACCAACTGCGATCAAAAAACACGATTTCACCAGCCGATGGGAGATGAGAGATATAGCGTTGGAAATACCATTGGCTGCGTTCTGCGTCCGAGGGTTTGCTAAGCGCCACGTTCCGCGCGCCCCTTGGGTTCAAATTCTCGCGAAACCGTTTGATGGTTCCGCCTTTGCCAGCGGCGTCACGGCCCTCGAACAGGATAGCGATGCGCTGGTCATTCTCCTTGACCCATCGCTGCATCTTGACCAGCTCAATTTGCAGACCTTCCATCTGCTGATCGTATTCCTTGCCTTTAAGCTTTTTGGAGTAGGGGTAGGTCGGGTTCAGAATTTCACCCTTCTTGGCCTCTTCAATAGCCGAGCGTATGGGTTTTGGGGCGTGGTTGTGAAAATAGTTCTCGATAGTGTCCGGGTCTGATTGGGTCATGCACGGCCTCGCCATAAAATCCATATCTTACTATGAATTACGGATGGACTTAACGCAAACCCGCGCGCTCGGCTGCGCGGTCGATTGCGGCGGCAACCTCTGGGGCTGCCACGACCTGCGGCATGTGTCCGATACCGTCCAACTCGATCAGCTCAGCGCCAGGGATTTGTTCGATCAGGCGCTCGGAGTGCCAGCCCAGCCCGACAGTCGTATCCGCCGTACCGTGGACAATTTCGGTTGGCACGGAGATCTCGCCATAGCGGGGTTGAAGCTCGGTGATTTCATCCAGCAGATTTGCACGCTGTTTGGCATTTGCGTGCATCGAAGACTGGCGCATGGTCAAGCCCGGCCCGAAATGCTCGGCATATCCTTCGGGGGCTTTTTGCGGTGCAAACACCTGGTCCAATGCCTTCGTAACAAACCAGTCAGGAACAAATGCGCTGACCAAAGGCAAGGCAAGGGCGTTGCCCGCTGTCGTCGCACCAATAGTGTTGAACGCGTCCAGAGGTGTTTCCCACGGGATCGCCGCCGGAGCGATCAGGACCAAAGCTGCGATGTTGTCGGGCCGGGTGACAGCCCAGGCAAGCGAAACCGAACCGCCATAGCTTTGCCCGGCGACGATCGGTTTTTCTGCGCCTAGTTTCGATGCGGCTCGTTGTAGGATTTCCGATTGTTCGACAATGGTTTCGCCGTCGGAGTTAAAGCTATCTGAGTATCCAAGACCCGGGCGGTCAAAGACGATGACGCGATAGGTCTCGGCCAGAATTGGGGCCAGCGCAAAAGTCATGTCGCGCGTGTTTCCGCTGGACCCGTGGATAAGCACCACATCCGGCCCTACGCCCATCACTACGGCATGCACAGCAACGCCATTGACATCGACGATCTGGCCTTCTGGCGGAAACGAAGCCTCGGCGCTGCTTTCACGCTGCGCGCTGCGCCATGCGGTCACAAGGGCGAGACCCACAAGCGCAACGCTGAGCGATATCAAAAGCTTACTGGCCAATTTTACTCATATCAAACGGGGTTGTCTGGTAAATTTCATTGATCCAGTTACCATAAAGCAGATGCGCGTGACTGCGCCACCTGTTCTGAGGGTTCTGGCTTGGATCATCGTCGGGATAGTAGTTGATAGGCACATTAATCGGCGTGTTATTTGCGATGTCCCGGTCATATTCCTGTTTGAGCGTATCGCTGTCATACTCAAAGTGATTGAAGATATAGAGCGCCCGATGCACGGGATCTTCGATCAGGCAGGGGCCGACATCATCACTGCCAAGCAGGGTGATCAGATCAGGAACCGCATCGATCTCGTATTGCCGCATCTCGGTCCAGCGGCTAACGGGTATCACGCAATCATCAGAAAAACCACGCAAAAATGGAGACGCGGGTGCAAGGTTCCGGTGCCGGAAGCAGCCAAAGGCCTTCGCATCCAGCATGTGTTTTTCAACGTCGTGGAAATGGTTGATCATCGCCATACCACCCCAGCATACGCCGAATGTGGAATGCACATTGGTCTGGGTCCACTCAAACACTTCGCGGATTTCATCCCAATAGGTGACGTCAGCGAAATCCAGATGTTCGATTGGTGCACCGGTTATGATCAGGCCGTCGAACTTCTGGTTCTTCACCTCCTGAAAAGGATGGTAGAACTCGGCCATATGCTCGGCGGCGGTATTCTTGGTCTGATGTTCCGTCATGCGGATCAGCGATAGCTCGATCTGCAGTGGGGTTGCTCCGATCAGGCGTGCGAACTGGTTTTCGGTCTGTATCTTCTTTGGCATCAGGTTCAAAAGCCCGATCCGAAGGGGGCGAATATCCTGCCGTGCGGCCTGATCATCAGCCATGACCATGACGCCCTCATTTGTCAGGACTTCAAAGGCGGGCAGGTCAGAGGGGATTTTGATCGGCATTTGGTCACGCTGTTGAAACTGCGAAGGAAGTCTGGAACTTAGGCGGGGTTGGGGCGGGTCTCAAGGGTGCGTTCGATCAACTCATCGAAATCGCCACTATCCCGCACTTTGGCGATGTCATCGGCTGCTATTGTAACGCCCCAATTTCGGGCCATCGCTTCATAGCGTGGCTGCCGGTGCGCCAGCGCTTGCGCATAGGTCCAGCGGATGAATGCATCCGGATCAACCTTGGTGCCGGAACACTTGTTGAGGGCGAGGTATTCGTCCCAAACCCGCTGCAGGAACTCGGCCTTATAGGACATAGGCTTTGGTGCCTTGTCGAAGCGTTTGATCAGTTCTTCTGTGTGGGCTTCATCGCCCTTGATCCAGATCATCAGGGTCTGGCGCGACAATTCGGTCAGAATGTGGTCATTTGGATTTTCAGGCTCTACCCATTCGCAGATTGACCCGCCGGTATCGCAGATAAAGTGTGGATAGCTATAAAGACGATTGGCCCGGTCTATGAAATACTTGGTATCCAACAGGGCATGGATTTCGGCCTGCCGAAACTGGTCTTGCCGCAGCTGATATTCCGAGATTTCAAGGCCGCCCAGATCGGGATTGCCCGGCTTGCCCAGATAAGTCGACACCGGGGTCAGGTTCTGAAACGTGATGTTCGACCCGATATATATTGAATCCGACAGCAAAAGTTCGCGGAGAAAGGGTACTTTCATCGCCTCAGCCTTGGCATTGTCCGCGATATGTTCGCCCATATAGCGGGTGCCGATGCGGTAATCGATTGAATAGTGGAACCAGTCCCCGGCATCTCGCAGCGTGTTTGAGACATAGGATTTTCCCAACCCGGACATACCGAAGAACAACACCTTCTTTCGCGTAGCCTGACGCCAGTCCGTTGCTGAGTTGTAGATCATAATCCGCCGTCCCTTGTTTTGCCCTAGCTAAAACGGGCCGCTGGCGGCGTCAATCGCGTCGGCGAGATCGGCTGAGGATGAGCAAGCCGATCGCCAGTACCGTAAAGCCGACAAAAGCACGTGGTGGCAAAGCTTCATCGCGCACCAAAGCACCCATTAGGATTGCGATTGGCGGAATGATGAGCGTTACGAGCAGAACATTGCCGCTGCCTGCTTGTTGTAGCACCCGATAGTACAGCAAATAGGCTCCGGCTGTCGCCAGCAGGGCGTAATAGGCGATTGCCAGCCAAGTTTGCAGGGGCAGGGTGAAGGTAGGAACTCCATCGACCAACAACATAACAGGCGTCATCAGGATCGCGGATCCGGTCAACATACCTGCCGCGGCGATCTTAGGGGGAAGGGCGCTCATGTGGCTACGCGCCCAGATGGCTGCAAACGCATAAGAAAGCGTCCCAGCCAGGATCGCAACCTGACCCAGGTTGCTTGGGTTTAGGTTGCTAAACTGTCTGAGGCCAATTGTGATTGAAACGCCCAGAAACCCAAGCCCTACGCCAAGGAGGCGGGTTTTGGTCAGCCTCTCGTCGCGAAAAAACAAGGCCGCTAAAAGGACGCCGAAGATCGCGGTGGCAGCGTTCAGAATCGATGTCAGCCCAGTTTCGACATAGAGCTGCCCCCAGGCCATAAGCGAGAATGGCAGGACATTGTTCAACAGCCCCATGATCAGAAAAATACCCCAGACCTTCGGATCGCTCGGGACCGGTTGGCGTTGAAAGATGATGACGATCCACAACGCCAGCGCTGCCCAAAAAACCCTGTGGAAAACTGATGTTATGACGGGAATCGTATCAAGTGCGATTCGGATCGCAAGGAATGACATTCCCCAAATGACACCAAGCAGTATCAATTCGGACCAAGTGCGAGCTGTGAGTGTTTTCTGAGAAGTCATGGCTTGTTCTGGCATCTCTCAATCAGAATATCGACCCGGAACATGCGAAAAAGCCCCACCGAGATGGCGGGGCTTAATATGCACATTTGCATCTGCTTTAGTTCAGCGCGTAAGTCACCTGAATACCAACGCTCCATGCGCTGTTGCCAGTGAACGTGGCACGGTTATCGGGGCCAGTACCGTTGGCAGTGGCATCCCCAATATCCGTATAGCGTACACCACCGGAAATCTTGGCCTTTTCAAGAGAGTAAGTGCCGCCCAGACCGATACTCCAGAACCCATCCGTCGGGCCTAGGTTCGAGACCGAGTTCCCCTGAGAGCTCTCGTAACCCAGCGTTACCGCGCCAGAGAATTCTTCGCTGAACTGATAGCCGAGACCCAGTGAGTAGGTCCATGTCGCCTCTTCGTAGTCGACCAGGTTAATACCTGTCAGACCAGTATAGACCGGCGGTGCGTACACGGTTTGCGGCCAGTCAACCCAACGGATCGAACCAAACAACAGCGTTTTTGGCGCGACACCTGTCTGGAAATCGAGATTGACCGATTGAGGCGTCACAACCTCGGTCGATGAATCGGCGCTGACGCGACCCACGACGGGTATTCCGGGTGGAACAATTCCAGTGATGGCATCGTTCGCTTCGGTCTGCGATAGATCATGTGTGATTTTCGAGTTATAGGTCAGAGCGACCCGTGCGGCGATATCTGGCCGTTCCCAAGCAACACCGACAACGTAACCGAAATCGATCTCGGCATCGGTTTCAACGCGGTATCCGCCGGACGCGAATGGTGTTGTGCTTGCACCAGCGATCGGAACTGAAACACTTGCTTTCAGACGCTGGGCGCGGAGACCACCGATAACACTGAAGCCACCATCCAATTTGTAGCGAAGCAAAGCCGTGATCGCATCGGTATCTGCTTTTGCGCGAAGCACGTCAGTTGTTGCTCCGGGAAGACCTGCCAGAGCCAAGACATTCTGCGACAAGGGATAATCCGAAGAATAGTCGATATCCGCGCCAAACGGCTCGTCATAAACCAGCGCGAAGTCGAGCTTTTCAGTCAAAGAAGTCTTGTATGCCAGATGCGGCGTGAAAAAGCTGTTCGAGACATTGCCCGAGTCAATCGTTTCCCCAAACGTCGGGCTGGTCGGGATTTGATCCTCCATCGATCCGCTTACATCCGGCTTTGTATACCCAAGCCGAAACTGCACGACAGATCCCTCTTCGAACAGGATGTTAACACCTTGCCCACTTCGGTCTAGGCCGCCGGCCTGCGCCGCGGTTGCCCCAATGCACAACGCGCATGTGTGCAACAACACTCGTTTCATATATTCCTCCCTACACTGTCCAAATTGCCTGTTATACGCATCCTCATTGGGCGTATTCGGCCTCGTTACCGCTTTTTACTGTCTTAAACTTTAAAATTGGGTCAACCGGTGACGGAGCGTTATTCAGCAAAATAGCTCTATGCGGGTGTTGCTGAATTGCTACGGTTCTCGGACCAAACGTTCAGGAAAATCCCGGCAAAGATCACCACGGCCCCCAGAAGCGTCCAGTGATCCAGCGGCTCGTGATAAAGGACCATCCCGAGGATCGCGATGGTCGGAAGGCGTGCAAAATCAAACGGCACGACCACGGTCGCAGGCGCGATGGCCAGGGCATTGGTAATACAGTAGTGGGCCAATAGGCCTGCCAAGCCGACAAGCAAAAGAAGCGGCGCAGTCGTTAAGGTTGGAAGTGTGATTTGCCCATCCAAACCTGATGCAACCAGACCCAAACCGGCCTGCATCAAAGTAAGCCAGAACATAATGCATCCGATGCTGGCTGTGCGCGTTAAGGACTTGGTCGATATTGCTGTTAACGCGAAGAAAATCGCAGATGCGGCCGCAGCAATAACGCCGGGACTAAGTGTGGCGGCTCCTGGACGGGCCACAATGAGAATCCCGGCAAATCCGATCAGGGCTGCGGTCAGACGCAAAGCGGTCAACCTCTCGTGCAGCAGCAGTGGGGACAGCAGGATCACCCAGATGGGCTGAGTGAATTCGAGTGCAAAGACCTGGGCCAACGGGATCACCGTTACTGCATAGAACCACAGGTTCTGCCCGGTGAAATGCAACACGTTTCGAATACCATGCAAACCAATACGTTCGGTGGTTACCTGATGCCATTTGCGTGAAGCCGAGAGGACGATTGCCACCACGCAGATACCAACTAGGCTGCGATAGAACATGATCTCAAAGGTGTCGTGCGTCACGCTCAGCTCGCGGCCGGCAATGGCCATCGATGTGAATGAGGCGATCGCCCCTGTCATCCACAGCGCCGCCTTACCGATCTGCATTTTATTGCTGTTCATGAGATCTCTTACATGTGCCGTGGTGCAACGGGCTGAATAGATTGCGTTTTACCCGATGAAGCAAGGCTAAATGTAAGTCTGGCCGTCTATGATCGCATTGCGTGAGCGGCTTAGATGATGCCAGTATTCTGACGCGAACCCGCAAATAAAAGGGGTTCTTAGCCGTTCGGCGTGCTGGCACTGATACTCAGGTGGTCGGCAGAGCTTTGCTGACCGAATCGCCGTTCAACACGTATCGAGCACCGGTATGAGGGCAGGTAACCTCACCACGACCAGTGAGAGGTAAATCCAACTGCTCGCCATACTCGCTCATCCAGCCAATCTGTTTTGCAGCGACGCCCACCATCAGTGCGTATGGCTTCACGTCAGCATTAACAACGGCACCTGCGCCGATAAACGCGTATTCCCCGATTGTGGCACCGCAAACGATCGTGCAATTGGCGCCCAGCGTGGCCCCTTTCTTTACCAGAGTATTGCGGTATTCGGCCTTTCGTTCGATCAATGAACGCGGGTTGTACACATTCGTGAACACCATGCTCGGCCCACAGAATACGCCATCTTCCAGCGTGATGTTGTCATAGATCGAAACGTTGTTCTGAATTTTGCAATCGTCGCCAATTATGACCTTGTTCCCAACGAAGACATTCTGCCCGAGTGAAACATTTCGGCCCAGTTTGGCGCCGCCGCAGATGTGCACCCAATGCCAGATTCGGCAGCCATCTCCGATCTGCGCGCCTTCATCGACGATTGCCGTTTCATGTACCGAGTAGTTGCTCATCGAATTGTCCTTCTCCCGTCAAATGCGGTGCATTTCAGCACTATCGAGGGGGAAAATCATTCCCATTCAATCGTTCCGGGAGGTTTTGAGGTGATGTCGTAAGTGCATCGGTTGATGCCCTTGACTTCGTTGATGATACGCGTGGCGGTTTCACCGAGGAATTCGTGGCTGAACGGATAGTAGTCCGCTGTCATGCCATCGACGGATGTGACCGCGCGGAGGGCGCAGGCATAATCGTATGTTCGTCCATCCCCCATTACACCGACTGTGCGCACCGGAAGAATGGCGACAAAGGCCTGCCAAATCTCATCATACAGACCATGTTTGCGAATCTGGTCGATATAGATGGCATCGGCTTCGCGCAGGATCTCAAGCTTTTCGCGAGTTATCTCACCCGGGCAGCGAATGGCAAGGCCGGGGCCGGGGAAGGGGTGGCGACCGATGAAGCTGTCGGGCAGGCCCAACTCGCGGCCCAACGCGCGGACCTCGTCCTTGAAGAGTTCACGCAGAGGCTCGACCAGCTTCAAACCCATCTTTTCAGGCAGGCCACCCACATTGTGGTGCGATTTGATGGTCACAGATGGACCGCCCGAAAACGACACGGATTCAATCACATCTGGATACAGGGTGCCCTGTGCCAAGAACTCGGCGCCGTCGATTGTATCGGCGTGTTTCTGGAACACGTCGATGAACAGCTTACCGATAATCTTGCGCTTGGTTTCAGGATCGGATTGTCCATCAAGTTCACCCAGGAACAGTTCGCTTTCGTCCGCGTGGATCAACTGGATATTGTAATTGTCGCGGAACATGCCGACGACTTCGGCAGCCTCGTTCTTGCGTAGCAGCCCATGGTCGACAAACACGCAGGTCAGCTGATCGCCAATCGCCTCATGTATCAGGATCGCCGCAACCGAGCTGTCGACACCGCCAGACAAGCCACAAATGACTTTTTTGTCCCCGACCTGTTCGCGGATTTTGCGTATCATCTCGTCCCGATAAGCCCCCATGGTCCAATCGCCCTTGAACCCTGCCAGTTTGACAAAATTCTCATAGAGCTTTGCACCCTTGGGTGTGTGATGAACCTCGGGGTGAAATTGCACCGCATAGAAATGACGCGAGGCGTCGGCCGTGATGGCGTACGGCGCGTTGGGTGAAGTACCGAACACCTCAAAACCCGGAGCGATTTCGCTGACATGATCGCCGTGGCTCATCCAGACCTGTTCGTCACCCTCGGCGAACCAGCCATCAAGGATATCAAGCCGATTATTCGGAGTAACAAATGCGCGGCCAAACTCTGCAGTGCCGTGCCCGCTTTCAACCTTGCCGCCCAGTTGATGCATCATCACCTGCTGACCATAACAGATGCCCAGGATCGGCACGCCGTAGTCAAAAATCTCTTGCGGGGCGCGGGGTGAACCCTCGCGCGTAACACTGTCAGGGCCGCCCGAAAAAATGACGGCCTTGGGCGCCATCTCTCGCACGAAATCCATCGTGACGTTCTGGTAGGGGTGGATTTCGCAATAGACGTTCAGTTCGCGCAAGCGGCGGGCAATAAGCTGCGTCACCTGGCTGCCGAAGTCGATGATCAAAAGGCGGTCATGGCTGTCTTGGGTCATGATTGGCTATTAGGTCGCAAGCCTTGCTTGTGCAAGCGTAATGACGTCAATTCAGCGAGGAGGCTGATACATGACCACCATAAAACTCAGAACTGCCGAACGAAGCGACGCCAAGTCGATACAAGTTTGTATCGCAAGCGCTTATGCCGATGCGATGAGAGACATTGTCGATCTGCCGGATGTTGCGTCTGGTATCGAGGAAGAGATCGCAGAGCATCAGGTCGTCATTGCTGAAGTGGACGGTACACTTCTCGGTGTCATCATATTTGATCAACAGGCCGAGGCTATGATGATATTCAATCTCGCCGTTTCGCCAGAGGCTCAGGGCAAAGGTGTTGCGCGGCAATTACTTGCAGTTGCTGAAGCTGAGGCTGTTGAGCTTGGGCTTTCTATCCTGCGCTTGCGGACTCACCGATTGATGCACGCGACCCGTGAAATGTACACCCATCTGGGTTGGGTGGAGGTCGAGGAGGCAGGGAATTCTGTCGTCATGCAGAAATGGGCAAAGTAGGGACTGACAGACATATGTCGCTGTGGCCTACAGTTCATGTCGCTTTTACCTCTAGAGCGCCGTAAACTACCTGTGGCGGAGTTTGCCGTTCATGTAACACATCTACCAAACCAACCAATCACGGGATTTACTCAATGGCAGAGGCAAACACCCGGCGCAGGGCACGGGGTGGCGGTGGTGCCGCCCGTCGTGCCGAGCGTACGGCGGTCAAGATCGAAACCGCGAAATATATCGAACGCAATATCCCCAATTTCGAGGTCCTCAACGAAGAGGCGCTGGAGATTATCGAAACCAATGCGGAAACCGTATTGGCTGAGATTGGCGTCAATTTCGTAGACAATCCGGCAGCGCTTGAGCGCTGGAAAGACGCGGGTGCAGATGTGGATGGTGAGCGCGTCCGCCTGCCGCGCGGCCTGGCACGTGAGCTGATCAAGACCGCCCCTAGCGAATTTACCCAGCACGCCCGCAATCCCGAGAAATCGGTAGTCATCGGCGGCCGCAATATGGTTCTGGCTCCGGTCTATGGTCCTCCGTTTGTACGCGATGCGCAAGGCGGACGTCGTTACGCGACAATGGACGATTTCAACAAGTTCGTGAAGCTGGCCTACATGTCCAAGTGGCTGCACCATTCGGGCGGTACGGTCTGCGAACCGACAGATATTCCGGTAAACAAGCGCCATTTGGACATGCTGATGGCGCATATGACTCTGTCCGACAAACCGTTCATGGGTTCGGTCACTGATCCCAGCCGGGCGCAGGATTCGATCGAGATGTGCGAGATCCTGTTCGGCAAAGAGTTCGTGCAGAACAACACCGTGATGACATCTTTGACCAACATCAACTCGCCGATGACCTTTGACGACGTGATGATGGGTTCTCTGGAAGTTTATGCCGCAAACAATCAGGCCTGCATTATTTCGCCGTTCATCGTGGGTGGTGCTATGGCACCGGTTTCGGTCGCGGGCACGCTGACGCAGGTTCTGGCCGAGGTCATGGCAGGTGTAGCATATAGCCAGATCATCCGTCCGGGTGCTCCTGCGATCTTTGGGGCGTTCGTATCGTCGATCGACATGAATTCAGGAGCGCCGACCTTTGGCACCCCAGAGGCTTCGCACGTCACTTATGGCGCGGGTCAGTTGGCGCGCCGACTGGGTCTACCATATCGCTCTGCGGGTTCGTTCTGTGGTTCAAAATTGCCGGATGCGCAAGCTGCGTATGAGACCGCGAATTCGTTGAACATGGGTCTTATGTCGGGCGTGAATTTCATGCTGCATTCCTGCGGTTGGCTCGAAGGCGGCTTGGTGGCGGATTTCGAGAAATTCGTCATGGATGCCGATCAGTTGGGCGTCTTGCACGGATTGGCCAAAGGTGTGGCCTATGATGAGAATGCACAGGCGATGGACGCCATCCGCGAAGTCGGTCCCGGAGGTCACTATTTGGGTTGTGCCCATACGCAAGCCAACTTCAAGGAAGCGTTCTGGAAAACCGATCTCTTGGATTATAAGCCGTTTGAGACCTGGGAAGAAGAAGGCGCCCGCGATACACGGACGCTGGCTTCGGCACGGGTTGAGCATCTGTTGGCGAACTACCAGCAGCCGCAGCTTGACCCTGATGTAAAGGCTGCGCTCGACGCATATGTTGCCGAAAAGAAAGCATCGATGCCGGACGCGTTCACCTGATTACTGATACTGCGTGGCGCGACTGGCCTGATACAGTTGCGCTTCGCCATTTAATGCAATCAGCAGATCAAGATGGCGCACCAGTGAATAGGCCGCGTCTTCTTCGATGCGTTGCGCGTTAATCTCACGCTCCAATTCCAGCAAACGGATCAACGCTGCACCAGTGCCCGGTGTTGATCCATATCCAAGAAGCCGTTGCAGGTGGCGGTCGCGATTATAGTCCTGCACCCCGATCTTGGCGGCACGGGCCAGTAATCGCGGGCGGCGGAGTGTGGTGATCATGGTCATCAGGTCCTGCACGGCAGCTTTCCTTCTTTTTCAATTTCGCTGTCTGAAATGTGACACAACCTAAGCGGGTGTTGCCTTGTGCGGGATCACCCCGAACTATGGTTTCACCACTGTTTATCTTTTTGAATCAATTCTGCTCTGTGCCGTCAGTGATTAACGAACGAGTAACGAAAGCAACTCTAGTTAGATTTGGTTAACTAAGAATCCGACGGCTAAAACTGTCAGTTTGTTTTGTCGACGAGGGCGAAGAAATATGGAAAACAGCGTGGCATTCACTGTTCCGGCATGGGTTCCCGAAGGGGCGCAACGATATCTGGACCATACGGAGTCAGGGCGATCTATCCGGGATATTGCGCGGTCCGCAGGGTGCCATGCCTCGACCATTCTGCGTCAGATCCGCAGGGTTGAGATGCGCAGGGACGATCCTTTGGTGGATGCAGCTCTGCATTCTCTGGCCCAGTCACACTTTGCGCCAATGGAGCGCACAGGTTCTTCATTTGCAATCCTGACGTCTGAGGCAGGACGGCCCGAAGCCCAAGACGACGAATTCGAGCGCGAGTCGCTGCGTGTACTGAGGCGCATGTGTGAATCCGGTGCCGTGCTTGCCGTGGCCGAGGATATGGACAAGGCTGTTGTGGTTCGGGACAACGGCAAAGGAGGAACTACCAAAACAGCAGTTGTAGATTGCCGGATCGCGCAGGCTCTGGCGCTGAATGATTGGATTTCATGCGATAGTCCGGGTCGAATCTCGCGCTACCGGATTTCAACCCCGGGCAGGGCTGCGCTAAGTCATTTGATTGCCGAGGCCGAAAATCGAGCGCGCACGCAGAATGAATTTGGCATGGCGGAAGCGCAGGCCGCATTCAAACCCGCAACTGCGGGTGCAAGGGCGCCATCACAGCCTCGCGTCCGTTACAGCACTGTGGAAAGCCCGCTGATCGCTTTGGCGCGCCGCCGCGACCGGGATGGCAAGCCGTTTCTGGATGAAACTCTGGTGAGCGCGGGCGAGCGCTTGCGTGAGGATTTCGAACTGGCCCAGATCGGACCTCAGGTCACACAAAATTGGGATCGCTTTCTGACAGGCGGTGGACGCGGTGACTTTGCCTCGGACAGCCATGTGGGGCGAGGACCTTCTGGTGCCAGGGATCGTGTGGCTCGCGCGCTGTCTGACCTTGGGCCGGGTTTGAGCGACGTCGCGCTGCGCTGTTGTTGCTATCTAGAAGGGCTTGAGCTGGCTGAAAAGCGGATGGGCTGGTCTGCGCGATCAGGCAAGATCGTTCTGCGGATCGCGTTGCAAAGGCTGAAGCGCCACTACGAGGACCAGACCGAGCGGGATCGGATGATCGGCTGAACGATTCATACAGCCATATACCGGCCTTGCGGAAATGACCCCAAATGATAGTCAGGGGTTATGAATTTCACCTTCCGCCAGCTGCAATATTTCCAGGCCGTCGCCGAACAGCGTAACTTTGGCCGTGCCGCGCAGGTCTGCCATGTTTCGCAGCCTGCGCTTTCAGTTCAAATCAAGTCACTGGAAGACTCGATCGGTGGGCCGTTGTTCGAACGGCAGGCCCGCGACATCCTGTTGACACCACTTGGTCGAGACGTTTTGGACTATGCCCAACATGTCCTGAACGCGGCCGAACGGTTGGACCGGTTTGCACGCGACCATTCGGGTGGCCATAGGTCCCTGTCGATCGGGATTATTCCTACGGTTGCACCATATTTGCTGCCGGGGGTGCTAGCCGGGTTGCGGGCTGCGGATGTCTCGTTGCGGGTTCAGATTCGTGAGGCTCGGACCGAGCGGCTGCTATCCATGTTGGGCTTGGGCGAAATAGATGCCGCCGTACTGGCGCTGCCCCTGGGAAATGGAACTTTCCACGAAGAGCCACTGTTCGAAGATCGGTTCTTGCTGGCAGGAAGTCAGACTCGCTTGAATCGATTGACCATCAGCCCGGAAGAGTTGCGGCCTGTGGACTTGAAGACAGCGCAATTGATGCTGTTGGAAGACGGGCACTGCCTGACAGATCAGGCGCTAGAAGTTTGCGGTCAGGATCGTACCAGCGGCCAAATTAATATGGGTGCGTCCTCACTTGCCACGTTGTCGCGTTTGGTCGCCGAAGGGTTTGGCCTGACGTTGATGCCTGAACTTGCGGCGCAGGCCGAGACGGATGCAGTCCCTGGTCTGCGATTGTTGCGATTTGGTGCGCCGCAACCGGCGAGGACCATTGGCCTGGTGCGTCGCAGCTCGACCGGAGCGGAGGAGTGGTTCGATCGATTGGCGCAAGTAATCCGGCAGGTCGGTGAAGACGTGGTAGCTAAAACTCGAACCTAACGAAAAAGGCCCGCCGAAATGGCGGGCCTTTCAAAGTAGGGCATGACAGGATTATGCCAGCGCCGGTTCGCGGGCTTCGTCCAGATGCTTCATCAGGTTTTCTGGGGACGACACGCCGTAAGGGTCTTCGGGGCAGTTATCCATCAGGCCGGGCTCTTCGAACCATGCCTCCACAACGCCATCGTTGACGATGGCTGCGTAACGCCACGAGCGCATGCCAAAGCCCAGATTGTCCTTGTCGACCAGCATGCCCATTTTACGCGTGAACTCACCGGACCCATCAGGAATGACCTTGACGTTTTCCAGACCCTGATCGGCGGCCCATTTGTTCATGACAAAGCTGTCGTTGACGGACATGCAGTAGATTGCATCGATGCCCTTGGCCGCAAAATCGCCGTGGCCTTTTTCGAAACCAGGCAATTGATAGGTCGAGCATGTCGGGGTGAATGCGCCGGGCAGCGAGAACAGGATAACGCGCATGCCTGCAAAGTAATCTGCAGTTGTCTTGTCTTCCCAACGGAACGGGTTGGGGCCTTCGACGGCCTCATCGCGGACACGGGTGTGGAAGGTTACGTCAGGCAGTTTTGCACCGGTTTTCATCATCAAACTCCTGTGATTCACATATGTTTGCCGCGAGAGTTAAAATGATTCTAACTCGGCTTCAATGATATATATGCTGCAAAAGCATAATATCTTTGATGGCGATAAAGCATTATAAGTAATGCGTAAAATGATGTTCGTGGTCACTTTCGCTGCACGAGCGTAGACGTGCCGCATAGCGGCTATGCGCCGCTGGTGTAACCAAATGAGTCGGTCTATGTTATGAACTAAGAAAATTGACCCAAAGTCAGGAAAGCCAGCCGTGCGTGATCTGAAAATACCCGAGCAAAGACACCCCGAAAAGGCACATCGACCTGACAATGCGGCTCCGCGCAAACCGAACTGGATTCGGGTCAAAGCGCCGGGTGGCAAGGGCTATGCCGAGACGCATAGGATCATGCGTGACAACAATCTGGTCACCGTCTGCGAAGAAGCCGGATGCCCGAATGTAGGTGAGTGCTGGAGCCAGGGTCACGCGACCATGATGATCATGGGCGAGATTTGCACGCGCGGTTGTACCTTCTGCAACATTGCGACCGGTAAGCCGGATACTCTGGATGCATTTGAACCGGGTCGCGTGGCGCATGCGGTGCAGAAGCTGGGTTTGAACCATGTGGTCATCACATCCGTGGACCGGGATGACCTGCAGGATGGTGGGGCTGACCATTTCGCCCAAACCATACGCGCAGTACGCCACCGCTCGCCCAAGACTACGATCGAGATTCTGACGCCGGATTTCCTGAAATGCGATCCCTCGGTGCTTGAGATTGTGGTCGAGGCCAAGCCAGATGTGTTCAATCACAATCTTGAAACGGTGCCGGGCCTTTATCCTCAGGTGCGTCCCGGTGCGCGATATTTCCACTCATTGCGCTTGCTGCAGCGGGTCAAAGAGATGGACCCGTCCATTTTCACCAAATCCGGCATAATGGTCGGACTGGGCGAGGACGAGCAGCAAGTTCGTCAGGTCATGGATGACATGCGCGCGGCGGATATCGATTTTCTGACTATCGGCCAGTATCTGCAGCCAACACCCAAGCATCATGGCATTGACCGCTTTGTTACACCCGAAGAGTTTGCGGCCTATGAAAAAGCTGCGTTCGGAAAAGGTTTCCTTATGGTCTCGGCAACTCCTTTGACCCGGTCGTCTTACCATGCGGGCGATGATTTCGCCCGTTTGCGCGAAGCTCGACAAAAGAAGTTGAACCAGAGGTGAAACCCGAACTTCAATCCTGGCTTACCGAAAAGCGCCATGAACTGCATCAAGTGCCTGAGATATCGGGCGAGGAACGTGGAACCGCGACGAGTATCTCGAACTTGCTTCAGGCGTGTGATCCCGATGCGGTGCTGACAGGTATCGGTGGCCACGGTGTCGCGGCGGTTTATGATAGCGGACAGCCCGGACCTACCATCGGAATCCGGTGTGAATTGGACGGTTTACCGATCCAGGAAATCTCAAGTGCCCGATACGCGTCGCAACATCCCGGAAAGGGGCATCTTTGCGGGCATGATGGCCATATGGCGATGGTGCTTGGTGTTGCCTTTGTATTGGGGGACAAGCGTCCGACCAAGGGGCGGGTGGTTCTGATTTTTCAACCCGCCGAAGAAACCGGTCAAGGTGCGATTGCCTATCGTGCTGATCCCAAGTTTGCGGATATCGCTCCGGACTATGTGTTTTCTTTACACAATTTGCCGGGTTTGGAATTGGGCGGGGTTGAGCTTTGCTCGGGTCCGGCGAATTGCGCCTCGCGTGGGATGCGAATTGTTTTGACGGGCAAAACCTCGCACGCGGCGGCTCCTCAGGATGGAGTGTCGCCAGCCGGTGCGTTGGCAGAGCTTATGCCTGCTTTGGCCATTCTGGGGCAGGGTGGGGCGCTGGATGCAGAATATGCGCTAACAACGGTAACCCATGCTAGGCTGGGTGAGGCCACTTTTGGTATCGCACCCGGTCAGGCCGAACTGTGGGTGACCCTGCGCACGGTCTCGGACAGCCGGATGGCAAGCCTGATCCGCGACGCAGAACAGCTGGTGGCTACACGTGCTCAGGCACAGGGATTAGGTGTTGAAATCACCTATGACGATGTGTTTGAGGCTTGCACAAATTCGGGTGAAGCCGTGCAGATCCTGTCAGAGGCCTGCCAAAGCCGCGACATTCCTTGCAAGCTGGTTGCGACCCCACAAAGGTTTTCGGAAGATTTCGGGCAGTTCGGAAAAGGTGCAAAAAGCGCCATGTTCTGGCTAGGCGCGGGGCGGGATCATCCGCAGCTACACAACCCCGACTATGATTTCCCGGATGCTTTGATCCCGATCGGGACAGATATTTTTCTGGCTGCTATCGAACAAACGCTCAAGGCCTGAGTTTTCTGGGCTGGCTTTCTGCCCATTCGGGCCACCACCCCATATATTCAATTCCGGCAATCATCAGGCAGATAAGGATTGCGCCAAACACCAGTTTCACGCGCCGTTCCGACGGCGGGTTTCGCCCCCATTTTGACATGCGAACAAAGTGGCGCAGACTCATCAGTCCTGATCTTCCACAAATCGAACCTTGCCGATAAACGGCAGGTTGCGATTGCGCTGCGCATAGTCGATGCCATAACCCACGACAAATTCATCAGGGATTTCAAACCCGATCCAGTCCGAGCGGAAATCAACCTCGCGCCGGCTGGGTTTGTCGAGAAGGGCGATGGATTTCAACCGATGTGGCTTGCGGGTACGGAGCAGCTTGGAGACGTGGTTCAGGGTATGGCCGGTATCCACGATATCCTCGACCACCAAAACATCGCGCCCTTCAATAGCGCCGCGTAAGTCCTTAAGAATACGAACCTCTCGACTGCTTTCCATCGAGTCACCGTAGGACGATGCCTCCAGAAAATCGACCTCGATGGGCAGGTCCAGCTCGCGCACCAGATCAGCGATAAAGACGAAGCTGCCGCGCAGCAGGCCGACAACGACCAGCTTGTCGGTGCCGCCGAATTCAGCCGTTATTTCGCGGCAAAGCTCTTCGATCCGGGCAGCAATTGCCTTGGCCGAGATCATCTCATCTATCACATATGCGCGCTGGCTCATCGCTGCCCCCTTGATCTTTGGCGCGCAACATACGAAATCACGCGCCATTGTCACCAGTTAATCCCGGATATCATGCCAACCCATTCCGAGACCCGCCCGCTGCCTTACACCGCACAGCAGATGTATGATCTGGTCGCGGATGTGGCGAAATACCCTGAATTTTTGCCTTGGTGCGCTGCGGCCCGTATCCGTCGGACCTATGCCGCGGGCGATGGCAAGGTGATGGAAGCGGATCTGGTTATTTCATTCAAGGTGTTCCGCGAACGCTTTGGCAGTCGGGTCACGCTATTTGATGAGCTGAAACGGATCGATACCGAGTATCTGGACGGTCCGTTCAAATACATGCGCTCGGATTGGGAATTCGAGGATACAGTTGATGGCTGCAACGTCTCGTTTCACGTTGATTTCGAATTCAAGAACGCGGTTCTGCAAGGAATCATTGGCGTGGTTTTCAACGAAGCCATGCACCGTATCGTCCGAGCATTCGAACAACGTGCTGCCGTCCTATACGGCTGAGGCTTTACGCCTGAGCGGCGCGCGCTAGACTGCGCCACATGACCGATTTGACAACTGCCCTTGCCGAGTTTGCTGCTGGTTCTGTGTCGACCACGGCGCAGGCTCGTATCGTGACATCTCTATCCGCGTTGGACTGGCTTGCTGTGGGGCGGGCAGGCGCAGATGAGCCGGTTTCCCGCATCATACGTCAGATGGTTCTTTCCGAGAGCGGTGCCGCACAGTCGCGTTTGTTCGGAGGCGGTGATGCGCCGCTACGCGCAGCGGCGCTGGTGAATGGTACCATTTCTCATGCGCTTGATTATGACGACACGCATTTCGCTCATATCGGTCATCCTTCGGTTGCCGTGTTCCCAGCCGCTCTGGCGCTTACGGCATGGGAGGATCGTCCGTTGGTCGATCTGCTCGAAGCGGCACTTGTCGGGATGGAGCTTTCGATTCGCGTCGGCCTCTGGCTGGGCCGTGGTCACTATCAGGCCGGTTTCCACCAAACCGCCACGGCGGGTGCGTTTGGGGCAGCAGTTGCCGCAGGTCGGATTCTGGCGTTTGATGTCAAACAGATGCGGGATCTGCTGGGTCTGACCGCAACCCGCGCTTCAGGGCAAAAATCGCAGTTCGGAACCATGGGCAAACCCTATAACGCTGGGCTTGCGGCTTCGAATGGGGTCGAGGCCGCGCAGTTGATCCGCAACGGGTTTCAACCTGGAGCCGACGCTTTGGAAGGCCCGTTTGGATTTGGGGCGACCCATTTGGGGGCAGGCGACATAGCTGCCTCGCTTGATGGTTTGGGGGACGAGTGGCTGTTCGAAAGCGTCAGCCACAAGTTCCACGCCTGCTGCCACGGCCTGCACGCGGCGCTTGAGGCCGCGCGAGATCTCGATATTGCAGAACCTGAAGTGGCCGAGATCAAGATCAAAACCCACCCCCGCTGGATGAGCGTGTGCAATCAACTGCAGCCGACCAGTGGTTTGGGTGCGAAGTTTTCCTATCGTACGGTGATCGCGATGCAGGCGATGGGCTACGATACAGCTCTGCCGGGGAGCTATTCCGACAAGATTTGTGCTGATCCAAGACTGCAATCCTTAAGGGACCGGATCACGGTCGAGGCGGATGAGAGTCTATCCGAGACACAAGCCCATCTGTCCCTGTTACGCCGGGACGGCGCGCGCCGCGAGGCCAACCATGATCTGCTGGCACCGATGTCTTTATCGGATCGCGAAGATCGCGTCAGGGAGAAAGCGGCGAAGCTGATCGGGGGGGATGAGGCAGACGCCATATGGTCAATGCTACGCACCGGCGGGCGCGCAGCGGATTTGGCTGAAAGGCTAACTGATTAAGCGACGCGCCAATGCAGCGGAAAGCCCGGATCGAATACGGTCACGGGGCCTTCGCCGCATTCGATTTTGGCGGGATAGATAACCTCATGAACTTTGGTCAGCGTGATGGTCTCTTCGTTCACTGGCAGGCGATAGAAGGCCGGGCCGTTGAGTGACGTGAACGCCTCTAGCTTGTCCAACGCATCTGTGCGCTCGAACATTTCGGCCAGCAGTGACATCGTATTGGTTGCAGTGAAACAGCCGGCGCAGCCACAGGCCATTTCCTTGTTAGCATCCGTGTGCGGCGCGCTGTCTGTGCCAAGGAAGAAACGCGCGTCGCCCGAGGTCGCGGCGGTCAACAGCGCCAGCCGATGCTCTTCGCGTTTGGCGACCGGCAAGCAGTAGTAATGCGGCTTGATGCCGCCGACCAGAATGTGGTTGCGGTTGATGATCAGGTGATGCGTTGTAATCGTCGCACCCAGATCTTTCTCATTCGCCTTGACGTAATCCACGCCGTTTGACGTCGTGATGTGCTCCATCACCACGCGCAGTCCGGGTGTTGCTTTGCGAATCGGATCAAGAACGCGGTCGATGAACACCGCCTCGCGATCGAATATATCGATCTCGGCATCCGTGACTTCGCCGTGCACACATAGCGGCAGACCGATTTCGGCCATCTTCTCCAGCACCGGGCGTACCTTGTCGAAATCGCGAACGCCCGAAGACGAGTTGGTTGTTGCCCCAGCTGGGTACAATTTGACCGCCTTGATCAGACCG
The DNA here is from genome assembly GCF_056537625.1 of Ruegeria sp. C6. NCBI lineage: Bacteria > Pseudomonadati > Pseudomonadota > Alphaproteobacteria > Rhodobacterales > Roseobacteraceae > Ruegeria > Ruegeria sp. C6. The sequence goes on along the minus strand of NZ_JBQFRW010000001.1, from coordinate 1,207,503 downwards.
CTTGCATGTGCGGCGGCCACATCCGCCGGGTCCGTGTCTTCGGTCAGGTAGAGCGTCATCAGCGGCTCAAACGTCATATCCTCTGGCAGAGCAGCAAGGATGCGGTCCCGATAAGCTGCTGCGTCGTCACCTTTGACAACGGGCGGAACCAGATTCGGCATGACGATGGCACGGGCAAAATGGCGCGCGGTTTCAGGCAAGACGGCTTGCAGCATCGCGCCATCGCGCAGATGCAAATGCCAGTCATCGGGGCGGCGGATCGTCAGGGATTGGGTCATAGCCCCCGGCTAACACAGCCGCTTGGGTGGTGAAAGACCCTCTTGCCCTTGCCGATGAGACAGATCGCCGTAAGTCACTGACGGATGGTGGTCTTGACCTCTGGTTGTGGTCATGACCTGTTGGGGCGCAGGAAAAAGGGGAACTCATGACACAGCCAAACTCCATCGATGCCGTGCAAGAGCTTTTGGGCTCTGAGGGTTATGTCTGTGGCCGGGCTTTGGCGACGGTTGTGTTTCTTTCGCTGAAACTTAGTCGACCTCTATTTCTGGAAGGCGAGGCGGGCGTCGGCAAGACTGAGATCGCCAAGGCGCTGGCCGCAGGATTGGGGCGGCGCCTGATCAGGTTGCAGTGCTACGAAGGCCTTGATGCCTCTTCCGCTGTGTATGAGTGGAATTTCCCCGCCCAGATGGTGGCGATCCGAACCGCAGAAGCGTCGGGTGGGGCGGACCGAGGCGCGTTGCAGACCGAGCTGTTCTCGGATGATTATCTGATCGAACGCCCCTTGCTGCAGGCCATGCGTCCGGATGCCAATGGGGCACCTGTATTGCTAATTGACGAATTGGACCGGACCGACGAACCCTTTGAGGCTTTCTTGCTGGAGGCGCTCAGTGACTTTCAGGTCACGATCCCCGAGCTTGGTACTGTCAAAGCTCCAGAACCGCCCATTGTGATCGTCACCTCGAACCGCACGCGCGAAGTACACGACGCACTGAAACGCCGCTGCCTATATCATTGGGTTGATTACCCTGACTTTGCGCGCGAAATCGAAATCCTGCACGCACGGGCTCCCGAAGCGGCAGAAGCGCTGAGCCGTGAGGTGGTCGCCTTTGTTCAGCGCTTGCGCACTGAAGATTTGTTCAAGAAACCGGGGGTGGCCGAGACCATCGATTGGGCTAAGTGTCTGCTGGCGCTGGACGTTATCAACCTCAGTCCCGAAGTAATCGGCGATACGTTGGGTGCCATCCTGAAATACCAGGACGACATCCAAAAGTTGCAGGGGTCCGAGGCCAAACGCATTCTGGATCAGGCGAAAGCCGATCTCGAACCAGCCTGATGCTTCATATGCTCGAAAATACTTTGGGGGTTTGATGGCCGAACAACTCCCACTCGATATACCGGACAACCCCAAACTGGCCCAGAACATCACCCATTTTGCGCGCGCTTTGCGCAAGGCCGGACTGCCGATAGGAACTGGGCGCGTGATTGACGCGATCCGCGCGGTGCAGGCTGCGGGGTTCACCGAGAAAAGAGATTTCTACTGGACGCTGCATGCCTGTTTCGTGAACCGGCCGGAACATCGAACGGTTTTTGCGCAAGTCTTCCGCCTCTATTGGCGCGATCCGCGGTATCTAGAACATATGATGTCCATGATGCTGCCCGCCATTCGCGGTGTTCAGGAGGAGCGCAAAGCGGATGCGGCTGAAAAGCGCGCGGCTGAGGCGTTATTGGATGGCGTCGAACGCGACTTGCCAGAATCAACCGAGCAACAAGAGGAAAGCGAGATCGAGATCGACGCAACCCAAACCGCGTCATCTGAAGAACGCTTGCGCAACCTCGATTTCGAACAGATGAGTACATCCGAGATCGCGCAGGCCAAACGCATGCTGTCGCGCCTGAACTTACCGGTCAAACCCATCGAGTCTCGCCGAGGTCAGGCCAGTCACCTCGGTCACCGCATTGATCGCGCTCGGACACTTAGGTCAGCGATGCGGCAGGGTGGCGAACTACGCGATATCGCGCATTTGCAACCCAAACCTCGCTGGCCGAATTTGGTGGCGTTGTGCGATATCTCCGGGTCGATGAGCCAATACAGTCGGATCATTCTGCACTTTCTACACGCGGTTTCGAATGCCAAAGGCGCAGGTTGGGCCAAAGTGCACGCCTTCACGTTTGGCACACGCCTGACCAACATCACCCGCCATCTGCATCAACGTGATGTCGATGCAGCGCTGGCCGCTGCTGGGGCCGAGGCGCAGGACTGGGAAGGCGGAACCCGGATCGGAGAATGCCTGCATCAGTTCAATCGCGACTGGTCGCGGCGCGTCATGGGGCAGGGGGCGGTCGTGTTGTTGATCACCGACGGGTTAGAGCGGGGCGATCCCGAGATGCTGGAAAAGGAAATCGAGCGCCTACACCTGTCGTCGCGGCGTCTAATTTGGCTGAACCCATTGCTGCGCTGGGACGGGTTCGCACCGAAAGCTCAGGGTGTGGCGACAATGCTTCCACATGTCGACAGCTTCCGCGCCGGGCATTCGATTGCGTCGCTGGAAGATCTGGCCGCCGTGATTTCGCAACCAGATGATCAGGGGCAGAAAGCGCGGCTGATGTCCGCGCTTTCAGACTAGCTGTTACGAAAGCTGCTCTTCATTGCACTTCCGTGCCATCTCCATGGCTTTGTAAGTGCCAGTCAGGTCAACGGTGAAGGCGAACTCTTTCTCCGGGAAAACGACCATCACCTTCTTCTTGGCAAGATCATCTGCGAACTGAGGGTCGTCTGACAGAACATACCCGCCCGAATAGCCCTTGGTGATGTTCCCCTTCATACCGGTGGCTTCTCCGACATAAATATTGTCGCCGATAAGGATGGCAACAGCCTCTTTCTCGCCATTCTTGATGTTGGTCTCGGCTTTGGTGAAGACGCCCACATAGCCAACGCCGCGATCTTCGGTCAGGCCCATCTGTACGACATTTTCAGCGTCATCAACCGCTTCGATCAGGCAGGATTTCTTGTCCTGATCAATGAAAACCTTCCAGCCTTCGACCTCACCGTATTTCAGAAATGTGTCAGCCCAGCCGGTGCTGGCAGTCAACAGGCCGATCGCTGCTCCGAGTGTAAAAATGCGTTTCAACTGTTTGTCTCCGCTATGAAATATGTTGGGACGATCCCGAATAGGCCCCGGAATCGCATGCAGGCTAGAATGACGCCTTCCAACATTCAACAATTTGTGAATGTGAGTTCAAAATCGGCTTGTTAGCGCCACAAGATCGACCCGCTGAGCGCTTTTCATTGCTCCAAAGCTGACTATGTTGAACCCAAGCACGGCCGGAGGTCTAAATGGAACGATTCGATAGTAGCCCGGAAACCGCACTAAAATGGTATCGCGCCGGGAAGGGCGCGGCTTTGGCCACTGTGGTTGAGACCTGGGGCAGCGCGCCGCGCCGTGTAGGCGCGCAGTTGGTCATTGCGGGCGATGGTCGGATCGAAGGCTCGGTTTCTGGTGGTTGCGTCGAAGGTGCCGTGATCGTCGAAGCGCTGGAAGCCATAGAGGAAGGCGAGGCAAGGCTGCTAGAGTTCGGTGTAAGCGACGAGGATGCGTTTGCCGTCGGTCTGGCCTGCGGCGGTACGATCAGGGTTTTGGTTGAACCGGTCGGCAAGGTCCTGCCCGAACCAATGCTGGCCGAACTGGTCGCGGCACGGGCGCGGCGCGAACCCTTGGCCTATGAAGTCAATGTCGAGACGGGCCAGCGCGCGTTGCGCCGTAATGCCTATTCCGAACGCTTGCGTATGGACAGGTCCGGGTTCGAAGAGGATGGGCAAACCTTTGTCGCTGTCCACAACCCACCGCTACGGTTGATAGTGGTGGGAGCGGTGCACATCGCCCAAGCTCTGGTGCCGATGGCCCGGATCGCGGGCTATGACCCGGCGATTATAGATCCGCGCGAGGCCTTCGCATCGGACGCACGTTTTCCCGGAGAAACCATCCTGACGGATTGGCCGGATGAGGCTGTGTCAAAGCTGGGTCTCGACTCGCGCACGGCGCTTGTGTTGCTGACCCACGACCCCAAACTTGATGACCCCGCGCTTCAGGCCGGTTTGGCGGCTGATGTGTTCTACATCGGCGCACTCGGATCTAAGCGCACACATGCCAAACGCGTGGAGCGGATGAAGCAGGCCGGGTTCAACGATGACCAGATTTCACTGATTCACGGACCTGTTGGGCTTGATATCGGGGCGGCTGGACCGTCTGAGATAGCCGTTGCGATCCTGGCGCAGATGACGGCGGTCCTGCGAGGCAGAGCGTGAAGTTTGGTCCGGTACCCGTTTCCGACGCCAACGGTGCGATATTGGCCCATTCCGTCAAAGCGGGAAACCGCAAGCTTAGGAAAGGTATAACGCTTTCGTCCGAGCACATAGCCGAGTTGCACCAAGCCGGTCTGACCGAGGTCACAGTCGCCAGACTGGAGCAAGGTGATTGCCATGAGGACGAAGCCGCAGCGCTGCTGGCAGAAGCGCTTGCACCAAGTCCCACACAGGCAAATCTGCGTGTCACCGAAGCCTTTACAGGCCGGGTCAACCTTTTAGCAAATGGACCAGGCGTCGCGGTGCTGGATACCGATGCCTTGCAAAAGTTCAATCAGGTCAATCCGATGATCACGGTTGCGACGGTGCCGCAATACCAGCAGATGGCGGCTGGCGGTATGGTCGCGACGATCAAGGTGATTTCTTATGCCGTACCTCGATCCGACGTTGAGTGTGCGGCCCGTCATGCGCAGGACGCTATTCGATTATCGGTGCCCAAATACGAAAATGCGGGTCTCATCGTTACCGACATTGCTGGCGGGCCATCTAACGAAAAAGGTATCGCTGCTATTCGTAGCCGGGTTGAGGCTTTGGGTATGAATCTGTCAGATGTTCAGGTGGTGCCGCATCGGATGGGCGACTTAACAGCATCGATTTCGACCATTCGGGGTGAGATCGTCATGATCCTGACCGGATCGGCCACGTCGGATAAAGATGATGTGGCGCCTGCTTCTGTGCGGGCGGCGGGGGGTATCGTCGACCGGTTTGGAATGCCGGTCGATCCGGGGAACCTGTTGTTTTTGGGATCTTCCGGCGAGCGCCCCATCATCGGTTTGCCCGGATGCGCGCGCTCACCAGCATTGAACGGGGCGGATTGGGTCTTGTCCCGCGTTGCTTGCGGAATCGAAACGACGGGCGCGGACATCGCAGGGATGGGTGTCGGTGGGCTGCTAAAAGAAATCCCGACGCGGCCACAGCCCCGCGCTGCCAAGAGTAAATGACGCAACGGCAATTTTGCCCTGTTTGGTGGACGCATCACTGTTAGAAGGCTGATCAGCGAAACTGCGGAAAAATCAGGCAAATATTTTTGTTCTCAAACGAAATTTACCGTGTTTAACTCTGGCTTAGCAAATAAGCCAAAAAAGGGGAGGATCTTATGACCAAGGTCTCAATGACCGTGAACGGCGTTGCCGTCAGCGGTGATGTTGAAGGGCGGACTCTATTATCCGGATTTCTACGCGACCACCTGAATTTGACAGGCACACATATTGGCTGCGACACGGCTCAATGTGGCGCGTGCGTGGTGCACGTGAATGGTGAGGCGGTCAAATCCTGCAACATGCTGGCGCTGGAAGCAGACGGCGCGGATGTGGGCACGATCGAGGGGCAGGCGGCCGAAGATGGCACGCTGAACGTGATCCAACAGGCCTTTCAGGATCATCACGGGCTGCAATGTGGATTTTGCACTCCGGGCATGGTGATGAGCGCTGCAGCATTGCTCAAGGATAACCCGCGCCCGACCGAAGGCGAAATTCGCAAGTACCTTGAGGGTAACCTATGCCGGTGCACAGGCTACCACAACATCGTCAAGGCAATCATGGCCGCATCGGGTCAAGACGTTTCCAGCATCGCCGCCGAGTGAGGCGGTTAAGAATTTTCGACGAAAATTCTTTTCCACGGAGGAGAACAAGCAATGCCCAAAGACAGTGGCATCGGAGCCAGTTCCAAGCGGCGCGAGGACGTACGCTTTCTGACCGGAGCAGGCAATTACACCGACGACATCAACGTACATGGCCAGGCCTATGTGCATTTCCTACGGTCCGACATCGCGCATGGCCGGATCACCAACATTGACACATCTGCCGCCGAGGGTATGCCGGGGGTTGTGAAGGTGTTCACCGGCAAGGACTTTGAAGGCGTGGGCGGAATGCCCTGCGGCTGGGAAGTAACCGACCGCCATGGCGCCCCGATGCAGGAACCACCGCATCCCATTCTGGCGCAAGGCAAGGTCCGACATGTAGGCGATCCCATTGCTGCCGTTGTCGCAGACAGCCTTGAACTCGCCCGAGATGCAGCGGAAGCGATTGAAGTGGATATCGAAGAGCTCCCTGCCGTGCTGGATATGAAAGCCGCAGCGCAGGATGGCGCGACGCTTATCCATGAGGATCTGAAGAACAACATCTGCTATGACTGGCATCTGGGCGAAGAAGACAATGACAAGGTCAATGAGGTTTTTGCCAACGCGGCCCATGTCACCACTCTGGACCTGATCAATAACCGTCTGGTCGCAAACCCGATGGAGCCGCGCGTTGCGGTGGCCGAGTACAGCCGGGGTACGGATGAGTACACGCTCTACACCACTTCGCAGAACCCGCATGTGATCCGCTTGCTGATGTGCGCATTTGTTCTGGGCTTGCCTGAACACAAAGTGCGTGTTGTAGCGCCTGATGTTGGTGGTGGATTTGGCACGAAGATTTTCCACTACGCGGAAGAGGCGTTCTGTACATTCGCTGCCAAGGCCTGCAACCGTCCGGTCAAATGGACCGCCAGCCGGTCCGAGGCGTTTATGTCGGATGCGCAGGGCCGCGACCACGTCAGCACGATTGAGCTCGCGTTGGACGCGGACAATAACTTCACAGGCCTTCGCACTGACACCTACGCCAATCTGGGCGCGTATCTGTCGACCTTCTCAAGCTCGGTTCCGACTTGGCTGCATGGCACTCTGATGGCGGGCAACTACAAAACGCCGGTCATTCAGGTGAATGTGAAGGCAATGTTCACCAACACAGTGCCGGTGGACGCTTATCGCGGTGCGGGTCGGCCAGAGGCGACCTATCAGTTAGAGCGCGTCATCGACAAGGCAGCGCGTGAACTGGGTGTCGATCCGATCGCCCTGCGTCGCCAGAATTTCATCACCCAGTTCCCGTATGACACACCGGTGGCGCTGACCTACGACACCGGGGATTACAACGGGACGATGGATAAGCTTGAGGCTGCTGCTGATTTGGCTGGTTTTGCCGCGCGGCGGGCGGAAAGCGAGGCCAATGGCAAGCTGCGTGGTCTAGGCGTCAATTGCTATATCGAGGCCTGCGGCATCGCGCCCTCGAACATCGTCGGTATGCTGGGGGCCCGGGCGGGTCTTTATGATGCTGCCACGGTGCGGGTAAACGCCACCGGTTCCATCAGCGTCATGGTTGGTGCACATAGCCACGGGCAGGGGCATGAGACTGCTTTCCCGCAGGTAGTGGCGGACATGATCGGCATCGACGAGTCGATGGTCGAGATTGTGCATGGCGACACATCGAAGATCCCGTTCGGCATGGGCACTTATGGCTCACGCTCGCTGGCGGTCTGTGGTTCGGCCATGGTTAAGGCGACCGAAAAGGTGATCGACAAGGCCAAGAAAATCGCGGCCCACCTGCTCGAGGCGTCCGAGGCCGATATCGAGCTGAAGGACGGTCAGTTCAGCGTCGCGGGCACTGACAAGTCGGTGGCCTGGGGTGATGTGACTCTGACAGCCTATGTACCGCACAACTTCCCATTGGAGGTTGAGCCGGGGTTGGAGGAGACCGCATTTTATGACCCGGCCAACTTCACCTTCCCGGCGGGGGCATATGCCTGCGAGGTTGAGGTGGATCCCGAGACTGGACAGGTGACCATCGAAGCCTTCACCGCTGCGGATGACTTTGGCAACATCGTTAATCCGATGATTGTGGATGGTCAGGTACATGGCGGTATCGGTCAGGGTATCGGTCAGGCGTTGTTGGAAAACTGCGCCTATGACGAGAATGGCCAGTTGCTGAGCGCATCCTTCATGGATTACGCGATGCCACGCGCCGATGATCTGCCGTTCTATGCGGTCGACCATTCCAGCCAGACGCCGTGTACGCACAACCCGTTGGGTGTGAAGGGCTGCGGTGAAGCTGGTGCGATTGGCTCGCCGCCTGCGGTAGTCAACGCGGTTCTGGATGCACTGAACTCGGGTGGAAAGGCTGTTGATCACATTGACATGCCGATGAGCCCGTCGCGTGTTTGGACAGCAATGCATGGTTGAGAGGTTCGGGTGCGAGGGGCCAGCCCCTCGCGCTCCCCGAGATATTTATAGCCAGATGAAGGGCGGATCCGCGCTTTTCGGAAAGGAAGAACGAAATGTACAATTTCGAGTTTGAGAAACCCTCGACCATCGCTGACGCGGTTACTGCGTTGGGAGTTGAGGATGCACAGGCATTGGGGGGTGGGCAAACCCTGATCCCCACAATGAAGCAGCGGTTGGCCGCGCCATCCAAGCTGGTTTCGGTCAATGGAATCGCTGAAATGAAAGGGGTCTGCGTCGAGGATGATGGCTCGGTGGCGATAGGCGGTGCAACAACCCACGCAAATGTGGCCGCTGAAGCTGCTGGTAACTATCCGGCGCTGGCAGCGCTGGCCGGCCAGATCGGTGATCCTGCGGTGCGTAATCGTGGCACTATTGGCGGTTCGATTGCCAACAATGATCCAGCGGCCTGTTATCCGGCGGGAGTGCTGGGTTCAGGCGCGACCATTGTCACCAATAATCGCCAGATAGCGGCGGATGACTTCTTTCAGGGAATGTTTACGACAGCTCTGGAAGAGGGCGAGATTATCACTTCGGTGCGTTTCCCCGTGCCTCAGGCGGCGAGTTATCAGAAGTTTTTGCAGCCCGCGTCTCGGTTTGCGTTGGTCGGGGTATATCTTGCCCGGTTTGCCGATGGCGTTCGGGTTGCAGTAACCGGTGCAAGCGAGGACGGAGTTTTCCGCTGGGCGGAGGCTGAGGAGGCCCTGAACAAAGAGTTCCGCGCGGACGCTTTGATGGGGCTGCACATCAATCCGATGAACATGATTGGTGATCTGCACGGGAGCAAAAAGTATCGGGCGCATCTGGTCACTGTTATGACGAAACGGGCTGTCGAAGCTTGCAGTTGATCTGATTGTTAATCAGCTTTGAGAGCCTCGGTGAAAGCCGGGGCTCTTTATTCTTTCCGAACTCTTGGGAGCTTGGCGGGGCGCCAGTAGGCGCCGGTGTCTTCTCTGGCTGTCTGATAGCGTTCCACGCGGTCACGCGCGGCTGATCCCCCTGCGGCAAAGAGATGACCCAGCAGGCATTCAAGCACTGCCATCGCTCCGGAGAAGCTGGAAAAGTGATGTTGCGCGCGGGTACTTACAGGCAGCACGATGTCAGGGTCAACACCAGGGGCGATGACGTCGCTATCCGACAATAGCACGATGCGCATGCCGCGTTTACGCGCAAAACGCATGGATTGTATAGTGTCAGAGGAATAGGGGTGAACGGTAATAGCGAAAAGGCAGTCCGCCTCATCGGCCTCGAGCAAATCATCGATGGCTGATCCCATATGTCGCGGGATAAGTTGAAATCCTGGGTGTGCCATCCGACCCGCATAGTGGAGATAGTAGGCCAAAGCATAGCTGGCCCGGGTCGCGGTTAGGAAACAGCGATTAGCTGCAATCATGTACTCTGTGACCTGTTGCATCAAATCAGGATCGGCCAACCGCAAGGAGCGGGCTACGACGTTCAGTTCGTTTTGCGCAAACCCAGCTTGCGCGGCGCTGAATTGCCCCCCCGATTTCATGCGATCCAGCCAGCCCTGACCCAGCCGATCTTCTCGGTCTGTGACAAGGGTTTGGCGAAAGGGTCGTCTGAACGACTCAAAACTGTCGAATCCCATGCGTTGTGCCAACCGCACCAAAACGTTTGAACTGACACCGATCTTTTCGGCGGTAAGCCGAACCGGGTCGAGCCCGAAATCGCCAGGGTGGTCGATGATGTATTTCGCTGCGGCTTGCATTTGCTGAGGCAGGGTGTCGATTTCGTGCCGAAGCTGCTCGGTCAGTTGGGATGAGGTGTGTTGCATTTGGTAAGAAAAACAAATGTTATGAAGAATGCAAATTGAAAACGTTGGCAGGGTGTCTAATTCGGGATCGTGCAAAACAGGTGACGGAATGTCAGAGACTGGTTCGAGGATGGCGGGAAGGCCATACGTGTTGGTGGCTCCGAACGGGGCGCGGCGGGGGCATGGGGATCATCCTGCGCTGCCGATCACAACGGACGAAATCGTCAAAGCTGCGAAGACGTGCAATCGGGCAGGTGCGCAAGGCCTGCACCTGCATGTTCGTGATCAGACGGGTCAGCATTCGCTTGATGCGGGTTTGTATTGTGAAACCATTGCTGAACTGCGTGCTGCGGTCCCTGACATGGACATCCAGATTACGACAGAAGCTGCTGGCGTTTTCGGCGTTCAAGCGCAACTTGCTTGTTTGCAAAATGTGCGCCCGGACTGGGCTTCGATTTCGGTGCGCGAGATTGCACGGTCGCCCGAACTTGCGCCAAAGGTCTACGCACTATGCGCGGAACAAGGGACTCGTGTTCAGCATATCCTCTATGATGTCGCTGACGTCGAGTTACTGACCCATTGGCAGGCTGAAGGGGTGGTAAAATCGGATCAGGTCGACCGTCTGCTTGTCCTTGGTCGCTATGCCACGGCGCAGGAATCGAGTCCGAATGAACTGGATGTGTTTCCGCACAGCGCTGATCCATGGATGGTCTGTGCCTTTGGAGGGCAGGAGCATGCGTGCCTGCAAAAGGCCGCGCAGTTGGGTGGCGATGTGCGCGTGGGTTTTGAGAACAGCCTTGCCGGTCCGGATGGACAAACCTGGGCTGACAATGCCGCATCCGTCGCGGCGCTGATTGATCTTCTGAAAAGGACGTCGACATGAGTCACGTATTTCCACGCCATACAAAGTCGGAACTGCCTGAGGCCGCTGGTGGTGACGGCTGTTATCTCATCGACTCAACCGGCCGTCGCTATCTGGATTGTGGTGATGCTGCCGTTTCATGCCTCGGCCATTCCAACGCCGCTGTGGTCAAAGCGGTGCAGGATCAGGTGGCGCAGATTGCGTTTGCGCATACGGGCTTTATGACCTCGGCACCGGCCGAGGCACTGGCCGATCTGCTGATTAAACACTCCCCCGGCGAACTGGACCGGGTCTATTTTGTCTCGGGCGGGTCAGAGGCGACCGAGGCTGCTATCAAACTGGCGCGGCAGTATTATCTGGAAACCGGCCAGCCTGAACGCCGTCATGTCATAGCGCGCCGACAAAGCTATCACGGCAACACTTTGGGGGCACTTTCGGCGGGTGGCAATGAATGGCGGCGGGCGCAGTTTGCACCGATGCTGATCGAGATGACTCATATCGCTCCTTGCTATGAGTACGCCGAAAAGCCTGAGGATGAGAGCAGTTTTGAATATGGTCAGCGCGTTGCGAATGAGCTGGAGGCAGAAATCCTGCGCCTTGGGCCTGAAACGGTCATGGCTTTCATGGCGGAGCCGGTGGTTGGTGCGACGCTTGGGGCTGTTCCGGCAGTCGAGGGGTACTACAAGCGAATCCGTGAAATTTGCGATCAACACGGCGTTCTTCTGATCCTCGACGAAGTAATGTGCGGCATGGGGCGTACCGGGCATTTGTTTGCCTGTGATCATGACGATGTCACGCCGGATATTCTTTGTATCGCCAAAGGGTTGGGGGCTGGGTATCAGCCTATCGGAGCGATGCTGTGTTCGGGTCGAATCTATGATGCGATCCGGGATGGATCGGGCTTCTTCCAGCATGGCCACACCTATATCGGTCATCCGGTTGCGACTGCGGCTGCGCTTGCCGTTGTACAGGAACTTACTTCTCGTGAACTGCCAGCGCGGGCCGGCGTAATGGGGGGCAAATTGCAGAGCATGTTGGAAAACAAGTTTGGCCAACACCCGAATGTCGGGGACATACGGGGCCGCGGCTTATTCCGAGGAATTGAGTTGGTCGAGGATCGGGATACGAAAACTCCGTTTGATCCGTCGCGCGGCCTAGCGGCCAAGATCAAGAAGGCCGCCATGGCCGAGGGATTGATCTGTTACCCGATGTCGGGAACGCGTGATGGACGCAACGGAGATCATATCCTCCTAGCACCGCCCTTTGTCATTGAAGATGACCAACTGGTCGAGCTTGTAGACAAGCTGGATCGGGCGATATCCTCGGTGATCTGATTTAGGCGAGAAGCCAGAAAACAAAGAAGCCCCTCCGATTTCGGAGGGGCTTTTGTCATTCTACAAAAAGAAAACCTACTTCTGTGGCAGCGGGCCAATCATCATGATCATCTGACGGCCTTCCATCTTGGGCATGTTCTCGATCTTGCCCAGATCCTTGACGTCTTCGGCCACACGTTCCAGCAGCTCACGCCCCAGGTTCTGGTGCGCCATCTCGCGGCCCCGGAAACGCAGGGTGACTTTGACCTTGTCGCCGTTCTCAAGAAACTTGAACACGTTGCGCATCTTGACGTCATAGTCATGCGTGTCGGTGTTGGGCCGGAACTTGACCTCTTTCACCTCAATGATCTTTTGCTTCTTGCGGGCTTCGCTTTCGCGTTTCTGCTGTTCGTACTTGAACTTGCCGAAATCCATGATTTTGCAGACCGGCGGGTTCGCGTTGGGCGAAATCTCAACCAGATCGAGGCCGACATCGGCGGCCATCTGCATGGCCTTTGCGGGATGAACCACCCCGACATTTTCACCTTCGGCGCCAATCAGGCGAATTTCGGGAGCACGGATCTTGTCATTGACGCGCGGGCCGGTATCTCGCTGTGGCGGCGCGTTGTGAGGTCTGCGGGCTATGGGTTCATTCCTTTGATGATTGCAGAATTTCGAGCCCGGAATTTAGACCGGGCTGAGAGGTGTTTCAAGCGGCATAAATTGCAAGCCGCATGAATTTTCCATGAATTTCGTGAGTTTTTGCCGGTTTAGGGTGTCGATAACTCCACCGGCAAACCCCATTAGCCCACAAATGCCTTTTCAATCACGAATTCCTTGGGTTCGGAATTTGCACCTTCTCGCAAGCCGAACTCTTCCAGAATTGCTTTGATGTCATGGTTGAAGGCAAGGCTGCCACAAACCATCGCGCGATCAGTATCTGGCTTGATACCACCTTCGATGCCCAGATCGGCAAATACGGTGCCGTCTTTTAACAGCTCGGTTATACGGCCCATCTTTGGGCTCTCTTCCCGCGTGGTGGTGGGATAATAGCGGATCTTGTCGGCGAAACCGTCACCAATCAGTTCGGCCAGCAACTCGTCCTGTTTGACGCCCTCGATCAACTCGCGACCGTAATCCAGTTCAGCTACGTCGCGGCAGGTATGGGTGATGATAACCTCGTCATAATCCTCATAGGTCTGCGGTTCACGGAGCAGCGACGCGAAGGGCGCAAAGCCTGTGCCGGTGGCGAAGAACCAGATGCGCTTGCCGGGCAGCAATGCGTCATGCACCAGCGTGCCGACGGGTTTGGGCCGAAGAATGATCTGATCACCAGGCTGGATGTGCTGCAGTTTTGAGGTCAGCGGGCCATCCTGCACTTTGATCGAGTAGAATTCCAGTTCCTCATCCCATGAAGGCGAGGCGATGGAATATGCGCGCAACAGCGGTTTGCCATTATCGCCCAGTAGGCCGATCATAACGAACTCACCCGAGCGAAAGCGCAAGGAAGCCGGGCGCGACACCTTGAAAGAGAACAGGCGGTCGGTCCAGTGCTTGACCTCGGTCACGGTCTGGGCATCGGGCAGGACAGGGGCCTTAACGGCGGTTGCTTCACTCACGGGTTTCATCTCTGTCATCGTTTCACTACCGGTCTGCTAAACCGACATCTCCGTTTAATCTTTGATCCAAGTCAGGAAAAGGGGCAGATTGCCCCTTTCGTATCACAGGTTGGCGATGGCGGGTCAGCCGCGCAGGCGGGCCTGGTAGTTGTTGTCCTGCCAATTGGCCCGGGCCAGCCACTGATCTTCGGGCTGCCGGTTCGCCAAGGTGTCATCAATTTCGACTTCGTCAAAGCCGCTACGACGCGCCATGGCGTATTGGTCTGCAAGAACATGGCCTTTTGCCCGCAGGCGACCTGTATAACCTTTCAGACGCAGAACGCGCGCGATCGTAAAGCCGCGCCCATCCGCTGAGGATGGAAAGTCCACGCGCACCATTTGGGCGCTGCCCAGCCGATCAAACAGTTCATCGGGGTCAGTGTCCGAGGCGATATCCAGCGCAACCACGTCATTCGCTGCATCGTCCAGCGTGACATAGCCATCGGTCCAATCATCGGGGGCAAAGCCCTCGTCGTTTACGATTACGTTCATGTTTTCTCTCCGATGCGCACCATTTTTCCATCAACGAAATGGATGCCGCATTCTTCCTTGTTCTGATCGCGCCAGCGCCCGGCGCGGGGGTCTTCGCCTTCTTTGACCGGCGAGGTGCAGGGCGCACAGCCGATCGAGGGGTATCCTTTGGCCACCAGCGGATGCCGGGGCAGGTTGTTTTCGTCCATATAGGCGCGCACATCCTCGGGTGCCCAATGGGCCAGCGGGTTGACCTTGATCCGGCCGGTTCCGTCCTCGACCTCGAAAAAGTCCAGCGCGGCACGGGTGCCGGACTGAAACCGTTTGCGCCCGGTGATCCAGCCACAATACCCGGTCAGAGCTTTCTGCAGCGGGAAGGTCTTGCGCAGGTTGCAGCAGGCATCGGTGTCACGCAGACGCAACGCGCCATAAGGATCGTCGCGCTGAACATCTTCATCCTCGGCGCGGATGATCTGCACATTGCGCAGGCCCAGACGCTCGCTGACCTCCTGCTGGTATTCCAGCGTTTCGGCAAACAGCATCTGGGTGTCCACGAACAGCACTGGGGTCATCTTGTCGACCACTGCAGCCATATGCAGCAACACCACCGATTCTGCGCCAAAGCTGGAGACCAGAGCAAGCTCATCGATCTCGTCCAATGCGCCATGCATCACATCATGGGCACTGTGGTGGCGGAAGCGGGCGTTCAGCGCCTCGACCTTTTCGGTCAGTTCGGCGCGGTCAGCCCCCAGTTCCGTTTGGATCAGGTCAAGCGGCATTGGCCTGTGCCTCGGGGTAAAGCGCCGCTTTGAACGGTGCCATGCCAACGCGGCGATAGGTCTGCAAGAAGGTCTCTTCCGCGCTGTCGCGCTGCTCCAGATACGTGTCGACGATGCGCTCGACCGCCGGAACGATCTCGTCATAGGCGAAGCCCGGGCCAGTACGATCACCGATGGCTGCGGATTCAGTACCGTCACCACCCAGAGTGATCTGGTAGTTTTCGACGCCAGCGCGGTCCAGGCCAAGAATGCCGATGTGACCCACATGGTGGTGACCACAGGCGTTGATGCAGCCCGAGATCTTGATCTTCAGGTAGCCGATATCATGCTCCAGTTTCAGGTCTTCGAACCGGGTCGCGATTTCCTGCGCCACGGGAATCGAACGTGCCGTCGCCAGTGCGCAGTAATCCATACCGGGACAGGCGATAATGTCGCTGATCAAGCCGATATTTGCGGTGGCCAGCTCGTGTTCTTTCAGCGTTGCGTGGATCGCGGGCAGGTCGGATTTGTGGACATGCGGCAGGATTACGTTCTGCTCGTGGCTGATACGCAGTTCGTCATAGGCAAACTCTTCGGCCAGATCAGCCATTACGCGCATCTGCTCGGCAGTCGCATCGCCCGGCGTCTGGCCGTGCTTCTTGATCGAGATCGTGACGATCGCGTGGTCCGCGTTCTTGTGCGGCGCGATGTTGGTGTCGACCCACGAACGGAAGACCGGATCGTTGGTGTAGGCACTCTCGAACGAGGCAACCGAACCATCACGGAAGGCCGGAGGCGCAAAGTGGCCTTTGATTTCTTCCAGCAGGTTCATATCCGCGCCTTTGAATTGCGGGCGAACCTTCAAAAAGCGTTCGTTCACTTTGGCACGGATGGCGTCGATGCCGTGCTCATGCACGGTGATCTTGATACGTGCCTTGTATTTGTTGTCGCGACGGCCGATCTGGTTCCACACGGAAACGGTGGCCTCAAGATAGGCCAGCAGGTCGTCAAAGGCGACGAATTCCGATAGCTCTTTGCCGATCATGGGCGTACGGCCCAGACCACCGCCAACGATGACGCGGGCACCCAGAACGCCATCACGCTCAACCAATTGCAGACCGATGTCATGCGCCTTGATCACGGCGCGGTCATTCTCGCTGCCGGTGATGGCGATCTTGAATTTGCGGGGCATGAACTGGAATTCAGGGTGGTCGGTTGACCACTGGCGCAGCAGTTCGGCATAGGGGCGCGGATCAGCGACCTCATCCGCGGCGGCACCGGCGAAATGATCGGCGGTCACGTTGCGGATGGTGTTACCCGAGGTCTGGATGGCGTGCATGCCAACCTCGGCCAGTGCGTCCAGCATATCCGGCACGTCGTTCAGCTTCGGCCAGTTGTACTGAATGTTCTGACGGGTGGTAAAATGGCCGTAACCTTTGTCCCATTTCTCGGCCAGCAAAGCGAGCTGACGCATCTGAGCACTGGACAGCGTGCCATATGGAATAGCGACCCGCAGCATATAAGCGTGCAATTGCAGATACAGACCATTCATCAGGCGCAGTGGCTTGAATTCGTCTTCAGTCAGCGAACCGTCAATGCGACGCTCAACCTGCGCACGGAACTGCGCGTTGCGTTCTGCCAAAAATGCTGTGTCGAACTCGGAGTAGCGATACATGTTTAGCTGTCCTTAGTTGCAGCCCCGGACCCGGGGCCTTGAAGGGGAGAGAGAATGGCCTGAGATCAGGCCCGAGGCTGCGGGGAGGTTTCCTGTTTGCCGTGGGCATAGTTGGACGGACCAGTCCGGCGGAAATCCTCCCGAAAGTGGGTGGGTTCGGGGCCGTTTTCTCCGGCCACCGCGTCGGCAAGATAGGCGCCGACGATCTTGTTGGCCTGACGCGCGGCATCCAGCAGACGAACCTGCGCGTGAGCTTCGTCCGTGATCAGTTCGGCATCGGACAACTCGCGCGACCACCGGTCATCTTCGGTCTGGTAAATCACATCACCTTCCAACAAGTCGTTGGCGGTGACGACTTTGGGGGTAAAAGCGCGGGCCATCAGGCAAGCTCCTTATTGAAAACCGAGACTACGTGCGGGTATTGCGCAACTCGGGCGACGCCGGGTTTGTGAATGCGCATATTTGTTTGTTTGACCTGCATCGGATCATCTCGTGACTGAATTGACTTGTGTGCCAATATAGGAAATATTCCCGCCAAATCGCCATATGCGCGAAGAAATAAGAACAAATGTTCTATATGCGGTGAGTGAAAGCAGGTTTGTTCTGAATTGGAAGGGAAATTGGAATGTCGGTGCGAATAGACGACACGGATCGGAAAATTCTAGCCGAGCTGCAACGGGATGCCAGCCAGTCGCTTGACGAAATCGCAGCCCGTGTAGGGAGCTCCAAGACGCCGGTTTGGAATCGCATTCGCAAGCTGAAGGGGGCAGGGGTCATTGGCCAGCAGACCGTATTGCTGGATGCCGAAGCGTTGGGCTTTGAGGCCACATTCTTTGTGCTGATCCGTACGTCGGAACATGAAGCAGAGTGGCAGCAGAAGTTCCTGAAAGCGTTGCGCGATCGTCCAGAGGTTCAGGAAGCGCACCGTTTGGCTGGAGACATCGATTACATTCTGAAAGTGCGCGTCAAGAACGCGCGTGCGTACGATGCGTTTTATCAGGCGTTGATTTCAGAGGTACGGGTGCACAACGTCACAGCCTTGCTTTCGATGGAAGAGATCAAATCGACCACAATGCTGCCATTGAAGTCTGTCGGATAGTTTGAAGCGTGAATGGGGGCGCCGCCCCCGCCGCCCGAAGGCGACTCCCCCAAGATATTTATGGCCAGATGAAGAACGGATCCGGGTTTCTTGACAGGATATTAAGTCAGACCGTTACCATGAGTTTGGTCAGCCCGTGGAAATGGTAGCTGTCCGAATATTGCGGCTCTGCCGTCAGCTTTAGCTTTGGGCATTGCTGGAACAGCATGGGCAGGGCGATCCGCATCTCAAGCCGGGCCAGCGGAGCGCCTACACAGAAGTGAAGGCCACCACCAAAGCTAGTATTGGCGCTTACATCTCGCATCGGGTCGAATGTATCGGGTTGGGACCAAGCAGCAGGGTCGCGATTGGCTGCGCCCAGAAGCAAGGCAACTTCGTCACCACGCGCAAAGCGGTGACCGAAGAGTTCAATGTCTTCATAGGCATAGCGTCTGAACATGTGCAGTGGTGGATCGAAACGCAGGATTTCCTCGACTGCGCCGTCGATGGTGCCGGGCGTCAGGACATACTGCTGTGTACCCGTCGTCAGCATAGTCTTCACGCCATTGCCGATGGCGTGCACGGTGGCTTCGTGACCGGCGTTCAGCAACAAAATGCAGGTCGTGATCAGTTCGTCGCGCGAGAGTTTTTCACCATCTTCCTCTGCCGCGATCAACCGGGTGATCAGATCGTCACGCGGGTCAGTGCGGCGTTTTTCGATGTATTCTTCGAGATAGGTGGTAAAGGCTTGTGTGGCACGGACGGCTTCGTCTTCGGTCTGGCGCGTCCGGTTTGCCTGATACATGGCCACCATGGCGTGCGACCACTGCAACAGTTGCGGTGCCATGTCTTCCGGCACACCAAGCAGACGGCAGATCGTGATCACGGGGACCTGGGTGCAATAGGCCTCCAGCAGATCGAAGGGGCCAGCGGGGAACTGCTTGATCAAATCGTGGCACAACTGTTCAGTGGACCCCTCAAGCGCCGTGATCGCGCGTGAGGTAAAAGCCCTCAGAACCAGAGAACGCAATCGAGTATGACGCGGGGGTTCAAGCTCTAACATCGAATGGGATTCGACTTCTAGCCAGGGTGCAAGATGCTCTGGGCCGGGTTTTGCAAGTTCCGCCGGGATTTCACGCCCGAAGCGCCGATCGCGCAGCAGAATTTGCACCGCTTTGTGCGAGACAGCCGCGACAAGGCCGTAGTCTTTCCAGTAGAACAGATCGCCCGACTGACGTGCGCTGTCATAAAAGGGGTATGGGTTTTGCACGAATGCCGGGTCGGTCGGGGATTGGGTCAGCGTCTTCATGCGGTGCAGACTTGCCATGGCGGCTGCTGAATGCAAGACCCTAGATATGCAACGTTTTTGGATCATAGCCGGTTTCTTATGCGCGGTCGGATTGCTGTCAGCGGCGGTCTGGACTTATGGCTATCGTCAGGCCCTGTCGCAACTGAGCGAGAAGGCCGAGGCTGATTTGGAACTGGCCGCCGACCGTCTGAGCACGCAAATGCAGGTCTATCAGGAAGTGGCCGCCTTGATGGCGGATCATCCTGCTTTGCAGGAGCTAGAAACATCAGAACAGCAACGGGCCGCCCGAAAGGTGCTGCTGGATGTGGCAGACAAAACCGCTGCCGTTAACGTTATGTACCTGAATCCGGAGGGTCAGGTTCTGGTCGCGGCCCAACCGGTGACGCGGCGCGATATGTCCGCACATCCGGCCTTCGAGCGCGCCATGCAGGGGGCCCTGGGCAGCGCACATGGGGTCGAAGACGCAAGCAGTGACCGCATTTATTCATACGCGGCCCCATCATTCGGGGATTTGGGCCAAATAGAAGGCGCGTTGATGGTTCTGGCCGATGTGCAGGATGTGGAACAAACATGGCGCGGCAGTACCGATGCGGTGTTTTTCGTTGATACGGATGGGGTTGTCTTTATCTCGAACCGATCGGATCTGCTACTATGGCGCCGCGGGCAAGGGCAGCAAGGGCTGATGTCACCAGAAGGTGAGAATGTCGATTTCGCCTCAACCCGGATTGCGGGATATGAAGTGTGGAAGCTCAATTGGGGTCGCTATCTGCCCCGTCGCGCCCTGCATCTGACGCTCGATCTTCCGGTGATTGCGATGACCGCAGAGATGCTGGTTGATGTCGCCCCGGCGCGCCGGTTGGCGGGGTTGCAGGCGGCGGCGGTTGCGGCGATCTGTTTCGCCTTTGGTGCTTTGTTGTTTCTGGCCTCGGAACGCCGTCGGACACTTGCAGAGGCAAATACCGTGCTGGAAAGCCGGGTCGCGCAACGCACGCGCGCCTTGACGGCGGCTAATAGCGCTTTGCGCCACGAAGTTGCCGAGCGGCAGGAGGCGGAGGCCGCGCTCAAACAAGCGCAGGCCGATTTGGTTCAGGCTGGTAAGTTGAGCGCTTTGGGCAAGATGTCGGCTGGCATCAGTCATGAATTGAACCAGCCCTTGATGGCGATTCAGCAGTTCGCCGACAACGGGTCCGCCTTTCTTGAGCGCGGCAAGGGCCAGAGAGCTGGCGAAAATCTGGGCCGTATTTCCGATATGGCCGCACGCATGGCGCGGATCATCAAGAACCTGCGGGCTTTTGCGAGAAATGAAAGCGAACCAATGGGGCGCGTTGATCTGGTCCAGGTTCTGAACACTGCCACCGAATTGACCGAGGCGCGCCTGCGCGATGAGAATGTCGCGTTGGAGTGGGTGCCGCCAAAGGATGCGGTCTATGCTTGGGGTGGAGAGGTGCGACTGGTACAGGTGTTTGTCAACCTAATCAATAATGCAGCGGATGCGATGGTCGATCGACCGACGCGCAGGATATTGGTCACTCTGTCAGGGGGGAAGCCTATTCGCGTGTCGGTGCGGGATACCGGACCCGGCATCGAGGACCCCGACCGCGTGTTTGAGCCGTTCTACACCACAAAAACAGTTGGGACGTCCGAGGGGATGGGTCTGGGGCTGTCGATATCCTACGGTCTGGTTCAGAGCTTCGGGGGGGATATTCGCGGTGCCAACACGGACGAGGGTGCTGAATTCACGGTTGAACTGGAACCCTTTGAAGAAGATGAGGCAGCATGATCCGCAAAGTGCTTTTGGTCGATGATGATGCCGCCGTACGTGAGGCCTTGGCGCAAACCCTCGAATTGGCCGAGTATGAACCGGTCACCGCGGGATCTTTCGTGGCCGCAAAGGATCATATTCATCGTGACTTCGGCGGTGTGATCATCTCGGATATTCGCATGCCGGGGCGGGATGGGTTTCATCTGCTCGCATACGCGCGCGAGGTTGATCCTGAGCTTCCGGTGGTATTGCTGACAGGTGAAGGCGATATCCCGATGGCGGTACAGGCCATGGGGCAGGGAGCATTTGATTTTCTGGAAAAGCCCTGTGCAGCAGCGGATTTATTGGCGGTACTCGAACGAGCCTTTGCCGCGCGCGCAGAAATTCTGCAGGAACGCGAGCAACGGCGCGAACTTGAGCGTGGCGATCCCGCAGCACGCATGCTGTTTGGGTTGTCAGATCAAGCCGAGGCCTTGCGTGAGCGAGTGCGGAGCGTAGCGCCAACACGGGCCGAGGTACTGGTTACCGGGCCAGCGGGTAGCGGAGTTTCAAAGGTCGCTGAAGTTGTCCATCTGATGTCTCCGGTTGGACAGGGGCCATTTGTCAAACGCCCTGCCTCAGGCCTGAACCCGGATGATTTATTGCGTGTCTGCAAGGACGCGGCAGGCGGATCGCTGTATCTGGATGAGATCTCGGCGATGTCGGATGCCACGCAATACGCCGCGCTGGAACTGATCGAACAAGGGACGGAAGCCAGAATCATCGCAGGGGCAACGGCCGATTTGTCGGACCTTACTGCACAGGGAAGGTTCAATGCCGATCTGTTCTATAGGTTGGATGTCATGCGGGTGCGAATCCCGGCCCTGTCAGAACGGCCCGAGGATATCCCCGTCATCTTTCGCCGCTATGTGGCGCAGGCCGCTGAGCAGGCCGGGATTGCGGAACCTGAAGTGACACCCAAGCATCTGGCCTCGCTGATGGCGCAGGATTGGCCGGGCAATGCCCGATCGTTGATGTCGGCGGCAATGCGGTTTGTGTTGGGGATGCCGGATGAGGTTGCACAGGCCGCTGATCTGGGGTTGAGCGAGCAATTGGCGCGTGTTGAGAGGTCTTTGCTGATTGCAGCCCTTGGGCGCCACAATGGCAAGGCTGCGGATGCCGCCAAGGCACTGAAGCTGCCGCGCAAAACTTTTTATGACAAGCTGACCCGCTACCACATTAGGCCAGAAGACTATCGTCGTTAGCAAAACACTTCCGCTAGGGCGAGCCGCGGCTGCGCTGCGTCTTAAGCGAGCGATTCGCTCGCATCGATTCGGATATTGTGCGGAAATTCGCACAAGGTGCTGACTGCCTGTGCGAAAAATCGCACAGCGTAGTTCTGCCGAAACACCAGATTTATAACGAACATAATTTAACTGTAAGAAATTATTCGGAAAAAACAGATTTCAGCAACATCTAAACAAAATGTTGAGAGTGAGGAGCCGATTCGGTTCACTCCGCAACATACGGCGCTGATTGAGCGCTCGATGGAAGTTTTAGGGAAGTCTGGGAGGATAAGACTGATGAAATTCCTGACAACGGCAGCAACTGCAATCGCACTGTCCGTGACAGCGACCGCTGGTGTAGCAGCTTGCGATGATGGCGAGATCGTCGTGAAGTTTGCGCATGTGACCAATACGGACAAACACCCCAAGGGCATCGCCGCTTCGCTGCTTGAGCAGCGCGTCAATGACGAGATGAACGGCGTGATGTGCATGGAGGTTTATCCGAACTCCACTCTTTACAACGATGACAAGGTTCTTGAAGCGATGCTGCAGGGCGACGTGCAGTTGGCCGCGCCCTCGCTGTCGAAGTTCGAGAAATTTACAAAGCAATTCCGCCTGTTCGATCTGCCGTTCATGTTCAAGAACATCGATGCTGTGGATGCGTTCCAAGCCTCGGCTGATGGTCAGGCGATGAAAGACAGCATGCAGCGCCGCGGCCTTCAAGGGCTGGCATTCTGGCACAATGGCATGAAGCAGATGTCTGCAAACAAGCCGTTGGAAGATCCTTCGGATGCGAACGGCCTGAAGTTCCGCGTTCAGTCATCGGACGTATTGGTTGCCCAGATGGAGGCAATTGGTGGCAGCCCTCAGAAGATGGCGTTCTCGGAAGTGTACGGTGCTCTGCAACAGGGCGTTGTTGACGGGCAGGAAAACACCTGGTCGAACATCTACGGCAAGAAGTTCTTCGAGGTGCAGGACGGCATCACAGAAACGAACCACGGTATCATCGATTATCTGGTTGTAACCTCAGTTGACTGGCTGGACAGCCTGGAGCCTGAAGTTCGCGATCAATTCCTGACGATTCTCGCCGAAGTGACCGAGACCCGTAATAAGGAGGCCTTTTCCGTAAACGAAGCTGCCAAGGCTTCGATCACTGACGCAGGGGGCATCATCCGGGAACTGAACCCCGAGCAGCGCCAGGCCTGGGTCGATGCAATGAAGCCAGTCTGGGACAAATTTGCCGGTGACGTTGGTCAGGACAAGATCGACGCCGCACAGGCGATCAACGCCGGGTTCTGATCCCGGTTCAAGCCACGCGTCCGGGGACTGGGGAGTTATGGACGCATAGGCTGGGCGGGCCTTAATGGCCCGCCACACTCCCACCACTCTCATCAAAAAAATGCGGGGACAGAGAGATGTCTGGTGCGAAACCCGGCCAAGGCGGGCTGGTCGACCATATCGAAGAAACCATGATTGCGTGCCTGTTGGGTCTGATGACACTTGTCACCTTCGCCAATGTGATCGCGCGGTTTGTATTCAATTCTAACATTCTTTGGGCGCTGGAACTGACAGTATTCACCTTCGGTTGGTTGGTGCTGCTGGGTGCGTCTTATGCAGTGAAGAAGCATGCACATCTGGGTGTTGATGCGATCCTGAACATGCTGGCCCCCGCGCCACGCCGGGTTTTAGCGCTGATAGCCGTTGCTTGCTGTCTGGTGTTTTCTCTGCTCCTGCTCAAGGGGTCGTATGACTACTGGGCAGTGTTTGCCGATCTGCCGCCAACCTCGGGTCGCTGGTTTCCGACCGGCTTTGACATGAGTGCGCGCAGCCAGAGCTTCTATGAAGTTGATGATATCCCGATGGTCGCGCCGCTGCGGTTTCTGGAAGATATGATCAACTATGGCGAGTATTACGAGAAACTGCCCAAGGTCGTTCCGTATTTCGTTCTGCCTCTTTCGATGTTGCTGCTGGTGATCCGTTTTGCACAGGTCGCGGTACAGATTTGGCGCGGTGAAACTGATCGCCTTGTAGCTAGCCACGAGGTTGAGGACGAGATCGAAGAAGTCCGCGCCCAGCAGGGGGAGCATGACTGATGGACGTCGTACTACTTTTCTCGATGGTCATTGGCCTATTGTTGATCGGAGTTCCGATCGCGGTGGCACTTGGTCTCAGCTCGACCCTCTTCCTGCTGATCTATTCCGACAGCTCATTGGCTTCGGTCGCTGGCACGCTGTTCGAGGCATTTGAGGGGCATTTCACCCTCTTGGCTATCCCGTTTTTCATTCTCGCGTCATCTTTCATGACCACAGGTGGAGTGGCGCGGCGGATCATCCGGTTCTCGATCGCTTGTGTAGGGCACTTGCCCGGAGGTCTGGCAATTGCTGGCGTCTTCGCGTGTATGTTGTTTGCGGCCTTGTCGGGGTCGTCTCCGGCGACAGTTGTCGCAATCGGGTCGATCGTCATCGCTGGCATGCGTCAGGTGGGCTATTCCAAGGAATTCGCCGCCGGTGTTATCTGTAACGCAGGGACACTGGGCATTCTGATTCCGCCATCAATCGTGATGGTGGTCTATGCGGCAGCCGTGGAGGTTTCGGTCGGGCGAATGTTCCTTGCAGGCGTTATTCCGGGTTTGATGGCCGGTCTGATGCTGATGATCACCATTTACGTCATGGCCAAGGTCAAGAACCTTCCCAAAGGCGATTGGAAAGGTTGGGGCGAAGTTTTCACCTCGGCGCGCGAGGCCGGTTGGGGTCTGTTCCTGATCGTCATCATCCTCGGCGGTATCTACGGAGGTATCTTTACCCCGACCGAGGCCGCGGCTGTTGCTGCCGTCTATGCGTTCCTGATCGCAAGTTTTGTCTACAAGGATATGGGGCCGCTCAGCACCGAAGGGGATGCGCAGAACATCTCGCTGCTCAAGAAACCCTATGCGTTGATCACGGCCTTTGTGCACCCCGACACCAAGCATACACTTTTCGAGGCGGGCAAGCTGACTGTCACGCTGCTGTTCGTGATCGCCAACGCGCTGATCCTAAAACATGTGCTGACGGATGAGCAGGTGCCTCAGCATATCGCAAGCGCCATGCTATCGGCGGGTCTGGGGCCAGTGACTTTCCTGATTGTGGTCAACGTGATCCTGCTGATCGGTGGCCAGTTCATGGAGCCCTCAGGTCTGCTGGTCATTGTGGCCCCGCTGGTCTTCCCGATTGCCATCGAGTTGGGTATCGATCCGATCCATCTGGGCATTATCATGGTGGTGAACATGGAGATCGGGATGATCACGCCTCCGGTCGGGTTGAACCTGTTCGTAACCTCGGGCGTGGCAGGTATGCCGATGATGAGTGTTGTGAAGGCAGCGTTGCCGTTCTTGGCCGTGCTGTTCGTCTTCCTCATCATGGTTACGTATATCCCGTGGATTTCGACATTCCTGCCCAACACATTCATGGGGCCTGAGATCATAACCAACTAGATCGGTTAAACCGAGCATATGAACCGGGCGGTGTAATCCGCCCGGTTTTTTTTGTCTTGAAACTGATGCCCAAACGCATATCTGAGGGTCAGAGGACGACCTCACCATCATGGACGATTATTCGGGACGACCCGATCTCGGAAAGTGAGGTGTTCTTATGCCCTGGATATTACTGTTGTTTGCTGGCCTGCTCGAAATCGTCTGGGCCGTCGCGATGAAGCAGACCGCTGGTTTCACGCGGCTGTGGCCGACGGCGATCATGGGTGTTGCGATGATCGGGTCATTTGGCCTGCTTGCAATGGCCATGCGGGATCTGCCGCTTGGTACCGCCTATACGATCTGGACCGGGATCGGCGCAGTAGGGGCGTTCACTGTTGGCGTCCTATTCCTGGGCGAAGCGCTGACGCCCATGCGGATCGGCGCTGCGGTTCTAATCGTGACGGGTTTGGTCATCATGAAACTGGCCTAAGCGTTGACCGCCAGATTGGTGTCGGGCAGCTTTGCGAAACAACTCCGAACAAAGGACACCTGCATATGCTGACCGACACCGATGCACGCTTGCTGCGCGTCGCCTATGATGAGGCGAAAGCTGGATTTGACGAAGGAGGCTGCCCAATCGGTTCAGTGCTTGCGCGGGGTGGTGAGGTCGTTGCGCAAGGGCGTAATCAGCGTGTCCAACTGGGCGACCCGATTGCCCATGGGGAAATGGATGCGCTGCGCAAGGCAGGGCGGCAGAAGACCTATCGCGATACTGTGCTCTATACCTCGCTGTCGCCTTGCATGATGTGTTCTGGCACGATCGTACAGTTCGGTATCCCGCGTGTTGTGATCGGAGACACCGTGAATTTTGGCGGCAATGAGGACTTCCTGCGCGATCGCGGTGTAGAGGTCATCATCGCAGATGACCCGGACTGCATTGCATTGATGAAGCGTTTTATCGAAGAGAAGCCCGCGCTTTGGGCCGAAGATATTGCCGAATGAAGTTGGCGATCAGGCGCTTTCAAGCGCCTGAATGATGCCCGAGAAATCATTTGCTTTCAGACTGGCGCCACCCACCAACGCTCCGTCAACATTTGAAACGCCAAAAATCTCGGCAGCATTACCAGGTTTGACCGATCCGCCATACAGCAGGCGGACTGACCGGCCGACACCTTCGCCAAATCGGCGTTCGAGACGTGCGCGTATGAAATCGTGCACTTCTCCGATCTCTTCCAACGTTGGAACCTTACCGGTGCCGATGGCCCAGATCGGCTCATATGCGACAATCAGGTTCTCGCCTGTCGCTTGATCCGGGATCGAACCTGACATCTGTCCACCGATGATATCCAGAGTATTTGCTGCTTCGCGCTGTTCAAGGCTTTCACCAACGCAGATGATCGTCTTCAGGCCTGCATCCATGGCGGTGCGGGCTTTGGCACGGATGTCTTCGTTCTGCTCAGCATGATCTTCACGGCGTTCGGAATGGCCAAGGATCACTGCGCTCGCCCCTGCATCCAACAGCATCTCGGCACTCAGATCCCCGGTATGCGCACCCGAGAGCGCCGCGTGGCAGTCTTGGCCGCCAACGGTAATGCCCGAACCTTCAACCGTATTTGCCGCGCGATGAAGCAAAGTGGCTGGTGGGCATATCAGGATTTCTACCGCAGAAGATGGGTGCGAGGCTTTCAACGCTTCCAACTCGCTCAGCGCAACGCCAGTTCCGTTCATTTTCCAGTTGCCTGCCGCCAACTTACGCCGCATCGCGATCCCTCCGGTTTTCTGCTTTGAACCCTCGGATATCACCCGCAGGCGGGGCTGACAATTCCGGTTGCATAGCGCTACTTGTCAGGACACATTGCGCGCGTTGTTGCGGAGGATGGCATGATAGACGATCTCGATCTCGCCAAATTGGATCTGCGTGATCCAGCTGAGATGGAAAAGCTGAGACATGCTGTTCGCCAGATCGGATTTCTAACAATCTCCAATTCCGGCCTCGATGCCGCCCGTGTGAAGCAGGTGATTGACGCGTATCGCGATTTTTTTCGTCAACCCGATGAGATCAAGCAGAGCGTCGATATGGCAGCTACGGGTGCCAACCGCGGTTGGGGTGCGCCGCGTTCCGAACAGGTGGATCTCAGGGCGAACCCGGATTTCAAAGAAGTCTATGATAGCGGTTTTGAACTGCCAGCCGATGATCCCTATGCGGGGCGTGGATTAAGTGTGTATGCCCCAAATCTCTGGCCAGACGGGGCCGACGCCTTTCGGAGAACGATCCAGAGTTACTATTCAGATGCCTGCTCAGTTGCCATTCGCGTTTTGCGCGCGATTGCGATTGCCATCGGTAGGGATGCAAACAGTTTTGATGCGGCCTTTGATACGCCAATGGCGCTGCTGCGCGGTAACTTCTATCCGCAACGCCCTGATTGGGCGGGAGAAAAGGACTTTGGTATCGGCGCGCATACGGATTATGGCTGCCTGACTTTGCTGGCCACGGACGGCACACCGGGTCTGGAAGTTCGTATGCCTGATGGCGATTGGCAAGCTGTAAACGCCACGCCGGGACAATTCATAATCAATTTCGGGGAGATGCTGGAGTTTTGGACGGCAGGAGAAGTCAAAGCGACCGAGCATAGAGTCAAAGGCAGCGTGAACGAGAGGATCTCGGTTCCGTTGTTCTTTAATCCTTCTTACGACACAAATGTTGCGCCCCCGGGTTCATACGCCACGATCCGCGCTGGAGAGCACCTGACGCGGCGATTTAATGAGACCTACGTCCACCTAAAAGCTGCGAGTTAGCGTTGTTCAGCCAAGGTTTCGTCGAACTTGATCGATTCTCCGCATCCGCATGCATCGACTACATTCGGGTTTCGGAACTTGAACCCGGCCTCAAGCAGTGAAACCTCGTAGTCGATCTCGGTTCCGAACAGGAACATCTGTGCCATGGGGGCGATCATTACACGCGCGCCATCCTGCTCGACCACTTCGTCGTTCGGGTCGGCATCATCGACGTAGTCCATGGTGTATTCCATCCCCGCACAGCCGCCTTTCTTGACGCCGATGCGCAATCCGGTGTGACCGCCGGATTTCATAAGCCGAACAATCTGTTCAGCAGCTTTAGGTGTCATGGTCACGGCTTGTTTGCCGGGAATGCCAAACATGGTGGGCTCCGTTATCGCGCGTTATCTCTAATCTAAGGCCGACACGCGCCGGGCTCAAGAGAGAGCCTGTTCAAATACACACTCCGCGCAGGGTTGTCACGATGGTGCGCAAAGCTTTAGCGTACCTGAAGTAAAGGACAGGCATTCCAGAGAGGTTTGGATCGATGAGAGCGCAGAACTGGGCAGGAGCAGCCATTTTCACATCTATGTTGCTGGCGTCCGCGTCTGCGGCACTTGCGATAGATGACACAAAACGGCACCCGGTCAACTGTGCTACCGCACCCGGTGATCTGCGCGCAATCGCAGCTGAAAAGAAACATGCCGAGGACCAGCAGGCTGAAAGCGTGTTCTCGATCCTCCCTGCCGGTGCCTTGCTGGGTCTCGTCACAGGAACCGAGAGCAAGCACCTGAAGATGCTGTCAGGCGACTATATAAAAGAGCTGGACGCGCGCGCTGCTGAAATCAAGTCGACCTGTAACATCGAATAATCAAACAAAAAGGGCCGCTCTCGGGCAAGAGCGGCCCGGAATGGGCCCATTGAATGGGGGATGGCTATGGTCAGAGGCCCATGCAATTCACGAAGTATGTCAATTTAGCGGGGCAATCGGATAAGACGCCCGCTACTCGACATCCTGCGCCAGCACGTCCAGCAGATCGAAAAACGCATGCTTAATCACTGGGTCAGTACCTGAGGACCTTGTGACCCAGCATTGTGACAACATGAAAACGGTTAAGTAACACGCAGTACACCGTTTTGTAACATCGCCATGTTTTTTGTGAGTAAGTCGAGAGTTACATGAAACCCAGCTCAAGCCGGGCTTCATCTGACATCATTTCCATGCCCCAAGGTGGCTCCCAAGTCAGTTCGACGTCGACCTCTTTGACGCCAGCAACGGGTTCGATTGCTTCCACGATCCAACCGGGCATTTCGCCTGCGACAGGACAACCTGGCGCAGTGAGGGTCATGATCACCTTGACCGCGTTTTCTCCGGTGATGTCGATCGTATAGATCAGACCGAGATCGTAGATATTGACCGGTATTTCTGGGTCAAACACCGTCCGGCAAGCTTCGACCACGGGTTCGTAGAGCGGGTGATCGATGGTCGAGGGAGCGATCAGAGGGCTGCCTTCGAACTGTTCACTGGGGTGGGTCATTGATGCCTCGGGTCTGTTACCTGAGAAATTATATAGGGAAAGTGCCGGGCAGCGTCCAGAGGTGCCGTGGCGCCTGATTTGGGCGCCACGACAGATCAGTCGTTGATGTCGTGCCTGAAGGTTTTGACCTGACCGTGCGGCAGGGCAAACATACGGCGCAGAACCAGCCATGCGACCAGTGACAGAACAGCAAATATCAACAGCAGAACGGGCAGGGATGGCGTGAGGCCAGGGATCAGCAAAGCCACTCCGGTAATGGCTGCACCGATGGCAAAACCCAGGAAAATGAAGCCGGGCAGCGCGACCTCAAGGATGCCCAGAGCAAGCGCTCCGGCCAACCAAATCCACCACGTCAGCCAGAAAGGATCGGCCATCATTTTCCTCCTTTAAGCATGTTAAAGGCATTGCCGAAGGCTTCAAGTGCGTTTGCAGGCACAACGATGGTCTGCGAGCCGGTGCCGTTGCCCAGGGCGTTCAGCGATTCCACCTGTTTCAACGCAACCTGATACTGTGCCGCTTCCAGCCCGTTGTCCTGAATGGCCTTTGCCACGACCTGAGTCGCATAAGCTTCGGCCTCAGCCGAGATTCGGCGGGCCTTGGCGGTCTGCTCTGCCGCATAAAGTTCGGCATCTGCCTGCAGCTCAACGGCACGCTTTTGACCCTCGGCCTCGGTCACCTGCGCGCGGCGGGCACGTTCGGCGTTCAATTGCTGCAACATCGCGTCACGAGTGGCCTGATCGAGGTTCACGTCCAGAATCTCAGCGCGGGTTACTTCGATCCCCCAATCGTCAACAGCGGTTTCTACGCTTTCCTGAATACGTTCAATCAGTTGCGCCCGGTTCGATTGCACTTCATCCAGGTCCATCTTGCCGATCTCGGCGCGGACGATACCGGCTACAGTCGTTGCAATCGCACCGTCGACATCGCGGATGCGATAAACCGTCTTTTCTGGCTCGAGAATGCGGTAGAACACCGAGGTATCGATCTGCACCAGAACGTTGTCCTTGGTAATTGCGTCTTGCGTTGCGTTTGGCAACTGACGCTCAAGGATGGATATCTTGTGGCGGGCAACATCTAGAAAAGGAACGATAAAATTGATCCCGGGCCCAAGCACCGAATGCAGGCGGCCAAACCGTTCAACCACGTACTTTTCGGATTGAGGCACGATTTTGATGCCTTTGAATATGACAATGGCAATAAGCGCCGCTGCCAGCAGGTAGATAATGTTCGAAGTAATCAGTCCGATAATCTGGTCTTCTATCATACTGTCCTCATTTATTGTGTACTATGGTATACATATGGGGATTGAGTCGCTCAATTTCAACTCTGGTATGGATTGTGCTGGCCGGAATGCAAATCGGTGAAAACGTTCATACCGGCCAGAAATTCCCTTTTGTGGCAGCTTTGCATCCCACTGGTGTTTGCGTTATCGGACGAGGATGAAACTGATTATCGATACAGACCCCGGCATCGACGACGCAATGGCCATTGCCTATGCCGCCGCTGCGTCCGAAATTGACCTGATCGGCCTGACCACCGTGTTCGGCAACACCCATGTGCATCAATCCAGCCGCAATGCGCGGTTTCTGGTGGACAAACTGAGGCTGGGCATACCCGTGGCCCAAGGCGCGTCCTCCGCTTTGGGAGAGAGCACGCATTCACCTTCGGAACATGTGCACGGCCCCGAAGGCTTTGGTGACCTGACCCAGATTGAAGAGATCGGTGAAAACCACGCCTTGTCCGCCGCAGAGTTTCTTGTCGACATGGCGCGCAGCCATCGCGGAGAGCTGGTCGTATGCGCGGTTGGGCCATTGACCAATATCGCTGATGCCATGCGATTGGACCCCGAGTTTGCGGACAATCTTGGCAAGCTCGTCATCATGGGCGGGGCCGTGTACTGCCCGGGCAATATCACCGAACATGCCGAGGCGAATATCTATCACGATGCCAAAGCTGCAGACGAAGTCTTTGCCGCGCCGCCGCCTACGATTCTGGTGGGATTGGATGTGACTCTGAAAACGCTCTACGAGACCGCTGATTTTGAGGCGCTCGCTGAACGTTCCCCTGACATGGGTCGTTTTCTGCGTGATATCTCGCGCTTCTATTTAAAGTTCTACAAAGAGATCGGTGGGCTTGAAGGGTGCGGATTGCATGACTCGACTGCCGTTATCGCCTGCACCCATGAACCGATGTTCGAAATGGTCGAAACGGGTTTGCAGGTGGCGTTGGACGGGGTTGAGATCGGTGCGACTCGTCCTGACCCTGCACGGCCACCAGTGCGAGTGTGCCGGGATGTCGATGGGGCAGGGGTGGTGCGCCTGTTTACGGACCGTGTAGCCTCGCTGCCCTGACGGGTTGCAATGCCCTTGCAGATCGGGCAAAGCCTGCCCGGTTCAGCGATCCAAGGCGTTACCATGACCCAGCGATTTTCTTTCGACCTGAAAGCCACCGATGGCAAGGCCCGCACAGGCGTGATCAACACGCCGCGCGGTGAGGTGCGGACGCCGGCGTTCATGCCTGTGGGCACAGCCGCGACCGTCAAGGCGATGATGCCGGAAAGTGTGCGCGCCACGGGTGCCGATATTCTGTTGGGCAACACCTATCATCTGATGCTGCGCCCCACGGCCGAGCGGATTGATCGTTTGGGAGGCCTGCACAAATTCATGAACTGGGACCGCCCCATCCTGACGGATTCGGGCGGGTTTCAAGTGATGTCGCTGGCGGGTTTGCGTAAACTGACTGAGAAGGGCGTGACCTTTAAATCTCACGTCGATGGCTCGAAGCACGAATTGACGCCGGAACGGTCGATGGAAATCCAACGCCTTTTGGGCTCGGACATCGTCATGTGCTTTGATGAATGCCCTGCGCTGCCCGCCGATCGCGACCGCATCGCCGAGTCCATGCGCCTTTCGATGCGGTGGGCCGCGCGGTCGCGCGAAGCGTTTGGAGACCGCCCCGGACATGCCCTGTTTGGGATCATGCAGGGCGGGCTGGAACAAGATCTTCGGGAAGAAAGTGCCGAGGCACTTAAGCAGGTCGGTTTTGAAGGCTACGCCGTCGGCGGCCTTGCCGTGGGTGAGGGGCAGGAGGCCATGTTCAGCTGCCTTGACTATGCGCCTGACTTCTTGCCCCAGGATAAACCGCGTTATCTGATGGGCGTAGGCAAGCCTGATGATATCGTAGGTGCCGTTGCACGCGGGATAGATATGATGGATTGCGTTCTACCTTCGCGGTCGGGTCGCACCGGGCAGGTGTTCACGCGTTACGGTGTGGTCAATATCAAGAACGCCCGCCATGCTGACGACCCACGCCCGCTCGATGAGAACTGCACATGCCCCGCGTGTTCAAGTTATTCTCGGGCCTACTTGCATCACGTGTTCCGCTCGAATGAGATGATCTCGGGCATGCTGCTGACTTGGCACAATCTGCATTACTTTCAGGAAATCATGCAGGGAATGCGGGACGCGATTTCACAGGGCACATTCGCAGAGTGGCAATCGCAATTCCACGCGCTTCGGGAGCAAGGCGATATTGAACCGCTGTAGATTGTGGCCATTGCGGTGACAAACGCGGTATTTTTTGCTATACTGTTCGCGCATTATTTACCATTTTCATTTGTTTTGTTCAGGAGGATTCAATGCCTCGCTTTATTGTTTCTATCGCAATCGTTCTTTGCGCATCGACATCTCTTGCGGATGTCTGGACCTTCGAAACCCCGTCCGAGAATATTCAGTGTGTCGTCGGGCAGGGGGCGAGTGTTTCGGACCTGTCTTGCACCATAATTGAGCGCAGCGGAGCGCCTGCGTTCCCGCGCCCGGCGGATTGCCAGTCGGACTGGGGACATGATTTTTTCATGACCAATACGGGCGCCGTCCGCATGCTGTGCCAACCAGTCAGCCATAACCGGGACGGATTTGACCGTGCAGACTACGGCGTAACCGGAGAGTTTGGCGGGTTCGTCTGCCATTCCTCGAAAAAGGGCTTGGAATGTAGAAACGAAGTCGGTCATGGCTTCTTTTTGTCGCGAGCTAAGCAGAGGGTGTTCTGATCCACGCTGGATGATTTGTTGCCCGTTTTAATGCTGGGTTCGCTAAAATCGGTGGATATGTCTGTCGGATGCCTTGAAGTCCCCAAATCATCGGGTCATGCTGCATCACGACAAATGACGATGAGGTTGAAATGGGGGAACAGGTGCCCCACCTTTATCGTCCAAGACAGGAGATGGCCAAAGGTTGCCTGAATCAGGGACCAGCGCCGTCTTGCCAATGATAAGGATAGAGCATGCAAGAGCCTCTGAATTCCTCATACCCCGTCCTGCCGCTGCGCGATATCGTGGTCTTCCCACACATGATCGTGCCGCTGTTCGTGGGCCGTGACAAATCGGTCCGCGCCCTGGAAGAGGTGATGCAGGATGACAAGCAAATTCTGTTGTCCAGCCAGATTGATCCCGGTGAGGATGATCCGGAAATCGACGGTATCTACCGTTCGGGCGTTCTGGCCAATGTACTGCAACTGTTGAAGCTGCCCGATGGCACCGTCAAGGTGCTGGTCGAGGGTCAGGCGCGTGTGCAGATCACGGAATTTCTTGAAAACGATCAGTTTTTCGAAGCCCGCGCCGAGTATCTTACCGAGATTCCAGGTGATGTAACCACCACCGAAGCACTGCTGCGCACCGTCGCGGACGAGTTCGAGCGCTATGCCAAAGTGCGCAAGAACATCCCCGAAGAAGCGCTGGCTGCTGTTGGTGAAACCACCGAGCCTGCAAAGTTGGCCGACCTTGTGTCGGGTCATCTGGGCATCGAGGTTGAACAGAAACAGGAACTGCTTGAGACGCTCTCGGTGAGCGAGCGGCTTGAGAAGGTCTATGGCCTGATGCAGGGCGAGATGTCGGTTCTGCAGGTCGAGAAAAAGATCAAGACCCGCGTCAAATCCCAGATGGAGAAGACGCAGCGCGAATACTATCTGAATGAGCAGATGAAAGCCATTCAGAAGGAGCTTGGCGATGGTGAGGACGGCAGCAACGAAGTTGCCGAACTGGAAGCCAAGATCAACGAGACCAAGCTGTCGAAAGAGGCGCGCGAAAAGGCCGAGGGTGAGCTGAAAAAGCTCAAGAACATGTCGCCCATGTCGGCTGAAGCAACCGTCGTGCGCAATTATCTGGACTGGATCC
Source organism: Ruegeria sp. C6 (assembly GCF_056537625.1). Taxonomy (NCBI): domain Bacteria; kingdom Pseudomonadati; phylum Pseudomonadota; class Alphaproteobacteria; order Rhodobacterales; family Roseobacteraceae; genus Ruegeria; species Ruegeria sp. C6. The sequence goes on along the minus strand of NZ_JBQFRW010000001.1, from coordinate 1,172,254 downwards.
TGTCACTGCCGTGGGGCACCAAATCCCGTGTCAAAAAGGATCTGGGTCGCGCGCAGGACATTCTGGACGCCGATCATTATGGACTTGAGAAAGTCAAAGAGCGGATCGTCGAATATCTGGCGGTTCAACAGCGCTCGAAAAAGCTGAAAGGCCCGATCCTGTGCCTTGTTGGCCCTCCGGGTGTGGGTAAAACCTCGCTGGGTAAATCGGTCGCTAAAGCCACGGGGCGCGAATTCATTCGCATCTCGCTGGGTGGTGTGCGCGACGAATCTGAGATTCGTGGCCACCGTCGGACTTATATCGGGTCGATGCCCGGCAAGATCATTCAGGCGCTGAAGAAGGCGAAAACCACAAACCCTCTCATCCTGCTCGATGAAATCGACAAGATGGGGCAGGATTTCCGTGGCGATCCAGCCTCGGCGATGCTGGAGGTGTTGGACCCGGAACAGAACAACACGTTCATGGATCATTATCTTGAGGTCGAATATGACCTGTCCAACGTGATGTTCCTGACCACGTCTAACAGCTACAACATGCCTGGGCCTCTGCTAGACCGGATGGAGATCATCCCGCTGGCCGGTTACACCGAAGAGGAAAAGAGCGAGATCGCCAAGCAACACCTGATCGACAAACAGGTCAAAAACCATGGTCTGAAAGCCAAGGAGTTTGAGCTGACCGATGAGGCGCTGCAATCGATCATCCGCACCTATACCCGCGAGGCGGGTGTGCGGAACCTCGAACGCGAAATCGCCAAAGTGGCGCGGAAATCGTTGACCAAGATCATCAAGAAAGAGGCGGAGACCGTAAAGGTGACGCCCGACAATCTGGATGATTTTCTTGGAGTGCCCAAGTTCCGTTATGGCTTGGCTGAACAGGACGATCAGGTTGGTGTAGTCACTGGCTTGGCTTGGACTTCGGTCGGTGGTGATCTGCTGCATATCGAGGCTCTGAAACTGCCCGGCAAAGGGCGGATGAAGACCACTGGTAAGCTGGGCGATGTGATGAAGGAATCGATCGACGCGGCGTCGTCTTACGTCCGATCAATTTCGCCTCAGATCGGAGTTAAACCGCCGCAGTTCGACAAAATCGATATCCACGTACACGTGCCCGATGGTGCGACGCCAAAGGATGGTCCGTCTGCGGGCTTGGCTATGGTGACCTCGATTGTTTCGGTCCTGACCGGTATTCCTGTGCGCAAGGACATCGCCATGACAGGCGAGGTTTCGCTGCGCGGCAACGCGATGCCGATTGGCGGGCTGAAAGAAAAACTGCTGGCTGCCCTGCGTGGCGGGATCAAGACCGTCCTCATTCCCGAAGAGAATGAAAAGGATCTGGCAGATATTCCCGACAACGTGAAAGAAGGGCTGGAGATCATCGCGGTCAAACACGTCTCGGAAGTACTGGAGCAAGCGTTGATACGTAAGCCCGAGTCAATTGAGTGGGATGAGGCCGCTGAAGAGGCCGCTGCCGCTGCCGCCAAGGCGGCCGAAGGGGCAGGACCGTCGGCAACAGCCCACTAAGCCTGAAACAGATTAATTAGAAAGGCGGGGTCATTCCCCGCCTTTTTTTGTTCAAAGTCCAATGACAGGTTTGGCCGGGTCCAGCACCTCTTCGTTTTCGATGTAAGCCTGGAATTTTTTGTCTGACAGCGCCGAGCGTACGGCGAGCGCAAAAATCACCGCCGAAAATGCCGCACACAGCACAATGTCCCAACCAAACGGGATCTGCTTTTGCGCGCCTTCTCCAAACTGACCCATGTAAGAGATCAGCCCCAAACCACAGAAATAGGGCATCAGCCAAAGCGCCTCGGTTGCGTCCATTTCATCGAGCCGATTGTGAAAGCGGATCAGCAGCAGCGCCATGCCGATGAGCAGTGCAATTCCCAGCCTCCAGACCGTGTCCCATCCGCTCCAGTAGACGATCAGGGTTGATATCGCGAAGGCCGTGAGCCCGACAAGTTTGACGGCGGGAATACGGATTGAGCGCGGGCGGTCAGGCATCAGATCGCGTAAACACACCACGGCGATTGGGCCGACCGCGAATGAAAGCACAATGGCGGCCCCGTTCAGGGCGATTACGGTTGCGAACGGGACCGTCAGTAAAAACAGAGTGCCAATCAGAAAGTTGAGAGCCAAGGCCCAAAGCGGTACTCCGAACGATGACAAGATCTGCAAACGTTTCGGCAGGAACCCGTTTTGCGACAGGGCCAGAGCGATACGAGCGTTCGATCCTGTTGCAACCAACCCATTGCCAAACGGGCCGATGACCGACCCGACGTTCAGCAAGCTGAGGAACCACAATGTCCCGACGGACATTATGACGCCATCCAAGGGACCTTGTCCGCCAAAGTTGAGGCTTGCCCAACCATTGCGGATCATCGCGGGATCAAGCGCGCCGATAAAGGCCACCTGTAATCCAAGGTAGATCAAGGCACATAATACAATGGATAGAACCAGAGCGGCCGGGATGTCGAATTTTGGGTTTCGAACTTCTCCTGCCATATCAACAACATGTCGGAAACCTATAAAGGAAAAGATCACCCCACCGGTTGATACTGCGGCCATGATGCCTTTCAGGCCGTAGGGGGCGAAACCGTCAGGGGCGGAGAAATTCTGCACGTCAAAGCGGGTCGCGATCAACAACACGGACAACACTATCGGAATGGCAATCTTGGCCCAGGTCAGCGTTGCATTTACCTGTGCAAAAAATTTTACGCCCAGTGCGTTCACAGCGACGAACAGCAACATGAACAGCAAGGCGACCGAAACACCAGCGCCGGTCAGTTCGCCGGTATCTGCGGCGTGGAGCCATGACGCGTAGGGCGCGAGGTATTTAAGCATGGCTTCAACTTCGATCGGAGCGGTGGTGTTGTAGCCAATCCAGGCCGTCCATCCCATCGCCATCGACACGATGTTGCCGTGTGAGAACTGAGGGACGCGTGCGATTCCGCCTGGGATAGGTAACATCGCTGAAATCTCGGCGAATGTTATTGCCAGTATGAACATCGCAACGGCGCCAATAATCCAAGAAAGAACCGCGGCGGGGCCTGCGTGTTGCACGGCGAGTAGGGGGCCGAAAAGCCAGCCTGACCCAATGATTCCTCCAACCGAAATGAAGGTCAGGCCGACCAGGCCAATTTCCCGCTTCAGTTTCGCCATGTTATTTCTCGCCCAAAGAGGGGTGCCTTATTGGTGGCTATGACATCAGGATAAGCAGGCCACGGGAAACATGGCAAGTGCCACATATCATGCAGAAAATTCGCGAGAACGCGGTCTGCCCGATTCATTTTCTAAATCCTGCTGGGCGTGTTCTTCGAAACGCGATCGCCGGCAATAGGTATTTGAAGTGGAATTGACTCGGAACATGAGGCACGCTGGTCGTCTGTGCCAAGGTAGGAGAACCCAGGATGCCTCTGTACAATGATATGTTCGAGCTTTCGGTCGAAGATATGGATATAATCGAAGAGGCGATGCGTCATGCCATAGCTTCCAGATCAAATGTCCCTGTTGACGAGAGGGTAGAAGAAAGGGAAACCCGTGAAGACTTTGTGCGCAAGGCACACGACCTTCTGGGGCGTCTGCATGACCAAAAGGTTTTTTATCGTCCTAAATCCGGCGTGTATGTCGGAGGATGACAGCATTGTGCTCGCAGCGTTGAACCAAATGGCTCCAAAACGCTTCAACTATGCCGCATAAGCATTTGAATAATATGGTGGGTGATAAGAGATTTGAACTCCTGACATCTTCGATGTGAACGAAGCGCTCTACCACTGAGCTAATCACCCATAGCGGCGTTTGATACAGTGGCTTGTGTTTCGCCGCAAGTTCAAAGCGTTCAAATTGCAGCGCGTCAGACGAAATCCGGTTTTCACACATTGCCCGCCAAGTCGTATAGATCGGAAAAAATCAGGTTCGAGCAAAAAACTTGAAAACGCCGCTTGACGATGCCGGGGTGTAGCCATAATACACCCCAACGTTCAGAGATGAACGGGCAGTGGGCGGTTGTAGCTCAGTTGGTTAGAGTACCGGCCTGTCACGCCGGGGGTCGCGGGTTCGAGCCCCGTCAACCGCGCCATCGCTGCCAGCCTTTGATCCGGGCAAACGGATCGCACATAGACCCTAAATGCGCGGTTGTAGCTCAGTTGGTTAGAGTACCGGCCTGTCACGCCGGGGGTCGCGGGTTCGAGCCCCGTCAACCGCGCCATTTCCTTCGATTTAGAAAGTCATACGCCCTTGTGGGCGTTTTTTTGTGCCGACATCTTACTGATCTTATGGTTTATTGCCTGCAAAACATCAGGGGCAAGCAGTGACCAGTCTAAATCGAGTCATCATGGCACGGCGCAGCCGGCAGTGGGTCCGCGGCCTGAAGCCGGAAACACTTGATGTCATTGAGATTTCTGGTTCGTGGGGTAAGCAATTTGGATTTTGCAGCTATGAACAGATTTGGCATAAGCAACATGATATCTGCACCGGACCCGTTCTGAACAAACAACAGCAGGTGCGAAAGGTCGATCTGGTTTTGGCCAATCAGGTGTGGGAGCACTTGGATCGCCCGGTTGAAGCCACGCTGAACGTGCTGGAGATGCTAAGACCCGGAGGGTATTTCTGGCTGGCCGTCCCGTTCTTCATTCCGTTTCACGCCGCTCCGCATGACTGTTCGCGCTGGTCTGCGCGCGGATTGAAAAACCTGCTCACTGAGTGTGGGTTCGACCCGGATCTCATCCGGGCCGAACAGTGGGGCAATCGGCACGCCGCTTTGCGCAATCTCGAACTTGAATGGCCTCCTGTTTATGACCCTGAGACAGACAATTTGGAGAACGATCCCGATTTTCCAATCTGCGCATGGGCTCTGGCTAAGAAAACCAGTGCTTAAGCCGAGTGTCGAAAAATCGCCTGTTCTTACTTTGTTCTAATTTTTTGGTTGGAGACTCAGCCGCTCTCGCCTATCTCTGAGTGACGTTGGTTGTTGGGGGCCTGAATGGCTGAGCTGAAGAATATCGAGGTGCGCGGTGCGCGCGAGCATAACCTCAAGAGCATTGATGTCGACATCCCACGGGATCAGCTGGTGGTGATCACTGGCCTGTCGGGCTCGGGAAAGTCTTCTTTGGCATTTGATACGATCTATGCCGAAGGGCAGCGCCGCTATGTCGAAAGCCTGTCGGCCTATGCGCGCCAGTTCCTCGATATGATGGAGAAGCCTGATGTGGATCACATCAGCGGACTAAGCCCCGCGATTTCGATCGAGCAGAAGACGACCTCAAAAAACCCGCGTTCGACCGTGGGCACCGTAACCGAGATCTACGACTATCTGCGCTTGCTCTTTGCCCGTGCTGGTACGCCTTACAGCCCGGCCACAGGATTGCCAATTGAGGCGCAGCAGGTGCAGGACATGGTCGACCGGATCATGACGATGGAGGAGGGCACGCGCGGCTATCTGCTGGCCCCCATCGTTCGTGATCGGAAGGGTGAATATCGGAAAGAATTCCTTGAGCTGCGCAAGCAGGGTTTTCAGCGCGTCAAGGTAGATGGTGAGTTCTATGAATTGGATGAGCCGCCGACACTGGACAAGAAGTTCCGCCACGATATCGACGTCGTTGTCGATCGTCTGGTGGTACGAGAAGGCATGGAAACACGCCTGGCCGACAGCCTAAGGACCGCACTGGATCTGGCGGACGGGATCGCAATCCTCGAAACCGCACCGAAGGAGGGCGACCCGGAACGGATCACATTCAGTGAGAATTTTGCTTGCCCGGTCAGTGGGTTCACCATCCCCGAGATCGAGCCGCGCCTGTTCTCATTCAACGCGCCCTTTGGGGCTTGCCCCGATTGCGACGGGCTTGGGGTCGAACTGTTCTTTGATGAACGTCTGGTCGTGCCGGACCAGACATTGAAACTCTATGACGGGGCGCTTGCGCCCTGGCGGAAGGGTAAATCACCGTATTTTCTGCAAACGATCGAAGCTATCGCGCGACATTACGAGTTTGACAAGAACACTTCCTGGAAGGACTTGCCCAAGAAAGTCCAGCAGGTGTTTCTGCGCGGGTCTGGTGATGAAGAGATCCAGTTCCGTTATGATGAAGGTGGCCGCGTCTATCAGGTTACCCGAAGCTTTGAAGGCGTCATCCCCAACATGGAGCGCCGCTATCGCGAGACTGACAGCGCCTGGATTCGCGAAGAATTCGAGCGCTATCAAAACAACCGACCCTGCGGCACATGCAAAGGCTACCGTCTGCGTGCTGAGGCGCTGGCCGTCAAGATCGCGGGTTTGCACGTCGGGCAGGTCGTCGAAATGTCGATCCGCGAGGCGCTGGCCTGGGTTGAGGATGCCCCAAATCATCTGAGCGCACAAAAGAACGAGATCGCGCGCGCAATTCTCAAGGAAATTCGCGAGCGGTTGGGTTTTTTGAATAATGTTGGATTAGAATATCTTACGATGTCTCGTTCAAGTGGCACCCTGTCCGGAGGTGAAAGTCAGCGTATCCGTCTGGCGAGCCAGATCGGCTCGGGCCTGACCGGGGTATTGTATGTGCTCGACGAGCCATCGATTGGTCTGCACCAACGCGACAATGATCGTTTGCTGGGAACGCTTAAGAATTTGCGTGACCAGGGCAACACGGTCATCGTCGTTGAGCATGACGAAGAGGCCATTCGCGAGGCGGATTATGTGTTTGATATCGGTCCCGGTGCAGGAGTGCATGGCGGACAGGTGGTCAGCCACGGTACGCCCGAGCATATCGCCGGCGATGCGGCCTCGATCACCGGTCAATATCTTTCGGGCACACGCGAGATCCCGGTGCCAGTTGAGCGGCGAAAGGGAAAGAAGCAGAAAGTGACCGTTGTTAAGGCGACGGGAAACAACCTCAAGAACGTGACGGCCGAATTTCCGCTCGGAAAATTTGTTTGTGTGACCGGTGTGTCTGGCGGTGGAAAATCGACGCTGACGATTGAGACTTTGTTCAAAACCGCCTCGATGCGGTTGAACGGCGCTCGCCAGACACCGGCGCCCTGTGAAACGATCAAAGGGCTTGAGCATCTGGACAAGGTGATCGACATAGACCAGCGACCCATTGGCCGGACTCCACGTTCAAATCCAGCGACTTACACCGGGGCTTTCACCCCGATCCGAGACTGGTTTGCCGGGTTGCCAGAAGCCAAAGCGCGTGGATACAAGCCCGGGCGGTTCAGCTTTAACGTCAAAGGCGGCCGGTGCGAAGCGTGTCAGGGTGATGGCGTCATCAAGATCGAGATGCACTTTCTGCCTGATGTTTATGTCACCTGCGAAACCTGCAAAGGCGCGCGATATAACCGTGAGACGCTTGAGATCAAGTTCAAGGGTAAGTCCATCGCGGATGTACTTGATATGACAGTGGAAGATGCGCAGGAGTTTTTTAAAGCGGTGCCATCGATCCGTGACAAGATGGATGCCTTGGCTCGCGTTGGGCTCGGCTACATCAAAGTTGGTCAACAGGCGACCACGCTCTCCGGTGGTGAGGCGCAGCGTGTAAAGCTCTCTAAAGAACTGAGCAAGCGATCAACGGGTCGAACGCTGTATATTCTGGACGAACCCACAACGGGTCTGCATTTCGAGGACGTACGTAAACTGTTGGAAGTCCTGCACGAACTGGTCGACCAAGGAAATACTGTTGTTGTCATCGAACATAATCTCGATGTCGTAAAAACCGCCGACTGGATAATCGACATTGGCCCGGAAGGTGGCGATGGCGGAGGTCAGATTGTGGCTGAGGGTACGCCCGAAGACGTCGCTGAATGTGAGCGTAGCCACACTGGGCGTTATTTGAAGCCAATGCTGGATGGGCAAGCCGTAGCTGCCGAATAGGAACAGAGCGAGAGAAGAAAATGCTGCGAATTTTCTTCTCTGGTGCTTCGTAGAGCGCTGCGTTCTGAGGTTGTTCAGTCTCTGGACCGCTTCTCAAAACGTGGCAGCATGGCGCTGAAATCGCGCCCCAAGCCATCTTCGTGTTCGACAAACGATTCATAGAGCTTTGTCGCAACCTGTCCCATGGGCGTATCGGCATTCGCACTTTCGGCGGCCTGTTGGCTGAGGCGTAGATCTTTCAACATCAGCTCGGCGGCGAAACCAGGGGTATAGTCATTGTCGGATGGGCTTTGGGGTCCAACGCCTGGGGCAGGGCAATAGGCGTTCATTGTCCAGCTGTACCCTGACGAGGTGCTGACCACATCGAACATCTTTTGCCGGTCCAGTCCCAATTTATCAGCAAGCGCAAATGCCTCGCAGGTCGCGATCATCGTCACGCCGAGGATCATGTTGTTGCAGATTTTGGCGGCCTGACCCGCGCCAGCTTCACCGCAGTGAACCGCTTTTTGCCCCATGATTTCAAATAACGGAGCCGCCTTGGCAAAAGCTGCGTCAGATCCACCGGCCATAAAGGTCAAAGTGCCTGCAGCGGCCCCACCAATCCCGCCGGATACAGGTGCATCAACTGATAGCAGACCAGCCTGAGCAGCTTGCTGCGCCACCGCGCGGGCGCTGTCGACATCGACCGTAGAGCAGTCAATCAGAACCGCGCCGTCTTGCATTTCAGGGACAACTTCATCAGCCACAGCGCGCAGAATTTGCCCGTTGGGAAGCATGGTGATAACCACGTCGGCTTCCGCAGCAGCGGCAGCGCCGGAAGACGCCATGGCCACGCCTTCGATGGCGACATCAACTTGATCAAAGCCGATGACGTCATGGCCCGCGCGCGCCAGATTGGCCGCCATCGGGCCGCCCATGTTGCCAAGCCCTATGAATGCGATTTTCATCCCTTACTCCTCTGAAAAGCTTAAAGCATCCGCACCGAGCGGCTGCAGCATCTTGGACACTGCGACGGCAGGCACATCCAAATCTGCAAACTGCCAATTCGGGTTGCGATCCTTGTCGATGATCTGGGCGCGAATGCCTTCCAGAAAATCGCCATGCTCCATCGCGCGATAGGTAAACCGGTACTCCAGATCCAGCGCTTTTTGCAATGTCAGGTTGGTTCCGCGCAGCCGATGCAACATCTCGACAGCACAAGCCATGGAGATAGGAGAGTTTCGCTGCAGTGTGCCGAGAATTTTCGTCGAAAATTCTGTGTCATCGCTGCGCAAGCTGTTCAGGATATCGCCAAGGCTTTCTCCGCTGAATAGCCTGTCAATCTCGCCCTGCATTTCAGCCAAGGGGCTATCCGGTGCGGGCACTGCATGCTCATCCACCAGTTCCGCCCGTCCAGAGGCTTCCAACTGGTCTATCAGCCCCGCCCAATGCTCTTGGGGAATGAAATGGTCGGCAAACCCGGCATAGATCGCATCTCCGGGCCCCATGCGGTGGCCGGTGGTGCCCAGATACTCGCCCAATCGCCCCGGCGCCAGCGCCAACATCAGCGATCCGCCCACATCAGGAACCAGCCCGATTGAGCATTCCGGCATCGCGATCTTTGAGCTTTCTCCAACCACTCGATGGCTGCCATGGCACCCGATGCCAACCCCGCCACCCATGGTGAAACCTTGCAGGAAGCTGATCACTGGTTTTGAGTACTCAAAAATCAAGGCATTCAGGCGGTATTCGTCGCGCCAAAACGTTTGGCCATAAGCATAGTCCGCCTTGGTGCCGGTCGCATAAAGCTCGGCAATATCTCCGCCAGCGCAAAAGGCTTTGTCGCCTTCGGCATCGAGAATGATCAGATCGACTTGATCATCCTCACGCCAGTTGCGCAGAGCGGTATCAATGGCCATGCACATCTCATAGCTAAGGGCGTTCAGGGCGTGTGGTCGTGTCAGCGTGATGCGCCCGGCACGGCCTGTGGTGCGAATGTCGATATCGGACATCAAAGACCTCAGCGATTGGAGAGCATCTGGCGTGCAACGATCACGCGCATGATCTCGTTCGTGCCTTCCAAAATTTGATGCACACGCAGATCCCGCACCAGTTTCTCGATGCCATAATCAGCCAAATAACCATATCCACCGTGCAATTGCAGACACTGATCCACGACTTTCGATCCGGTTTCTGTTACGAATTTCTTGGCCATCGCACAGAATTTTGTGGCGTCCGGTGCGCCCTGATCAAGTTTCCACGCTGCCTGACGCAAGAATGTGCGCGCCGCCTGTAGCTCAATCTCCATATCTGCCAGTCGGAACTGCAGCGCCTGAAACTGATCGATCGATTGTCCAAAGGCCTTGCGCTCGGACATATACTGCAACGTCATGTCCAGACCGTTCTGAGCTGCCCCCAGCGAGCAGGAGGCGATGTTCAGGCGGCCACCGTCCAGCCCCATCATCGCGTATTTGAAACCGTCGCCTTCAGCCCCGACCAGATTGCTGGATGGAATTTTGCAATCGTCAAACTGAACTTGCGCGGTTGGCTGGCTTTTCCAACCCATTTTTTGTTCCAGACCACCGAAACTCAGGCCCGGCGTGCCGTCTTCGACATAGACGGTAGAGATTCCTTTAGGGCCGTCTTCACCCGTGCGAACCATGCAGACATAGGCATCCGAATAGCCGCCGCCGGAAATGAACGCTTTTGTGCCGTTGAGCGTGAAGCCTTCATTGGTCCGTTCAGCGCGCGTTTTCAGCGCCGCAGCGTCCGATCCCGATCCGGGTTCCGTCAGGCAGTAGCTGAGGACGGTTTCGAGGCTGAGGATACTTGGCATAATGCGGGACTTCAGATCGTCACTGCCAAAGCTGTCCAGCATTTTGGCGCACATGTTGTGAATCGACAGGAATGCCGCGACCGAGGGGCAGGCCATCGATAGCGCTTCGAACACCAGTGTCGCATCCAATCGCGTCAAACCCGAACCACCAGCCTCTTCCGAGACATAAAGTCCACCAAATCCTAGTTCGCCGATTTTGGGCCAAAGCTCTTTGGGGATGGTTCCGTCTGCTTCCCACTGACGCGCGAAGGGGGCGATGTGGTCTTGGCCAAAGGCGTAGGCCATGTCGAAAATGGCCGTTTGTTCTTCGGTCAGCGCGAAATCCATGACGTGTGCTTCCTGATGGCTATAGAATTGAACGAGCGTTTTATTCTTCAATCCTTACAGAAATTTTTCAATGACGGCAAACCCGGCGATTTAGGGGATTTCTGGACGGTGAGGTATACTGCGGGAATTCTGCTTTCTTGATCATTACGGAGTATTCTTATGTCGTCACACAAGCTTGCTGTTATCGCGATTCACGGCATGGGCAGCCAGTACAATCCTCAGAACCAGCCCCCATCCACGACCCCAACGTTTTCCAAAGGGCTGAAACGACGCGTTTCGAACCGGGTCGGCGCGGATATGGATGATGTGATCTGGCACGAGGTGGTCTGGGCACAGATCCTGCAAGGGCGGCAAAAGGCATATCTGCGCAAGGTCAACCGCAGCCTAGGATACGACAAGCTGCGCGAGTTTGTAGTGTGCAATCTGTCGGATGCGGCTTCTTACCGACCAACTCCGGATGATGGCGATAAGATCTATGAGGCGATCCACAAGAAAATCGAGAATGTGATGGGGGTCGTCAAATACCAGGTCGGACCACAGGGGCCTGTACTGATCCTGGCGCATTCGCTGGGTGGGCACATAATGTCGAACTATATTTATGACATGCAAAGGCATCTGCGCCAGGGTGGTTCACCGGTTCACCCGACAGATGTTGAAAACATGAAAACCGTTGCTGGCCTCGTGACGTTTGGGTGCAATATTCCGATTTTTCTGTTCGCATATCCCGAGAATGAGATTTTTCCGATCATGGCCCCGAACCGCGCGCTGCCGCCTGCGTTGCAGTTTTCGACCTGGTGGCGAAACTACTATGACAAGCATGATGTTTTGGGTTTTCCTTTGGGCAAAAGCGCGCCAAGCTATGAACAGCTCGCTCAAAGTGGGGCCTTGAAGGATAAGCCGATCAATGCGGGCAAAATCTTTACGTCGTGGAACCCGCTTTCGCATAACGGATACTGGACGGATCGCGATTTGTATGAACCTGTAGCGGACCGGATCAAAGAGATTTTGGCGGCGGTTTGACTTTATAGGTCGGCGTGAAATTCCTCGATCAGGTGCTTGACCACCGCCATGCCCGGATCATCCCCGCGCGCCAAAGCTTCAGCGTAAACACGGCGTTGGCGGGTGGCGGAGGTGCCATTTTCTGCGATCTGCCGAAGTCGGGCGAGTTCGGTCATGGTACCCAATGCCTCGGTGTCTTCGGCCAACATGCCCATCAGCTCTCCGATCAGTTCAGCCATCGGCTTGATTGAGCGATCACCGAAATCGATCAGACCTTCGCCCACACCGTAGCGCTGCGCGCGCCAACGGTTTTCGCCGATCAGAAACTTATCATATTGCCGCCAACGAAGATTGCGGTCTTTCAGGCGGCACAGCATCCGGGTCAGCGCCTGCACTAGCGCTGCAAGCGAAAGCGTATGTTCAAGCCTTGGCTGTACGTCCATGATGCGTGTTTCTAGGGTGGGGAACCGGTGAGATGGACGTAGGTCCCACCAGATTTTAGAGGTGTCCTCGATCACGCCGAGTTCGACCAGCACGCCGGTGGTGCGTTCGTATTCGCCCCAACTGCTGAACACCGGGGGCAGACCGGTCCGGGGCAGATTGTCGAACACGGTGAGCCTATAGGAGGAAAGCCCGGTGTCTTCGCCGTTCCAATAAGGAGACGAGGTCGACAACGCCAGCAGATGGGGCAGAAAGTAAGAAAGCTGGGGTACCAGGTCGGCGCGCAAGGCTTGATCTTCGACGCCCACATGCACGTGCATTCCGCAGATCAGCATCCGCCGCGCCACGCCGCCCAAAGCATGCTGCAGGGCGTCATAGCGTTCTTTCCGTGTATGGTGTTGATCTTTCCAGTTCGCAAACGGATGGCAAGAGACCGCGATCGGAGCCAGATTATACTCGGCTGCACGTTTTGATACACAAGAACGCAGGCGCTTTAGATCTTCGCGCGCCGATCTGATCGTAGCATGTGGGCGGGTCCCAACTTCGATCTGGCACTGCAGAAATTCCGGGCTGACCTGGCCTTCGAAATCTGCCTGACAAGCTTCCATCAATGCTGCGGGCGCCTCGGCGAGCTGCAGACTGTCTTGATCGACCAGCAGGTATTCCTCTTCAATGCCGATCGTGAATTCCTGCTGCATGGCGGCCCTCGTTGGTCAATTCACATCAGTGAATACGGAAATTAGCGTTTTGCCAAGGGTTTGGCCTGTCGGTTCTTGCGGAAGTCCTGCGTGCACGGGTAAAGAGCGGGCGCAACGCAATGTGGAGCCGTCCTCGTGAAACCCAGAAAATTTCCGCAGATCAATGCAGCCCTAGATGAGTTGGGCGTCAAGCTGATCGACAAGGTTACGGAACAGGATGAACGGGCGCGGCTGGAAGCGTTCGAACGGGCAGGGGGATTGACCAGGCCCGCTTATGCCCTGTCGCCGGGAATGGACGGATTCGATATCGCGCAACTTGTCGAAGAGTATACGCGCCATGCCGATGCGCTTGCAGCTTTGAAGGACCCGGCGCGAAACCAAACCGGTTATCACACCGGCAATGGATATTACGATAGCCCGGATGCGGATGCGCTTTACCTGATGATCCGCCGCTTTCAGCCCAAGCGCGTGATCGAGGTCGGCTGCGGGAACTCTACTCGCGTGACGCGGCAGGCGATCATAGATGGTGGTTTGGATACGACGATCACGGCAATTGATCCGTACCCGCGCGCAGATATCGCCCATGTCGTCGATCAGTTTGAGCAGAAGCGACTGGAAGAAGTAGATCCCGCGCTGTTCGATCAGCTTGAGGCTGGGGATGTTCTGTTCATCGATTCAAGCCATGTGGTTCGGATGAGCAACGATGTCGCCCATCTATTCTGTCGGATCATTCCGGCGCTGAAACCCGGCGTTGTCATTCATGTCCACGATGTTTTTCTGCCTTATGAATATCCCAAACGATTCTTCTATGACTGCCCAGGATGGGGTGAGCAGTACATTTTGCACGCCTTGCTGCAATCCGGTTTCTATTCAATGCTTTGGCCCGGATATTACCTGCAGCAGGATCGCCCCGACGCCGTCGCAGCGCTGCCGTTTCTAGAAGAGGGCCGTGCGCAGAGCATCTGGGTTCAGCTCAAAGAAAATTGACTTCTGTGTGATCCGGTTCGAACTCAGGCCCGTACCCCTTTCCATAACAAGCTGGAGAGGAGTTAACAGCCATGTTCCGCCGCACATTCATGGGCGCAGCCGCCGCATTTGCACTTGCACTGCCCGTCAAGGCACAGGCCGCTGATATCGTAGATACCGCAGTTGCTGCCGGGTCTTTCAACACCCTGGTTGCTGCCGTTCAGGCCGCAGGCCTGGTTGATACGCTGAAAGGCGATGGGCCCTTCACCGTCTTTGCACCCACGGATGAAGCTTTTGCAGCTCTGCCTGAAGGCACTGTTGAAACCCTACTTCTGCCAGAAAACAAGGACCAGTTGGTGTCGATCCTGACCTACCATGTCGTGCCAGCCAAAGTGATGTCCGGCGACATTGCAGGAAAGCGCGCGAAGGTTTTGACCGTGCAAGGCGACCGACTAAGCGTGAACGCAAAAAATGGCGTGAAAGTTAATGGTGCCAAAGTTGTGCAGGCCGACATCGAAGCCAGCAACGGCGTCATTCACGTTGTCGACGAAGTGATCATTCCCGAATAAATCTACCACCTTCACGAAAACAAGAGCCCCGTTCCTGATGGACGGGGCTTTTTTGTGTTTCGTGTAGAAACTCGCCGTTTAGACCAAACGTACCTGAGTGCCGACCTTTACCAGCGGATACAGCTCTTCAACGTGCTGGTTATAAAGACCGATACAGCCGGACGAGCTCTGACGTCCAATCTTGCGAGTATCATAGGTGCCGTGAACCAAGTAGGCAGGCCAGCCAAGATACATAGCGCGAGTTCCCAATGGGTTTCCAGGTTCACCACCCTCCATGCGAATTGGCAACGAGGGATCGCGCTCGCGCATTGATGGGGTTGGTGTCCAGCTTGGGTTCTCCGCCTTGCGTGTGACTTTGGTATAGCCGCGCTTGGTCAGCTCTTCGCTCATCGGGACAGAACTGGGGTACAGCTTGTAGGTTCCATCCGGCCCCCAGTAATGAACAGCCCGGCTGGTGATATCGGCCAACAATGCGCCGACGCCCAACTCGTCAAAGTGATCCTGCCAATTCTGCTGCGAGAACGATGAAATGTTACGACGTACTGGAAGCTGCGTGCTGATTGCTTCCTCGGTCTGTGGGAAAGCATCAGTGCTTTGAGCACGCACGATAGCAGGGGCCGCAATCAGCGATGCAGCGCCCAAAAGGGCGTGACGACGGGTAAAACGATTTTGGGACAAGGTTGCCTCCAGGGAGTTATGAGCTGCTCGGATAGTTGAATTACCGATAAAATATTAGTGATTGCCTGCTTTTTCCAGAGGGCGACCTCTGAATTTCTTGTGAGGTACGCGATCAGGCAGCAACTGGCGCATGCACGAAAAAACCCGACCCATGTAGGGCCGGGTTTCCTGATTTGTAAGCTGAATGATCAGTCCATCGCTTTGAAGTTGAACTCGCCACCTTCCTTGATGCCCGACGGCCAGCGCGATGTCACTGTTTTGGTGCGGGTGTAGAACTTGAAGCTGTCCGGACCGTGCTGGTTCAGGTCGCCGAACATCGATTTCTTCCAGCCGCCAAAAGTGTGGTAGGCCAGCGGAACCGGGATCGGAACGTTGACGCCGACCATGCCGATGTTCACACGGCTGGCAAAGTCGCGCGCCGTATCACCGTCGCGGGTGAAGATCGCAGTGCCGTTGCCGTATTCATGATCCATCGCCAGTTTCAGCGCCTCTTCATAAGAACCCGCGCGGACGGTCGACAGGACCGGGCCAAAGATCTCTTGCTTGTAGATATCCATGTCGGGAGTGACGTTGTCGAACAGGTGCGGGCCGACAAAGAAGCCATCCTCATAGCCCTGCAGGCTGAAGTCGCGGTTGTCGACAACCAGCTTCGCGCCCTGCTCAACGCCCGAGTTGATCAGGCCAAGGATACGCTCTTTCGCGGCAGCAGTAACAACCGGACCCATGTCTACGTCGTCGCCCGCTGTGTAGGGGCCGACTTTCAGCTTCTCCACGCGAGGGATCAGTTTTTCGATCAGTGCGTCTGCGGTTTCTTCGCCCACAGGCACGGCCACCGAGATTGCCATGCAGCGTTCGCCAGCCGCGCCGAAACCTGCACCGACCAGCGCATCAGCAGCCTGATCCAGATCGGCGTCAGGCATAACGATCATGTGGTTCTTGGCTCCACCGAAACACTGCGCCCGTTTGCCGTTGGCGGTTGCACGAGCATAGATGTACTGCGCGATCGGGGTTGAACCCACGAACGACACGCCCTGAATGATTTCGCTGTCCAGCAGGGTGTCCACGGCCTCTTTGTCACCGTTTACGACTTGGAACACGCCCTTGGGCAGACCAGCTTCGACAAACAGCTCTGCCAGCATCAATGGAACAGAGGGGTCGCGCTCGGACGGTTTCAGAACAACTGCGTTGCCGCAGGCCAGTGCCGGGCCGACGTGCCAAAGCGGCATCATTGCGGGGAAGTTGAATGGCATGATCGAAGCGACCACGCCCAGTGGCTGACGCATCGAATACATATCGATGCCCGGGCCCGCGCTGTCGGTGAACTCACCTTTCAGCATCTGGGGCGCGCCGATGCAGTATTCTATCACTTCCAGACCACGCTGCAGATCACCCTTGGCGTCCGGGATGGTTTTGCCGTGCTCGCGGCTGAGAGCCTCGGCCAGCTTGTCCATGTCGCGGTTCATCAAGCCAACCATCGCCATCATAACGCGCGCGCGCTTCTGCGGGTTGGTTGCGCCCCAAGCGACCTGAGCTGCTGCAGCGTCTTCGATCGCAGCGGTGGTCTCGGCGACACTGGCCATCGGGCATTGGTACTGCACTTCACCCGTTGCTGGGTTGAATACATTGTCAAAGCGGTCAGATGTGCCAGCGACATTTTCGCCGTTGATGAAATGGGTCAGGTTCTGCATTGCAAACTCCTCCGGATTAAGTTGCGCGAAGAATAGACTTGCGAAAATCACCTGAACAGAGGCAATATTTCAAATCAGTTTTGCAAAAATGCAAAGGGTAGAACATGACGCCGAATTGGGATGATTTGCGGGTTTTCCTGGCGGTCGCGCGCGATGAAAGCCTTTCGGGTGCGGGGCGGGTTCTCAAGATCGACCCGGCGACAGTCGGGCGCAGAATCGCGCGGCTCGAAGCGGCATTGGACGCGGTGTTGTTCACGAAATCACAGCAGGGCTATGTGTTGACGACTGCAGGACAACGCCTGATGGAGCATGGGCTGCAGGCGGAAGAAGCTATGCGCGCAGCGACTGGTGTCATGTCAGGCTCTGCCAAATCGCTAAGCGGTCAGATCCGAATTGGTGCCCCGGATGGTAGTGCCAATTACCTGTTGCCACAGGTCTGCGCCAAGATCAGCGATGCCAATCCTGATCTCGACATTCAGATCCTGGCGTTGCCGCGCATCATCAACCTATCCCGGCGAGAGGCCGACATGGCGGTAACAGTCAGTGCGCCCACCGCAGGGAAACTGCTGGTGCAGAAGATATCCGACTATCGGCTGCATATGGTCGCAACGAAGGAATACCTGAGTCGTCACGCCGAAATTCGATCCATCGAGGATCTAAAAGGGCATCGGATGATAGGCTATATTCCGGACATGATTTTCGACCGCGAGCTGGACTATCTCAACGACATCGGTGTTGAACGTGTCGCGCTTGCATCAAACTCTGTTTCCGTTCAGCTGCGACAAGTTTCGCTGGGAACAGGGGTCTGCGTGGCACATGATTTCACATTGCCGTTTCATCGGGGATTGCAGAAAATCCTGACGGATCAGGTCAGTCTGACCCGGGGGTTCTATCTGGTCCGCCATCAGGGCGATCAGCGCAATGAGCGGTTGAACCGCTTTGCCGAGGCGTTGACGCGCGGAATACGGGACGAAGTAGCGCGGCTTGAGCGCGAAGCTTCACCTTGACACATTCACACATTCCGGCAACGCTTTGGAAAACAGTACGTAATTCCGGAGGTTTTCGCTTATGCTTGTACAGGCCATTCTCAAATCCAAGGCCAGCGGCGGTGTGGAGACGGTCGAGCCAACGGCATCCGTTTCTCAGGCTGCCGAGATTCTTGCGGAAAAGCGGATTGGTACTGTGGTCATTTCCGAGGATGGGGGGCAGACGGCAGCGGGCATTTTATCCGAACGAGACATTGTTCGCGAGTTGGCTGCCAGCGGCAGCGGATGCTTGGATAAACCCGTTAGCAACTATATGACCAAGCAACTTGTGACCGCCAGCCAGCAGGATACTGTTGAGTCTATCCTGTCCCAGATGACCGAAGGACGATTTCGCCACATGCCTGTATTGGAAGATGGCAAACTGGTCGGCATCGTTACGCTGGGTGATGCGGTCAAGGCGCAACTGGCTGAACTTGCTATGGAAAAAGACGCGCTTGAGGGCATGATCATGGGGCACTGAACGCGGGGGCTGTTTCAGCCTCTTGCACCTGCGGCAAAGTTATGTTTGCTTGCGCAGAAATATTGTTGCGCTGGAGAGCCCAATGCGGGTTGGATTATATCCCGGTACTTTCGACCCTATCACCATGGGTCATATAGACATTATTCGCCGCGCGGCTGCGCTGGTGGATAAGCTCGTCATTGGTGTTGCTATCAACCGGGACAAGGGCCCGCTGTTTTCTTTGGAAGAGCGTGTCGCGATGATCGAGGCCGAATGCGCCCATCTAACCGAGCAGACTGGCACCGAGATTGTCGCGCATCCGTTTGAAAACCTGCTGATCGATTGCGCCCGCGATGTAGGCGCTCAGATCATCGTGCGCGGACTGCGTGCGGTTGCGGATTTCGAGTATGAATTCCAGATGGTTGGGATGAATCGCGCGTTGGACGACTCGATTGAGACCGTGTTCTTGATGGCGGAGGCACGGCATCAAGCCATTGCGTCGAAACTGGTCAAAGAAATCGCCAGATTGAACGGGGACGTGTCAAAATTCGTCACGCCCCGCGTCAATTCCGCCTTGAAAGAGCGGTTAGGATAGCGCGCCCATCGCGGCGGCTGTGTCCAGCATCCGGTTCGAGAAGCCCCATTCGTTGTCGTACCATGCAAGCACACGAACCAATGTGCCGTCAGTTACTTTGGTTTCAGCCAGTGAAACCGTCGAGCTATGCGAGTCGTGGTTGAAATCGATCGAGATCAAGGGGCGATTCTCGGCCGCCAGCACGCCGGGGATTTTGGCGGCGGCTTCTACAAAGAGGGCATTGACCTCTTCTTCGGACGTCGGTCGCGAAACCTCAGCAACCAGATCAACGACTGAGACATTGGGCGTTGGGACACGAATGGCTTGCCCGGTCAACTTACCAGCAAGCTGCGGCAGAACCAGACCAACAGCCGATGCCGCGCCAGTTGTCGTCGGAATCATTGACAGTGCTGCTGCGCGCGACAGGTAGGGGTCTTTACCCGCAGTGTCGTGAACCGGTTGGCTGGCCGTGTATGCATGAACTGTGGTCATGTTGCCGTGTTTGATGCCCAGTCCTGCGTCCAAAGCCGCCGCGACCGGCGACAGGCAGTTGGTGGTGCACGAGGCATTGGAAACAACGATATCGTCGGCGGTTAACTCATGATCGTTCACGCCGAACACGACTGTCTTCACGCCGCCGTCGCCACGGGCAGGGGCCGAGATCAATACTTTCTTTGATCCGTTTTTCAGGTGCCGCTCAGCTGCTTCACGGGTCCGGAAAACACCGGTGCATTCCAAAACCACATCCACATCAGACCAGTCCAGTGCTTCGGGATCACGCTCGCTGGTCAGCCGGATGGGCCCAGCACCCACATCCAGACCTGCATCAGTCAGACTTACGGGTTTGGAATAGCGTCCATGCACACTGTCGAACTCGAACAGATGTGCGTTCATTTCGGGCTTTGCCAGATCGTTGATTGCGATGATTTCAACATCAGTACGTCCGGATTCCATGACGGCCCGAAGAACGCCGCGCCCGATCCGTCCAAATCCATTGATTGCCAGCTTGAGTGTCATAATGCGCTCCGTCAGAACATGGTCCATAGATGGTTAGCGCTAACAAAGCCAGATTGGCGCGAAAGTCAAGAAAAACCTCTGTCAGCGCCAGAAGGCGAGCCAATCCAGGAAATCGTAGAGCTTCTTGCCCAGGAACAGCAGGTGTTCGGTGCCGAATAGTGCCACGTCCAGCATCAGACCGCCCAGAATTAGGATTCCAAGCCAGATAGCGATTTGATTTGTCATTTCTGCGCCCTGAACGTAAATGCCCGCTCAGATAACCTGAGCGGGCATAAAGGTACAAGCGATGTGCGAAGGGTCAGTTAAGGCGGCCCATCGCGACGGCGACATCCGCCATACGCACCGAGAATCCCCATTCGTTGTCATACCATGCCAATACGCGCACCATACGGTTGTCGACAACTCGGGTCTGATCCGGCGCAAAGATCGAGCTTTCTTCGGTGTGGTTGAAATCGGTCGAAACCAGCGGCGCGGGCTCATACCCTAGAACGCGCTGCATCGGGCCTTTCGCTGCCTCTTCGACGATGGCGTTGACCTCTTCGACAGTGACGTCGCGCGAGGCGCGGAAAGACAGGTCAACGGCCGAAACATTCGGGGTAGGTACGCGGATGGCCGAGCCGTCCAGGCGCCCTTTGAGGTTCGGCAGAACCTCTCCCAGTGCTGCAGCGGCGCCAGTGGACGTCGGGATCATGGACATGGCGGCAGCGCGGGCGCGATACAGATCGCTGTGGCGACGGTCCAGCGTCGGTTGGTCGCCGGTATAGGCGTGAATCGTGGTCATGATGCCATGCTCAATGCCGATACCTTCGTCCAGAACCTTGGCGAGCGGAGCAAGGCAGTTGGTGGTGCAAGAACCGTTCGACACCATATTGTCGTTTGCGGTCAGGCTGTTGTGGTTCACACCAAATACGATGGTCTTGTCGACATTTTTGCCGGGAGCCGACAGCAGAACCTTACCAGCGCCGCGCTCAAGATGGGTTTTGGCTTTCAGGCCGTCGTTGAACTTGCCGGTGCATTCCAGAACGACATCGCAGCCTTCCCAGTCCAGCTCGTTCATATCGTAGGTCGAGAACATCTCCATCGGGCCGCGACCCAGATCCATGGTGTTGCCTTCGACCGAGACGTCGCGTGGGAAACGTCCATGGATGCTGTCGTATTTCAACAGATGCGCCGAGGTTTCCAGCGGGCCGGTGGCGTTGACCTTGATCACTTCGATGTCGTTGCGCGCCGATGCGGCGATGTGCGACAGAGTACAGCGGCCGATGCGGCCAAAACCATTGATACCGACCTTGATGGTCATCCGACGTCTCCAAAAATGCGCTTGCGTTGCAGGCCATATAGCCGCGAATATTGAATCTCAAAAGGGCAAAAATGGCATATTTTTAAGGTGTTAGCGCAAACCTGCGCCGATTGCGCTAACGCTTGCGCTAGCCGTTGGATCAGGTAGGGTCCGATCGAACAGATGAATGGAAAGGAAGCGCGATGAGTGGTCTGTTGGCCCTGTTGGACGACGTGGCGGGCATTGCAAAGGTCGCGGCGGCTTCGGTGGACGATGTGGTGGCCGCTGCCGGCAAGGCTGGGGCCAAGACTGCGGGTGTGATCATTGACGATGCGGCCGTGACGCCCAAATACGTTCAGGGTTTTGCCCCGGCGCGGGAACTGCCGATCATCTGGCGCATCGCGCGCGGATCAATTTTCAACAAGATCATTCTGTTGTTGCCGGTTGCCTTGCTACTCGCCAATTTTGCGCCTTGGTTGATCACACCGCTGCTTATGCTCGGTGGTTCATATCTGTGTTTCGAGGGGGCCGAGAAGATTTTTCACGTCCTGTTTCCACATGGGAGCCATGCGATCGAAGAGGATATGAAAAATCCTGATCCTGGCCATCTGGAAGAAAAGAAGGTGAAGGGTGCGATCAAGACTGACTTTATCCTGTCTGCCGAAATCATGACCATCGCTTTGGCGGCCATTGAAGCGCCGAATGTGTGGATGCAAGCCGCGACGCTGGCCGTTGTGGGCGTTGGGGTCACCGTCGCCGTTTATGGCTCGGTCGCTCTGATCGTGAAAATGGATGATGTCGGGTTGTTCCTGGCGCAAAACGCTCCGACGCCGATAGGGCGTGGAACGGGAAGGGGCCTCGTCAAAGCGATGCCCGTTGTTATGAAAGTTCTGTCTATCGTTGGTACTGCTGCGATGCTGTGGGTCGGCGGGTCGATCATGATCCACGGTATGGAGGTCCTGGGCTTTGGCTGGCTGGGCCATCACATTTACGACTGGGCAAATGCTGCGAGTCATGCTGTGTCTGAACAATGGGCAGGCGCGGTAAAGTGGATCGCGAAGGCGACAATGGATGGTGTATTCGGTCTGGTCTATGGGCTGGCGCTGATACCGGTGGCAACCAAGCTGCTGTCCCCCGCGATCAGCGCGATTTCGGGATCTGCGAACAAACACTGAAATCAGGATCATGTGACGTGAGGTTTCATCTGGCACAACGGTAAGAGCGGGGTAAGTTCCAATCGAAGCATATCCGGTGTGAGATCGATGATTAAACTCAGCCTTTCCCAAGTCCTTGCCAGTTCAGATCGGTTGAACGGGATGCTGCAGTTTCCGGTGCCGCCAAACTGGATGCAAGGCCGCACAACATATGGCGGCTTCTCGTCTGCCTTGCTGCTGGCTGCTGCGAGAAATGCGGTCGATGTTCTGCCTCCATTACGCTCGGCCCTGATCAATTTTACCGCGCCCATCGGATCACCTCCGCTGATCGAAACCGAGGTGCTTCGCAATGGGCGGAATGTCACAACGATCAATACACGAGCAAGGATTGAGGGGAATACAGCCGCACTTGGGACATTTACGTTTGGCAAGGCACAGGACAGCCATGTGGCATTCGAACATCCGGCTAAGGCAGAGATACAGCCAGAGATCACAGAACACTATTTCCCGCCAGATTTGCCAAAACTTCCCATCGCATTTCTTGAGAACTTCGACGTTCGGTTGATCGACGGGGCGCGGCCATTTGCTAGTGCAGAGCGTGGCTATGTGAAGGTTTGGGCGCGCCATAATGATGCCGATATGCGCGATAGGATCGAAGGGTTGATCGCAATTGCGGACCTGTTGCCACCGGCCATATTCCCGACATTGAAGAAGCCGGGAAACAACTCGTCAATGAACTGGATTTTCAACGTGCTGTCCGAAGATATTCATACTCGCGATGGATGGTGGTTGATGGAACATCAATTGACAGCTGGACATGACGGCTACAGCTCTCAGGTCATGCGGATGTGGAACACCGATGGTGATCTAATTGTCGATGGTATGCAGTCAGTAATAATTTTCGTCTAACAAAAAAGGCCCCGGTTTTAACCGAGGCCTTCTGACTAATTTGGGTAGGTTCAACCCAGCAGTTCTTTGACCTTGGCGACTGTTGCCTCGGTCGTGATGCCAAAATGCTTGTAGAGCTCTCCGGCGGGTGCCGACGCACCAAAGCTGGACATGCCGATGAACCCGGCTTTGGCCTCGCGACCACGCTCGCCCAGAAGCCAACGGTCCCAGCCTCCGGCGCGAACCGCAGCCTCGATACCGACGCGGACGGCTCCCGCAGGCAATACGCGCTTGCGGTAGGCTTCGTCTTGTTCGGCAAACAGCTCCATACAGGGCATGGAAACGACCCGAGTGCCGATGCCTTCGGCCTCAAGTATTGCTTTAGCTTCCATCGCCAGCGAAACCTCGGAACCTGTGGCAATCAGAATCGCCTGACGCTTGTTTTCTGCGTCAGCCAATACATAAGCGCCTTGTGCGGTTAGGTTTTTGGCTTTGTGCTGGGTCCGAACAGTTGGCACGCCTTGACGGGTCAGCGACAGGACTGAGGGGCTATCCTTGAAGGTCAGCGCCAATTCCCAGGCTTCGGCGGTCTCAATCGTATCGGCTGGGCGGAACACATAAGTGTTCGGCGTCGCGCGTGAGATCGCCAGATGTTCCACCGGCTGGTGCGTCGGACCGTCTTCGCCCAGACCAATCGAGTCGTGGGTCATCACGAAGACCGTCGGGATCTTCATAAGTGCAGCCAAACGCATCGAGGGCCGCGCATAGTCTGTGAAGGCCATGAACGTACCGCCATACGGGCGAATGCCACCATGCAGCGCCATACCGTTCATAGCAGCGGCCATACCGTGTTCACGAATGCCGTAATGGATATACCGACCCTTGCGGTTTTCCGGAAGGAACACGCCCATATCAGCCGATTTGGTGTTGTTCGATCCAGTCAGGTCAGCCGAGCCGCCAATGGTGTCGGGCATGATCGGGTTAACGACATTCAACACCTTCTCAGACGAGGCGCGAGTGGCCAGCTTTGGCTGGTCTTCCGACATCTGTTTCTTAAACGACCGGATGGCGCCGGCCAGCTTCTTTGGTGCCTCAAACGCATAGGCGCGGTTGAATTCGGCTTGTTTACGTTCGGAGACTTGCGCAAAACGCTCCTCCCACGCTGCACGCTCGGCTTTGCCACGTGCACCAATGGCCTCCCAAGCGGCTTTGACCTCAGCAGGGATGACGAACGCATCATGCGGCCAGTCATATGCTTCTTTGGCGGCGTTCAACTGATCCTGATCGGTCAGAGCGCCATGGCCTTTTGAAGTGTCCTGCGCCGCGTGACCCAGTGCAATGTGGCTTTCACAAGCAATCATCGTCGGTTTGTTCGACTTCTTCGCCTGCACGATGGCCGCATCGATGGCCTTGGGGTCGTGGCCGTCAATCTCAAGCACATGCCAGCCCGAGGCCGCAAAACGGCGCACCTGATCGGTGCGGTCGGCGATGTCGACTGTGCCGTCGATGGTGATGTTGTTGTTATCCCAGAAGACGATCAGCTTGCTCAACTCGTGGCGACCGGCCAAAGTGATCGCCTCTTGGCTGACGCCTTCCATCAGGCAGCCGTCACCCGCAATCACGTAGGTATAGTGATCAACGATCTTCTTGCCATAATGCGCACGCTGAATTTCCTCGGCCATCGCAAAGCCAACGGCATTCGAAATGCCCTGACCCAAAGGTCCGGTAGTGGTTTCGACACCATCGATCAGGAAGTTTTCAGGGTGCCCGGCAGTTTTGGCGCCCAATTGACGGAAGTTCTTGATCTCTTCCAGCGTAACATCGCCATGCCCGGTGAGATACAGCAGCGAATAGACCAGCATCGAACCGTGACCCGCCGATAGGATGAACCGATCGCGGTCCGGCCAGTTCGGGGCAGTGGCGTCGAATTTGAGGTGCTTTTCGAACAATACGGTCGCAACATCGGCCATGCCCATCGGCATACCGGAATGGCCGGAATTGGCGGCGGCGACAGCGTCGAGGGTCAGGGTGCGGATGGCCGCAGCCTTGTCCCAGTGTTCGGGGTTGGCATTGCGCAGCGCAGTCAGGTCCACGGGCGTAGTTCCTTTGGTTTACGGGCAGATGGGCGCTGAATACCATCCGATTGTCAAAGTGCAAGCAGAACCGCGTGGCACACCGAATTGGCGCTTCAAGAGCGATGTGCAAGTGGTTGAAACCAAACAGTGGGTATTTTCTGTCGCATTCCGTTAGACTAGGGCTGAGCGCCGCCGCTTTTGATTCGGGTAGGCGAATATCAGAACGAACCTTGATAAAGAGGTGACACAGGCATGAGTCAGATCGAAGAACTACAACGCCGTATTATCACCGCGATGGAGCGGATCGGTAATGGTGTCGAGGCCTTGCACGATGCTGGATCCGCAGCCGGTGATGACACGTCGCTGCGAACGGCGCTTGAAGAAGAGCGGGTGGCCAATGCCCAGCTTGAGGAACGGCTGAAAACGATCAAAGAGAGGCACGCGCAAGAGATTGACGCGCTGCGTGCGCAACCGGCACCGAGTTCGGAAGTGGATGCGCTGCGTGCGCAATTGGCCGAGGCGACTTCTCAGCTCGCCACGGTTGAGGCTGCGCGGGCCGAGTTGGCGGATGCCAAGGCTGCGCTTGAAAACACGGACGAAGTCGAGGGCTTGAAGGCAGAGATTGAGACTCTGCGATCACATCAGGGCGCTGCAGAAGAGGCGAATACGTTGCGCGCGCAGGTCGAGAAACTGACCCCAATCGCGGATCGCGCGGAAGAGATGGAGGCCGAATTGGCGCGTCTGCGGGCTGAACTGGTCGATAGCGAGCGGTTAACCGAACTCAATGCCGAGCTTGAGATGCTGCGCGCGGAACGGGCTAGCCATGGGGCCGCGATGTCCCGGTTGGATGATGATTTGCAACGGCTTCGCAATGCAAACGATCAGCTCCGAAGCGCTGTCGATGAATTACGCGCCGCCGCAGAGGACGGTGTCACGGATGCTGACATGCTGAACCGGGCCACGACAGCCGAATTAGAAGCCATACGTGCCGCGCGCGCGTCGGACGCAGCCGAAGCGCATGCGGTCCTGGCTCGGCTTGAGCCATTGCTAAGTCATGCCAATCTGGCCGAGGGAGAGGTGGAATAATGCCCGAAGTAACCATTCATATCGGTGGCCGCGGCTTTGATGTCTCGTGCCAGGACGGTGAAGAACCGTTTCTGCAGGCGGCAGCCAGACTGCTGGATGATGAGGCTCAGGTTTTGTCGGACCAGATCGGACGTATGCCGGAATCGCGGATGCTGCTGATGGCGGGACTTATGTTGGCAGACAAGGCAGCCGCGCATGAAGATCGCATGAAACTGGCCGAGGCCAAGCTGGTTGAATTGGAGACCGAATTGAAGCGGCTCCGCAGCCAACCGCAGCCGGAACCTGAACGGATCGAGGTCGCGGTAGTGCCGCCATCTGTCACGGATACGCTGGCTGAAATGGCGGCGCGCGCCGAAGCCCTGGCGGCAGTCATTGAAGAAAGGACGGCCTAATGCCGATCGCCCGAATAGCCTTTTGCGCGGCCGTCGTCTCGCTGACTGGCACGATGGCAAAGGCCGATATCGACATTCTGTCCGTGACGTTTACCTGTGAAAACAACACGCAAGTGCCGGTGTCCTACTTTAACGCCTCAAATGGCGATGGGGCGGCTGCGATGATGATCGATGATCAGTTGATCCCTATGAAACAGGTTCCAAGCGGCTCGGGCATCCGGTATGAATCCGTCGGAGGGGCAGGGACATACACCCTGCGCTCCAAGGGGTGGGATGCCACGATCAGCCATCAGGCCGAAGGCGACACAGCCCCGGAACTCGTATTGTTCAAGGACTGTAGCAGCCGATAGCTTACGCGTTTGCTTCGCGGATTTTGTCCGCAGCGTCTTTGTTATAGCCCACACTGTTTTCATCGAACAGTGTGTCTAGCTCACCCGACAGCGTCATTTCAGTGATAATGTCGCAACCGCCGACAAACTCGCCTTTGACATAAAGCTGAGGCACGGTTGGCCAGTCGGAGTAGTCCTTGATGCCCTGGCGCACAGCTTCGTCAGCCAGAACGTTCACATCGGTGTATTCGACACCCATGTAATTCAGAACACCGGCCACCCGGGATGAGAACCCGCACTGCGGCATCTCTTTGGTGCCTTTCATGTAAAGCACCACATCGTTGGCTTTGACGGTTTCGTCGATCTGGGTCTTAACGTCGCTCATCTTGCTTTTCCTTTTCATCCGCGTGCGCGGCGGTCGTTCGGTTATCGGGCAGTTCAGGTGCCCATCCTTCTTCTTCAAGCCGCCGGTGTTCTGCTTGTGCAAGCGTCACCGGATCAAGCCCGTATCGTTCAATTCCCCCAACCTTGCTAAGCGTATCGGGGTCAGGGCGCATATCCGACAGTTTTCGTTTTCTGTTGCGTTTGACATAGGCTTCGATGAGGGCGGCGACAACTATCAATGCACCAAGAAGAGATATCCAGAAGGGCCAGCCACTCATCTTTTCAAAGCCACTTAGGCGCCTTTTTGAAAGTAGTGCTGTGTCATTCAGGTACCTTCGTCGTCAACGCCAGCGCGTGCAATTCCCCATCAGATCCATCCATCTTGCCTTTCAGCGCAGCGTAAACCGCACGCTGTTGCTGAACGCGGTTTTTGCCGCGAAAGCTTTCGTCCACGACCATGGCGGACATGTGCACGCCATCGCTGCCACCAACCTGAATTTCCGCATCGGGAAAGCTTTCGCGCAGCAGGGTTTCAATCTCGTGGGCGCTCATCGGCATGTAGGTTCACTCCTGTAGGTCTTTCCCAAGATGTAGAGTGATGGGAGCGGGCGTGCAAGATGTCGAGCATCTTTCAGATACGCGAATCCCGCGCCTATGGAAGACGCGGGAATTCTGGAATTCGGAAGAAACGATTTATCAGGCGACCGCGGCGGCAAAGCTCTGGCGGAAGGTCTCGGTCAGTTCTGCCAAAGGAGCTTCGGAATTGCCGATCTTCACGCTGTCACCGGTAAACCGGCCAACCGAGACCAGCGGGACACCGGCCTGACCGGCAGCGATCATCAGCGCCTCGGCTTGATCGAAGTTGCACGCCACAAGATAACGGGCCTGGTCTTCGCCGAATAGGAACTCGGATGATGCATCATCCAGGCAAACGCCGACGCCTGCAGCTTCAGCAAGTTCAAACGCAGCCAGTGCAAGGCCGCCATCGCTAAGATCAGTACATGCTTTGATCATCTCGCGATTGGCACGGATGAATTCCCCGTTGCGCGCCTCTGCAGCCAGATCAACATGCGGCGCGTCTCCGTCCTCGCGGTTGAATACCTCGGCCAGCAGGGCGGACTGACCCATATGGCCGTTGGTTTCGCCGATGACCAGCGCAACATGGCCATCCCGAACTTCGTTTCCGATTATCTCGTCGCTATGAGCAAGAAGACCAACCGCGCCGATAGTGGGGGTTGGCAGGATAGCCTGGCCGTCAGTCTCGTTATAAAGCGAGACGTTGCCCGACACGATGGGCATATCCAGCGCACCAACGGCGGCACCGATACCTTGGATCGCGCCGACGAACTGACCCATGATCTCGGGCTTTTCGGGGTTCCCGAAGTTCAGGTTGTCTGTGGTGGCAAGTGGTTTGGCCCCCACGGCGGTCAGGTTGCGATAGGCCTCGGCCACCGCTTGTTTGCCGCCTTCCACCGGGTTTGCACGGACATAGCGTGGGGTTACGTCGCTGGTAAAGGCTAGCACCTTGTCGGTGCCATGTACGCGGACCATGCCAGCGCCCAGACCCGGCGTGCGAGTTGAATCCGCCATGACCATGGTGTCGTATTGCTCATAGACCCATTGTTTGCCTGCGTAATTGGGTGAAGAGAGCAGGGCGCGCAGACCGTCGATCGGATCGATCTGTGGTACGTCTTCCAGTGGCGCGGACTCAGGGGTCGGTTCCCACGGGCGGTCGTATTCAGGCGCGGTCGAGGACAGTTTAGACAGGACTAGATCGGCTTTGATCTCACCATTGTGCATGATCAGGAAACGGTCTTCGGCAATGGTTTCGCCTACGATGGCAAAATCGAGGTCCCATTTTTCGAACACGGCGCGGGCCTCGGCCTCAAGCTCAGGTTTGAGGACCATCAGCATCCGTTCCTGAGATTCCGACAGCATCATTTCATAGGCTGTCATGTTCTCTTCGCGCTGCGGGACATTCTCGAGGTCCAAACGCACGCCCAGACCACCTTTGTCGCCCATCTCTACAGCCGAGCAGGTCAAGCCCGCTGCGCCCATGTCCTGGATCGAGATCACGGCACCGGTCTGCATCAGTTCCAGCGTTGCTTCCATCAGGCGCTTTTCGGTGAAGGGGTCGCCGACCTGAACGGTGGGGCGTTTTTCTTCGATGGTGTCATCGAATTCGGCCGATGCCATGGTTGCTCCGCCCACACCGTCACGACCGGTTTTTGCGCCCAGATAGACGACGGGCATCCCAACGCCCGAAGCGGCCGAGTAGAAAATCTTGTCACTGTCAGCCAGACCAGCGGCAAACGCGTTCACAAGGCAGTTGCCGTTATAGGCCGGGTGGAACCGAACTTCGCCACCCACGCAAGGCACACCGAAGCAGTTGCCGTAGCCGCCAATCCCCTCGACCACTCCGTTCACCAATTGGCGCGTCTTATGGTGGCCTGGCTCGCCAAAGGACAGTGCGTTCATCGAGGCGATGGGCCGTGCGCCCATGGTAAAAACATCCCGCAGGATGCCGCCCACGCCGGTCGCCGCGCCCTGATAAGGTTCGATATACGAAGGGTGGTTGTGGCTTTCCATCTTGAACACCACGGCCTGGCCGTCGCCGATATCGACGACACCCGCATTCTCGCCTGGGCCGCAGATGACCTGAGGGCCAGAGGTCGGAAGGGTGCGCAACCATTTCTTGGACGACTTATAAGAACAATGCTCGTTCCACATCGCTGAAAAGATGCCAAGCTCGGTAAAGGTCGGCTCACGCCCGATGATCTCAAGGATCATGTCGTATTCCTCGGGCTTGAGCCCATGTGCGGCAATCAGATCGGGTGTGATGGCGGGCTCTTGCATCTTCTGTCCTGTGTCCATGTGGGCCGAGATTGCGGGCCTTTTAGGGCAATGGGCCGCTTGAGGAAAGGGCCAAACCCGCACAGGGGACATCGGGCAATAAAAAACGGAACCGGCCATAAGACCGGTTCCGATTTCAGAGGCGTGCTGATTTGGTTCAGCGAGCGGCTGAAAAGTGTCGAAGCCTAAGTGTCAGGCGGGGTTTTGCCCTTTGTTGACCGCATCTGCGGCGGCTGCGCCGGCGGCAGCTTTTTGTTCCTCAGTTATGTTCTCAGCCTCATCCAACCCCGGGATGGCGACGCGCACCTCGCGGCGGGCGAAATCGATACCATTTGCGTTGAATTCGGCCTTCACACGGTTAAAGATTTCCTTACGCAGTGTGAATTGCTTGCCGGGCTTGGCCATGAACTTGCCTCGGATGATCATACCGACATCGTCGAAGTCGAACACACCCTGAGATTTGAAGGGCTGCAGGAAGCCATCTTTGTGAACCTCGTCCTGCATCATCTCGGCACCGATCTTCTTGAAGATCTTCTTGACCTTGTTGGGGTCGGTGTCGAACGGCACAGTAAATTTCAACTTCATGATCACCCAGTCACGGCTGAAGTTGGTGAGCTTTTGAATCTCGCCATAAGGTATAGTGTGCACCGGACCACGATGGTGGCGAAGCTGCATTGAGCGGATCGAAATTTTCTCGACCGTTCCCATGGTCCCGCCGACATCTACATATTCGCCAACGCGGAAGGCGTCATCGATCAGGAAGAAGATGCCGCCAACGATATCGGCCACCAGTTTCTGCGCACCAAAGCCGATGGCCAGACCCAAAACACCAGCACCAGCCAGCAGCGGCGTGATGTTGATGCCCAAAGCGCTCAGGGCCAGTAGGCCGAAGATCACCGAGATGGTGACTTGTGCGGTAATCCGCAACAAGGGCAGGACGGTCGCCAGACGCGAACCACCCGCGCCGCCACCTTCTCCGCCGGCTTCTTCATCCAGCTCCTCGGCCGCTGTCTGTTCCTTGGCCAGACGACGGTTAATCCACAGCGAGACGATCTCGTTCAGGATGTAGCCGACAGCGATGATCAGCAGGAACTCGATGATTGCGCCGCCAACTTCGGCACCGATACCTGCGGACGCAACATGGCGCAGATCAAGCTGCCAAACACGGGAAATCATGAAGACGACGAAGAGGCCAGCAATCACCCGACCGATGCGAATATAACTGCGCTTGGCCGATCGATAGGCGCGTTCTGCTAATGGCCCTTCGCCCGACATTGGCGGCTGCAGGTGGCGCACCAAACCACGTATCAATGTATCAAGTGCAGGTGCAATCAACAGCCAGAACATGGTTGTGAAATGCGCTCCACCGGATAGCACGCGGATCAGCGCCGGGTTGCGTTGTGCTACCAGGAATTCGACCAGCAGCCAAATCACAACCGAAACGCCGATTGCAAAATACGGGTAATACCGCGCGACTTCTTCGTCGAACTTGGTGTGGTCTGGGTCGGTGCCCAGCATCATCTGTGACAAACCTTCGCGCGCAGTCCAGGCGATTATGCCAATATAGACGTGGATTGCTGCGTTCAGCCAGAAACCGATGCGTGTCTGATCGCCGGTTACCCCGTTGAGCGCGTTGAACCTTAGTACGAACAAGGTAAAGCCGATAAGGATCAGCAGACCGATCAGGTTGCGATGCAGGTATTTTGCCCAGTGGTCGTCAATGTTTACCAATCGGAATTGTGGCTTTTGCGGCGCAAGAACAAAGCGCGAGACTGCTGCCCCCAGACGCGGCACCCAGATTAGGTAGAATACAAATGGGGCTGCATAGATGATCTGCTCGGGGCTCAGCAATCCTCGGCCAATCGCCCGAATGACGACGTAGAATACGATAAGCCCTGCAATTTCGCGGCAAAATCGGCGGAACAGGTAGTTCACAGCGCCTCTGAGATCAGCGTCACCCGATGGCTCGGTTGCCTCATGCCAGCGGCGGGTCAGGAAAATGAATAGCTTCTCAGCAATGAAGCCGACTATCAGGACCGAGAGCACCAGCCCCATTAGCGTCAGAACACCAGCGCCCCCCAATTTGTCAGAGAAATTGCTAAATGCAGTGATTTGCGCACTGATGATATTGGGAACTGTGGTCAGAACATGTGTCCAGGATGCGACCATTTCTGCCCAGATCTCATTGAGCTCGGTCAGCGGGTCTTCCTGACCTTCCTTTTCCGCCGCTTGCTTTTCGGCAACAGCGTCAAGGCGTTCCAGAAGGATTGCCCGCACCTGGTCGTCAGACATGCGCGCAACCAGATCATCAACCTGTTCTGGCGTCAGATCTTCGGGAATTTCAACTGTAGCGGTTGTGCTTGTGTCTTGTGCATGAAGTGGCACGGCCAGGAACAAGACTGAAATCATCGCCAACAATAGGCGGAATGAGTGGAACATGAATTAGCCCTCGAACACGAAATTTAGGTGTTTTTTCGGGATCATAGGCCTACGCGTTGGATTTTCCCAGTGCTTTCCACTGAATTGCATCAGCCTGGCGCAAAAAAAAGGCCGAGCACTAAGCTCGGCCGTAGTCCAACAGGGAGGTATGAAGATGATGAGCGTTTCAGCATCACCGCCTTCATGTGCTCATTTAGGGATCAGTTTATTAACGATCAAGGTCTATTAGCAGACCCCGGCGTCATGCCCGCTATGCTCTGAGTGCATGGCTATAGCTTGCCCAATTGCCTCAGCTGTTTGCGATGGGCGATTATCTCATCCTGCACAAAGTCCCGGAATGCCGCTATCCGTTTGGAATGACGCAATTCTTCGGGGTAGGCGAGGTAAACCGGCACATCAGCACTTTCGATGTCTGACATGACGGGGACCAGATCCGGGAAGTCCTCTGTCACATAATCAGGAAGTACTCCGATACCCAGATCATGCAGCACGCCCTGAAGAACGCCGAAATAGTTGTTCACGGTCAGTAACGAGCCGGGATTGTATGTCATAAGGTGACGAACCATCGACGCGCTTGCCCCAACCTGAGGGGCTGCGGGCGTTTGGCAGATCAATCGGTGCTTGGAAATGTCTTCCAGCGTTTCAGGCGCCCCACCATGAGCATCCAAATAGCTGCGCGTTGCATAGAGCAGCATCTGCACAGTCATCAGCCGTTTGCGCACGAGATCGGCCTGGCTGGGCTCTTTCATGCGGATGGCCACATCGGCTTCACGCATTGGCAGATCCAATACCCGTTCTTCAAGCATGAGGTCGATATTGAGGTCGGGATACTGTTCATAGAGCTTCGGTAGGCGCGGGGCGAGCCACAGCGTGCCGAACCCGAAGGTGGTGGTCACCCTCAGTACGCCAAATACCTCATCTTCACTATCCCGGATACGCGCTGCAGCGGCATCCAGACGTTTCAGCATAGCTGTCGTAGCATCGAACAACAATTCGCCTTGTTCTGTCAGAATCAGGCCGCGTGCATGGCGGTGGAACAAGGTTGCATCGAGTGATTCTTCAAGCGCGCGGATCTGACGGCTCACCGCGGATTGAGATAAATTGAGCTTGTCTCCCGCGTGTGTGAGGCTGCCAGCGTCTGCAACCGCGTGAAATATTCTGAGCTTGTCCCAATCCATCGCCGCAACTTTCGTTATCCTCGCGCAGCCCTATATGAAACAGGTAACAAATTCCACAATGAAACCCGGAAATCGTTACGGAATAGAGTAAAATCACTATACAGGTCAGTATTTATGACCTAATATGCACGAGAATAAAGCACACTAATCCGACGAGGGGAGACGTCAGATGAGTCAGCCGAAAATTTCACTCAACGACCGGTTCGACCTGTCCAAAAGCCCGGTTCTTTTGAACGGCACACAGGCACTGGTGCGTTTGATGCTGATGCAAAAAGTACGAGACACTGCGGCGGGATTGAACACAGCGGGTCTGGTCACAGGCTATCGGGGGTCTCCGCTTGGTGCTGTAGACCTTCAGATGTCTCGTGCCGAAAAGCAACTTGCCGAAAAGGATGTCACCTTTCAATTCGGATTGAACGAAGATCTGGCTGCAACCGCATTGTGGGGCAGCCAACAGGCGGGGCTGCGTGGCGACGGAAAATTCGATGGTGTTTTTGGGCTCTGGTATGGCAAGGGGCCGGGCGTAGATCGATCCGGTGATGTGATGCGCCATGCCAATATGGCGGGCACGGCGCAACATGGCGGTGTATTGATGGCCATGGGCGATGATCACACTGGTGAAAGCTCGACCGTTTTACATCAGTCGGAATGGTCACTGGTGGACATGTATATGCCCGTGGTCAGCCCGGCAGGTGTGCAAGAAATTCTGGACTATGGCATCTATGGATTTGCGCTCAGCCGGTTCGCCGGGGTCTGGGTCGGGCTGAAAACGATGAAAGACACGATCGAAGTGACTTCCGTCGTAGATGGCCGCCCTGACCGAATGCAGCTGGTCACCCCTCAATTCGATATGCCAGAGGGTGGGCTGAATATTCGGCTGGGTGATACGCCGCATCTGCAGGAAGCGCGCGTAATCGACCACAAGCGCTTTGCGGCAGAGGTCTTTTCGCACGCCAACAAGCTAGACAAAAGGGTCTGGGGAAAACCGGGCGCCAAGATTGGGTTTGTGGCGGCGGGTAAGAACTGGCTTGATCTGACTCATGCCATGTCGCTGCTGAACATCAACGCGGATGAGGCCGAACGGCTAGGCATTACCACCTATAAGATCGGTCAGACTTTCCCTTTGGATATGAAGGGCTTCCACGATTGGGCTGAGGGGCTGGACCTGATCGTGATCGTCGAGGAAAAGCGCAAGCTGATCGAAGTTCAGGTCAAAGAAGCGATCTTTGACGACCGTCGTGGGCGCCGTGTTTATGGCTGGTACAAAGGCGGCGCGGGGACGCTGCACCGCGAAGAACTGTTCCCGACCCGAGGGGCGCTTGACCCGATCATGATTGCCGAGAAGCTGGGTGAGATCCTAATCGAAGAGGGGCGCGATACAGATGGCGTTCGTGCCGGACTGGAGGCGCTGTCCGAAGCGCGCCGGGCTGACAATGCGCAGGAAATCGCGGCGCGTTTACCATACTTTTGTTCTGGATGTCCGCATAACAGTTCAACCAAGCTGCCTGATGGCAGCCGAGCCTATGCCGGGATTGGCTGTCACTACATGGTGCAGTGGATGGATCGCGAAACCACCGGTTTCACCCAGATGGGCGGCGAAGGCGCAAACTGGATCGGCGAGGCTCCGTTTTCGACCACACAACATGTTTTCCAAAACCTCGGCGATGGCACCTATAACCATTCCGGCGTGCAGGCGATCCGGGCGGCACTGGCTGCGGGCACAAATATCACCTTTAAGATCCTCTATAACGACGCCGTTGCGATGACTGGAGGTCAGGAGAACGAAGGTGGGCTAAGTGCCGAACGCATCGTCGCCGAGGTCCGCGCAATGGGTGTCAGCAACGTCGCTGTCGTTTACGACGAAAAAGAAGATGTGAATTTTGGTGCGTTGCCTTCGGGCGTTGAGACGTTCGAGCGTTCAAAACTGATGCAGGTTCAGGAAAAATTCCGCGAAATCGAGGGTGTATCGGTCATTGTTTATGTTCAGACCTGCGCAGCTGAAAAGCGCAGGAGACGCAAGCGCGGCACGTTCCCCGACCCCGATAAGCGAGTGTTCATAAATACTGATATCTGTGAGGGTTGCGGAGATTGCGGCGTTCAGTCGAACTGTGTTTCCATCGTACCGAAAGAGACCGAACTTGGCCGCAAGCGTGCGATTGATCAGTCAAGCTGCAACAAGGATTTTTCCTGCTTGAACGGGTTCTGCCCGTCTTTTGTAACCGTTGAAGGGGCGAAAATCCGCAAAGAGGCGACGACCGACCTCGACTTGCCCGACCTACCGGACCCCGTTTTGCCACAGATTAACGGCACCCATAATGTCGTGATCACCGGCGTTGGTGGCACAGGCGTTGTCACCATCGGGGCGGTTCTGGCGCAAGCCGCACAAATCGACGGCAAGGGTGCCGGTATGATGGAAATGGCCGGCCTCGCACAGAAGGGTGGCGCCGTACATATCCATTGCCGTCTGGCCAACCGGCCCGATGATATCAGCGCGATCCGTGTTGCCACTGGCGAAGCGCATGCGCTGATCGGTGGTGATCTGGTGGTATCGGCCGGGGCCAAGACGCTTGGCCTCACGCAAACCGGCCAGACCGGCGCTGTTGTGAACAGTCATGAGATTATCACCGGTGACTTCACGCGCGATACAGAATTCACAATCCCCAGCGATCAATTGCAGCTTGCGCTGCAGGCGCGGTTGAAAGACGGGGTGGCCCTTTTCGATGCCACCGATCTGGCGCGAGCCGTGATGGGCGACTCGATCTATTCCAATATGATGGTCTTTGGCGCAGCCTGGCAGCGTGGTCTGCTACCGATCAGTCACCAAGCGATAATGGGTGCTATTGAGTTGAATGGTGCGGCGGTCGAGCGCAACAAACGCGCCTTTGAAGTTGGTCGCTGGGCGGTGACCCACCCCAACGACGTGGCCAATATTTTGCGCCCCAACGTGGAAGAGTTGCCAAAGACCCTCGATCAAGTGATCGATTTCCGCGCTGCGCACCTGATCGACTATCAGAATAAGCGGTTGGCGAAACGTTATCGCAAGCTGGTCGACAGCGTTGAAGATCAACACGTTCGTGAGGCTATTGCCAAAGGCTACCATAAGCTTTTGTCATATAAGGATGAATATGAAGTCGCCCGATTGCTGCTCGACAGTCGCCAGAAGGCGGAGGACGAGTTTGATGGTGACTTTAAGATGACCTTCCATCTTGCGCCGCCAACCCTGGGGACGAAGAGCGACAATGGACGCCCGGCCAAGAAAGCGTTCGGAGAGTGGTTTCTTGGTCCGTTGAAGGTTCTAGCCAAGCTGAAAGGTTTGCGCGGCACTCCGCTGGATATCTTTGGCTACACGACAGAGCGCAAAATGGAGCGTGCTCTGATCCGCCAGTATGAAAAGGACATGAAAGAGGTTTTGCCCAGCCTGACACCCGAAACCAGTGATGCGATCGCGGCCCTTGCGGCTCTGCCATTGGACATTCGCGGTTTCGGTCCGGTTTTGGTCGCGAATGAAGCCAAGGCTGCGAAACGTCGCGAGGAATTGTTGGCTGTTATTCGCGATGGCGGGCCTCAGATGAAAGCTGCGGCAGAGTGAGGCTTTACAAGCTTGTCATCAAACCTATGCAAAATGGCTACCCGGCCTTATCTAAGCGGCAGCAAACCGGAGTAGCCAATGCCCTCGCGCCATCACGTCGCTCGTGACATCTCTTACGCCCATTCCGCAGAAACGCGGAGCGGGCGTATTGTGATCAAGCTGATGGAAAACACGACCGGTCGTCTGCGTCTTATCCGCCGCGCTGACGGGTATGAGCAGGAGGTCGCACAGGGGCGTGATTTTTGGTCCGTAATGGTGGATCGATATGGGCTGACATTAGACGTGGTTGGCGGTGCGTTGTCGAACATCCCAAAAGATGGGCCATTGATCCTGATTGCGAACCATCCTTACGGCATTCTAGACGGGCTAATGATGGGACACATCCTGTCTCAGACTCGGACAGACTTTCGCATTCTCGCCAATCATGTTTTTCGCAAAGCTGAAGACCTGAACAGCATCGTGCTGCCAATTTCGTTTGATGCCACAAAAGATGCGATGAAGCTGAATCTTGCGACTCGCAAAACCGCTCTGAACTACCTAAGCGATGGTGGTGCAATCGGGATCTTCCCAGGTGGCACAGTCAGCACTGCGGCCAAGCCATTTTCTCATCCGATGGATCCGGGCTGGCGGGGATTTACAGCGCGGATGGTTGCCAAATCCAATGCGACCGTTGTGCCGGTTTTCTTCGATGGTCACACCTCGCGTTTGTTCCAGATTGCCAGCCATCTGCACAACACTCTGCGGATGGGGTTGCTGATCAAAGAGTTCAAGAAACGTGTCGATACCCCCGTCCGCGTGGTTGTAGGAGACCCCATTGGGCGCGACATTCTGGACCCGCTGGGCAAGGATACGCGCAAGATGATGGATTTCCTGCGCAAAGCCACGTATGAGCTGTCTCCAGAGCCATTGAAGTCTTATGACTATGGCTATGAATTCGAGGAACGGCATCGCGCCTGAAGGGGCAAATGGCAGTAGGTATCTTTGATTCCGGATTGGGTGGTTTGACCGTCCTGAACGCCGCGCAGAAACGTCTGCCCGACGTTGATTTCCTTTATTTCGCGGACAGCGCGCATGCGCCTTATGGTGTGCGCGATGCCGAGGATATCTTTAACCTGACACGAAACGCTGTGCAGGACCTTTGGGATCGCGGTTGCAATCTGGTGATTCTGGCCTGCAATACCGCAAGCGCCGCCGCCCTGCGTCGGATGCAAGAAGCGGGCGTGCCAGAAGGAAAGCGTGTACTGGGCGTATTTGTGCCTTTGATTGAGGCGCTGACTGAACGGCAATGGGGCGACAACTCTCCGCCGCGTGAGGTTCAGGTGCAGCATGTTGCGCTGTTTGCGACGCCCGCGACAGTGTCGAGCCGTGCGTTTCAGCGGGAGCTGGCGTTTCGGGCGATAGGGGTTGATGTCGAAGCGCAAGCCTGCGGCGGGGTGGTGGACGCCATCGAAGAGGGCGACATGATCTTGGCCGAGGCTTTGGTACGCAGCCATGTGGATGCTCTGAAGCGCAAGATGCCGGAACCGCAAGCAGCCATTCTGGGCTGTACGCATTACCCGCTGATGGCAGAGACGTTTCAGCTGGCGCTCGGACCGGATGTGAAAGTCTATAGCCAGGGTGATCTGGTTGCGGAAAGCCTTGCAGACTACTTGCAACGGCATCCGAATATGCTGGGTGAGAGCACCGATGGCTTCCTGACAACGGGTAAGCCGGGCGTTGTGACGGATCGCGCGACTCAGTTCCTGCGACGACAAATCACCTTTGAAGCCGCCTGACCTAGGTCAAGGACGGCGCTTTTCCGATTCCGTAATTCGTTGACCGTCACAGCGGCGGTCACCCCATGTGACACATGAATGAAAGAGGTCTGACATGACCCACAAAATCGCAATTCTTGGCGCTTCTGGTTACACCGGCGCGGAACTCGTGCGGCTGATCGCCGGGCATCCGAGTATGGAAATCAAATCTCTGGCCGCCGAGCGGAAGGCTGGACAGACAATGGCGCAGGTATTTCCGCATCTGCGCCATATGGATTTGCCGGTGCTTTGCAAGATTTCCGAGATCGACTTTAGCCAAATCGACCTGTGTTTCTGCGCTCTGCCGCACAAGACTAGTCAGGAAGTCATTCGCGAACTGCCCAACACCTTGAAAATTGTTGACCTGTCAGCAGATTTTCGACTTCGCGATGGCGACGAATACAAGAAGTGGTATGGGAATTCACATGCCGCGCTTGGGCATCAGGAAGAGGCGGTTTATGGTCTGACCGAGTTCTACCGTGACGAAATCCGCGGCGCTCGGCTGGTTGCCGGGACCGGATGCAATGCCGCGACGGGTCAGTATGTGCTGCGTCCGCTGATTTCGGCGGGTGTGATTGATCTGGATGACATCATTCTGGACCTGAAATGCGCGGTCTCGGGCGCAGGTCGGGCGCTGAAAGAGAATCTATTGCACGCAGAACTCAGTGAAGGGGCGAACGCATATGCCGTTGGCGGGACGCACCGGCATCTGGGCGAGTTTGATCAGGAGTTTTCGGAACTGGCTGGACGGACGGTGCATGTGCAGTTCACACCGCACCTGATCCCGGCCAACCGGGGTATTCTGGCCACAACCTATGTAAAGGGCGACCCGCAGAGCGTGTATGAGACACTTCAATCGGCCTATGAAGCCGAGCCCTTCATTGAGATGCTGCCATTTGGCGAGACGCCCTCAACCCACCATGTGCGGGGGTCGAACTTCTGCCATATCGGTGTCGTTGGAGATCGGATCGAACGCCGTGCAATCGTGGTGGCAGCATTGGATAACCTGACAAAAGGTAGCAGTGGGCAAGCCTTGCAGAACGCCAACCTGATGTTAGGTGAGGATGAAACCCTGGGTCTGATGATGGCCCCCTTGTTCCCGTGAGGACGGTATGAAAACGCTTAAGAAACGTCGTCGTGTACAAGTCATTCTAGTGGCTGTTGCGGCCCTGATACTGGCGACGGGTCTGATCGGATATGCGATGCGTGATGGCATCAACTTTTTCCGCTCACCCAGTCAGGTGATTGCAGAACCGCCGAAACCGACCGAGGTGTTCCGTATCGGTGGATTGGTCGAAGAAGGTTCGATCATTCGCGGGCAGGGTGAGACTGTGCATTTCGTCGTGACCGACGGCGGTGAAAGCGTAAAGGTCGCTTTTACCGGTGTTCTGCCTGATCTGTTCTCGGAAAATCAGGGTATGGTGGGCACCGGAAGTTATGTGAATGGAGTCTTTGAAGCCACTGAAATCCTTGCGAAACACGATGAAACCTACATGCCCAAAGAGGTTGTGGACGCATTAAAAGAGCAAGGCGTTTATCAGGAATCAGGCGATAGCTGAATGCAGCATCGCTGAATGCCATTGGCGTTAAAATTTCTAAACAGAAGAAGCGGGGCGTTGCGTGCTAAGGTAGGCAGCGCCCTTTGTTTTGCAGTGGTGTTAACGAAATTGTCCGACCGTTTGCCAAAGTTTGGCATAGGGGTGACGATGTTGACGGTACGACAGATTGCAAAAGGGATCGTGGCGCGGGAAGGTGGTTTTGTGGATGACCCCGATGATCCCGGCGGTGCCACGAAATACGGGGTGACGATCCATACCATGCGCAGATTGGGTCTCGATCTGGACCGAGATGGTTCGGTGACGCAACAAGACGTGCGCATGCTTAGCAAAGCGCAGGCCGTCGATATTTTTCTGGAACACTATTTTGAGAAACCTCGCCTTCAGGTGCTGCCGGAAGCCGTACAGGCATCCGTGTTCGACATGTACGTCAATGCAGGAGCTCAAGCGGTGAAAATCCTGCAGAACCTGCTGCGGCAGATGGAGTATGACATTACGGTTGACGGGGTCATCGGCCCTCAGACTGCGCAGGCTAGCCGGGAGGCGGCTAGTCCAAAGCCTCTGGTGTTTCGTGATGCCTATGGGGTCGCAAGGCGAAACTATTACTTCCGTTTAGCAGACCGGCGGATCGCTCTTCGCAAATATGCCAGAACTCGCGCGGGCGGCAAAGGCGGATGGATCAAGCGTGCCGAAGAGTTTTTATCGCCCAAGTATCATCTTAGCGAGGACGCGTTTCAGAAAAGGGTTTCAGGATGGGTTTGATCTCGGGTTTGTTGGCGCTCTTGTTTGGCGGAGGTCGCAATGTGGTTCGCGAAACTGCGGAAGTGTTTCGCGAAAATGTAGAAAGCGGTGCCGAGCGTTCTGTCGAACTGCGCGGTGCGGCCATGGCGCAATTCGGCACTGAATTCCAAGCTCCAAGCAAAACCAGGTTTGATCGATTCATGGATGGGCTGAATCGCCTTCCGCGACCGGCGCTGGCTTTGGGAACATTGGGTTTGTTTCTGGCCGCCATGATCGATCCGCTGCGGTTCGCAGCACGTATGCAGGGAATTGCGCTGGTGCCAGAGCCACTGTGGTGGCTGTTAGGGGTGATCGTGTCGTTTTACTTTGGCGCGCGGCATCAGATCAAAGCGCAGGATTTTCAAAGAGAAATCAGCGCGACAATGCTGAGGGCGCCTGAGGTGATCGCCAATCGTGAAACGATCCGCGGGTTGCGCGATGACAGTCCGGGTGTCGCCGATACTGGCTCGGACGCATCGTTGGCCGAAGCAGTCAACCAGCCGGATTCGAACCCTGCATTGGAGGACTGGAAGCGACTACGAAAGACCTGAGGCGCGACATTATGTGCGGTGATCCGAGGCGAATGTGAATGGCACTTGCACCGGTGCCGCAGTATAAGCAGGCCATGATTACAGAACTCGGCCATTTCGCACTTATCTTAGCCTTCCTCGTTGCCATCGTCCAAACTGTGGTGCCGTTGATCGGGGCTGCCAACCGTTGGAACGGGTGGATGGTTTTCGCTGAACCGGCCGCCATCACGCAGTTCATTTTGGCCGCCTTTTCCTTTGGTGCGCTGGTCTGGGCGTTTACCACGTCTGACTTCTCGTTGCGGATCGTGGTCGAGAATAGCCATTCGGCAAAACCGATGCTCTACAAGATCACCGGGACCTGGGGAAACCATGAAGGTTCGATGCTGTTATGGGTCCTGATTGTAGCGATATTCGGCGCGATGGCCGCCATATTCGGCGCTGGCTTGCCTCCGACCTTAAAGGCGCGGGTGCTGGCCGTTCAGGCCGCGATCGGAGTGGCTTTCTATGCCTTTATCCTCTTCACATCGAACCCGTTTGACCGACTGCCTGTTCCTCCATTCGATGGACGGGACCTGAACCCGCTGCTGCAGGACCCCGGTTTGGCCTTCCATCCGCCATTCCTGTATCTGGGCTATGTCGGCCTCAGCATGGCGTTCAGTTTTGCCGTTGCTGCATTGATCGAGGGCCGGGTGGACGCGGCTTGGGGGCGTTGGGTACGGCCTTGGACATTGGCGGCTTGGGTCTTCCTGACGATCGGTATCGCGCTTGGATCCTGGTGGGCCTACTACGAATTGGGCTGGGGCGGGTTCTGGTTCTGGGATCCTGTTGAGAACGCCAGCTTTATGCCTTGGTTACTGGCGGCCGCTCTATTGCATTCCTCCATCGTGGTGGAAAAACGCGAGTCGTTGAAAAGCTGGACGATCTTGCTTGCGATTATCGCGTTTGGGTTTTCTCTGATCGGGACCTTTATCGTGAGATCGGGGCTGCTGACTTCGGTCCATGCTTTTGCCAATGATCCTGAGCGTGGCGTATTTATCCTGTTCATCCTGATCATCTTTACCGGCGGTGCGTTGACCCTGTTTGCTGCACGCGCGCAGGCGATGGAGGCGAAGGGTGTCTTCGGAATGGTCAGCCGCGAAAGTGCATTGGTTCTGAACAACATCTTGTTGGCAGTTAGCTGCTTTGTCGTGTTTTTTGGCACAATGTGGCCAATGGTGGCCGAGATGGCGTTCGATAGAAAACTCTCGGTGGGCGCGCCGTTCTTCAATGCGGCATTTACCCCATTCATGGTCGCCCTCGGAATCGTTCTTCCCGTCGGCGCAATGCTGCCGTGGAAGCGGGGCAAGCTAAGCCGGGCGGCATGGTCTTTGCGCTATGCATTTGTGCTGGCGGTCACGATCGCGATACTGGTCTGGGTGATGCAGACCGGACGCAGCGCATTGGGACCCGTAGGTTTGTTCCTGGGGGCGTGGATCACCTTCGGCGCCATCGTCGATCTTTGGAGCCGCACTGGCCG
The DNA here is from genome assembly GCF_056537625.1 of Ruegeria sp. C6. Lineage (NCBI taxonomy): Bacteria > Pseudomonadati > Pseudomonadota > Alphaproteobacteria > Rhodobacterales > Roseobacteraceae > Ruegeria > Ruegeria sp. C6. The sequence continues at coordinate 1,128,340 of NZ_JBQFRW010000001.1, read as the reverse complement.
CAAAGGCAGTTTTGGACGCCTGTTTCGACTGCCCGGCGCAGACTGGGGTAAGGCGGTGGCCCATAGTGGTTTGGGCGTCACCATGTTTGCCATCGCAGGCCTAACCGCTTGGGAAGTCGAGGATATTCGCGTCGCTCAACCGGGTCAGCCTTTTGAAGTGGGGCAGTTTACGTTGACGTTGCAAGATGTGCGTCAGGTACAGGGGCCGAACTATTTCTCAACCATGGCGGATGTGCTTGTTGAGAAGGACGGGCGCTATATCGCGACTCTTAACCCGGAAAAGCGCGACTACCCTGTGGCACGGATGCCGACAACTGAGGCTGCAATCGACTACCGCTTTCTGCGCGATCTATATGTTGTGATCGGGGATCAACAAGCTGATGGCGGCTGGGTGATGCGTACCTATATCAAACCTCTGGCCAACTGGATTTGGGGCGGATGTATCCTCATGGCTCTGGGCGGTGTGCTCAGCCTGTCGGATCGCCGTTTCCGTGTTGCAGCCGGTGCACGGAAAACGCCTGCAAGCGGGGTTCCTGCCGAATGAAGCGCCTGCTTGTTATCCTGCTGCTGATTGCATCCCCCATCATGGCTATTCAGCCGGATGAAGTGCTTGACGACCCGGCGCTCGAGACACGAGCACGGGATATCAGTACCGGTCTGCGCTGCTTGGTGTGCCGGAACGAAAGCATTGACGAAAGCAATGCTGAACTTGCGCGTGATCTGCGTATCTTGGTGCGAGAACGTCTGGTTGCGGGGGATACTGATCAAGAGGTTATGGACTTCATCGTTGATCGCTATGGCGAATATGTGCTGCTGAAACCTACCGCGACCGGCGCCAATCTGTTGTTATGGCTGTCGGCTCCTGTCATGCTGCTGATAGCGGCCGGCATGGGGTGGAACTTTTTGCGCAAGCGTTCGCAGCATCAGGAAGTAGCGCATTCAGAAGGCCTTAGTGAGGAAGAACAAGAGCGTCTGCGCCGAATTCTGGAAGACTGACGCGCGGTTCTTCTTTTCCTTTTTCCGCATTTGCGTCAGTGTTTTGCAGAACGCTGCGCAGCTGAGGTTTTGCATGGAATACGAAGCGGTCCTTCTGGACATTACTGATAACTTGGCGGTTTTGACATTGAACCGGCCGGATAAGATGAATGCGTTGACTACGCAGATGCGGGCCGAGATCACCTACGCAATGAAAGACGCCGCGCAACACGCTCGCGCGATCGTCCTGACCGGTGCTGGACCTGCCTTTTGTTCGGGGCAAGATCTTGGCGACGCGTCGAGCACAGGAAAGATCGACCTCGAACGCGCGCTTCGGGACGAATATGAACCGATGCTTGAGGCTGTCTATGATTGCCCCGTGCCAACTATAGCGGCAGTTAACGGACCAGCAGCGGGGGCGGGGGCTAACCTGGCACTTTGTGCCGATGTGGTGATAGCAACCGAGAGTGCCTATTTCCTGCAAGCTTTCGCTCGGATCGGTCTGCTGCCCGATGCAGGCGGCACCTGGTTCATGCCGCGTCAGATGGGGTTTGCCAAAGCGATGGGTGCAGCGTTGTTTGCAGACAAGATCAGCGCGCGCCAGGCGGATGAATGGGGATTGATCTGGGAAGCGGTTGCGGATGATGAGTTCGACGCTCATTGGCGCAAGAGAGCTGCGTATTTGGCGAATGGCCCAACCTCTGGGTTTCGCGCGATCAAACAAGCGATCCGGGGAACTTACGATAGAACATTACCTCAGCAACTTGCAGCCGAAGCCCACCTGCAGGGCGAATGCGGACGTACCCGAGACTTTGCCGAAGGCGTCGTAGCATTTCTTGAAAAGCGCCCTGCGAAATTCGAAGGGCGCTGATCATTCAATCAGGCCCGGCGGCGGCGACGAGTGCGCCGTTCGGGAACGGCCTCGTCCCCAGTGCCATCTGAGGCTGAGGTAAACGGACCAAGCGCCGATACGATCTGATCCAGGGTCGGGCGCTCGCCGCGCGGACCGTTATCTAACGCCTCGCGCATTTTGCGCAAATGCGCAGGCATAGTGCCACAGCAACCGCCAATGATCGTTGCACCTGCATCGCGCGCCATGGCGGCGTACTGGCCCATCAGTTCAGGCGTTCCATCATAATGGATATGACCGTCCACATATTTCGGGATCCCTGCGTTGCCCTTGGAAATCAGTGGACGTTCGTTTCCTTGGGCAGCGAACCCAAGCACCGTCCGCAGTATATCCGAGGCACCAGTGCCGCAATTCGCCCCGAACGCAAACGGAGGATTGGGCAGAGTTTCCACGATCATTGCGAGATCAGAAGATGTAACACCCATCATTGTGCGGCCAGCCGTGTCAAAACTCATGGTGCCGCACCACGGCATATCTGCCAGAGCGAACGCTTCTGCCGCAGCCCGGAATTCTTCCGGCGCGCTTATGGTCTCAAGCCACAGAACATCTGCGCCTCCGGCCTTCAATGCCTCAGCTTGTTCATGAAACATCTCGACGGCTTCGGCGTGTGAGAGGCTACCGACAGGTTCCATGATCTCGCCGGTCGGACCAACGGATCCGGCCACGATGATTGGGCGGCCTGCTTTATCAGCGACTTCGCGACCCAGTTCAGCGCCAGTACGGTTCAGCTCGGCCACGCGGTTCTGGGCGTCGTGTAACTTCAAACGCGCGGCTGTTCCACCAAATGTGTTTGTCAAAAACAGATCACTGCCGGCATCGACCGAGCCCTGATACAGAGCACGAATCTTGTCAGGCGCATCGACATTCCACAATTCCGGCGCATCGCCTGATTGCAGGCCCATGTTGAACAGGTTCGTCCCGGTCGCGCCATCCGCCAGAATGACGTCTACGGTTTCCAGAAGGTTGCTGAGCGCGTTTGTCATTGGAGTATTCCAAAATTGGGGCCACAGCCCGTAAAAATATGAGACGCCCCGTGTCTCATGACCGGGGCGTCAAATCAAATTCATAAAACTCATGAAGATCATGAGTTTTGAAGCTCAGGCATCAGGACTCGGCTTCTGCCATCACCTGCTCTTTGGCTTCGACCAGAAGTTCGACCATCTTCTCGCGGATTTTAGCCTCATCCGCGAGATCACCGAGGTATCCTTTGACCGCCTCGACAACATCGTCTTCGCTGACATTTTGCAGGTCGGTGTGGACCAGTTCCTGCCCGTATTTACGCGCCTGTTCCACAGTCTCGCCTTTCAGCGCCGAGGCCCATACAGCCATAAATCGATTGCGGCGCATCCGGGCGATGAACTGCATCTTTTCGTCATGAGCGAATTTGTTTTCAAACGCGGCTTCACGTTCGTCGAATGTGGTCATTGGTTGGGGACCTCTTGGGTTAGATGTTCTTTTCTGATGATATGACTATACGACGCCCTGTGCGCAAGGTATTTGCGCTGCGTCAAAGCCTCTCGGGGTTGCGAACTTGCGGGAAAGCGGGGCTTGCACTATGAGGGCGCCAACGTGAAGGGACTCATTCCCTTTCCCCAGACTGGAAAGGTCGCTCATGGCGCGTCGCAAGAAGATTTACGAAGGTAAAGCCAAGATCCTGTATGAAGGTCCCGAGCCGGGCACCATCGTGCAGTACTTCAAGGATGACGCCACAGCTTTCAACGCCGAGAAGAAAGACGTGATCGATGGAAAGGGCGTTCTGAACAACCGGTTGAGCGAATTCTTCATGACCGGTCTGGCCCAGATCGGAGTTCCGACGCACTTTATTCGCCGTCTGAACATGCGGGAGCAACTTGTGCGGAATTGTGAGATCATTCCACTGGAAGTGATCGTCCGCAACTATGCCGCCGGATCGATGTCCAAACGCCTCGGTATCGCCGAGGGTACTCAACTGCCGCGCCCGATTGTTGAATACTGCTACAAGGACGATGCGCTGGGTGATCCGCTGGTGACCGAAGAGCACATTGCGGCATTCGGCTGGGCGAGCCAGCAGGATATGGACGATATCCTGAGCCTTGCACTGCGCGTTAATGATTTCATGAGCGGCGTGATGCTGGCGGTTGGTATTCGTCTGGTCGATTTCAAAATCGAGATCGGGCGCGTGTTCGAAGGCGATTTCCAACGACTGATCATTGCGGACGAAATCAGCCCCGATAGCTGCCGTCTATGGGATATCGAAACCGGTCAGAAGCTGGACAAGGATGTGTTCCGCCGTGATCTGGGTAGTCTGACTGATGCATATTCTGAGGTCGCCCGCCGTCTTGGCGTTCTGCCCAAAAGCAATGTCACAAAACCAACGCTGATCAACTGATCCTGTCTCATATCGACAGGGTTGTCCGACAAACCCAAGCGGGGTATCCCGCGCCCAACGAAACGGATCGATGCGCGGTCCATCAGTGGAGTTCTCGAAAATGAAAGCACGTGTGCATGTGATGCTCAAGAACGGGGTTCTGGACCCGCAGGGCGAGGCTGTGCGTCACGCATTGGGTGCGATGGGCTTTGATCAGGTCGAAGGTGTCCGTCAGGGCAAGGTGATCGATCTGGAACTGGCAGACGGCGCGACCGAGGCGGACGTAACCAAGATGTGCGAAAAGCTGTTGGCCAACACGGTCATCGAACGCTTCGAGATCGAACTGCTCTGAGTTTTCCGACCTAGGAGGGTCCGCCATGCGCGCAGCCGTCATTGTTTTCCCCGGTTCCAACTGCGATCGTGATCTTGCCGTTGCTTTCGAGCAGGCCGGTTTTTCCGTCGATATGGTCTGGCACAAGGATGCCGCGCTGCCCGTGGGTATAGATATCGTCGGTGTGCCGGGTGGGTTTTCTTACGGCGACTATCTGCGCTGCGGCGCGATTGCGGCGCAATCGCCCATTTGTAAAGCGCTGGCCGCGCATACCGAGCGTGGTGGCTATGCCGTCGGCATCTGCAACGGTTTTCAAGTTCTGACCGAAACCGGAATTCTGCCTGGCGCGCTGTTGCGCAATGCCGGTCTGAAATACATCTGCAAAACGATCGGACTGAAGGTCGAAACCAGCGATAGCGCCTTTACTGAAGGGTACAATGCCGGGGATGTGATCGATATCCCGATTGCGCATCACGATGGCAATTATTTCGCAGACGATGAGACCTTGGCCGAGTTGAAAGATCAGGATCGCGTTGCCTTCACATATGCCGAAAATCCCAATGGTTCGCGCGACGATATTGCAGGGATTTTATCGCACAACCGGCGCGTGTTAGGCATGATGCCCCACCCAGAACGGGCGGCGGATTCAGGCCACGGAGGCACTGACGGGACGGCGCTCTTCCGCGCATTGGCCGGGGTGCTGACGCCCGCGTGACTTGAGGTCATCAGTCGGGACGCGTAGCGTCAGTACATGAGCGCGGAAGATCAAGCAAACAGCAAAGGGTTTCTGAACCGGTTTCGCGGCGCGCCTATGGGCTGGCGGCTGCGTCTTGCCGTGTTTTTGTTGCTGCTTGCTACCGTCGCCACAGTGTGGATCACCAACAGTCTGCTAACAAGTCGCTTCACCGAATCGACCAGAAACCGGGCCGAACTGCGGTTAGCCTTGTATTCCGGCAACCTGCTGAGTGAGTTGCGACGAAACGCCATCGTGCCGCAGTTGCTTGCCCGTGACCCCACCCTGATTTCGGCCCTGCAATCCAGCGATTACACGCTGTCGAGCCAGCGCCTGATCTCTTTCGTTGAAGAAATCGGGGCGGCCTCGCTGGTTTTGCTGGATGGGGATGGCCTGACACGTGCTGCAACCGACCGGAACCGGTTGCAGGAAAGCCACCGGAACTCGCCTTACTTCATCGATGCTATCCGGTCGAATGCCACTATATTCTCGGTCATTCCACGTGAGTCCGGCGGTTACAGCTTTGTGTACTCGCGGCGAATCGAGGCGAATGCAGAGATCCTTGGCGTGATCGTAGTTGAAGTTGATCTGCAGAAATTTGAACGCGCATGGGCAGGTATTTCTGATGCGGTGATGGTCACCGACAGCACCGGTACGATCATCCTCTCGACCGAGCCTCAGTGGCGAGGTCTGGATGAAAGCGGTGCCATGTTGCGCCAACCCCCTCAGAACGCGATCCAGCGCGCAATCCGGGCCACAACCGATTGGAGCGCTTTGCCCCCCGATGCCTATCTTCAGGGCGAGGCTGTGATGCGGATGGAGACCCGCATTCCGTTCCGGGGCTGGCAAATGACTTCGTTCACCACCTATTCATCGATCCGCGAGCGGGTGAACAGCGTTCTGGCGCTTGAGATCATGGCATTTGCGATTCTTCTGGCGCTGACCTTCTATGCGCTCAGCCGCAGAGCGACGTTGCGCATGACCTTGTTCCAGCGCGAGTCGGCGGAGCTTCGCGCATTGAACGTAAGGCTGCAGCGGGAAATCGCTGAGCGTGAACGTGTTGAAAAGACGCTGGAAGTTGCCGAACAAACCCTTGCCCAGAGCTCAAAACTGGCAGCACTTGGAGAGATGTCTGCGGCAGTCAGTCACGAGTTAAATCAACCTCTGGCTGCGATGAAAACTTATCTGGCCGGCGCGCGTCTGCTTTTGCGTCGAAACCGACCCGAGGAGGCGTTGGCCAGCTTTGGACGGATCGACGGATTGATCGAGCGGATGGGGGCGATCACGCGCCAGCTCAAATCCTATGCGCGCAAAGGTGCAGATGCATTTTCGCCAGTAAATCTTGGCGAAGCGCTGGCCTCGTCCCTGTCGATGATGGAGCCGCAGCTGCGTCAGCGGCATGTGAAGATAACCCAGATTTTGCCCGAAGAACCTGTTATAGTGATGGGTGATCGGATGCGGATCGAACAGGTTATGGTCAATCTCTTGCGCAATGCGCTGGATGCGACCAAGTCTGTGGATGAGCCGGATGTCGAGATCATTCTCGCTGCAGGTGAAACTGCGGTACTGACCGTGCGGGACAATGGCCACGGGATCGAGGATATCGAAAACCTGTTCGAGCCGTTTTATACGACCAAACGCCCGGGGGACGGCGTTGGTCTGGGGCTTGCCATCTCGTCCGGGATCGTGAACGACCATGGCGGACGGCTGACCGCGCGCAACGGCCAACAGGGTGGCGCGGTGTTTGAGATGCAATTGCCCATATTGGGAAGCGACGGCCTTGAGGCCGCGGAATAGAGGAAGTGACTATGGCACAGGCCATGAAAATCGCCATCGTGGATGATGAACAGGACATGCGCCAGTCGATCAGCCAGTGGCTGGCTTTGTCGGGGTACGACACCGAAACCTTTTCAAGCGCCGAGGATGCGCTCAAGGTGTTGGGGCCAGAATACCCCGGGATCGTGATTTCTGACATCAAGATGCCTGGAATGGATGGCATTCAACTGCTGAAAAAGCTGATGGGGGCCGATAGCACGCTTCCGGTGATCATGATCACGGGACATGGCGACGTGCCAATGGCCGTAGAGGCGATGCGTGTCGGGGCGTTCGATTTCCTTGAAAAGCCGTTTAACCCCGATCGCATGTCCGAACTGGCCAAACGCGCCAGCAATGCGCGTCGTCTGACGCTCGACAACCGAGCCCTGCGGCGTGAGCTGTCTGGCGGTACGCAGATCATGAACAAGCTAATCGGTGCCAGCCCCGTCATGGAGCGGTTGCGTGAAGATATTCTGGATCTGGGGCAGGCGGATGGTCATGTCCTGATCGATGGGGAAACCGGAACCGGAAAGACTTTGGTGGCGCATGCATTGCACGCGGTTGGTAGCCGGGCGGGTAAGAAATTCGTCCTGGTTTCTTGCGCAGCACTTGAGGAAGAAGCGCTGTCGAAACGCCTGTTTGGCCCGATGCTCCCCGAAGACACGCAGTTGCCCGCCATCGAAGAGGCCCGAGGCGGTACGCTGGTTCTTGAGGATGTCGAAGCCCTGAGTGATACGCTGCAGGCCCGTCTATTGAGCGTTATGAATGAACAGGGCACCCCTGCGGAAACGCGGATCGTTGCGATTTCGAACCTGCAGGAAGCGGGCAAAACCTCAGAAGATGTATTGCGTCCCGATCTGTTCTATCGGTTGGCGGCGCTGCGCATCACCATGCCTCCGCTGCGACAGCGGGGTGAGGACATCCTGACGCTGTTCACCCGTCTGAGCGAACAGTTCGCAGAGGAATATGGCTGCGACGCGCCTCAGGTCAGTGCGCAGGAAGCGGCTCAGCTGCTTCAGGCCCCGTGGCCCGGGAATGTGAGGCAGTTGATCAACATTGCTGAGCGTGCGGTGCTGCAGTCGCGGCGCGGGTCGGGGACAATTGCTTCGCTGCTGATGTCGGATCACGAAGAGATGCAGCCAGTGATGACAACTGAAGGCAAGCCGTTGAAGGAATATGTTGAAGCCTTCGAGCGGATGCTGATCGACAATACGATGCGCCGTCACAAGGGATCGATCGCCTCGGTGATGGAAGAACTCTGCCTGCCACGCCGGACACTGAACGAAAAGATGGCGAAGTACGGGTTGCAGCGTTCGGATTACCTGTGAAGGTGGAGGAGGGGGCTGGCCCCCTCTTGAGCCTGCGGTTCAATTCAACCCCTGGATATTTTGAACAGATGAAGGGACTCTTCGGCGCGTTCTTGGGGCGCGATGCAGTTTGCCCATTGTCTTTTCCACAGGACTGCTTTTATTGTGATCGAACGGGCCGGGTATTTTGTGCCTGCAAGCCCCGTGTTTTGAGTTTCGCTGCTGAGCTGATGGTGAGGATAGATCCTGCGCGGCGCGGCAGACCGATTATGCCCCAATGGGGCAGATGAACGCCTGAACCCGTCTATGCGGGTGAAAGGAATAAATGGGCGGGCCGCATTTAGACGCGCCTGTCGGAGAAGAACCGCGATGACGCGCGCGCAACGATTGAGTATACGGGCAGGGGGCCAAAGCGCCAGACCCTGCCGCGCGCCGTCCGATATCGCCCGTACAAGACACCTCCCCAAAAGCGCCTGTCCGCCTGGACGGGTCAGGACAACGCGTTTGGCGCGGTGCACCAAGGACACATGGCTAAGAAAATGCTTATCGATGCCACCCACGCGGAGGAAACCCGCGTTGTGGTGGTCGACGGAAACAAGGTTGAGGAATTTGACTTTGAATCCGAAAACAAACGCCAGCTTGCTGGCAACATCTATCTTGCAAAAGTAACACGGGTTGAGCCGTCGCTACAGGCGGCATTTGTGGATTACGGCGGGAACCGGCACGGGTTTCTGGCCTTTTCCGAAATCCATCCCGACTACTACCAGATCCCCGTCGCTGACCGCGAGGCGCTGATGGAGGAAGAGCGCGCCTATGCCGAGGCGATGAAGGCGCGGGATGAGGCCGAGGAAACAAAGCCCAAGAAGCGCCGGTCGCGTTCGCGCTCGAAGGCCGCTGACGTCAAGACGGACGATCCGGTTGAGACGCTGGAGGTTTCCTCAGAGCCGACCGGAATGGAAACCATCGATCTGGATGACGGTGAAGAGACGGAGGTGCCCGAAGGGACGTCTCCGATGGAAATCGTTGCCGAGACGCCGGTGGAAGAGCCTGAGGATGCCGCCGAGCCTGTCGCTGAAGAAGCTCCGATCGAAGAAGCCAAGTCCGAAGATGTAGATCGACAGGCGGAAGCGCCAGAAGAGACTGCTGAGGTAGCGGAAGACGCGCCGGTCGAAGCAACTGATACCGACCAAGAAGAACCTTCGGATGAGGTCGAAGCCAAGTCTGACGAAGAGGAGGCGGAAGCTTCTGGCGATGAGCCCGAGGCGGATGGCGAGACAGAAAGCAAAAGCGCTGACGCGGCTTCGAAAGACGATACCATCGAGTCGGTGGCGGACGAAGACGATAGCGAGGATATCCGTCCTCCGCGCAAGCCACGCCCGCGCCGCTACAAGATTCAGGAAGTTATCAAGGTGCGTCAGGTCCTGCTGGTGCAGGTGGTCAAGGAAGAGCGCGGCAACAAGGGTGCGGCACTTACCACGTATCTGTCTTTGGCGGGTCGGTACTGCGTACTGATGCCCAATACCGCAAGGGGCGGCGGAATTAGCCGCAAGATCACCAATGCCGCTGACCGGAAGAAACTGAAAGACATTGCCGCTGAAATCGACGTGCCCACGGGCGCGGGTCTGATCGTTCGTACGGCGGGTGCCAAGCGGACCAAATCAGAGATCAAGCGCGACTATGAATACCTGCAACGACTGTGGGAGCAGATCCGCGAGCTGACGTTGCAATCCATTGCGCCTGCGAAAATTTATGAAGAAGGCGACCTAATCAAACGCTCGATCCGCGACTTGTATAATCGCGACATCGATGAGGTTCTGGTTGAAGGCGAGGGCGGGTATCGCATCGCCAAAGACTTCATGAAGATGATCATGCCGTCGCACGCCAAGAACGTGAAGCGATACGAAGACGCGCTGCCGCTATTCGCGCGATATCAGGTGGAAAGCTATCTGGCCGGGATGTTCAACCCGACGGTTCAGCTGAAATCCGGTGGCTATATCGTGATCGGCGTGACCGAAGCGCTGGTGGCGATCGATGTGAACTCGGGCCGGGCGACCAAAGAAGGCTCGATCGAGGAAACCGCGTTGAAGACCAATCTGGAGGCCGCCGAAGAAGTGGCGCGCCAATTGCGTCTGCGCGATCTGGCCGGTCTGATCGTGATCGATTTCATCGATATGGACGAGCGCAAAAATAACTCGGCCGTTGAGAAGCGACTGAAGGACAAGCTGAAAACGGATCGTGCCCGTATTCAGGTGGGCCGGATTTCGGGCTTTGGACTGCTCGAAATGAGCCGTCAGCGTCTGCGTCCTGGAATGCTTGAGGCGACGACCCAGCCATGCCCGTCTTGCCATGGTACCGGCCTGATCCGGTCGGACGACAATATGGCACTGTCAATCCTTCGCCAGATTGAAGAGGAAGGCACTCGCCGCCGTTCGCGTGAGGTATTGGTGCGTTGCCCGGTTAGCATCGCCAACTTCCTGATGAACCAGAAACGCGAACACATCGCGCAGATCGAAGCGCGGTATGGTTTGTCGGTTCGGATCGAAGGGGACGTTCATTTGGTCAGCCCCGACTTCTCGATGGAGAAGTTCAAGACCGCTAGCCGCGTTGTTCCTGAAGCAACTGCGCCGGTGGTATCGGTTGATGCGTCGCTGATGGATATGGTCGACGCCACGGATGAGGACGAAAACGAAGAAGAAACTGCGGTTCAGACCGAGGAAGAGACTAAGCCCAAGCGTAAACGGCGTCGGCGCCGGCGCAAGAAGAGTTCGGGCAATGGTGACGCGCCGGATGGCAATGCAGACGAGTCTGACGCAGACAGTGTAACCGACTCGAGCAACGAAGCTGAGAGCGTCGAGGCCAAGCAGACCGAGGCTGAGCCTGTTGCTGAGGAAGATGCTGAGAAAGCGGCCAAACCCAAAAAGCGCCGGGCACCGCGTCGACGCAAAAAGGATACTGAGGCCACAGTCGAAGCAAGCGAGACGCAGACCGAAGCGGATAATGCGAACTCCGATCCGCAGAAAGAGCCGGTCAATGCTGAGGCCGCCGAGGCTGAACAGCAAGAGCCAGCCGATGAGTCTGAAAGCATCGAACCAGCCGCTGAGCCCGATAGTGCTGATGCACCATCAGAGCTTGAGATCGCCGAAGCAACGTCGGCTTCTGAAGTCGCCAAAGAAGTGCCAGAGGAACCTGCTGAAGCGCCTGAACCGGTTGCCGAAGAATCGACCGTGGCAGCAGAACCCGAAGTCATTGAGGCTGCCACCCCAGAGCCGGTCTTGGAGGCAGTGGCGGACGAACCCGAACCCGCGCCGGCCAAGCCAAAGCGCCGAGGGTGGTGGTCATTGGGACAGTAAGAAAAAGGCGGGCCAACTGGCCCGCCTTTTTGCATTAGCGTGCGTTCCAAAGAAACCTCAGGCCGATTTTTGGATCACATATATCTGATGACCATCCACTGTTTCTTGCGAGACAAGTGTGTGGCCAGATTCGGTGCAGAAATGCGGTACGTCGATAGTCGCGGCTGGATCATCGGCCAGCACGCGCAGCATACCCCCCGCAGGCAAGGATTTCAGGCGCTTCCGAGCCTTCAAAACAGGCAGGGGGCACAACAATCCCAACGCATCCAGTGTTTCAATCTCATTGGTCATGGGGCTGAGATATTTCTAACGAGCGATACTGTCCAGCGCGCAACCACGAGGATGTGACCGAATGGCCTCGTGACGAAACCCGCGCGATACCATATGTGCTGAGTCATGTTCGGAATTGAGATCATAGACGCGGGCCTTCTGCCTGCCATGTTTATCGCCATGCTGGGCGGGTTGATAAGTTTTCTGTCTCCCTGCGTGCTGCCGATTGTGCCACCTTACCTCGCGTATATGAGCGGTGTGACTATCAACGAGATGCAGGATGAGGCGCGCGCGCGGCGCAAGGCGACCTTGGCGGCACTGTTTTTTGTTTTGGGTCTATCGACAGTGTTCCTGCTGCTAGGCTTCACAGCCTCGGTCTTTGGGGCGTTTGTACTTCAGAATCAGGTGCTTTTCGCCAAACTCTCGGGCGCTGTCGTCATTGTCTTTGGCCTGCACTTTCTGAACGTGTTCCGTATTCCTTTGTTGGATCGTGAGGCACGCGTTGATACGGGTGACTCCAGCGGATCTGTGTTCGGGGCATATATTCTGGGACTGGCCTTCGCCTTCGGTTGGACGCCGTGTATCGGCCCACAATTAGGTGCAATCTTGTCGCTGGCCGCCTCCGAAGCATCAGTCACGCGTGGCACCGTATTGCTTGGCGTATATGCGGCAGGCCTGGGCATTCCATTCTTGCTGGCTGCGATGTTCCTGAACCGCTCGATGGCGGTTATGAACCGCATCAAACCGCATATGGGCACAATCGAGAAGGTGATGGGCGGGCTGCTGCTTTTTGTCGGCATCATGCTTGTCACCGGTTTGTTCACCGAATTCAGCTGGTGGCTGCTGGAAACATTTCCGGCTTTGGCAAACCTCGGTTAACCCTCTGGCTTTAAACACGGATGGATAGACGCCAGGTCTTACCTTGGCGTCAACGCTGCGCTAATCTTTGGCGCAGAGGGCCGGGTAATGAGCAGTCAGCAATCCAATCCGCAGGTGCGCAAACGCCGGGTGTTTTACATTCCCGGCTACGACCCGATTCATCCGCGCCGATATCGAGAGCTCTACCGCAAAGAGGGGGGCGCCCAGGCTGAGATATCGGGATACCAGATCGATATTGGCGCCAGGGCGGGAGAAGGTCCCTACGGCTGGCAGGTGACTTCTCAGCAGGACGGCAATCCTGTTGATGCAGATGTTCAGGTTCTGGTCTGGTCCGATATCGTGCGTGACAGCATGGCTCAATCGATCCCGGCAACCTATCTGCAACTGGCGAGAACCGCCTGGATATATATCTCGACCGGTACGCTTTGGCGGCTGATGCAGCTGCGCAAGGGGCCCGTAATTGCGGCGCTATACCCGGTGGCAATGCTGCTGCTGCAGCTTTTTGCATCGTTGTTGATTGCTTGGGGTTTAGTCTCTGTATTGAAACCACTCGTTGGGTGGTGGTCTTTGGTACCTGCTGCCGGGGTAATCTATGCTCTGATGCAATGGTTCCGAAAGATCGATAATCGACTGTTCGCTTATTACCTTATGCATGACTATGCCCACTCGGCGAAGCTATACGGCGCGTATTCGCAAGATCTGCAATCGAGGCTGCGGGAGTTTTCTGGCCTGATCACCGAGACGCTGGACACAGACACCGATGAGGTGCTGGTCGTAGGTCACAGCTCTGGCGCCCATCTTGGTGTGTCAGTGTTGGCAGATGTTTTACGACGACGGGGCGGTGTACTGGATAAGCCAGTCGTATCCTTTCTGACCTTGGGACAGGTGGTGCCAATGGTTTCGTTTCTACCGCAGGCACACACGCTTCGCGCTGATCTTAAATATCTATCCGAACGCGCGGATATGACTTGGATCGATGTCTCTGCACCGGGGGATGGCTGCGCGTTTGCGTTGTGCGATCCGGTCGCGGTCAGCGGCGTCGCTGGCCCCAAAAAATGCGGGCCGCTGGTTCTTTCTGCGGCCTTCACCCAAACACTGTCCCCCGCGCGATGGCAGCAATTGCGTTGGCGCTTTTTTCGCCTGCACTTTCAATATCTTTGTGCGTTCGATCAACCTGGACTTTATGACTATTTCCGCATCACCGCAGGTCCTGAAACATTGAAGCAGCGGTTTGAAGGGCGCGCGCCATCTCGGTCGCGCATTGAACGGGCGGTTTCGAAATACATTGCGGTGGAAGCATGACGCCCCCAAAGCCCGAAGCACGACCGGATAAAGTCTCGCTGTGGCGGTATCTACGTCTGTTTCGGCAAGACTTGCTGTCTGCTCAGCCCCAGCGTCTATATCGAGCATGGATGGCTGAATTCCGAACGCTGTTCTTTCGCTCGTATATGGTCAACCAACCCGATCTGATCCACGCTGTTCTGAAAGAGCGCCCGGATGCGTTTCCAAAATCAAATCGCATCAGCGAAGGCTTACGCCCCTTATTGGGCCGGTCCGTGTTCCTGACCAATGGCGAAGTCTGGAAACGGCAGCGCAGGATCATTGATCCCGCCTTTGAAGGCGGACGTTTGAAAGACACGTTTCCCGCAATGTTAAATGCGGCGCAGGCTTGTGCGGATCGGCTTTCAGGCAGAGTTGGGCAGAGGGTGGAATGTGAAGAAATCACAAGCCATGTCGCGGCGGATGTGATTTTCCGTACCCTGTTTTCGGTTCCTATCGAACATGAGGTTGCCGCGCAGGTCTTCGATAAATTCCGAATCTATCAGCGCGAACAGCCCTTGCTGAACCTGGCCGCATTCGTGCCGGTTCCAAGCTGGATGCCCCGATTTCATTCTCGCAAAACTCGACAAACCGCCGGCGAGATTCGGGATCTGATCAGCCGATTGACGGATGAACGCGCTATAGCAATCGAAAACGGGTCGGCCCCCGATGATCTGGCCACCAAGATCATGACGACTACAGACCCGGAAACCGGAGACCGGTTTGATGCGCAGGAAATGGTCGATCAGGTCGCCATCTTCTTTTTGGCGGGGCATGAAACCAGCGCGTCTGCACTGGCTTGGACGCTCTATCTGATGGCGATGTATCCGGACTGGCAGGAAAAGCTGGCTGAGGAAGCGAAAGCTCTGGACACACCCGAATTTTCAACCATGTCCCAATTGAAACTTAGCCGCGATGTGTTTCGTGAAGCTTTGCGCCTGTATCCACCAGTTCCAATGATGGTGCGCGAGGCGACATGTCCTGAACGCTTCCGTGATCGGGATATTTCGCAGGGTTCTCAGATCGTTGTAAGCCCCTGGCACTTACATCGGCACGAA
The DNA here is from genome assembly GCF_056537625.1 of Ruegeria sp. C6. NCBI lineage: Bacteria > Pseudomonadati > Pseudomonadota > Alphaproteobacteria > Rhodobacterales > Roseobacteraceae > Ruegeria > Ruegeria sp. C6. Next base: position 1,113,045 of record NZ_JBQFRW010000001.1, on the reverse strand, counting down.
AGGCTTTGGGACCGGCCGGACGATTTCGACCCCACGCGATGGACGACGGAAAACGGAAAGAAATGCCAGCGCGAGGCCTATATTCCCTTTTCGGCTGGCCCCCGGGTCTGCACGGGCGCAGGGTTCGCGATGGTAGAAGGTCCTTTGATCTTATCGATGCTCTTGCGTCGTTACCGATTCGAAACAATACCAGACGAAACGCCGGTACCGGTCGCGCATTTGACCGTCAGATCGAAAGACGGAATTTGGTTGCGCTTGGTTGAGCGCTAACAAACTACCATCGCTCTTCGGCATGCTGTATGCGGATTGAAAATGCGGAATCATATTGAACGGGATTGAGTTATGTCGAAAGCAGAACAGCGCGCGCAGATGTCCGAAGGCGCAGGATTTATCGCAGCACTGGACCAAAGCGGCGGTTCAACCCCCAAAGCGCTGGCTTTGTATGGTGTTGAAGCATCGGATTACGGATCAGACGAAGAGATGTTCGGCGAGATTCAGAAGATGCGCGCGCGGATCATTCTGGCTGACGATTTCACCAAGGATAAAGTGATTGGCGCGATCCTGTTCGAACGGACCTTGGGCGAAGAAATCGACGGCAAGAAGGTCGCGGATTATCTGTGGTCCGAAAAAGGCATCGTGCCGTTTCTGAAAATCGACAAGGGACTTGAGGATCAGGCCAACGGTGTTCAGATGATGAAGCCAATTCCGGGGCTGGCTGAAACGCTGTCCAAGGCGGATGGGGTTTTTGGCACCAAGGAACGTTCAGTTATCCACGAAGCCAATGCTCAGGGCATTGCCGACGTTGTCGCGCAGCAGTTCCAGGTCGCACGCGTGGTCACTGATGCGGGAATGGTCCCAATTGTCGAGCCTGAGGTAAACATCCACTCGGAAACCAAGGCCGAAGCTGAGGACATTCTGAAATCAGAAATTCTGAAGAACCTGGATCAATTGGTCGAGGGTCAGGAAGTGATGCTGAAGCTGACGATCCCCAGCCAGGCCAACCTGTATGATGAGGTGGCGGATCACCCGCGCGTCCTGCGTGTTGTGGCGCTTTCCGGCGGATACTCGACCGAGCAGGCCTGCGACCTGCTTGGCCAAAACAGCAAGATGATCGCGTCGTTTTCGCGCGCACTGACCGAAGGGCTGTCCAAGCAGCAATCAGACGCGGAATTCAATGCAGCGCTCGGCGGGAATATCGACAATATCTTCCGCGCCTCGATCTGATCGTGGGGTAATCTATCCAGGTTTGATGAAATCGCGGCGCAATTGCGCCGCTTTTTCGCGCATAACACATCCGTTGGCGTGATCATTGATCAACCCCATGGCCTGCATAAAGGCAAAGATCGTGGTGGGGCCTACGAATTTCCAACCGCGTTTTTTCAGATCTTTCGACATCGCAATGGATTCTGCCGACGTGGAAGCGCTTTGCGGGGCGGGTGGCGCCGTAGGCTCGTACCTCCAGACATAAGCGGCCAATGATCCTTCGGAAGCGATTAGGTCCTGCACGCGGCAGGCATTGTTGATAACGGCTTCAATCTTGCCGCGGTGTCGCACGATGCCTTTGTCGTTCAGAAGTCGATTGATATCTGCATCAGAAAATTCTGCTATCTTGTTGAAATCAAAGTTTCTAAACGCTGCCCTGAAATTCTCGCGTTTTGACAGAATGCTGCGCCAACTCAAGCCTGACTGAAAGCTCTCGAGGCACAGTTTCTCAAACAATCGTCTGTCATCGGAAACCGGATATCCCCATTCGTTATCATGATAGTCAAAGAATTCGGGGGCGGCGTTGCACCACGAACACCGAGGTTTTCCATCTGGGCCCGTTGCCAAATCGTTCATGAATGTACCCTTTTTGTTCTCCGCGAGGATAAGCGACGCGATTGTTTGAAATCAAGTACTCAATCGGTTTGACGATACCAATTCAGAATGAAGACACGAATGGCCGAAGCCAGTCCGGTTTCCGGGTCGCGCTCTGCATCAATATTTGCCGCCAGGACATTGATTGGGATATCTTTTTCCCGCGCGATATCACGGAAGGCTTGCCAGAACTCATCCTCAAGCGAAACGGATGTTCGATGACCTTGCAAGGTCAGGGAGCGTTTGACAGGACGTCCACTCATTCGTCGACCTTGTGACCGTCAAGGTCCCGGCGCTGCCGGTCTTGCTGCAGCTTTACAACGGTCCTGTCGGCTTTGGATTGTCCGTGTTTCGCAGCGTTTGCATCCGCGCGGGCCTTTTTTTCAGCCCGCGCTTTTTCTTTTCGAAACCGGTTCAGGTTAACCGGTTTACCCATCAGTCCTTGGGTCCAATCATATGCTCGGGCCGTACAACCGCATCAAACGTAGCCTCGTCCACAAAGCCCAACGCAATGGCTTCTTCCTTAAGTGTTGTGCCGTTCTTGTGCGCTGTTTTGGCGACGGTCGTGGCGTTGTCATACCCGATTGTTGGTGCCAGAGCAGTCACCAGCATCAGGGATTCCTTCATCAGCTTGTCGATGCGTGACTCGTTGGCTTTGATGCCCAACAGCATTCGCTCGGTAAAGCTGTCGGTTGCATCGCCGAGCAGCTGGATCGACTGCAGCAGGTTATAGGACATCATCGGGTTGTAGACGTTCAACTGGAAATGGCCCTGCGAGCCTGCAAACTTCATTGCTGCGTCGTTGCCCATCACATGCGCGGCCACCTGAGTCAGCGCTTCGGCCTGTGTCGGGTTCACCTTTCCGGGCATGATGGAGGAACCGGGCTCGTTTTCGGGCAGGATAAGCTCACCCAATCCTGAGCGGGGCCCCGAACCCAACAGACGGATATCGTTGGCAATCTTGTAGCAGGAACCGGCAATCGTGGCCAAAGCGCCCGACAAAAAGACCATGGCATCATGTGCGGCCAGAGCTTCGAATTTGTTCGGCGCGGTCACAAAGGGCAGGCCGGTGATATCGGCCATATTCTTGGCGACAGCCTCATCCCAGCCGCCATGCGTGTTCAAACCGGTACCCACAGCAGTACCGCCTTGAGCCAGTTCATAGATACCGGGCATTGCAGCTTCTACACGCGCAATGCCCTGACGGATTTGGTGCGCATACCCGCCGAATTCCTGTTCCAACGTCAACGGCGTGGCATCCTGCGTATGGGTGCGGCCGATCTTGATGATACCGGCAAACTCTTTTGCCTTGGCTTCCAGCGCCGAGGCGAACTTCTCAAGCCCGGGCATCAACACATCGCGCACACTCATCGCTGTGGCGATGTGCATCGCGGTGGGGAAAGTATCGTTCGAGGATTGACCCATATTGCAGTGATCATTCGGGTGAACGGGATCTTTCGAGCCAATCTCGCCACCCATAATCTCAATCGCGCGGTTCGCAATGACCTCGTTCGAGTTCATGTTGGATTGCGTGCCCGAGCCGGTTTGCCATACGACCAGAGGAAAGTTGTCGTCAAACTTGCCTTCGAACACTTCACCGGCCGCTTGTATGATCGCGTCGGCGATCTTGGCGTCCAGCTTGCCGATGGCCTTGTTTTCAATTGCACAGGCCTTTTTGATCACACCCAGCGCGCGCACGATGGCGACGGGCTGCTTTTCCCAGCCGATGGGGAAGTTCATGATCGAACGCTGCGTTTGCGCGCCCCAGTACTTATCGGCAGGCACCTCAAGCGGGCCAAAGCTGTCGGATTCAGTGCGGGTTTGAGACATCGGTCGCTCCGGTCTGGTATGCAGTCGTATGCCGTTTACCCGCAGCAAGGCTGTGGCGCAATCGGCCAGTTGAGCGCACCTTAAACTTAGGCCGCGCAAAGGTATAGACGCGGCACAGCTACAAATAATTTCTGTTAGCGAAAACAGTGCCATTGTACGTCGGCGGGCTAAAGTTAAGATGGGACAATAACCCTGACGGAGGCAACCATGCGCGTGTCACTTCTCAAAAGCCCTTTGTATACGCTTGCGTTATTGTTTGCCGCGAGTTTTTGGCTGGCAGTATTTGTGCAACACGCTCAGGCGACGGGAATCGAGCCGTTCGTGGGCGACTATACCGGTTCGGCCGACGTTGTTGATGCGGATGGTACGGCGACCCCTCGGGATATGAGCGTTTCGATACAGGAAATTAAAGGGGGCTTCAACGTGAGTTGGACCACCACGACTTACAAAGCCGACGGTCGCATCAAGGATGAGAAATACTCGGTTGATTTTCAAAGCTCGGATCGGCCCGATGTTTATTCTGCGGCCATGAAGCGTAATGTGTTTGGCCATGAGGTGCCGCTTGACCCGATGAAAGGGGAACCCTTTGTTTGGGGGCGGATCGAAGGAGATACTCTGACGGTGTTTTCGTTGTTCATAGCCGAAAACGGTGGCTATGAGCTTCAGCAATTTGACCGGACACTAGCTGATGGTGGGCTCGACCTGTCATTTTCCCGGTTTCGCGATGGGATTAAGTCGCGCTCGGTCGAGACATTCCTTCGAAAAGAATAAACCCCGCATCAAGCGGGGTTTTCTGGGTCATTTCCGGAAGCTGTCCAGCGAGACCACATCCGCATCATGCTGAGGTTCCGTCTCTTCGGCCTCAAGCTCAATCGGGGCTTCTTCCGTCACATGGATCTCTTCGTCCTCGTCTTCTGGGCTTTCAAAGCGCAAGCCAAACTCAACCGAAGGATCCACGAAGGTCTTGATCGCCAGATAGGGGATGTAAAGGGGTTCCGGCGCATCCCCGAAATTCAGCGTAATCGAAAAGCCATCGTCACCGACTTCGAGGTTTTCGAACCAGTGCTGCATGACAATCGTCATCTCGCCTGGATAGCGCTCACGCAGCCAATCGGCCAACTCAACGCCCTCATGCCGTGTATCAAAAGTGATAAAGAAATGATGCGAACCGGGCAGGCCGGTTTCGGACACGTCGGTCAGGACGGTCTTGATCAGGCCTCGCATGGCCGTGTGCATCAGATTCCCGTAGTCGATGTCTTGCGACATGGTTGATCCTCGAAAGTGGTTAATCCCAGCATAGTTCATTCGGACGGAAACGAAAGGCTGTGCTGGGCTGTATTGATTACAAAATCTGCATGCCTAGTCCGGCCAGAACCATGATACCAAGTGTGGTTGCTAAACCGGATTTCATACGGAAAATCAACAGGCCAGCCAGAACGGTCAGCACAAGTGCGCTGAATTCAAGCGACGAAAGGTCGGGTAGGGGGAGAGAAACTGGTCCCCAATGCCACCCCGGAATTGAGGTGAACAAGACGTTTAGCCCGAACCACACGGAGAGGTTGAGAATCACTCCGACGACCGCAGCTGTGATTCCGTGCATCGCGGCCTCAAGACGCGGACGCTCGGCGATTCTATCCAGATGCGGGGCTGCAAGAAAAATCCACAGAAAACACGGTACAAACGTCGCCCATAAAGCGACAATGCCCGCCGCAAACGCCAGCGAGGCGCCTCCGGCAATCTGACCGCTAAGCATGGCCACAAACTGAGTCACCAGAATCAGCGGCCCGGGCGTCGTTTCGGCCAGCCCCAGCGCGTCGATCATCTGGTCCGTGCTGATCCATTGGTAGGTCTCGACCACAGTCTGGGTCATATAGGCCAGCACCGCATAGGCCCCGCCAAAGGTAACAACCGCGAGCCGGGCAAAGAACCAACCCAGATCGCTGAGCAGTTCCTGACCCGTCAGAGACAGCACGAACAACGGCCCCAGCCAAAGAACAAGCCAGAAAACCGCAGTGCGAACGGGATTGGCAAGCGTTGGGCTGGTTTGAACGGCGGCTGGTGCATGGTCCTTCGAAGTGGCGAACCCCCAAACGGCGGCGCACAGGATGATCAGCGGGAAGGGCAGGTTGAAGACAAAAATCCCTAAAAAGGCGAGGCCCGCGATCATCCGATGCTCAACATCTGTCAGCGCTTTTTTCGATAGGTTCCGTAGCGCCTGAAGGACGATGATGATCACGGTGGCCTTGATGCCCAGAAACCCGGCCTGAACCAAAGGCAATGTGCCATAGGCCGCATAGAGCAAAACCAACAGCGCGATCACCAGAGCCCCCGGCAGCACAAACAAGCTGCCCGCGATCAACCCTCCGGCTACGCCGCGCAGCCGCCAGCCAGCATAAGTGGCAAGCTGCATGGCTTCGGGACCCGGCAACAGCATGCACAGCGAAAGCGCGCGTAGATAGGTCTGTTCGTCCAACCAGGGGCGCTTTTCGACCAGTTCCTGATGCATGAGTGAGATTTGGGCGGCGGGGCCGCCAAATGACAAAAGCCCGATGCGCCCAAACACCCTGATCAACTCTTGATATGAAGGGGTCATCTGCCGTGACCCGCGGGCCAATCATGCGTCTCGCTAGAGCCATCGCGCGCCCAGCGATAGAGTGCATCATAGATGTGCATTCCAGCCTGCAATTGTTGTTGGTCATCCCGATACTGGCGCGACAAGCCGACCGAAAGGGCCAGCACCCCGGCGGCCTCAGGCGCCAGATCGTGCCTGTTTGTATCGGCGGCACGTATGATCGTCGCCATGCGGTCCAGAGGCTCAGATCGAAGCTTGAAGTCATCCAGCATCGTATCAAAGGTGCAATTGTCGCCGCGATGGCTCCAATCAGTTCCTTCAACATCAAAGGGTGTGGCACCGAAGTGCTCGGCAACCCCCTGAATTTCATCCGGTGCTACAAACAGGAACCGAGCGCGCCTGTCGACAAACCTGCGGATCAGCCAGGGGCACGCGATGCGATCAATCTTGGGGCGGTGCCGCGTCACCCAGACCGTGTTGCCTTTTGCAACTGCAGGAAGGGCAGGCACAGGCACGACCATTGCGCCCGGCATAGCGCGCCAGGCGAACATTCCACCTTCCAGAAATTCTGCCACCACCCCTTCAGCCTGCAGCCATGAAACAACGCCCTGACTCAGCTTTTTGCCTTTCTGGCAAATTACAACGCAAGAATGATCGCCGGTATGATTTCTTATGCCATCAACATTTTGATATGGCATTCGGAATGCGCCGGGTATGAGGGAGGGATCATCGTCGAAATCCCCATCTGTGCGCACATCAAACAGGATAGGAGCCTGAGGCGTACCGATCAGGCGCAAGAGTTGTCGGGGTGTAATTGCATTGGGGGCAGCCATTGCATGTTTCCTTATTGCTTTGGATACATGCGAACTTGGGCTGCCGCCTCACGGGGTGTTCGCAAGCTTACCCCTTGATCCTCTGCTAGCGCGCAAATGCGGGATGGGTCAAGCTTGCGGTCAAGTTTATCAGGCCCAGTCCAACCTTTGCCCGGTCATGCAAACCGGAAGAGTATCCTGTGGGAACTGCCCCAGTTGTTCAAAAAGTGTAATGAAATCAAACTGATTATAGGCCTCGACCATCTTGTCCCCTTTGAAGCGCGCCATGACTTGTCCGGTAACTTCAAGCGGGGCACCGTTATCGGCCCGGAAAGTGCGGACATGCAGAATACCCGAGACCCAATCACCATTTTCGATGATCTTCGGCAGTTCGACTGTGATCTCGCCCAGAACATGACGAAACGCCATGACCAGATCGCGAAAGTCATCCGCGCCAACCTGCATTTCGGGTATCAACCCTTCGGCCATCGTATCCGGGGCAAAAAACTGATCGATTGCATCGGTATTGCCTTGTTCCCAGACCTCTGAATACCACGCCCTAAGCCTGTCAGAATTCGTCATCTCAGCCCTCCTGTCGCTTGTTCAGGAAGATGAAGCAGAGAAGTGAATAAACCCTGAATCTCAGGTGAGTTATGGGCATGGAGCAGACATAATCGGTAAAATGCAGGTTTCTGTTGCCAGGTACCTGCGAACCCCGCCTTACGCGGCTAGGCGCAAGGGCTTAAGTTTCGGTCTTGCTACTGCTTACGCAGCAACTGCAACCGGAGCACGATTGTCGTTTGCAATTGTACTAGTTTCGCCGGTAACGGTGGCAGACAGCCGAGACAAAGCTAACCCCTTTAGACGTTCGTCGATCCTATTTCGGCCCCATGATCCTCAAACGAAGGATGTTGGTGGAGCCGCCGGGTACCGCCCCCGGGTCCGATCCGCTTATTACGAGCGCGTTTATGTCCATAGTCCCGAAGGACCCCTCATATATAGGTTAGGACGTCGTCGGATGCAAACCCGGAATGCTAAGGTTGACTTGTATCAAATTCAATAAGTTAAGCAGCTCTGTTCAAGTTGGCGAGAATAAGCCAAAGGGCCAGAACAAGCTCGATTCCACCAAAAGTCAGCGCCTTGACGAACGGGGGATTATCCAGCGCCAAAGACACAAACCGACCCAACGCCGCCCCTGCATAAACAACGCCCAGCATGGCATATGCCATCGGTGTGTTGAGCCAGAGAACCACGGCACCTGTCACCACGAACAACCCGCCAACCGAGGCTCGCATCTCACTAAGTCCCATGGTGCTTTTGGTGGGGGCTAGGTCCAGCGCGTTGGCTGTGTAGGCCGGGGCCAGAAATCCGAACAAACCAAAGCCGATGGTCAGCAAGGCGGCAATCACGTTAAGGGCTGTGATCATGGACTTTTTTCCCTTTTTGCTCTGCCCGCAGAGTCTAGCGCAGCACTATGTAAAGAAAAGCATCTAAATCGCTGACCACAAGCCTATAACTCCGACCGCGATCAGGCTGAGAGCCCAGACAAGTTCCAGATTGAACCAACTGCGTGACAGAAATTGAAGGCCCAGCCAGCGATAGACGGCGAAGGCCAGAATACCCCCGCCAAGGATCATGGCGGCTGTGTGAAGTGCAGCGACCGTCAGTACGAGCAGGCCATTGCTCGCCATGATCTGAGAGACTGCGATCTGGCCCGTTTCCAACTCGTCTGATCCACACAATCCAAGATAAATCGGAACCAACATCAACGCCGCGCCGTGTGCCAGCGCAACGAGGAACGACCAAAGTGCCAATTTGCTTGGCGGTACGCGCGACAACATCCGGGGATGCCGGCGTGTTATGGCGATGTAAACACCCATTGTGATCACAATCAGCGCAGCACCGATACGAATTTCGCGTTGATATTCAACCAGAACTGCCATCATAGCAAATGGCAGTAGGACCCCCAGCATGGCGACGAAATGACCACCAGCCAGGGCGGTCAATGCGCGCCACAAAGCTGATGGCCGTTGTTCCATCAGCGCCGAAGATACCGCAAGCGGCCAGCCCATTCCGGGATTCAGGCCATGATAAGCGCCGCTAAGCACAACGGCCAGCCAGAGACCAGCCGTTGATGTCATCAGAGTCTCCAACTCAGACCGATGGGTAGCAGAAACTATCGGTAGAACAGTCTCCACCCTCAAGCCGGATTTGGTGGGCCCGATATCCGTCGGGGAAGTCGACCCAGAACTTCGGATCCAATGTCAGGCCTCCGTTTTCGCCAACATCCGCCTTGACCATCGCAGCCCCGCGTTCACCGGGATAGAACTGATCATCCCAAGTGGAATAAAGCGAATTGGTCCAATATACCCGCTTTCCGTCGCGGCTGATTTCAACCATCTGCGGCCCGTAACCAAAGTCTTGCCCGTTGGGATGTTTTGTTTTCTTGACGATCCCCCCGATCTCGACTTTGCCCGCAAGGGTCGGGTTCATCGGATCAGAGACATCGTATTGATGCATCTCACCCGTGCCCCAACAGGCCACATAAAGGTATTTATCGTCCAAGCTGAGGTCGATATCCGTGACCAGTGGCGGAACGGCAGAGAAGCCTTTCAGCAATTCAGGCAAGTCATCTGGATCAGCGGGCTGCGGATCGATCGTGATGGTCTTCTTTGCCTCGAAGGTGCCATCATCATTACGCCACCAAGTAAAGATCGCGCCCTGCAGATTGGTCGTGTCAACCACCACACCACAGAACCCATATTGTTTGACCGGATCGTGAGCGGGCCGGATTTCCAGGGCCATCTGGTGATTTTCACCCAGATCGATGGTCTGAATATTGGTCCGGCTGCGTAGGTTCCAGAAATGGATGCTGTGCCCGTATTTGTTCGAAAGCAGATCCTCGGCCACGATGCCGTTTTCGAATTGCGGAGGCAGTCCCCATTCCGAACTGACCATATAGTCGCGTGGCAGGTTCCACCAGAAATCGTAGTGTTTGTCTTGGATACCTCGCTCGATCTCGTAGCGCCCGATGATCTCGAAGCTCTCGCAATCCATGATGAAAATGCCCGGAGGACCGTCCGTGCCGTCTTCGCCACCGCCTCCAAGCGTGCTCACGTAGATCCCCTCCGGTCCGCAATGGATCGTGTGCGGGCGGGAATATCCAGTTTTTGCAAAAACTTCTTCGGGTTCGATGATCTTGTGTATCTTGGCCTCAAGCGGGTTCTTGACGTCGATAATGTAGATCCGGCTTGATCGTATGCCAGGAACAATGAGGTAGCGGCGTTCCAGAAACGCATGGCCACTAAGCGGTGACAGCGCAGAGGAACAAGCGTTCCACCCGAAATGGTGAAACTCATCGCCTTTTTCTGGCATGATCACCTGATGAACAATTTTTCCGTAATCATCCGAAGTCGGATCCACGTTCACGACGGCCAAACCGTCTGGTTGGGAAAAATCAGGGCTTAGCATCAACGTGAATGCAAGCGTTTCAGTGGGGCCCTCCATCGCCAGTTTGGCTGATGGGTAAAAGGTTGGGTCCGGTCTTTGGTTCATAACGTCCTCCCGTAAGTCATTGATCTTCAATTCATGTTGGAAGTTCCGGTCTTAACGCCGGATGTCATGCTGCCTGCTCGGGCACCTCGCCGTCCTTCGTTCCTTTTTGCCTGTGGTCAGGCGGGTTTGCGTCGTCTTTCGGCCACGTCCTGCGCCAGTTGCCGTGTGTAGGCCTCAAGTTTGATCAATGCTGCATCGACCGAGCCGGCATCACGCGCTTCTAGTGCGTCTGTGATGTCACTGTGGAGGGCGATGATCTCTTCGCGGGATCGGGCCGTGAACGTAATCATGTTCATCAGAGGTTGCATAGCCTCGACCGCACCGGCCAATTGGTAGGACAGAACGGGGTTGCCCGCGCCATCCACAAGCGCGCGATGAAAGGCGACGTCGGACGCGCAGAAAGCCTCATCTGTGAGACCTGGTTGCGCCTGACGAAATATCTCGGCCCGCATGGTGGCGAGTTGATCTGCGGTGCGGCGTTGTGACGACAAAGCAGCGCATGCACGTTCGAGCGCATAACGCGCTTCGCATGCGGTGTCGAAACTGACAGCGTTCATCGACAGCAGCAGTGTCGAGGTTGTGACTTGTTGGGAATAGGCATCCTCAAAACTCAGTCGGTTCACAAACGCACCACCCGATGCCCCGCGTTGCGTGCGGATAAGGGACTGCGCTGCCAGACGTTTCAGTGCTTCGCGAACCGTAGGCCGTGATACTTTGAACTGATCGGCCAACTCAGATTCTGATGGCAGACGCTCATCTACGATTAACCGACCCGAAATAATGGCGTCGCGGATCGCCTGAGCAATTTGAGCGGATAGATCTGCAGTACTCTGAGGGTCGATTTTCATGGTTGTTTTCGGCGATGCGTAATTTTTATTTGTCTGACATTTAAAAGTCTGACATTTGAAAAGCAAGAGAGTTGAGTCGGGAGGAGCAAGTGAGTCGCTCAATTTTCCGCAGCGCGCTTTGGTTGGGCTTCTACATCACGATCCTTTGGTCGTGGTGGATGATGGTCTCGATGAGCCGCGATATGGACGTGGACTGGATCGGTCGACCCGGACCGATGGGTCAGGCGATGGCGGCCATGGATCCGCGTATGGACATGTATATGCCCATGGCCGAGTTCGGCCCACTTTTCTGGATGTGGGCGATCATGATGGCGGCCATGATGCTGCCGACTTTGGTGCCCACGTTGCGCAGTTATGATGATCTAATCCGCAGCGCGAACGGTACGCGGGCAGGGTGGCTGGGCGTTCTATCCGGATATTTCATAGTTTGGGTGGGCTTTGCTGCGCTGATCACTGGCCTGCAATTGGCGCTGCTGTTTGGCGGCGCGGTTGATATGTTGGGGATCGCTAAATCGCCATATCTGGCCGCCGGCCTGTTGATCGCCGTGGGTGCCTTTCAGTTTTCTCGGGTGAAAGAAGTCTGCCACGGTGTTTGCCATGCACCGATGACGTATTTTCTGGGCCACTGGAAAACCGGATTCGGCGGCGGTGTACGCATGGGCGTCGGACTGGGTGCGTTCTGTGTCGGTTGCTGCTGGGGCTTCATGGCGTTGGGCTTTGTCGGCGGCGTCATGAGCCTGCTCTGGATGGGGCTGGCGACCCTGTTCATGGTATTGGAAAAACTTCCCCAGATCGGGCACGCCGTGACCCGTCCTATGGGATTCGTCTTGATTGCGGGTGGTTTTGCACTGCTCGCTCATCACATTGTTTACGGAGGATAAGCCGATGGCTAAAAACAGAAAACCGGATGCAGACAAGCTGCCGGTCAGTCAAAGAATTGACAGCCGGATGCCAAATCCCAAGCGGCGTGAGATGAGCCCGACCGATTGGGCGGTTAAGGGTGAACTGATCCTGAACTGTTCGTGTGACGTATTCTGCCCATGCGTGGTTTCGCTGGGTGCACACCCTCCGACCGAAGGGCATTGCCATGCGTGGATGGGTATCGCGATCGACGAAGGCCATTACGAAGGCGAAGATTTGTCCGGACTGAATGTAGGCCTGTTGGTCGATATCCCCGGACGCATGGGCGAAGGCCAGTGGAAGGTCGCGGCTTATGTGGATGAACGTGCTAGCGGCAAGGCTTACAATGGACTGTTGCAGATATTCAGCGGTCAGGCAGGTGGCACAACCGGGCTGTTCACTATGTTGGTCAGCGAGATCATAGGGGCTGAACGTGCACCGGTTCAGATCGAAAGGGACGGCACCAAACGCCGGATCATGATAGGGCGCAAGATTCAGGGTGAGATCGAAATGCTTGCGGGCAAAGACCCAGAGCACCCAGTGATGGTTTCAAATTCGAAATACTGGATGGGGCCGGACATCATTGTAGCAAAAGGTACGAAATCCAAGGTGCGCGACTATGGTCGCGTATGGGACTTCGGCGGCAAGTCAGCCGAGATCTGCCCGATTGACTGGCACGGGCCAAAGTAATGATAACCGGTGCCTATGCCCGTGAAATGGCGCGATATAACCACTGGCAAAACAACCAGTTAAAGAGCTTTCTCAAAGCTCTTTCAGACGAGGAATTGGCACGGGATCGCGGCGCTTTTTTCGGGTCGATCATGGGAACTGCCAATCATCTGCTTTGGGGGGATTGGATCTGGATTTCCCGGTTTGACAAGGGACCGGGGCCAGGTGGTGGCATTCCTGAGAGTGTCTCGATCTGCACTGGCATGGCCGACTGGCTGCCGCTGCGCGATACGATTGACGCCCGTATTGCCAGATGGGCCAATACGTTGGGGGATGATGTCCTGAGCAGTTCGTTCACGTGGTACTCGGCTGCAAAAGAGAACGACGTAACAAAGCCTTACGGGCAATGCGTCATTCATATGTTCAATCATCAGACACATCATCGCGGACAATTGCACCAAATGCTGACCGAGGCTGGTTCGCAGGCACCTGTCAGCGATCTTGTCTTTCTGCCAGAGGATTTCTGACATGGCAGTCATCTCACCGAACCGGCGCGTGCGCAAAACCCCATTCACTCCGGGCGTCGAGGCCGAAGGCGTCACAGGGTATACCGTTTATAATCACATGCTGCTTGCGACGGCTTTTGAAAGCGTCGAGGCTGATGCGGCGCATCTGAAACAGCATGTTCAGGTCTGGGATGTCTCGTGTGAGCGGCAGGTACAGATCAAAGGCCCGGATGCGTTGCGGCTGATGAAGATGCTCAGCCCGCGCGATATGGACAAAATGCAGGCGAACCAGTGCTATTATGTGCCGATAGTAGATCACAATGGCGGCATGCTGAATGATCCTGTTGCGATCAAACTGGCGGATGATCACTATTGGTTGTCGGTTGCCGATGGTGACCTTTGGCAATTTGCTCTGGGAATCGTGATTGCGCTGGGGCTGGATGTCGATATTTCTGAGCCGGATGTGTCGCCCTTGGCGGTACAAGGCCCCAAGGCGGACGAGCTGATGACGCGCGTCTTTGGTGATGAAGTTAGGGATATAAAGTTCTTTCGATATAAACGGTTAGCGTTTGAAGATACATCTTTCGTCGTCGCCCGGTCAGGCTGGTCGAAACAAGGCGGGTTCGAGATATACGTCGAAGGGACGGATTATGGCATGCCACTATGGGACACGCTGTTTTCTAATGGCCGAGACCTGAACGTGCGGGCAGGTTGCCCAAACGGGATTGAGCGTGTTGAAAGCGGTCTATTGAGTTTCGGGTCGGACATGCGGCGCGAGAATACGCCCTATGAATGCGGGCTAGCACGGTTCTGCAATTCTCCGCTGGATTATATCGGCAAAGCCGCTTTGGCGGATCAGGCGAAAAACGGTCCGCCCCGGCAGATCCGTCCGCTTGTCATTGAAGGTGAGATCGGACCGTGCACCGAGTCTTGGCCGCTGATGGCCGGGGGCCGGCAGGTCGGGCAGGTGGCTTCGGCTGCGTATTCACCCGAGTTTGGAGTGAATGTAGCCATTGGAATGGTCGACCGGTCCCATTGGGCGCCAGGTACGCGGATCGAATTGATGACCGAACATGGAATGCGATGGGCCGAAGTGCAGGAAAAATTCTGGCGCTAAGCCCTTATTTCAGGAACACAGCCGATTGAGGCAATAGAAGGAGTAAGTTCATGTTTAATGCACTTGTCGTTGAAAAAGATGAAGAAAGCGGCCTCGCAAGCGCTTCGGTGAAGCAGGTTTCTCTGGATGCGCTGCCGGATGGAGAAGTGACGACCGCCGTTGAATATTCAACGGTGAACTACAAGGACGGTCTGTGCATGTCGCCCAAAGGCGGTGGTCTGGTGCGTAGCTATCCTCATATTCCGGGCATCGATTATGCGGGCACGGTCGAGCAGTCCTCGGATGCACGCTACAAACCTGGCGACAAGGTCGTGCTGACGGGCTGGCGCGTAGGTGAAGCGCATTGGGGCGGTTATTCACAAAAAGCAAACGCGCGAGCAGATTGGCTGGTGCCGTTGCCGGATGGGTTGGATACACGGCAGGCGATGGCAGTTGGCACTGCCGGGTTCACCGCTATGCTGGCCGTCATGGCGCTGGAGGATCAAGGTTTGCAGCCGGGTCATGGCCCCGTGCTGGTCACAGGTGCTGCAGGAGGTGTCGGCTCGGTCGCAACGGCCATTTTGGCTCATCTGGGCTATGAGGTTGCAGCTGTGACCGGGCGTCCTGAAACCGAAGATTATCTCAAATCACTGGGTGCAACCACAATTGTCCCGCGTGACGAGTTGAACGAGACCACCAAGCGTCCGCTGGAAAGTGAAACTTGGTCCGGATGTGTTGATGCGGTGGGCGGAGCGATGCTTGCCCGCGTGCTGGGGCAGATGAAGTATGGGGCCTCGGTAGCTGCGGTTGGCCTTGCCGGTGGTGCGGCGCTGCCCGCAACCGTGATCCCATTCCTGCTGCGCGGTGTAAATCTGTTGGGCATCGACAGCGTGATGCAGCCATATGACAACCGGGTCCGTGCCTGGACGCGTATCGCAACCGATCTGCCCATGGATAAACTTGAGGCGATGGTCCATGCAGCAACCCTTTCTGATCTGCCCCAGTTGGGAGCGGACATCCTGCAAGGTCAGGTAAAAGGGCGCGTCGTGGTAAACGTGAACGCTTGATAGACAAAACAGACAACGGATCGGCCGGAGCATGCATCCGGCCGACCCAATTGTCGGGAATGAGGCCGAAATGCCGGAAACAGTTCTGGCCATTGCCACATTTCGTGACCATGATTGCTATACATCCCATTTGTGATGGCTTAAGACCCATCCGAACATCACCTGAAGACGGGGAGTGAGCAGCATGTCTGATGATTTCGAACTCGATACCGATGATCTGAAACGCCGCATGGACGGTGCCATGGCCAACCTCAGAACCGAATTCGCTTCGCTGCGGACCGGTCGTGCATCGGCTTCAATGCTTGAGCCCGTCATGGTCGATGCTTACGGCGCGATGACTCCGATCAATCAGGTTGGTACCGTGAACGTCCCTGAACCGCGCATGGTAACCGTGAATGTTTGGGACAAGGGCCTCGTAGGCAAAGTTGAAAAGGCCATTCGGGAAAGCGGTTTGGGTATAAACCCGCAACTGAATGGTACCATCATCATGCTGCCGATTCCCGAACTGAACGAAGAACGCCGTCGCGAGCTCGGCAAGGTCGCGGGTCAATATGCAGAAAGCGCACGGGTTTCGATCAGGAATGTGCGCCGTGATGGCATGGACCAGATCAAAAAGGCCAAGGCAGACGGCATGTCCGAGGACGATCAGAAATTCTGGGAAACCGAGGTTCAGGAGCTGACGGATACCATGATCAAATCCGTCGATGATGCGCTCGAGACCAAACAAGCCGAGATCATGCAGGTCTGAGCCTCGGATATGCCAAAGGATCCCGATACCTCTCCGATTGCAGGGCCGCGCCACGTTGCTATCATCATGGACGGCAACGGTCGCTGGGCACAGTCGCGCGGGCGGCCTCGATTGTTTGGCCATCATGCAGGTGCGCGCCGCGTCCGTGAGGTGGTCGAGGCCTGCCCGGGTTTAGGGATCAAGTATCTGACAGTATTTGCGTTTTCGACTGAAAACTGGAAACGCACTCAGGTCGAAGTTGCAGGCCTGATGAGCTTGTTTCGCCGTTACATCGTCAAAGAGACCAAGACCTTGAAAGATAACGGCATTCGGGTCCGTTTCATTGGGGATAGAGTTCGGCTGGATGCCAAGTTGACCGAGCTGATGGATACGCTTGAATGTGAAACACAGAACAATGACCTGGTTCATCTAACCGTTGCCTTGAACTATGGCGGTCGTGACGAGGTGGCGCGCGCGACCAGACGTTTGGCATGTGACGTTGCCGATGGCGTACTGCGCCCCGAGGACGTGGACGAGGAAACTCTGCCCAAGTATCTGGACACGCGCGTTCTGCCTGACCCCGATTTGGTGATCCGTACCAGTGGTGAAGCGCGGATTTCGAATTTCCTGCTGTGGCAGTCTGCCTATTCCGAATACGAATTCATCGATACTCTGTGGCCTGATTTCACCGCTGCAGAACTGGAACGGCTGTGCCGCAACTATGGATCGCGTGAACGGCGGTTTGGAGCGGTCCCGGCATGAGTGATGGCCGATGGTCTGATCTGACTGCCCGGGTTTTGTCGGCTTCGGTTCTTGTGACTATTGCGGCAGTCGAAGTTTGGCTAGGCGGCCTGTGGTTTGAGATATTTATCGGCACCGTCTGCGGTCTGATGATATGGGAACTGATCCGGATGATCGACCCAGAACGTCAGGGTGTCGCGATTCAGCTGGCGATACTGACCGGGTTCGCCGTGGTCCTAAGCTATCATCTACCACCGCTATACAAGCTTCCATGTTTGGTGGCCCCGGCATTGGTAGGAGCAGGACAGATCAACCGTGCGCGCGGGATATACGTCCTGTTTGCCCTTTGGATCGCGATGTCGGGGCTGGGATTCATATCGATCCGAGAAAACCTGGGATTTGGATGGATGGTTTGGCTGATCCTTGTGGTCGTGGCCACGGATGTCGCCGGGTATTTTGTGGGCAAAACGCTTGGCGGACCTAAGTTCTGGCCCAGAGTTAGCCCCAAGAAGACATGGTCCGGTACGGTTGGAGGCTGGGTTGCTGCCGCGCTGGTCGGAACAGTTTTTGCGCACTATGCCGGTTTCGGCATTGCTTTTATCGTTGTCTCGGTTCTTGCCTCTATGGCCAGCCAGATCGGTGATATTGTTGAAAGCGCGACAAAACGTGGCTTTGGCGTTAAGGACAGCTCAAACCTTATACCCGGCCATGGCGGGTTTCTGGATCGGTTTGATGGGATGATGGGCGCGTCAGTCTTTGTGTTGCTCGCAGGGCTGTTTTACGCGCCCGGAGGTATGTGATGCGAAGGGTATCCATATTTGGTGCGACTGGTTCCATTGGCCAGAATACGATTGATTTGATCGCAAGAAATCCGAATGCCTATGACGTGGTCGCGTTGACCGGTGGACGCAACGTCGCGCAGCTTGCAGGCGATGCAGTGCGCCTGGATGCAGACGTGGCGGTGACTGCGTTTGATGACAAACTCGATGATCTGCGTGACGCATTGGCCGGCAGCAGAGTGCGAGCGGCTGCGGGGCAGGCCGCTCTGATCGAGGCCGGGGCGCGACCGGCGGATTGGGTGATGTCTGCAATTGTCGGTTCCGCAGGACTGGCTCCGGGGATCGAAGCGTTGAAACAAGGGGCGACACTCGCGCTTGCCAACAAGGAAACGCTGGTTTGTGCCGGGCCGCTGGTTTTGGAAACGGCTCGGGCGCATGGCGCCACGCTATTACCCGTGGATAGCGAACATTCGGCAGTTTTTCAGGCGCTTGTGGGCGAGGATATGACAAGCGTCGAACGGATCATTATCACCGCAAGCGGTGGAGCGTTCCGGGATTGGCCGCTTGGCGATCTGGCCAAAGCAACTGTTGAACAGGCATCGAGTCATCCGAACTGGAACATGGGACAGCGGATTACGATCGACAGCGCATCTATGTTCAACAAGGCATTGGAAGTTATAGAAACCAAAGAATATTTTGGCGTTAACCCATCGAATATCGAAGTCCTCGTGCACCCCGAATCCATCGTTCACGCACTGGTCGGATTTCAGGACGGCGCCTTGATGGCACATCTGGGGGCTCCGGATATGCGCCATGCCATCGGGTACGCGCTGCATTGGCCCGAACGGCGCGATTTACCTGTTGCGCGCCTGGATCTCGCGCAACTGGGTCAGTTGCGATTTCATGCACCGGATGAAGTGCGTTATCCGGCTTTGCGTCTTGCCCGCGAAGTGATGCAACGCGGTGGCTTGTCCGGTGCGATCTTCAACGCCGCCAAAGAGCGCGCATTGGACCACTTTATAGAAAACCGGATACGTTTTTTGGATATGGCAGACACGGTGTCGGCCGTGTTGGAGCGTTTTGAGGCTTCAGACAGCCTGATTGATGCACCATTGACCCTTGATAATGTACAGCAAACGGACCATCTCGCACGTCAGTGGGTCGATGAAACCGTATTGGAACGAGCAGGATAGAACTTTTGGACATACTCTCTTTGATCCCGCAATTTGGCAATCTGCTCTACACGATAATAGCCTTTGTTATTGCGCTTTCAGTGATCGTCGCGGTGCACGAATACGGCCACTACATCGTTGGTCGGTGGTCTGGCATTCATGCCGAAGTGTTCTCGATCGGTTTCGGCCCGGTTCTATGGAGCCGTGTAGACAAGCGCGGCACTCGCTGGCAGGTCGCGCTGCTGCCATTTGGCGGTTATGTCAAATTCCTGGGGGATGCCAATGCCGCGTCCGGCAAGGACGTAGACGCAATGAGTGAGATCTCTGCACAAAACCCGGAAGAGCTGCGCCGCACCATGCACGGTGCCCCGCTTTGGGCGCGTGCGATTACTGTTGCGGCAGGGCCGGTCTTTAATTTCGTGATGTCGATATTGGTGTTTGGCCTGATTTTCTGGTCGCAGGGTGTTTCCCGTGAACCTTTGACTGTTGGCGCACTGCAGCCGTTGCCTGGTACAATTCAGGGTTTGCAGGAGGGCGATGAGATTATCGCCATCGCAGGCATTCCAACACCGGATTTCGATGACGCAAGCAACTGGTCCGATTTCATCAATTCGCTGCCTGTAGAACCAGAGCTGGACTATACGGTTATCCGAGATGGAGAGACCACTGATGTCGTGGCACCTTGGCTCTTTCCACCGCTAATCCAACAGGTTACGCCGCGCAGTGCAGCGATGGACATACAGTTGCAGCAAGGCGACGTAATCACGGCGGTAGACGGTGATCCGATCTTTGCGTTCGAGCAGCTTAAGGAACATGTCGAAGGATCGAACGGGCGCGTATTGCTGCTGGATGTATGGCGCGACGGGGCGGATTTAGAATTTGCACTTGCGCCCCGACGCACCGACGAGCCGACGTCGACTGGTGGTTTCATCACCCATTGGCGCATCGGTATCGTAGGCGGCATGATGATCGATCCCGAAACCGTTCCAGCGGGCATTTGGGATTCGATCGAAGGTGGCGTGGTCCAAACCGGGCGCATCATCGAAGGCTCGCTGTCGGGAATGTGGCACATGATCACCGGAGCGATCAGCACCTGCAACATTTCCGGGCCGATCGGTATTGCCGAAACCTCGGGTGCTATGGCCAGCCAGGGGGCACAGAACTTCATCTTCTTCATCGCCGTATTGTCAACGGCGGTCGGGTTGCTGAACCTGTTCCCGATCCCAGCCTTGGATGGGGGGCATTTGCTATTCTACGCTTATGAAGCTGTGTCTGGCAGACCACCCAGTGACAAAGCGCTGAGGGTACTGATGGGGGTCGGTGTCACACTGATCCTGTCATTGATGCTTTTCTCGGTCAGTAATGATCTGTTCTGCTGATTAAGGCGATCTTGGCACCGTTCCGACGCAAAATTGCCGCAATTCAAGCCTATCTTATTGGGGTGCATCGATAAGTGTAGGCTTGAGTTCAATGACCAAGGCGTTTCAAAAATCCTATCAGAGTGTCAGTGTCCTGTTCCAGTTGAACTGGGATATGCTGCTTAGCTTTGCCGTGACCGCACTGGCCCTAGCTGTTGGTGGTTATCTGCTCGGTTTGTGATTCTCCAGAACATGTCTGACTTACATGCAACGGCCTGATGGGCCGTTTTTGCTTTTTCGTCTTTTGACATGGCCTCACAATCGGGCTACTCAGCAGCTAAAGGCTGAAAATTCTGGGTAGTGATAAAAATGACTGACAGCAGGCGCACGGGCACATACTGCGGCTCGCGGGGGCGGAAAAGCAACATTTTGTGGCAGGCACTAACGTTCTTTTTCCTTTTTGCTACACCGGGTTTACTGGTTCTGACGCAGCCCGCGCAGGCGCAATCCTACACCATCAACAGCTTCGAGGTTGAGGGCAATCGACGGATCGAGACTTCGACGATTATCGCCCGCACCGGAATCGAACCGGGGCAGACTGTTACGGCAGGACAATTGAATGATGCCTTCCAGCGTTTGCTTGACAGTGGTGTTTTTGAAACAGTCGAACTTACACCGCGTGGCAGTACGTTGGTCATCGCGGTCGAGGAATACCCGACCATCAACCAGATTAGCATCGAGGGCAATCGCCGCGTAAAAGATGATCTCCTGCTCGAAGCGATATCGTCCCAAACCCGCCGCGTATTCACGCCTCAACAGGCCGAAGCGGACGCTGACCTGATTGCCGAAGTATATTCGGCGCAGGGCCGCGTATCCGCGACGGTTATCCCGCGCATCATTCGTCGCAGCGATAACCGTGTCGATCTGGTGTTCGAAGTCGCCGAGGGAACGACAATCGAGGTCGAGCGAGTCAGTTTTGTAGGAAACCGCGCGTTTTCGGACCGTCGACTGCGCCGCGTGCTTGAAACAAAGCAGGCGAACATTCTGCGGACCTTCCTTCGCGGCGACACCTTCATTGCCGACAGAATCGAATTCGACAAACAGGTGATCCGTGATTTCTACCTGTCACGCGGTTATATCGATTTTCGCGTCAATAGTGCCAATGTCGAATTCACCCGCGAACGGGATGCATTCTTTCTGGTTATGAACGTCACAGAAGGACAGCGGTTCTCGTTCGGTCAGATTACGACCGTCAGTGAGATCCCGGGTGTGGACCCGGCGCCTTATCAGGCGGCTCTGAAAGTCAAACCAGGTGTAATTTACTCTCCGACGGTGCTTGAGAACTCGATCGCGCGGATGGAGCGTCTGGGGCTGAAAAACGGCGTTGATTTTCTGCGGGTCGAGCCCCGGGTAACGCGTAATCCCCGCGATCTGACATTGGATGTCCAGTTCGTGCTGACCCGTGGCCCGCGTATCTTTGTGGAACGCATCGATATCGAGGGGAACACAACCACCCTGGACCGTGTGATCCGCCGCCAATTCGATACCGTTGAAGGCGACCCCTTCAATCCCCGCGAAATCCGCCAGAGCGCCGAACGTATTCGCGCCTTGGGTTTCTTCTCGGTCGCTGATGTGGAAACCCGCGAGGGATCGTCGCCAAGCCAGGTTATCGTGGACGTGGATGTCGAAGAACAACCAACCGGTTCGTTGAGTCTGGGTGGTAGCTACTCGGTCTCGGACGGTTTCGGGATCGCAATCGGATTGAATGAATCGAACTTCCTCGGCCGCGGGCAAAACCTGGGTATCACGTTGTCGACAGCTCAGGATTCTGAGCAGTACGTTATCAACTTTACCGAGCCTTATCTGCTGGGCCGTAAGCTACGCTTTGATCTTGGGCTTGGTCTGGCCAGCACCAATTCGAGCTTTGCCAGCTACGACACAAAAACAGTGTTCTTCCGCCCACAGCTGAGCTACGCGATCGGTGAATTGTCGGCGCTGCGTCTTCGCTATGGTTGGGATCGCAGCGAAATGACCCAGCAGAGCAATGAGCGGAACGGCGCTGTCATCTCATCAGAGATCGATCAGGGGAAACGAACCAGCAGTTCTCTGGGTGTGTCCTACGTATACGATAGCCGTATTGGTGGCCTGAACCCCACAGCGGGCGTCCTGTTCGAAGTCGGCGTGGATGCTGCTGGTCTTGGCGGGGACAATGAATTCTTCAAAACCACGGCACGGGCGATAGCCCAAAAACGCGTCCTCAACGAAGAAGTCGTATTGCGCGCGACGCTTGAATTGGGTGCACTGAACTGGACCGGGGACGATTTCAGCCGCACGCTCGACCGGTTTGTTCTAGGTCCTAGCACATTCCGCGGGTTTGAGCCTGCTGGTATCGGGCCGCGTGACCTTTCGAACGGGCAGGACGATGCCATCGGCGGCAACTACTACTGGGTTGCTCGTTTCGAATCGGACTTCCCGCTGGGGCTGCCCGAAGAACTGGGGCTGCGTGGCGGCGTCTTCTATGATGTTGGCAACCTCTACAATCTCAACAACGTCAACACCGCTGGCGCTGATATTGTTGGTGAAAGCGGTTCGATCCGGCATGTTGTAGGGGTATCCGTACTGTGGGAAACACCGTTTGGTCCGCTTCGCTTCAACTTCTCGCAGGCCCTCAAGAAAGAGGACTTCGATAAAGAGCAAAGCTTTGACCTGACCGTTCAAGCCAGGTTCTGATCGCGAATGATCACCGAAGTTAAGAACATCCTGCAGGGCCCGCTAAGGGCCCTGTGCGTTTTGGTACTTCTAGCTGTAGCAATGCCGCTGGGTGCGCAGCAATTGGGCGTGCCACAAACAGACGTTCTGACAATCTCCAGTGAGCGTTTGTTTGCAGATTCCGCCTTTGGGCAGCGCGTCTTTCGCGAGATTGAAGCCGAAAGCACCCTTTTGGCTGAAGAAAACGAACGGATTGTGGCGCAGTTGAGCAAGGAAGAAAAAGATCTGACCGAAATGAGGTCAGATCTTTCGGCGGACGAGTTTCGCCCGCTTGCCGAAGCTTTTGACGAGAAAGTTCAATCACACCGTGACGGCCAGCGCGCCAAACTGGACGCATTAGCGCGGCGCGGCGAAGAGGCGCGTGGTCAGTTTTTTGAAATGGCGCAACCGGTGCTGATCGAATTGCTGCGCGAATTTGGCGCCTCGATTGTGATCGAGCGGTCCAATGTGGTTCTAAGCACGGACGCCTCAGATATTACCAACGCTGCGATCGCCAGGATCGATGCCGCAATCGGCGACGGCGCTACACTTGAAAACAATAACAACGAATAGGCTGGCTTGCCCTTGGGTACGGGTATTGCTAACCACGCTTGAAAGAGACATCCAGAACAGGACATCCGCACCATGACCACGGAAACCAAGAGCGCCGACATTCAGCTGATTCAGCGTATATTGCCGCATCGCTATCCGTTTTTGTTGGTCGACAAGGTTGTGGATATCGATGGCTATCAATCAGCGGTGGGCATCAAGAATGTCACCATGAACGAGCCGCACTTTCAGGGCCATTTCCCCGGAACTCCGATCATGCCTGGCGTGACCATTGTCGAGGCGATGGCGCAGACTGCAGGGGTTATGCTGGGTGTCGGCATGGATGTAATCGACAGCGAGTTGCTGATCTATTTCATGAATATCGACAAATGCAAATTCCGCCGCAAGGTCGTACCTGGCGATGTTCTCGAAATGCATGTCGAAACTGTACGCGGTAAGAAAGGTGGCAAGATCTTCAAGTTCAGCGGCCGCGCGACAGTCGAGGGCGAGGTTGCTGCCGAAGCTGAATTTTCGGCCTATGTCGACTGGGACATGGAAAAAACAACATGAGCGGTATTCATCCCAGCGCCATTATCGAAGACGGTGCGCAGATCGGGCAGGGTTGTACGATTGGTCCATTCTGCCATATCGGTCCGCAGGTCCGTCTGGGCGATCGGGTCGAACTGAAATCCCATGTCGTAGTCACCGGCGATACGTCAATTGGTGATGACACAGTGATTTTCAGCTTTGCTGTTGTCGGGGAAATTCCGCAAGACAAGAAATTCGGTGGTGAGAACACGCGCCTTGAAATCGGTGAGCGCAACCGTATCCGCGAACACGTCACTATCAACACCGGCACGGATGGCGGCGGTGGTATCACCCGGATTGGCGATGATTGCTTACTGATGGCCGGTGTCCACGTGGCGCATGATGTACAAATCGGCAACCGGGTCATTCTGGTGAATCACGCTGGCGCGGCTGGTCACTGTATTATCGAGGATGACGTCATCGTTGGCGGAATTTCGGGCTTACATCAGTTCGTGCGCGTAGGTCGCGGTGCCATCATTGGCGCGCTTACGATGGTCCCGAATGATGTGATTCCATATGGGCTTGTTCAGGCGCCTCGGGGCGAACTGGATGGCTTGAATCTGGTCGGTTTGAAACGGCGTGGTGTAACGCGTGAGGATATCTCGGCATTGCGCGCGGCCTTCAAGGAACTGTCAGAAGGAGACGGCACCTTCATGGATCGCGCCACCCGGCTGGGCGAGGATGCAGACAACGAATATGTGCGCCAGATCGTCGAATTTGTGACGGGGCAAACAGACCGTTCGTTCCTGACCCCGAGGAAGTAGGCCAATGCTGGCATTGATCGCAGGAACTGGCGCTTTACCAGACGAGGTGGTCACTTGTCTGCCAAACCGCCCGCTAATCTGCGCTCTGGAAGGGTTTGAGCCCGATACACTGACCACCGACTTGGTTTTTCCATTGGAGCAACTGGGTAGCTTCATCGCCGATCTCAAAGCCCGCGGCGTGACCGAGATTTGCATGGCAGGGGCAGTGCGTCGTCCGACTGTCAATCCAGCTCGCATTGATGCGGCGACGATGCCGCTGGTGCCGATCCTGCAAAAGGCCATCATGGCCGGTGACGACGGCGCATTGCGCGCGGTCATTGGAATATTTGAGGATGCCGGTTTGACGGTCCGTGCGGCGCATGAGATCGCGCCGGATTTGCTGCCGCCTCTTGGCTCATCGACCGAAGCCCAGCCTTCTGAAACTGATCACGCCGACGCAGATCGAGCGGCAGGAATCCTGCGCAACATGGGGACGGCGGATATCGGTCAGGCTTGCGTAGTACTGAAATCTCAAGCGTTGGCGATCGAGGGCATCTATGGCACCGCATGGATGCTGCAATCCTTGACTCAGCGCCCCGACGCGGGCGGTGGCATTCTGTACAAGGGTCCAAAACCAGATCAGGATCGCCGCGCAGATATGCCTGCCATCGGACCCGACACCGTTTCGGCGGCTGTCGCGGCGGGCCTGTCGGGCATTGTCATCGAAAAGGGCGGCGTCATCGTTTTGCAACGCGATCGCGTGATTGAAGAATGCAATCGCCTTGGTCTGTTTCTTTATGTCCGCGAGCGCACGGTCTGATGCGCGTATTTCTGGTCGCCGGTGAACCTTCGGGCGACCGTTTAGGGGCCGCGTTGATGGAAGGTCTGCGTACCCTTTTGCCAGAGGTGCAGTTTGATGGGGTTGGCGGGCCGCTAATGCAGGCGCAGGGGCTGACCAGCCGATTTCCCATGTCTGAACTCAGCATTATGGGGTTGGTCGAGGTTCTGCCCAAGTTCTTTCACCTAAAACGCCGTATCGCTGAGACTGCTCAGGCCGTTCTAGACACGAAGCCTGATGTACTGATCACTATCGACAGCCCGGATTTCTCGTTGCGTGTGGCTAAGCTGGTAAAGGCCTCCAGCGAGATTCGCACTGTCCACTACGTTGCCCCCAGCGTCTGGGCCTGGAGGCCGGGGCGCGCAGACAAGATGGCGAAAGTAATCGATCACGTCCTTGCGCTGTTACCCTTTGAACCGCCTTATATGGAGCGGGCAGGGATGGAGTGTGACTTTGTCGGCCATCCGGTTGTGAACGAACCCATTGCGTCCGATCAGGATATCCAGCGATTCCGCGCGGCTCACCATCTGGGCGACGCGCCCATCGTGCTGGCATTGCCCGGCTCCCGACGGGGTGAGGTCGAGCGGCTGGCTCCGATCTTTGGCGCTGCTTTGCAGGAATTTCTGAGAGACCGTCCCGGTATGCGCGTGGTCGTGCCCGCAGTTGCACATATGGTTGATGCGGTCGCCGAACAGGTTCGGAACTGGCCGGGGAATCCGATAGTTGTTGATCCGCGGGAATTGCCCTCGGACGACGCGCAAACGCAGAAACGGGCAGCGTTTGCCGCAGCTGATCTTGCATTGGCTGCATCCGGCACGGTCTCATTGGAACTGGCCGCGCAGGCAACACCGATGGTGATCGCCTATAACCTCAACTGGCTGACCACGCTGATCGCAAAACGAATGGTTAAGCTGGACACCGTCACACTGGTCAATCTGGTCTCGGAGACACACGCAGTACCCGAATGTCTGCTGGATGAATGCCAACCGGACAAGATCGCTTCGGCGTTGGAACAGGTGGCCGCCACCCCCGACGCCCAACATCAAGCCATGGCGACGACGATGGAGCGTCTTGGTCGCGGTGGCGAAGCACCGGGTCGGCGTGCGGCAAGGGCCGTTTTGGACAGAATGAAATCGTGATGCTGGATCACACGATCTTCGCTGCTTCGGCCTTCATGGCGCAGGTTTTGACCAATCTCGACAACCTTGCAGCTCTTGTAGCGTTGATGATGGTGTCTGGTCCGCGCCGGACCGTTGCGGGGTTCCTGCTGGCGCAGATGTTAATCATCGCTGCCGCCCTATTGTTGGCCTTGGGTGTCGATGATGTGGTGCCACATTGGGCTGGATATCTGGGCGTGATACCACTTGGCCTCGGGCTGATCGGAGTTATCCGTCAGTTCCGCGGATCAGAAACCGACGAGGCCCCCCAAATATCCACGAGTGCCTCAACATTCGTCACCATGCTGCTGTTCATAAGTCTGTCAATGGACACGTTCGCTGTGCTTGCGCCGCTATTGGCCGACTCAGCCCCCAGCTATCGGATTGCGGGTGTCACCGGCGCGGTGGCCGCAGCGCTGACGCTGACCATGCTGGGGCTTTGGGGTGCACAATCCCCAATCATGACCGGCGGTTTCGCACGTCGGCTTGAGAAACTGGTGCCTTACGTGATGATTTGTGCCGGGATCTATATCCTCAGCAACTCGTGGACTGACGCGATTTAGTAACCGCGCCAGATCCAGCCGCCGCCAAAGATACGGCTGCTAT
Source organism: Ruegeria sp. C6 (assembly GCF_056537625.1). Taxonomy (NCBI): domain Bacteria; kingdom Pseudomonadati; phylum Pseudomonadota; class Alphaproteobacteria; order Rhodobacterales; family Roseobacteraceae; genus Ruegeria; species Ruegeria sp. C6. Next base: position 1,085,327 of record NZ_JBQFRW010000001.1, on the reverse strand, counting down.
CGGTTTCGTAGAACACACAAGCCTGACCCGGAGAGATACCTTCCTCGGGCGTCAGCAATTCAACCTCGGCTGTTGTGTCCGAAAGGGGGCGAATAATCGCCTCACGCGGGGGGCGGGTCGAGCGGACTTTGACCGAAACATGCCATTCGTTCTTTGACGTGAACGGTTCGTTTCCCAGCCAATTGATCTCGCGCACGGGAACGGTTCTTGTGGCCAACATCTCTTTGGGGCCGACAACAACCTGTTTCTTGTCCACATCCAGCTTGACCACATACAAAGGTTCGCTGAGACCACCGATACCGAGCCCACGACGCTGACCGATCGTATAGTGAATCACCCCGTTATGCTGCGCCAGAACGCGGCCATCGGCGTGTACGATCTCACCGGGTTCTGCGGCTCCGGGGCGCAGTTTTTCGATCACGCTGGCATAGTTTCCGTTGGGCACAAAACAGATGTCCTGACTATCCGGCTTGTCCGCAACGGCCAGCCCATATTGTGCCGCCATCTCGCGCGTGGCGTCTTTGGAGGGCAGGTGGCCAAGCGGGAAACGCAGGAAATCCAACTGTTCCGGTGTGGTCGAAAATAGGAAATAGGACTGATCGCGATTTGCATCCTCAGCGCTATGAAGCTCGGCGCCATTCGGGCCCATCTTTCGCTGGATGTAATGGCCTGTGGCCATGCAGTCGGCCTCAAGGTCCTTGGCGGTCTCAAGCAAGTCCTTGAACTTCACCCGTTCATTGCAACGGATGCAGGGCACCGGAGTCGCGCCGGCAAGATAGCTGTCGGCGAATTCGTCGATTACAGCGTCCTTGAAGATATTTTCATAGTCCAAGACGTAGTGAGGGAACCCGCGTTCTTCCGCCACGCGACGCGCATCGTGGATGTCGATCCCCGCACAGCACGCGCCTTTCTTGGCCAACGCCGCACCGTGATCGTAAAGCTGCAGAGTAACACCTACGACATCATAGCCTTGATCAGCGAGATGGGCCGCCACAACAGAGCTGTCCACACCGCCGGACATGGCCACGACAACCCGCGTTTCCGAGGGTGGTTTGGCAAAGCCAAGCGAGTTCAGCGGGGTCTCGGTATCGAGGGCCATAGGCGGTTCCTGTCCGGGTTAAGAAAGACCGGCAGAATATAAGAAAATTCTAGACACTCTCAAGGGGCGGTTTCACGCCCTTTTAAGTAGGCTGGGTGCAGCTTTGTCGCAGCAGCAGAAGGTATGAGAAATGTATTTGCACAAAGTGGAAGGTCCAAGGTCGGTCACCCTGCCGGACGGGAGCGTGCTGACACGCGCCGATTTGCCTCCTGCGGATACGCGGCGCTGGGTGGCGTCGCGCAAGGTGATCGTTGTGCGCGGTGTACTTTATGGGTTGATTTCATTGTCTGAAGCCAAAAAGCGCTATGGCATCAGCGATGAAGAGTTCAACTCGTGGGTCTCAGCAGTTGCTGAGCACGGGATCGATGGGTTGAAGGTGACGGCCTTAAAAAAATATCGACAACTTAAAGGTGAAAGTGAATAAATGATTCAACGGTAACGTCAGATTAACCATTTTTATTCAGGCTCAAATCAGTTGAAGAATTTGACCTAAATTGGAGCAGTGAACATGCGCATACTTCTTGTCGAGGATGATCCAACCACGTCCAAAAGCATCGAACTGATGCTGACACACGCCAATCTCAACGTGTATGCGACGGACCTTGGCGAAGAAGGCATCGATCTGGCCAAGCTATATGATTACGACCTCATCCTGTTGGACTTGAATCTGCCGGATATGAACGGCCATGAAGTATTGCGCCAACTGCGCATAGCACGGGTAGAGACACCGATCCTGATTCTGTCGGGCGCTGATGACACCGAAAGCAAGATCAAGGGATTTGGATTTGGAGCAGACGATTATCTGACCAAACCTTTCCATCGAGAAGAGCTGGTGGCGCGCATTCATGCGATTATCCGCCGCTCTAAGGGGCATTCTCAATCCGTGATTCACACCGGGCAGGTCGCCGTAAATCTGGATGCCAAAACCGTAGAGGTGAACGGAAAAACCGTACACCTGACAGGCAAGGAATATCAGATGCTGGAACTTCTGAGCCTGCGGAAAGGAACAACACTGACCAAAGAAATGTTCCTGAACCATCTCTACGGCGGCATGGATGAGCCCGAGCTCAAGATTATCGACGTCTTCATCTGCAAGTTACGCAAGAAACTCAGCAATGCGACCGGTGGTGAGAATTATATCGAGACGGTCTGGGGCCGTGGATATGTCCTGCGTGATCCGCAAGCCAACAACATGGGTGAAACCCGCATGGCCGTGGGTGCCTAATCTGATCTGATTGCTACCGTCGATGGTCCGGGGCGGTAAATCCACTCGCGTGTCAGCACAACACTGGACCTGACCATGGCCTCGTCCTATCACTGGTTTTCAAGACGACGTGACAGGGCGGGGCCATGAGCGATACCACAGAAATCGCAGATCTGACAGAAGATGAAGCACGGGAAGAATTGGCCCGGCTCGCCAAGGAATTGCTGCGGGCAAACCAGCTTTATCACACTGAAGATGCTCCAGAAATTTCGGATGCCGACTATGATGCTCTCAAGCGTCGCAATGCCGAGATCGAGGCGCGATTCCCCGAACTGAAACGCTCCGACAGCCCTACTGAACAAGTGGGCGCACGCGTTTCAGATGGGTTTGCAAAAGTGACCCACGCCGTGCGTATGATGTCACTGGGCAATGCGTTTGATGACACGGATGTTGCCGATTTTGACCGCTCGATCCGCAAATATCTGGGACTGGGAGATGAGGCACCGCTCGCCTATACAGCTGAGCCCAAAATCGACGGCCTGTCATTATCCCTACGGTATGAGCAGGGTGAACTGATGCAGGCTGCAACACGTGGTGATGGTGAGACCGGTGAAAACGTTACCGCAAATGCGCGTACGCTTTCCGATATTCCACACCGAATTGAGGGTGCACCAGACGTTCTTGAGGTTCGCGGCGAGGTATACATGTCTCACCATGATTTCGAGGCTTTGAACGCACGTCAGGTCGAAACAGGTGGAAAGACCTTTGCAAATCCGCGCAACGCTGCGGCTGGTTCGCTCCGTCAACTGGATTCCGAAATAACACGATCTCGCCCGCTGAAATTCTTTGCCTACGCCTGGGGTGAACTGTCTGCACCGCTAGCTGAGACTCAGATGGGCGCAATTGATCGCCTCAAAACCTTGGGGTTCCAGGTAAATGCGCTGACAAGGCGTTGCTCAACGACTAATGAGATGTTGGAACATTACCGTCAGATTGAAGCTCAGCGCGCGACCTTGGGCTATGACATTGATGGGGTCGTATACAAGGTCGATGATCTGAGTCTGCAGGCCCGGCTGGGTTTCCGATCTACCACGCCCCGCTGGGCGATTGCGCACAAGTTTCCTGCCGAACTGGCTTGGACGCGGCTTGAAGCCATCGACATTCAGGTGGGTCGTACGGGCGCGCTTAGCCCGGTAGCGCGGCTGCATCCGGTAACCGTTGGCGGGGTAGTTGTTTCGAACGCGACCCTACACAATGAAGATTATATTGCAGGGCGGGACGCCAAAGGCGGAGTCATTCGTGAGGGCAAGGATATTCGCGTTGGAGATTGGGTTCAGGTCTATCGGGCCGGGGATGTGATCCCGAAAATCTCGGATGTTGATCTGTCGAAACGACCCGATGATGCGCGGCCCTTCGCTTTCCCGACGACATGCCCGGAATGTGACAGCGACGCGATCCGGGAAGAGGGGGATGCGGTCCGCCGCTGCACAGGGGGGCTGATATGTCCCGCTCAGGCGGTTGAAAAACTCAAACATTTCGTATCGCGCAAGGCGTTCGATATCGAAGGGCTTGGCGCAAAACAAATCGAGATGTTTTATGGCGATCCTCTTCTGCCAATAAACACACCCGCTGATATATTTACGTTGAAAGATCGCGACACCGAAAACCTGGCCCGGTTGAAAAACCGCGACGGCTGGGGCGAGACATCGGCAAGCAACCTGTTTGCAGCGATCGATGACAAGCGAACCATACCGTTTGCCCGCCTGTTGTTCGCTCTGGGGATTCGTCATGTGGGCGAAGTTGGTGCACGAGATTTGGCGTTGTTTTATCGGGAATGGGATGTAATGGCGGCCTCCATTGATACGGCCCGGCCTGCCGCGCTTGCGCAGCGTGCAGCCGATGAAGCGGAAGACGCCGAGAGAATCGCGGCTACTGCAGAAGCGAGGCGTGCGAAAGTTAAAGAAGTTCGGGATGCGGCTTTTGTGCGAATGGATGTTTCGACAGATGCCGCCAGCGCCTGGGCTGATCTGATTGGTATCGACGGAATCGGCGCCACGCTCGGGTTGTCACTATCTGATGCGTTTGCCAATTCGGAGGAACGCCAAGCATTTGATGATCTGCGTAAACATCTGACGGTTGTTCCACCAGAGGCTCCTGCGTCGGACAGTCCGGTCGCAGGAAAAACCGTCGTGTTTACGGGAACGCTTGAAAAGATGACACGCGCCGAGGCCAAGGCCCGCGCCGAAGCGTTGGGAGCCAAAGTGTCCGGCTCAGTCAGCCAGAAAACTGATTTGCTCGTGGCGGGCCCGGGTGCAGGGTCCAAGGCGAAAAAAGCGGCTGATCTGGGCATCGAAACCTTGGATGAAGATAGCTGGCTTCAACTGATTGGCGATCTATGAGCGGCAGGCCTGAACAGCTCTTTCCGCTGTTTGCGGGTCTTGAAACACTAGATGGTGTGGGGCCGAAGACCGCGCAGCTTCTGGGCCAATTAGGGATCGATTCACCGCGCGATGTATTGTTTTCGCTACCCTATGCGGTGATTGACCGGCGGCGACGCGATACGATTCAGGGTGCCGACCTTCCGACGACTCTGACTGTTGAGGTGACAATCGGCGCGCATCGAGCACCGCGGAACAAAGGGGGCGCATATCGCATTCATGTTGAAGACAGTCAGGCGGATTTCCAACTGGTGTTTTTTCATGCCCGAGGGGACTATCTGAAGAAGCTGTTGCCGGAGGGCGCACGCCGGGTGGTATCGGGAAAGCTTGAGCTGTTCGATGGCATGGCTCAGATGGTACACCCCGATCATATGGTCGCGCCTGAAAACGCAGGCGAATTGCCCGAGTTTGAACCGGTTTATCATCTGACGCAGGGTGTGACGCAAAAAACTGCCTATAAAGCTGCTCAAAGTGCGTTGGCGCGAGTACCTGCATTGGCCGAATGGGCCGACCCCGCTCAGGTGGCACAACAGAATTGGCCAGATTGGACAACAGCAATTCACGCTGCACATCACCCGCATGGGGCGGACGACGTAGCACCTTTTGCGCCTGCGCGGGAACGTCTGGCTTACGATGAGCTGCTCGCACATCAACTGACGCTGGCCCTGGCACGACAGCGTGAGCGTAAAGCGCGGGGGATCATCAGTCTCGGCACCGGCGTGTTGCAATCCAAGGTGCTGGCAAGCCTTCCATATCGACCGACCGGAGCGCAGACACGCGCGATCGAGGAAATCTCGGCAGATATGGCCGCTGAGACGCGGATGAACCGGTTGCTTCAGGGCGATGTGGGGGCAGGAAAGACTCTGGTAGCATTTGTTTCGCTACTTATAGCCGTCGAAGCTGGCGGGCAGGGGGTAATGATGGCCCCTACCGAAATCCTTGCCCGGCAGCATCTTGAAGGGCTGCGACCATTGGCAGAAGAAGCCGGAGTTGTGCTGGAAATCCTGACCGGGCGCGACAAGGGGGCTGAGCGTCGAGCGAAGCTGGCTGCGCTGAAGCAGGGAGATATTCAGATATTGGTCGGTACCCACGCGGTGTTTCAGGACGATGTTGAATTCAAAGCCCTAAGGCTGGCCATCGTTGATGAGCAGCACCGTTTTGGCGTCCGCCAACGCATGGAGCTGTCCGAAAAGGGCCAACGCGCGGATGTGCTGGTGATGACCGCTACGCCCATCCCGCGCAGTTTGGCGCTTGCGCAGTACGGCGATATGGACGTCTCGGTGCTGGATGAAAAGCCGCCGGGTCGTAAACCGATCAAGACCGCAGTCGTCAGCACGCAACGCATGGACGAAGTTGTGGCCCATCTGCGCGGTGCGATTGATGCAGGCAAACAATGCTATTGGGTGTGCCCATTAGTCGATGAATCCGAGGTCTCGGACCTGACTGCAGCTGAAGAGCGTTTCAAAAGGTTGCGCGCGATCTTGGGGGACGATGTGGTGGGTCTGGTACACGGCCAAATGCCGCCCGCCGATAAAGACGCGGCAATGGCGGCGTTTCAGAGTGGTAAGACCAAAGTCCTTGTCGCTACTACGGTGATCGAGGTTGGGGTGAACGTGCCCAACGCCACGATCATGGTGATTGAGCGGGCAGAGATTTTTGGTCTGGCGCAGTTGCATCAGCTTAGGGGCCGAGTTGGACGTGGTGAAGATGCCTCAACCTGTTTGTTGATGTATCAGTCACCGCTTAGCGAGGGTGGTCGCAAACGGCTGGAGGTACTCCGAGAAACTGAAGACGGCTTCCGCATTGCCGAGACCGATCTGCAGATGCGCGGTGCGGGTGACTTGATCGGAACCGCACAATCTGGCCTGCCAAAGTTCCGGATAGCTGATCTTGAAAGGCAAGCTGGGCTGATGGCGGTGGCGCAATCAGATGCGCGCGCTTTGCTGTCCGCAGACCCCAAATTGACCTCGGATCGGGGGCAGGCTGCGCGTGTTCTTCTGTGGCTTATGAAGCAGGATCAGGCGATCCGTTTGATATCAGTGGGTTAGACCGAAAATCCCACTAAGTTCACAAATGTTCTCAAAAAGTTCTTTACCGACTCGTTAAAATATGAGAACAAAAGGTCAACAAAGGATTAAACCTGACCGGAGGTGAGACCATGCTGAGCCAGATCAAAACTGCCTTTACCCGTTCACAATCCACGATTTTGCAGGATGCAGCGGGCGCGGTTTCACTGGTTGTGATGCTGGTGGTTGCCCTTCACCTGCCAACCGGGTTCTAAGCCTTTCTGCCTGCGATCTCGTGCCGATCACACCGCGCTTGTCTCCCCGTCATAGTCAAGGGTGACCTGCCTGTCCCATTTCCCTTGAAGGGGCCTGCCTCGGCCCCGTGCGGTGATCCGGACCCTACATGAGAAACGCATGACTTGCCGCCGCCCTTTCCGCCCGGAAGGTGCGGCGGTTCTTTTTACAGCTGTCCGGTTTTGATGATTTCGATCGTGGCGGATAGAACTGAATTTACGGCGACGGATGCAAGGATCATCCCCATTACGCGGCTGATGATCGCTGCGCCGGAATGCCCGATCAACCGGATGATCGGCTCGGCCAGCAGCATCAGCACAAACGCTATGGCAATAACGACCAACATAACCAGTGCAGTGATGCTCTGATCGGCGACGCTGTATCGGTTGTTGTCCGTTAGAACCACTATCGCCAGCATCGCGCCCGGTGACGCAAGCGAAGGGACGGCCAAAGGGAAAATGGCCGGATTGGTCTTGTGCATTTTGTCGTCCAGGTCTTCTTCGGCCTGGCGCTGCTCGATCACCTGTTTGCTTTCGCCAAAGATCATGGTCAGAGCGAAGAGAAACAGAATAATTCCGCCTGCAACCTGAAACGAGTTAAGGCCGATATCCAAAGCCTCGATCACAAGTTGCCCAAAGATCAGAAAGAACAGCAGAATGCCTGCGCTGACCAACGCGGCCAGTAAAGCGGTTTTACGACGCGCACCCGTCGCGATCCCAGCAGTGACAGCGATAAAGACGGGGATGGTGCCGATCGGGTCGATCACGACCCAGAGCGTCACAAAATGTTCCAGCAAATTGTTCACGTTAGCCCCCAATCTTTGGGGGCACCCTATACGGCTTTGTATGGAAAAGCCAATCAGGCGCAGTTGGCTTGTTCGGCCTGCTCCATCGCCTCGGCGGTCGCGTCAAGCGCCAGCAGGATTGACGCGTGGCGGTTCTTGTAGTCCCGCGCGGGCATCAGGACTCCGAGCCCGTCAAAGGGCGCCTCGGGGGCAGGGCCGTCTTTCTTCAGCATTGCGGAAAGCTGATCACGTGCGGTTTCGACCTGCGACCGCGTCGCCCCGATCACGGCGCTGCCTACGACCGAAGCCGAGGCCTGACCCAACGCACAGGCCTTGACGTCTTGCCCAAAGTCCACGATCCGCCCATCTTCAAGCTTGACGTCTACAGTCACGGTCGATCCACACAAAGGGGCTCGTTTCTTTACCGTCGCATCGGGATTATCCAAGCGATCCAGATGAGGAATATCCGCAGCTAGCGCCAAGATGCGTCCGGAATAGAGCTTGATCAGATCGGTTTCGCCGCTCATGGCTTTCCCTCGTTGTCCATTCCCCATACATAATGGCGGGATTCTGGGATGCAAAAGGTTTTTGCGATGGCTGACGCAGTCTTGTTCGATCCGTCGACACTGAAATTCAACGAGGCGGGTTTGATCCCCGCGATCGCACAGGACGAAGCGACGGGCGAGGTTCTGATGATGGCCTGGATGAATGCCCAATCCATCGAGCACACGTTGGAAACCGGACGGGTTACGTATTGGTCGCGGTCACGACAGGCGTTCTGGATCAAGGGCGAAAGCTCAGGCCACTTGCAGGCCCTGGTGGATTTTCGCGTCGATTGCGACAGGGATTGCCTGCTGGTTGTGGTGAACCAAACGGGGCCAGCCTGTCACACCAACCGGCGAAGTTGTTTCTACACGGCCGTCCGCGATGGGACCGAAGTCGAACTCATGAAGCCGATGGAATAGTGGGGCCTCTGATGGTGGTCAGGTCAAATGCCCACCATCTCTCTGATTTCAGCGGGAGATGCTCCTTGTTCGCGATAAAGCGAGATGGCGCGTGCGTCGTCACGTTTCGCGAGGCGTTTGCCGTTGTTGTCCCGGATCAGACGGTGATGATGATAAACAGGTGTCGGCAACCCAAGCAGCCCTTGTAAAAGGACATGTATCTGCGTGGCATCGAACAAATCCTCGCCCCGGACCACATGGGAGATGTTCTGATCCGCATCATCAACCACGACGGACAGGTGATACGAACTGCCCATATTGCGCCGAACGAGAATGATGTCGCCAACCGCGTTCATGAGGTTGTGCGCATCAAGCTCATGCGTTCCCAAATACTTCGCACCAGTTTCACAAAATCCACGAAGTTCGGATGCCTTGATTGCCTTGTGCATGTTCAGGCGCAGAACATCCCCAGCTGAAGCATCCGACAAAGGACGGTCGCGGCACGTGCCTGGATAGATGCGCCCGTCTGGTCCGAACTGGGGTACACCTTCCTGCGGAGCACCGGCCGCAGATTCGATATCGGCACGATTGCAGCTGCAAGGGTAGACAAGGCCCATGTTTTTCAGAATTTCCAATGCCTCTCTGTATCGCGGCAGCCTGTCCGACTGGCGCATCGCCGGGTGCGGCCAGCGCAGTCCAAGCCAGTGCAGGTCGTCGTAGATCTGGGTTTCCCAACGGGACCTGGATCGCGATTGATCAATATCTTCGATCCGCAAAAGAAATGATCCACCCGCAGCCCGTGCCTGATCAAACGCAAGAAGCGCGGAATAGGCATGCCCTAGATGCAGCGGACCTGTTGGAGATGGTGCGAAACGCGTTGTGAATGTCACGTTTTTTCAACAACATAAACGTCTGATTTCATGTCCATACCCGGTAGATGCGGACCGTATTCGCGGAATAACAGCCTTGCGTGACCCATGTCCAGCCAGTCGTTCAGCCGCCCGGTGTAAGTGCGGTCAGCCAAAGTGTGATCGTTGAAGGAAAACGCCAGATATCCGCCACGTGGCAGCGCGTTCATAAGTAGATCAAAGGTTTCAGGCGGCGCGGCACCAACGCCGATGACGCCAATGCATGTTATGGCTGAGTAAGCCTCGGCCTCAATGGGGTTGGGATCAGTAACTTCGAAGTTTATCAAGTTGCGATAAACCCCCTTGGCAGCGGCACCTTCCAGCATCTTTGGTGTTGGATCCATCCCATCGATGACACGAAAACCCGCCTTGCGAAGTGCTAAACCCGACAACCCGGTACCGCATCCGTAGTCCAGCACCGGCACAGCAGCATCTGAGACAAAGGATTTCAATGCTGCCGCAACACGGTCCGGGGTGACATATCCGTGCTCACCGACTTCATCATCGTATGAGGCCGCCCATTTTTGGTAGTGATCGTGCGTTTCCTGGGCAGAATTCAGATTGTATGTGTCTTTCAGAAACTTATCGCTCATACCTTACATGTTAGGCGCAGGCTGGGGGCGACGTCCAGTCAACACTGCTTTACCCAATCGCTCCAGACTTCTTTTGCGCGATCGGTATAGGCCTTGTAGCGGTCCTTGCGGCCTCGGCGCCCCCCTTTCAGGCCGTCGACCGGGCGAAACAGACCAAAATTCACGTTCATCGGCTGGAAGGTCTTGGCTTCGGCGCCGCCCGTGATGTGGTGGATCAATGCGCCCATCGCACTGTCTTGCGGTACGTCAGGAAGGGATCGGCCTAGTATTTCGGCAGCGGCCAAACGGCCTGCCAAAAGGCCCATCGCTGCGCTTTCCACATACCCTTCCACCCCCGTGATTTGCCCCGCAAAACGAATATTTGGCCTAGACTTGAGCCGCATCTGCGCGTCCAGCAAAGTCGGAGAGTTGATGAAAGTGTTGCGGTGAATGCCACCCAATCGCGCAAAGCTGGCATTTTCCAAACCCGGTATCATACGAAATACCTCGGTTTGCGCACCGTATTTCATCTTGGTTTGGAAACCGACGATGTTGAACAACGTGCCCAAGGCATTGTCGCGCCGCAATTGGACGACGGCATAAGGTTTTACTTCCGGTTGATGCGGATTTGTCAGGCCAACAGGTTTCATCGGGCCATGGCGTAAAGTTTCACGACCGCGCTCGGCCATAACCTCGATCGGCAGACAGCCGTCGAAATAACCAGCGGTCTCTCCCTCGTGGAATTCGGTCTTATCTGCAGCCAGCAGCGCATCAATGAAGGCTTCGTGCTGATCACGATTCATCGGACAGTTGAGGTAGGCGGTGCGCTCTTCCTCAGTCTCGCCCTTGTCGTAGCGTGACTGCATCCAGGCTTTGCTCATATCAATGCTGTCTGCATAGACGATGGGGGCGATCGCGTCGAAAAAGGCCAGCGCCTCGGTACCAGTCTCTGCGCGAATGGCTTCCCCCAATGCGGGCGAGGTCAACGGCCCGGTTGCAAAGATCCACTTTCCGTCTTGGGGTAGACTGGTAACTTCTTCCGCTGAGACCGAGACCCGTGGATGGGCCTTCAGCTTGGCAGTTACGGCTTCGGCAAAAGGATCACGGTCAACCGCAAGCGCGCCACCCGCAGGCAGGCGATGGCTATCTGCGGTCGTCATGATCAACCCGTTTGCCGCGCGCATTTCCCAATGCAGCAAGCCGACTGCGTTCTGTTCATCATCATCCGATCGGAATGAGTTCGAACACACCATCTCGGCCAGATTGCCGGTCTGGTGTGCAAACGTGCCCACATTAGGACGCATTTCGTGGATCACGACATCCACGCCCATTTCCGCTGCCTGCCAGGCAGCCTCGGACCCGGCCATGCCGCCGCCCACGATATGCAATGTCTCTGTCATGTGCTGCCAAATAGGGCAGAGCAGCGCCATGCGCAATGCGCAGTAATCGCTTTAGTTCTGAGGGGGATTCTTGGGGTCGCCGCTGCGGGAATGTCAACGCCGGTGAGAGAAACCAGCTTGGAGGGACCTTCCGCCCACGGCGACCCAAAAGTATGGTCAGGCCTTGGCCTTGACCCAGCTTTGCCACAGTGTCGCCCTTTTGAAAAGTGAAAAAATGCGAACAGTCGGCAAAAATGTATTAAATAATTGCGTTACTGGTGCCAATCAGGCGGGCGCTTTTCGATAAAGGCACTAATCCCTTCCTCAGTATTCCGGTCCATCATATTCTGTGCCATTACCTCGGCGGTATAATCGTATGCCTGATCAGTCCGCATTGTAATCTGTTGATAAAAAGCGGTTTTACCGATTTTCACGGCACTGCTGAGCTTGCCTGCCAACTTCTCGGCCAACGCATTGGTTTCATCTTCCAACAAGTTCTCGGGAACCGCTCGATTGATCAGACCCAGCTCAGCCGCGCGTTCGGCGGTGATAAAATCACCGGTCGTGAGCATTTCAAACGCCTGTTTCCGCGGTATATTCCGGCTGAGAGCCACCATCGGAGTGGAGCAGAACAAGCCGATATTGACACCATTTACGCCGAACCGTGTGCCCTCGGCCGCGATTGCCAGGTCACAGGTTGCTACAAGCTGACACCCTGCGGCAGTGGCGATCCCGTGCGCTTGGGCGATCACGGGTTGGGGCAGGGACTGAATGGACATCATCATCTTGGCACATCGGTCGAACAGATCCTGAAAATAGGAAAGCCCACCATCGGGTGCCTGCCGCCCTTGGGTCATCTGTTTCAGATCGTGCCCCGCGCAAAACGCTTTCCCCGCACCGGAAAGAACAACAACACGAATCGACTTGTCTTCGCGCAGCGCATCGAACTCTGCCTGCAGGGCCGCCAGCATTTCATCGCTGAGGGCGTTCAACCGCTCAGGCGCGTTCATTCGAAGCCGTGCAATCGCACCTGTATCGTTACGTTCCAGAATTGCCATCTTGCCCTCCCGCTGGCGTTCAGGCCAACTCTAGGCGGGCAGAGCGACGAGGGGAAGCATGTCATTAGCACTGAATAAACAAGAATTGACGGAATACCTGGCGCAGGTGTTCCCACAGGTTCATAGCGACTTTGTCGTCGAGGATCTGAGAGAAGCAAACATCACCATGCGCCTGAGGGTCGAAGACCGTCACCTGCGCCCCGGAGGCACAGTATCTGGTCCGTCCATGTTCGGGCTGGCCGATGTCAGTGTATATGCAATGGTTTTGGCACGGAAAGGTCGGCAATCTCTGGCTGTCACCACCAACAGTTCTCTGGATTTCTTGCGCAAGCCCGAAGGCGGGGCGGACCTGATTGCTGAGTGTAAGTTGTTGAAATTAGGTCGTACACTGGCTGTTGGGGATGTGCTGATTTACTCGGTGGGCTCTGACAAGCCCGTCGCGCGGGCCAGCATGACCTATTCGCTTCCTCCAGAAGGCTCAGCCGCTGCTGCCTTTGGGTAAAAAAGGCCGGGGATAAACCCCGGCCAGGAAGAGGTCCCTTAGATGGGACTGGGGATAGTCTATTTCATCCAGAAATAGCGGCTGACTTCTGCATCTGCCCGATGGCGGGTCAGCCCGACATCGCGGAGCAGCCTGTCATCCAGCTTACCTAAGTTTACCCGGCTGCGGCGACGTTGTTCCCATTGTGTGACCGACGCCGCAAACCGCACGGCCAGCGCGGCGATCAGCGGCAGCCGAGGGCTGTCGTTCAGCAGCAAGAGGGCGGGGTTGTGCATTGCGCGTGTCATCTTGGGTATCCTTTCAAATTGTATTGACACAAAGTAAATATGTTCGGTACACTGTCTTGATACATTCAGCATTGTGTCGAAATCAAAGGAAGAATTGTAATGGATACAATTTGGCCAGAGGCGTTACCGAAATCCAAAGGTCCAAAATATACTCTGGTCGCTGACACGATCCGAAAAGCGATAGAAAACAAAACACTGGAGGTTGGAAAGAAACTACCTCCGGTGCGTGAGTTAGCGTATCGATTAAAGATTACACCAGGCACTGTCGCGCGCGCCTATACGATCCTGACCGATGAAGGTTTGCTACAAGCCGAGGTCGGGCGTGGTACATTTGTAGCCCCGCCGAGATCGCCCATTCTGGATGATGTCTGGTCGCGGCAGCTACATCTGAGGGACGACAAATATGAATCCAATGTCAGCCTGTTCAGCCCACGCTTGCCAGATGTGGGGCAGGTGACATTAATCCGCGAATGCCTTGAAAAGGTTGCAAAAGGCGATCCGCGGATGTTTATGAACTATCCGACCCGAGATGCCTACCTACCCGTGCGCCAGGTTGTGGCCGACTGGTTGTCAGATCTTCCTCTGGGCTCATTGAATGCAGATGACATTGTACTGACACACGGTGGGCAAAGTGGCATTTGCGTCGTGTTCCAGACCGTTCTGAAAGATCCGAAACCCATCGTGTTGGTTGAGGACTTGTCTTATGCCGGGTTCAGACGGGCAGGTGAGTTGATGCGCGCCGAGGTTGTCGGGGTAAAAATGGACAAATGGGGCATAAGCCCCGATGCGCTGGACCACATCCTCAGGCAAACGAAGGCACAGGCGATCTGCGTCTCACCCGAAGTGCAGAACCCAACGGGCGGGCATTCGCCGTTGGAACGGCGCAAAGAAGTTGTCGAGATTGCGCGAAAGCATGAATTACAGATCATCGAAGACGATTGCTATCGCATGGGCGAGGCCCGCGCGCCCAGCTATCGTGCTTTGGCACCCGAACGGGGATGGCATGTTTCGTCAATTTCGAAAACCCTTACACCAGCGTTGCGGGTCGGCTTCGCCATTGCACCGAAAGAGCAGAGCGTCGATCTGCGGCGTTCTGCAGAATACGGGTATTTCGGGCTCGCCCAGCCTTTGGCTGAGTTGACGCGGTTGCTGTTGGGACATCCAGAGGCGAGGCAACTTGCAAAAAACGTTCGCTCCAAGATGGGCGAATATGTACGTGTGGCGGTAAACGCCCTGGGTGGCTTCGATCTAAACTGGGATTCTGAGATTCCCTTCGTCTGGCTTCATCTGCCTTCCGGTTGGCGGTCTGCTGCGTTCAGCCGGGCGGCCGAGCGGGAAGGTATTCAGCTGCGATCGGCCGATGAATTCGCGCTGCGGGATGGTCGCGCGCCAAATGCCGTTCGTATAGCGGTGAATGGGCATGTCTCGCTTGAGAAGTTCGAAGACGCCATGCTGCGTCTGCGCGCATTGCTGGACAACCCGCCCGAGCAAATAAGCGTCTAGCACCTATTGCAATGGGGCAGGGTCGCCAAAAAAGCCCGCCAAATGTGCAATCTTGCCATCGGCATCGAGACGAATGAAATCATGCCCGGTAACCATAGTGGACCCATCGGAAGCAATCATATGCCAGGTGAAGTGGACCACATCATGGTGTGAATTCGGCTCACTGGTCAGCTCAACTCGGCCCTTTGTATCACTCAGAACCGCTCCGATATGGGCATTGAGTTGATCTCTGCCGGAAACTTCTGCAGTTGGATCGACGTAACGACCAGTTTGTGCAAAACACTGCTCAAGAAGGCTCAGTCGCCTTTCGGGATCGGTCGACTGCCATGCCGCACCATAGGCAGCGATAACCTGTTCCAATTCTTGCATAGCCACCTCCGACATTGGATGATCTTGGTTGAGTCTAGCTTAACTAAGCTACGCAAAATTGGATATGCCGAAGAAATTTTGGGGTAAAATAATACCTATTTTATAAGTTATTGTTATTGATAGATATATTATACTTTGCCTGTATTGACCTGCATAACTAGTAGGTCTAAACCCCCTCCATCGAATTAGGGCCGCTCCGCCAAGGGGCGGTCTTTCACATCAAACAGGACTATCCTGCCATGAAAACCTTTTCTGCAACACCTGCAGACATCGATAAGAAATGGATCCTGATCGACGCCGAGGGCGTTGTTCTGGGCCGTCTTGCCTCGATCGTCGCCATGCGCCTGCGTGGCAAGCACAAAGCGTCGTTCACACCCAACATGGACATGGGCGACAATGTCATCGTGATCAACGCTGACAAAATCCAGATGACCGGCAAGAAGCGCGAAGAGAACTTCTACTGGCACACTGGCCACCCGGGCGGCATCAAGTCGCGCACCAAGCAGCAGATCCTTGAGGGTGCACACCCCGAGCGCGTCGTGACCCAAGCGGTCAAGCGCATGCTGCCGGGCAACCGTCTGGCGCGTCAGCAGATGACCAACCTGCGCGTTTATGCTGGTGCCGAGCATCCTCATGAGGCGCAAGCGCCCGAAGTTCTGGACGTAAAGTCCATGAACAAGAAAAACACCCGGAGCTAATGACCGATGGCTGATCAGATCAATACTCTCGAAGAGCTGAGCGCCGTCGCAGGCGTTGAAACCGTGGCCGAAGAAGTCATCGTACGTGAACCCGTACGTGACGAGCTGGGTCGTTCCTACGCCACCGGCAAGCGTAAAGACGCTGTTGCCCGCGTCTGGATCAAGCCGGGTTCCGGCAAGGTCACCGTGAACGGCAAGGATCAGGACAAGTATTTTGCGCGTCCCGTTCTGCAGCTGATCCTGCGCCAGCCGTTCCAGGTTGCTGGTGTGGAAGGTGAGTTCGACGTTGTTGCAACCGTCAAAGGCGGCGGCCTGACCGGTCAGGCCGGTGCGGTCAAGCACGGCATCTCGAAAGCGCTGCAACTGTACGATCCCAACCTGCGTGGCGCTCTGAAAGCCGCTGGCTTCCTGACCCGCGACAGCCGCGTTGTGGAACGTAAGAAATACGGTAAGCGCAAAGCGCGTCGTTCGTTCCAGTTCTCGAAGCGTTAATCGCTGCGGATACCGAATTGGAAAGGGCTCGCAACTGCGAGCCCTTTTTTCTTGGTCGGTTTATTCTTCGTAAACCAGTTTCCACGCACCATTTTCGACGACGCTGACAAATACAGTGTCAGCACCCTGATGGTCATCGGGCCCATAGGTGATCTGGTTGCCGACCAACTCATCCATGTAATCCAGAGATTCCATCGCGGCAATGAAGCTATCATGCGTCAGATCAGGACCTGCAGCTTCAAGTGCTTTGACCATCATCTCGGCCGCTGAATAGCCCAGCATTGAAAATCCGACCGGGTCTTCGCCCGTAGCCTCTTTGTATTCAGCAATAAATGCTGCCGGGGCTGGCTCTTCGGCGCGCGCCCAGAGATCCAGCCACGAGGCCGCCGCATAGAAACCGTCGGTCACACCACCGGGCACCTGCGCCACCACGGTTAGGAAGCTGGCAGAGGTGCCGAGGAACTTCATGTCGGTCAGGCCCATTTTCTTGGCCGTTCCAACAACAGTGATTGCTTGACGCACGCCGAGCGCCATCGTGACGATGTCACAACCTTCTTCTTTAAGCTTGCTCAAGGACCCCACGAAATCCGTCTCGTCCGGTTTGTGGGTGGTCTCAGCGCCGAAAGTGATGCCAGCCTCTTCGGCTCCGGCTTTGCTGCCTTCCAGAATTTCCTCACCGAAATCAGTAGGCAGGTACATGGTGCAAACGGTTTGCGATCCAAATTCACCGTTCAGATACTTCACCCCAATCCGAGCTTGATCGTAATAGGTCGAGAACGAGGTGAACTTGTTCTTCATCGGCTCTTGCAGCATTTGCCGCGCGGCGGTCAAGGGGGCGACATTAGGAATACCTTTCGGGTCCAGCAGCTTGAACCCAGCAACATTCATCGGCGTACCCAGCGACTGCAACATCGCGAAAACCTTGTCACGGTTCAGCAGCTTGTTATAGCCCTGCATCGCGCGTGGCATCTGATAGCCGTTATCCTCGACGACAAAGCGGATCTTGCGGCCATGCACGCCACCCTCGGCGTTGACGCGATCAAAGACCACATTTGCGCCTTTGGTGGCCGGAACGCCCACGGCAGCGAAGATGCCGCTGAGGTCGTTGACTGAGCCAATGACGATCTCGTCATCTGTCACGCCTTGTGTTTGCGCCCAGCTGATCGTGGCGGATGCAGTCAATGCCGTCGCTGCGGCAAGGCCCTTAAATAAGTGTTTCATACTTCTCCTCCCTGTTGGGTCGCCCCTTAACTAATTGTACATATCTTCAATGAGATGTGCGTGTTTCTTTTCCACCAGACCACGTTTGAGTTTCATCGTCGCCGTCAGCTCCTCATCTTCGGCAGTGAGCAACACGTCGATCAGCCGGAAATCCTTGATCTGTTCGACCCGCGCAAAGTCCTTATTAACCGCTGCGATTTCATTGCCGATCAACTCCGTCACTTCGGACGCAGCACAAAGGGAAGAAAAGTTCGAAAAGGGGATCTTGCGCTCTTGTGCGAATTTCTCGACATTTTCCTGATCGATCATGATTAGCGCCGTCAGGTACTTGCGCCGATCCCCGATGATCACCGCGTCCGAGATATACTGGCTGAACTTCAACCCGCTCTCGATCTCTGCGGGCGTGACGTTCTTACCGCCCGCAGTAATGATGATGTCCTTGAGGCGCCCTGTGATGGTGACAAAACCTTCCTCGTCGATATGCCCCATATCCCCAGTGCGCAGCCAACCGTCGCAGGTGAAGCTTTCAGCTGTTTTGGCATTGTTGCGCCAGTAGCCCTGAAAGACGTTCAGGCCTTTGACCTGAATTTCTCCGTCTTCCGCGATGCGCAGGTCGTTGCCAGGAACAGGTTTTCCAATGGTGCCGATCTTGTTGGCCTCAAGCGTGTTCAGCGCTGCTATGCCGGCGGTTTCAGTCATACCGAAGCCCTCGACAATGGGCACACCAATTGCCCAATACCACCTGAGCAAATCGGGAGAGATCGGCGCTGCACCAGAGCCGCCTCGGCGGAGACGATCTAAGCCCAGCATCCGGCGCAGGTTACGCAGAACAAGCCGATCCCAAAGCCAGAACTGCATAGCGATCGGTGCTGGAACAGGTTTGCCTGCAAGGATAAATTCGGCCCGCGCCATTCCAGACTTGAGCGCCTGTGCAAAGGCGAAGCGCCCTGTGGGCGTTGCTTCTTTCGCCATGAACATGACCTGCGAGTAGATCTTCTCCCACACGCGTGGGACGGCAGTGAAGGTGGCGGGAGAGACCTCTTGCAGGTTGGAGAACACTGTCTCGGGGCTTTCAGCGAAATTCACAGTAGTCTTCATCGCAAGCGGGTAGTAGATCGACACGTCGCGTTCGAGGATATGACAGAGCGGCAGAAAACATAGCTGTTCGTCGGCTGATTGGGAGGGCAGGGAATGTGCCCCTGCCTCGATCGCGGCCATGATGTTCTCATGGCTCAGCATGGCGCCTTTGGGATTACCGGTGGTACCTGAAGTATATATGAGCAGGGCGGTGTCTTGTGACGTGGTTTCAGCGATTTCTGCTTCGAATGCGCCGGTTTCATCGACCTCAGCCTGCTGCCCCAGAGCATACAAGTCCTCGATCATCATGCAACGCGGATGATCAAGGTCGTGCAGGCCTTCATCCTCAAGGATAATGACCTTGAGCAGATCGGGCAGATCCGCCTCGACTTCGAGGAACTTGTCCAACTGCTCTTCATCTTCAACGATCAGCAACCGGCTGCCACTGTCATTGATCAGGTATTCTAACTGGCTGGCCGAATCTGTGGTGTAGACGCCCGAAGCAATCCCTCCGACACACTGGATGCCCATGTCGAACCACGCCCATTCCTTGCGGTCTTCGGACAGGATCGAGACAACCTCGCCACGTTGCAGACCCAGCTTGCGCAGGGCCAGCCCGATCCATTTGGCGTGTTGCCAGTAGTCGGCCCATGAGTAGGATTTCCAGATGCCGAAGTCCTTCTCGCGATGCGCCGTACGCGGTCCCAGTTCGGCACAGCGTTTCTGGAATAACTCGCATATCGTGACACAGCCATCGACTCGCAGGGGTCTCTGACCTGGCGTAGCGTTGAACTGCACACCGTTGATACTGGTCTGAGGGGGCAGGGGGCTTGCGTCCATCCAGCTCACCTCCATGTCTTCTTGCGTTTCCAGCGGCGGTTTTCTCGCGCGCCTTCTTCCTGAACGCCCAGATAGAAATTCTGAATGTCCTCGGATTGCAGCAAGGTTTCAGCCGCACCATCCATAACGATCCGTCCGATCTCCATTACATAGCCATGATGGGCGAGTTCCAGTGCCGCATTGGCGTTCTGCTCGACCAGCATCATTGTCATGCTCTGTTCGTCATTCAGGCGTTTGAGAATGCCAAAAATCTCTTGCACCAGCAGCGGCGATAGGCCCAGCGAAGGCTCATCCAGCAGCATGATACGCGGGTTAGCCATCAGGCCGCGCCCAATCGCCAGCATCTGCTGTTGCCCGCCGGACAGAGTGCCAGCCTCTTGATTGCGGCGGTCTTTCAACACAGGAAAGTAGGAAAACACCAGATCGCGGTCATGATCGATCTGTCCTTTATCCGACAGGGTATAAGCCCCAAGATTCAGATTCTCGTCGACGGTCAAAAGTGGAAAGACCTCGCGTCCCTCGGGCACATGGACGATGCCTTTTTGCACGACCTTGTGAGGTTCCGATCCCTGTATCTGCTGACCGTCAAATGTGATTGAACCTTTTTCGGGATCCATCACGCCTGAGATTGTTTTCATCAGCGTTGTCTTGCCCGCGCCATTTGCGCCCAGGATTGAAACGACCTGCCCTCGATGCACGTCCAATGACACGCCACGAATGGCCATGATCGGGCCATAAAAGCTTTCAACATTGCGAATGCTAAGGATCGGTTGGTTCATGAAGCTTTGCCCAAATAGGCCTCTACCACAGCAGGATGAGATTGAACTTCGGCTGGGGTTCCAAGGGCAAGCTTCGCTCCGTCGGCCATGGCAAGAACCCGGTCGGACACGCCCGAGACCAGACCCATATCGTGCTCTACCATAAGCACGGTAATGCCCATCTGACGCCGGATGTCATCGATCCACCAACGCATATCTGTGGTCTCTTCCACCGATAAGCCCGAGGCGGGTTCGTCCAACAGCAGGAGTTTTGGATCGGTGGCCAACGCTCGAGCGACTTCGACCACCTTACGCACGCCATAGGGTAAGCCCGAGATCATCTTGTCACGAAAGGCCTGGAGGTCGAGGAAGTCGATGATCTCTTCAACCTTTTCTCGGTTCTCGATCTCCTGCTGTCGTGCAGAGGGCGAGAACAGAATTTCCGAGATCAGATTGGTTTTGCGGTGCCGGTGGCGCCCGACCAGGAGGTTCTGCAAAACGGTCGCATGTTCGAACAGTTCAATGTTCTGGAATGTCCGCGCGACGCCATAGGCCGCGACACCCGAGGGCTTGATACGCAGCAGATCATGCCCGTCAAAGTGGATCGCCCCTGCATAAGGATCATAGAAGCGCGAAATCAGGTTGAAGACCGTTGATTTGCCGGCGCCGTTGGGACCGACGATGGCGAACACCTCACCTTCTTGCACGTTGAAGGACAGATCATCCACAGCAGTCAGACCGCCGAATTTCAGGGTAACGTTTTCAAACTCCAGCAAGCTCATCTCAGACGCTCCGTCTTGAGATAGGACTTTTGTCTTTTGAACATGTCCTTGCGGTAGAAGGGGAACAGTTCGAACCACGTCCGGATTTTTAGCCATCGACCATACAGACCCATCGGTTCGAACAGGATGAAGGCGATCAGGATCATGCCAAAGATGCCGAATTCGAGCCCCGGAATGGCGACCGTATTACCACCAAACAGGGCTGCTGCGTATTCCTTGGAAATCGACAAAAACTGCGGCAGGAAACCGATCACGATTGCGCCCAAAAACGCGCCCTGGATTGAGCCCAGACCTCCGATAACGATCATCATCAGCAATTGGATGGAAATTACGACACTGAAGGTCTCGTTATTGAACGCCCCAGAGAACATACCCATCAAAGCGCCTGCTAGTCCGGTGACGGCGCAGGAGAGGGCGAAAGAGATCGTCTTGGTGCGCGCGATATCCACACCCATCGCCTGCGCTGAGACCTCAGAGTCTCGTACGGCGATGAAGCTGCGGCCCAAGGGCGCGCGCAAAAGGTTGATATAGCCCAGTGTCACGATAACGGCGACGGCCAGCACCAGCCAGAAAAACGGGGCCGGGGTGGCCCAACGATCGACCAGATATCCGAAGATTTCGACACCACCCAGATATTTACCCGCGACGCCTCCGGTGACGGGTTCGGCCAGAACGATGATGTCGTCCATGAGCACAGAAAGAGCCAGTGTGAAGATCGCAAGATAGATGCCATGCAGGCGCAGGGCAGGAATAGCGACGGTTGCTCCGACGATGCCGGTCAACAGACCCGCCAGAGGGAAAGCGATGAGGAATGGTACTCCTGCCTCGATCAGGATGACATTGGCATAGCACCCAACGGCCAGAAAGGCGGCATGGCCAAGGCTGGCCTGCCCGGTGTGGCCGGTTAGGATCATCAAGCCCAAACCCGCGATGGCCCAGATCAGAACATTGGTCAGTTCGCCAAGATAAAAGTCATCCAACCACCACGGCGCAGCGGTTACGACCGCCAACAGGATCAGATAGAGGCTGAGCTGATAGCCATCCTTCCAAGGGCGAATGTCCTGCATATAGTTTGTTTTGAAAACAATCCGCATGCGATCAGACCTTCTTGACCCGCACCTGGCTGAACAGCCCATGCGGTCGAAAGATCAGAACTGCCAGCAACAGCGCATAAGGCGCGATCTGACTGTACCCGGCTGCGATATAGCGGCTAGCGAAGGGCTCAATCACGCCGACGATTAACCCGCCGGCCAATGCGCCGGGCAGGCTGCCGAACCCGCCGATCACAGCTGCTGCAAATGCCTTGATCCCCAGAAGCCCAGTTGTGGGATCGACCGAGCCTTTGGCCGCGAACAAAATTCCGGCAATCCCGGCGACAACTCCGGCCAATGCCCAGATTAAGCCCTGAACCCGCTTGACCGGGATCCCCATGTAATATGCCGCCAACTGGTTTTGAGACGCACCTTGCATGGCAAGCCCCAGCTTGGTCTTGCTGAAGAACACATAAAGACCCCAGGTCAGTAGGACGGTGACAACAATCACGGCCACGTCCTCCATCCCCAGCACAAGACCACCGAACCGGATTTCTTTACCAGCCAATGGGTTCTGCAGCGTTTGCGGCTCGTGCCCCCAGATCAGACCAGCTGCAAACCTGATCACAAAGCCCAAGGCGATGGTTAGGATCACCACGGCAGTCTGACTTTCGCCAAAGACGCGGCGGATGATCAGCCGATCGATCAGATACCCAAGTGCGCCCATAATCCCCAGTGAAATCGGTAGCGCCACCCAGAAGGGCAGCCCCATATATTCCGTATTCGTAAGGCCAATGGTGACAAACGCACCCAGCATCATGAAATCGCCCTGCGCAAAATTCACTGCCTCGGTGGCTTTGTAAATCAGTACAAAGCCAAGGGCGATCAGGCCGTAGACACAACCATTCGCCAGCCCGCTAATCAGCAGCTGTGCGTTATCCAATCTCACCCTCCCTAAGCCGGTTAAGTCCGGCGCTTTGTTCTACTATGGAGTGATTATCACCTTCCCGTCACTCTTTTTCAGAGCATCCGCCAGATTTGGCAGCACTTCTCGTAGCGAAAGCCGTGCGGAAACATCTGTGCGCCAGCGCCCATCTGCAAATCGCGCCTGCACTTCGCTGACAACTCGCATTTGATCAGCCGGGGGTGTGTCCATCATCCAGCGGGTCAGCCAGAAGCCCTCGATCCGTTTGCTCATGAAGATCAACTGGCCCATCTGAGTCAACTTCGGCATTTCCGTACTGAGTTTCCCATAGCAAACCCACCGCGCGCCATTGGGCATCGCGCAGAACACCTGCTCTGACATTTGGTCGGCAACCGCGTCGAGAAAAACACGAGGTTTCAGATCTGCACTGATCGTGGCAAACCGCGTCGGCGCATCCGTATCGCTGGTCACGACCACCTCTGCCGCACCCAGGCCTTTTAACATCTCGACCGTTTCGGCGCGCCGCACCAGAGCGACCGGTTTCAACCCAAGATCCCGTCCAAGGCTGCACATCAACTTACCAAGCTGGCTGGTGGCGGCAGAGACCACAAAAGCCTCGCCCTCAGCCCGTGCGATATCCACCATCGCCATTGCGGTTAGCGGGTTTACGATCTGCGCCGCCCCGTCTTCATCCGAGATTTCGGGGCGCAAGGGGATACACATCTGGGCCTGCGTCACAACATATTCGGCCCAAGCACCAGAGCCTGCTGCCACAAAGGCCACGCGCTGATCCAGCAGTGCGTCAGCCCCGGTACCGGTGGCAACAACATCTCCGCACCCCTCGAACCCTGCTGCGGCGCCTTTGACCCGCGGCTGACCATATTCCCCTTTGATAAAATGGATATCTGAAGGATTCACCGAGGCAGTGCGCACTTTGATCAACACTTGTCCCGCCTTTGGGACAGGTACAGGCAGTTCAGCCTCCGCTAACCAGTCCGAGGCATTCTCCAGCGTCGGTCCCGTGGCTGTGCCGGAATATCCGTCCTGCGTCTGAACAACGGCAAACATGGTGTCGGGCAGGGTGGTCATCGTTCGATCCTTCTTTGATGCGAGTTCAGCACGAGGCCTTCATCGTCACAATGTAACACACTGACAAAAGGTTTTATTTTTTCAAAACAATCTCAAGAAAGCAATCAAACACGGTGAGCTATGTCAATTGGGTAATGCCGTAAAGTGACGCAAATTAAGTCGCATCCCGACCGGGTGAACCAGCCCTCTTGGGGCTGGTTCTGGAATTGATCACTGCTGCGTCATCAGATTGCGCAGATCCTGTATCTTCGCGACAACCAGCTCAGGCGACGCTTTGATCTCGTCGAGGATCTTCATAACCTGTGTTTTGATGTCCTGAGACAAGGCGCTTTCCTGAACTGACGTGACGATTGCGTCATAGTCGAAATTCTGCGCGGTCAGCATGCCGTCCTGAACCCACGAGTTGAACAGTTCCTGTCCCTGTCCGGCAAGCGCTGCGACCTGATCGCCAGCTGCTGAGGCTGCATCATTGGCCTGCTCGGTCAAAGATGTAGCAGCGTCGCTGGCCTGTTCCGATACCGAAGATGCAGCTTCCGAGGCCTGATCCGCAATCGAGGACGCAGCCTCGGATGCTTGTTCAGTCGCCGCCTCAACGGCATCAGCAGCGCCCTCTTGTATTGCCGAGGCTG
Source organism: Ruegeria sp. C6 (assembly GCF_056537625.1). Lineage (NCBI taxonomy): Bacteria > Pseudomonadati > Pseudomonadota > Alphaproteobacteria > Rhodobacterales > Roseobacteraceae > Ruegeria > Ruegeria sp. C6. The sequence continues at coordinate 1,060,438 of NZ_JBQFRW010000001.1, read as the reverse complement.
CTTCACCAACCGCCTCTGAGGCATCTTCAGCCGCCGATTGCAACTGCTCGGCAGGGGTTGGTTCAGGTTTTGTGGCGAAATAGTAAGCGCCTCCGCCGATAACGGCGATGGCTACGATAAGTAAAAGACGCGACATTGGATGTCTCCTTCAAATGATGTGTCGCTCAGATGGGGTTAAGGTACGTTAAAGCAAAGGGGAAAACACGTGAGTTTGCAGCATATTGCGGGTTTGAGCCACACTGCGCTGATTGACACTGCAGGCAGTGGCAACATCATGCCATCCATTGCAGGAATCGCAACACAAGCAAAGAAACAGCCTTGAAGGATGAATTGATTGATGACGAAGTAAAAGGGATTCGAACCCTGGGTGGGCTTGCACTCACAACGATTTCCGAGACCGTGTTCTACATCAAAACAGAAGTCCTTGCATTAAGAGACAAGAGCTTTGTGGCGGCAAGATGGGCAGGTTCGGCACAGAAAGCGGACAGCAATCTGAACAAAGGCGATAGGAGCTCGGGAAAACGCTCCATTCTTGCTCTCTACCTGTATTGACGTTGTTTCGGTGTGAGTACCCAAGAATAGTTTCTTCTTCACAATGGCTTGACGATCTGAAGCCACCTTTGAAACCGCCCCATGTGCCGACGGCAGCAGTATTCCAGACGAAATTTCGCTTACGCAAAACCTGTTGTTTGTTGACCTTCCAGCGCGGGAACCGGGCATACAGCCCAAATGAGTCGTAAAGCAAGAATACACGTTTGGGGTGGCAGGCATGAAACCGAACAGGGATAGAAAGGCTGTTACGCGACGCGGAGTGATTGCCGCGTTTGCTGCGACAACTCTTTTTCCAGCACCGGCCGTTTGGGCCCAATCGATGACAACCGAGGGGACGCACCGCAATGTTTCTTCATTCCGCGTTGCTAAATGGCAGGATCACTTTGATACGCTTAAGAATGGTGTGATCCTGTCCGATACACAGTCCAAGGTCCTGCAATATTGGTCAGAAGACGAGAGCGTCTATCGGATGTATCCAACCAGCGTGCCGCTGACGGAAGACCTTACAAGGCTGGGCTACACCACAGTAACTCGCAAGGTTGAGGGGCCATCTTGGCGACCGACACCAGCAATGAAAAAGCGCAACCCCGCTTGGCCCGACTATGTGGGCCCGGGTCCGGAGAATCCTCTGGGGACACATGCACTTTATTTGAGCTGGCAATACTACCGGATCCACGGCACCAACGACACACGCAAGATCGGAAGAAGATCCTCCAATGGCTGCATCGGCTTGTACAATGAGCAGATCGCGGACTTGTTCGAACTGGCCACCGTGGGCACGCAGGTAAAACTGATCTGACCATGGTCAAGTCGGCTTTTCTGGACAGGTGCTTAAGCTCGGTAACTGACAACGACGTGAAATAGTAAAATGGATAAACTTACACTCATGATAGGCGGTGTGGCGATCGCAGGTGCCGTCGTAATCGTCTACAATCTAAATCAGCAACCAGCTGGCCATTCGATGACGACACCTGATACGTCGACGCTGGCGTCGGGAGACCCAATCCAAAACGTCAATCTACCGGACCAGCTAAGCGAATTTGCGGCCGTCGGCAAAGTGGCATTCGACGCAAAATGCTCGGCGTGCCATGGCGGGAATGCAACTGGTCTGGAGGGCCTTGCACCACCATTGGTGCATAAAATCTATGAACCAAGCCACCATTCGGACGAGGCATTTTACGTGGCCGTCCAGAATGGTGTTCGGGCACACCATTGGAAGTTCGGTAACATGCCGCCGGTCGATGGTTTGACCCGCGCGGATGTGAAGGGCATCGTGGCGTACATAAGAGAGTTACAGCAAGAAAACGGGATTTTCTGAAGGTGACGAGTCTAGTGAGCACAGCAATTCGTTACTCCATCCTGTCAATTGCGCTGGCTATTGGCGGGCTACTTGTAACGGCCGATTCTGCTCATGCACATGGCGGTGATTCACAGCATGTGATTGACCAAACCGACTCTGCGGACGTCGAACATGTCAAGCAGGGTCATCCCGGGCATTGTCATGGCGGAGCGATCTGCAACGCTGTTGGACTATTTTTGATGGGTCCAACACCGCCTGGTCCCCAAGGCACGGAACGAAGATACTCGATCCCGCGAGCTCAATACCGGGTTCTTGGTATTATCGCGTTTGACCCACCACCGCCGCGTGTCCTGATCTGACGAGTCGAATTGCGCTCAAGATGGGCGCGTCGAAGCAGACGAAAAGGACAAAGAAATGAACTTTCTAAAAATGACTACAGGCGTGGCCCTGGTTTCTCTATTTGCGGCGGCCGCCTTGGCGCATGGTGGCGCAACCGGCGTCGTCAAAGAACGCATGGACGGTATGTCCGCGATGAAGGACAGCATGAAGGTCCTTACACCGATGATGCAGGGGAAAACGCCCTACAATGCGCAAACGGTACGAAGCGAAGCCAAGAAAATCGGAAGCCACGCCGGTGAAAGCATGACAAAGCTGTTTCCAGAGGGATCTGATGGCAAACCCTCGGAGGCCAAATCGCAAATCTGGCAGGATTGGGGTTCCTTTACAGAAATAGCCAGACAGTTGGAAATCTACTCAGAAGGCCTTGCGCTTTCGGCAGACAACGGGCTGATGGCGTCCCGATCGGGTCATGGTTCCGGCATGATGGGCGGCAAATCCATGATGGGAGGTCGTTCCATGATGGGAAGTGGTTCCATGATGGGAAGTGGTTCCATGATGGGAAGTGGTTCCATGATGGGAGGTGGTTCCATGATGGGAAGTGGTTCCATGATGGGAGGTGGTTCCATGATGGGCAGCGGGATGATGGCTGGCAGTCCAAACTTAGCACAGCTGTCTGAAATGCCGGCAGATGGTGTGTTCATGATGCTGAGCCAGACATGCTCGGCGTGTCACACGCGATTTCGGTCGGAATAGGAATGCATCATGAAGCCGACAATACGGTTGGGTCTTGCTGCCGCCGTTACGGCGTCAGCAGGGTTTGTTGCTGTGATGGCTTGGCCGATTGGCCAGCCCTTACAAACTCTCGACATTCAAGGTGACGTTAACCGCGGGGCGTATCTGGCAAGGGCAAGCGGCTGTATCGCCTGCCACACAGACTTTGCCAAAGGAGGTGCGCCCTTGGCCGGTGGGGTGGAGTTGGATACCCCGTTCGGCTCGCTCTTTTCGCCGAACCTGACCACAGATCCCGATCACGGGATCGGTGATTGGACCATCGAGGAATTTGCCCGCGCAGTACGTCAGGGTGTGTCGCCCGACGGACAACCCTACTACCCGGCCTTTCCTTATCCGTTCTATGCCAACTTCACGGATCAGGACATCGCCGATCTTTGGGCCGCCTGGCAAACGGTTCCGCCAGTAGCGGAACCGTCAAAAGAGCAGGAAATGGTGTTCCCCTTCAATCAGAGATGGGGCCTGAAGCTGTGGCGGGCGGCATTTTTGGAACCGCCGCGGACCGATCCCGTACCGGGCAATGATGATGTATGGAACCGGGGCCGGTTACTCGTTGAAGGTGCCACGCATTGTGCCGCCTGTCACACCGGGAGAAACCTGGCTGGCGCAAGAAATTCGGACACGGAACACTTCAAGGGAAGTGACTCTCTGCCGGGCGGTGACAAGGCACCGGCCATCGACTTTGAGACCCTGCAAATGCGTGGGTGGACAGTTGATGATCTGGCCTACGCGTTGCGCACCGGCGTCATGCCTGATGGCGATGTCTTCGGCGGCGCCATGGGAGAGGTCGTAAACTATGGCACCAGCTTTCTGACAGACGAAGATCGGAAGGCAATGGCGACCTATCTGCTGGATGTACACGACGAGGGATAATCCAGTGCGAGATCAAGTATTCTTTGGAAGGAAGTCCTAATGAAGCTCAATCGCAGGCAATTCGTTGCGGGCACGTCGGCATTGTTCGCGGTGCCGACTATCGGGAGGGCGGCTACCGCCCCCCGAATAATCGAGGCGCGCTCAGGATTGGCGCGTGTTGCCCCCGACAACTATCCGGAGACCGAGATATGGGGATATGATGGCGGTGTTCCGGGCCCTGAAATTCGAGCCCGGCAAGGCGAAACGGTTCGCCGGACACTCCTGAACTCGCTACCTCAGCCTACAGCAATCCATTGGCACGGATTGCGGGTTCCGAACAATATGGACGGGGTGCCGGGCCTTACGCAGGAGGCTGTACCAATCGGCGGCAAATTTCAGTATGACTTGCCTCTGAAGGACGCGGGGACCTTCTGGTATCACTCTCACAACCAGTCAACGGAACAAGTGGCCAAGGGCCTTTACGGCGCGTTCATCGTCGACGAAACGGACCCGCCAGACACGGACCATGACATCACGATCCTTCTGGATGATTGGCGGTTGGGTAAGGACGCTCAAATAGTAGATGATTTTGGTGCAATGCATGATTGGACCCATGCAGGTCGCATGGGAAACTACGTTCACGCGCGCATATCGCCAATGACCGAAGTTTTGACGAACCAGCGATTGCGAATTCGAATGGTCAACGTGGCAACTGATCGGATCATGTATGTGTCAGTAGGTGGCGCAAACGGGAAACTGGTCGCTTATGATGGCATGCCTGTAAGGCAGCCAGAAGATTTCGAAACACTTGTTTTCGGACCTGCGCAGCGAGCAGATTTGATTGTCGACGTCACAGCGGAATCGAACGAAGCCGTTCAAATAACTCTTCACGAACGCGATGAATCATTTGTTATCGCTGAGATCCCGGTTTCGGGAAGCGGTACATCTGCCAGCCGCGGTGAGATCGAAGCTCTGCCACCCAACCCTGTTTCTTTTCTTGAAGATGTTTCTGACGCCTTAAAGGTTCCATTGGTGATGGAAGGCGGGGCGATGGGCGGACTGCGTCAAGGTACTTACAACGGCCAAGTCATGAGCGCTAATGAGTTGGTTCAGGAAGGACAGATCTGGACATTCAACGGAGTCGCAGGGTTACCCGAAGACCCGCTCGCTTCTGTTTCGCGTGGCGACATAGTCCGTATTCAGATGCAGAACGACACCGTCTTTGCGCACGCCATGCATTTGCACGGGACGCACTTTCAGGAAGTTCTGCCGAACGGGAGCCTGGGACCTCTGCGAGACACAATACTGGTTGACCGGATGGAAACGCGGGAGATTGCGTTCGTTGCGGATAACCCGGGGGACTGGCTGTTTCATTGCCACATGCTTTCGCATCAGGCCGCTGGAATGAAGACCTGGCTGAGCGTGGCGTCATGAACAAGAGCGCGGCGAAATGGGTGTCACTAGCTGCTGTGGTGATCATTGTCGCGGTCGCTGGCTGGGGCCTGAGCGGGCGCGCACAAAACGGTGCATCAGCGGATTCGGCACGTGGTGCAGTTTTGTACGCCGAAAACTGCGCGTCATGCCACGGGGCAGATTTGGAGGGTCAACCAGATTGGCAGACACCTGATCCAGATGGCGTCTTGCGAGCTCCCCCGCATGACCGAACAGGGCACACCTGGCATCACGGCGACAAGCTGTTGTTCGATTATACAAAGCTTGGCGGGTACCAAACACTAAAACAGATGGGCGTCGCTGATGTCAAAAGCGGTATGCCAGGTTTCGAGGACACTCTGTCGGATCAGGAAATCTGGGACATCCTTGCCTTCATCAAGGAGAGTTGGCCGGATCGGGAACGCAAGCTGCAAGAGCAGCGCACCGAGGCAGAACAAACGGAAGGAAACTGACGTGAAACGATTTTTTTCAGGTTTAATTGCCATCACTATGTCGATTGGTGCTGCTATGGCGAGTGCTGACGAATTGTCTGACTCCGATGTAAAACGGCTGGCTCTGGAAGCCATTATGGAAAACCCCGAAATCATCATGCAGGCGATTCAATTGCTTCAACAGCGCGAAGATCAGGCAAAAGCCGAAGCCATTGGAAACGTCTTGGAAAATCAGCGTGAATTGCTGGAACAGGATCCGAATGCGCCTGTCATCGGAAACCCGGAAGGTGATGTAACCGTAGTCGAGTTTTTTGACTATAACTGCCCATATTGCAAACGCGCGGCCCCGGTCGTGAAAAACGTAATCGCAGGCGATTCCGATGTCCGAGTTGTTTACCGAGAATGGCCCATACTCGGAGAAGGTTCCGACTTTGCGGCACGCGCCGCGCTTGCCTCACGAAACCAGGGAAAATATGAAGAATTCCATTGGGCGCTTATGGCGCTGAACGGTCGTGCGACTGAGGCCAGCGTCCTGAAAGTTGTTCGGGAACTTGGCCTGGACGAGGATCAATTGCGCGCAGACATGGAGGCGCCGGAAGTCGACGCGCATATCCAGGTGTCCATGGAATTGGCCCGGCAGCTTGGCTTCAGTGGCACCCCTTCGTTTGTGATTGGAGATGCGCTTGCCCCGGGTCTGATCGCCGAAGATGAAATGACCCGGCTAATCGAGGCAGTCAGAGACGCAAGATAGAACTAAGGGACGACAGCATTTGCGCTCCTAAACTTCTGTTGCGAACGTGGCTTCGTATCCCTCGGACTCTGAGCTGCAAGGATATGATCAAGTTGATTGGTGCTTAAGACACGTACCCTGCGGTTTTTCATGTCAAAGTCCAACTGTGCGGAGGAACTTACTGTGTCAATGGCTTTGTCTATAGCTGACTTGCGGTGCCCGCAGCTCATATCCGGGATACTTAGCGTCGTCATGAATGATGAGAAAGAAAGTCAGCCTCATCCCTTGACCTTCCACTTGCTGGAACCCTTATGTTGCCCGTCAGCAGAACATACGTGGTGACAATATGACTGAAAATTCACATGCGCGGTTCCAGGTTCAGGGTATGAGCTGTGCTTCCTGCGTTGGGCGCGTCGAGCGCGCATTGAAAGATGTGCCAGGGGTAGATGCCGCTTCGGTTAATCTCGCCAGTGAAAGCGTTCAGGTCGATTTCCGCGATCCAGCCGATAAAGCGGCCATTGCTGATGCGTTAAACCGCGCCGGATATCCGGCGCGGACCGCAGAGGTCACGCTGGATATTCAGAACATGTCCTGCGCATCCTGTGTAGGGCGCGTTGAACGAGCCCTGGAAGCCGATGGCGGCGTCTTGTCCGCGTCGGTCAATCTGGCCACTGAAAGTGCAACTGTGCGTTATGCTGAGGGAGTCACAACACCCGAAGCCATAGCGGCGCATGCGGCGTCTGCTGGCTATCCGGCGAGCCTGCGATCCGCAACGCAGACCGAACCACACGACCGTAAAGCGGCAGAGATCAGCCATTTGGCGCGGCGAACAAGCTTCGCCGCCTTGCTCGCATTGCCGGTATTCATTCTCGAAATGGGCTCGCATGTTATTCCGGGCATGCACCACCTGATAGCGAGCACCATCGGCATCCAGAACAGCTATTACCTGCAATTCCTTCTGACCACGATCGTTCTTTTTGGGCCAGGCTTGCAGTTCTACACCAAGGGATTCCCTTCCTTGGTCAAAGGCGCGCCGGACATGAACTCTCTGGTGGCCCTGGGCACTTCGGCGGCATATGGGTTCTCACTGATCTCGACCTTTGCGCCGCATATTCTTCCTGCCGGAACCGCAAATGTCTACTACGAGGCCGCAGCGGTAATCGTGGTTCTTATATTGCTTGGGCGGTTCCTCGAGGCGCGCGCCAAGGGCCGAACGGGTGAAGCGATCCGAAAACTGGTCGGTCTGCAGGCAAAAACAGCCCGAGTTGAGCGCGACGGATCGGTTGTCGAGCTACCGATTGAGCAGATCGTTGTAGGGGATATTGTGCACGTTCGACCGGGCGAAAAAATCGCGGTGGATGGTGCCGTAATGACCGGCGCGTCATATGTCGATGAAAGCATGATCACCGGAGAGCCGGTTCCCGTCGAAAAAACCGAGGGCGCAACTGTGGTCGGGGGGACCGTAAATGGCGCGGGTGCATTGACGTACCGTGCTGAAAAGATCGGCGCAGACACTATGTTGGCCCAGATCATTCAGATGGTCGAACAAGCACAGGGTGCCAAGCTTCCGATTCAAGGCCTGGTCGACCGCATCACGCTGTGGTTTGTGCCGGTAGTGATCGCAGTGGCCGTTGTGACTGTGCTGGTATGGATGTTGTTCGGACCCGATCCCGCGCTTAGCCTGGCGTTGGTGGCCGGGGTTGCGGTACTGATCATTGCTTGCCCCTGCGCCATGGGGTTGGCAACACCTACTTCCATCATGGTCGGCACTGGCCGCGCTGCCGAGATGGGCGTCCTGTTCCGAAAGGGCGATGCCTTACAAATGCTGCAGGAAACCACCGTTGTTGCGGTGGACAAGACGGGCACCCTGACCGAAGGGCGTCCGGAGCTGACCGACCTGATTGTGGCCGAAGGAATGACCGAAGACGAGGTTCTGCACCTTGTTGCTGCCGTTGAGGTCACATCCGAACATCCAATCGCCACAGCCATCGTGCGCGCGGCAGAAACCCGTGGTCTGGAGCTTTCCAAGCCAGAAGACTTCACGTCGATCACCGGTTACGGGGTAAGCGCCTCAGTCGAAGGCCATAAAATCCTGATCGGGGCCGACCGCCTGATGAGTCGCGAGGGGGTAGAAATGGGCGCGTTGTCTGATCGGGGCGCTGAACTCGCAATCAACGGAAAGACTCCACTTTATGCTGCCGTAGACGGGGCTATCGCGGCCGTAATCGCTGTGGCGGACCCAATCAAAACCACCACGCCGGACGCAATCGAAGCTCTGCACGGGCTAGGCCTGAAAGTAGCGATGATCACCGGCGACAATGCCTCTACTGCCAAATCCATTGCGGCGCAGCTTGGCATCGATCATGTCGTGGCTGAAGTTCTGCCCGAGGGTAAAGTATCCGCGTTACAGGATTTGCGTTCAAATGGCGGAAAACTGGCCTTTGTGGGTGATGGCATCAATGATGCGCCTGCTTTGGCGGCAGCTGACGTAGGAATTGCGATCGGGACAGGCACTGACATTGCCATCGAAGCGGCTGACGTCGTTCTGATGTCAGGCGACCTGACGGGCGTGGTCAATGCCTTCGATATTAGTCAGCGCACCATGCGTAACATCCGCCAAAACCTGTTCTGGGCGTTCGGCTACAACACACTACTCATACCGGTTGCGGCAGGGGTGCTTTATCCGTTTGGCGGCCCGCTGCTGTCGCCGGTTTTGGCCGCAGGTGCCATGGCGCTGTCCAGCGTATTTGTCCTAACCAATGCGCTACGGTTGCGCTGGGTAAAGCCGATCAAAGTTGGGCGAGAACAGATCTCGCAGAACACCGAGCAAACGCTGCGTTCAGTGCATGCTGGATAGTATAGGAGAACCGCTGTGAATATCGGAGATGTAGCAGAACGTTCGGGTCTGCCTGCCAAAACCATCCGCTATTACGAGGATATCGGGTTCATCAAACCCAAGCGGAGCCTCAATGGGTATCGCCATTTCGACGAAAAGGAACTGCACAAGCTGGCCTTCATCGGGCGGGCCCGCTCATTGGGCTTTACCATTGAGGATTGTCGTTCGCTACTGGCGCTTTACGAGGACAAAGAACGCGCAAGCGCGGACGTGAAAGAAATTGCAAAACAGAATCTGAAAGAGATCGACGATAAGATTTCCGATCTGAAGGCGATGCATGAAACACTGTCTCATCTGATCGAAGAATGCGCTGGCGACCACCGCCCAGACTGTCCAATTCTAAAAAACTTGGGCCAAGCGTAGTTAACCTTGTTGTTTGATCTGCCTCCAAGTTTGGCAATCTTTTTCTTCAGACGTGGCAATCCGCTCTTCTCTAGTGCGAGCCGCGCTATCAATTGTAGTTTTGTTGGCTTCGGGTCAGCACGTTGCCACGATCACACTACGACCGCAGTACGGTGAATGAGTTGATCCCTGTTTTAAGAGAAACGCTTTTAGTGTGCGTCTGTCTTACTGTGACAATCATCGGCTCTGTTGCTTTTGCAAACAACGACTTTGAGATCGCAGACAGCCACAAACAGTATGGCGTTTCGATCGCGTCAAAAGCATCTGAATTCAAACACAACAATCGCCGTTTTCATTCTACCGCCGATCAAGATTGCGCGGACGACTGCATGAGTTGTGGCGGGGCATGCCACACTGGAACCTGTTGCGTAGGTGAAAACCCGACCCAATTAGGACCTGTGGTTTTGGTGGAAGCTTATGGCCAGAGAAACCGTAACATGGACACTGATAACCATGATTCTCAAACGCCTCTGACGCCCAATCTTCCTCCACAAATATCCTAACATCCAAAGTCCCGAAAGTGCGGGTTTTCAAATTGTTTCTGTTCGAGCATGCACTGCGGTCGTCAGGAGATTATTATGCGTGGAAGAGAGGCTAAAATATCAGTATTTGCCTTGGCGCTCATCTTATCCAAGCGGTTGCGACATGCGTGCGCTATGCACCGAAAGCGAACAGAAACAGGGCTGGTCATGATCGCCCGCTTGACACAAATCATAGCACTTGCCTGCGATTTCGGTCACAAGACCGAATATCACAGCGCAGGCGTAAACACGGAAAGGAAATGACATGACTACCACGAAACTTGACCGACGCCTTTTCCTGGCTGGCCTCAGCGCCTCCGGCATCGCCCTAGCTTCACCTACATTTGCAACGACCAAACCGCTGGTGCAGGTTCTCAAGGACCCCGCATGCGGGTGTTGTGGCGCGTGGATTGATATTATGCAACGCGAAGGATTCGAGATGGAAGTGCAGAATGCCTCCTGGGAGACTTTGTCCGAATACAAAGCTAACAAGGGTATTCCAGAAGAGATGGCGTCCTGTCACACGGGCTTGCTCGAGGGCTATGTCATAGAAGGTCATGTGCCCCCGGCGGACATCCGGCGCTTGTTGGCCGAACGCCCTGATGCGGTCGGGCTGACAGTGCCAGGTATGCCCTATGGCTCACCTGGTATGGGGCCGGAGAGTGAGCGGGAAGCCTATTCGGTTTTCCTGATCGGTAAGGATGGCACCACTGAAGTTTTCAACCATTACAAGGCAGCTTGATCGGAAACCTAAACGTATACCGCAAACGAAACCGCCGTGCGTTTGAATCTCTTTACGGTTGCTTTGAATGGCGGCGATTGAATCGTAACTCGAGATGTACAGTTGGTTGAGAATAGTTCGGTAAGTCACCAGCAAAAAAGAAAGCCAAGCCGCTAAAATGTGTTGGTCGCCTTCTTTTTTCGTGATTTCAGCCAATACTGCCTTCCGCGGACTAAAAGGAAGGCAGATAGGCAAACCCGGCAGAGCAGTCTTTCGAAGAGTGCTTTCGCTACGTTAAGTTGGTGGAGCGTGGAGATATGACGGTCGAAAGAAAGGAACACTGGGACGTCGTCTATGGCGAGAAGTCCGAGGCCCAGTTGAGTTGGCATCAAGATGATCCACTTCTCTCTCTCGAACTGATCGAGATGTCTGGCGCAACTGCGAATTCATCAGTCATCGACATTGGCGGAGGAACATCCCGCCTTGCGAGCTCTCTACTCGCTATGGGGCTCCACGATATTACAGTCCTCGATCTATCGCAGGTCGCTCTGGATATAGCGCGGAACCGGCTTGGACAAGCCTGTGAAACAGTGAAATGGATTTCGGCAGACATCACTTCTTGGGTGCCTGATCGCCATTACGACCTGTGGCACGATAGGGCGGTGTTCCATTTCCTCGTCGATCCAGCAGAGCAGGCGGCCTATTTGAAAAGTCTCCGGCGTGGGGTGAGTGTCGGCGGACATGTGATCATTGCCACCTTTGCGCCAGATGGACCAGAGAAATGCAGCGGCCTCCAAGTCGCCCGATATAGTCCAAGCGACCTCTCCAGGCTACTGCAAGAAAGCTTCGAACTCATCGCACATCGCCATCATCTGCATCAAACTCCCTTGGGCAAAAGACAGTCATTTCAGTTCAGTCTTTTTCGCCGCTTCCGGTGAAGCCGCAGATGAAACTGGTCGTTAGCCGACCTGCCCATCACGCTTCTGAGGATTGGCTAAGAAAAAAACTTGCCTGATATCTAATCGGCAAATCGCTTTTGTTCTATCTCCAAATTTGAATGAACGGAGGAAAAGCCGCAAAGATCTAAAGGGATCCTGCAGGCGTAGGCCCCTTTTTCGATTGCCTGAACGAATTTGGAATGGCCCAAAGGTGACGTAGTGTGCACCAATAGGAGCATAGCTGGCATAATCAGAAGGCCTGAGAATGGGCATAGTATTACACTTTTGGCCTCCTGAAACGCCAATCCTAAAGCTGTACCAAGTCCTGAGACCAGGCAATTTTCACTGTTTTTTAGGGCATAGTGGCGGAGAGACAGGGATTCGAACCCTGGGTGGGCTTGCACCCACAACGGTTTTCGAGACCGCCCCGTTCGACCACTCCGGCACCTCTCCGCGGGGGTCTGTGAGGGGGGGATTTAGTGGTGAACGGGCAGGGGTGCAAGCAGAAAATTCCGGATTTTGACGATAGTGGGATTTTCCATTGCCAGAGGTAAGAAAACACCTAGGCTGATATGTATGACTTACTTTATACGCCAGTTCACAATCAGCCTCATCCTTCCAATTTTCTCGCTTGGTGTCATGGCCCCGCCATCTCAGGCCGCCAGTCAGGATCAGATTGAGGCGTTTCTGACCACGACAGGGTTTGACGTTGCCTTGGAAAGCATAGCGCAGGCCTCTGCTTCGGCCCCGCAGATGCTGGGTATCGACCCTGACGGCTTCGGATCGGATTGGGCGCGTCTGACCGAAGAGGTGTTTGATACCGCTTTGATGCACGAAACGGCCGTCTCGATCCTTGAACAGACGCTTAGCGAAGAGGCGCTGGTCCACGCGGTCTCGTTTTACGCCTCGGAGTTGGGGCAAAGACTGGTCGTTGCTGAAAACGCCGCTCATATGGATGACGATGATGATGCCAAACAGCTGGCCGGGCAGGAAATCGTCTCGAAGTTGATAAAAGAAGGTTCATCTCGTGTTGAAAGCCTGAAGCGCATGAACCGTGCGGTGGACGCCAGCGGAACCTCGCTGCGCGCGCTGCAAGAGATCCAGGTGCGGTTTTTGCTAGCGGCAAGCGCGTCTGGCATTATCGACATGCAACTGAGCGGAGATGAACTGCGCGCGATGATCCAACGCAATGAAGGTGAGTTGCGTCGATCTCTGCAACTATCAGCTTTGGCAGGGGCGGCTTACACCTACCAGGATTTCTCGGATGAGGATGTCGACGCTTATGTTGACGCTCTGGAACAGCCTCTGATGCAGGAGGTCTATGAGCTGTTGAATGCGATCCAATATGAAATCATGGCGATGCGGTTTGAAGTATTAGCCGCCCGCATGGCCGAATTGCGCCCGGCGCAGGATATCTGATGCGAGTTTTAGCTACGGCACTCTGTTTGACGATCTGGGCGCTGCCTCTGGCCGCAAGCGAGCGTGCTGAAAGACTGATGCAGGCGATGCATATTTTGGATTTTATGAAAATTCTTAGTGAAGAAGGCGTGGCGCAAGGGCATGCAATCAACGAGTCGATGCTGGGCAGCTCAGGAGGAGCCTATTTTTTGGCGCAAGTTGAGGATTTGTACGATCCGACCACGATGCACCAACAACTTTCGCTGTCGGTTGGCGAGATGATGTCCGATGTGCAGCTAGAACAAGCTTCGATCTTTTTTGAAAGCGAACTGGGGCAAAGCATCGTTTCTCTGGAAAACTCGGCGCGCCGGGCCATTGCAGATGACGCGATCGAAGAGATGGCACGCAGCGCTTACGAACAGGCTGATCGCGAGGGCATGTTTTTTCGTCTTGTAGATGAATATGTGCAGGTCAACGACCTGATCGAGAAAAATGTGCAAGGCACCATCAGCGCTGATTATAGTTTTTACCAAGGACTTGCCTCTGGGCAAAGCGCCCTGTTTGACGATGCATCCGTGTTGCAGGAACTGCTAACTCAGCATGAGAACACCAGGGCGGAGACAACTGAATGGATGTACTCGTTCCTTTTATTGGCCTATCAGCCGTTGAACGAGTCTCAGATGCGAGAGAACATCGCCTTTTCCCGCACCGATGCGGGTCGTGCCTTGAATTCCGCTTTGTTCATGGGTTTTGATGAAATGCTAAACGGCATCTCTTACCAGCTTGGGCAATCCGTTGCGCAAGCCATGAAAGCGTCGGATCTCTGAGCCGCAGATTTTCGGATCTCAAAGCTGCGGATTTTTGGTTGACTTTCTTCATGAATGCTTCGATAAGCGCGCATCCCGGCCGGCTTTCCGCGCCGGGTATCGTTATTCTTTGACCTGATGGCATGTGCCAAAGGTCATTCACACAGCCCGAAAAGGGCGCGCTGTTCGAGGTGGCGAAAGCCGGAAACACCCAATCGGGGACCACAGAACGCGGTTAGACAAAGGAAAGACGCATGTTTGCGGTCCTCAAGACTGGCGGCAAGCAGTACAAGGTTCAGGCGGGCGATGTGCTCCGTGTTGAAAAGCTGGCTGCCGACGCAGGTGAAAAAGTTCAATTCAACGATGTTCTGATGCTGGGCGGCGACGCACCGGTTGTTGGTGCACCTTTCGTTGAAGGGGCAGGCGTACAGGCCGAAGTGATCGAACAGATCAAAGGTGACAAGGTCATCAAGTTCGTCAAGCGCCGTCGTAAGCACAGCTCGAAGCGTACCGTTGGTCACCGTCAGAAACTGACTCTGGTCAAAATCACCGACATCCTGTCGTCGGGCGCTGACAAGTCGGGCATCAAAGCTGCAACCGGTTCGGCACCGGCTGGCGAAGCTGCTCCGGTAGCGAAAAAGCCTGCCAAGAAAGCTGAAGCCAAAGCAGAGGCACCCGCCGCAGCTGCTGCCGCTGACGATCTGACAGCTCTTAATGGTGTCGGCCCTGCCGCTGCCAAAAAGCTGGTTGAAGCCGGTATCGAAAGCTTTGCCGCTCTGGCCGCCTTGTCGGACGAGCAGATTGCTGCTATCGACACCATCAAAGTGAAACCCGAATGGGTTGAGCAAGCCAAAGAGCTGGCTCAGGGCTAAGGAGAGAGAGAATGGCACATAAGAAAGCTGGCGGTTCCTCCCGTAACGGTCGCGACTCAGCTGGTCGTCGCCTTGGCGTGAAACTGTATGGTGGCCAGGCCGCCATCGCAGGCAACATCATCGTGCGTCAGCGCGGCACCAAGTTCTGGCCGGGCGAAGGCGTAGGCATGGGCAAAGACCATACCATCTTTGCAACTGTCGATGGCGCCGTGAAGTTCCATAAGGGACTTAAAAACCGCACCTTTATTTCGGTCCTGCCAGTGGCGGAGGCCGCAGAGTAAGCCGAAACCCAGAAGGTTTAAGAAAAATTCATGGGGGACCGGCACAAAGTGCCGGTCCCTTTTTCGTTTTAACGCAGTCGTGATCACCAGAACCGATGACAGTCGCAACCACCAGTTTCCTGATTTTTGCCGCTTCGCAGGTCGGCACGCCGGGACCGGCCAATATGGTCCTGCTGGGAACAGGTGCGCGTTATGGCTTTCGGTCGGCTCTACCCTTTGTGGGCGGGGTCATTCTGGGCAAACAGCTGATCATCTGGCCGGTTGGTTTTGGCCTGATGCAACTGGCTGATCAGGTGCCGTTGGTGTTCGAGACACTCAAATATGCTTCTGCTGCATATATTTGCTGGCTCGCGTGGAAAATTGCCAATCTGCGGCTTTCCCGAGGTCAATCGGATAAGCAAGTGCCCGGTTTTCTGGCGGGGTTAATAGTGCATCCGCTTAACCCTAAGGCTTGGGCAATGATTATCGCAGGTTTCACCGGGTTTGTGGCAACAGGAACACCCAGTTTTGAGGCGACCCTCACGATCGCTCTCTGTTTGTTAATCTGCCAGATCGTATTGCACCCGATCTGGACATTTGCAGGAGATCGGATCGCCCATGCGGTTGAAGGTCGGCCTGCAGAAAAATATCTGATGTGGACGTTAGCCAGTTTGACAGTTGCGTCCGTACTTTTTGTGTTGTTCGGAGGAGGAACGCACTCATGAAGATTGAGGCAATAATAAATCAGCCGGTCATTGAAACCGAGCGGTTCGACCTTCGCCCTCTGCGTCGGTCGGATTTGGGTCTCATTGAGCATTACGCAGGCGATGAGCGTGTGGCGCGCATGACGACATCGATCCCGCATCCATTGCCACCCGGCTCGATTGAGGCGTTTGTGATGCGCGCGATGGCCGAAGACCGGGACGAGGATGTCTGGGCAATGGATGCCACAAAGGATGGTGGCCCGGAGCTGATCGGACTGATTTCATTGACTCGGCTGGATCGCAACCAGTCCGAGGTCGGCTATTGGGTCGCCCCGGTGTATTGGAACACCGGCATTGCATCGCTGGCCGTTGAAACGCTGGTCAACGCCAATCCGCTGGAAAACGCGACCATGTTCGCCAGCGTGTTCCAGGACAACCCGGCCTCGGCCCGGGTTCTGACCCATTGCGGATTCCAGTATCTTGGCGATGCGGAAACCTATTCGGTGGCGCGCGATGCGAATGTGCCCACCTGGACCTATACAAAGAAACTCTGACTTGTGGCCGATGGGGCCTTTGCAGTAGGGGACAGCTATGAAATTTCTCGATCTTGCAAAGGTCTACATCCGGTCCGGGGCCGGAGGTGGCGGCTGCGTCAGCTTTAGACGTGAAAAGTACATCGAATACGGCGGACCCGATGGTGGGGACGGCGGTAAGGGTGGGTCTGTTTGGGCCGAAGTTGTGGACGGGCTGAACACCCTGATCGACTTTCGCTATCAACAGCATTTCTTCGCCAAGAACGGCCAACCCGGTCGCGGTCAGCAACGCACCGGTAAGGATGGTGACGACATCATCCTGCGCGTTCCCGTCGGAACCGAGATTCTGGACGAAGACGAAGAGACCGTGATTTGTGACCTGACCGAGGTTGGCCAGAGGTTTTTGCTGGCAAAAGGCGGCAACGGCGGCTTTGGCAACCTGCATTTCAAATCCGCGACCAATCAGGCCCCGCGCCGCGCCAATCCGGGGCAGGCGGGGATCGACCGCACCATCTGGCTGCGGCTGAAGCTGATTGCGGATGTGGGTCTTTTGGGCATGCCCAACGCCGGGAAATCAACTTTCTTGGCTGCCACATCCAATGCACGGCCCAAAATCGCCGACTATCCCTTTACTACGCTGCACCCCAATCTGGGCGTTGTCGGTGTCGATAACGTGGAGTTCGTCGTTGCCGACATTCCAGGTCTGATCGAAGGCGCGCATGAGGGGCGTGGAATCGGTGACCGGTTTCTTGGCCACGTGGAACGCTGCGCGGTACTGTTGCATCTGGTCGACGGCACCTCGGAAACTGTGGTCGATGACTATCGCACAATCATCACCGAGCTTGAGGCCTATGGCGGAGAGCTGGCGGATAAGCCGCGTATCACCGTATTGAACAAGATCGACGCTCTGGACGATGAGGAACGCGAACTGATCAAGGCCGAACTGGAAGAAACCGTTCGCGGCCCGGTCATAACCATGTCAGGCGTTGCGCATTTGGGCGTGACCGAGGTGCTGCGGTCCTTGCGGGCTCAGATCGATGAAAACCGCCTGCGCCAGAAACCCGCCGAGGAGGCCACGCCTTGGCAACCCTGACCCATGCCCGCCGCCTGGTGGTCAAGATCGGATCGGCCTTGTTGGTCGACCGGGATACGGGATTGCTCAGGTCGGATTGGCTGAAATCGCTGGCGCAGGACGTGGCTTGGCTGAAAGGGCAGGGGACGGATGTTGTTCTGGTTTCGTCCGGGTCAATCGCGTTGGGTCGAGGTGTACTTGGCCTGCCGATGCAGAATCTGCCGCTGGAACAGTCACAGGCCGCTGCGGCGGTTGGACAAATTCGGCTGGCCCGTGCGTATGAAGAAGCGTTGACGCCGCATGAGATCAAAACCGCTCAGGTGTTGGTCACGTTGGAAGACAGCGCGGATCGGCGGCGTTATCTGAATTCCCGGGCAACGCTGGAAACGCTGCTGAGCCTGGGTGTTGTTCCGATTGTCAACGAAAACGATACAGTCGCCACGGATGAGATCCGGTATGGCGACAATGACCGGCTGGCAGCGCAAATCGCCGTGACCATCGGCGCGGATCAGTTGATCCTGCTTTCAGATGTCGACGGGTTCTATTCGGGCAATCCCAACGAGGACACGACAGCCACCCGGTATGACGTGATCAAACAGATCACGCCCGAGATCGAGGCCATGGCAGGTGACGCGGGATCGGGGCTGTCAAAGGGCGGCATGAAGACCAAGCTGTTGGCTGCCAAGATGGCAACCGCAGCTGGCTGCGATATGGCGATAACTGAAGGATCACCCCTGAACCCGCTGAAAACGCTTGAAAATGGAGCGAGCTGCACTTGGTTCACGGCCACGCTCGATCCGCATGCAGCCCGGAAACGCTGGATTTCGGCGATGAAACCGCGCGGAGAGATCGTGATCGATGACGGCGCGGCAAGGGCGCTTTCCAATGGCAAAAGCCTGTTGCCCGCTGGCATTGTCGAGGTCACGGGTGATTTCGGTCGCGGCGATCCCGTCGCTGTTCTGGATGCGCAGGCGCGGAGGCTGGCACAGGGGCTAAGTCGCTATACCGCGCAAGAGGCGGATGCGATCAAAGGACGTAAATCGTCAGAAATCGAGGCGACGCTAGGCTATCCAGGCCGCGCGGCCCTGATCCACCGGGACGATCTGGCGCTGTAAGGGCGTGATTTGATAAACTGAGACCGAAAGGCGCTTGAGATGAAGGATTTCGACAACATTCCCGCAATGATGGCCGACCTTGGTGCGCGCGCCAAAGCAGCCTCGCAAGAGCTTGCTTTTGCCACCGCAGAACGCAAGCACGCTGCGCTGATCACAGCCGCAGACGCCGTTTGGCACAAACGTGCCGACATTATCGAAGCGAACAAGAAGGATTTGGAGTTCGGGCGAGAAAAGGGTTTGAGCCCCGCGATGATGGACCGCTTGATGCTGGATGAAGCACGCGTTCAGGGCATGGTTGACGGGCTGCGCACCGTTGCCGATCAGACCGATCCTGTGGGTGAGGTGTTGGCCGAATGGGACATGGCCTCGGGCCTCAACATTCAGCGTGTGCGCACGCCTTTGGGTGTGATCGGCGTGATCTACGAAAGCCGTCCCAACGTGACGGCGGATGCGGGTGCATTGTGCCTGAAATCCGGGAACGCCGTGATCTTGCGCGGCGGGTCTGAGAGCTTTCATTCGTCAACCGCGATCCATGCCTGTCTGGTTGAGGGGCTAGCAGCTGCTAGCTTGCCCGAAGACGCCATTCAACTGGTGCCGACTCGCGACCGGGCTGCGGTGCAAGAGCTTTTGACCATGACTGATTATGTCGACGTCATCGTTCCCCGAGGTGGCAAAGGATTGGTGGGTCTTGTGCAACGCGAGGCGCGCGTGCCCGTCTTTGCGCATCTCGAAGGCATCGTTCATATTTATGTTGATAAAGCCGCCGATCCCCAGAAGACGCTGGATGTTGTGTTGAACGCCAAAACCCGGCGCACCGGTATCTGTGGCGCGGCAGAATGCTTGCTGATCCATCAAGACGTTGCAGAAACACTGGGCCGTGATCTGATCGCTGCTCTTCAAGCTGCGGGTGTTGAAGTGCATGCCGAAGGCGTTTTGGCCAATGAAAACACCATTCCTGCGTCGGATGATGACTGGGGCAAAGAGTACCTAGATAGTATCATCGCTGCACGGCCCGTAGCAGATATCGACGCCGCGATTGCGCATATCCGGCAGTTTGGCTCAAGCCACACCGATTGCATTATGACCGAGGATACTGCGGCCGCCGAGCACTTCTTCGAACGGCTTGACAGCGCAATCCTGATGCATAACGCCTCGACCCAATTCGCGGATGGCGGTGAGTTTGGCATGGGTGCTGAGATTGGTATCGCCACCGGCAAGATGCACGCGCGCGGTCCTGTCGGTGCCGCTCAGTTGACCAGTTTTAAGTATCTGGTACGCGGAAACGGGACCACGCGGCACTAAAACCGCAGTGTCACCTGGGTTGCGGTCGTTTCTACCGTGATTCTGCGACCCATCGTCGAGGCTGTATCCGGCAGCAGGGCAAATTGAACCTGCGCCGGGCTTAGTTTTTCGGTAAATCGCCCCGAGCCAATCCCTTTCCACAGTCCCGTATTGAGGTTCAGCTTGTCAGCAACGCCAGTCACCGTCCATGCGTCGCCCTGAGTTTCGATTTCCACTTCGCCGCCGAAGGGCATCGCATTTTCACAGCACATCACAGCCAGAAACGCGAGTTTAACCTGATTGCGCGGGACAGGTTCGGTCAGGTTCCAACTGATCCGCAGGCGCCCGGCCTTTTCCACATCTTTAAGAAGCTCGACCACTTCGGTGCGACCCAATGGCTGATCGCTTGCTGATCCAAAGGCAACGCGGAAAAACCGGATGCGGGCGCCTGCACTGCGAACGCTGCCTGAAATCAGCTCCATTTCAGGGCCTTGGACTGCGCCAACCATCTCCAACAGCTCAAGCCCGTTGGTAATTGCCCCAATGGGGCTGATCAGATCATGACAGATCCGAGAGCCGATCAATTCGGCCAGGTTGACGTCTGACGCGCCCATGCGTACCTCCTGCTGCACCTGCCATTGGACCCGGAGCCCAACATGACAGATCTGAATGCCATTCTTGCACCGGGCATGTATGTCCGCCACCCCGATTTCCCCGATTGGGGCGTTGGACAAGTGCAGTCCAATATCGGAGGCAAGATCACCGTTAACTTTCGCGAGCAGGGGAAAGTGGTGATCGACGGGACACGCATAGCCCTGATGCCGGTCTTTGATCCGTGAAACTGGTTTAGGAAAGGTTAACAACTCGGGCAAAACGCGGGCTTGTTGCCTTTGGCCGAGCAATCGCGTTATCAGCGCGCAACCGCGATCGATGGAATTTTCTTGATGCCAGACGAAGGCCCCTCATTCACTGTCAAATTGGCCAATACCGAGGTTGAACTGCGGGCGGCCCAACGTCTGCGCTATGACGTGTTTGTTCAGGAATTGGGCGGTGGCGGCGAGATGGTGGATCATGAGGCGGGGCTCGAGAAGGATCGGTTCGATCCATACTTCGATCATATGCTCGCCATCGACGATTCATCTGGAGAGGTGATCGGCGTCTATCGACTGCTTCCTGGTGAGCGAGCTGCCGAACTGGGGCAATTCTACTCCGAGGATGAATACGATCTCACCGTTCTGAAACAAAGCGGGCGCAAGCTGTTGGAGCTTGGACGCTCGTGCGTGCATCCGGATTATCGTGGTGGCACGGCGATGTATCATCTGTGGAATGGTCTGGCTGCATACGTCACTGAGCGTGGTATTGAGATCTTGTTCGGGGTCGCGAGTTTCCACGGAACCGACGTGAGCAAATTGGCGCAGCCGCTGTCGATGCTGCATCACAACCATCTTGCCCCGCTGGATTTGCGGGTTCGGGCCCAGCCAGAGGTATTTCAATCAATGGACCTTTTGGCACCCAACGCGCTGGATCGGCGCGCGGCGATGGTTCAAGTGCCGTCTCTCATCAAGGCCTACCTTCGCCTCGGTGGATTCGTGGGCGAGGGGGCATTTATCGATCATGCCTTCAACACAACCGATGTGTGTCTGATCCTTGACACAGCCCGCATGAATGAGCGTCAGCGGCGTATTTATGGTGGAGCATAACCCTGTGAGCGACCCATCGTGGCAAAGTGAAGACGCTCCTGATCCAATTGAGCTTGGTTTCTTAGGTTGGGTCCTGGTGATACTTCGCGGTCTGCCGCTGGCCCTTTTGGTTTTTGGGGGGCTGTTCGTCTTATTGGCCATACGTCTCATCGAGCGACCGCTTTATGGCGTTCAACGGCCGGTGACACCGTTCATTTCTCAGTTCGTTTGTCGCAATGCATTTCGAATTCTCGGGATCAGATTTCGCACCTCTGGCGCGCTCATGCAGGAACGCGGCGCTGTGGTTGCAAACCATACGTCGTGGTTGGATATCTTTGCGCTGAATGCGCGTAAGCGCGTGTATTTCGTATCGAAAGCCGAAGTTGCAAAATGGCCCGGCATCGGCTGGCTGGCACGCGCGACGGGTACGGTCTTTATCGAACGTGATCGCAAGAAAGCCCGCGAGCAGACCCGGATTTTCGAGGAACGTCTGAAAGCCGGGCACAAGCTGTTGTTCTTTCCTGAAGGCACCTCGACCGACGGACAGCGAGTTTTACCCTTTAAAACAACACTCTTTGCCGCGTTCTTCACTGAAGAGCTGCGGGAATTCATGTATGTTCAACCGGTTTCGGTCATCTTTCACGCTCCCCAAGGTCAGCCCGATAGGTTTTATGGCTGGTGGGGCGACATGGATTTCGGACCGCATTTGCTTAAGACTTTGGGGGCACTTCGACAAGGCACCGTGGAATTGATCTACCACGCGCCAGCCAAGGTTAGCGACTTTGAAAACCGCAAAGCTCTGGCAGCCCATTGCGAAGACGCGGTACGTCATGCGCATTCACTGGCGCGGCTTGAAAAATAGGGGCATTTGGCCCTTGCACTGATGCTAAACCTGCCGTATACGCGCGCCATTCAAACCCGCAGGCGGGGTTTGGGCTTTTTGAGGGAGACATCCTTATCTGGCCCGCCGGTTGGAGCATCCGCTTCTTTCACCCCCGCCGAGGCGTAAACCGGAAAAGGAAAGTAAAGCATGGCTCTTCCCGAGTTCACCATGCGTCAGCTGCTAGAAGCTGGCGTTCACTTTGGTCACCAGACACAGCGTTGGAATCCCCGCATGGGCCCGTTCATCTACGGCTCGCGCAATGGCATCCACATCATGGACCTGACTCAGACCGTTCCGATGCTGGATCAGGCTCTGCAGGCTGTTCGTGATACCGTCGCAAAAGGTGGCCGCGTTCTGTTCGTAGGCACCAAGCGTCAGGCAGCTCAGCCGATCGCAGATGCCGCTGAAAAGTCGGCTCAGTACTACATGAACCACCGCTGGCTGGGCGGCACGCTGACCAACTGGAAAACCGTTTCCCAGTCGATCAACCGTCTGAACCAGATCGACGAAGCCATGGAATCGGGTGCCGAAGGCCTGACCAAGAAAGAGCGTCTGGGCATGGAACGTGACCAGGCCAAGCTGCAGGCTTCACTGGGCGGTATCCGCGAGATGGGTGGCGTTCCGGATCTGCTGTTCGTTATCGACGTCAAGAAAGAAGCACTGGCTATCGCCGAAGCCAACAAGCTGGGTATCCCGGTTGTGGCTGTTGTCGACACCAACTGCTCGCCCGATGGCGTTGACTACATCATCCCCGGCAACGACGACGCAGCGCGCGCAATCGCTCTGTATTGCGATCTGGCCGCACGTGCCGCTCTGGACGGTATGACCGCTCAGATGGGTGCTGCTGGCGTTGACCTGGGTGCGTTCGAAGAGGCGCCGGTTGAAGAAGTGGTTGCCGAAGAAGCACCCGCTGAAGAGGCCGCACCGGAAGTCAAAGCCGAAGCGTAAGCTGCCCGTCACGTAAATGACATATGGGGCAGGGTAGACCTGCCCCAATTCCGTTTGAATTGAGGAGAGCCAAAAGATGGCAATCACAGCAGCAATGGTAAAAGAACTGCGCGACTCGACCGGCGCAGGCATGATGGACGCAAAAAAAGCGCTGACCGAAACCGGCGGCAACATGGACGAAGCCGTTGACTGGCTGCGCACCAAAGGCCTGGCCAAGGCGGCCAAGAAATCGGGCCGTACTGCAGCGGAAGGTCTGGTTGCTGTTCACGTCAACGGCGGCAACGGTGTTGCAGTCGAAGTGAACTCGGAAACCGACTTCGTTGCGAAAAACAGCGAATTCCAAGAGATGGTCGGCAAGATCACCTACGCAGCCGAAGGTGTTGATGACGTCGACGCGCTGCTGGCTGTCGATCTGGGCGGCAAGTCTGTTGCAGATACCCTGACCGACAAGATCGCCACCATTGGTGAAAACATGTCGGTCCGCCGTATGTCGAAACTGTCGGGCGATACCGTCGTGTCCTACGTTCACAACGCGGCGACAACCGGCATGGGCAAAATCGGCGTTCTGGTTGCTCTGTCCGGCGGCGATGAAGCCTTCGGCAAGCAGGTTGCAATGCACATTGCAGCGGTGAACCCGGCGGCCCTGTCCGAGGCGGACATGGATCCGGAAGTTGTCGAGAAAGAGAAGCAGGTCCAGATGGACATCGCTCGCGAATCCGGCAAGCCGGAGCAGGTGATCGAAAAGATGATCGTCGGTCGCATGAAGAAATTCGTCGCCGAAGCGACCCTGCTGAACCAGGACTTCGTTGTGAATCCTGATCTGACCGTCGAAGCGGCTGCCAAAGAAGCAGGTGCTACCATCACCGGTTTTGTCCGCATGGAAGTAGGCGAGGGCATCGTGGTCGAAAAAGAAGACTTCGCTGCCGAAGTTGCAAAGGCAGCCCAAGGCTAAAATCTTTTGCAGCTTCGGTTGGAGGCTGCAACAAATACCGAGCCCGGTTGCATAGCGCAGCCGGGTTTTTTTCATGTCAAAAGCCTGTGAACCAATGCTTGCGAAGATTAGTGAATTGAGGGGCCCTGCATGATGGGGATGGAAGGGCCCCTCAATAATCCCGACAAAGAGACGTGGACGAATAGACGCCTCGGTGTCAGAGCGATCAGAGAGCTTTGGTATTACAAAGATCCGATCAAAACGTTCCCTGGCTAAAGCCACCACTCACGGAACAATATCAATTTGCAATTTTATCGGGAGATTCGGAAAGTCATGTATTCCTTACCCTAGGTCAATTTGATGCTAATTAGCATCAAAATAGGGTCATGCTTCCATCACAAACATCTGATTCTGCAACGCGGCCTTCAACACGGCCTGTGCCGTTGTTTCAACCGAAAGCGCCTCACGCGCGAGTCTCAGGTGTTTTTCCACCGTTGCCGAAGTCAAACCCATCAATAGCGCGATGTCCTGCGTGGTCTTTCCGTCACCGACCCATTGCAAAGCTTCGCGCTGGCGTTTGGTCAGCGCGCGGTTCGGGGCATGATATGGCAAGGTCAGGATTTTGAGATGGGCAACATTGTTCATCAGAAGGATATCGTCGCCGTGCTCGTTCCAAACCTCGTCCATCTCCTCCTGGCTGTGATTACGTGCCGCAAGCGAAATCGCCCCTTTGGAACGCATCGACACCGAGTTGAAGCTGACCGTATAACCTACTGTAATATCACGCGACTTATTGAACTCAAAAACCCGAAGCTCTTCGTTCGACATGACCCCGCTGGACATCATGTCCTGTATCATGCTCCAACTTGCAGCGCCTTCGTTGTTCAGCGCCCATTTCAGCATGGGGGCGTGAAAATACAGGCCGGATTGAAGGAACCCTTCCAAGTAATCCGAGCAGTGATTGGTCAGGATTACAAAGTCTTCTGGATCGCCCAGCGAAGTCGCAGTTCGGTATTGCGTATACCCATACAACAGCCGGTCGAAGCCATACTCTTCCATCTGGCGGCAATGTGCATCCCAAAGCTCTTCCAGAGTTTTCGTGTAGCTCAGAAAATTCAGATACTCTTTGAGGGTCATCCTGTGTCCCTCTCAGCCAGATGCGCGGCAATCGCGTTCAGTGCAAGAACATAGCTTTGCGCGCCAAAACCACAGATCTGTCCAATCGCGACTGGTGCGATATGCGATTTGTGACGAAACGCCTCGCGCGCGTGGATGTTAGATAAATGAACTTCAACCACGGGTACTTCGGCCGAAGATATCGCATCCATCAGCGCAATCGATGTATGCGTGAATGCGCCTGCATTCAGTACTATGCCATCCTGAACGCCGCGTGCCGCGTGGATCGCATCAATCAGCGCGCCTTCGTGATTGGATTGGAGATGGGTTATGTTTTGACCCAGCGTTTCACCATGCGCAACGCACAGGTCCTCGATCATCTGCAACGTCGTTGCGCCGTAGACCTCGGGTTGCCGTGTACCAAGCAAATTCAGGTTCGGACCATTCAGAACCAGTATATTGTGCATATTCAAACTGTCCCCATCTTCCTTTTTTCATAAACATGAATTTAAAGGTCGTCCAGCGACCTTCGCTCTTATGAGTAGAGCTTCATTGACGCATGCAGGTTGCTGGATCGGCTCAATCCCAGCCTCTATTCAATTATCTTCCATCGTGACCACAACTTTACCGAGAGCCTCGCGCCGTTCGAGCATGCCAATTGCCTCTGCCGCCTGGGTTAGCGGAAATTGTGCACTGATACGGGGTGAAATCTCTCCCGAACCATATAGGCGGAACAACTCGGCCAGGTTCTGTGTGTGCCCTTTCGGGTCGCGAAATACGGACGCGCCCCAGAACACCCCGACGATCTGACAGCCCTTGAGCAAAGTCAGGTTCAGCGGAATGCTGGGGATGCCGGCAGGAAAGCCAACAACCAGATAACGCCCACCCCATGCCATACTTCGCAAGGCGGGCTCAGCGTAGTCTCCGCCGACCGCGTCGTAGACCACATCCACACCTTCGCCCCGGGCCAGTGCCTTTATCTCGGCGGACAGGGCCTTTTGCGCTTCGCGGTCCAGATCGCGTGGGTAGATCAGCGTCTGGTCTGCGCCAATATCTCTGCAAAACAATGCTTTACCTTCAGACGAGACCGCCGCGATCACATGTGCCCCCATCGCTTTGGCTAGCTCGATCGCCGCAGACCCAACGCCACCGGCGGCCCCCAGAACAAGTACTTTTTCGCCGGACTTAAGTAGCGCACGGTCCTTGAGGGCGTGGTATGAAGTGCCGTAGGTGAAGACAAAGCTGGCCGCATCTTCAAACGGCATCACGTCGGGTATCTTGACGGCAGTCGCTGGTTTGAGCTTCAGATGCGTAGCGAACCCTCCGTGCCCTGTGAGCGCCAGAACCCGATCACCAGGCGCGAAGTCTGTGACGCCTTCTCCGACCGAGACAACTTCTCCGGCGATTTCACCACCTGGCGCAAAGGGGCGGGGTGGTTTTATCTGATAGAGGTCCCGGATCATCAGCGTATCAGGGAAGTTCACCCCGGCGGCGCGGATACGCAATACAATTTCATCTGACTCAGGGGTTGGATCGGGCAGGGTGGTCAGTTCCAAACTCTCGGGGCCGCCTGGTGTGACGCTGAGTAATGCCTGCATGTTTTTCATTTGCCTCTTGCTTCACCTGTTTTGAAATCGTTGGATTGTCAGCACGTATTGTCAAGAAGACCTCACGCCAGAATCCCAGATCGCCTGAATGGAGTGCACATGACGCCCGAGACTTTGTTTTCGCTCAGTGGAAAGACGGCACTGGTAACGGGGGGTGCCACCGGTATCGGTCGAATGGCGGCCGAGGCGTTGGTACGTGCCGGGGCGCATGTACTGATCGCTTCTCGCAAAGGCGAGGCATGCGAGGAGGTTGCAACAGAGTTGAACGCTCTGGACGCGCCAGGCTCGGCCGAAGGGTTTGCTGGCGACATCAGCAGTGAGGCGGGTATAGATGCGCTGGTAGATAAAGTCAAAAGTCGCACTCAAGCGATTGATATACTGATGAATAATGCAGGTGTGTCTTGGGGCGCGCCGATGGGGCAGTTCCCTTATTTCGCTTGGGACAAAGTCATGTCGGTTAATGTCGCAGGCGTATTTGATCTGACCCAAAAATTGCTGCCACTTCTGATGAAATCCGCAACCGACGAGGATCCTGCGCGGGTCATCAATGTAGGTTCGGTCATGGGTGAAGTTCCGATGGGTGACGGGGCCTACAGCTATTCCGCGTCCAAAGCGGCGGTTATTCACCTGTCCAAAATCATGGCTAAAGAATTGGCACCCTACAGAGTTACGGTGAATGCGCTGGCCCCGGGACCATTCGTATCGCGCATGACGGCCTTTGCTACCGAGGACGAAACCAAGCGCGCGCGGGTCGGCAAAGGTGTTCCACTGGGCCGGGTTGGCCAGGCCGAGGATATCGCTGGTTGCATGTTGTTTCTATGCGGTCGCGGAGGCAGCTATGTAACTGGCGCGGCCATCCCTGTCTCCGGCGGGATAAATGTGCAGACCGGTGGCAATATCTTTGCCGATGCCCTTTAGCCGTGGGTTCATACGCAGGCTGAATATATGACACACACTGAAAACACTCTGGATATCAAGTCCGTCGACGCTTATCTAAACACGCATCTTGTTGGGTATCATGGCCCTCTTGAGGCTACAAAATTCACCGTGGGTCAGTCGAACCCAACCTATCTGCTGCGTACGCCGGCCAAATCCTATGTTCTGAGACGCAAGCCGCCGGGCATATTGCTGAAATCCGCACATGCAGTGGATCGGGAATTTCGCGTACAAGCGGCGCTGGCTGGTAGCAAAGTGCCCGTCCCGCAAGTAGATCTGCTTTGTGAAGATGACAGCGTCATAGGCTCTGCCTTTTACGTGATGGAGCATCTGAAAGGGCGCACATTTGTCGACCCTGTCATGAAAGGCGAAAACAATGCGACGCGCACGGGTGTACTGAAAGAGATGAACCGCGTACTGGCCGAACTGCACATGGTCGATATCGATGCGGTGGGTCTTTCGGATTTCGGACCTCCAGGCAACTATTTTGAGCGGCAAATTGCTCGCTGGACCAAACAATATCGCGCCTCTGAGACCGAAAAAATCGCCGAGATGGATCAGCTGATCGCCGAGCTTGAGCGCCAGATCCCCGAGGATGACAATCAAAGAACACTGGTTCATGGGGACTACCGAATCGACAATCTGATGTTCGAGGCGCATGGCACCGCCTGCATCGGAGTGCTGGATTGGGAGCTATCGACCATCGGTCACCCATATGCGGACCTGGCAGCCGTCATCATGCAATGGCAGCTGCCCCCGGGCAAGGAGGGTCGGGGGTTGGCTGGCGTAGATCGGTTAAGCCTTGGGCTACCGTCAGATCAGGACTTCATCGCCGAGTATTGCGCGCGCCGCGGCCTAACGGGGATTGAGAATTTTGGCTTCTACCTTGCTTTCAACTTCTTTCGGATGGCCGGCATTCTGCAAGGTGTCTACAAGCGGGCCTTGGATGGAAACGCATCAGACCCGGCACGCGCTAAGGCTTTCGGTGCCTATGTGCCGGTCTTCGCCCAACACGGATTATCTGCGCTGCAAAAAACGTAGGCAGTATTCTCGGCGCCCTTCAACAAATCCAGCAAAAATCAGCAGAATTCGCTGTTGCCTCGGATCTCACGAAGGCAAGATCGGCCTGATCAAGATGGAGTTGCCTCATGGGATTTGATCCGACCGCGCAGACCCACATCCGCCAATGGATGCACAGATATGTTGAGCAGCAGAAATACGCAGGCAGCGCCCTTCTGATCCACCAGAACGGGCAAGAGGCATTCTTTCACGCATTTGGCCGCCGCTGCATTGAAACCGACCTCGCGTTCCAACGCGATAGCCTGGTTCGGATCTATTCGATGACTAAGCCTGTGACGTCCGTTGCCTTGATGATGCTGGTGGAACAGGGGTTGTTTCATCTAGATGCCCCGGTTTCTGAATTCCTGCCAGAGTTTGCAACCATGCAAGCTTTGGTCCCGGGTGCAACGCAGTTGAACCAGACCAAGGACGCGCCGACACCCAGCCTGCATCAGTTGCTGACGCACACCAGCGGGCTGAGCTACCCGTTCAATCCCGGCCTTTTGCCAATGGCCATGGATGAGCTCGATCTGATCTTTTCCCCGAAACAAGGCCCGCTGGCGGGTCGGGTTAAAGTGCTGGCAGGGTTGCCGCTGGCTTTTCAGCCAGGCAGTCGCTGGGAGTACTCGGTAGGGATCGACGTGATTGGCCGCGTGATTGAAGTCGTATCAGGCATACCGCTGGACGTGTTTCTAACCGAACACATCTTTCGACCACTTGGGATGAGTGAAACCGCGTTTTCAGTACCTGAAGGGGCAGAGGACCGATTTGCCTCGCTCTACACCCCACTCGAAGGCGATGCCATGGCGCTGAATGCCGCAAAATCGGGTGGCGAAACACTGCGGTTGGTGGATCGGGCCGGAGAGTCCCCGTTTGAGGCGGCAACGACCTTTTCTGGCGGTGGCGGATTGATCAGTACCATCGACGATTACAGCAAGTTCGCCGAGATGTTGCGAAACAAAGGAACCGCAAATGGCGCGCGATTGCTTGGGCCGAAGACTGTAGAATTCATGTTTCGCAACCATTTACCGGACGATATTGCATCCATGGGTCCACAAAGCTTTGCCGAGCAACCCATGGAAGGCACAGGCTTTGGCATCGGAGGCGCGGTGGTACTGAACCCGGCGCGCACCCGAGCCCCAAGCTCGGTTGGCGACTATGGCTGGGGCGGGATGGCCTCGACCTACTTCTGGATCGATCCGGTCAACGCGCTGTCGACTGTGTTTTTTACACAGCTCTCGCCATCCAGCTCTTATCCATCCCGAGCCGAGTTAAAGGCGCTTGTTCACGCGGCGCTCGTTGAATGATCGGTGTTTGAGTGATACCGGAAAAGGCCAAGACGCCGGAGAGCCCCGAATGACCGAAGCCGAACGCATATTGCTTGATCTGCTGAATATCGAACCGCTTGAGGTCGATTTGTTTCGCGGAACCGGTTCTGGTGGCGAGACACCAACGCGTATCTTTGGCGGGCAGGTGATCGCGCAAGCGCTTGCGGCAGCGTACAGGACGGTCGAGGATCGTCTATGCCATTCCTTGCACGCCTATTTCATAAGGCCCGGAGATCCGTCAATTCCGGTTATATATCAAGTGGATCGCGCGCGCGATGGAGGTTCTTTTACAACCCGCCGCGTGGTTGCGATCCAGCATGGCAAGCAAATTTTGAACATGTCGGCCTCGTTTCACAAGCAGGATGACGGATGGGAACATCAGCATCCGATTCCGGACGTTCAAGCGCCCGAGCACCATCCATCGCGTGACGAATTGCGCGAAAAATACCTGGATCGCGTTCCCGAAAAGCTGAAAGCTGAATTGCTGCGCGAGCGCCCGATCGAAGTGCGCGAAATCGATCCGCTGGACCTGTTTGCACCCGCCAAGGCAGATGACAAGAACCACGTCTGGTTTCGCATGGGCGCAGCGAACCACGCGGACACCGTTACACAACATCTTCTATTGGCCTATGCCTCGGATATGAGCTTGCTCAGTTCCGGAATGCGGCCCCATGGGCTGAGCTGGTTCACTGGTGAAATTGATGGGGCCAGTCTGGACCATGCCATCTGGTTTCATGCACCCGTGCAGTTTCAAAACTGGCATCTGTATTCGATGGAGTCGCCGTGGACAGGGCAGGGGCGCAGCTTCAATCGGGGTTCGATCTTCTCGCAGGATGGCAAACTGGTTGCATCCGTCGCGCAAGAAGGCCTGCTCAGAAGACGGAAACCGCGCTAAGAACTGCCAGCAAACCTTTGATTAAGCTTCATCATTCCACCTAACCATCGGTCGTAGTCTTCTGTTTTTAAACGCATATAGTCAAGCACTTGTGGATGCGGAAGAATCAAAAAACGTTCATCCGCCAGCGCCTCGACACAGGCTTGGGCGACCTCATCAGGTTCAATTATTCCGTCAATCGCGGCGACCGAATCCTCATGTCCACGTATCATCTCCGACCGAACGGCCTGTGGACACAGAACCGAAACCCTGAGACCTTTATCGCCATAGGTCATCGCAACCCATTCAGCAAAACCCACAGCCGCATGTTTGGTTACGCCATAAGGGGCTGCGCCGGGTTGATTGAGCAATCCAGCCGCTGATGCTGTGATCATCAAATAACCACCACCACGCGCAACCATCCTTGGGACCAGGTGCCGCGCGGTCCAGACATGAGACATCACGTTGATCTGCCAGATGCGGTCCCATTCAGCATCCGGCACTTCAAATCCACCTAAGGTGAGTATTCCCGCATTGGCACAGAATAAATCAATCGGAGCGATCGTATCCTCGACAGTCTCAATCAGATTTCGAATATCACTTTCCTTGGACACATCACAGCTGAGTGCATCACCGCCAATTTGCGCCGCCACGGCCTGCGCGCCGGCAAGGTCGATATCGGCGCAGACTACATGCGCACCTTCTTCTGAGAACCGCTTGGCAAGACCTTTACCTATGCCATTTGCAGCGCCAGTGATGACGACGGTCTTCCCAATCAGAACCATTGCATAGCTCGTGTCTTACTTCTCAAACACAGCGTAACATATTGGCAAGCCACGACCAATGTGTGTTCTATAGTCGTGGCTCGCTTGCTACGTATTTTACATAATACCGATTATGCGAGTAATAAGTGCAGCCTCAGTAAAATGCCTGTAGTCCGGTTTGCGCCCGCCCCAGGATCAATGCATGAACGTCGTGCGTGCCCTCATAGGTGTTGACTGTCTCAAGATTGATCATGTGACGCACCACCTGGAACTCAAGTGAGATACCGTTGCCGCCGTGCATGTCACGCGACATCCGCGCAATGTCCAATGCCTTGCCGCAATTGTTACGTTTGATGATCGAGATCATCTCGGGCGCAGCTTCAGCCTGATCCATCAGACGGCCGACGCGCAAGCTTGCTTGCAGTCCCAAAGAGATTTCGGTCTGCATCTCTGCCAGTTTGCGTTGAAACAACTGGGTCTGCGCAAGTGGTCGATTGAACTGTTTACGATCCAAGCCGTACTGACGCGCTGCGTGCCAGCAGCATTCCGCGGCCCCCATCGCACCCCAGCTGATACCATAGCGTGCGCGGTTCAGGCAGCCGAACGGCCCCTTGAGACCCTGAACATGTGGAAGCAAAGCGCCCTCGCCCACCTCAACGCCATCCATTACAATTTCACCTGTGATCGAAGTACGCAGGCTCAGCTTGTTCTCGATCTTCGGTGCGCTCAGGCCCTTGGTGCCTTTATCCAGCACGAACCCACGAATCTTGCCGTCATGCGCATCTGACTTGGCCCAGACCACATAGACATCTGCGATCGGTGCGTTTGAAATCCACATCTTGCTGCCGGTCAGACGATACCCGCCATCAATCTTCTCGGCGCGGGTCTTCATCGCCGCCGGGTCCGAACCCGCATCCGGCTCTGTCAGGCCAAAACACCCAATCCACTCGCCACTTGCCAGTTTCGGCAGATATTTGCGACGCTGTTCTTCGCTGCCATAGGCGAAAATCGGGTACATCACCAACGAGCTTTGCACCGACATCATCGAGCGATAGCCGGAATCCACCCGTTCAACTTCCCGCGCCACAAGTCCATAAGATACGTAGCTTGCACCGATCCCACCATATTCTTCGGGGACTGTCGTGCCCAACAGGCCCATTTCACCCATTTCACGAAAGATCTCGGGATCGGTTTCTTCGTTTGCAAAAGCCTTGGTGACACGCGGCTGCAATTTCTCCTGGGCGTAAGCGCGCGCGCTGTCGGCAATCAGGCGTTCATCCTCTTCCAACTGGTCCGACAAGCGAAATGGGTCGTCCCAGTTGAAACGTCCAAGGTCAGGCGCATCTTTTGCGCGCAGGACAGGCTTTGTATCTGGAGCGTTCATTTTGCTTCTCCGAATTGAATAGGTTTGGGCAAGTATAATCTGAGAAATATTCAAAAAACAGCGAGACATTTGCATTGTTTCATGATCAAAACGCATAGATGGACACCAAGCGCCCTATCCTGCCGCCTATATCCGCGCTGCGCGCGCTTGAAGCTTTGGATCGCCTTGGATCAGCCTCGGCAGTCGCGGATGAAATGGCACTGACGCAGAGCGCGGTCAGTCGGCAACTGCAGACGCTTGAAGCGCATTTGGACGCAGAATTGGTCAGCCGTGATCGCAAGCGATTGTCACTGACAAAGGCTGGACAGGACTATGTACAAGAAATTCGGCCAGCCTTGTCTCAGATCGCGCAGGCGGCGCTGAAACTGCACATTTCCCCTGTCGGTGGGACATTGAATCTGGCGATTCTGCCGACATTCGGAATGCGCTGGCTGGTACCGCGTCTGCCGGATTTCGCCCGCCGCCATCCGGATATCACAATCAACATGACCACGCGGTTGCGACCGTTTAGTTTTGCTTCGGAACCCTTTGATGCGGCTTTACATTTTGGGGAACCTGATTGGCCCGGAACTGATCGCTTGCTATTAAGTGTCGAGCGGGTTTTGCCCGTCTGCGCGCCCGAGCTTTTACCCAAAGGCACTCCGACGTCACCCCGCGATCTGCTAAAACTGCCGCTGCTGCATATCCAGACAAGACCGCGCGCCTGGCAGGACTGGTTTCAACAGATGGGTGTCACGCACCCGCATCCCCTGCCCGGCACCGTCCACGACCAGTTCAACACCATCAACCAAGCCGCGCTGCACGGCCTGGGTGTTGCCCTGTTGCCAAACTATCTGGTGGAACAAGACCTTGCGACAGGTAGGCTGGTTGCAGCCTTCCCTGACGCGATAGAGACGATGGGGGCATATTATCTGGTTTGGCCGCGCGAAAAATCGGATGACGGATCATTGCGAGAGTTTCGACACTGGCTTGCTTCTCAGGCCCAGACCGAAGAGTCATTGCCGCGTTAGCCGAGCGCGTACCCTGCCCCGCGCACCGTGCGCACCGGATCTTCACCGCCATGTTGGGTCAACGCTTTGCGCAGACGACCGATATGAACATCAACAGTACGCGTGTCGACGTAGATATCGCGGCCCCATACGCGGTCAAGCAACTGCTCGCGGCTCCAGACCCGGCCGGGCTTTTCCATGAATGTGCTCAGCAACCGGAACTCGGTCGGGCCCAGTTTTAACAGCTTGTTGTCGCGGCTGACCTTGTGGGTCTCAGAGTCCAGTATGATATCGTCAAACTCCAACCGGATGCCAACGGTTGCCGGGCGCACTCGGCGCAGTTGCGTTCGCACGCGCGCCATCAATTCGACAACCGAGTAAGGCTTGACCACATAGTCATCCGCGCCTGTTTCCAGGCCGCGCACTTTGTCGACCTCTTCGGAACGTGCCGACAGCATGATGATTGGGATCGATCGGGTGTCGGGCCGCGTTTTCAGGCGGCGGCAGACCTCGATACCGCTCAGATTGGGCATCATCCAGTCCAGAACGATGATATCCGGGCGATCTTCTTCGACTAACAACAAAGCCTCGTCGCCATTAGCGGCGCGCGTAACGCGGAACCCTTCGGCGTCCAGATTGTAGGCCAGCACCTCTCGCTGTGCCAATTCATCCTCAACAACCAGCACAGTCGGTTGATCAGCGGACATGATTGAGATCTCCTAGATCGTTTGCGACGTGTTGTCGGCTTTGGGGCGCGCTTCGCTGGGTCTCTCGCCGGTGACGAGATAGACGACCTGCTCGGCAATGGCGGTGACGTGATCGCCCATGCGTTCGATATTTTTTGCGATGAAATGCAGGTGCATACACGATGAGATGTTGCGCGGATCCTCCGCCATGAAGGTCAGGAACTCGCGAAACAGGCCGTTATACATCTGGTCCACTTCCAGATCCCGCTCGATCACGTCCTGCGCCAGCTCAGCATCACGCTGGATATAGGCATCCAGCGCGTCGCGCAGCATCCGCTCGACCTCGCGCGCCATTCGACGCAGAGCGGCGGCACTGCCGTTGATTTCGCCGGCATTCACCAGAACGGTCGTTCGCTTGGCGATGTTCTTGGAGTAATCTCCAATCCGTTCAAGGTTGGTCGCAACCTTCAGCACGGACAGCACCAGCCGCAAATCGCTGGCCGTCGGTGCACGCAAGGCAATCAGGCGCGCGGTCTCTTCGTCAATCAGTTCTTCCAGTGCGTCGATGGCCTTGTCGCCTTGACGCACTTCATTTGCCAGTTCTTCGTCGCGGGTCTCCAGCGACCGGGCCGCGCCCATAATGGCGGCTTCGACCAGTCCACCCATCTTCATGATGTGTGCTTGGATGGCCTCAAGGTCGCGGTCGAACGCGGATGCAATATGTTGTTCGCTCATTGCAGTTATCCTGTGCTCAGCCAATCCGGCCGGTGATGTAACTTTCGGTTCGGGGATCTTCGGGGTTGGTGAAGATCTGCCCGGTTTCGCCGAACTCAACCAAGTTCCCCAGATGGAAAAACGCTGTCTTCTGACTGACCCGCGCGGCCTGTTGCATCGAATGGGTTACGATCACCACTGAATAGCGTGAACGCAGTTCGTCAATCAGTTCCTCGACCTGCGCGGTTGCGATTGGGTCGAGCGCCGAACAGGGTTCGTCCATCAATAGCACCTCAGGCTCGGTGGCTACGGCGCGCGCGATGCAAAGACGCTGTTGCTGACCACCAGAAAGGCCGGTACCGGGGGCATCCAGACGGTCCTTGACCTCATCCCAGATCGCACCACGACGCAGAGATTTCTCTACGATTTCATCCAGTTCTGCCTTATTCTTGGCAAGGCCGTGGATACGCGGACCGTAAGCCACGTTGTCATAGATCGATTTGGGGAACGGGTTCGGTTTTTGAAAAACCATGCCGACCTTGGCACGCAACTGTACCGGATCGACGCGCTTGTCGTAAATGTCTTCACCGTCCAGCAGGATATCACCCTGCACCCGGCAAATGTCGATTGTGTCGTTCATCCGGTTCAGACAGCGCAAGAAGGTGGATTTACCGCAGCCAGAGGGACCGATGAAAGCCGTCACAGTCTTGTCTTCGATATCGACGCTCACGTCCTTAATGGCGTGGGTCTCACCGTAGTAGACCTGAACCTGCTTGGCGTTGATCTTGATGTCTTTGGAGTCCACGGTTCTCTCCACTCGTGTCATATCGTTCATTTTAAACCCCTCCTACCAGCGGCGTTCAAAGCGGCGGCGCAGGATGATAGCGATGATATTCATGGTCAGCAGGAACATCAAAAGGATGATGATGCCGCCCCAGGCTTTCTCGTAAAAACCCACATCGGCACGCGCGGCCCAGGTGTAGATCTGTGCCGGCATGGCCGAGTTCGGCTCGGTGAAGCCCGCCAAAAAGCCATCGGGATAGCCTCGGGCGACAAAACCCACCATGCCGATCAACAGCAACGGAGCAGTTTCACCCAGCGCCTGCGCCAGACCAATGATGGTACCAGTCAGGATACCGGGCGCGGCCAACGGCAGCACGTGGTGGAAGACGGCCTGCATCTTCGAGGCCCCTACCCCCAACGCCGCGTCGCGGATAGACGGGGGAACCGCCTTTAGCGAGGCTCGGGTCGAGATGATGATCGTTGGCAACGTCATCAGGGTCAGGACCAGACCACCCACCAGCGGCGCTGATTGCGGCAGGTGCATAAATTGGATGAACACGGCCAGACCCAGGATACCGAACACGATAGACGGAACGGCGGCCAGGTTCGAGATATTCACCTCGATCAGGTCGGTAAATTTGTTCTGCGGCGCGAATTCTTCCAGATAGATCGAGGCGGCGACTCCAATGGGCAGCGACAGGCACAGCACCACCAACATCATGAAGAACGAACCGACGACCGAGGCACCAATACCCGCGCCACCGGGGTTATCCACGCCCGAGTCCGCACCAGTGATGAACGGCCAGTTGAAAGCCTGTTTAATGATCCCCGCTTCTTTCAGCGCGTCCACCAGATCCAGATCGCTGAGTTGCAGGAAGCGGCTGTCCTGCAGTGTGTCACGAGACACCCGACCCTTGAAGTAGCCATCCACACGGCTTGAAGCCGCCAGATCGAACATGATCGGCTCACCCAGCTTGCTAGGATTATCGGCATAGAAGGTTCGGATCGTACCGCCGATTTTGCCCAACAGACGCTCGATGGCATCCTGATCGAAATCCACGGTGATGCCACTTTCGGCCAGTTGTTCATTCAGTTCCGAAATGAACAGATTGGAGTAGGCCTTTGTCTTGAACATCGTGCCTTCGGCTTCATCGCGCTGCGCTTCGCTCAGCGTGAATTCTAAACTGATAACTGTGCGCTGGAAGGCCGGGATGCCCTGCGACAAGATTGAGGCAAACAGCACAATCAGAAAGAACAATCCGGTCGCGATGGCGACGATCCCATAGGCGCGAAAACGCTTTTCAGCAGCCTCGCGTTTTTTGGTCCGGGCATCGGATGCAGTCAGCGAGGTCGAGGTATTTTGCATGCTGGCGTCGGTCATTCGTACTGCTCCCGATACTTGCGCACGATATAAAGGGCGAAAACGTTCAGCCCCAGCGTGAGGATGAACAGCGTCATGCCAAGCGCGAAGGCGACGAGGGCCTCGGGCGAGGCGAAATCGGCGTCGCCCGTCAGCTGGCTGACGATCTTGGCGGTGACGGTGGTCATGGCCTCGAACGGGTTCAGGTCCAGACGCGCGGCGGCCCCTGCCCCCAGAACCACGATCATGGTCTCACCGATGGCGCGCGAAGCTGCCAGCAAGATCGCACCGACGATCCCGGGCAAAGCAGCAGGCAAGACGACTTGTCGGATGGTCTCTGACTGCGTGGCCCCCAACCCGTAAGAGCCGTCCCGCATCGCCTGCGGCACTGCGTTGATGATGTCATCAGAAAGCGATGAAACGAACGGGATTAGCATGATGCCCATGACAAGACCGGCGGTCATCACTGCCGTACCGGCTTTCATCCAGCCCAAACCATCATCCCCGAACACGCTCAGCAACAGCGGGCCAACGGTCAGCAGGGCGAAAAGGCCGTAAACGATGGTCGGGATACCGGCCAGCACCTCAAGCATTGGTTTGGCGATCGAGCGCACGCGTGAAGAAGCGTACTCACTGAGATAAATCGCAGCGAAAAGACCGATTGGCACGGCCACCAACAACGCCACCAACGAGATATAGAACGTGCCCCACAGCAAAGGGATGATACCCAGATCTGATGCCCCACCACGGCCCGAGAAACTGGGCGCCCAGGTGGTACCGAAAAAGAATTCTGATGCCGGGTAAAGCTTGAAGAACTCCCACGTATTGAAAACCAGCGAAAGGACGATGCCGACCGTTGTCAGGATCGCAATCGACGCAGCCGCCAGCAGCATCACACGAATTCCCTGCTCAACCACATTGCGGGCACGATATTCAGAATGCGTCTGTAACCAACTGAACACAGCCCCGGCCAAGGCGACCAGTATCACAGCGGCGGACATTATCGCGTAACCGGTTGAATTTATCGCCCGATAGGCTTGAGCTGCATGCAAAACCGTCTGCGTGATGTCCGAGGTTACGACTTGACCCGCGTCCTTCAACTTTTGGGTCATCTCGGAAATATCCGCCCGCGCATCCTGTGCGAGCGTTTCGGTGAGATGTCCCTGCGCAACGGCACTGTCCAGACCATTTGCGGTCCGACGCACCTCGGCCATAACAAGACTGCGCGACGATCCTTCCTTGATCGCCGTTTCGGGAACCATCTCCGAGACCTGAGAGTTAACGTAGAGCGGCTGAACCAGCAGCCAGACGATCAACAAACCTAAGGCGGGAACTATGACTTTCAGTGCGACGTTAGCGCCATAAAACGAGGGAAGAGAATGCAGATTGCGGCTGTCCCCTCCGGCACTTTGCAAGGCGCGCATTCGCCCCAAAACATATCCGACTGCCGCGATCGCAAGCACGATCAGAATGAGCCAAAGAATTGGCATGACGCCCCCATAGGTCTTGATCGGGATTAGGGAAAAATTGGGGGCGACAGAAAACGCCGCCCCCAGTCAATTCGATCGGGGTGAGTGATTAGCTGCCCGAACCCAAGGTTACTTCGTTGGCAATCGCGTCCTGCGTTTTTGCCAGTTCAGGATCGGCAACCAGACCGTAGTTGGCCAGCGGGCCCGAGGGACCAGCAATTTCTTCATGAGTGAAGAACTGGGCGTATTCTTTCAGACCGGGGATCACGCCGATATGCGCTTTCTTGACGTAGAAAAACAGCGGACGCGAGACGGGGTATTCACCCGACGCGATGCTCTTGGTCGACGGTGCGATACCACCCATCGTAGCCACTTTCAGCTTGTCGGTGTTGTTCTCGTAGAACGCCAGACCAAACACGCCGATACCATTGGTGTTGGTGTCGATGCGGGCCAGAGTTTCGGTGTAGTCACCGTCGATATCGACCGATTTGCCGTCGGTGCGCACGTCCAGGCATGCATCTTCGGCGTCATCTTCGCTTAGGCCGCCCGCGACCATGGCTTCCATCGCGCCCGTCGCTTCACAACCTGCCAGCAGAACTTTGTCTTCGAACACTTCGCGGGTGCCGTGCTTGGTGCCCGGGATGAACATTGCGATTTCCACATCCGGCAGGTCAGCGTTGAACTCGGCCCAGCTGTTGAAGCTGTTGTCGACCAGCGCGCCATCTTTCATCACTTTCGATCCGATGGCGTTGTAAATATCCGCAGGCTCAAACGCAGTGAACGCAGGACCCGACTGCTGGCTTGCAAATACGATGCCGTCATAACCGATGCGGACTTCCATGATGTCGGTCACACCGTTTTCGGCGCATGCTTTAATCTCTTTTTCACGGATGGCACGCGATGCGTTTGCAACGTCGATCGTGTTTTCACCGACGCCTTCGCAGAAGCGTTTCAGACCGGCGGACGAGCCGCCTGATTCAACAACCGGTGTGGGGAAGTCGGTATTTTCACCGAACAGTTCTGCAACGATTGACGCATAAGGCAGAACGGTGGAAGAGCCAGCAACTTGAACGTTGTCACGCGCAGCAGCAGTGGTTGCCGAGACGGCAGCGATAGCCAGCGCAGAAGCCGACAGTTTTACAAAGGACATTTCAGTCTCCTTGAAAAGGATGGGTACTGATCATCCCCATGATGATCTGAGCGCAGCACTATGACGCCTGCGTAAGCCTTTTGTGACAGGTATGTAACGGTTTCATGACAACTCATGAATTTCTCAGAAATTCTTAACTTGACGAAGCGTCACCCCAGTAAAGCCTGCGTTTGG
Source organism: Ruegeria sp. C6 (assembly GCF_056537625.1). Lineage (NCBI taxonomy): Bacteria > Pseudomonadati > Pseudomonadota > Alphaproteobacteria > Rhodobacterales > Roseobacteraceae > Ruegeria > Ruegeria sp. C6. The sequence continues at coordinate 1,019,640 of NZ_JBQFRW010000001.1, read as the reverse complement.
CACGACCTCAGCGTGGTAGAATGACCGTAAACGTCGCGCCCTGCCCCGGCTCACTTTCCACCCGCAACCTGCCCCGATGGCGATTGACGATATGCTTCACGATTGCAAGCCCCAGTCCGGTTCCGCCCAACTCGCGCGAGCGGTGACTGTCTGCGCGATAGAACCGTTCGGTCAACCTGGGCAGGTGTTTGGCATCAATACCGGGCCCTTGATCAATGATCTTGATACGTACCGCAGGACCGCGCATCGCCGTATCCCGCTCAGACAGGGTAACGACCACACCGACCTTGCCACCGCTGCCCCCGTATTTGATCGCGTTTTCAACGAGATTGGTTATCACCTGACGAAGCTGATCGCTGTCTCCGACCATCTCGATCGACTCGTTTGGGGCATCCAACGAAACAACAACACTGGCATCATCCGCCAGCGGTCGCAGAGTGTTTAAGGTCGATTGAATCAGACCTGTCAGTTCCAATGGCTCTTTGGGTCTGACCCGTTCTTCACTTTCCACTCGATTCAGCGACAGCAAATCCCCCACAAGCCGGTTCATCCGATTGGCCTCATCCGCCATGATCTGAAGAAAACGGTCGCGGGCGGCGGTGTCATCGCGGGCGGGGCCTCGCAATGTTTCGATAAACCCCATCAAGGCCGTTAGCGGCGTGCGCAATTCATGGCTGACATTGGCCACAAAATCGCGCCGCATCTGACCTGCCTGTTCCAGATGCGTGATATCTTGAAATACCGCCAATACCGCCTCGGTCCCACCGACGAATCTGCACTGCACCTCAAACGTCGTATCCTGAGCACCATCATTGGAAAGATGCCGCGCTTTGCCGGGTTGTTTCGAGCGCAGGCATTGTTCGACGGCATCGATAACCTGAGGCTGGCGCAGGATTGTGGCAAAATGCCTGCCTTCGATTGCGTGCCCCAAAAGCGTCCGCGCCTCGCTATTTGCGGCGACAATACGCTCGGTCTGACCGACCAGCACGGCGGGCATCGGAATGGCTGAAACCAATTCGGCAAGCAGGGTATCCGTCATGCGCGTTTAGACCGGACGCAATGTTTGGCGAAACTTACGCATATTGTCCTGATAGTGCAGCGCACTCAGCGTTAGTTTCTGGGCCGCCGCCTCATCAAGCTGCCGCACAACTTTGCCCGGCGAGCCCATGACCAACGAATTATCGGGAACCTCTTTGCCTTCGGTGATCAGCGCCCCTGCCCCGATCAGACAGTTCTTTCCGATCTTCGCCCCGTTTAGAACGATAGCCCCCATACCGATCAGCGTATTGTCTCCGATCGTGCAACCATGCAGCATGACCTTGTGACCAATTGTGCAGTTCTTCCCAATGGTCAGCGGATAGCCCGCATCGATGTGCATCACGCAGTTTTCCTGCACATTGCTGCCTGCGCCCACACGGATTTCTTCGTGATCGGCCCGGATGGTGCACCCGAACCAGACCGAAGCGCCTTGTTCCAGGACCACTTTGCCGATCAAGTTGGCGTCGGGGGCTACCCAGGTGTCTTCGTGAATTTGCGGCGAGTGATCGCCCAAAGCATAGATGGTCATGACAAGCCCTCGAACTCGGTCTGCAACGAGCGGATGTGGTTCTGCAGGCTGGGCTGTTGGATGCGACGCATGCGTTCTGCGCTGACGATGGTTTTTAGCCTTTCCTCCGTGGTATCCAAATCATCGTTGATCAGAACATAGTCGTAGTAGCCCCAATGGCTGATCTCATCCCAGCTTTTCAACATGCGCTTGGCGATCACGTCTTCGCTGTCCTGCCCACGCCCTTCCAGCCTGCGGCGTAGTTCACGGATCGAGGGAGGGAGGATGAAAATCGACAACGCATGCTTGCCCAAATCTGAATTGCGGATCTGCACTTCACCCTGCCAATCAACATCAAACAGCACATCGCGCCCCTGTGTGATGGACTCGCGGACCGGTCCAGCAGGAGAGCCGTAGAAGTTGCCGAACACATGCGCGTGTTCCAGCATCTGCCCATCCGCCACCTGCTGTTTGAACTCGTCCTCGGATAGGAAGTAGTACTCCCGGCCATGCTCCTCACCCGGGCGCGGAGCACGGGTGGTGGCCGAGATCGAGAATTCCAAACCGACATCCCATTGCATCAAACGGCGGGCCAGAGTGGATTTACCTGCGCCCGAAGGCGAGGACAGTATGATTAATAGACCGCGGCGATCCGCCATGTGATGTTCCCGTCCTTATTCCACGTTCTGCACTTGCTCGCGCATCTGATCGATGACCGCTTTCAGCTCCAACCCAACCGCCGTCAGTTCGGCATTCTGCGATTTCGAGCAGAGCGTATTGGCCTCACGATTGAATTCTTGCATCAGGAAATCCAGCTTACGCCCAACCGGGCCGTCTTGCGTCAAAAGGGAACGCGCCGCAGTGACATGGGCCTTCAACCGGTCAATTTCTTCGGTAATATCGGCCTTGACCGCGATCAGGGCCAGTTCTTGTGCAACGCGATCAGGGTCCGCACCTTGCGTATTGTCGAGAACGCGTGTCAGGTTTTCGCGCATGTTTTGCGCCATTTCCTCGCGGCGACGCTCGGCCAGATCAGCGGCCTGATCCGTCAGCTTTGCGACTTGGTCGAGTTGTCCCGCAAGAATGCCTGACAGAGCTTCACCTTCGGAACCGCGCATCTCAATGAATGAAGCAAGCAAGCCACCGAACTCAGACTTCAGGTGCTCGACAAGCTGGGCTGGATCATCCGCGTCAGCTCCGGCTTCCAACATGCCTTTCAAGGCAAGAAGATCGCTGGCTTTGGACGGAGCCAACAATACGCCCCGCGCGCCTGCAAGCGCTTCGGTCTGGGCCAGTGCATCCAGCGCAGCTTCCATCGCTGGGGTGTTCAACCGGACATCCGCGGCGGATTCTTCCCGTCCCATCCGAAGGGACAGCGTGATGTTCCCTCGGTTGACCTGCTTCGACAGATCGCCTCTCAGCGCGGCCTCTAACCCTGTCAACCAATCGGGAAGCCGCAGACGTAGATCCAGCCCCTTGCCATTGACGCTGCGCAATTCCCAAGTCCAGCTATGGGGACCAAACGCCCCCTTGCCCGAGGCGAAACCGGTCATGGATTTGATCATGCCTGCCCTTTCCGTCAAATTCACTGGTCGCACCTAATGCCATTGACCAGCAAGGGGCAAGACCTTGCTCATTCCCCAATCAATGCCAAGAGGTTAACCATTCGTTAAAGAATTGCTCCAAAATTGTATTAACTCGTGTCAATCTGACAGTCAGAAAAGCTGGCGGATCGCAGCTTTGCCCATTAGATGGCATTTTAGGAAAATCGCGAGTGATTGATGGTAGGGTGATGAAATGAAAACCTTTTTCGGGACTGGTTCCGGCTCAGAACTTGGAAAGATCATCGCAATGGACCGATTTGACAGCGGGCGAAGCCTTTCTCCCATCCGTCAGGCCGAAGCCTATTGGACCGCCTTGCTGACAGGTGAATGCGTTCCGATGCGCTCGCAGATCGATCCGCGCGGCCTGGAGAATATTCTCGAATACACTTTCATACTGGAACGCATCGCGCCGGGTTTGGCCCGGTTTCGGCTGGCGGGAAGTCACCTGAACAATCTGGCGGGCATGGAAGTTCGCGGTATGCCCCTAACGGCTTTTTTCGAACCGAGCGCCCGCGATGATGTCAAATCCATTCTGGACCAAGTCCTCACCCGCCCCGCGGTTGCCGAACTGGGCTTGCTTTCGAAAGGCAAGCTGGGACGAACCAGCCTTCAGGCCCGCATGATCCTGCTGCCGCTTAAAAGCGATCTGGGCGACGTCAGCCGCATTCTTGGGGTCATGGTCAGCGACGGAACCATCGGGTCGACACCGCGTCGCTTCATCGTCTCGGATCGCCGCGTCAACACGATCTCTGATTTGCAACAGCCTCCGAGGCCTGTCCAACAGCAAGCAGAGGGGTTCGCTGAAGACCAGACCACGTTCAAAGGGGCACCGCACCTAAGGTTGGTATCATCACGTGACGACTAAATGAAAACGGCGGGCATGATGCCCGCCGTCTTACTAATTCAGGATGTATTCGAAGTCAGCTTGCAGCGCGCTTGCTGCGGTCACGACGTAGGTTGGTCAGTTCTTCCGCGACAAGGAATGCAAGTTCCAGCGACTGCGAGGCGTTCAGGCGCGGGTCACAAGCTGTGTGATAGCGATCCGAAAGATCCTCTTCGGTCACCGCGCGCACACCTCCGGTGCATTCGGTGACATCCAGCCCTGTCATCTCGAAATGAACACCACCGGGGATCGTGCCTTCAGCCTGATGTACGCCAAAGAAATCGCGTACTTCGCGCAGCACGGAATCAAACGGCCGGGTCTTGTAGCCGGTCGCGGATTTGATCGTGTTGCCATGCATCGGATCGCAGACCCAAGTAACCTGTGCGCCCTCTTCCTTCACCGCTTTGACCAGACGCGGCAGATGCTCACCCGCTTTACCTGCACCAAAGCGCGCGATCAGGGTCAAGCGCCCTTCTTCGTTTTCGGGGTTCAGCTTGGACATCAGGACCTTGAGGTCTTCGGCACTGGTTGTCGGACCACATTTCAGACCGATCGGGTTCAGTACGCCACGGCAGAACTCGACATGCGCACCGTCGGGCTGACGGGTGCGGTCGCCGATCCAGATCATGTGCCCGGAACCAGCCAACCAATTGCCCGAGGTCGAATCCAGACGGGTCAGCGCCTCTTCATACTCAAGCAACAGGCCTTCGTGGCTGGTGTAGAACTCCACCGATGAGAATTCGTGGGTGGTGTCGGCGGTGATGCCTGCGGCCCCCATGAAATCAATCGAATCCTGGATGCGGTCAGCGATCTCAGAGTATTTCTGAACATCTTGCCCATCGGCGAAACCCAGCGTCCACGAGTGCACGTGGCTCATATCCGCAAAACCACCGGTCGAGAACGCCCGCAGCAGGTTCAGTGTTGCCGCCGCCTGTGTATAGGCCTGAAGCATCTTGTCGGGATTCGGAATACGTGCCTCGGGTGTAAAGGCCAGCTCATTGATGATGTCACCGCGGTAGCTGGGCAGCTCCACACCGTCCACAACCTCTGTCGGCGCACTGCGCGGTTTTGCGAACTGGCCCGCCATGCGGCCAACTTTAACCACGGGAACCTTGGCGCCGTAGGTTAGCACCATTGCCATCTGCAGCATCACCTTGAACGTGTCACGGATCGCATCCGCGCTGAACTGCTCAAAGCTTTCAGCGCAATCCCCGCCTTGCAACAGGAACGCTTCGCCACGACCCGCGGCTCCCAGATGCTGCTTCAGCCGTCGCGCTTCACCCGCAAAAACCAGCGGGGGATACTGCGAAAGCTGCGCCTCGACTTTGGCCAGCGCGGCCGCGTCGGTATAGTCTGGCATCTGAACCCGGGGCTTGTTGCGCCAGTTCGTTTTTTGCCATTCAGTCATAGCTTTTATCTCCGCTGAAGTATTTCAGGTGGCCTCTATACAAAATGCATGAATGAGAGGCCATATCCCTTTTGCGCCTCTTGACGCCATAATCAAGCTTTGAGCATGGTGACTGGCATATCCGCCACCGTGGAAATCCCGGTGCGCGCCGAATCAAGGACAGTTCGCCATGCAAGAGCAACGCCAAGTTGTCACTGTGGATCATAGCACAGGCAAGCCGCATAACTTTGTATTTGTGCTTTTGGACAAGTTTTCCCTTCTGTCATTCGCTTCGGCTTTGGACAGTCTGCGGATCGCCAATCGAATGGCCAACCGAGAGCTTTATACCTGGACCTTGACGGGCGAAGGCGGTGAAACAGTGACTTGTTCAGCCGGTACTTCTTTCAATCTTGATTCTGATCTGACCGAATTGCAGCGTGACGACGTCGTCCTGATCTGCGGGGGGGTCGATGTACAAGCGGCAACCACCAAACGCATCCTGAACTGGGTACGCCGCGAAGCGCGTAAAGGGTTGAAAATCGGCGGTCTTTGCACCGCGGCCTATACGCTGGCCAAAGCCGGTTTGCTGGAAGGCAAGCGCGCTACGATCCATTGGGAAAACTCAGACAGTTTTGCCGAAGAATTCGACACTGTAGAGCTGACCAAGTCGGTGTTTTTGGTTGATGGCAACCGAATGACAACTGCAGGCGGCACATCCTCGATTGACCTGATGCTCAAGCTGATTGCCGAAGATTACGGAGAAGATCTGGCCAACGCGGTCGCTGATCAGATGATCTATTCTTCGATACGTACGGATCAGGACACGCAACGTTTGTCGACACCTACACGGATCGGCGTGCGCCACCCCAAGCTCAGTCAGGTTATCCTGATGATGGAAAAGAACATAGAAGAGCCAATCTCGCCTTCTATTCTAGCCAAGGACGTAGGCATGTCGACGCGCCAGCTAGAACGTCTGTTCCGCCGCTATCTCAGCCGCTCGCCCAAGCGCTACTACATGGAGTTGCGCCTACATAAAGCGCGGAACTTGCTGATGCAGACCGATATGAGCGTCATCAATGTGGCGCTGGCTTGCGGCTTTGCCAGCCCGTCGCATTTCTCTAAATGCTACCGGGCGCATTACAACACCACGCCTTATCGCGAACGCGGTGCACAGAGCGGTCGGTTGTCTGTTTAATCCAAAGCCGCAGGGAAACCTTACAAATCTTTCGCAAAGTAGTGCAGGTGCGGCCGTAACATCGGTTGATCCAGATAGGTCGTGGTTTCGATTGGTGAGTCCAGTTCAACAAAACCAAGTTTGGGGTACAGGTCGCGCATTTCGACATTCGGTGTAAGCGTATCGGCGATGAGGCGTTTCAAACCCATATCACGCGCGGCCTGTTCCCGGGCTTCGATCAAGGCACGCCCGGCACCGGTCCCCCGTGCCTCCTCGGTCACAAAAACCCGTTTAAGTTCACCGGTTTGGTGATCAAATCGTTTCAGCATCCCACATCCAATGATGTCTCCGGCATCGTTTCGCGCCACCACAAGACATCCATTCGGGGGTAGGTAATCCTCTGTATGCGCCCAAAACTCCGCCAATGCGCTTTCGGGGGCCGCTGGATCAATCTCAAAGCCCATATCCTGCATTCGTTGCACTATAAGCGCGTAATATTGTGCCAGGATCGTATTAAGTTCGCGCTTTGGCGGCATTGTTTCACAAAGCTCGATTACAAAATCACTCATTCAAATCTCCTGATCACCCTGAAGCCCGGAACAGATACACCGTGACCGAATGGCATAGAAGCAAACGCCCTAACCCCGTTTAATACCGTCAGAGGGGCGTCATTCGGTAAACCGCGCCTTGCCCAACGGAAATGAACCAGATCGACCCATCTGGTGCTTCGACGATGTCGCGAACACGTTCGGTCTCGGGGCCTTCGATCTGCTCAGCCTCACGCAGTGGATCGCCCGCCAAACGTGCAATGTAGTCGAATTTCAAAGAGCCAACGAACAGATTCCCCTTCCATTCCGGCCAAAGTTTTCCGGAATAGACCATCAAGCCAGAGGGTGCGATGGAAGGATCCCAATAATGCTCGGGCTGTTCCATTCCTTGCTTCGACGTGCCTTCACCGATCTTCTGACCCGAATAATGAACGCCATACGAAATCACTGGCCAGCCATAATTGGCACCGGGTCTGATCAGATTAACCTCATCCCCGCCTTTTGCCCCGTGTTCCGAAACCCAAAGCCGGCCCTGCTGATCCAAATTGGCACCCTGAGGGTTTCTGTGACCAAACGACCAGATCTCGGGGCGGACACCGGGATTGCCCACAAACGGGTTATCACTGGGAACTGAACCATCACGGTTGATCCGAATGACCGTACCCATGTGGTTCGTTCGATCCTGCGCAGCCGGGCGATCACCTCGGTCACCGATAGTGACGAACAACGTGTCATCATTCGCTTCAACGACGCGAGAACCAAAGTGGCGCCCGCCGAAGCCACCGGGAGAGGCCTCGAATATCACACGCAGATTGGTCAGACGTTCTCCGTTCTCCGATAAACGAGCGACAGCGACAGCGGTGCCTGCACCGCCTCGTTGCGATTTGGAGAAAGTCAGAAAAAGCTCGCGGGTCCGATTGAAGTCACGCGCGATGGTGACATCTAGCAAACCGCCCTGCCCGTTCGCGACCACTTTTGGCAGACCCTTGATGCGCTTCGCCTCACCTCCGGCAACGTACAAAAGCTCGCCATCTCGCTCAGTGACAACAAAGCTGCCATCCGGAAGAATGCCAATCGCCCAAGGTGTATCAAGGCCTCTAACCACCTGAGTAACCTGAACCGGCCCGCCGGTTGTGTTGATGACATCGGACCAGCCTGCAATCGACCAGCACGACAGAATGAGAATCGCAAAAGTTCTGATCATATCGACCCAATCCCTAGTGGTGCACCGCAACAAACTGACCTAGCCTAACAAAACAGATAGGATTGCTGCTTTCAAAAGCACTTTTTTGTTAGGACTTTTCTTTTTCGGACAGCTTGCCTAGGGTCATGCCCAGAACGACGACGTTCAAACGATAAATAGGGAGTAACCTAATGAAAAAGCTGCTTACCGCTACTGCAGCAACCGCTCTGCTGGCGGGTACCGCTATGGCCGAGGACGTGAAGCTGGGCGTGCTGTTCGGCTTTACAGGCCCGATTGAATCGCTGGCCCCGGCCATGGGTTCGGGCGCAGAAATGGCGATGGCCGAGGTCACCGAATCCGGCAAACTGCTGGACGGCGCAAGCGTGACCGGAACCCGCGCCGATACCGGCTGTATCGACAATGGTCTGGCCACCTCGAACGGCGAACGTATGATTGCCGACGGCGTTGCCGGTATCATCGGCGGCGACTGCTCGGGCGTCACTGGCGCAATCCTGCAGAACGTCGCGATCCCGAACGGCATGGTCATGATCTCGCCGTCGGCCACATCTCCGGGTCTGTCGACCATGGAAGACAACGGCCTGTTCTTCCGCACCGCGCCGTCGGATGCGCGTGAAGGTCAGGTAATGGCAGACATCCTGAATGACCGTGGCATCAGCTCGATTGCTCTGACGTACACCAACAACGACTATGGCAAGGGACTGGCGGACGCGATCCAGTCCTCGTTCGAGGCTTCGGGCGGCGAAGTCACCATCGTTGCCGCGCACGAAGACGGCAAGGCCGACTATTCGGCCGAAGTTGGCGCGCTGGCCTCGGCCGGTGGCGATATTCTCGTGGTCGCAGGATATCTGGACCAAGGTGGTTTGGGCATCATCCAGTCGGCTCTGGACAGCGGAGCGTTTGACACGTTCGGTCTGCCGGGCGGCATGATCGGTGACTCGCTGCCGGCAAACGTTGGTCCCGACCTGAACGGCTCGTTCGGTCAGATCGCTGGCTCGGGCGGTGAAGGTGCCGAGAAGTACTTTGCCATGGCTGAAGCTGCGGGCTTTGACGGTTCGTCGCCCTACTCGCCGGAAAGCTATGACGCCGCCGCGCTGTTCATGCTGGCGATGCAGGCCGCAGGTTCGACCAACCCCGCTGAATACGGCGCGAAAATCATGGATGTCGCCAATGCTCCGGGTGAGCAAATCTTCCCCGGAGAACTGGCTAAAGGTCTGGAGCTGTTGGCTGCCGGTCAGGACATCGATTATGTCGGCGCATCGGGCGTTGAACTGATCGGCCCAGGTGAAAGCGCAGGTTCGTATCGCGAGATCGAGGTGACCGACGGCGAAAACAAGACCGTCAACTTCCGTTGATCCAAGGTTAAAAGTCATAAAAACAAGCAGCCCGGCCCTTGTGTCCGGGCTGTTTCAATGAAAAAAGGCCGCACTCCGGTTAACGGGGATGGTAAAAACGCCGAAAACGGCGGCTAGGGGAAAAGATGATCGTCGTCGATGACGTGCACAAGCATTTCGGCGGGTTTCATGCGGTGGACGGGGCATCGCTGGAAATCCAAAAGGGCTCGATCACCGGTCTGATCGGACCGAACGGGGCCGGAAAAACCACGCTATTCAACGTGATCGCGGGCGTACTTCCACCGACTAGCGGTAAGGTACATATGGACGGTGAGGATATCACTGGCCTGCCCCCGCATGAGCTGTTTCATAAAGGTCTGCTGCGCACCTTCCAGATCGCGCATGAGTTTTCGTCGATGAGCTGCCGTGAAAACCTGATGATGGTGCCCGGCGCACAATCCGGGGAATCGCTGTGGAACACATGGTTCGGGCGTAAGCGTATCGCGGATGAGGAACGCGCACTTAGGGCGAAAGCCGATGAGGTGCTGGAGTTCCTGACAATCGAACATCTGGCCGATCACAAGGCCGGTCAGGTCTCGGGCGGTCAGAAGAAACTTCTGGAGCTTGGCCGTACCATGATGGTCGACGCCAAGATCGTGTTTTTGGACGAGGTCGGCGCTGGTGTGAACCGCACGCTCCTGATGACCATCGCCGACACGATCCTGCGCCTGAACAAGGAGCGCGGCTATACCTTCGTCGTTATCGAGCACGACATGGATTTCATCGGCAAGATTTGCGACCCAGTCATATGCATGGCCGAGGGCAAGGTGCTTGCCGAAGGCACTCTGGACGAGATCAAGGCCAATGAGCACGTGATCGAAGCTTACCTAGGCACCGGCCTTAAGAACAAAGACAAGCTGGAGGCGGGCGCATGAGCGACAACCCCTACCAGGACGATAAGGGCAACAAGGACGCCTCGATCACCAATACGCATGGTGTCGGCACCATGACTCCAGCGCATCGCAAAAGCGGTGAAACGCATCGGGTCGAGGGCGGTCCTTTCCTGATTGGCGACACTATGACTGGTGGCTATGGCAAAGGGCCAGACATCCTGCATGACTGCACCATCGCCGTTGATAAGGGCGAGATCGCGGTGATCGTCGGCCCCAACGGCGCGGGCAAATCCACCGCAATGAAGGCTGTGTTTGGCATGCTGGACGTACGCCAAGGGTCTGTGCGGCTGGATGGCGAAGATATCACCAATCTCAGCCCGCAAGACCGCGTGGTACGCGGCATGGGCTTTGTCCCGCAGACCTCGAACATTTTTACGTCGATGACAGTGGAAGAGAACCTTGAGATGGGTGCCTTCATCCGGCGCGACGACATCAGCCAGACGATGGAACAGGTCTATGACCTCTTCCCCATCCTGCGCGACAAGCGCAACCAGGCCGCCGGAGAGCTGTCAGGTGGTCAACGTCAACAGGTCGCCGTGGGCCGTGCGCTAATGACCCAGCCCAAAGTGTTGATGCTGGACGAACCCACCGCCGGTGTCTCACCAATCGTGATGGATGAGCTGTTCGACCGGATCATCGAGGTCTCGCGCACCGGGTTACCGATCCTGATGGTCGAACAGAATGCCCGTCAGGCGCTGGAGATTGCGGACAAGGGATATGTACTGGTCCAGGGTCGCAATGCCTATACCGGGACAGGCAAGGAGCTGTTGGCCGATCCAGAAGTTCGCAAGAGTTTCTTGGGGGGATGACGCCAGTGATAGCTACTCTCGTGTTTGATCACTCTGAAATCAGGTCGAAAAGACGTACGAACTTGGAAAATGAGGTAACGAACTAATGGACTTCCTCAACGCCCTTGTGGCGCTCTCCAACTTCGTTCTTGTTCCCGCAATCGCCTATGGCAGCCAGTTGGCGCTTGGCGCTTTGGGGGTGACGCTGATCTACGGCATCCTGCGGTTTTCTAACTTTGCCCATGGCGATACAATGGCCTTTGGCGCGATGATCGCGGTGCTGGTCACTTGGGGCCTGCAAGCCGCTGGCGTCAGTTTCGGGCCGTTGCCAACGGCTCTGCTCGCCCTGCCCTTTGCCATTCTGGGCTGTATCGTTCTGGTGCTGATCACCGACCGGTTGGTCTATCGCTTCTATCGGGAACAGAAGGCCAAACCGGTCATTCTGGTGATCGTCTCGATGGGTGTGATGTTCATCATGAACGGGCTGGTTCGTTTCATCATCGGTCCGGATGACCAAAGGTTCTCGGACGGAGCGCGTTTCATCGTCTCGGCGCGAGATTTCAAGGCGATGACTGGGCTGCGTGAGGGGCTGGCTATCAAGACCTCCCAGGGCATCACGGTGATCGTGGCGGTTGTCGCCGTGGCGCTGTTGTTCTGGTTCCTGAACAAAACGCGCACTGGCAAATCGATGCGGGCCTATTCCGACAATGAGGATCTTGCGTTGCTGTCCGGTATCAACCCCGAGCGCGTGGTGATGATCACATGGATCATCGTTGCCGCGCTGGCGACCACTGCGGGCGTGCTTTACGGCCTCGACAAAAGCTTCAAGCCATTTGTCTATTTCCAGCTTTTGCTGCCGATCTTTGCCTCGGCTATCGTGGGTGGCCTCGGAAACCCTCTGGGAGCCATCGCAGGCGGTTTCATCATCGCGTTTTCTGAGGTGACGATCACCTACGCGTGGAAGAAAGTGCTGACTTATCTGGCACCTGAAAATCTGGAGCCGTCAGGTTTGGTGCAGTTCCTGTCCACCGATTACAAATTCGCTGTCAGCTTTGCCATTTTGCTGATCGTACTTCTGTTTAAGCCAACCGGCTTGTTCAAAGGAAAAGTGATATGAGCGAGCCCGTCAAAAACACGCTGCTTTTCGTGGTCGTCGGCGCACTCATCGTGTTGACCGGATTCACCCAAAGCTGGAACGCCGCAATCCTGATCCTGAACATGGGCTTGATCTCGGCCATCATGTCGATTGGCGTCAACCTGCAATGGGGCTTTGCTGGCCTCTTCAACGTTGGTGTCATGGGCTTTGTCGCGCTGGGCGGGCTAGCGGTTGTGCTGGTTTCGACACCCCCAACCCCCGGCGCCTGGTCTGGTGGCGGGTATGGCGTCATCCTGTCGCTTTTGATGGGCGCGGCAACCGTGGTTGCAGCTGTGATGGTGGCCCAAAAAATGCCCAAGGGACGCACACAAACCTTTGCGATCATCGGTATTCTGGTCGTAGGTTTTTTTGTTTACCGCGCAATTTTTGATCCCAACGTAGCTGCGATCGAAGCGATTGATCCTGCTGTCGCAGGTAATATCGGCGGTTTGAACCTTCCTGTCCTATTCGCTTGGCCTGCCGGGGGACTTTTGGCGGCGGGCGCAGCATGGCTGATCGGAAAAACGGCGCTGGGCCTGCGCTCGGACTATTTGGCAATTGCCACACTTGGTATCGCCGAGATCATCATCGCCGTCATGAAAAACGAGGACTGGCTGGCACGTGGTGTCAAGAACGTCTACGGCATTCCACGTCCCTCACCGGTGGTTGGCTACGAAGTTGAATTGCAGCAAGACCCAACTTTCCTTGCAAGGGCCGAGTGGTTCGGGCTGGATCCGGTTACTGCCTCGACGCTTTCCGTCAAGCTGGGCTACTCTTTTCTGTTCCTGATCGTGCTCCTGGTGCTGCTGTGGATGGCTCAGATGGCGTTGAAAAGCCCTTGGGGCCGCATGATGCGCGCCATCCGCGACAACGAGGTCGCCGCCGAGGCGATGGGCAAGGATGTCACCCGCCGTCATCTGCAGATCTTCGTGCTGGGCTCGGCCATCTGCGGCATCGCCGGTGCGATGATGACCACTTTGGACGGGCAGCTGACGCCGGGCACTTACAACCCGCTTCGCTTTACCTTCCTTGTCTGGGTCATGGTGATCGTCGGCGGGTCGGGCAACAATTTCGGAGCCGTACTGGGAGCGTTCCTGATCTGGTTCCTGTGGGTTCAGGTTGAACCCATGGGCCTGTGGCTGATGACCCTGATAACCTCAGGCATGCCTGACGGCAGCGCACTTAAGACGCATCTGATAGATAGCGCCGCACATATGCGCCTGTTCACCATGGGGCTGATTCTTTTGATTGTTCTCAGATTCAGTCCAAGAGGGCTGATCCCCGAGAAATAAGCAAAATTTCTTGCGAAATTCCCCTAACGCACCGTTAATCGGTGCGTTTTATTGTGCGGCGAGTCAGAACGCTCTAAATCGGTGTATCGTGATCCACCACATCGCGCTGTGCCCCATACCATGTTTGTTTGGTGCGGAGTTGTAACGATCTGACAGTTAACCAAGATGAGAGCACCGTAGTCGCAATGATTAAACCACTCAGAGTTTTCGCAATCGGGATCCCGCTGATGGCAACGCTATCAGCGTGTATTCCCTCACCTGAACAATTGGAGACCACCCCGGTCAAGGTCCAGACGCCCAAAGGTGTTGTGACCTGTCAGCTTTACCGCCAGGACCGCGTCACCTGGGACCGCGCAATCGATTTTCCGGCCACCAAAATGTCGGTGCCCGAGGCGGATAATTATTGCAGACAGGAAGGCCTGCGCCGGCTTAATCGATAACAATATGGGCGCGCGACTGGTTCGGCGCGCGCCGCACTCCGGATTCTAGCGATTGCGGAACAAGCCGCCCAGTATGCCCCTGACGATGCGGCGGCCAGTTGTTCCTTTCAGCTCTTTGATCACGGCCTCGCTCATGACCGTGGCGAAGGTATCCTTTTTGCGCGAAAGACGAGATGAAGATCGCCCAACGCGGTTGCCCGAATACCTTCGGGCCGAGGCGTATTCGCGTTCTGCCGGGGTCTGCTGTTCCAGAACTTCGTCGGATTCCGCCTGTTCCGCCGCATTCGCAGCGGCATCCGCGCGCGCCTGCAGAATCTCAAACGCCGATTTGCGGTCGATACGCTTGCCGTATTTTGCATCCATCGGCGAAGCTTTGATCACCGACTGACGCTCAGCTTTGGTAATCGGACCAAGTTGTGAGCCCGGTGGCCGGATCAAAGTGCGCTCGACCACGCCCGGTACACCCTTCTTTTGCAGCATCGACGTCACGGCCTCGCCCACGCCCACCTCTCGGATTGCGGTCTCAGTATCGAAAGCTGGGTTTTCACGATAGGTCTCAGCAGCAAGTCGCAGATTCTTGCGGTCGCGCGCTGTGAAGGCCCGCAGCGCATGTTGGACCCGGTTGCCCAGCTGACCCAAAATATCTTCCGGGATGTCTGCCGGATTCTGCGAGATGAAATAAACGCCAACGCCCTTTGATCGGATCAGGCGCGCCACCTGCTCGACCTTGTCCACCAGCACCTTGGGGGCGTCCTCGAACAGCAAGTGCGCTTCGTCAAAGAAGAACACCAGCTTCGGTTTTTCAGGGTCCCCCTCTTCGGGCAGTTCTTCAAACAATTCGCTAAGCAGCCACAACAGGAAAGTCGCGTATAGGCGCGGAGAGCCCATCAGCTTGTCAGAGGCCAGAATGTTCACCATCCCCTGCCCGTTCGCATCTGTCCGCATCAGGTCGGCCAAGTCCAGCGCAGGCTCGCCAAACAGATTGGTACCGCCCTGATTTTCCAGAACCAGCAAGCGGCGTTGAATAGCACCGATCGAAGATGTCGAGACATTGCCATAGCGCAGCGATAGTTGGGCGCGATTCTCGCCTATCCAGACCAGCAATGCCTGCAGGTCTTTCAGGTCGAGCAGCGGCATGCCTTCTTCGTCTGCGACCCGAAAGGCGATGTTCAGAATGCCTTCCTGCGCCTCGCTCAGTTCCATCAATCGCGATAGCAGCAGTGGGCCCATCTCGGTCACTGTGGTCCGGACCGGATGCCCCTGCTCGCCAAACAGATCCCAGAACGTGACTGGACACGCGGCGTAAGAGAATGTGCCGAACCCGATCTTCGCGGCCCGATCCAAAAAAGCCTGGTGTAATTTGTGGGTTTCGCTTCCAGGCAGCGCCAGCCCCGACAAGTCACCTTTCACATCGGCCAGAAACACTGGAACCCCTGCCTGTGAGAAGCCTTCAGCCAGAATTTGCAGCGTAACCGTTTTGCCCGTACCGGTCGCACCAGCAATCAGGCCATGGCGGTTCGCATATTTCAGCGACAGCCCCTGTGCCACTGAATAGCTGTCGCCACCACCGCCTACGAAGATCTTGTTGTCCATTGAAAATCTGTCCCGAATTCTACCGATCTGCTGCAAGCATACAAAGTTAACCTTTCGCTGCGAGAGTAAATGTTGCTTCTCGTGGCCTGGCTGCGGGGGCAAACTTCCTCCCTGTCGACTGGCCGTGCCTTTGGGCACGGCTTTTTTTAAAGTTCTACGAAAACCGAAAGACGCAAGAATAGTTTTTTAGGGTTAGGAGTTGACCAACGGGTTCCCCTTTCGTAACGTCTGCGCATAACTAAGTCGGCCAGTCCGACGGGGAGAAAATATTCAGGAAGGGAGCCGCTCCACCGGCTCCCTTTTTCGTTGCAGATCGCGGTGTTTCCCACGCATTTCGGCAAAAAACGATCAATTCACGGTCTGGAATTCGGATTTACCCTGACACCACTGAATTGCGGTGATAGAGGAAACAAAAAACTGGATCAGTTAGATGAGGCATTCATGATCAGGAAACTTGTCCCTTTTAATGTGGCGGCCGCAGCACTGTTATGCGGAACAGCATTTGCGCAGGAAACCACACAGCAACCTGAAGCCGGTGCTGAAGCCGAAGTTGGCAGCGATCTGGATCTGGGTGAATCCGGTCCCCGTGTTGGCGAGCAATACGTCAAAGAACAAACGGGTGAATGGAATATTTCCTGCATCAAAACCGAAGGCGAAGACGATCCCTGCGCGATGGTTCAGATCCTCAATAACCAACAGGGTGATCCGATTGCCGAAGTTTCGATCGGAAAACTGCCCGAAGGCGGTGCCGCTGTTGCTTGGGCGAATGTTGTTGTACCGCTCGAAACCCTGCTGCAGGCGCAATTGGCTATGTCGATCGATGGGGCACCGCGCAAGCTTTACAATTATCACCACTGCATTCCAGTTGGCTGCGTGGCGCAACTGGGTTTGACACAGGGTGATATCGACGCGATGAAATCAGGCCAAAAGGCAGTGCTGTCGCTGGTTCCTGCGCGCCTGCCAGATCAGGTTCTGAATATGGACATGTCTTTGTCTGGCTTCACAGCAGGCTTTGACGGACTGAACGTTTCCATAAACTAAGCCCCGCAAAAGCATCGAATAAGAAAGCCGCCATGATAACACGGCGGCTTCTTCATATACGCTTCAACGCAAGAACGGCGTTCAGCCCACCAAAGGCGAAAGCATTGCTAAGGGCGACATTAACTTTCGCCTCACGCGCCTCGTTTGGCACCACATCCAGCGCGCATTCGGGGTCGGGCTCTTCATAGCCAATGGTCGGGGCGATCACCCCGTCGCGCAGGGCCATGATACAGGCCAAAAGCTCAACTGCGCCGGTACCGCCGATCAGGTGTCCGTGCATGGACTTTGTTGACGAAATCATCAGATCGTCGGCGTGCGGACCAAACACACCAGCAACGGCTGCACATTCGGTTTTGTCATTTGCAGCCGTGCCGGTCCCATGGGCATTTATGTAACCCACATCGCTTGCATTCAGCCGTGCATCCGATAGCGCCCCGGCCATGGCCCGTGCTGCACCCTGTTTGCTCGGCATAACTATGTCGGCCGCGTCCGAGGACATGGCGAAGCCCACGACCTCGCACAGGATATCTGCTCCGCGCGCGCACGCGTGTTCGTATTCTTCGAACACAAAAACACCCGCACCTTCGCCTTGCACCATCCCGTTTCGGTTTGCGCTAAAGGGCCGACAGGCATCTTTTGACATGACGCGAAGCCCTTCCCATGCCTTGACGCCCCCAAAGCACAGCATCGACTCGGACCCACCGGTCACCATTGCAGGCGCTGCCCCGCTGCGCACCATCTGAAATGCCTGCGCCATCGCATGGTTCGAAGACGCACACGCTGTTGATACTGTAAAGCTAGGGCCTTTGAGGTTGTGCTCCATCGAAACGTGGCTGGCCGCCGCGTTGTTCATCAGCTTGGGCACGACAAAAGGATGCACGCGATTTTTGCCATCCTCGTAAACCGAGCGGTAGTTGTCATCCCAGGTCGAGACACCTCCGCCGGCCGTTCCCAGAACCACCCCCGACCGCGCGGCTGTGTCACCCGAGAATACAATGCCGGATTGATCGATCGCTTCTTTGGCGGCGGTTAACGTGAACTGCGTGAACCGATCATACAGCGTCATCTGTTGGCGGTTGAAACGGCCCTCGGCCTCAAAACCCCGGACTTGACCGCCGATCTTGATCGACAGGCGATCCACATCACGAAACTCAAGCTCGGAGATACCACAACGACCCTCGCGCATGGCTTCCAGAGTGTCGGGGACGGAATGGCCCAACGCATTAATGGTGCCAGCACCCGTAATGACGACGCGTTTCATACCGGCGGTCAGACCTTTTCCGATACGAGTTTTTCGATACCCGCAATGATCGTTGTCACATTCGAAATGTCGAAATCGCCGGATGTGGGCTCGTTTGCGTTGAAGGGCACGGTGATATCGAACTCTTCCTCAATGGCAAAGATACTCTCGACAAGACCCAGGCTATCGATGCCCAATTCTTCGAGCGTACTGTCAGGCGTCACATCCGAAGGCTCAAGCACGGCCTGTTCGGCAATGATTGCTATGACGCGGTCGCTGATGCTCATCTCGATCCCCTGATTTTCGCCTTGGGGATGATTTAATCACTTGAAGGCTGTTTGAAAACAGCCTTTTTCAACGCCTCGACGTCGCGCGACAATCGGGGCAGACGACGTTGGGCTTTATATATCTCGGTATGGCTTTCCATTTTAATGCCCGGGTAGCCCATGATCACGCGACCAGCAGGAACATTTGACAGAATCTTGGTGCCGCCACCGGCAATCACGCCATCACCTATGAAAATATTATCGACAACACCAGTCTGACCACCCAGTACTACGTTATTACCAATCTCGACCGAACCAGAAACGCCGGTTTGCCCACATAACAAACAATCCTGCCCGACTCGGGTGTTGTGTCCCACGTGGACAAGATTATCCAGTTTCGATCCACTTCCGATTACAGTATTGCGTATGGTCCCGTTGTCGACAGTGCAGTTCGAGCCGACCTCGACGTCATCGCCAATCTCGACCGCACCCAGCGAATGGATGCGCAACCAGCTTTGCGCCTTTGCATCCCCCTGATCACCCAGAGTTTTCCGCGCATTTTCGGCACCCGAGACTTCTGGCGTGACATAGCTGAAACCGTCCCCGCCGATACGGGCACCCGGCTGCGCGATAAATCGATCACCGATTTGAGCCCGCGCACCGATGCTGACCATTTCGCGCAGCAGCGCGTTTTCACCAAGCGACGCATCCATCCCGATCACGCAATGCGGGCCGATAACCGAACCCGCGCCGACGCGCGCGCGCGCGCCGATAACAGCAAGCGGGCCGACCGATACGTCAACCCCGATCTCGGCGGTTTCATCAATGACAGCCGACGGATGAATTCCCGGCGCAATCCCCTGCCCGCGATCCAGCATCGCGGTGATCCCTGCCATCGCCATGCGGGGGCGTTGCACAAAAATGGCGGCCTCAAGCCCCAGTGCTTTCCAGTCCGCGCCATCCCACAAAACCGCGGCCCGTGCTGTACCGGTCTCCAAAGCTTCAGCATATTTTGGCGACATCGCCATGGCCAGATCGGTTGGCCCGGCATCTCCCGGCTCGGCTGCCCGCAAGATGGTCAGGCCAGTCTGGCCTTCTGCGGCGACCCCCAGGGAATCGGCGATTTGTTGAACGGTAAACTGCATGTCGGGCGTCCTCGTGGCGGGATTTGCCTCGTGATTACCCTTGAACGTCCGGCAGGACCACCCCTGCCTTTTGCAGCGCTTCCCAGATTTTGCGATCCCGGTCATACACGTCGCGGCGATACTGCACCTCGCCTTTGGGGCCAATATAGGCCGTGCGATAAATCAGATGCACCGGAATTTTTTTATCCAGTTCAACCTTCGTTTCTTTGCCCGTGTTCAGCACGCGGTGGAAAAACGCCTTTGGATCCTCTTCCTGCTTGGCCAGCAGCTTATAGGCAAACTCGAACGGTTGCGCCAAACGGATGCATCCATGCGAGAATGCCCGAACCTCGCGTGCGAACAGAGATTTCTGAGGCGTATCATGCAGATAGATGTTGTACTTATTAGGGAACATGAACTTCACCAGCCCCAGTGCGTTGCTTTTGCTGGGGGGCTGACGCATGGAAAACGGGAAATTACGCGCAGTGAATTGGGTAAAGTCAACCGATCCACGATTCACCTGACGGCCACGGCGATCGGTGATCTGGATATGGCCGACAGCATTTGGATTGGCCCGCAATTGCGGCAGATATTCCTTCGTGATGATCGAGCGTGGCACATACCAACTTGGGTTGATCACCATATGCTCCATCTCATCCGAGAACTCTGGGCTACGGCGATCATGTGTGTTTTTGCCGATCACGGCACGAGTCTCAAACGTGACCTGCCCGTCATCGACGATCTTGGCAGAAAAATCGGCCAGATTCACCAGAATATGCCGCTCACCACGGTCTTTGGGTAACCAGCGCTCCCGTTCAAGCGCAACGTAAACAGCTTTCAAGCGGTCTGAAACTGGGCGATTGATCTCGGAAATAGTGCCTTTGCCAGCTACGCCATCCGCCTCAAGACCATGAGCAGCCTGAAAGGATTGCACCGCCGCAAACAGCGCATCATCATAGTTTGGGCTGGCAGTAGGCTTCAGATAACCCATCGCGACAAGTCGATTGCGCAGCCTGATGACACTGTTCCCTGTGTCCCCAAGCTCAAGCTTGGAGACAGGAACGGTCTCGCCCCAGCCACCTTGTGTCATCAGCGCTTCCAGCGCCTTCTTCTGTTTCAACAGCGCAAGATACTGGCGCGATTGAGGCATCATATCCCTGAAATAGGTATCACCCTGGCTGGAAACGAGCAGTTCAAGATGCTCTGCGGCGCTGCGTCGTTCCACCGCCCGCACTAGGCCGGGATCAATCTGCGAAGGCGTTACAGAACCGGAATGCAAGTCTCTGGCATATTTGACAAAAACCCGAGTCAGCTCGGCCTCGAGCATGCCCAGATCACGGGTGTTGCGCGCGTCCTGCATCTTTGTCTTCAAAGTCTGGACGTCGTAACGTGCCCCAGGCAATCCATGCAGATCGGTCGTCGAAAGCGCTTCGATCAGGGCTTTGCGTCGTGCAGCATGTTCGGGCGTATCGCCAACCCAAACCGGATCAAACCCGTTTGAGCGATAAAACTCAGCAATTGCTGGGCTGTTGGACACACTTTCCGCAACGGCCATTTGAAACGCTGTGCCATCCGTCCCCGCCTGCGCGACTGAGGCCGAAGCCACAAGGAAAGCGGCGATAAAAACACTTGAACGAGCACGGGTAACAAATGACATAGGATGGCCCTGTTTCTTCAATGACTTGTCACGCCCTATAAGCGGCGTCTGAAAATAATGTTTTGCTGAGCGCCTGATGTCTATTCACAAATTCATCACCAGACCGCTTCTTTGACCCCTGGTGCGCGTTTGCATCGCCGACGCGCGAACTGCGCCAAAAGCAAGCATACTTGCATCAGTTGCGCAAAAAACTGCCGAAATTTCCCCCTTGATTTGGCTGCGACCAAAGATTTCTTGGCTGTTGAATCCTACTGTGCCATAAATCCCGCATCTGGGATGGGAAAAAATTAATACGGCGCGCGTAACATCGTGTGCAGGCAGGAACAGTACGGGACGAAACAAAAAATGACCAAGAGCAGTACCTCGGGCCTGACCCGGCGTGCCCTATTGGGCGCATTCGCCGCAACCGCAGTTGTTGCGGCCCCCACATATTCCAACGCAGCAGGCTTCCTTCGCGGCGGAGGTGATATTCGCCGTATCCGCATGTATTCCGGCCGTACCGGTGAACGTATCGATATGGTCTATTGGGTTGATGGCAAATACATCAAAGACGCGGTGAAAGAGGTCAACCACTTCATGCGCGACTGGCGCAGCGATCAAGTCAAGTCCGTGGACCTGAGGACCGTCGACATCATGGCGGCCACTCATAACCTTCTGGATGTCAGCGAGCCATACATGCTGCTGTCGGGTTACCGCTCGCCGCAAACCAACGCAATGCTGCGCCGCCGCTCGCGGGGTGTTGCCAAGAATTCGCTTCATATGAAGGGTCAGGCTGCTGATCTGCGACTGTCATCACGCTCGGTCTCGCAAATGGGCAAAGCAGCGATGGCCTGCCGTGCCGGTGGCGTTGGACAGTACTATCGTTCGAATTTCGTTCACATGGATTGCGGTGTCATCCGCTCGTGGCGCGGCTAATCGAGCATTTCATCTTTCGCTGTTGCACAACCCCCATCAGATAGTTCTGGCGGGGGTTTTGTTTTGCCTGGAAAAACAGGTTCGTGCACCGTCAGTTCTGCGTAATATGACGACTAGCAAGGGTGAAATGGCGCACCTGAGAGGATTCGAACCTCTGGCCTCTGCCTTCGGAGGGCAGCGCTCTATCCAGCTGAGCTACAGGTGCCTTGGCCGTTAGCTACCCTCGTTCCAATCCGGGTGCAACTGCAAATCCGCAGTACGATCAGGCAAACAGATCGTGGGCAAGCTCCAACGCATCGATCAGAGTGTCGACCTCATCCGTCGTGTTATAAAGCCCAAAGCTGGCACGACAGGTAGCAGTGACCCCTAAATGATCCATCAGCGGCCCGGCGCAGTGGTGGCCTGCGCGCACGGCGACACCCTTTTTGTCCAGAATGGTTGAAACATCATGGGCATGCCCTGCCCCATCCAAAGTAAAGCTGAATATCGCGGCTTTGTTCGCTGTGGTGCCTTGAACCTGCAGCCAGTTCAATCCATTCAACCGTTGCATTGCATAGTCGCGCAAGCCGGCCTCATGCGATGCGATGCTCTCCATGCCAAGGTCCATCATATAGTCAAGCGCCACCCCCAACCCGATGGTCTGCACGATGCCGGGGGTTCCGGCCTCGAACTTCATTGGCGGATCGTTGTAGATCACCTGATCTTTTGAAACCTCTTTGATCATGTCACCGCCACCAATAAAGGGGCGCATTTCAGCCATGCGGTCCGATTTGATAAAAATTGCGCCAGAACCGGACGGGCCGTACAGTTTATGACCCGTGATGGCATAGAAGTCACATCCGATGTCATCGACATTGACGGGCATATGAACCGCGCCCTGGCTGCCATCCACCAGAACCGGAACGCCTTTGGCGTGGGCGCCTTGCGTGATTGCTTTGACATTAACCACAGTGCCCAGCACGTTCGAGCACTGGGTCACCGCAACCAGCTTTGTCTTGGGGCCAATGGCGTCGATTACCGCCTGAGGGTCAAGATGGCCGGTCGCATCGACATCGACCCATTTCAGCACCACGCCCTGCCGTTCGCGCAGGAAGTGCCACGGTACGATGTTGGCGTGATGTTCCATCACGCTGAGGACAATCTCGTCCCCCGCCTGCAGGCGTGGCATTGCCCAACCGTAGGCGACTAAATTGATCCCCTCGGTCGTACCCGAATTCAGGACAATCTCATTCTCGTTTGATACGCCCAGAAACCGCGCAACCGTGCCACGGACGGCCTCATATTTCTCGGTTGCGAGATTTGACAGATAGTGAAGCCCTCGATGCACGTTCGAATATTCGTGCGCATAGGCCTGCGTGATCGCGTCGATCACTACCTGGGGTTTCTGCGCGGAGGCCCCATTGTCTAGATAAGTCAGCGGCTTTCCGTTGACCTGACGTGACAGGATCGGAAAATCTGCGCGGATTTTTTGTACGTCATACATAGACAGGACTTCCCTATACAGACCCGGCGGGGATCAGCCAAAGAACAAACGGGACGGCCACAAGACCAGAGATCAGGATCACAACAAACGACTTTCCCAACGAATTAAATCGATGCGCCTCGTTGAGAAAATGCAGGGTGATGTAAAGGCTAAGACCCAGCATCGCCAGACTGGCCGGTAAGAATAGAAACGGCAGCGCTGCAACCAGCGCTAGAATGATTGCTTGCCCCGCAATTTGCAGGATTTGCAACCAGACAATCAGCGTCATGAAGTCATTGAACGTTCCCGTTCCACCCAGGACGCGGCCCACTAACAGGAACGTCACGACGCTGATCATGATTGCCGCAACGGAAACAAAAAGCGTCCTCGATAGTGGCTCAGCCAGTTGCTGAACATCCGGACTGATAAGCGGCAGGACGAAGCTGGACGCAGACTGGACCAGAGCGTTCAGGATCACCGCGAGAGAGAAGGCGAGCCACAGTACATCCGTACCCAGCCGCAACGCGAGCAATCGTCTTGCGGCTTCGGCTGGATTGGACAGGGTCAGAACGACCAGGTTGAGCAGTGCGGTGGAATTCATTTAGCAGCCTTTTGCGATTGCTTGAGGCCCGACAACCAGAACCAGAGAAAAACCGCAACCCATAACAGCCCCACAAGTGTTTGCGCTGACCCGGGGCCGATGAAACCGGACACCAGCCCATTCAGCAACACCAAAGGCGCTGACGCGAGAAGCGCCCAGAACAAGGCTAGCCGCGCGCCATAGCTGGTGCCAACGCCCCCCATCATCCGCGCGATGAAATGGGTGAGCCAAGCAAGAAGATAAAAGCACAATGGCAGAATAAAGACCGAGCCCAACAGGGCCCCGCCCATCAGCATGTTCAGCTCTATCCCTTCCAGATGAGCCCTCCGTGCAAGGCCGGGCAACTGTGCGATAAAGCCTATTACACAGAACGCCATCACAAACGCCAATGCGCGATCCTCGCGCGGCCCCATATCAAGCAGTCGACGCACCACACGCCCCGGTCCGCGATACGTGGCCACGATATCAGTTGTGACAGGCATCAGCGGCGGCGTGCCAGCCAATCTTGCAATCGGGACACGATATCAGCTGCCAGATCCTCGTCCTCGATTTCATCAACGGCTTCAGCTAGGAAGGCCAGTGTCAACATGTCGGTTGCTTCTGCCGTTGGGACGCCACGGGAGCGCAGGTAGAACAAAGCCGTTTCATCGATGGCGCCCGAGGTCGAACCGTGCGAACACGCCACGTCATCGGCGTAAATCTCAAGCTCGGGTTTGGCGAGGAACTGACTGTCATCGTCCAGAAGCAACGACTGGCTGATCTGGTAACCATCGGTTTTCTGGGCACCTTCCTTCACCAAGATCTTGCCCTGAAAAACACCCGTCGCACCGTTGCGAAGCACCTTCTTGAACACTTGGCGGCTCTCGCAATTCACCGCATCATGGGTGACAAAGACCGTGTCATCATGGAGAAAATCACCGTCTCCAACACACGCACCCGCCACGTGCGCGACCGCATCGTCACCCGTCAGTTCGACGACTTGCTCGTTACGCGTTAAAACTCCGTTCACGGTCAGCGTGAAGGATTTATAGACGGATTCCTTACCAAGCCGCGAGAACATATGAGTCGCCGCACGGCGTTGATGATCCCTGCCCTGCGCACGGATATGATGCAGCGTGCCATTGTCGGCGATATCGATCTCCATGCATTTGTTGAAGCGCGACGCTGCGGGTCCGTTTTCAAGGATCGTGACTTCGGCACCGCTTTCAACCCGAACGACGTGATGCAGGATCGCATCCGACGTTTCAGATTCATGGCGATAAATCAGGTTAATCGGTTTGCTCGGCTTGCCGGATACATGAATGGCAACTCCATCTGACGCATAGGCCGTGTTCAGCGCCGCCAAGGGACGCGCCACTGGATCTTGGCCTTTTGCTTCAAGAACGCCGTATAACTCTTTGGCCCAATGGATATCTTTGCAACAGATATCTTCCAGCCGATCGATCGTTACACCCTCCAGAGACAGATCATCAGACTCTTCCGGGCTGAATACGCCATCAATGAAAACGATCTTCAGTCGGTCGAGCGCGTGGAACAGAGCCGGTTCATCCGTTTTGAACAAAGCAGCACTGGGAGCTTCCGCAGAGACCAGAGTGTCTGGACGGGTATATTTCCAGTATTCATCTCGACGACTGGGCAAACCCATCGCGCGTACACGTGCAATTGCGGCTTCGCGCGCTTTGCGTGTGCATCCCGCATCCGGCATGGTCAGCGCTGCCAGCCGTTCCTCGGTCACCGTTTGTTTTGCTTGGGGCAAAGCCATCAGTTCACCTCGGCCAGTATGTCGGCATAGCCGTTGTTTTCAACTTCCAGCGCCAGTTCGGGACCACCGGATTTCACGATACGACCATCCGCCATGATGTGAACCACGTCAGGTTTGATGTGATCGAGAAGCCGCTGATAGTGCGTGATAACAAGGAAACCCCGCCCTTCATCGCGCAGGGCGTTTACGCCCTCGGCCACCAGTTTCATCGCGTCCACGTCAAGGCCCGAGTCTGTCTCATCCAGGATGCACATCTTCGGCTCAAGCATCGCCATTTGCAGGATTTCGTTGCGCTTTTTCTCACCACCCGAAAAGCCAACATTGACCGAACGTTTCAACATTTCAGCGTCGATTTTCAGCGCCTTGGCCTTGGCACGAACCTCTTTCAAAAAATCCGTCGCCGACAGCTCTTCCTCGCCACGTGCTTTGCGCTGCGCATTCACGGCGGTGCGCAGGAAGGTCATGTTGCCCACACCGGGAATCTCGACCGGGTACTGGAACGCCAGAAACACACCTGCGGCTGCACGTTCTTCCGGTTCCATCTCAAGCAGATCCTCGCCATCAAGCGTCGCGCCGCCCTCGGTCACCTCATAGCCATCACGACCAGACAACACGTAGCTGAGCGTTGATTTGCCCGAGCCATTGGGCCCCATGATCGCATGCACCTTGCCAGGCTCGACCGTCAGGTCGACCCCTTTCAGAATTTGCTTGTCTTCTTCCTCAAGTTTGACGTGCAGGTTATTGATTTCCAGCATTTTCTGTCCTTTAGCATCTCGCAAGGGGCGCATTGCGACCCCGATAAGTTCTTATCCCAGCACCTTGCGGATCACGCGGGCGATGATCCATCCAAGCAACGCGCCTGCGCCCACTGCCCAAACCGGGTTTATGAAGTCCATGTACTTGGTATTGACGTAAGCAACCCCCAACAGGCCGCCGAGCACCGGCAACGCATAGCCAAGCACGGTCAGGACATCGTCCTTTCGGATTCGCTGTTGGGGTTTTGGTGTCATCAGCCGACTGATCCCTCAAGGCTGATTGCCACAAGCTGTTGCGCTTCCATCGCAAATTCCATCGGCAGCGCCTGCAGAACGTCCTTGCAGAACCCGTTGACGACCAAGGCCACGGCTTCTTCCTCGTCCATGCCACGCTGACGGCAATAGAACAGCTGATCGTCATCCACTTTTGATGTCGTCGCCTCGTGCTCGACCCGAGATGAGTTGTTCTTCACCTCGATATACGGAACCGTATGCGCCCCGCATTTGTCGCCAATCAGCAAGCTGTCGCACTGCGTATAGTTGCGGCTGTCCTTGGCCTTTGGATGCATCGACACCAGACCACGATAGGTATTCTGCGCCTTACCGGCGCTGATCCCTTTCGATACGATCCGCGACTTGGTGTTCTTGCCCAGATGCACCATCTTGGTGCCGGTGTCGGCTTGCTGCATGTTGTTCGTGATTGCGATCGAGTAAAACTCACCCTGGCTATCGTCGCCACGCAGGATGCAGGACGGGTATTTCCAGGTCACAGCCGAGCCGGTTTCGACCTGCGTCCACATCACCTTGGACCGATCACCCCGACAATCGGCGCGCTTGGTCACAAAGTTGTAGATACCGCCTTTGCCATTCTCATCCCCGGGGAACCAGTTCTGAACGGTCGAGTATTTCACCTCGGCATCTTCTTCGACGATAATCTCGACAACCGCCGCGTGAAGCTGTGCAGTGTCGCGCTGAGGCGCTGTGCAGCCTTCCAAATACGAGACGTAAGAGCCCTTGTCGGCGATGATCAGCGTGCGCTCAAACTGGCCAGTATTTTCTGCATTAATGCGGAAATATGTGCTCAGTTCCATCGGGCAGCGCACGCCCGGAGGGACATAAACAAACGAGCCGTCCGAGAATACAGCTGAGTTCAGCGTGGCATAGAAATTGTCCGAGACCGGTACGACCGTCCCTAAGTATTTTTTGACCAGTTCCGGATGCTCTTTGATCGCCTCGGAAATCGAGCAGAAGATAACGCCGGCTTTCTTCAACTCTTCCTGAAAAGTCGTCCCGACCGACACCGAGTCAAATACTGCATCAACAGCAACCTTACGGCCTTCTGCCGGTGCATTCTCAGCGCCCTCGACACCTGCCAGGATCATCTGTTCTTTCAGAGGGATACCTAGCTTTTCGTAAGTCGCCAGAAGCTTGGGATCGACCTCATCCAGAGATTTGGGTTTATCTTCCATCGATTTCGGACGGGCATAATAATACTGGTCCTGAAAGTCGATCGGCGGGTAGTGCACCATCGCCCATTTAGGCTCTTCCATCTGGGTCCAGCGCTCGAACGCGGCCAGACGCCATTCGGTCATCCACTCAGGTTCATCATTTTTGTCCGAAATCAGACGAACGATATCGGGATTCACGCCTTTTGGCGCATACTCCATCTCGATATCAGTTTCCCAGCCGTATTTATAAGTGCTGACCTCGCGAACCGCGTCTACGGTTTCCTGATCGACACCCTCTTTCACCTGGGTCTGGTCCAAAGCGGCCATAATTCACCCTCCGTCAGATCACGCGGCCCGCGCGCGATGCTTTTTCTCTTTTTCAAGCCACGTTTCCGCGAAACGCAGCACATCTTCTTCTGCCGTCTCTGGCCCCAGCGATACGCGGATTGCGCTGGATGCCGTCATCTCATCAAATCCCATGGCCGTCAGTACGGCGCTTGCGCGAACCTTGCCGCTGGAACAGGCCGAGCCCGCACTGATCGCGAAGCCTGACAAATCCATCTGCATGACCTGTGTCTCGCCCTTCCATCCCGGTGTGGCGAAGCACAGAGTGTTGGGGAGTCGCCTTTGGTCTTTCCCGACAAAAATAGTAGCTTTCGTACCAGCCTCAAGAGCGTTTTCTAGAATATTTCTAAGTTCTGCAACGTTTTCCCAAACGCCATTTGCTAAATCACGGGACGCGGCTTCAGCTGCTGCTCCGAACCCCGCAATTCCAGTGACATTTTCTGTGCCCGAGCGACGCCCCATCTCCTGCCCGCCGCCCTTGATTTGCGCAGCAAGATTGGTGCCGCGTTTCATCACCAACGCCCCGATCCCTTTTGGCCCGCCAAGTTTGTGGGCTGAAATCAGCGCCATCTCAGCCCCCAGCCAGTTGAAGGCTATCGGCAACTTACCAAAAGCCTGAGTCGCGTCAGTGACCGCAAGACCGGCAGGCAAAGACTGAACAATCCCGGTTTCCGAATTGGCCAGTTGCAGCGTGGATCGGGACGCCTCCAGCACGTCAACGTGCCCACTCTGGGCCGCAGGCAAAACCTCATTAATCCACGATCTTACCGCGTCATGTTCAATCGCTGCACCTTGAAGATCGCGCCCCGCCATAGCCAAAGCCGCTGCCTCAGTCGCGCCGGATGTAAACACGATGTCGGCACCATCGGCCCCAAACGCTGTTGCGATTTGAGCCCGCGCTTTCTCGACCACCGCTTTTGCGGCGCGCCCTTCGGCATGGACCGAGGACGGATTGCCCACCAAATCCATCGCCGCGATCATTGCATCGCGGGCCTCGGGCCTCAGAGCGGCGGTTGCGTTATGGTCGAGATAAACCCGTTTCATAGATGTATCTTTTCCAAGATGGGTTTTGACGGAGCACAGAAAAACGTCATCAGATCAATCGTCCACGACTGCGAACAAGCTAGGAACAGCGGGACACGGTGCAAGATCATTCCGAATTACATCCGACAGCCGCGTTTGATGCAGGAATACGTAAACATTCGCGCTCAGGCTTTCCCACAACCGATTGGTCAGTGACTGCGCCCGGCTGCCCGAAGACGCGCCCGAGGCACCTGCCCCCTTGTGCATCGCATCCACCGTCTCATCAACCGCGGCCAGTATCTCGACCACACGGATTTCCGAGGCTGGTCGCGCCAGGCGATAGCCCCCACCCGGTCCGCGTACTGAACTGACCAGATCAGCTCGGCGCAGTTTCACGAAAAGCTGCTCCAAATACGGCAGTGAAATATCCTGACGTTCGGAAATCTCGCCCAACGTGACGAGTTTGTCCGAGGACTGAAGGGCGATATCCGCCAGCGCAACCATCGCATAGCGGCCTTTGGTAGACAGCTTCATTTTGTTTCCTTCAGGCAAGAACTGCGCGAAAACATTGACGTCGCCCGAGCCAGTGCGTATCTCCCACTGACAGCGTTTTCACGCGACACAATGTAATTAGAACCGTTCTAAGGTACCTGAGGATTACCGTCAAGATAATCTCGGGGCCGACGCGTCAAAAAACAGGACCAAAGCACACATGCCCGAGGTGATTTTTCCCGGACCCGAAGGCCGCCTGGAAGGCCGCTACCACCCGCAAAAGGAAAAAGACGCACCGATCGCTATCGTGCTTCACCCGCATCCACAATTTGGCGGGACCATGAACAACAAGGTGGTCTATAACCTGCATTACGCCTTTTACAACATGGGCTTCACGGTTCTGCGTTTTAACTTTCGCGGCGTTGGTCGCAGCCAGGGCGAGTATGACCAGGGTGTAGGTGAGCTGAGCGATGCAGCATCAGCGCTGGATTACCTTCAGTCGATGAACAACAACTCCAAGCATTGCTGGGTCGCTGGATTCTCGTTCGGTGCATGGATCGGAATGCAGCTTCTGATGCGCCGCCCCGAGATCACTGGCTTCATCAGTGTATCGCCGCCCGCAAACATGTACGACTTTTCGTTCCTGGCACCCTGCCCGTCTTCTGGCTTGATCATCAACGGATTGGCGGACCGTGTAGCGCCACCTGCAGACACTGCGTCTCTGGTCGGAAAGCTGCATGAACAAAAGGGTATCACCATCACCCATAATGAGGTGGAAGGTGCCGATCACTTCTTCCAAGACCGCCACATGGACACACTGATGACAGATGTGACGGATTACGTGAAACGTCGCCTGACAGAGAATACGCGCTGATGTCCGATACCATCACTACCCTGGCCGCCAGATTGGCCGAGGACACGATGAAGGTTATGGACGAGACGGGCGAGGATCGATTCTTTGTGGAGGTTGGAGACGTTCTCGGTGCAGCCTCGCAATCTCTGGAAGAAGCGTTCTTGACCGAAATCCGGGTTAGGCTGGCGGAACGCAAGGCGCGGCAATTCGTGGTGAAAAGACTGTCTGAACATCGATCCAAGCTGAAAGCGATCGAAAAGCAGTAAAGATTGCTCAGCGTCTGAAGAAAAGAAAAGGAGCCCGAAAGCTCCTTTTCGAGGATATCGCTCGGTGGGCGCCTAAACCGGAAAACCTGTGAACCGCTCAACATTCTGGGCTGCATCAATGTCGACGGACCCCCCGTCTGCAAGCCACCCCAACGCCACAATCAAAACCGAAACGATAATGACCGATTTTGCAAAAGTCGTCATCTTATCAAACTCATTAAAAACACACTAAAAACAATCGAGTGTTTAGCACGAATGCAAAAGCCCGAATAGTCGGGTTTACCTGACCTTTGGTAAAGTTAGGGTTTTGATCATCTGCATGTGAATCCCCTTGCCCAAATGATCGCAAGTATGCTCAACCTTTCGCGATAATTCAGAGAGGCATCGCTCGTGCCAAAGACCTACCTAATCCTAATGTTGGCTGTTATCGCGGAAACCATCGGCACGACTGCGTTGCAGGCTAGCCATCAGTTTACGCGATTTTGGCCGTCGGCTCTTGTCGTGGTTGGCTATGGGTCGGCCTTTTATCTTATGGCCCTCACGTTAAAGGTCATGCCTGTGGGCATTGTCTATGCAATCTGGTCGGGCCTTGGTATTGCCCTGATCGCACTGATTGGATTTCTGGTTTTTGGCCAAAAACTCGATTGGCCCGCAGTCTTGGGTTTGGGCATGATTTTGAGCGGCATTCTGATCATCCACCTGTTTTCAGCTACAGCGGGCCACTGACCGCCGGTTAGGGCTGGTATATTTTGTCGCGCCGCGTTATGCGCGCGGCAACTTCCCGTTCAAAGGCTGACCTCTCATGGACCTGCGCAACATCGCAATCATCGCTCACGTGGACCACGGCAAGACGACCCTGGTGGATGAGCTGCTTAAACAATCCGGCGCGTTCCGGGAAAACCAGGCCGTGGCAGAACGCGCCATGGACAGCAACGACCTGGAACGCGAACGCGGCATTACCATCCTGGCCAAAGCCACCAGTGTTGAGTGGAAGGATACCCGCATCAACATCGTCGACACCCCCGGCCACGCTGATTTCGGTGGGGAAGTCGAACGTATTCTCAGCATGGTCGACGGCGTTGTACTGCTGGTCGACGCCGCCGAAGGCCCGATGCCGCAAACCAAATTCGTGACCTCAAAGGCGCTGGCTTTGGGCCTGCGCCCGATTGTCGTGCTGAACAAGGTCGACAAACCCGATGCCGAGCCTGATCGCGCTCTGGACGAATGTTTCGACCTTTTCGCCAACTTGGGCGCCGATGACGATCAGCTGGACTTCCCGGCCATGTATGCTTCGGGCCGGTCCGGCTGGGCCGATATGGAGCTTGACGGTCCGCGCAAGGACTTGACCGCCCTGTTCGATCTGATCGTTGATCACGTCCCCGCCCCCAAGCAGATCGAGAAAAAGGACGAACCGTTCAGGATGCTCGCCACCACTTTGGGCAGCGATCCATTCATCGGTCGCATTCTGACCGGTCGCGTGGAAAGTGGAACTCTGAAAGCAGGTGACAGCCTCAAGGCACTCAGCCGAGACGGCACCCAGATTGAAAGCTTCCGCGCGTCGAAAATCCTGGCATTCCGTGGATTAGCTCAACAACCCATCGACGTCGCTGAAGCAGGCGACATTGTCACGATTGCGGGTATGAGCAAAGCCACCGTGGCAGACTCCCTTGTAGCCCCGCAAGTCGAAGAGGCCCTGCCTGCCCAGCCTATCGATCCGCCAACCATCACAGTGACCTTCGGCATAAACGATTCCCCGCTGGCCGGTCGTGACGGCAAAAAGGTTCAGTCTCGGGTCATTCGTGATCGCCTGATGAAAGAAGCCGAATCGAACGTAGCCATCCGCATCAGCGACACGCCCGGCGGCGAAGCCTTCGAGGTTGCTGGTCGCGGCGAATTGCAGATGGGTGTTCTGATCGAAAACATGCGCCGTGAAGGGTTCGAGCTCAGCATCTCGCGCCCACAGGTTTTGTTCCGCGAGGAGGGCGGCCAGCGCCTTGAACCTATCGAAGAAGTCACGATCGATGTGGATGATGAATATTCTGGCGCGGTGATCGAGAAAATCACGGGTGCGCGCAAAGGTGAACTGGCTGAAATGCGCCCTGCAGGGGCAGGCAAAACCCGGATCATCGCCCACGTGCCGTCTCGTGGCCTGATCGGCTATCACGGAGAGTTCCTGACCGATACGCGCGGAACTGGTGTCTTGAACCGTGTCTTCCACGGCTGGGCGGCCCATAAAGGACAGATCCCCGGCCGACGCGCAGGTGTTCTGATCTCGATGGAAAACGGCCAGGCGGTTGCCTATGCGCTTTGGAATTTGGAAGAGCGTGGCCGCATGTTCGTTGGCCCGCAAACTGATGTCTATCAGGGCATGGTGATCGGAGAGCATTCGCGAGACAACGATCTGGAAGTGAATCCGCTGAAAGGGAAGAAGCTGACAAACGTGCGTGCCAGCGGCTCGGACGACGCAGTAAGGCTGACCCCTCATATTCAGTTCTCGCTTGAAGAGGCAATCGCTTATATCGACGACGATGAACTGGTCGAGGTTACGCCCAATGCGATCCGGCTTCGCAAACGTTATCTGGATCCGCATGAGCGTAAACGGATGTCAAAATCAGCCTGATCATTGCTGTGAACTTGTTCACGTTTTGGAAACATTGCCACATTCGTGACATTTTTGCGTCAGGCTAGAAACAACACAGAAAAAGAAGACCTGGTGCAACAGCAGGTCTTCTTTTTGTTTCTTATGGGTTAATCTTCATTTGAGTGAGCCAGCTCACTGTAATCAGACAAATAGCTTGTTTGATAATAGGCGGCAGAAAGTGGGCATTGTCTCAAGAGCGATACGCCGCTCGAGTCTACGGCAGTTTAGTTAATGAGCGTTTGAGCAGTGTCCTATGCGCATTGAATCCAAACTGTTATTAATTGCTTTGCCTTAGCAATCATACACTTCATCTTCGTGAATTCGCTTAGGCAACCGATAAATGCGCCGTGAGAACGACAAAAATCTGTATCGTCGAACACTATTTGTACGTGCGAAATGATTACTGCGGGCATACTCCGTTGCATCCAGAGACGCGCAGATATTAAGTTGACTTTGGAGCGTACCATTCTTGATTGTCCTCAATTTGTGGCAGTCTTGACTGACTTGCCAACTTTGAGCACCGGCTTTGCCAACCTAAGATCAGACGATGGTCCATGGGATGAATCAGAGCGGGAATGTTCATGTTCCGGCCCGAGCCGTATTCCTTCTCCAGACAACGACCCTGGTTCCTTGACGCCGGAAAGCGAGGACAACGGAAAAAACAAAGATCCTGATGACAATCAAACCAAAGACAATAATTTACACAACTTAAAGCTGAAGGAGAAAAGGTCTAAAGACAAAAGGTAGAAAAAAATTCGAATACCAGGGTAAACACTAGTATTTTGTTAACTATTACAAAGATACGGGCGCTGCTAATAGCAGGCGCCCGTATCTTTGTTTCACGATTTTCTAGCTCTTACCGAAAACCCCGACCCAATTTCGTGGCTGCTTTGGGTCTTGCATCCTCAAGAACAGATAGCGCGTCGCTTTCCAAGGCTTGATCTGATTGGTCAAATTATCCAGGACCAGATCGCCGCCGCTCGACCGATAAACCAAAACAGCATGAGAGTTTCTGCGCGTATCCAACACTGTCGCGAGCAGTAGTTTACGAGGGTCGAAACCAGCCTGGATCAAATCTCTTTTCTTTAGAAGCGCAAAATCTTCGCAGTCACCACCGCGCGACGTTGGAAGCGCCCAAAGTTCACTGGTTTTGTATTGCGACTGATCCGTGACCTCTCGCGTGGATCGATTAACGCGGCGGTTGATCTCTTTGACAAGCTTCAATTCTTGGCTGGTAGATAAGGAACCGATACCTTTTTGCGCACATGCCCAGGAATACTTACCGCAAAGCTGACGCGCACCGGAGGGTGGTGGCGAGGCAGCGATACTCGGGATAAACGCGGCATCTTTCGCCGATGCTTCAGTCCCAAACAACAGCGAACCGTTAATCAGGATAGCCAAACCAAACAGCCCGCCAAGCTTGGCAGCGCTCTTTAAGTGGGCATCTATGGTCGTACCAAAGAATTTCATGCTGTCCCTCGAGTCCTATTAATCCCTGCAAACTGCGTGGATCAGAACCCATCTGTATACCGGACCATATCCGCAAACCGTGGTTGTCACGCAATCAAATCCGAGATTGAGCGGAAAAAACGGCGGAAATTCGTCACA
Organism: Ruegeria sp. C6; assembly: GCF_056537625.1. NCBI lineage: Bacteria > Pseudomonadati > Pseudomonadota > Alphaproteobacteria > Rhodobacterales > Roseobacteraceae > Ruegeria > Ruegeria sp. C6. The sequence goes on along the minus strand of NZ_JBQFRW010000001.1, from coordinate 984,263 downwards.
TTTCGTGACCATTTCCGCGCAAGAAAGTGGCGCGAAGTGCCACAATCGGACAGAGAAATATGTTCAAAATCAACAGGAAGTACGCACAACCCATTGTAATAATGTGTATAAATTCAGAGCGATCGTGAAGAGCCGCCCACGCTAAAATGCATGGCAGGACGCACGGCTCGGGGCCGGGCAGAATTTGCAAATTTCATGCGAAGGTAGATTTAGCCTGATTCTCAGTCGGTAATTTCAACGACCACCAGCTCTCGCTCGCTGGCGCCACGGGCATGATCCAATGCCTGCTGATATGCAGGAGAATTGTAGCACTCTACCGCAGCCTCTACGGTTGGGAAGCGGGCGACCACATTGCGTGGTCGCTCTTTGCCCTCTAACTGCACGTAACGTGCCGCGCGGGCGATGAATTCACCCCCATGCGCCGCAATTGCCGGCCCTGCAAGCTCGGCGTATTTTCCATAAGCATCGGCGTCTGTCACAGTGACGTGTGCGATCCAAAGTGCTGGCATCTTATCCTCCCAAAACCTGTTCAGCGGCCTTGATTGCAGCCTCTGCATTCGAGGCATCCTTGCCCCCCCCCTGTGCCATGTCAGGCCGTCCGCCACCGCCTTTGCCGCCCAGTTCAGCGACCGCCGCCCGGACCAGATCCACCGCAGATACCGTGTCTGTCAGGTCCGAAGTCACACCCGCTGCGACAGCCGCTTTGCCGCCGGTATCAGCAATCAATAATACTGCGCCCGTACCCAGACGGCTTTTGTGCTCATCAATCAACGCAGGCAGATCCTTTCCGGAAACACCCGTGAGCGACTGCGCAAAGAACGCCACACCGTTCACATCGCGCGCTTCAGCGCCACTGCCCTGCCCCGCACCTCCGGCCATCGCCAGATCGCGGCGCAACTGCGCAACTTCGTTCTGCAGCGATTTACGCTCGTCCAACAGAGTCTTCACACGCGCCACAACGTCATCCGGCTGGGCTTTCAACTCAAGCGCAATTGCTGAAAGGCGATGATCCTGTTTCGACAGATACTTAAACGCGTCATCACCGGTCAAAGCCTCGATCCGCCGCACGCCTGCGCTGCTGGCACTATCGCCCAGCACGACGAAGGTTCCGATATCACCGGTCTGGCGCACATGGGTGCCGCCACACAGTTCAATCGACCATGTCTCACCATCCTGGCCTTTGCCGGTGGGTGCTTTGCCCATCGAAACCACGCGCACCTCATCCCCGTATTTCTCACCGAACAGAGCTTGAGCACCCAGTTCACGGGCGTCATCCGGTGTCATAATCCTGGTTTCCACGGTTGAGTTTTGGCGGATGAATGCGTTCACCTCTCGCTCAACTTTCTGCACTTCTTCCAGTGTCAGAGCCTTGGAATGGCTGAAATCGAACCGCAAACGATCTGATGCGTTGAGCGACCCGCGCTGCGCTACGTGGTCACCCAATGTCTCACGCAGGGCTTCATGCAGAAGGTGCGTCGCGGAGTGGTTGGCACGAATGGCCGTGCGGCGCGCGTGATCGACTTCCAGCTCAACTGCGTCACCTTTTGAGATCGCCCCATGATCAATCGTGACCTTGTGAGCATAGACTTTGCCATCAGCAAACTTTCTGGTGTCTTCAACACGGGCGATATCGTCGCGCTCATCCAGCCTGCGAATTTCACCGGTGTCGCCGACCTGGCCGCCGGCCTCGCCATAGAACGGTGTCTGGTTGACTACGACCCAGCCGGTACCACCCTTCTCGATCTTGTCGACCAATGCACCATCGACCACCAACGCAGCGACCTGCCCCTCGGCCTTTTCAGTATCGTAGCCAAGGAAATCGGTCGCACCGGCCGCATCCAGCACATCGAACCAAACCACCTGATCGGCAGATTCGCCAGATCCGGCCCACGCCGCGCGTGCCTTGGCTTTTTGTTCGGCCATCGCCACGTCAAATCCATCGGTGTCGACGGTTCGACCTTTCTCGCGCAGCGCATCCTGCGTCAGATCGAGCGGGAAACCATAGGTATCATACAGTTTGAACGCCGAGTCTCCGGGTAGTGGATCGCCTTCAGGTAAGCCCGAGACTTCCTCATCCAACAGCTTCAGACCGCGATCCAAAGTTTGCTTGAACCGAGTTTCCTCAAGCAGCAGTGTCTCTTCGATCAGTGGCTGCGCCTGACCAAGCTCTGAATATTGCGCACCCATCAATTGCACCAGCGTGGGTACCAGGCGATGCATCACCGGATCTTTGGCCCCCAACAGATGCGCATGGCGCATCGCGCGGCGCATGATACGGCGCAGAACATACCCTCGCCCATCATTTGACGGCATCACACCATCCGCGATCAGGAACGAAGTTGAACGCAAGTGGTCCGCAATCACGCGATGATGCACGTTTTGATCCCCATAAGGATCAACACCGGTCGCATCCGCGGAGGCTTCGATCAGCGTTTTGAACAGATCGGTGTCATAATTGTCGTGGCTGCCTTGCAGCAACGCACCAATGCGTTCCAATCCCATGCCGGTATCGATCGACTGCATATCGAGTTCGACCATCGAGCCGTCTTCGAACTGCTCATTCTGCATAAAAACGATGTTCCAGATTTCGATGAACCTATCGCCATCTTCCTCAGCCGAACCCGGAGGCCCACCCCAGATATGATCACCATGGTCATAGAAAATTTCGGTGCACGGGCCGCAGGGGCCGGTAGGGCCCATTTGCCAGAAATTGTCATTAGTAGCGATGCGGATGATCCGGTCTTCAGGGACACCAACCTTTTTCCAGATTTCAAATGCCTCATCATCGGTGTGATAGACAGTGGCCAACAGACGGTTCTTATCGATACCAAATTCTTTGGTGATCAGTTCCCAAGCGAACGGTATCGCCTCATGCTTAAAGTAATCCCCGAATGAGAAATTCCCCAGCATTTCAAAGAACGTATGGTGGCGAGCGGTATAGCCCACATTGTCCAGATCGTTGTGTTTGCCGCCTGCACGCACGCATTTCTGTGCAGTGGTAGCACGGCTGTAGTCGCGGGTTTCGACGCCAGTAAACAGATTCTTGAACTGAACCATACCCGAGTTGACGAACATCAGTGTCGGATCATTGCGCGGAACCAGCGGGCTAGACGCAACCACTTCGTGCCCCTGCTTGGCAAAGTAGTTCAGGAAGGTAGATCGAATGTCGTTCAGCGTTGGCATAAGGCTCTCTCGGCGCGCAGTCGTAATGGTCAGCAATGGTTTAGCCCCACCCCCCGAGAGTGTCCACAGCATTGGCCCATCCGAAACGAAACAAGGCGGCCCCTAGGGGCCACCCTGTTCCAGATAGATTCAGCACTACCGGGGTGCCGGGGGATTTCTTTGGTTCCCCCTCAGGCACGCTTTAAGCTTCGAGGATGTCATCCTCTTCCGCTTCGGGTGGCATTTCAAAGTCTAACCCATGCGCGGCACGTATTTTGTCTTCGATCTCGAGCGCCGCACGGGAATTGTCACGCAGATATTGCTTGGCATTCTCACGCCCCTGCCCGATCCGCTCATCACCGTAGCTAAACCACGAACCCGACTTTTCGACCACACCGGCCTTGACGCCCAGATCCAGAAGCTCACCCATTTTGCTGATGCCTTCGCCATACATGATGTCGAATTCCACCTGCTTGAACGGCGGTGCCACCTTGTTCTTGACGACCTTGACGCGGGTCTGGTTGCCCACAACTTCGTCCCGATCCTTGATCGCACCGATACGGCGAATATCCAGACGGACCGAGCTGTAGAATTTCAACGCATTACCACCGGTAGTGGTTTCCGGGCTGCCAAACATCACACCGATCTTCATCCTGATCTGGTTGATGAAGATCACCATGCAATTCGAGCGATTGATCGAGCCGGTCAGCTTGCGCATCGCCTGACTCATCAGCCGAGCCTGCACACCCACGCTGCTGTCACCCATGTCGCCCTCAAGCTCGGATTTCGGCGTCAGCGCCGCAACCGAGTCGACCACGACCATATTCACGGCCCCCGATCGCACCAAGGTGTCGGTGATCTCAAGCGCCTGTTCGCCGGTATCAGGCTGAGAGATCAGCAACTCATCCAGATCCACGCCCAGCTTGCGCGCATATTGCGGGTCCAGCGCATGCTCCGCGTCAACGAACGCGCAGACACCGCCGCGTTTTTGCTGTTCAGCAATACAATGCAGCGTCAGCGTGGTCTTACCCGAGCTTTCCGGGCCATAGATCTCAACAATACGGCCCATCGGCAGGCCGCCAATCCCCAGCGCGATATCCAAGCCCAATGAGCCGGTCGAGCTCGCGTCGATATCCTGCTTGGAATCTTCGCCCAGCTTCATGATCGAGCCCTTGCCGAACTGCCGTTCGATCTGGGCCAATGCGCTGTCGAGCGCCTTTTGCTTGTCTGCGTTTTTCTTATCGCTCATCGTCAGAAGATCCGCCATTGTCCTGTCGCCTTCTCTTTTGTCACACCCTTGATCGGGCGGCAATCGCTGCTTTGTTCGCCTCTTGTTCCTTATGGGACCAAAAAGAGAACATTTCAACTAAAACTTATGAAAACTACTTTTCAGCAATTGTGTTAAAGAGTCGTTTACGACAATCTGAGACATGAAAGGCATTGAAGAGAAAAGATAAATGCTTGTTTTCTACGAAAAGCGGCTGACGCTTCTGTCCGTCCCAAAGACCGGCAGCACAGCGTATCAATCGGCCTTGCGCGACCGGGCTGACATTGTTGTGGCCGGCCCAACTGACCTGAAACATGCGAACATGCGTCGCTATGATCGCTTCTTCCAGACAATGTTCCGCAAGATGTTTGATACTGAAATGGACGTCATGGCCATTGTACGCGAACCCATCGATTGGCTGGGAAGCTGGTATCGATATCGAACGCGCCCCGAATTGGCCGATCATGCGCATTCCACGAAGGATATTAGCTTCGAGGCGTTCCTGAACGCCTACATGCAGAACCCTCGCCCGGCCTTCGCAGATGTGGGAAGTCAGACCGAATTTCTGCAACCCCGCAGCAACGGTGCCGGCGTGACCCATGTCTTCAAATATGACAATCAGCAGAAGATACTGGAATTCCTTCAGAATCGGTTGGAATGTAAAATCGAACTGTCGCTTGAGAATGTCTCACCCACTTGTCCGATGGACATTTCAAAGCAGACCGAACACCGGTTTCAGACTTTGAACGCCGCTGAATACGCCTTGTATCAATCCGCCGAATAGGGGTTTCAGTTCATTTGCTGAAACACCGCCTCGGTCAGTTGGGTCAGCGAAAACGGCTTGGGCAGGAAAGTGGAGTTTTCGACTTGGGGGCCAGATTCGCCAAACGCACCTTCGGTATAGCCTGACATGAAGACAACCCGCACGTCTGGGCGCGCTTTCATCGCCTCGCGCACCCAGGTCGGGCCGTCCATTCCGGGCATGACCACATCAGTGACAAAGACATCCACCAACAAATTGGGATCGTCCAACAATTTCAGCGCATCTTCGGCTGATTCAGCTTCAAGCACTGTATACCCTTTCAGCCGAAGCGCCCGCGTCGCAAAGGCCCGTACCGGGGCCTCGTCTTCGACCAGCAAAACCACGCCTTCACCCAAGCCAGAGCTCTGCACCTCCAAGGTGCCGGGCGCCTCGGGTTCCTGTGTTTGGGGCCCGGAGCTAACGGGCAGAAGAACGGTGAATTCCGTGCCCCGGTCCTGAACACTGTCGACGAATATGAAACCACCGGTCTGCTTTACGATCCCGTAAACGGTCGATAGCCCTAGCCCCGTCCCCTCGCCAGTGCGTTTGGTGGTATAGAAAGGCTCGAACACTTTTTGCAGCTTGTCCGAAGGAATCCCGATACCGCTGTCGATGACTTTGACCGTGACATATTCCCCCGGCGGCACCGTCGCCCGGTCGCGGGTGATCGGTTGATCCAATGTCACCACTTCGGTCTCGATCCGAATCTCCCCGCCCTCGGGCATCGCATCACGCGCATTGACGACCAGATTCATCAACACCTGCTCTAACTGGCGCTTGTCCGCGCAGACGGATTTGAGCACCGGATCATGACTGAGCGTCAGGCGGACCTTCTCGCCCACAAGACGGTTTAGCAAATGGATAAGATCTGAAATCGTGTCGCGCAGATCCAATACCTCGGGCCGAAGCGTTTGTTTGCGCGAAAAGGCCAGAAGCTGGCTGACCAACGCTGCAGCACGGTTGGCGTTCTGATTGATCTGTACAAGATCGCCGTAATTCGGGTCATCCTGGTCATGGCGCAACAGCAACAGATCACAATGCCCCGAAATCGCCGTCAGCAAGTTATTGAAATCATGTGCCACCCCGCCCGCCAATTGCCCAACGGCTTGCATCTTCTGGCCTTGAACAAACTGCGCCTCCATCGTTTTCAGTTCGGTGGCATCGTTCAGAACCGCAATAAGACAGACCTGACCATCCCTGAGAATCCGTGACAGCGTAACTTGCACAAATACCTCTTTGTCCTTGCGCACCAAACGCAGGAATTCAGACCGCGGTGCTGCGCCTTGTTCGGCAGCACTCGCCAGCCAGTCCCTGATCGGATAGCCGAGCCCCTGCATCATGCTTTCGATATTCGTCCGCCCCGGTTGGATCTCACCGACCAATTCAACTGCGAGGTGGTTTGCTTCGCTAACATCTCCATCGGGAGACATGCACATGATCGCAACTGGCAAATCTGCAAATGATGTCGTGTGCTGCGGTCCTTCGGCGTGCTGCAGCGGCGTCAAAAGCAACTCACGCACAATACCGCTGTGCCTTAGCGTTGTGACAGTGAATGGTGCTTCGGTTTCCCCGGTTTTTATCTGTATGATGCTACCATCAACTGCACCGCCAGCCTGAACCATCGGCTTGAGGCATGTGGGAATCTGACCAAAAAGTTCAATTGCCGCATCATTGGCATCCAGCACCACGTCATTTCGTCCGACCGTCAGAACCGGCCGCTGCACGCTGCGCCAGATCTGGGGTGCATCTATCCTAAAACGCCAGCAAAACCGATTTTCACCCAGCTTTGAAACAGACACGGGTATTGTTTGTCCGCGCGTGACAACATCTTCTTCCCAAAAGCCCCGTTTCAGGGCATGAGACTGCAAACGCAACAGCACCGCCGACGGGTTTGCAAATACGGTACGCAGAGACTCATCCAATCGCGTACCCGCGTTCCGAATAAGACGCGCATTGGCCTGCGCGTTTGCAACTAGCACCTCGCCCATCGCATCCGAAATGACACAGGCATCGGTTTCTTGCTCTAGAAAACCCGTCATCGCAGCGTATGTTTGCGCTTCGATCTGATTCAATATCCAAGCGCGCGCCAAGGCAAAGACCACTACTACCAGGAAGGACAAGCCAAAGGCTGCGACCCCGGCACTTAACCGTGGCGGCAAGACGTCAAAGAAGGAAAGTACGCTCAATAAAATGGCGATCAATGCCAGCGAGGCATAGCGCCCACGATCGATGCCCCATCCACTTGATCGAGAGGGGGTAAATTCAGATTGAATAGACATAAACAGCCCGGATTATTACAATTTCTGATCAATATCTGCCTGCAATGGTTAATTGCTGCTTAATGATCAGTGACATAAACTTCTTAAGGTTGTGTTTTAAAGTTTATATTCGCGTCAAGTGTGCTGTGAAAAATCCATCGGTCCCGTGTGAAACCAGCCACGTTTTGCGGTATCCGCTCTGCCATTCGGGATTGCTGGCCAAGAATCCATCAATAATGCCGTCGTTTTCAATCGTCAGCATCGAGCAGGTCGCATAAGCAAGCACGCCTTTGGGCGCAACGAGAGGTGAAACATCTTGTAGAATAGCGGCCTGAATCTGCGTCAGCTCGTCCAAGCGCTCCGGTGTAAGCGCCCATTTCCCTGCCGGTGCGCGGCGCCACGATCCGCTGCCGGAACAGGGCACATCTGTCAAAACGACATCGAACGGCGCCTGGCTGGAGACTTGGCCTGTGGTCAAGATCGTGACATCTGCGCCCGCCCTTGCCGCGCGTGCTGACAAATCCCGCATGCGTTTGGGACTGGCATCATGGGCAAAGACGTGAACGCCGGGGTCCCTTGCCGCCAAAGCCAAAGCCTTACCACCGCCGCCTGCACAGTAGTCCAGAACTCGCATGCCTGGCTGCAAATCAAGCGCGGCAACAACCGCCTGGCTTGCGGCATCCTGCAACTCAACCAGCCCATCTGTATACGGACCGCTCTGAGATATCTTGCGTGCGCCCTCGGTAACTTCCAATGCAGTATCGCAGGCCGGATGTGGATGCGCCGTGATCTCCTCGGCAGCCAGTCGTTGAATGGCTGTAGGCAGGTCAGTTTTCAGCAGGTTGACCCTCAGATGAATCGGAGCGCGCGATTGTAGCGCGGCTGCGGCAAGTTCAGCTTCGTCCTTCAACGCGGCCTGAAATTGGGGCCACAACCACTCGGGGATATCCAGACGTTCTGCGTCGCTCCGAAATGACCTGGGTTGGTCAGCCTCGGTTACCTCTGCAGGTGCATATCGCGCGCTCGAAAATACTGACGTTAGGTCTGAGCCCAAGGATCGGGCGGCACCGATCATCAGGCCGCGCCCCGTCTCGGATCCACCGAGCGCCGAGAAGGATCGCTTGCACCGCAATGCATCAAACACATGATCCCGGATCGCAGCGCGATCCTTAGATCCCGCGAACCGACTGCGTCGAGCCCAGCCGGTCAACGCCTTCTCGACCGGTGCACCGGCAAGAATGTCATCGAGGATCTCGATCGAGGCCTGTACCCGAGCAGCAGGTGTCATCGCGTTTTCCGTTCGTCTACACGATCAATTTCGAGAGACCCCCTGAAGGGTCTCACAAACTTACATCACGCGATAATTGGGGCTTTCCCGTGTGATCTGAACGTCATGCACATGGCTTTCCTTCAAACCTGCGCCAGTGATTTTGACAAAGTTGCAGTTCTGGCGCATCTCATCGACGGTGGCACAACCGGTATAGCCCATCGCCGCGCGCAAACCTCCAACCAGTTGGTGCACAACAGCACTTGCGGACCCTTTGTACGGCACCTGGCCTTCGATCCCTTCGGGCACCAGCTTGTCATTCGCGGCGTCCTTCTGGAAATATCGATCCGCCGAGCCGCGCGCCATCGCACCCAGACTTCCCATGCCGCGATACGATTTGAACGAGCGGCCTTGATAGAGGATCACCTCGCCCGGGCTTTCATCCGTGCCCGCAATCATCGAACCCACCATGGCGCAAGATGCCCCTGCCGCAATCGCCTTGGCGAAATCGCCCGAGAATTTGATGCCACCATCAGCAATGACCGGAACTTCCCCCGCCGCAGCGGCACAATCCATGATGGCCGTCAACTGAGGGACGCCAACACCCGCGACCATCCGTGTGGTACAGATCGAGCCGGGCCCGATGCCCACTTTGATCGCGTCTGCACCTGCATCGATCAGCGCTTTGGTGGCCTCGGCAGTGGCGACGTTACCGGCGATGATCTGAACCTCATTCGACAGCGTCTTGGCACGTTTCACCGCGTCCAGAACCCCTTGCGAATGACCATGTGCGGTATCCACAACAATGATATCGACCCCGGAATCGACCAACTGCTCTGACCGCTCGAACCCAGCGTCTCCGACCGAGGTTGCAGCAGCCACACGCAGACGGCCCAACCGGTCCTTGCAGGCTGTAGGGTTCAGCACGGCCTGCTCGGTATCTTTCAGCGTCAGTAAGCCTGTCAGCTTGCCCTCGCCATCGACGACCAGCAATTTTTCGATCCGACGCGCACGCATGAGGCTTTTGGCCTCTTCCAGATCGGCGGGCTCTTGCAGCATCGCCAGATTGTCAGAGGTCATCATCGCTTTGATCGGCGTGTCATCCGAGGTCGCAAAGCGCATATCTCGGTTGGTGACAATGCCGACGACACGACCGCTTTCTTCAACGACCGGGAAGCCGGTGAAGTTGTAGCGCTCTACCAAAGCCTGAGCATCTGCCAATGTTTGATCCGCGCGCAGCGTGACCGGGTTATAGACGATACCGGATTCGAACCGCTTTACCCGCCGAATTTCACGAGCCTGTTCCTCGACCGAGAGGTTTTTGTGCACCACGCCGATGCCTCCAGCCTGCGCCATGGCGATAGCCATACGCGCCTCGGTCACCGTGTCCATCGCCGAGCTTAGCAGCGGGATGTTCATCGTAATCTCACGCGTCACGCGCGTGGTGGTATCAGCGGTTGCCGGCAGCACAGAAGATGCGCCCGGAACCAGAAGAACGTCGTCGAAGGTGAGTGCCTCACGAATCTGCATTTGATAACCCCATGCAAAAGCCCGTTTGACGGTGACCCTATTGCATGGATTTCACCAGAGGGAAAGCCCCGAACCCAAGTTGTTTTCCCCTGCGGGCTTCTGCCACGCCCGAAAACGACGCAAGCAATGCAAAACGTGCCGCTGAATGCCCTTTCCCTTTGCGTTCAAACCCATATGTTCGCCGGCATACGCGCGAATACAAAGGCAGGCCATTCATGACCACCGATCCTCTTGTCGTTTTTACCCCGTCCGGCAAACGCGGACACTTTCCCGTTGGCACGCCAATCCTGACGGCAGCGCGCCAGTTGGGTGTCGATCTTGATTCAGTCTGCGGTGGACGCGGTATTTGTTCGAAATGTCAGATCACCCCCAGCTATGGCGAGTTTCCCAAGCATGGCGTGACCGTCTCGGAGGACGCGCTGAGCGAATGGAACGCGGTTGAACAGCGATATGACGACAAGCGAGGCTTGAAACCCGGGCGCCGTTTGGGCTGTCAGGCCTCGGTTCAGGGTGACGTGGTGATCGACGTGCCTCCTGAAAGCCAGGTTCACCGTCAGGTGGTCCGCAAGGCCGCCGCCGCCCGCGCCATCACCATGGACCCTGCAACACGCCTGTATTTCGTGGTGGTGGAACAACCCGACATGCACTCGCCCACAGGCGATCTGGAACGGTTAGAACGCGCCTTGCGCGAACAATGGAAGATCGATGCGATTACCGCCGATCTGTCGCTGATGTCCAAGCTGCAGCCAGTGCTGCGCAAAGGGAAATGGGAGGTCACGGTCGCCGTCCACAAAGGCCACAAGGACAACGTAGCCCGTATCGTCGAAATTTGGCCCGGCCTGCACGAACATGGGCTTTACGGTCTGGCTATCGACCTCGGCTCGACCACCATCGCTGCGCACCTGACCGATCTGGAAACAGGTGAAGTCAAGGCTTCTTCCGGCCTGATGAACCCGCAAATTCGTTTCGGCGAAGACCTGATGAGCCGCGTGTCTTACGCCATGATGAATCCCGGTGGCGACAAGGAAATGACCCGGGCCGTGCGCGAAGCGATCAGCGATCTGACCACTTCAATCGCTGATGAGGCCGGGATCGATGCCGCTTTGATCGTCGAAGCGGTGTTCGTCTGCAATCCGGTCATGCACCATCTTTTGCTGGGTCTGGACCCAGTCGAACTGGGTCAGGCGCCATTTGCGCTCGCGACGTCTGAAAGCATGTCCCTGCCTGCGCATGAGATGGACCTGACCACGATGAATCCGCGCGCGCAGGTCTACATCCTGCCGTGTATTGCGGGCCATGTGGGTGCGGACTGCGCTGCCGTTGCCCTATCCGAGGAACCCGGCAAGTCCGACGATCTGGTACTGATCGTGGATGTGGGTACCAATGCGGAAATCTTGCTGGGCAACACCCACCGCGTTCTGGCCTGTTCGTCACCCACCGGCCCCGCATTTGAGGGTGCCCAGATCAGCTCGGGCCAGAGAGCCGCGCCCGGTGCGATTGAACGAATCGAAATCGATCCTGTCACCAAAGAACCGCGTTTCCGCGTGATCGGGTCCGAGAAATGGTCGAATGACGAAGGCTTTGATCAGGACATTGCCACCACGGGCATCACCGGTATCTGCGGCTCAGGCATTATCGAGGCCGTGGCCGAGATGCGCATTGCAGGTCTTCTGGACGAAAGCGGGCTGATCGGCTCGGTCGCGCAGACGGGCACACCGCGTTGCGTTCCCGAAGGCCGCACCAACTCCTATCTGATCCACGATGCCAGCGCCGAGGGCGGTCCGCGTATCACAGTAACTCAGGGTGATATCCGTGCCATCCAGTTGGCTAAATCCGCGCTCTACGCCGGAGCGCGTCTCCTAATGGATGAGATGGAGGTTGACCGTGTGGATCGCGTGGTACTTGCCGGTGCCTTCGGCGCGCATATTTCGACCAAACACGCGATGGTGCTGGGTATGATCCCTGATGCACCGCTGGAGAAGGTCTCCAGCGCGGGTAATGCCGCTGGAACCGGTGCCCGGATCGCGCTGTGTAACATCGGATCGCGGGCCGAGATCGAACGCGTGGTGCGCGAGATCACCAAGGTCGAAACGGCAATCGAACCCAAGTTTCAAGACCATTTCGTCGCCGCCAATGCGATCCCGCACAAAACCGATCCGTTCCCTGAATTGGCGCAGGTCGTCACCCTGCCCGCTCCGTCCTTCAATACCGGCGGCGGGGATGATGAAAAATCTGGCCGTCGACGCCGCCGGAGGTCATAGTCGCCCCATCCACAGGAGGCGAATATGACATCAGTGAACGAGGAACAGGCGGAATTCTGGGGAAACTCGGAACAAGGAACCAAATGGCTGACCTATGAGGATCAGCTTGACCACGCCTTCGCGCCCGTTCTTGATCTCGTTCTGGACCGGGCCGCCCTGTCGGCGGGTATGCAAGTGTTGGATATCGGATGTGGCACGGGCGTCAGCGCAATCGCTGCCGCCCGCGCGGTAGGACCGAACGGGCACGTTCTGGCCGCTGACATTTCACAGCCCTTTCTGGACCGCGCAGCCAAACGCGCTGAAAGCAACGGGATACAGACTATCACTTTTCAGCGCGCGGATGCGCAAACCCACGCGTTTGAACCCGGACAAATGGATGCCGCAATCTCCCGGTTTGGTGTCATGTTCTTTAGCGACTCGATCGCAGCATTCCGAAACATCGCCTTGGCACTGAAACCCGGTGGGCAAATGACGTTCGCTTCCTGGGGGCCATTGGACGTCAACCCGTGGTTCAAGATACCCCATGTCGCCGCCGTTCGGCGAATGGGTCAACCGCCCCGCGTAGACCGCTATGCGCCCGGGCCGCTGGCGTTCCACGACATCGACCATGTCAAAGGTCTGATGACCCAAGCGGGGCTGTCTGAAGTAACCGGCGACGCGATCACAGTGAACCTGACGGGTTTTGGCGGCGTTGAAGGCACGGCGAGGCTGGTGACACGTGTTGGTCCTGCGGGCCGTGTTGTTGCTCATTTCGAAGGGAGTGAGGCTGATACTGACGCTATTCAACAAGCGGTCGCAGAAGAGTTCCGACAGTATCAGTCTGGTTCGGAGATCCTCATCCCGGCGATGATCAACCTCTATCAGGCCCGACGCGCAGAATGATTGGAGCGGGTAGCGGGAATCGAACCCGCGCGTTCAGCTTGGGAAGCTGACAGGCTACCATTACATCATACCCGCCGCTGGGCATTGATTAGCACTGCTCTTTACCGGGGTTCAAGGGTCAACAAACCCTGACAAATCGAAAAGGCCGGATCAAAGATCCGGCCCAATCGATTGTTTTATATACCTTAAGCGCGGCGACGGCGACCGCCGCCACGACGTCCGCGTGCACCCTCGCCTTCGGCTCCGGCCTCGGCGGGTGGTTTGTTGAACCTGATCCACTCACCGCCATGTGCGTCGTTGTTGGTCAGCAGGTTGGCGGCGCGGATGGCCTCCATCTCTTTGCCCGCACGCGGAAGGGTCGAACCCAGACCGAACATCTGTACAAAGGTTTCGTCGTCCATATCCTCGGGCAGAATGATACCGGCGGCAGCAACGGCCTCTTTCTTTTCAGCAATCTTCTTCTGAGTCACCGGCAGAGCCACCGGGTTCATGATCGCCGAAGTCATTCCAGCACCCATTGCCATCGGCAGGAAGGCGTTGTTGATACCGTGACGGTTCGGCAGGCCGAACGAGATGTTGGACGCACCGCATGTGGTGTTCACGCCCAGCTCTTCCCGCAGACGACGGACCAGAGCAAACACCTGCTGGCCAGCAGTTGCCATCGCACCAATCGGCATGACCAGCGGATCGACCACGATGTCATGAGCCGGGATGCCGTGATCGGCTGCACGCTCAACGATGGTTTTGGCGACGGCAAAACGCACATCAGGGTCTTCCGAGATTCCGGTGTCATCGTTCGAGATCGCCACAACGGGTACGTTGTATTTCTTGACCAGTGGCAGAACCAGTTCCAGACGCTCTTCTTCACCGGTGACCGAGTTCAACAGCGGACGACCTTCCGCCGCCTCAAGACCGGCTTCCAAAGCGCCCGGAACCGAGGAATCGATGCAAAGCGGTACATCAACAAGCCCCTGCACCAGCTCGACGATCTTGGTCATCAGCGGCGGCTCGGTCTCGTTCGGGTTGGGGTTCGAGTTGTAGACGACACCTGCGTTGATATCCAGAACGGTCGCGCCTGCAGCGACCTGCGCCAGAGCATCCTTTTCGACTGTCGAGAAATCGCCTGCTTCCAATTCGGCAGCCAGTTTCTTACGGCCCGTTGGGTTGATCCGCTCACCGATAACGCAGAACGGTTCGTCAAAGCCCAGAACGGCAGTTTTTGTTTTTGATTCTACGACTGTACGGGTCATGTCCGTTCCTTAGGAGTTAACCGGCTTTGCCGAAGCGCCGCCGTTGTTGATCGCCCAGTTGGCGTTGGTCTTGATCCCGCCCAGCGGGAAGAAGTGTACCTTGGTGATATTGAAATCCGGGTTGGCTGCCTTGTGATTGGCCAGTTCGGTGACCACATCGGTTGGCTCGTAAGGCAACAGCAGCTTGGACACGTCCATGGCGCGCTTCTGCAGGACTTTCAACGATGGACCAACGCCGCAGGCGATAGCGAATTTGATCAGCGTCTGCAGCTTCGCCGGGCCCGCGATACCGATATGGATCGGCAGATCAATACCCGCTTCTTTCAGGCTATCTGCCCAAGCGATGATCGGCTTGGCGTCGAACGCAAACTGAGTGGCCAGCGCCATTTCGGCGTCGGTGGTTTCCGAAAACTTCTGCTTCCAGCGCAGCGCGTCATCGACATTCTTGGTCGAGCCGTCGGGATCGATATCCTTGTTGCCTTCGGGGTGACCGGCTACGTGCAGTCGCTTGAAACCCGCCTTGTCGAACAGTCCGGTTTCCAGCAGCTGCATCGAGCTGTCGAAATCACCATGCGGTTTGGCGACCCCACCGGCCAGCAGAAGCGCCTGCTCGACACCCGCTTCACCCTGATACATGGAAATCCAGTTTTCCAGCGTCGCGGCATCCTTGATGATCCGTGCCGGGAAATGCGGCATGACAGGGTAACCTTCGGCCGCGATGCGCTTGGCGGTTTTGACCATGTCTTCGATTGGCGTGCCCTCGATATGGGCGATGTAGACACGGGTGCCTTCTGGCAGCAGCGCGCGGAAATCTTCGACCTTTTCCGCAGTGCGCGGCATCACCTCGATCGAGTACCCCTGCAAAAAGGCTTCGACGGTCGGGTTCACAGGGCCGTTTTCGACCGCATCACGTTTCTTGAAGTTCAGCAAAGCCATAGCGGCCTCCCATAAATATCTGGGGCTCATGCCCAACCGTCATTGGCGATCAGGGTCTTGATACGGTCCTGATCGTACTCTGTTTCCAAACGCGCGGCCTCGGCTTCGGCAATTTCGGACGGGTCGCCCTCAACTGCGAAAGGCTCGGCTTTGCGCCACTCGGCCAGATAGGCATCACTATCCTTGGCGTTCACCTTCATTGCGGCCCGGTCGATGGCTTGTTCAAACCGCTCTTCCAACTGCCGCTTAGCGCCACGACGGCCCTTGCCGACGATGACTTGGGCGGGAATATCGCGCCAATATACGATGGTGACGTCAGGCATTACCGTGATTCCTCCTAACCAGATGGACCGGTTCTAAACTTCAATGTGGGTCCAAGTCGGTCGATTTTCGACATACGGCGTATTTGCAGCGACCTTTTTGCCCACGGCTGCGTACCGCAGCTTTTAATGCCTTGGTGGCCAAAACCGAACATCAAAATCCTAATGACTTTAATGAGCGTCTTGCGTGATCCAATTGCGCGACCTATGGTCGGGGTAACTCGAAAATCGGAGGGCGTTTAAGATGGCGCCCAAGCGTCCCAGAGGTGCGGGCGCGTTCCCGAAAGCGGTCGAAAGCCCCGCGCCGGCAAGACCCGATCCAGATGCGTTGTATGCGGCACTGGATTTGGGGACAAATAGCTGCCGCATGTTGATCGCCCAGCCCAAGGGCAGTGGATTTCATGTGGTGGACAGCTTCTCCAAATCGGTGCAGTTGGGTGCCGGTCTGGAACGCACCGGGCGGTTGTCGCGGGCGTCCATGGCACGTACCGTACAGGCGCTGCGGATTTGTCAGCAAAAACTCAAGCGTAACAAGGTCAAGCGCATGCGCTTGATAGCAACCGAGGCTTGCCGTCGCGCCAAGAATTCCCGCGATTTCATCCGGCAAGTTAAACGCGAAACCGGCCTGACGCTCGACATCATCCAGCCCGAGGAAGAAGCACGTCTGGCTGTGATTTCCTGTGCACCGCTGGTGTCGACCAAGACCGAGCAATTGTTGGTCGTCGATATCGGCGGCGGCTCAACCGAATTGGTCTGGATCGACATCTCCTCTGTTCCTCGTCGGGATCGGCCTGCCGCGATTATGAGATTGCATAACGGGTTCCACACACCAGAAAGCCCTTTCCCTGCGGCCAAGGTGGTCGATTGGATCAGCGTCCCGCTGGGCGTGGCAACATTGCGTGATCAGTTCAACGACGTCGAAGACGATGCCGCGCGTTTTGCGCTAATGAGCTGGTTTTTCGAAGAAAATCTGGCCGATTTCGCACCTTACAAGGATGAACAGGCCCGCGAAGGGTTTCAGATTGTGGGCACCAGCGGAACGGTGACCACTGTCGCCGCCTCACACCTTGGCCTCAAGCGCTATGACCGGACGAAGGTGGACGGATTGCGGATGACCAGCGATCAGATTGACAAGGTGATACGAGGCTATCTAGAACTCGGCCCTCGTGGGCGCCGCCGTGATCCCCGGATCGGAGAAGATCGGCAGGCCCTGATCATGTCCGGCTCGGCCATCTTGCAGGCGCTGTTGCGCTGCTGGCCCACCGATCGCCTTTCTGTGGCGGACCGTGGGCTGCGCGAGGGTTTGCTTTATGCGCAAATGAGTGCGGACGGTGTATTGGAAGACGGACCGTTCTGATGGCGAAGACACCAACTGGCAAAAGCAACTCGGGTCGCGGGCAACGCGACCTGAAGGTGAAGGTCAAGACCGCGCGCGGGCGCAAGCTCAGCTCGACCCGCTGGCTGGAACGGCAGTTGAACGACCCCTATGTCAAACGCGCGCAGGTCGAAGGCTATCGCGGACGCGCGGCATTCAAGATACTTGAGTTGGACGACAAGTTCCGGTTTCTCGTACCCGGCGCGCGCGTGGTCGATCTGGGTTGTGCGCCCGGTGGCTGGCTGCAAGTCGCTGTGAAACGCGTCAATGCACTCGGCGAGAAAAGCGGCAAGCGCATCGGCACCGTTCTGGGGGTTGACCTTCAAGAGGTTGAGCCCGTCGCCGGTGCCACCGCGCATGTCCTTGATTTCATGGAAGATGACGCCGATCAGAAGGTCAAGGACTGGCTGGGTGGCAAAGCGGACGTGGTCATGTCTGATATGGCGGCTGCGTCTTCGGGCCACAAACAGACTGACCACCTGCGGATCATGGCCCTGTGCGAAACGGCGGCTTATTTCGCGTTCGACGTGCTGGATGAGGGCGGCACCTTCGTTGCCAAGGTGCTTGCTGGCGGGGCTGAGGGGGACCTTCAGAAACTGCTCAAGCAGAAATTCAACAAGGTTGCCAATGTGAAGCCTCCGGCCTCACGTTCTGATAGTTCCGAGAAGTTTGTTGTCGCCACCGGCTTCCGGGGTTAAGCGGCGTTAATCCAGATCGATCTTTCCCGGCGCTATACTCTGTTTCCGCAGAGACGCTGCAGCTATGCCTTGCAGCAATAGTGCTTCGCCATGATTGATATCGACAGGCTTGCGCGCGCGCAGCTCTTCAATACGCTGGTCAAGCGTCGTTTTACGGGCCGCCGTCAGCGGCTTTGCGAGGGTAGCGGTGCGATCCGGCATACATCACCTGTAGCAATCCGAGTGCTTATACCGGTTGGCTAACCGCAGAATGCGCCGTGAAGATGGCGCAAATCTGCCAGTTCCATGCCAGTTATCTCCCGAGTTCCTGCGCCAGTTGCATTAAGTTTGGATCATCGGGAAGAACTAACAAGGCCTCGTCCAATGTCGCCAACGCAGCCTGAACACCGCGATTGATGTGGGCAAGTTGAACCAGCATCGGCCAAGCCTCAACGCGCTGCGGGTCGAGCGTTACAACCTCGCGGAATGCACGTTCTGCAGCCGGCGCGTTTCTGAGCGTAAGCGCCCAACCACCCAGCACCAAATGGGTCTCAGGAAAGTCCAAACGATTGGAAATGCTACGTTGCCAATCCGCCATGCCCTGCTGCGCGCTTGCGCGTTGGTCTTGCGTCATGGCCTGTGCGGGGATCGATAAGAACTCTTTCGCAGCCGAGATGCGTACATTGCGCATGGGGTCGGATAACAACGGCTCTAACCGCGAAGCGCGCAACTGGGCAGGAACCTGACGCTGCAGTACCGGTCCATTGGCCCGTATCAGTGGGTCCGGATCGGCCAGCAACGGTGCCAGACGCTCGGCAAGATCAGGCGTTGCAAAAGGTTGCAACAAATACAGAGCGGTTGCGCGAACGATACCTGCCTGCCCTTCATCCAGAGCGATCGCGACCAGCGTTTCAGGGTCGTCCAATTGACCACTGCCTGCTGCTGCAAATGTCGTGCCATAATGCGCCACTCTATAGGATGTTTCTGGGAACCAGAGTTCAATCTGCTGCGCCGCCCAAGACTGATCTTCATCCGCATGGCAATCGGTGCAGGCATCAGTTCCGAGCCCCAGATCAGGGCGGGGAATGCGGAAGCTGTGATCGCGCCTGCCATCTACCCCCATATAGACACGCTCGATCATGTGGCAGTTCTTGCATTGGCCACCCGCAGAATTTTCAGCATGTTGGTGATGCGCGGGCGTGTCATATTCGGCCAGCCGAAGGGTCGGGAAATCCGGGTTGCCAGCGGGGGAGTGGCATTGGGTACACAACCCATTACCCTCGGCTTTCACCTCAGCCCGGTGCGGATCGTGGCAATTCATGCAACCCACCCCTTCTGCATACATGCGCGACTGCAGGAATGAGCCATAAACATAGACCTCGTCCAAAATCTGGCCATCTGGGTGATACAAACCCGGTCGCAGCAACGCCAGGTTATAGGCGTCGTGATACGGCTTGCCGGGAAGCGGATTACCATCTTCTAACGCCTCGCGCCGGGAATGACAGCCGGCGCATTGCTGAATTTCCGCTTCTGTCTGCCCCCTGCCCCATGTCGTAGGGAATCCGAACTCGCTCAAACCGTCTTGCAACACTTTTCCGGTCGTCCACTCCAAATGCGCAGAGCCCGGCCCGTGGCAAGCCTCGCACCCGACACCAATTTCGACCTGTGTCGAGGCATAGCGCCTTTCCTCAGAGTCGTAGTTCTTCACATAACCGGTCGCATGACACTCGGCACAGCGGGCGTTCCAGTTTTTGTACGGACCGGTCCAGTGCAGCCCATCATTCGGAGGCAGATCCTGATCCGGGTAAAGGTGGAACCAACGGCCCTTTTCGACGTCCCAAACCACATCAAAACTCTGCAATCGGCCGGGCTCGGTTTCGAAAAGATATTGCTGTAGCGGCGCGATACCAACCACTGAATGGACCGGATAGGTCGTTGTAACGCCGTCTTTTTCGGTGACTTGCGCCGTAAGAGCTCCATCTTGATCCGCAAAGGCCACGCTCATTCCATCATGCGAGAATCGTGTTCCATCGAAATCAGCCTGAACATGGCCGTCTTCCACCTCAGTCCAGGCAAGCGCATGGTATGAGCTTTCCCAGGCTTCGGTTTCTTCCTTATGACAATCCGAGCAAGCGTCTGATCCAACATAGTCCTGCGCCTGCGACTGCTGCGCGGTCGCCCAAAGGATCGCGGTCACCGAGATTGCGCGGAGATACATCATTGCCCCTCTTCGTTTTGCAAATCGATCAGCGCACCGTTGTATTCGGCCCCGAGGATCAGCATGGCCGAGCATAAGTACAGGAAAATCAGCGCTGCCATTGCCCCTGCAAGCCCGGCATACGTCGCGCTATAGGTCGCAAACTTGGCGATGTAGATTGAAAAGCCCCATCCACCTGCAGCCCACAAAGCCAATGTCAGGATTACGCCCGGCAATATCTGTAGTAGGCTGTGCCGTCGGGTGGGCAAGATCAGATGGGCCAAAAGAACGGTGCCAGCGGGGACAGCCACGGTAAAGGTCCATCGCAGACGATCCACCGACAACCAGTTGTCCACATCCACCGCCGTCTTTTCCGAAACCAAACGGGTATAGACCGGCAGAACGACTTCGACCGCCGCGATGGCCAGAATGGCAGCACCGCCGATTATGACCAGCACAAAGCACAGCAGTCGGGTCTTCCAGAACGGCCAATTGTCCGTGTCGTGATAGGCCTGCGCCATCGCCTTTCGCACAGCGGCGACTCCGTTCGAGGCAAAGTAGATCGCCAACAAGCCACCCAAAGTGATCACGCCCGAGCCCGCACCGGCCAGAACAGCACGCAGTTCTGAAACGATGGGATCGGCCACGTCTTTGGGCCACGCGCCAAATATCAGTTCGATCAGTTCATCGGTCACATAGCCCTGTGACAAGGCCCCTGCCAACGCGACCGTGAATAGAACGAATGGAAAAAGGGCCATCATCAACGACATGGCGACGTGGCTGCTCATGACGAAGCCGTTTTTGTCATTAAATCGGCGCACAGCAAGCCAGAGCGCACGCAGGAATTGGCCGAACGAGGGAATCAAAACAGTTGGCATTGCGCTAGCCTAGCCTGCCTTTTCCTTTGGCAGAACCGCCAATCGGATCAGGCCACCGATTTCATGCGTATAACCTTCTGTATGGATTGCATAAACCCGCCAGCCTGTGCAGGATCAATCAAAACACATCCAGGCAGCACTCAGACCAAGGCCATCTTATGACCTCTGACCCAGAAAACAGCCCATCCCGTGCGCGTCCGCAACTGAGCGTATTGCGGGATGTAGCGATCGTGGCCACGCTAATGGTGCTTGGCCTCTATGCAGGGGCAAACTTTCTGGTGCCGTTGACCATGGCGTTACTGGTCAACGTGCTGATCCTGGCCCTTAGCGACCGGGTCATTGCAGTGACGCGGGTGCCAATCTGGTTGGCGAATGTCGCGGGAGTAACGGTTGTATTGGCCGGTTTGTTCATGATCATGTACATACTGGGCAGTCAGGCCACGCAGTTTGCACGCTCGATCAACACCTACGAAAGCCAGTTTGACGGGGCTGTTCATAGAATTACCGGGTTGGTCGGCAACGATGTCACAAGTTTTATCCGAGACAATCTGGTCAGCATCGATATGTCCTATGTCGCTCGGATATTGCTGGGCAGTGCCACATCGCTGCTTAACCAGTTCTTCCTTATCAGCCTTTATGTCGCCTTTTTGATGGCCGAGCGGTTGGCCTTTCGCAAGAAAATCCAGCTTGCCGCCGGCAACCCGCGGCTGGGGGCTGACCTGGCCTTGGTTCTGGATGCGATTTCGTACAGCCTGCAGCGATACGTCGGCGTGAAAACATTTATCAGTCTGATCACCGCCACCATCAGCTACGCCGTATTCAAAGCGCTGGGTCTGGAATATGCTGAAACCTGGGCCGTGCTGACTTTCGCCCTGAATTTCATCCCGTCAATCGGTTCGATCATCGCCGTCATCTTTCCCGCAATGATCGCTCTGGTTCAGTTTGAGACGATCGGGCCATTTCTCGTGATCGTTCTGGGGTGCGGCACACTACAGTTTCTAATCGGCAACTTTCTGGATCCGGCTATGCTGGGCCGATCGCTGAACATGTCGACCTTCCTAGTGATTTTGGCATTAACTTTCTGGACTACGGTCTGGGGTCTGATCGGAGCGTTCCTGAGTGTGCCTTTGACCGTCTGCATCCTGATCATCTTCAGCCACATCCCCGCGCTGCGCCCTGTCGCGATCTTGATGTCTTTGGATGGAAGGCTCGGTGAGGATGATCGGTCGTCAACCGAACATTCGGCTTGAACGTCCGTCAACTTTGACAGCTAGCGACGAGGGCGCGTCGATCTTTCAACCTCAGCCGACCATACCCGCCTTCGATCAAGTCCAATTCGATAAGCCTGTGTAATGCTCGGTGAAGCGTTGGCGCAGAGACTGCAATCATAGCCGCCAGCTCTTCCTGCGAAACCGGTATCCAACCCTCTGCATCGGATGTCACCTCATCCAGATGCAGCAGCCTCAAAACCAGCCGTTTCTCGGTGCCGGTCACCGCAAGATTGGCTACGATACGCAGGGCTTTTTGCATGTTTTCATGACTCAAAGCGTAGAAATCCCGAACAAAGTCAGGAGAATCCTGCACTAAGCGTTCTAGCCGCGAGGCCGGAAAGAAAAGCGTCTCGGTTGGCCGAGTCGCTACCACGCTGATCAGCCGATGTGCAGTCGCAAACAACGCGAGATCGCCGATCCAAAAGCCACGTCCCTCTTGGTGTATGACAAATTCCTGACCGTCATCTGCGGGGACGGTGATCTTAACACTACCATCCAATACAGCGTGGATCCCGTTGGCGGGATCACCCTGGACAAACAAAGCTTCGTCAGCACCGTAAGTTCGGCGCACGGCACTGCGTAACAGTGCATCCTGAAAGGCGGGAGATCTGGTTTTGAACCAGGAACTTTCCTGCAGCGCGTCTAGATCAGTTTCAATTAATGCCATCTATATATTTAAACTTCATCATATGATAAATTTCAATCAGGCTCACTGGCCTACATTACTTACACACGAATCCCGCAATCTGGCTATTTTCGCGGGATATCCAATGCTTAACGACTGCAACTAATCCTATTCTGGACACAAGTCTCAGATAGTTCACAGGGACAAATTGTCCACAAGTTCAGGAGTAAAACATGTTAACTACAACCAGGTTCTTGGAAAGCTGGCGTATCGGACTGCGCCGTACCGCAGCAGCGTCGATTGCGGTTCTGGTCGCACTGCCCGCATGGGCGCAGGATCAAAAACCCAACATTTTGGTCATTTGGGGCGATGACATCGGCCAATCCAACATTTCGGCCTACACAATGGGCCTTATGGGATACCAGACCCCCAATATCGACAGGGTCGCCGATGAAGGCATGATCTTCACCGATTATTATGGCGAGCAATCCTGCACAGCTGGCCGCTCATCTTACATCATGGGCCAATCGGTGTTCCGGACTGGACTGTCCAAGGTTGGCTTGCCTGGCGCTAAAGAAGGGATGCAGATCGAAGACCCCACGATTGCAGGGTTGCTTAAGGATCATGGGTACGTGACCGGCCAGTTTGGCAAGAACCACCTGGGCGACCGGGATGAGCATCTGCCGACAAATCACGGATTTGATGAGTTTTTTGGGAATCTCTATCACCTCAATGCCGAAGAAGAACCCGAGCATGAAGATTATCCCGGGGACGCGGTTCTGCCCGACGGGCGCACGTTCCGCGAGGCCTATGGTCCGCGCGGTGTGATCAAGTCCAGCGCAGGCGGCCCCATCGAAGACACCGGTCCACTGACACGCAAACGCATGGAAACGGTGGATCAGGAAACCCTGGAAGCTGCCGTTGAGTTCATTCGTGAGGCCAACCAGAACGGCACACCATTCTATGTCTGGTGGAATGGCACACGCATGCATTTCCGCACCCATGTCGGGGAAGAAATGCGCGAAACAGCCAACGAAATCCTAGGTAGTCCGGCCGATGAATACACGGCGGGCATGATCGAACATGACATTCAGGTCGGCCAACTGCTTGATCTGCTGGACGAACTCGGCATCGCCGACAACACTATCGTTCATTATTCCACCGATAACGGCCCGCATTACAACACTTGGCCGGATGCCGCTTCGACACCGTTCTGGGGCGAAAAGAATACCAACTGGGAAGGCGGCTGGCGCGTACCATCCATGGTGCGTTGGCCCGGTAAGATCGAAGCGGGTTCGATCTCGAACGAAATCGTGCATCACATGGATTGGCTGCCCACCTATCTGGCGGTCGCTGGCGACCCCGAAATCAAGGAAAAGCTGAAAGCCGGCTATTCCTCACCTGCCATGGGTCGCGACTACAAAGTGCATCTGGATGGCTACAACATCTTGCCACTGCTGACCGGTGAGACCACTGAAAGCCCCCGCCGAGAAATCTTTTATTTCACGGATGACGGCGACCTGTCCGCTTTGCGTTTTGACGACTGGAAGCTGATCTTTTTGGAGCAAAAAGCATGGGCCACCCTGCGCGCATGGATGGAACCATTCACGGAACTGCGCGTGCCGATCATCGTGAATTTGCGCCGCGACCCTTATGAGCGTGGATACCGTACATCCAACACATACTACGACTGGATGATCGACCGGGTGTATTTCCTAGTACCGGCGCAGCAATATGTGGCGAGTTTCCTGAGTACTTTCCAAGAATTCCCACCACGTCAGAAGGCGGCCAGCTTCAGCCTTGATCAGGTGATGCAGAAATTGGCCACACCAACTTCGAACTAGAAAACAAGACAGGGGCCGCCGTAAAGCGCGGCCCCTTTTTCCAGTATCAGAGGCTATTACATGAGATTTCTCAAACTCACGGCGTTTATAGCCACCGTCCCCCTTGTGGCGTTCGCAGACCCCCTGCCCAGCTGGACCGACTCGGCATCAAAACAGCAGATCATCGACTTTGTTGACGCGGTCAGCGACCCGGCGAATGAACTCTATGTCACTCCCGCCGACCGGATTGCGGTGTTTGACAATGACGGCACGCTCTGGGCTGAACAACCGGTCTATTTTCAGTTCATATTTGCCATGGACCAACTGGCAGAGCTTGCTAAACAAGACCCATCAATCTTATCGACCCCAGCGTTGAAAGCGGCTGCTGAGGGTGATCTGAAAACCATTCTGGAAGGCGGGCACGACGCTCTGATCGAAGTGGTCAACGCATCGCATTCCGGCAGCAGCGTTGAAGTATTTCAGGCGTCGGTGGCCGATTGGCTTAGTACTGCACGACATCCCGAGACCGATCTGCCCTACGACCAGATGACCTATCAGCCGATGGTCGAGCTGTTGCGCTACCTGCGGGATGAGGATTTCAAAACTTATATCGTTTCAGGCGGAGGCCTGCATTTCATGCGTGTCTTCGCCGAACAGGCCTATGGCATCCCGCCCGAACAGATTCTGGGCACCTATGGGGAAACAACTTATGACAGCGAAAACGGCACGCCCGTAATCAACAAGGCCCCCGGCATCGCCTTCATCGATGATAAAGAGGGCAAACCTATCAATATCGAGCGCACCATCGGCAAGCGTCCCATATTTGCCGGAGGAAACTCGGACGGGGATTTTGCCATGCTTGAATGGACCACCGCAGGCGACGGGCCACGGCTGGGCGTTTTGATCCATCACACTGATGCGGATCGCGAATGGGCCTACGACCGCGAAAGCCCGGTTGGACGGCTAGTCGATGGGTTGGACAAAGGCCCGGATATGGGATGGGTCATTGTTGATATGGCCAACGACTGGTCCCGCATCTACACTGGGGCAAACTAAGCAACCCGGATCGCTGCGCCCCGATGTGGACATTACTCGTCTCGTTTTTTCTGTTTTCACTCTATTGCGTAGCGGTCGTCTTTGCAGTTCGCGCTGCGCAGACTGCACGCACACCACAAGGAGCGGTTGGCTGGGTTGTGTTCCTGCTGTCGGCCCCGATGTTTGGCGTGCCGCTGTATCTATTCCTCGGTCACCATCGGTTCAGAGGATACCGGATCGCTCGGCAAGAAAGTGAGCGCGTCGTCGAAGGGATCAAGACCTTTGCCGATTTCTCGAAACCCGACCCTCAGACGATGCGAGTCAATCCTCGCGCGTTTGAAGCGCTGGCCCATTTGCCCGTCTCACGTGGGAATGGAGCCGAGCTGCTGATCGACGGCGAAGCTACGTTTGATGCCATTCTCGACGCCATAGATAAGGCCGAGAATTACGTTCTGATCCAGTTCTACATCGTCCGGGATGATGATCTTGGGCGAAGGGTGCGGGACCGGCTGATCGCCGCGGTCAAGCGTGGCGTACATGTTCGGTTCATGACCGATGCAGTGGGTAGCTATGGCTTGCCGTCCAGCTATTTTGAGACGCTGCGCCAGGCCGGTGTGGATGTTGCAGATCCCCGCGAACAACGCGGGCCCAATTTCCGGTTTCAACTGAACTATCGCAACCACCGAAAAACTGTGATCGTGGATGGCAATGTCGGCTTTATCGGTGGTCACAACATCGGCGTTGAATACTTGGGGCAAAGCCCTCGGTTCGGTCGCTGGCGGGACACGCATATAAAGATGACCGGCCACGTAGTACGGCAACTGCAATTGATTTTTACCGAGGATTGGCACTGGGCGCGCAGCGAAGACCTGATCGACCAACTCGATTGGGCTGGAACTGAATCTGATCAGGACATGAATGCGCTGCTGGTGGCAACGGGCCCGGGCGACGAAACAGAAACCGGCGCAATGATGTTCTTTGCGGCCATCACCGAGGCGAAAGAACGGCTTTGGATCGCCTCGCCCTATTTTGTGCCCGACATCGACATCATGACCGCGCTACAGCACGCGGCGTTGCGTGGTGTGGATGTACGAATACTCGTGCCGGATGTCATCGACCATCGTCTGCCCTGGCTGGCCGCTTTTGCCTATTTCGACGAAATCCGAGACTGTGGCGCCCGGGTGTTTCGCTATACCGACGGCTTCATGCATCAAAAAGCGTTTGTTGTAGACGATACCTTGGCCGCCGTTGGCACCACCAATCTGGACAACCGATCTTTCCGTCTGAACTTTGAGGCGATGGCCCTGTTCTTTGATCGTCGCGCAGCAAACGCAGTGGCTGCGATGCTGGAAACCGATTTTGAAGCAAGTTACGAATTGACCCGCAATTTGCCCCAGCAACCGTTCCACATCCGTTTTGGTGCGCCGCTTGCTCGGTTGTTTGCACCGATCCTCTAGTTCAGGAACCGTTCTTCAAACACCCGCGTCATGAGGGCCACCAGGAACGCGGTCGACAGCCCAAAGGCCAGTAGGCCAGTGACCGATGCAAACGCTCCGAAGATGCGCAGCCCTTCGCCCAAGACGATGTCGCCGTAACCCAGCGTTGTGAACGTCACCAATGAGAAATAGAGGGCCGAATTCCAATCCGGCAGCACATCACCCCACACCCAGACAATCGCCCAGATCCAGACCTGAACCGTATGGGTCAGCACGATAAACACCAGCGCCACGCTGATCGGGCCTGCGGTTGCAAGGATAGTGCTGCGCGTCTCCCATTTCGCGACCAGTTTTCGGATGACCAGAACGCACCATGTCAGCAGCATGATTTCGATCAGAAAACAAATACCCAGATAGAAGCTGCCCCAAATGATTTGTTGCGACAATGTCATGTAAACGGCCTTTGTTCTGATCGCTGAAAACTGTGCAAGCATGGGGGTTTCGCGCGTTGCCGACAACCCCATGCGATGCGTAAGGCTGCGGCGAATAGAACCGATCTCGGCTCTGGACACTGGCGCGCCGCGTTGCACATTGTGACGGGACCAGATGAGAGTTTGCATGTTGCTATCAATTGATCACGTTCGAAAATCCTATCCCGGTGGGCGACCTGTCCTGACCGATGTTTCATTGACGTTGGAACAAGGGCAGACCTTGGCGCTGACCGGAGAAAGTGGCAGTGGCAAAAGCACATTATTGCATCTGGTGGCGGCGCTGGATGGGTTTGATAGCGGAGAGATTACTCTGGACGGGCGCGCCATGTCGGCCCTGAATGATGCGGAACGCGCCGAATTGCGTCGCGGCACCCTGTCTCTGGTCTTTCAGCAGTTCAACCTGATCCCGTCGCTGACCGTTGCCCAGAACCTCTCGATCCATGCGCGACTTGTGGGTCGGAACGACCCGGATTGGGTTGTCCACCTGACCGAGCGCCTTGGCCTGAGAGAACTGCAAGATCGCTACCCCGAGAACCTTTCGGGCGGACAGCAGCAGCGGGTTGCCATCGGACGCGCCATGGCGATCCGACCACGATTGCTGCTAGCGGATGAGCCGACGGGCAATCTGGACGAAACAGCAAGTGCGGTGGTGCTGGACCTGATGCTTTCATTGGTTGCCGATACCGGCGCTGCGCTCCTGCTGGTCACCCACTCGAATGACATCGCCAGCCGTCTCGACCGACGTGCCCACCTGACGGGCGGGCATATCGCATGACACGCGCTGCGGTCCTGGCGCTGGTGTCCCATTGGCGGATGCACCCATTGCAATTGATGACGCTTCTGACGGGTATCGCGCTGGCAACTTGTCTGTGGTCGGCCGTGCAAGCCATCAATGCCGAAGCGCGCGCCAGCTATGAACGCGCCAGCGCCCAGCTTGCCATCGGACAATTCGACGAACTGCGCGCCTCCGGTTCCACGATCCCTCTTTCCCGCTACGCCGAGCTCAGGCGCGCAGGTTGGCAAGTGGCGGCCGTCTTAGAAGGCACGCTGCGCATCAAGGGCCGTTCCGTACGTCTGATGGGGGTGGATTTGGTGGCCTACCCTGTCCTGCCCGCGATCACCCAGATCGAGCAAGGCGCGGATGCCCCCGACCCAGCTGATATGCTGACAGCTCCGGGGCGGCTGCTGATGTCACCCGCCCTGGCCCCGCTGTTTCAATCTAGCGACGACTTCCCACCGGTGCTTTCCAGCACCGCGCTGCCACCTGATCTGGTGCTCACCGATATTGGAGTGGCCGAGCGTATTCTGAACCGTCCCGGTCAGATTTCCCGTCTGGTGATCTTGCCCAATCAGCCCCGTGGTGTCCCGTCTCTGTCAGAACTTGCGCCTGAACTTCAACGCATTAGCCCCTCGGCCCAATTGGATACCGCGCAACTTACCGACAGCTTTCACCTGAACCTCTCAGCCTTCGGCTTGCTGTCTTTCGCCGTCGGCCTGTTCATCGTTCACGGAACGGTCGGCCTCGCCTTCGCGCAGAGGCGTGGCACTATCCGTACATTAAGGGCGTTGGGCCTTCCCATGCGGGGCCTGATCTGGATCGTTCTGGGTGAATTACTTCTCTTGGCCCTGATCGGTGGCCTGTTCGGGTTAATCCTGGGGTATTTTCTGGCTGGAGCCTTGTTGCCTGATGTCGCCGCCACGTTGCGCGGCCTCTACGGGGCAACAATCGACGGGCAGATGTCATTACGCCCCCAATGGGTCGCCGCAGGTCTTGCGATGGCAACAGGCGGCACGTTGGCGGCCAGTGGCCACGCTCTTTGGCGACTTTCGCGCATGCCCATCCTCGCAGGGCCGGGCTTACAAGCTTGGCGTTGCAGTAAAGCCTCGGCCCAGATTACAGGCGCATGTGGCCTAGCCCTGCTAGCAGTGGGCTTTATCGCATATTTCACAATCGGCGGACTTATCGCAGGATTTGCCTTGCTTGCCGGGATGCTGACCGGAGCGGCCTTGTTGCTGCCGCTCGCACTGTCAGGGATATTGACCTTGTGCCTGCGCCGGGCCCGCACGCCTGTTGGTCAATGGGTGCTCGCGGACATGCGGGCGCAATTGCCCGGTCTGTCACTTGCGCTGATGGCCTTGCTGCTAGCGCTCGCCGCGAATATCGGCGTGGGCACAATGGTTTCAAGCTTCCGCCTCACCTTTACTGGCTGGCTCGATCAACGGCTGACCTCCGAACTTTACGTGACCGCAGCCGACAATGCACAAGGCGCAGCCCTTATCGATTGGCTCGCCCCAAGGGCGTCAGCTGTCCTACCCATTCGCAGCACCGAATTGCTGCACGAGACCGGGCCGTTGTTTCTGTACGGGATTGTTGATCACGATAGCTATCGCAACAACTGGCCACTGATCGCCAAGGATCCCGACGTCTGGGACAACGTCCTGTATCGCGGCGCCGTACTCATCAACGAGCAACTCGCACGACGCGCGGATCTATGGCCTGGAGATACCATCTCGATCACACCCGAGCACAGCTTGCCGATTGCAGGTGTCTATTCCGATTACGGGAACCCGACAGGTCAGGCCATCGTCGCTATGCCGATGCTAGATCAGATTGCCCCGGATACGGATACACGCCGCTTCGGCATCCGCATCATGCCGGATCAGGCCTCGGAGCTGGCACAGGCGTTGCGTGACCAATTTGACCTACCCCCATCGGCAGTTGTGCAGCAGGCCGCTATGAAAGCGCAATCGATGGCTGTTTTTGAGAAAACTTTCGTCGTCACCTCAGCGCTGAATGTCCTGACACTGGGCGTTGCGGGGTTCGCGATACTCACCAGTTTGCTGACATTGTGGACCCAGCGCCTGCCTCAGGTCGCACCGGTCTGGGCGCTGGGCCTTACGCGCGCGCAACTGGCCAAGCTAGAGCTTCTGCGCAGTGTCCTGCTTGCGGTGATGACCGCTTGCTTTGCCCTTCCATTGGGCCTTGTATTGGCATGGGTGCTGCTGGCCGTGATCAACGTGCAGGCCTTCGGATGGCGCTTGCCCATGTATTTGTTCCCAACTGATTGGCTGAGCTTATTCCTGCTGACTCTGGTTGCCGCCGTGCTCGCAGCGGCCCTACCCGCATTACGATTGCTCCGCCTACCACCTGCTGCGCTGTTGAGGGTTTTTGCCAATGAACGTTAAAGCCTTCATTCTGTTCATCCTCCTTCCAATTACTGGTTGGGCGCAGGGTTATGCCGGGTTGGGCGGCAATGCGGATGGCTTTACGCGTCCTGAACCGGGCTACAGCTTTCAGTTTCCGCAAGATCACGGCGCCCATCCGGATTATCGGATTGAATGGTGGTATCTGACGGCAAACCTCAAAGACGCAGAGGGTCGCGACTATGGCATACAATGGACCTTATTCCGTTCGGCACTGAAACCATCCGAAGCTGACGGCTGGCAAAACCCACAGATCTGGATGGGCCATGCCGCGCTCACAACGCCAGAAACACACTATTTCGCCGAACGACTCTCTCGCGGCGGTGTCGGACAGGCTGGCGTCACGGCCCATCCGTTTGAGGCATGGATCGATGAATGGCACATGCGCGGCGATGATTTGGAAACCCTAAGCCTGACAGCAAACGGATCAGACTTTGGGTATAATCTGACTCTGAAGGCCCAAGGCCCATTGGTGTTTCACGGGGCCGAGGGGTATTCGGTGAAATCCGCCGATGGTCAGGCCAGCTATTACTATTCACAACCCTTCTACTCGGTCGAGGGCACGCTCCACCTGCCCAACGAAGATGTCGAGGTCGCCGGCCAGGGTTGGCTGGATCGCGAATGGTCTTCGCAACCCTTGGCCGAAGATCAAAGCGGCTGGGACTGGTTCTCGCTCAGCTTTGACGACGGTGACAAGCTGATGGCCTTCCGCCTACGCGGGGATCGAGGGGATTTCACAGCCGCTACATGGATTGAGCCTGATGGGCAAACGACCCCCCTGCCCGATGGCTCAGTTCTGCTAATGCCCCTTGAAACCGCCCGCGTGGCGCATCGTGACGTTCCGATCAAATGGCAGGTATCCTTGCCGGATCGCGGGATCGATGTTGAAGTCGATGCCATAACCCCGAAAGCCTGGATGGGAACCCGGTTCGAATACTGGGAAGGCCCAATCACCATCACAGGTAGCCACACAGGACGCGGATATCTTGAGATGACGGGGTATTGAAGTTGAAATTTCGTGTTCTTTCAAGCTAGCGGATGTCCCCAAACGGGGTCAGAGCTTGCTTTTCAGGGTCATGCAATACCCAGCGCCCACTTATTCAAATTCGAGACCATGTGGAAATCCAGTTCCCACTCCTGGTCATATTCAGAGGCACAAGAAACAACACGCCGAACCGTCCCACACATCATAGTGATATTCCCGAGCTGTTTGCAGGGCTTTGTTGGTATTTGATGTCGGAGCTGAAGATCAGTTTCACGACACTGAACCTCGTCGTATTATAACATACTCGACTATCCTGAGTGCGATAAACACCCGGTCAGGATTGCACATATTTTTAATCGATGGGAGGCGAGGGAATCAGAAAAATCGCTTTGTCATAACACGTTAACAAAACACGCGAGGAATACGCAGAAGACTTGCAATAGCTGTCTGGTCTGAGCGAGGCGCAAGCCGAACATGTTTCCATTTCGCTCATGCGGTTGTGCGGAAAATTGAAAAATTCGATCAAATCCACTAGTGTTCAAAACACGGCAATTTCGCCCGTTTCAATAAAACTATTTATAACTAATCAAATTCGGGCGTTGCCTGTTACACACACTTATTTGAAAGGAATTGAAAATGGCTAATGGCGTTGAAGTGAGCCGCGAAGAGATCGAAGCCTATTTGAACTCACTCGATCTAGGGCAACCAGAACAGGTAAAAGGTATCGATTTTTGCGATGCGTGGCCTGTGGTACGAGTGGTTCTGGAAAAGATCAAGGAAAAGGCGAACGGTGCAACCAAATTTATCATCAAGTGGATCATTGAATTACTTGATGCCTACTACGAGCAAAAGTGTAGCTAACGCTCTGCCCGCTGCGTTCTAAGCAGCGGGTCCCACCCACAGGTCAATTACAAAGCCGCCATCTCGCGCGACTGGGCATCAGAACTATTAAGAATTGCTGGATGTGACTACTTCAGAGTTCCGCGATTTAGTGGGCAATGGCGCGTTGCCTCAACCAATATCGCACTGGCGGGATCGAGCGCTGGAACGCGCGTGATTAGCACCCATTCTGAATACCGAAACCGACCGTCCAGAAAATGTTATGGAAGTGTGAAATATCTGCATAAACCTAGAATTGTGAAGCCACGGCTTGTCCAGAAATGGCGATATGACTCGTGCATTCAAAGCAAACTCGTTGATGAATCAAAACAGTTCAAAGTAAATGTCCCCAAAAGAAAAAACAGCGAGCCGGCTCCCCTAACTCACTGTTTTTACTTTGGTACCCAAGGCCGGACTCGAACCGGCACGGTATCACTACCGGGGGATTTTGAATCCCCTGCGTCTACCATTCCGCCACTTGGGCCACGAACACTGGATTAGCGCCCTACCGAGAGAAGGTCCAGAGGCAAAAAACAACCACTGCTCTGAATGTTTCATCGAAGGAGGTTGACGGTCAGTCGGGTGCATGGTTTGGCTTGCCGCAGCGGTTACCAGGATACTTATTCTTCATGTTGCGATCCCTTTATGACTGGACCATTCGTCTGGCCGAACATCCTCATGCGCTTTGGGCGCTGGCTGTTGTGGCTTTTGTCGAAAGTTCGTTTTTTCCGATCCCACCCGATGTTTTGATGATTCCCATGATCCTTGCGCGTCCGTCGCGGGCCTGGCTGATCGCGACGGTCGCCTTGGTTGCCTCGGTGCTGGGTGGGATATTGGGTTATGCAATTGGGGCATTCTTTTACGAAAGCCTTGGGCAGCCTGTTCTGGAAGCCATGGGCAAAGCCCACGCAATGGAAGAATTCAATACCCGCTTCAATGATTTCGGCTTCTGGGCCGTGCTGGCGGCTGGCGTGACGCCTTTCCCATATAAGGTCATTACCATCATGTCGGGCTGGACCGGGATGCCGATTGGGACGTTCATAGCCACCTCGATCCTGGCACGCGCCTTGCGCTTCTTTCTTGTGGCCGGGCTGCTGTGGAAATTTGGGGAACCCATCCGTGACTTCATCGAAAAACGGTTGGGTTTGATGTTTACCCTATTCATAATCCTGCTGTTTGGCGGCTTTCTTGTGGTGAAATACTTATGACGCGCAAAAGACTTCTGGTTCTGGTTGCCGCATCCGGCTCGGCCGCGTTGCTACTTGGGGCTTGGGGCTTTCAATACATCGGTGGGCTCGCGCCGTGCAAAATGTGCATCTGGCAGCGGTATCCCCATGGTGTCGCAGTGATTCTTGGTGCTCTAGCCTTTGCCTTCCCGGGCGTCCGCCCCCTGCCCCTACTAGGCGCTCTGGCGGCGGCCACAACGGCGGGAATAGGGTTTTACCATGCTGGGGTCGAGCAAGGCTGGTGGGAGGGCCCATCGACCTGCACATCTGGTGATATCGGTGGTCTGAGTGCCGAAGAGTTAATGGATCAGATCATGTCTGCCCCGCTCGTGCGTTGCGATGACATCCCGTGGGAGATGTTCGGGATTTCCATGGCGGGCTGGAATGGATTGATTTCGACGGGTCTGGTCCTGATCTGGATCGCAGCCTGGCGCGCGCGCTAGGGTTCATAGCTGATCCAGTTCGGCATCCCAGTAGAGGAAGTCGATCCAACTTTCGTGCAGATGGTTCGGGGGGAACTTCCGACCGATATTGCGCAAAGCCTCAGCATCCGGCTGACGCGGCGGTTTATTCAGTGACATTCTGGCCTGTCGCAGGGATTTTGAGCCCTTGCGCAGATTGCACGGGCTGCACGCTGCAACGACATTCTGCCAACTTGTGACCCCGCCCGAAGCGCGCGGTACAACATGATCAAAGGTCAGGTTTTCACGGCTGCCGCAGTACTGGCATTTGAATTCGTCCCGCAAGAATAAATTAAAGCGCGTGAAGGCCACGCGCTTTCTGGGTTTTACATAGTCTTTCAGGACAACGACCGAGGGTATTCGGATCTCGGTACTGGGACTGCGGACAACCTCGTCATATTCCGCAACAATATCCACCCTGTCCAGCCAGGCAGCTTTGATCGCCTCCTGCCACGGCCATAAAGACAACGGGTAGTAGGAAAGAGGTCTGTAATCGGCGTTCAAAACCAATGCCGGATGATGCTTGAGCGCACCGGTTTCCCTGACAAATTCGGTCCTGAAGTCTCCGTCCATAACAGAATCGCTCCTCGCTCTGTACTGCCCGTTTGTGACATCAGAGCGGGGAACACCCGCCCCGGCCTTAAGTTAACTATATATCGTGTTAAATCTCTGACAAGTGCCGAGTTCACACAACATCTCGGGTATTGGTTAGGCCGAATACGTAACAGATAAGTGACACTTATCCACAGGTTGCGCAGATGTGGTCTGCAAGCTATGGCGGGGCATGTCCTGGTTCATCCGTTTCAACAAACCATACGATGTGTTGCCGCAGTTCACCGACCGCGCCAATTCTGACTCACCCCGCAGCACGCTCTCGGAATTTATCGACCTGCCCGGTGTCTATCCTGCGGGACGCTTGGACCGGGATAGCGAGGGTTTGATGCTGCTGACTGATAATGGGCGATTGCAGGCGCAGATATCAGACCCCAAGCACAAGATGCCTAAGACATACTGGGTTCAGGTCGAAGGCATTCCCGATACAGCGGCGCTAAAGGCGTTGCGGGAAGGTGTTGAACTTAAGGATGGTTTGACGCGCCTCGCCAAGGTGCGACTGATTGACGAACCCGAATGGCTATGGCCACGCACCCCGCCGATCCGGGTTCGCCAAACGGTGCCCGACAGTTGGGTTGAACTGACGATAAAAGAGGGCCGCAACCGTCAGGTTCGCCGGATGACAGCCGCAGTCGGGCACCCAACTCTACGCCTGATCCGAGCCCGTGTTGGAGATTGGACTTTGGACGGCCTTGATCCCGGTCAGTGGGAAAGCCTGCCGATGCCAGCTGTTGACGCAGCACCGTCGCGCAAGCGGGACCGCCGCCCGCGCCGGTGACAAAAACTGCGTGATGTGATAGGCTTAGGGCATGAAGGTCACACCGGATATCCCTGCCCCGTCTGCCATCCTGGAAGCCGCGCTGTATGTCGACGATCTAGATGCGGCCGAGGATTTCTATGGTCAGATATTGGGGCTAGAGAAAATCCAGCGCGTCACCGACCGCCATGTGTTCTATCGAATCGGCGGGTCTGTCCTGTTGCTGTTCAATGCCAGCGAAACCGAGAAACCGCCAGGCAACCCCGATCTGCCGGTCCCACCGCATGGGGCGCGCGGTCCCAGCCATGTTTGCCTTGTCCTAACCCGAGATGAAATCACCGTGATGCGCAAGCATCTGTTGGACTGGAACATCCCTGTCGATGCCGAGTTCGACTGGCCCAACGGAGCCCGGTCGCTCTATGTACGAGACCCTGCAGGCAACTCGGTCGAATTCTCGGAAGGAAGGCTGTGGGAGTGATCGATCAGCGAAGCGGCTGCTTCTCGCCCCCGATCACACGGTAGATTTCGCTAGAGACAACGCCGACCTCACCAAGTGCCGCCTGAAAAGCAGCCATATGAGGGGTCGCGAAATGGGCCTCAAGCGCGGCCTGATCCTGCCATTCCTCATAGACCCGAAAGCGGGTCGCCTGACCCAGGATTTGACTGAATTCATAGATCAGGCATCCGGGTTCTTTCAGAGTTTCCGCAACCATTTCCTGCGCGGCATCAATGGCTTTCTCGACCGCTGCATCTGAAACTTCGACCACTCCTGTCACGATCAGCATCATGCTCTCCTTAGATCGCCCCGCAAGTCAGAGGCTCAGCTTATCCCGCATGAAGGCCAGCGCAACACTCAAGCCATCCGGAGCAATCCCGTGGCCGGTGCCCTTCATTATATGGGCATAAACCTCTTTGAACCCGGCCGCCTGAAGTGCCTCAGCTGCTTCTGGCAACGATTGCGGCGGTACAACGTCATCAGCATCGCCATGCACCAGCAGGATTGGCATGCGACTTACGGTTTCGTCCGGCAGCAAATCAGGTTCCAGCAAACGTCCCGAGAACGCTACGATCCCGGCCACTGGGTCCTCGCGGCGCGGGGCTACATGTAAGCTCATCATCGTTCCCTGGCTGAAACCGAACAGCACTACCTGCTCTGGCAGGACATCCTCATCCACCATCAGCGCATCAAGGAACGCGTTGAAATCCTCAACCGCCATTTCCATACCCCGTCGGGCTTCCTCCTCGGATGAGCCATCAATCCACGGGATCGGGAACCACTGGAAACCGTTGGGCATACCGATGATCTGTTCAGGCGCGTCCGGAGCTACAAACAACGTATCCGGGAGATGCTCGCCCAACGGATCAGCCAGCCCCAAAAGATCGGCCCCGTTTGCACCATAACCATGCACAAACACCACGACCGAGCGTGTGTCGCCTGAAACCGGCTCTTTCCTGAGCGCGTTCAAAACCCGTGTCATCTGATCCCTTCTCTGTCTTTTGCGACCCGGTAATAGGCCCACAGCACCCGCGCCGCAACCGATCGCCACGGCGACCAGGCTTCAGCTATCTGGCGTAACTCTTTGTCTTTTGGTCGTTCTGACAATTCATAGAGGATGCGTGCAGCTTCCTGTAAGGCCAGATCGCCCGGTGCAATCACATCGGCGCGACCCAGCGAAAACATCGCATAAATCTCGGCGGTCCAGACACCGATTCCCGGTACCTCGGTCAGAATTGCGACCACTTCGTCATCTGGCGTATCACGCAACGCTTTGTAATCGATCCGCGCTTCGGCCAAGGCGCGGGCATAGCGAATTTTCTGACGGCTGAGACCCACAGCGCGCAGATCATCATCAGTGGCCCACATAATCTTGCGCGGACCGGTCAGTTTTGCGTCCTGCAGCCTCTTCCAGATTGCGTTTGCCGAGGCCACGCTGACCTGCTGACTGACAATCGCGCTGAGCAATTGGGCGAACCCGTCAGGCTTGCGCCTGAGTGGCAGAGGTCCGGTTTGCTCCATCGCATAAGCCATCCGGGGGCAGGCCTCAGCCAACCACTCGGCCCCTTCGTTAACGCAGTCCGGTGTTTCGATGATGCGTCCGACGGACATGCGCTCTCCGATAAGTGATCCTTGTCCGCACGTTAGGCGGATGTGCCGCATATGCAACCCGCTTGTGCCAAGTCTCAATCGTAGATAACCATTCGCCCATGACAATGATCGCTGCCACCCCTGACGATAGTCAGGCCAAACGCAACGTTGCCGTTTTGGTGGCAGCACAGGCAATCCTGGGTGCACAGATGCCCATGATGTTCATCGTCGGCGGGCTGGCAGGCCAATCGCTGGCGAGCAACGCTTGCCTTGCGACGCTGCCGATTTCACTGATCGTTCTGGGTTCAATGCTGGCGGCCACGCCGATTTCGGCCATCATGCAACGCTGGGGACGCCGTGCCGGGTTTCTTGTGGGATCAACCGCAGGTGCCGCAGGGGGCGTTATCGGGGCTTACGGGCTTTATCTCGGCTCGTTCCCGATCTTCCTGGTCGGCAGCTTCCTGACCGGCATATACATGAGCGCACATGGCTTTTATCGCTTTGCAGCAGCGGACACCGCCTCTGATGCATTTCGGCCCAAGGCGATCTCATACGTCATGGCCGGAGGGCTTGCGGCGGCGATCATCGGCCCTCAGATCGTCAAGCTGACCTCGCAGGCGTATGTGGTCCCGTTTTTGGGCACTTATCTGGCGGTGATCGCGATCAACGTTCTGGGGTCGGCGTTGTTCTTTTTCCTCGACATCCCGACCCCGCCGAAACCAACCGAAGACGAGCCGAAAGGCCGGACCCGATTGGAACTGCTGAAAACCCCGCGCATCGCAGTGGCGATCATCTGCGCAATGGTTTCCTACGCGCTGATGAACCTTGTAATGACGTCTACACCTTTGGCCGTCGTCGGGTGCGGATATACCGAAGGTGATGCCGCGGATATCGTCACCAGCCACGTACTGGCGATGTACATTCCCAGCTTCTTCACCGGCCACCTGATCGCGCGGTTTGGGGTCGAAAAGATCGTAGCTCTCGGTTTGGCAATCCTTGGCGGTGCAGGCATTGTCGCCCTGCAAGGTGTCGATCTAGGTAACTTTTTCGTCTCCCTGATCCTGCTGGGCATCGGATGGAACTTTGGCTTCATTGGCGCCACCAGCATGTTAGCAGACTCGCATGAAGTGCACGAACGCGGGCGAATGCAGGGCCTGAATGACTTGCTGGTGTTTGGCGGCGTGACCTTTGCTTCGCTTGCCTCTGGCGGATTGATGAACTGCTCGGGCGGTTCAGCGGTCGAGGGTTGGACGGCCGTAAACCTCGCCATGATCCCGCTGCTGACCCTTGCAGGTGGCGCGCTGCTGTGGCTGGTTCTGAGGCCTTCGGACCCACAAACCGTCTGACGTTACCAGCGCCCGGTCGCTGCGGTTTTCATCAGCGTAAACCGACGTCGGATTTCACCCTGATCCAACGCACCTGCGGCCACCCGGTCCGGTCTGGCCAATGCAGTCCGCAACACCCATTCCGTCTGCCACCCCGCATAGAGCGCAGGCCGTGCTTGTGCCGAGATCTCGTTGCGGGTGGACCGCGCTTGCGCCAATCGGTCCAAAGCTTTCTGCGCCAGCGCCCGAACCCCGTTATGGGTTCCGTCCAGCAAAGGAATGCGCCCACGTGCCTCAAGCTCGGGAATTGCGCGCAGCCAATTCGCGATCCCCGCTGCATATCCGAAATCACGCAGAACAGTTTCATCCGCCGAACCCAGAGCCTGCGCCGACACCACCATTAATGTTCCAGCGCTATGGGCAATATAGGCGTCAAAATGCGCCTCATCCTCGAACGGATCACGATAGATATCCCAACGCCTTACGGCCACATATTCATCCAGCAGCGCTGCCAGATGCGGAGAAATCACGCGCGACACAGGTGTGACAACCTCGTGCCGACGAACAGATGGACCTTCGGCAATCTCTTGCAAGGCATCGCGCCACCATTGCAGCCGCATCTCGGCGATCATGCTCTCTTGCGTCACCCACGGGGCACGGGCCACCTCGACGTTCAGCGCATAAATCGGGAACAAAACTGCCCGTGCCTCAACTGGTGCGGCCATGGCAGCCATAAAGCGATCGGGATCGGCCCGATGAACCAGCGCAGCACAAGCCTTGATGTCGTCGTCGAACTCCACCTTATTCGGCGGCCGCTGTCTGCGGGGCGCAATCGCTCACCAGTTTCCACTGAATCGCATCCAGTAGCGCTTCGAACGAGGCATCAATTATGTTCGCACTCACCCCAACCGTAGACCAGCGCCGCCCTTGCCCGTCTTCGCTGTCAATGATCACGCGCGTGACCGCCTCAGTCCCGCCTTGCGTGATACGCACCTTGAAATCGACCAGCCGCATATCAGACAGTATCTGCGAATACTGCCCCAAATCCTTGGCCAGAGCTTTGGCGAGCGCGTTCACCGGACCGCGATCGCTACCGCTTTCATCCAGCGACTCACTTACCGACAGCTTCTTCTCGCCATCCACTTTCACAACAACAACCGCTTCGGACAAGCTGACCATCTTGTTGTATTTGTTTTTCCGGCGTTCAACGGTCACCTTATAGCGCTTGACCTCAAAGAATTCGGGCAATTGCCCCAACTCATCCCGCGCCAGCAGCTCAAAACTAGCCTGCGCGGTGTCATAGGAATACCCCTCGGCCTCGCGCAGTTTTATCCGCTCAAGGATACGTCCCAACGCCGGATCGCCCGCTTCTACGGCCAATCCCGCATCGGTCAGACGTTTACGCAGGTTCGATTGCCCAGCCTGGTTCGACATCGGAATGATGCGCGCATTTCCAACACTTGCCGGATCGATATGCTCATAGGTTGTCGGGTCCTTGAGGATCGCGCTGGCATGCAGCCCGGCCTTATGCGCAAAAGCCGACGCGCCCACATAGGCGCTCTGCTTGCTGGGCACTCGGTTCAGGATATCATCCAGCATCCGGCTGATGCGCGTCAGCCTGGCCAGCGCCTCGGGCATCACTCCGATCTCATAGCACGAGGCATAGGGTTCTTTCAGCATCAGCGTTGGGATCAAAGCGGTCAGGTTGGCATTGCCACAGCGCTCTCCCAACCCATTCAACGTACCTTGAATCTGCCGCGCCCCCGCATCGACTGCAGCCAGCGAGCACGCCACTGCGTTCTCGGTGTCGTTATGCGTATGAATGCCCAGCCGATCCCCCGGCAGACCGGCCGCAATCACCTCGGATACGATCCGCCCGACCTCTGCCGGCAATGCTCCGCCATTGGTGTCACACAGAACCACCCACCTTGCCCCTGCATCGAGCGCAGCGCGGCAGACTTCCACCGCATATTCCGGGTTGTCCTTGTAGCCATCAAAAAAATGCTCGGCATCAAACAGAGCCTCCCGCCCCTGCGCCACGATATGCGCGACCGAGGCGCGAACGTTCTCGGTGTTTTCCTCCAGCGTGATACCAAGTGCGTGGGTCACGTGGTAATCGTGCGATTTCCCAACCAGACAAACGCCTGGTGTTCCCGCGTTCATTACAGCCGCCAGAACGTCATCATTCTCAGCCGACCTGCCCGAGCGTTTGGTCATTCCAAACGC
Organism: Ruegeria sp. C6; assembly: GCF_056537625.1. Lineage (NCBI taxonomy): Bacteria > Pseudomonadati > Pseudomonadota > Alphaproteobacteria > Rhodobacterales > Roseobacteraceae > Ruegeria > Ruegeria sp. C6. The sequence continues at coordinate 942,759 of NZ_JBQFRW010000001.1, read as the reverse complement.
CGTCATACAGGCCGAAGTCTTGGGCGCGGCATCAAAAAACGCACTGTCGGTCGGGTTCGCTCCGGGCCAACCCCCTTCGATGTAATCAATCCCCAGCGAATCCAGAGCCTGCGCGATCTGTACCTTCTCGGCTGTCGAGAACTGTACGCCTTGCGTTTGTTGCCCGTCGCGCAGGGTGGTGTCATAGAGGTAAAGGCGCTCTTTGGTCATTCGACCGCCTCCAACTTCGCAACATCAAAGCCAGCACCTGGCACCAACTCCACACCGTCCTTGCTCATCCGAACCTCCAGCCCTGCGGCGACATAGGCCGCCTTCAGGCGATCGACCTCAGAGAAATCCTTGTTCTGCATCGCAAGAGCGCGGGCATCGGCCAGTTTTTCTGCGTGGGATGACAGATCAGCCACGGCGGTTTGCGCCCAAGCTGCCATTTCATCCGTCAACAGCCCGACCACCTGTGAACTCGCCAGCAATAAAGCAGCGTTGCCGTCAGCAGCCAAACGATGAAGTTCAGCGATGGCACCTGCCGTGTTCATGTCATCGGTAAGCGCATCAATGACCGCAGGTGCCGCGGCGGCAGCGGGCTCGATGCCCGCTGTCAGCGCCCGCCACTTGCGCAACGTTGCCTCGGCTTCGCGCGCCTTCTTCTCGGTCCAGTCCATCGGCTTGCGATAATGGGTCTGCAAGAACACAAACCGGATCACTTCACCCGGCACACCCTGCTCAAGCAGATCATGAACGGTGAAGAAATTGCCCAGCGATTTGGACATTTTCTTGCCCTCGACCTGTAGCATTTCATTATGCATCCAGACACGCGCGAATTCGCCATGCGGGTGGGCACATTTGCTCTGAGCAATCTCGTTCTCGTGGTGCGGGAACATCAGATCGTTGCCGCCACCGTGAATATCAAAGCTCTCGCCCAGCAATTCATAGCTCATGGCCGAGCATTCGATATGCCACCCCGGACGCCCCCGGCCCCATGGGCTGTCCCAGCCGGGCAACTCATCGGTCGACGGCTTCCACAGCACAAAATCCATCGGGTTCTTCTTGTAAGGCGCGACCTCGACTCGCGCCCCGGCGATCATGTCATCAACCGACCGCCCCGACAGCGCACCATAGTGTTCCTTCCAGCTGTCCACCGCGAACAACACGTGACCCTCGGCAGCATAAGCGTGCCCCTTGGCCATCAGGTCTTCGATCATCGCAATCATCTGCGCGATATACTCTGTGGCGCGCGGCATCGCGTTGGGTTCCAACGCCCCCAGCGCGCCCATGTCGTGCAGATACCAGCCGATGGTTTCGTCCGAACGTTCCTGCACCAACTGTTCCAAAGACCCGTCAGCCCCAGCCTTCTTGCGCGACAATGCGGTGGCGTTGATCTTGTCATCCACGTCGGTGAAATTGCGCACATAGGTCACGTGATCAGCACCGTATACATGCCGCAACAAACGATAGAGCACGTCGAACACAACCACAGGCCGTGCGTTCCCCAGATGCGCCCGATCATAGACCGTCGGACCACAGACATACATCCGCACATTATCGGGATCGATCGGCACGAAATCCTCTTTCGTCCGAGTCCTTGTATTGTGCAGTTTGATCGTCGTCATCGGGTCGTGCTCCTGAAACAGCATATACGTCACGCGTTGGCGCGGGCTTAGCAACTTGTCTCAGAGATGAAAACGAAAGAAACCGGCCCGCTTGAGAAATCAGCAGGTAATGCAGCAGATAATGATGCAAGTTTTCCGGTTCATGCGCTTTGCCTAGCACGGGATTGATGCTGAGCCAAGCCTTGAGTTTCAACCTCCACAGAGGCAGTCTGCCCACCATGACCCGTGATTACGTCAATTCCGTATGCGCAGACCTGCCCGGTGCCGAACTTTCGGACCCTTGGGGTGGCGGCCACGACGCATGGAAAGTTGGCGGCAAGATGTTCGCCTGCGTCGGCTCGGTCGGGGATGGTGTATCGGTCAAGACTCCCGACATTGAGACCGCGCAGATGCTGATCGACGCAGGGATTGGCACCAAGGCCCCGTATTTTCACCGCAGCTGGGTTCGCCTGCCGTGGGAAACTGACGCCGACGAGATGCAACATCGCCTGATCACCTCATACGATATCATCCGTGCATCGCTGACCAAGAAGATACAGGCGAGTTTGCCGCCGCGAAGCTGATTGACAAAATTGCTGTGCTTTGCCCCATTCGGCGTCATAGCCGGTCGGGAGAATCCCTTGAAACTATCGCATCGCATTACGCATCTGACCGAGGGTGGATCAGACGGCTGGGAGGTGTTCATCCGCGCGCGTCGGATGATTGCCGAAGGCCATGCCGTTACCGAGTTGACGATCGGCGAGCATGACATTCGGACCGATCAGTCAATATTGTCGGCCATGGAAAGTTCGGCCCGCAGCGGGCACACAGGATACGCGATGGTTCCGGGCACTGATCTGCTGCGTGATACTGTGGCCGCCCGTGTCCAAATGCGAACAGGTGTAGCGACCACACGCAACAACGTTATCATCACCCCTGGCGGTCAGGCCGCATTGTTTGCGGCACACACCGCGCTTTGCGATCCGGGCGATATCGCGCTCTACCTGGATCCGTATTATGCCACCTACCCCGGCACGATCCGTGGCGTTGGAGCGGAAGCCAAACGCATAGAAACACGCGCCGAAGATTTGTTCCAACCTCGCGCTTCCGATATCGATGGCGCGGCAGGCGGGGCGGTGTCGCTGCTGATAAACTCCCCAAACAATCCAACTGGTGTGGTCTATTCCGCCGAAACACTTTCTGCCATCGCCGAGGTTTGTCAGCGCCGCGATCTATGGCTGATTTCCGATGAAGTCTACGATACGCAGGTTTGGGAGGGTGAACACATGTCACCTCGCGCCCTACCCGGCATGGCTGAGCGCACTCTAGTCGTGGGTTCAATGTCGAAATCTCATGCCATGACTGGCTCGCGTTGTGGGTGGATCGTTGCTCCGGAAAGCGTCATCGACCACCTGATCAACTTGGCAACACACACAACCTATGGTGTGCCCGGCTTTATACAGGATGCGGCCAACTATGCGCTGAGCGTGGGACAACCTCTCGAAGACAAAATCGCCGCGCCGTTTCGCCGCCGCCGCGCTCTGGCGATTGAAGTGCTGGCTGCGCAGCAGGTCGTCACCTTAATACCGGCGCAAGGCGCGATGTATCTGATGCTGGATATCCGGGCTACGGGTCTTAGCGGTGATGTGTTCGCAAATGCGCTGCTGGACACGCATGCCATCGCTGTGATGCCCGGTGAAAGCTTTGGTTCTGCCGCCGCAGGTCACATCCGCGTGGCCATGACAATCGATGACGAGAAATTCGTCACATCGCTACAGACCCTATGCGAATTTGCCGCTCAATTGGCAGAGGGATGACAATCGACCACCGAGTTTCAGAAGCGGAATGTGGTGCGCAAGTTGAACACATTTGCGTCGAGGCTTCGACCAGACTCCGGTATATCATCGAAGTTCTGCCGCAGCGCTTCGCCACTGATTACAAACCGATCGCCAAGCGGATAGGCAACACCGATCCCGTAAACGGCTGCCGTATCACTGTCACCCGACGTACTGGCCCGCGCGGTTCCAAGGACGACATAGCCAAGGGCTGATCCAAAATCGTAGCCGCCGCGCAACTTCAATCGCGACATACTATCAAGGCTTCCTTCGGATTGTCCCAGATCAAGATTCAGGCGGTTATATTCCAACTCACCGCCAAGCACGAAATTTCCAAAATCATAGTCGTATCCGATCAGCGGGCCAAAACTGCCCCCGCTTCCGCCTGCCCCTCCGGACCCATCAACATCTGCATAACCAAAGCTGAAACCAGCATACGCCCCTGTCCAGTCTTCTGCCACAACCTGCCCTGCACCTGTTATCAGTGCTGTGGCGAGTGCGGCCAGTAATGACTTCATGCAGACCTCCAAACATCCGTTGCCGGTTTGGGCGCATCCCCGAGGCAGCGATCTGCTGATCAGCCAACCCCAGTATTTACTTAAACCTAAGGTACAAATCCAAATAACTACGTGCAGATTAACAGATTCTTACCGCAATTGGAAAAAAACATTTAGTCACGAGGATTTGCGCCCAGTTCATTTTGACTGACGACCCAATAAAATTAGTCCAAAGTCGCAAACAGAACAGATTGTCCAGAAGTGCATTGAAACAATGGGCGCATCAGACTGAGGAAGTTGATGCATAACGAAGTTTGGAAGATTCGACTGGTCAGCCGCACCATTGGTGCGGATCGCGGTCGTGCGGCACGAGGACGGCCAGCACTGGTCTAGGTACACTCACCCACAACGTACTTTATTGACCGGACACACACATGAACGAACAAACCCGAAACTCATCCCGCAGCGGTGGCCGCGCCGCGCGTCGTGCCGCCCGTGCGTCAGCTCTTCCGGAACATCTTCGCCCGATTCGGCCTGGTATGGAGGGCGGAACCCTGAAGGTTCTGACCCAAGCACAGATCGAACGCATCCACGAGGCCGCTCTGACCGCACTGGAAACCATCGGCCTTGCTGATGCGCCACAAAGTGGGATCGACTATCTCGTGGCTGCGGGATGCACCTTGGGCGACGATGGCCGCATCCGCTTTCCGCGCGCATTGGTCGAGGACACAATCGCCAAGGCCAATCGCTCGATCACTCTGCACAGCCGGGACGGCAAATCGGATCTGGAGCTGTCGGGAACGCGTGTCCATTATGGCACCGCAGGCGCAGCGGTCAGCATGGTCGACGTGCATGGGCAGGAATATCGCGACTCGACCCTGCAGGACCTGCATGACGCGACTCGCATCTGTGAACAGCTTGAAAACATTCACTTTGTTCAACGCCCCATGGTGTGCCGAGATATCGCCGACAACCTTGAGATGGATCTGAACACGGTCTACGCCACCACCTCAGGCACGTTCAAACATATCGGTACGTCGTTCACGGAGCCCAGCCATGTGGCCCCCGCCATCGAGATGCTGCACATGATCGCGGGCGGAGAGGACAAGTGGCGCGAGCGGCCCTTCATGTCCAACTCCAACTGCTTCGTTGTGCCCCCGATGAAATTCGCCACCGAAAGCTGCGAGGTGATGGAAGAATGCATCAAGGCCGGAATGCCGGTTTTGTTGCTTTCTGCGGGCATGGCAGGAGCTACCGCACCCTCGACCGTTGCCGGAGCGATCACACAAGCCACCGCCGAATGTCTGGCGGGTTTGGTTTATGTAAACGCCGTAAAGCCCGGTGCTCCCGCGATTTTTGGCACTTGGCCTTTTGGTCTGGACCTGCGCACGGGTGCAATGTCCATCGGCTCGGGTGAACAAGCTCTGCTAACCGCTGGCTGCGCGCAAATGCACCAGTTCTACGATCTGCCCGGTGGTGCCGCAGCTGGTGCATCGGACGCGAAATTGCCCGACATGCAGGCCGGTTGGGAACAAATGTGTTCGAACGTCATGGCTGGGCTGTCAGGCCTGAACATGGTGTATGAAGCCGCAGGCATGCATGCCTCGTTGCTGGGGTTCTGCCACGAGAGCCTGATCCTGAGCGATGACCTGATCGGACAGGCACAGCGCTGTGTGCGCGGAATCGAGGTAACGGACGAGACGCTGGCACTGGATCAGATGGCCGAAGTCTGCATGGGTGGTCCTGGGCATTATCTTGGCACCGATGCGACGCTAGGCCGTATGCAGGCAGATTACGTCTATCCTACCTTTGGTGACCGATCATCTCCGAAGGAATGGGTTGAGCTTGGCAAACCAGATCTGATCAAAAAGGCAGTGAAGCGGAAGGAAGAGATCCTCGCCGTGCCATCCCCGGCCAGATTCGACCCGCTTTTGGACGCGGAAATTCGCGGCAAGTTCAACATTTACTTACCCGCGTAAGCCGCTGAAAAATAAGCGGCCCGGATATTCCGGGCCGCCAGCATTCCTGCTTGATCAGCCGTTGGACGGCGGCAGCAGGCCCGCTTGTTCAGCGATGGTGATCTCATCCTGATCTAGCGCACCGTCGCCGTTTGCGTCCATCTGCGCAAAGCCTTCGGCATCAACGTCAGGCACGACGGCCTGAACTTCATCGATCGTCAGTACTCCGTCGCCGTTGGTATCGGCGGCGCTTTGGCCGACGGCCAATGTCGGCAGGCCAAGTGCGAAGGTTGAGATAAGGGCCAGAATTTGCGGTTTCATGTTATGCCTCCTGATTGCGTTTTCTTGAGTGTTTGCGTCCGGACAAGCGCCAAAAAAAGGCCATCCTGAAGGCGTGTCACCCGCTCAGATTGATATGGCCGCTTTCAAGCCAATCTCTGCGTGTTTGACTGAGTCGCATCTGCGGAGGCTTGCTGGGCGAAATGGCCAGGACAGGTTTCGGCAACTCTTGCCCGATCCAAACAGGATGATCCGGCAATGCCCTGCTCAAATCCACGACTCGGGGTTGAAAAAAGAAAGGGGGCCGAAGCCCCCTGTCAGTTTCGCCTTCCAGGCTCATTTCGTTGACCGCCCGGTGTTTTTTTGCCTGCGGCCTGGACTGCGCATGGGACGAGCGCACCCGTCCCGTGAGAGAGTGGGAGGGAGCAAATATTCCGCCCCACCCTGTTCCCGGCCGACACGGGCATGTCGGCCGAGTGAAACACGGCATCGATGGTAAGTCTCAGCGCCTTGCTTCGTATTCGTCGGGGCCGGTTACTGTGGCAGCATCCGACCCCTGCACCCCGGGTTGCCGGGGCGCTAAACTCAGCTACACCCGCTTGTCGCGCCGCAGGTGTTGCATTTCATGCAGGTGCCGTTGCGCACCAGCGTGTAGTTTCCGCATTCGCCGCAGGGATCGCCCTCGTACCCTTGCATCTTGGCTTTGGTACGAGCGTCCATTCCGGTCGCAACCGCCGTCTCAGCGGGTGCTTCGAATGTCGCTGCGGTTTCGGCCATACCGGACACGTCGGCTTGACCACCATTGAAGACCATCAGATCCTGCGGTAGCCGCTTGCGCAGATACCCAGTCGAGCTGATTTGTTTCAGCACTTCCAAGGATTTGGTCGCCGCGCTTTCACTGATTTCCGATACGTTGGACAGACCATCCTCTTCGCCGCGACCCAGATCGTCGAAGGTTGCGCCTTCGGGTTTGACATGCGCCAGATCGGTGCGATCCAGATAGGACACGGCCAGTTCGCGGAAGATATAATCCAAGATCGACGTCGCGTTCTTGATCGAGTCGTTGCCTTGCACCATCCCCGCTGGTTCGAATTTGGTGAAGGTAAAGGCATCCACAAACTCTTCCAGTGGCACGCCGTATTGCAGGCCAACCGACACGGCGATGGCGAAGTTGTTCATCATCGCCCGGAAGCCAGCGCCTTCCTTGTGCATGTCGATGAAAATCTCGCCCAGCTTACCGTCTTCGAACTCACCGGTCCGCAGGTAAACCTTGTGGCCGCCCACGATTGCCTTTTGGGTATAGCCCTTGCGGCGATGCGGCAGTTTCTCGCGATGGCTGCGGATCATTTCCTTGACCACAACCTTCTCGATCACCTTCTCGGCCAGAACGACAGCTTTTTCTTGCGTCGAACCGCTTTCCAGAATTTCCGCCGCTTCGTCATCATCTTCGACCAGCGCCGCGGCCAGAGGCTGCGACAGTTTCGAGCCGTCGCGGTATAGCGCGTTCGCCTTCACACCCAGCGACCAACTGAGTTCGTATGCCTTTTGGCAGTCCTCGATGGTCGCGTCATTCGGCATGTTGATCGTCTTGCTGATCGCGCCTGAGATGAAGCTCTGCGCCGCCGCCATCATGGTGATGTGGCTATCAACCCCAAGGAAACGCTTGCCTTTTTTACCGCACGGGTTGGCGCAGTCGAAGATGGCGTAATGCTCTTCCTTCAGATGCGGCGCACCTTCCAGCGTCATGGTTCCGCAAACATGGTCGTTGGCCGCGTCGATATCCGCCTTGGTAAAGCCCAGATGGCGCAGCAAATCGAAAGTCGGGTCATTCAGCTTGGTCGCCGGGATGCCCAGAACACCGGTACAGAAGTCCTCGCCCAGCGTCCACTGGTTGAAGACGAACCGAATGTCGAACGCGCTTTCCAGTGCGGCATCTACTTTTGCCAACTCGTTCGGGCCAAAACCATGACCGGTCAGCGAGGTGTGGTTAATCCCCGGCGCGTTGCCGATGGTGCCATGACCAACCGCATAACCCACGATCTCTTCAATCTGAGCCGAGGAATAGCCCAGCTTTTCCAGCGCCGAAGGCACCGAGCGGTTGATGATCTTGAAGTAACCACCGCCGGCCAGCTTCTTGAACTTGACCAGAGCAAAGTCCGGTTCGATCCCGGTCGTGTCGCAATCCATCACCAGACCGATGGTGCCGGTTGGTGCGATAACTGTGGCCTGCGCGTTGCGATAACCGTTCTTTTCGCCGAGGCTCAGCGCTTCATCCCAAGCTGACATGGCCAGATCGATCAGACGTTTGTCCGGGCAATTGTCGTGATCCAGAGGCACCGGCTTAACAGCCAGTTTTTCATAACCATCGGTCACTCCTTGCGACGCACGACGGTGGTTGCGGATGACGCGCAGCATGTGGTCTGCGTTGCGCTCATATCCTTTGAACGGGCCAAGCTCGCCTGCAATCTCTGCCGAGGTCGCATAAGCCACACCGGTCATGATCGCGGTCAGCGCGCCACAGATCGAACGCCCCTCATCCGAGTCGTAGCTGTAACCCATGTTCATCAACAGGCCGCCGATGTTGGCGTATCCCAGCCCCAAGGTGCGGAAGTCGTAAGAGAGTTTCGCAATTTCCTTAGACGGGAACTGCGCCATGGTCACCGAGATTTCCAGCGTCAGCGTCCACAGACGCGAGGCATGCATATAGTCTGCCGCCTGGAACTCACCATCCTTAAGGAAAGTCAGCAAGTTCATCGACGCCAGGTTACAGGCCGTATCATCGAGGAACATGTATTCCGAGCACGGGTTCGATCCGCGAATCTCGCCGTCTTCCGGGCATGTATGCCATTCGTTGACGGTGTCGTGGAACTGAATGCCCGGATCGGCACAGGCCCATGCGGCGTGGCCCACCTTTTCCCATAGATCACGCGCCTTGACGGTGCGGGCGACCTTGCCATCGGTCCGGTTGATAAGTTCCCAATCGGCATCCTTCTCAACAGCGGTCAGGAACGCGTTGGTCACACGGATCGAGTTGTTCGAGTTTTGACCCGAGACCGAGCTGTAGGCTTCCGAATCCCAGTCAGTATCGTAGGTTGGGAACTCGATGCTGTCGTGCCCCTGCCGCGCATAATCGAGAACGCGCTTGATGTAAGTCTCCGGGATGGCGACCTTTTTCGCCTCACGAACGGCCTTTTTCAGGCTGTCGTTCTTGTTCGGATCATAGGCGTCATCAGCAGCGCCGTCCCATGAGCGAATGGCCTCGAAAATGCCGTTCAGCATCTTCTCGTGCATCTTCGATCCGGCAACGATCGAGGCCACTTTCTGCTCTTCGATCACCTTCCATTCGATGAATTGCTCGATATCGGGGTGATCTGCATCGACGATTACCATCTTTGCTGCCCGACGGGTTGTCCCGCCTGATTTGATCGCGCCAGCGGCGCGGTCGCCGATCTTGAGAAAGCCCATCAGGCCCGAGGATTTGCCGCCACCCGACAGCGCCTCACCTTCTGCGCGCAAGTGGCTAAAGTTGGTCCCGGTACCCGAGCCGTATTTGAACAGGCGCGCCTCGCGCACCCACAGATCCATGATGCCGCCTTCGTTCACCAGATCATCATCGACGGACTGGATGAAACATGCATGCGGCTGCGGATGCTCATAGGCGGATTTCGATTTGGTCAGCTTGCCGGTTTTGTAGTCAACATAGTGGTGCCCCTGCGCCGGGCCATCGATCCCATATGCCCAGTGCAGACCGGTGTTGAACCACTGCGGCGAGTTCGGCGCTGCACGCTGGGTCGCCAGCATATAGCGCATCTCGTCAAAATAGGCGCTCGCGTCCTCTTCAGTCGAGAAATAGCCGCCCTTCCAGCCCCAATAAGCCCACGCGCCGGCCAGGCGATCAAAAACCTGTTTCGATGAGGTTTCGCCATCAAACTCAGCATCTTCCGCAGGAACCGATCGCCACAGGAATTCGGGAACGTCCTTTTCCTTAACCTTCTTCAGCTTGGAAGGAACACCGGCCTTGCGGAAGTACTTCTGTGCGATGACATCGCTGGCCACTTGGCTCCATTTTGCAGGCACTTCGATCTCGTCCAGACGGAACACGATTGTGCCATCCGGATTGCGAATCTCGGATGTTGCAGACACAAAATCCAGATCGCCATATGCATCCTGTCCCGGTTTGGTGAATTTTCTTTCAATCTTCATGTCCGCTGCCCCAGCTTCGATCTGTCCAAATTTCAAGTCCCGGCACTAAATCTTGATGCTGCGGGGTGCCGCCCGCACTACCGACGAATTTGAGACGCAAGGGACCGGACGCTGCCTAGAACAGCGCAGAACCGCGAATACGGTCTACGTCATAGTGGTTTGCTTTCCGTCCCTCGCCCGATGCCTTTTCTGGTCATTGCCTACCAGATTTAGTGGCTCGTCTTTCGGCCCATACAATCTGACGTATATTCCCATAGTTGGTCAACGGGCTTTTTCGGTCATTTTTGGAATCTTTTAGCTTGACCTGTTTTGCTGAACCGGCGGAATTTCGCCGCATCGCGATTCCTCCACAGACATGTCCCGGACGACCAGCCCATTCCGCCTTGATGTGTCAGAGTGATTTCTCGTGTTTTCCGCCACAGTTAGAGGTCATTGATCAACCGATCCCGCGTTAAGGACATGTTCAGAGAATCATCGTCACGACATCGCAGCGCGTGCCATACTTGAAATCACACGACATTTCTGGATGGGAAATCTACTCTACATGCGTTTGATTTCATTGTTAACTATTGTGGCGCTAATCGTGTCCTGCACATCACAGGAAGCACCACCTGCATCTCGCAGCGCGCAATTCGACGGTTATCCGCAGAACCTTTTCAATTCCTTCAGGACCGACTGCGCGGGGCCGGGCGACAAGTATATCAAGACCACCGCAAGCATCTTTGAATGCCGCGAGACCTTGCCGCCCGAGGCAACGGCGTATTTGATTCTCAGCTTCAACGGCTATCCGCAGAACTTGCCGCAAATCGTAACGCGGCTGAGCTCGACCAAGAATCAGGCCGGGTATCGCGTGGACGCAGAGTTGTACTTTCTGGTTCCGCAGAAAGATGGTTCAACTCTTAGAATACCTATTGAAAGCAAAGATTTGGACAGGGATTTTTCCAAACTCTACACCGACTATGGCGGAACGCCAGTGTAGAGGAAAAATGGTCGGGGCGGCAGGATTCGAACCTACGACCCCCTGTACCCAAAACAGGTGCGCTACCAGACTGCGCCACGCCCCGGACCGTGCGCCTTCCTAAACGTGCCGATCTGATTTGAAAAGCCCTAACAGGGCCAAATTGCAGGACCTTGCGAAAAAACTTCGTGGCGCATCTGCGATCCAGGCCGAATGGCGTAACGCTCGGCTAGGCCAGCGTTGATTTCCAGGACTGCATAAACCGAATCGCCGCCTTCGATTGGGCTCAGATCCCCCGGAATTGCACCTTCGTGCACACGCGTCACAGTGCCCGCGCGATCAACAAAGATCATATCAAGCGGAATCAGGGTATTCTTCATCCAGAACGCAACAGGTTGAGGGGGATCAAAAACAAACAACATTCCAGATCTGTTGGGCATGCTTTCGCGAAACATCAATCCGCGCGATCGCTCTTTCGGTGTGATGGCCAGTTCAACGTCGAAACGAACCTCTGCCAGATCATTTCGAAGCTCGACACGATCCGGACGGCATTCAGCCCGCGCGATCCCGCCAATCAAAAAACTCAGGAGCGCCAGTACGAAAGCCGTTCTCATCATTCAGAACCTAGTCGTTCAGGGCCGCTTCCCAGGCCAGAACCTGCGCGGCCATTCTTCCGCGCTTGCCATCAATGACCCGCATGGCCAGCGCTTCGCCCGGTTGCAGATCTGCCAACCCAGAACGACGTAGCACCTCGATATGCAGGAATACATCTTCACTGCTGCCGAAAACATTGGCAAAGCCAAACCCTTTGCCCTTGTCGAACCATTTGACGCGCGCAGCCTCAAGCGGAGCGCTGCCGATCACGGCTGGATCAAGCTCGGCAAAATCGGCCAGCATCATGGTTTCCGCGCGAACAGGCGGGTCAACACTGATCACTTCGACCGCTTGAACACCGCGATCAGTTTTGTGGGTCATGATCTCGATGCCGGCGCCATCCGCGACCGAGCTTTGCCCGAAGTTTCGCAGCACGTTGACGTGCAACAGAATGTCCGGGCCGCCTTCGTCAGACACAACAAATCCGTATCCCTTGGCGGGATCGAACCATTTTACGTGTCCACGGACGCGGTACATGCTGTTCAAATCTTCTGGCACTGTTTTCCCATTACGATAGGCAAGTCGTTAAGGGTTTCTTGTTTATGTTTTGGCTCGCAAATTCAAGCTGAAAAAAGCTATTGTCTGCAAACAGTTGCATTTCACGCAACGCGAACGTCATGGATTTAACCTCAGCACTTGCCAGTCGGAATCGACATTTTGTCGCTTCCACTGAAACCTGTCATGCAACCTGAAGGCACCATCGGCCCAGAACTCGACTTCGACAGGTGTTACACGGTATCCCCCCCAAAATTCAGGGCGAGGCGGGTTGGTACCCAACTTTGCGGTCACTTTAGCCACTTCGGCCATCAGGGATGCACGACTTTCCAGCGGTTGCGACTGGTGTGACGCCCAAGCACCCAAGCGGCTTTTGAGCGAGCGCGAGGCGTAGTATGCGTCCGCCTGCGGCCCATCTTCCTTGGTGATTGTACCACGAACACGGATTTGTCGCCGCAAAGATTTCCAATGCATCACAAAAGCCGCTTTGTGGGCGCTGTCCAACTCCTGAGCCTTTGCGCTGTGATAGTTCGTATAGAAAACAAACGCGTCCTTCTCGATTTCCTTCAGCAGAACCATACGGGCATTCGGCAAACCTTCCGGGTCCACGGTTGCCAAAGCAATCGCATTAGGATCATTCGGTTCGGTCTTTTCTGCCTCGGCCAGCCACCGATCCGCGATTTCAAACGGATCAGCCCCGGCGAAGATGCCATTATGCTCGTTCATTTCCATCCCCAGGAAACAATTAACATGACCCTAAGGCGAGAACCCGCTGCGGGCAAGAGCGCATGGCCTTGAAGCAGGACAATCAATGGCATAAACCAACCGAACACAATGCGACGACAGGCGGAGAACCGAAGATGTCAAATCAGTTGATGGCCGGAAAACGCGGCCTCATCATGGGACTGGCCAATGACAAATCAATCGCATGGGGTATCGCCCGCGCCTTGTCCGACGCCGGGGCCGAGTTGGCCTTTTCCTATCAGGGGGACGCCCTAAAAAAACGCGTCGATCCATTGGCGGCGCAGTTGGGCAGCGAGATCGTTTTGCCCTGTGACGTCAGCGACGAAGAATCAATTAATGAACTCTTCAGCGCGCTCGAAAAGAAATGGGGTAAACTGGATTTCGTCGTCCACGCCATTGGCTTTTCTGACAAGAACGAATTGCGCGGGCGCTACGTCGACACATCGCGCGCGAACTTTAACCTGACGATGGATGTTTCGGTCTACTCTTTCACCGCCGTTATGCAGCGCGCGGAGAAAATGATGAACGAAGGCGGCAGTGCGATCACCCTCACCTATTACGGCGCTGAACAGGTCATGCCACACTACAATGTAATGGGTGTTGCAAAAGCCGCCCTTGAGGCATCCGTAAAGTATCTGGCCGAGGATTTGGGCAAAGACGGCATTCGCGTGAATTCGATCTCGGCAGGCCCGATCAAGACGCTCGCGGCCAGCGGCATCGGCGATTTCCGTTACATCATGAAGTGGAACGAGTATAACTCGCCCCTGCGCCGGAATGTGACCATCGATGATGTTGGTAAATCGGCCCTGTATCTGCTGTCTGATCTCAGCAGCGGAGTGACAGGTGAGAATCTGCACGTGGATTCAGGTTATCACATCGTCGGAATGAAGGCCGTCGACGCGCCGGACGTTGAAAAAGGATAATAGACAATGAGCGCCAAGGACCGCCTGCCACACGAAAAAGGCTTCCACATCAGCTGGGATCAGATTCATCGCGACTCGCGCGCTCTTGCGTGGCGTCTGGATGGGCAAGGACCAGATGATGGCGCTTGGCGTGCGGTCGTGGCAATTACACGTGGCGGCATGGCCCCCGCAATGATCGTCAGCCGCGAACTGGATATCCGTACGGTCGATACCGTCAGCGTGAAATCCTATCATCATCAGGCGCAGGGCGAAGCAGAAATTCTCAAAGCGCCCAATGTTGATCTGATGGGTGATGGCACCGGTATTCTGATCATCGACGATCTGGTCGATAGCGGCAAAACGCTGGAACTGGTGCGCGAGATGTTCCCCAAAGCGCATTTCGCGACCGTATACGCCAAGCCTAAAGGCCGTCCGATGGTAGACACCTTCATTACCGAGGTCAGTCAGGACACATGGATTTTCTTCCCATGGGACATGGCCCTGCAATATGTCGAACCCTATCGGGGCACTGATTAATCAAGCGTTTCAACTAAGCGCTGAAATCACGGACTCACCATGACAATGACCCGCACTACCGCCACCTTTGCCCCTCCGGTGATGGAGGCACGCCGTTGGCTGGACGGGGTCGAGTTCGCGGTTGACCGTCCGTTGATCAATGTCAGTCAAGCGGCTCCAGTCGATCCGCCCCCGTTAGCGCTGCGGCAAGCAATGGCCGAATTCGCAGTCGAGCAGGACAGCGCACATCTTTACGGCCCGGTCTTGGGCAACGATGATCTGCGGTCCGAGCTCGCGGCTCAGATCAGCGCACATTATGCGGCTGAGGTAACGGCGAATCAGATCGCAATCACCTCGGGCTGCAATCAGGCCTTTTCAGCCGTGATTTCGGCAATTACCGATCAGGGGGATGAGGTGATCCTTCCGACCCCTTGGTACTTCAATCACAAGATGTGGCTGGATATGGCTGGGGTAAAAACCGTTGATTTGCCCACAGACGATGATTTGCTTCCCGATCTGGAACGCGCCCGCGCCCTTATCACCGAAAAGACACGGGCGATTTCGTTGGTGACGCCGAATAATCCCGGTGGTGTCGAATACCCTTCGGACTTGGTGCGCCGCTTCTATGATCTTGCGCGGGAAACGGGGCTTCGTCTGTTGGTTGACGAAACCTATCGCGATTTCGACAGCCGATCAGGCGCGCCTCATGACCTGTTCCAGCAATCGGGTTGGGACGATACGTTTGTCCATCTCTACTCGTTCTCAAAAGCCTATCGCCTGACCGGTCACCGTGTTGGCGCGATTTCAACCAGCCCCGCCCTTTTGGCGGAGATCGAGAAATTTCTGGACACGGTCGCAATCTGCCCCGGCCAGATCGGCCAGTTTGCCGCGCTTTGGGGCATGCGGAACTTGACCCAATGGGTTGCGGGTGAACGAGATGAAATTCTCGACCGAAGAGCGGCCATCGCGGAAGGAATGCCACGCCTTGAAGACAAAGGCTGGCGTCTTTTGGGACTTGGCGCTTACTTTGCCTACCTCGAACATCCCTTTGGCATCGCTTCCGACGAATTGGCCCGACGGCTGGTACCCGAGGCAGGTATACTGCTTTTGCCGGGTACCATGTTCATGCCAGAGGGCGATTCCGCGGGAAAGCGGCAGGTTCGTGTAGCATTTGCCAACCTCGACCGCGCCGGTATCGCGCAATTGTTCGACCGATTGCAGGGCTTGTCCTTCTAAGCTTGCCCCCCGGCTGCACGCATCGTATTCAGGGCCGCAACCGACTGGGCAGACATTTGCCGACAAAACCAAGAGGGCACCATGGCCGCAGGCATGAAAAACCTATCCAAAACCTTTGTCTGGATTCTCATGGGTCTTTTGATGCTGGGCCTTGCGGGCTTTGGCGCCACCAGCCTGACCGGAACCGTGCGTACGGTTGCGCAGGTCGGTGATGAAAGCATTTCGGTCGACGCGTATTTTCGTGAGCTTCAGCGCGAGATCCGGGCCGTCGAAGCGCAAACCGGTCAGGCAATGCAGATTTCGCAGGCATATGATCTTGGCCTTGATCAACTTGCCCTTTCGCGCCTGATCGCGCTGGCCGCAATCGATAACGAGGTCGGACAGCTTGGCATTTCGATCGGTGACGAGAACCTGCAGGACGAGATTGTACAGATACCGGCGTTCCAAGGTGTAAACGGTACATTCGACCGCGAAGCCTATCGCTTTCAGCTGGAACAGGTCGGAATGACCGATTCCGAATTCGAATCGGATCTGCGCAAAGAATCTTCACGCACCATCGTGCAAGGTGCGGTCATGAGCGGTGTTGAAATGCCCCGTACGCTGACCGAGGCTTTGTCGAACTATGTGCTGGCCCGCCGCAGCTTTACCGTGGCGACCCTGTCAGCCGACCTTCTCGAAACGCCCGTGGCCCAACCCACAGACGCGCAGATTCAGACATATTACGATGAGAATACCGATCAGTTCACACTGCCCCGCACCAAGCAACTGACCTACGCCATTCTGTCGCCCGACATGCTGCTCGATACGATCGAAGTGGACGAAGATTCTCTGCGCCGTCTATACGACCAACGCGCTGACGAATTTTTCCAACCCGAGCGCCGCTTGGTCGAGCGCCTTCCCTATCCCAGCGAAGAATCCGCAACCGAGGCGCTGGCACAACTTGAAGTTGGCGGGGCCGATTTCGAACAGTTGGTCCGCGAACGTCAGCTTGAGCTTAGCGATGTTGATCTGGGCGATGTCACCCGTGAAGATCTGGGCGATGCAGCCGACGCCGTGTTTGCCGCCGAGATCGACGATGTGGTCGGCCCGCTTCCCACGGTGTTCGGCCCTGCCCTGTTCCGGATCAATGGATCGCTGGCCGAGAACAATGTCAGTTTCGAAGACGCCGAACCCGAACTTCGTGCAGAACTCGCCGCCGACCGAGCGCGCCGTCAGATCGAAGCACAGGCCGAAGACATCAACGACCTGCTTGCAGGCGGCGCAACACTGGAAGAACTGGCCGGTGAGACCGAGATGGAACTGGGTCAGATCGACTGGACCCAGCAAAGCGACGATGGCGTTGCCGCGTATGACGGCTTCCGCTCAGTCGCTGAGGCTGTGCAAGAAGGTGATTTCCCAGAGGTCGCGTTCCTTGAAGATGGTTCGATCTTTGCGCTGCGCTTGAATGAAGTGCTAGAGCCGCGCCCGGAACCTCTGGAAAGCGCCCGTGACCGTGTCGCCGAGGCATGGCTGCAGGTAGAAACTGCGAAAGCGCTGCAAAATCAGGGCAACACGGTTCTGACCCAACTTGCAACAGATGGCGACTTTACCGCCACAGGCCTGCCCTTCCGCGTCGAAAATGCGCTGACACGTACCGCATTCCTCGAGGATGTTCCCGTGGACTTCATGACTCAGGTGTTTGAAATGGACCCTGGCGAGCTGCGTGTCATTCCCGGAAACGGTAACGCCCTGATCGTGCGTCTGGATGAAGAGCTGCCTCCGGCGGAAACCGATGAGCAACGCCAGATGCAGGATGCACTGGCTGCGCAATTGAGCCAGGCGCTGGCGCAGAACATCTTTGACATCTATGTGCGCAATGCCCAGACACGCGCACGCCCTGTGCTGGATCAGCAAGCGCTGAACGCGGTACGGGCCAGTTACTAAAAGAGACAGAACATGGCCCTGACCCCGGATTTCGAAAGTTTCGCGCGCGCTTATGATGCGGGCGAAAATCAGGTCGTCTATACCCGCCTCGCCGCTGATCTGGATACGCCGGTTTCACTAATGCTGAAACTGACAGGCGCTCAGAAAGACGCCTTCATGCTCGAGTCGGTAACCGGGGGTGAAGTGCGTGGGCGCTATTCGATCATCGGAATGAAGCCCGATCTGATTTGGCGCTGTCAAGGCGAGACATCGGCCTTGAACCGATCAGCCCGCTTCGATGCCGAGGCGTTCGAGCCACAGGATGGCAACCCGATGGACAACTTGCGCGCCTTGTTGGCTGAAAGCCGCATCGCGCTTCCCGATGACCTGCCGCAGGCCGCCGCTGGCCTGTTTGGCTATCTGGGCTACGACATGGTCCGGTTGGTGGAATACCTGCCGGATGTGAACCTTGACCCGTTGGGCCTGCCCGATGCGATCATGCTGCGCCCCTCGGTCATTGCTGTGTTGGACGGCGTCAAAGGCGAGGTTACCGTGGTGTCGCCCGCATGGGCCAGCGAGGGCCAAAGCGCCAAAGCCGCCTATGCGCAGGCCGCTGAGCGTGTGATGGATGCCGTGCGTGATCTTGAGCGTGCCATGCCGGCCGAGACGCGCGATCTGGGTGACGCAATTGAAGTTGGGGCTCCTGTCTCTAACTTCACCAAATCGGGCTATATGGAAGCCGTTGAAAAGGCCAAGGAATATATCCGTGCGGGTGATATCTTTCAGGTCGTCCCGGCCCAACGCTGGACACAGGATTTTCCACAACCGCCATTTGCCCTCTACCGCTCGCTGCGGCGCACCAACCCGTCGCCATTCATGTTCTATTTCAACTTCGGCGGCTTTCAGGTCGTAGGTGCAAGCCCAGAAATTCTGGTGCGTGTCTTCGGCAATGAGGTCACGATCCGCCCTATCGCGGGTACCCGCCCGCGTGGCGCGACGCCCGAAGAAGACAAGGCCAACGAAATCGACCTGCTGGCCGACAAAAAAGAACTCGCCGAGCACCTCATGTTGCTGGACCTGGGCCGCAATGACACCGGGCGTGTTTCTAAGATTGGAACCGTGCGTCCTACCGAAGAGTTCATCATCGAGCGCTACAGCCACGTGATGCACATCGTATCAAACGTGGTCGGTGAACTGGCCGAAGACAAGGACGCATTGGACGCGTTCTTTGCCGGGATGCCTGCAGGCACGGTATCAGGCGCGCCCAAAGTGCGCGCGATGGAGATCATCGACGAGTTGGAGCCTGAAAAGCGCGGCATCTACGGTGGCGGTGTCGGGTATTTCAGCGCAGGCGGCGACATGGATATGTGCATCGCGCTGCGGACGGCCATTGTGAAAGACCACAAACTGTATATCCAAGCTGGAGGCGGCGTTGTCTATGACAGCGACCCCGAAGCGGAATACATGGAGACCGTCCATAAATCGAACGCCATTCGCCGCGCGGCTGCGGATGCGGCGCGGTTTACAGGCAGCGGAAACAGCTAGCGGGGTGGCGGATGGTCGCTGCCATCACCCGTCCGTCAGCGATCCGGCAACGCCCTGCTGGACTTCTTTCATCATCACGGCAGAAATTGGGGCCATCGCCACGCGGCTGCCGCGATCCTCAAGCCCCCACAGCAACAGGGCCGAGATCGTCTCGGGACGCAGACGACCCAGCATCACCACGGCACCTTCCTGTCCGGCGCGGAAGGCTGCCTGATCCAGAAAACGCCGCATGATCTTGGGGTCCTGTTTGGCACCATCGAAATCGCGGAACACTACGCTGGATGGAATGCCGTTGCGCGCTGCAAGCTTTTGCGCAGTGTTTAGACCATTGTCCTGCGTCACCAGCCCGCGCCCGGTATCTCCGGCAATCGCCGCAACCTGATCAGCCAGCTTTCGGTTGCCCTGAATGCCGCTTCCGACACCTTCCAGAATGCCAACGGTTTGAGGCAATTGATCCAACCACACCGACAACGACACCTCAGCGTCCTGAGCACTGGCGGCTTCGTGCATGTCAACCAAGGCCAATACTTCAAATCCAGCCTCGCGATGACGGGCCATTTTTTCCGCTGCATTAGGGTCCGACGGGCTGACGGCAAAACTTAGCGGGTATGGGAAATCCTGCAACGCCTCGGCCCCAAAAGCCCCTTCATCATCGATCAGAATGATCGACATCAATGGCTTGGATTCTGGGTTTTCGAAGGTGGCAGCATGTGCTTCGATGGGCTTGGCCACCACTTCTGGAGTAATCACGGCTTGTTCGACGGGCGGGTCATCCCTCTCGGTTAGGGGCACGACACGCTTGCCGATCAACGAGCCGGAACCTGTGGCCCCCTCTCCGCCAATTTGCGGCAGGGTCAATACGCGCGGCTGACGTACAGGGCGGGTATCTTCTTCACCCTCAACCGCGATTGGATTTTCATCAGGCACGGGTTCCGCTTCCTGAGCCTCTGGAGCTGCCTCCGGCACATCCGCGTTCTCAGGCTGCAAGGCAGCGACCCGAGGGGCCTCCTTGGGCGTTTCTTCCGCCACCTGCGGTTCCGGGGCTTCCTCGGGCGCAGGCGCTGCTGGAGCATCCGCGAGCGCTGCCGGTTCGGCTTCCTGTTGTGGCGAGGTCGGTTCGGCAAGTGGATTTGGCGGTGCCGCGGGCGCTTCGGTTTGAACGGTCACGTCAGAAGATGAGATCGCTGCAGGTGCCTCGGCTACGGTCGGTGCTCCACCCGCCTCAGGACGGGCACCGGGCTCAAGCTCGATACCTGCCAGGCCATCCAGCGAATCTGATGATAGATCGGGGGTTTCAGGGCCGGATGGTGGCAACTCAACCAGATCGGCATCGGCATTGCTTTCTTCAACTTTCGCAGGCTCCAGGGGCTGCGGAGTATCAGCCACTTCGGGCGCGGTTGCCGTCACATCTGGTTTACGTGACAAAGGAGTTGTCAGCGAAAGAACCGCGCCCAGTGCCAATACCGAGACCGCCCCGGCGATCACTCCACCGTAAAATCCGCTCATCGAAATCTCGCCTCTCGCGTTGTTTCGTGCCTCATCCACCCAGACGCCATCTTCCGCGGCGCTCACCCGCACGGTGTCAAGTTGGGTATGTCCTCTTGACGCTGCCGCACAAGCCTGAGCATGTATGTCCCGACATTATACCGCGCTCAGGGACTGCATCGCCAGCCCGAAATGCCCATAGGAAGATAAGTGCCCAAATGCTGCTGCTGATCGACAACTATGACTCGTTTACCTACAACCTCGTTCATTATCTGGGTGAGCTCGGGGCCGAGATGGTCGTGCGCCGGAACGACGCGCTGGACGTACAGGAAGCAATGGCGATGAACCCGGCTGGTATTCTGCTCAGCCCCGGCCCATGTGACCCCGATCAGGCGGGTATCTGTCTGGCGCTGACCGAGGCGGCAGCCGAAACGCAAACACCGCTGATGGGTGTCTGTCTGGGGCATCAAACCATCGGTCAGGCATTTGGCGGCAAGGTTGTGCGCTGTCATGAGATCGTGCACGGGAAAATGGGCACGATGAAACACACCGGCAAAGGTGTATTCGCTGGCCTGCCCTCGCCCTTCGAGGCCACCCGGTATCATTCGCTTGTTGTAGAACGCGAAAGCCTGCCCGATTGCCTTGAGATCACGGCCGAGCTTGAGGATGGCACGATTATGGGTCTGCAGCACAAAGAACTGCCGATCCACGGCGTCCAGTTTCACCCGGAATCCATCGCGTCCGAGCATGGTCACGCCCTGCTTAAGAACTTCCTGAACGAAATGAAAGTCCCCGCATGAGCGACGCTCTGAAACCTCTGATCGGTGCTGCGGCCGATCGACCTTTGACCCGTGCCGAGGCTGAACAGGCCTTTGGCATCCTCTTTGATGGGGCCGCCACGCCCAGCCAGATCGGCGGGTTGCTGATGGCAATGCGCACGCGCGGCGAGACGGTCGAGGAATACGCCGCCGCCGCTGCCGTAATGCGCGCGAAATGCAATGCAGTGAAAGCTCCCGCTGGCGCGATGGACATCGTTGGCACGGGGGGCGACGGCAAAGGAACACTCAATATCTCGACAGCCACGGCTTTTGTGACGGCTGGCGCCGGTGTCACCGTTGCAAAACACGGTAATCGGAATCTGAGCTCGAAATCCGGCGCAGCAGATGCTCTTGGGCAGCTAGGTATCAACGTAATGGTCGGCCCGGAAGTCGTTGAAAAAGCGCTGAAAGAGGTCGGTATCGGCTTTATGATGGCCCCAATGCACCACCCGGCGATCGCTCATGTCATGCCTTCGCGGCAAGAACTGGGGACGCGCACGATTTTCAACATTCTGGGCCCCCTGACCAACCCCGCCGGAGTGAAGCGCCAACTGACCGGTGCGTTCAGCCGCGACCTGATCCGCCCGATGGCCGAAACTCTGGGTCTGCTTGGGGCTGAACATGCCTGGCTAGTCCACGGCTCAGACGGTACGGATGAGCTTACGATCACCGGGGTCAGCTGGGTCGCATCAGTTGAGGACGGCGTTGTCAAAGAGGTCGAGCTTCACCCCGAAGATGCAGGCCTTCCGGTGCATCCGTTCGAAGATATCATCGGCGGCACGCCCGAAGAGAACGCGGTCGCCTTCCGCGCCCTGCTGGATGGGGCACCTTCAGCCTACCGCGACGCGGTGTTGCTAAACTCGGCAGCGGCGCTGGTCGTTGCAGATGCGGCACGCGATCTGCGCGAGGGCGTTTCGATGGCCACAGAAAGCATTGATAGCGGCAAGGCCCGTGAAAAGATCACCGCGCTGGCGCGCATTACACAGGAAGCCGCATGACCGAGACCGTTCTGGACAAAATCAAAGCGTACAAGCTGGAAGAGATCGCTGCGGATAAGGCGCATAAGCCTCTGGAAACACTAGAATCTGAGGCACGGAACGCACCCGAGGTACGCGGTTTTGCCGAAGCCCTGCATTCGGCTATGCGCAAGGGGTACGGATTGATCGCCGAGGTCAAAAAGGCCAGCCCGTCCAAAGGTCTGATCCGCGCTGATTTCGATCCGCCCGCGCTTGCCAAAGCTTATGAAGAGGGCGGCGCGGCTTGCCTGTCGGTTCTGACGGACACGCCTAGCTTTCAGGGTGACAAGTCCTTTCTGACCGAAGCGCGCGCGGCCTGTTCGTTGCCAGCATTGCGGAAGGACTTCATGTACGACCCCTATCAGGTGGTCGAAGCGCGTGCATTGGGTGCGGATTGCATCCTGATCATCATGGCATCGGTCAGCGATGCACAGGCCGCCGAGCTTGAGCAAACCGCGTTTGACTGGGGCATGGATGTTCTGATCGAAGTCCATGACGCAGACGAGCTTGAGCGGGCATCGCAGCTGAAAAGCCCGCTGATCGGGATAAACAACCGCAATCTCAAGACCTTCGAGACGACTCTTGATACAACTCGTCATCTGTCAAAGCTGGTTCCAGCGGATCGCACGATCGTCTGCGAGAGCGGCCTGAGCACTCCGGCGGACCTCGCCGATATCGCCCGCTACGGTGCGCGCTGTTTCCTTATTGGTGAAAGCCTGATGCGTCAGGATGATGTAGCTTCGGCAACTCGAGCACTGCTCGCCAACCCGCTCATTCCCGGAGTGATGTGATGCCGCTGACCCATTTTGATGCCAAAGGTGAGGCCCATATGGTGGATGTGTCCGACAAGGCTGTCACTGACCGGGTTGCGGTTGCATCTGGATACATCAAGATGGCGAAGGAAACCTTTGATATCATTTCAGAAGGACGCGCTAAGAAAGGCGATGTTCTTGGTGTTGCCAGACTTGCGGGCATAATGGGCGCCAAGAAAACGCCTGACCTGATACCTCTGTGTCATCCGCTACCCGTGACCAAAGTCGCCATTGAACTGAGCTTAGACCCGAACCTTCCCGGCGTTCAGATTGAAGCAACTGTAAAAACTTCGGGCCAGACCGGCGTAGAGATGGAAGCGCTGACAGCAGTCTCGACAGCCGCACTGACGGTTTACGATATGGCGAAGGCCGTGGACAAATCGATGGAGATCGGCGGCATTCGTGTTCTACTGAAAGACGGCGGAAAATCAGGGCGTTACGAGGCATCATGATCTCGGTTGAAGAAGCGCGGGCTCTGCTGTTCGATCTGGTCTCACCGCTGCCCGCAGAAACGGTTGCCCTTGCCGAGGCTGCCGGTCGTATCCTGGCAGAAAACGTTGCAGCAACGCGTGATCAGCCGCCTTTTGCTGCGTCATCGATGGATGGGTACGCCGTCAGGGCGGCCGAAGTCGAACTGCATGCAATGTTCAAAGTGGTTGGCGAAGCAGCGGCCGGACGTCGCTTTGCTGGAAGCGTCGGACCCGGCCAAGCTGTGCGGATATTCACTGGTGCGCCTGTGCCGGATGGTGCAGATTTCGTCGTCATACAGGAAGATGTCGACCGACGCGGTGATCTGATCACCATAACCGACGCCCCCGGTGAAAAGGCCAATATCCGCCCTGCGGGGATCGATTTCAGCATCGGTACGCAGATCACGGCCCCGCGCCAGCTCAGACCCGAAGATGTCGCATTAATGGCAGCGATGAACATCGCTTCGGTCCCTGTGACCCGCAAACCCGTGGTTGCACTAATCTCAACCGGTGACGAACTGGTGATGCCCGGAGAAACACCCGGCCCCGATCAGATCATCGCCTCAAATACCTTTGGTCTTAAGGCGTTACTGGAAGATGCTGGCGCACAAGTTCGTGTACTTCCTATCGCACAAGATACCTTAGCGTCATTAGAAACAGCTTTTGGCTTGGCACAGGGCGCTGACCTTGTGGTGACAATCGGAGGGGCGTCGGTTGGCGAGTACGACCTGGTTGCGGATGTCTCGGAAGGTCTTGGGCTGAAGCAATCGTTCTACAAGATACGCATGCGACCGGGTAAACCACTGATGGCCGGGCGGCTTGGGCATGCTGCGATGGTCGGTCTACCCGGAAACCCGGTCAGTGCCATGGTGTGCGGCTATCTGTTTCTTATCCCGATGGTGCGCCGCATGTCGGGGATCGAAAGGGTCCTGAACCCGTTCAAGCGCGCCCGCCTTTCTGCCCCGCTCGGAAAAAATGGCCCGCGTGAGCATTATATGCGGGCGGTGTTGGACAGCGGCGGCATCCGCGCCTGTGATGATCAGGACAGCTCGCTGCTAAGTGTTTTGGCGCAAGCCAATGCACTATTGGTACGCCAACCCCACGATCCCGCGCGCGAGGCCGGGGATGAGGTCCTTTACCTGCCGATCTAGCAAATCCGTTGACACAAAACGTGAACATGCGTAGAACAAAAGAAAACGCATGAGCGACGAGGTATGAGCAATGCTGACCAAGAAGCAATTGGATTTGCTGGAATTCATCCACAAACGCGTGCAAGCGGACGGTGTTCCGCCCAGTTTTGATGAGATGAAGGCCGCGTTGGATCTACGGTCAAAATCCGGGATTCATCGACTGATCACCGCGCTGGAAGAACGTGGCTTTATCCGCCGCCTTGCCCATCGAGCCCGTGCCATCGAAATTGTCAAGCTGCCAGAAAGCCTTGGGGGAGAGCCCACGGCAGGTTTCAAACCGCGTGTGATTGAAGGCGATCGCCCTGAAGGTCCACGCCCCGCGAACTTTGAACCCGTCACAGTTGATGCGATGGAATTGCCTGTTATGGGCCGGATTGCTGCCGGTGTACCGATCGAAGCGATCAGCCATGTTTCGCACCGCGTTGCGGTACCGGGCTCGATGGTTTCGGGCCGTGGTGAACATTATGCGCTTGAGGTTCGTGGCGACTCGATGATCGACGCCGGTATCAACGATGGCGATGTCGTGGTGATCCGCGAAACAACGGCCGCTGACAACGGTGACATCGTGGTGGCATTGGTGGAAGATCAGGAAGCCACGCTGAAACGGTTTTTCCGCCGAGGTCAGGCCATTGCGCTGGAAGCGGCGAATCCGGCCTATGAGACCCGCGTGCTGCCAGAGGACAAGGTGAAAGTTCAGGGCCGCCTGGTAGGCTTGATCCGAAGCTACTGAGGCAGCTTGGGGGACCATAGGCGGCGGCCTGAGATATCAGAACTCGCGAACAAACGCCCCTTGGATAACGCAAGACTGCCTGTCTTCCGCAGAAATTCCGTATCGTAAACGCTGCATTCACCGGTCAAAGTCAACGACACCGGGGCGACAATGATCTGATCTTTCCTGCATTCCTGAAAGGCGCTCGCAGCCCGCTTGCCAGTCAAGTGGACAAGCTCTTTGTCTCCCAGAAGAAAACGTTGAAATCCCGCTGATGCCTCTGGCCATCGCAAAGCGGCCTTTGGTTGATCTGCCCCGTCCCCGTCATTTTCCAGCCACACCGACGCGACAAATCCGCTGCCTTTCGGTTTGCTCAGCGCGCGCCCGTGTTCAGTCATCACTCCGACCAGCCCGCCGGTATCGGCGATCAGCACGTCTGGGCGGCTTCCCTGACCCCACAGCGCTATCGCTAGTGCTGCCGGAGCGATGCCGAGCCACCGTGCGCGCCCTTGCCACAGCATTAGCCACAGAAGAGACAGAGCCAGAGCAGGCAATACGAAATAGTCTGGGCTTACTACGTACCCGCGCGTGCCCTCCAGTCCCGCGACCCAATTGGCAACGGTAAGGATCCATCTCAGCCCAAGACCCATTACGTGCAATGCAATCGCTTCAAGCCCAAAAGGTGCAAGAAGGGCGGCGACCACCGCACTTGGAACGACCAGCGTTCCCATGACGGGCACGGAGACGAGATTTGCCAACAACCCATAGTGCGAAATAGCGTTAAAATGCGCCGCCCCGATCGGAGCTGTCGCGATCCCCGCGATCGCCGAGGATGTCAACAAGGCCAGCACAGGCCGCAGCCACTTTGGGCCTGGCATTGGGCCATAGTCCCGCAATGCGCCGAACCCTGCGACCAAGGCGGTTGTAGCAGCAAAAGACATCTGAAATCCGGGGCTCAATAGAGTTTCCGGGCGCAAGGTAAGAACAATCAGCGCAGCCATGGCCACCGCCCGCAATGAAATCGCGCGCCGGTCCAACAATACGGCCCCCAGCATAACGCAGACCATCACAAAGGCGCGCTCAGTCGCGACGTTCCCACCAGACAGAAGCAGGTAGATTGTCGACGCGAATAACGCGCAGAGCGCGGCCACCTTGCGTACGGGCATGCGAAGCGCGATGACAGGTACCATTGAGAACCCCATGCGGCATGCCACAAAAACGAAACCGGTCAACAAACCCATGTGAAGGCCCGAAATCGCCAGAAAATGAGCCAGGTTGGACGCGCGCAACGCCTCTAACGAGGCCTGCCCCATCCCGCTGCGATCACCGGTAGTTACAGCGGCGGCAAAGCCCCCGACTTCGCCCGGCAGGATCGTGCGCACCCGATCCGAGATCTCCATGCGCCAGGCCGTGATACGCACTCCGTCCAAACCATCTTGCGCCGCAGCCGACGTCAGGACCGGAACCCGAGTGTATCCAACAGCGCCGAGTTGCTGGAACCAGGCGTGGCGGCGAAAATCAAAACCTCCGGGTTCAACTGGCCCTTGCGGCGGCGAAAGATGTGCTGTGGTCATAATCCGCTGACCCGGGGACAGCGCAACTGACTCACCGTGAATAGAAAGCCGGATGCGCCGGGGTCTTTGATCAGCAGGAACGTCCCCGATCCGCACCTGATCCAATGTCACCCTCAGCGCATCCGACGCAGAGCGGTCCAGCGCTACGACCCTCCCCTCGACCGGGCCATAGTAACGCCATTGCAGGACCGGCTCCGCAACCATATGTGCCCGCGCCCCGGCCAGAGCGAACCCCATCGCGATCAGGGCTAAGCCAGTGGCCAGCGGTGACCACGCGGCCCCCATCCAACGGGTGGAGGCAAGCGCCAGCAAGGCAAGCGCCAGAACGCCGACATAGAGCTCAACCTCGGGTTCGAACCTGAGGCTGAAATACCAACCAATCCCGACCGCCAGGCAGATCGGGGACCACGGAAACAAGTGTCCCCGCTGGGTCAGCAATGCGGTCTCGACCCGTGTCAGAACACGCATGGTTGCCCCCGTCCTTCGGGCTGGGTAGATAGTCGCCAAACTATGCCCGCTAAGGTTACCAAAAGGTTAATCCACACCATGTCCGATCAGGTCGTCACCCGTTTTGCCCCCTCTCCCACCGGATTTCTGCATATCGGTGGCGCCCGCACTGCGCTGTTCAACTGGCTTTATGCGCGGGGTCGCGGCGGCAAGTTCCTGTTGCGGATCGAGGATACCGATCGGGAACGTTCCACGCCGGAAGCAACAGCGGCCATACTGCAAGGCATGGACTGGCTAGGGCTTGATCATGACGGTGAGGTCGTCAGCCAATTCGAGGGTGCCCCTCGACATGCAGAGGTCGCGCATCAGTTGCTGTCCGACGGCAAGGCATACAAGTGCTTTTCGACGCAGGAAGAAATCGCTGCGTTCCGCGAACAGGCCCGGGCCGAAGGGAAATCGACCCTGTTCCGCAGCCCATGGCGCGAGGCCGACCCGGCCACCCATCCGGACGCCCCTTACGTGATCCGCATCAAGGCCCCGCAAGACGGCACCACCGTGATCCGTGATCAAGTGCAGGGCGATGTGACTATTCGAAATGAGCAATTGGACGACATGATCCTGCTGCGTTCGGATGGGACTCCGGTCTATATGCTGGCTGTTGTGGTTGATGATCACGATATGGGCGTAACCCATGTGATCCGGGGCGACGATCACCTCAACAACGCCGCCCGTCAGATGATGATCTACGAGGCGATGGGTTGGGATGTACCAGTCTGGGCGCATATCCCTTTGATCCATGGACCCGATGGGAAAAAGCTCAGCAAACGTCACGGTGCGTTGGGGGCGCAAGAATATCAGGCCATGGGATATCCGGCATCCGGAATGCGCAACTATCTGGCTCGGCTGGGCTGGAGCCATGGGGATGATGAGTTCTTTACCGATGCCCAAGCTAAAGAGTGGTTCGATCTGGATGGCATTGGCAAAAGCCCGGCGCGGTTTGATGTGAAGAAGCTTGAAAACCTTTGTGGACAACATATTGCCGTCGGGGAAGATGCCGCGCTGCAGCATGAAATTCAGGGATATCTGAAGTCAGCTGGTTTGCCGCCGCTTTCTGAAACACAATCCAGTGATTTGGTCCGTGCGATGTATTGCCTCAAGGACCGCGCACGCACGTTCCCGGAACTCATTGAAAAAGCTCATTTTGTGCTTACGTCGCGACCTATCCAGCCAGATGAAAAGGCCGCAAAGGCGCTGGCATCTGTATCCGACGGTATACTGAAAGAATTGACGCCGCAGCTGCAAAATGCTAGCTGGTCCCGGAACGAACTGGAGGAGACCCTGAATTCGTTCGCAGAGGCGAATGGGGTTAAGTTCGGCAAATTGGCTGGTCCGCTGCGGGCGGCACTAGCGGGCCGGGCAGTTACACCTTCGGTATTTGACATGATGCTTGTGCTTGGGCGCGATGAAACCCTGGCGCGGCTTTCTGATGCAGCGAACCCGGCCTGATTTCACATAAGGGTAACGCTGCTCCGTTAAGAACGGACTGCGCGACGGAACGCAGTCGTTGCCTGCTTTGTCGGACAGCGATCCGGCATGCGCACGAATGAAGAAGGGACAAACATGACCGAGAGCAAAAAATCAGCCAAACTGACTGTCCACGGCGAAAGCTATGATCTGCCGGTGTTTTCTCCGACCGCTGGGCCCGATGTGATCGATATCCGCAAGCTCTATGGTCAGGCTGGCGTCTTTACTTATGATCCGGGTTTCACTTCCACCGCAAGCTGTGACAGCACCATTACATTCATCGACGGTGACAAGGGCGAGTTGCTGCATCGCGGTTATCCGATCGAACAGATCGCCTCGAAGTCGCATTTCCTCGAACTCAGCTATCTGCTGCTGTATGGCGAGCTGCCTTCGGCGAAGGATCTGGAGAACTTCGAGACCACAATCACCCGCCACACGATGCTGCACGAGCAGATGCAGTATTTCTATCGCGGATTCCGCCGGGATGCGCATCCGATGGCCATCATGGTGGGTGTGGTTGGTGCCATGTCCGCGTTCTATCACGATTCGACCGACATCGCGGACCCGCGTCAGCGTGAAGTAGCTTCGCACCGTTTGATCGCAAAAATGCCGACCATCGCGGCCTGGGCCTACAAATACCATATTGGTCAGCCCTTCGTGTATCCGCGCAACGACCTGGACTATGCGTCAAACTTCCTGCGCATGTGTTTTGCCGTTCCTGCCGAAGATTACGAGGTGAACCCGATTCTGGCACGCGCCATGGATCGTATCTTCATGCTGCAGGCGGATCACGAACAGAACGCCTCGACTTCGACGGTGCGTCTGGCATCTTCTTCGGGTGCAAACCCATTCGCCTGTATCGCGGCCGGTATCGCCTGTCTATGGGGTCCGGCCCATGGTGGTGCGAACCAGGCTTGCCTTGAAATGCTGGAAGAGATCGGCAGCGTCGACCGCATCCCCGAGTTTATCGAGCGCGCCAAAGACAAAGATGACCCGTTCCGTCTGATGGGCTTTGGCCACCGCGTCTACAAGAACTTCGATCCACGCGCGAAAGTGATGAAGCAATCGGCAGACGAAGTGCTTGACCTGCTGGGCGTGGAAAACAATCCCAAACTACAGGTCGCGAAGGCGCTGGAAAAACAGGCTCTGGAAGATCCGTATTTCATCGAGAAGAAACTGTTCCCGAATGTCGACTTCTATTCGGGCATCGTGATGGAAGCGATGGGCTTCCCGACCTCGATGTTCACGCCAATCTTCGCGTTGTCACGTACCGTTGGCTGGGTTAGCCAGTGGAAAGAAATGATTGCCGATCCACAGAATAAGATCGGACGCCCACGTCAGCTATATCTGGGCGCGACCAACCGCGATTACGTGGACATCGAAAACCGCTGATCCACACACAATATCGATGTTAAGACCCCGGTTATCCGGGGTCTTTTTTCCGTAGCGTCACCAAAATGAGACCGTTCGAAACCAAACGTAAATGACTGTTTCGATGCATCTTTCCGCACTGCGTTAGTCCGCCTAATGTTGCCGCGTCCGGCGAATAGTGTTTGGTTCTCATGCGTTTAATCCTCTTGTTCATTATGTTGCTACTTGCGCAATCGGCATCCGCTCAAAGCGTGCTGGAACGTGCTTTTGAGAAGCAGCAGCAGGAAAACGCCGCCGGATCGCTGGCAATCTTAGGGCTAGCAGGCATCCCGGACGATTCTGCCAGCGCAATCTCGCTGCAATCAAATACAGACAATCGCGATTACGATTTCAAATCCGCCCAGCTGGGCGGCGGGTTTCGCCTTGCTGAGGGCGTGCCGATCTATCTTGAGGGGTATATAGGCTATGCGCGCTATGACCCCGTTCTGACCTTCAGCGGCACCGGAGATACCACGCGTATACCGCTGAAATGGACCAGCCTCGCCCTGACCGGCGGTGTCGGCTATCAGTTCGACATCGGCGAGTATTGGAAAATGACCCCGATGGCCCATATCTCGGTCGGACGTACGCAATCCGACGCATCTGTCGGTGCGCAAGCCATCGCCAACCGCCTGGGGCTTGATCGAGACTTTCTCGAAAGCGGCGGCATCTGGGCTGGTGGCGCAGGCGGATCGATGACGGTCTCGTACGAGAAAGTTCTGTCCAACGACCGAGAATTCGAGGCAAGCCTGCGCTATACCCATATCGAATACTGGCCTATCGGAGACAACGAGGACTTGTTGGTTGAATCAACTGCCGCAAATGCAGTTCTGTGGTCACGCTACCGCTTTCCAACTGGAAAACGCATGTTCGGTCGCCCGGTCCGCTGGGTGGGCGATCTGTCCCTGTCCTATCTGATCGGGGATCAGTCACTTGTATTGGGCACCGACTGGCTGGCCCGCGTAGGTGGCGGGATCGAGGTTGATCTGTCCGACACATGGGTGCCTTGGGTATCAACGACACGGTTTATGGTCCGTTATTACGGCAGCGATACGGTTAACGGATTCTCCGCCGGGATTGGCATCAGTTTCTGAACAAAGGTTTCAGAACAAAGCCAGCTGATCACCGGGCTGAGGTGGCGGCGCAAAAGCCGCACAGTTTAGTGGCGGCATATCAGTCGACAGCCCGAGACGTTTGACTGCGGCCTTGAACCGTTGCGCAATCATCTCGGCATAGGTCCCTTCGCCCCGCATGCGGTGGCCCCATCGGGGATCATACTCCCTACCCCCATGCATTTCGCGCAGCCGTGCCATCACCTTCTCAGCCCTGCCCGGCTGATGTTCGATCAGCCACTCGCGCCAGAGCGCGGATACTTCACGGGGAAGTCGCAGCATGATCCAGCTTGCAGCATCGGCGCCAGCCTGCTTTCCGGCCTCCAGCAGACTTTCCAGCTCATGATCGGTTAATCCGGGCACGATTGGAGACGTCATAACGCGCACAGGCACGCCAGCCTCGGTCAGGTTGCGGATCATTCCGAGCCTGCGCTGCGGTGAAGGCGCCCGGGGTTCCATCCGTCGGGAAAGATCGCGGTCCAATGTGGTCAGCGAGATGCCAACCCGGACAAGGCCATTGCGGGCCATCGGTGCCAGAATATCAAGATCACGCTCGATCAGAGTCCCCTTGGTCACAATACCGACCGGATGTTGAAAATCTCTCAGAACCTTTAGACAGCTTCTTGTTATCTTGCGGTTTTTTTCAATCGGTTGATAGGGATCGGTGTTGGTTCCCAGTGCAATCGTGGCCACCTTGTAAGAACGTGCCGAGAGTTCGCGACGCAATAGCTCAGCCGCATTGGGTCGCGCAACAAGGCGGGTTTCGAAATCCAAACCCGGAGACAGCCCCAGATACGCATGCGTTGGCCGAGCAAAGCAATACACGCATCCATGCTCGCAGCCCCGATATGGGTTTATGGATCGGTCAAAAGGTAGGTCCGGCGACTTGTTATAGGTGATCAGATTGCGCGCCATTTCTTCCCGAACTTCGGTCCGCAACGGGGGCAGTTCCTCTGGCAAATCCCAGCCATCTTCGGTCAACTCGGTTGTAAACCTCTCGAATCGACCTGCTTCGTTTGAGGTTGCTCCGCGCCCAGGGCTTTTGATGGCAGCAGTCATTTGTTCGCCTTTTGTTCCTATCACTAGATGTAATTAAAACCAGTTTCACTGGCAAGATTCATGTTTCGATTCCCAAAAATCATCAGATGCTCGAAACCGACGACGCATTAGACTGCAGGTGAATTTACCGTGGCTAATGAAACCAATGCAGGATGATCTTGCAAAATTCGATGTCGCTGAGTGCGAATATTCGGCCTATAGGTCGGTCTCAGAACGACCTAGGTCGCAATCGTCACAGTAGACCTGCGACGAAATGGCCAAAACGGTGAAAATGCCACCACGGGCCGCAGGCCCGCACAGCTCAGGGAAATACCCATGTCTGATGAAGAAGACATCGTCCTATCCGAACTGAATGACGACGAACTCGTCGAACAGATGTTCGATGACCTTTATGACGGCCTGAAGGAAGAGATCGAAGAAGGTGTGAACATCCTGCTCGAGCGCGGATGGCAACCCTATGACATCCTGACCAAAGCGCTGGTTGGCGGCATGACAATTGTCGGCCACGACTTCCGCGACGGAATCCTGTTCGTGCCTGAGGTGCTGCTGGCGGCCAACGCCATGAAAGGCGGTATGGCGATCCTGAAGCCTCTGCTGGCTGAAACTGGTGCTCCGCGCGTTGGCAAGATGGTGATCGGCACCGTAAAGGGCGACATCCATGACATCGGCAAGAACCTTGTTGCGATGATGATGGAAGGCGCCGGGTTCGAAGTTGTCGATATCGGCATCAACAACCCGGTCGAGAACTACCTCGAAGCGCTGGAAAACGAACAGCCCGACATTCTGGGCATGTCCGCTCTGCTGACGACGACGATGCCTTATATGAAGGTCGTAATCGACACGTTGGTCGAACAAGGCCTGCGTGATGAGTACACCGTTCTGGTTGGCGGCGCTCCGCTGAACGAAGAGTTCGGCAAGGCGATCGGCGCTGACGGCTATTGCCGCGACGCAGCCGTGGCGGTGGAAATGGCCAAGGACTTCATGTCGCGCAAGCACAACCAACTGGCCGGCTAAGGCGCGAGATCATATCGTGAGACAGGCCGTCCTTTTTGGGGCGGCCTTTTTTGTCCGAACCTCGGGCACATATATAGCTAAAGACCAGCCAGAGAGATCAGATGACCGGCTCACAGATCCCAGACGATGACAGCCTGACCCGTCAAGGCTATGTCGCACCGCACAGCGCCGAGTCGATTCTTCTGATCGCATGCGGTGCACTGGCCCGCGAGATTCTGGACCTGAAAGAACGGAACGGCTGGGATCACATGGCCCTGACTTGCCTGCCCGCCATTTTGCATGTGCACCCGGAAAAGATCACACAGGCGGTCGAGGATGCGGTTGCCAAGCATCGGGGCTCATACGACCGCATCTACGTTGTCTATGCCGATTGTGGAACCGGTGGCTTGTTACAGGCAGCATGCGAGCGGCTGGGGGTCGAGATGATCCAAGGGCCCCATTGCTATTCTTTCTTCGAGGGCAATTTGGCCTTTGCCGCGCATGGCGACGATGAAACCACCGCTTTTTATCTGACAGATTTCCTTGCGCGGCAGTTTGATGCGTTTGTCTGGAAACCGCTGGGTCTGGACCGGCATCCTGAATTACGTGAGATGTATTTCGGCAATTACACCAAGCTCGTTTATCAGGCGCAAACCGATGATCCCGACTTGACCCGTCGCGCGCAGGAGTGCGCTGATCGGATGGGGCTGGAGTTCGAGCGTCGGCAAACCGGCTATGGCGATTTGGAAACCACGCTTGCTGACTGGGCAGCGCGCAAATCCACCTAAAAGTCAGGCGCTGGCCAATGCCACTTCGCGAATACGTTCTATCATAGCGCGTAACCCGTTTGAACGTTGGGCAGACAAATGATCCTGCAACCCCAGACGCGCGAGTTCTCCACCGGCATCAACACCGGGCACCTCGGCCACCGGCAAGCCGTTATACAGGCTACGCAGAACCGCAATCAGGCCCCGAACAATCAGGGCATCGCTGTCACCGTCAAAGCGGAATTGACCGCCCTCAATGGTTGGATGCAGCCAGACCTGACTGGCGCAACCATTCACCTTGGTCGCAGGGACTTTGAATGCATCATCCAGAGGCTCCATCGCTTTGCCCTGCTCGATCACATGGCGATAGCGGTCTTCCCAGTCCTCCAGGAACTCGAAATCCTCGACTATCTCTTCGAAGGCTGGCGTTGCCATATCGGGTCCGTCCTTGCGTTACGCATTCACAATTGTGAACTATGCTCAGCGTTACCGACTGTCCAGTCCCCAGCGTGGCTTTTCAAACGATCGAATTTGCGTTAACCCGATGCAGGTAAAGTTGCACAAAGTACTGGGTCCATGCACAAAACTCTGCCTGTTCTGATGATCTTCACAATGGCTCTGTCCGCTTGTAGCAACTGGAGCAACTCAAGCGCGAATCCATCGAACTGGTTTGGCAGCAGCACACCCAGCCCATCCGAAGTATCAGCCGATGACGCCAATGCATTGGTTCCCGAAAATGCCGACAAAAAAGGCCTGTTCGAGCGTCCGGACGCCGAGGATAACAGCGTTCCAATCGCCGTGATCAACGAATTGCGGATCGACCCAACCTCGACGGGCGCAATCATCTATGCGGCTGGCACAGCCATTCGACAGGGTGCGTTCAACGCACAGCTCGCGCGCGTAAGATCCGAAGAACTCAGCAAAAATGGCGTTATGGAGTTCACCTTCCGCGTGGATTACCCGGACTACGCCACTGCGCAGGGCACCGAACGGTCGCGGATGGTTTCAGAGGCCGTCAATGTAAGCCGAAAAGAACTGGAAGGTATTCGTTTAGTTCGGGTCAAAGGCCAGCAGAACGCGTTGGAATCTCGTCGCCGTTAAAGCGAGACAACCTGCACTGCCTGTCCCTTGGCGGCCAAAGCAATCTTTCCTTCGCAAAGCTTCAGCGCGTCCTCGCCAAAAACCTCGAACCGCCAACCGGACATGGCGGGAACTTCTCGTTCGCCTGCAGCGATCTGATCCAATTCCGCGCTGGAGGCGATCAATTTTGCGGCAACGCCTGCGCTTTCGGTCTTTGATTTCAAAAGAACGCGCAGCAAATCTGCAAGTGCCGGGTTGACCTTCAACTTGTCACGGCTGTTGTCAATTTTCGGCAATCGGTCTTGCGGGCAACCTACGCCCCGTTTTACCGCCTCCAGAATGCCTTCTGCGATTGCCCCTTTGCGCGCTTCGCGCAGCAACAAGCGCGACCCGCCCAGATCAGAGGGCGTCTTGGGCTTGGTCGAGGCCATCTCGATCAACGCATCGTCTTTGAACACACGGCTTCGTGGCACATTGTTCTCTTGCGCATAGGCCTCGCGGAACTGCGCCAGCTCTCGAACCACGGCCAGAAACTTGGCAGAGTTGGTCCGCGTTTTGACCCGCCGCCATGCCTCTTCCGGGCGAATGTCATATGTCTCGGGTCGGGTCAGTATGCGAAGCTCTTCTGCGACCCAGTGATCCCGGCGCGACTTCTTAAGTTCTGCAGCCAGATGCTCATAGATTTTCCGAAGATGGGTTACATCTGCCAATGCGTATGTTTTCTGCGCATCCGTCAGAGGGCGCCGTGACCAATCGGTGAAGCGAGAAGTTTTATCGACCCCTTCCTTGCAGATCTTCCGGACCAGAGTTTCATAGCCAACCTGTTCACCAAAACCGCAGACCATCGCAGCGACCTGAGTATC
This sequence comes from Ruegeria sp. C6, assembly GCF_056537625.1. Lineage (NCBI taxonomy): Bacteria > Pseudomonadati > Pseudomonadota > Alphaproteobacteria > Rhodobacterales > Roseobacteraceae > Ruegeria > Ruegeria sp. C6. Next base: position 906,120 of record NZ_JBQFRW010000001.1, on the reverse strand, counting down.
AAACAACGGAGTCGGAAAGACGCCCGCGTCGACCCAAAAAATTTCAAGATCCTGCCGCGCGGCGTGGAAAACCTTGACCACGCTTTCGTCGCTGAACAGCTGGTACAAAGGCTCCAGCGACATGCCGTCAGCCAATGGATCAACCAGAACGGCGCTGTCTTCATCTTCCGATGGCACTGCAAGCTGCACCAGACAGAGTTTCGAATAATAGGTCCGTTCGCGCAGAAATTCGGTATCTACAGTGACATAAGGATATTGTGCAGCAGCCGAGCAGAATGCGGCCAGCTCTTGCGTCGTCGTCAGGGTTTTCATGCGCGGTGCTGTTCTTGCTTTTGGTTATTGTGACTGCCCGTGCCGTCCTCGTCCCGAGCGATATGCGACCATAAGACGAATAACCTTTGCGTGTAAATCACCCCTCCGCGTTAGGGCAGAAGAACTGGGTCATTGTTGCCCATACAATAACGGCGAAGCACGGCAGGGTAGAGTTTGTGCTCCCAGGTCAACACGCGGGCGGCGAGCTCCTCAGGCGTGTCCCCTACCCGTACACCCACGCGCGCCTGACCCAGAATCGGCCCGTCATCCAACGCTGCAGTAACTTCGTGAACGGTGCAGCCATGTTCGGCGTCGCCTGCTTCAATGGCGCGGGCATGGGTGTTCAAACCCTTGTACTTAGGCAAAAGCGATGGGTGGATGTTCAGCATCCGGCCCTGGAAACGCGATACAAATTCACCCGTCAATACACGCATGAAACCGGCCAGACAGACAACATCCGGCTGGGCTGCCATAAGCGGTTTAAGCAGTTCTGCCTCAAACGCAGCGCGATCTTTGCCAAAGGGCTTGTGGTCGACGGCTGCGGTCGGAATTCCGCGCTGTGCAGCTTTCTTCAGCCCTCCGGCATTTGCATCGTTCGACAATACCAGACATGGCCGACCGGGATGATCGCCATTCATGCTGTCGACCAGCGACAGCATGTTCGATCCGCCCCCGGAGATCAGGATCGCGACGCGCTTGTGGCTCACAGCAGTTTGCCTGAATAGGCCATACCCGGCGCTGCGGTGACCGTTCCGATGCGCGCAACGGATTCGCCTGCCTCTGCAAGCAGTGTTGTAAGATCATCCGCCTGATCTGCAGCGCAGACAACAATCATGCCGATGCCGCAGTTGAAGGTCTTCAGCATCTCGGATTCGGCGATCCCACCGGTCTCGGCCATCCATTTGAACACAGGCGGCAAGTCCCAAGCATTCAAATCAATCTCGGCCCCGAGCCCTTCGGGCAATACGCGCGGCAGATTTTCGGTGAGGCCGCCGCCGGTGATATGGGCAAGCGCGCGAACGCCGCCAGCCCGGATCGCCTGCAGCGCTGGTTTCACATACAGCCGCGTGGGGGTCAGCAGAGCCTCACCCAATGTTCCGCCACCGAAAGGCGACTCTGCCTCCCAGCCCAGCCCGGACATTTCAACCAGTTTGCGCACCAGCGAATAGCCGTTGGAATGCACCCCGTTCGAAGCCAGCCCCAGCAGGACATCACCCTTTTCAATGCCCTCGGGCAATGCGGTCCCGCGTTCCATGGCGCCAACCGAGAAACCGGCCAGATCGAAATCGCCGTCAGGATACATACCCGGCATTTCGGCGGTTTCACCACCAATCAGGGCGCAGCCAGATTGGACACACCCCTCGGCAATTCCTTCGATAATCCGCGCGGCCGTATCGGTGTCCAGCTTACCGGTGGCAAAATAATCCAGGAAAAACAGCGGCTCAGCGCCTTGGCAGATCAGATCGTTGACGCACATCGCCACCAGATCGATTCCCACGCCATCGACAACGCCAGTATCAATTGCGATCCGCAGCTTGGTGCCCACACCATCGGTTGCGCCCACCAGAACCGGGTCTTTATAGCCAGCCGCTTTCAGGTCGAACAGAGCGCCAAACCCGCCTAGCCCGCTCATCACGCCCGAACGGTTGGTGCGCTTGGCGGCAGGCTTGATCCGATCGACCAGAGCGTTGCCTGCGTCGATATCTACACCTGCGTCGGCATAGGTGATTCCGTTCTTGCCCGCTGTCATGGCCAATCCCTCATGAGTGCTTTGCGCGCGGGTTATTCGATTGTGGGCCATGTTGCAACGGTCAGGCTTGACGCGGGCTGCCATCGTGATAGGCAAAGCCCTCAGGCGGGCCTGTAGCTCAATTGGTTAGAGCAGAGCGCTCATAACGCTTTGGTTGGGGGTTCGAGTCCCTCCGGGCCTACCAATTCACCGTCCAATCACGATATCCGCGCATAATCCGCCCAGCCTTTCGCTGCTGCCTAGGCGCAGAATCCCACCATGTACGCGGGCGATGTCGGCAACAATTGCAAGGCCCAGCCCCACGCCGGTGCCTTGATTCTGGTTCCGCGCCGGATCAAGGCGCGTGAAGGGTTTAACGGCCTCGGTGCGTTGTTCGACCGGGATACCGGGGCCATCATCTTCGACTCGAATGCGCAGCGACTTTGGCGTCATCGACAGGCTCACCTCGGCGCGCGACCCATAGCGATTCGCGTTTCCAATCAGATTCTCTACCGCCCTGCGCATGGCCGAAGGGCGCAACATGGCCGCCCCCTGCCCGTCGACCGAGATCAGTTCGACGTTCTGGCCTGCTCGTTGTGCATCATCAACGATCTGGCTTAGCCAGTTTTCGGGCTCGACCTCCTCGGGAGCGCTTTCGGCAGCACCGCGTGAGAAGTCCAGAAATGCATCCAACAGCGATTGCATCTCGTCCACGTCTTGCAACAATGGCGCGGCCTCATCCTCGGGTAGCATCGACAGCCCCAACTTGAGGCGTGTCAGAGGCGTGCGTAGATCGTGACTGACCCCAGACAACATGAGCGTGCGCTGCTCGATCTGCCGCTCGATTCGGGCGCGCATATCAACAAAGGCATTGCCAGCCGCGCGTACCTCAATCGCACCTCCGGGCGAATACGGCACCACGCGCCCGCGACCAAAAGCCTGCGCTGCATCCGCAAGGCGCGTGATCGGGCGCAACTGATTGCGCATGTAAAGAAATGAGATCGTCGTCATCAGCGCCGCAAAGAACACCATTGTCACGATCAATTGATGCGGCGCGGTCGGCGACAGGCGTCGGCGGTCAAACCCCAACTCAAGCATGCCCAGATTGGTCGCTAGAAAAAGTCGCACATCCTGCCCGTTCGGCAGAGCCACATACTGGGTTTCGGGCAACAAGCTACGCATTTCCGCATCTACTTGGGGGGCAATGAAATCGTACCAGCGACGCGAGCTGCTTTTCGGCTCTTCATTCACTGGCAGAAACCGGGCGGTCATGTTCAAGACCGACAAGTCCTGCCGCGCAGCTGCCAATGCCTGCTGCTGGGTTTCCGCACCCTCCATCACGTCCAGCACCAGTGTCACCTCGCGCGCCGCCGTGCGGGTCATCTGGGCGGTCACTTCTTCAAGATGTTTTTGCAAAAAGGCAATCGCCACCACCAAAAGCACGACAATGACCGGCAGTACCAGAATGAGTGCGGCACGCGCATATAGGCTACGCGGCATATAGGGTTTGAGCCATTGGGTCGACATGCGCTAAACCTAGCGGGCTGCCCGGGCAAGAGGAAGAGGTCAGAATGCAAGCCCCCGACGATTTCAACCCTCTCCCTGGACAGGTTGCCGTGCTCACCCCGGGGCTAAGGCGCATTCTTGCGCCCAATCCCTCGCCAATGACTTATCGTGGTACGAATACCTACCTTCTGGGCGATGAGGACATTGCTGTCATCGACCCTGGGCCATTGAGTGATGCCCATTTGCAAGCCATTGTTGATGCGCTGGAACCCGGGCAGCGGATCAGCCACATATTTGTTACGCACACCCATCTGGATCACTCGCCTTTGGCCGCCCCGCTCGCATCCCGCGCCGGCGCTCCGATTCTGGCTTTTGGTGGTCCGCAAGCTGGACGCAGCGAAGTCATGACCGAGCTGGCCCAGAACGGGCTTGCCGGAGGTGGTGAGGGAATCGATGCCGATTTCCGCCCTGATATCGAGCTTGAAGACGGTGAACGCGTCGCGGCAGAAGGCTGGCAACTCGAAGTGATCCACACACCCGGCCATCTGGGCAACCATGTCGCGTTGGCCTGGGGGGATGTCTGCTTTACGGCTGATCACGTCATGGGCTGGGCCAGCTCTCTGGTCTCGCCCCCGGACGGAGACCTGACGGATTTCATGGCGGCCTGTCGCCGCCTGCGTGCGCGCGAGTGGTCGGTTTTTCATCCGGGCCATGGTGCCCCTATCACGAATCCTGCCAAGCGCCTGGATTGGCTGATAGACCACCGATTGCAGCGGGAATCACAGATACTCGACGCCCTGGAAAATGGCCCAGAAACGGCCCAACAGCTTGCCCAGCGAATCTATATCGAAACCCCCGCCGCGCTGCTTCCCGCGGCCGAGCGTAATGTCTTCGCCCATCTGGTTGATCTGACCGGCAGATCCCGTGTAGCGCCCTTGGGGGATCTGTCAGTTGCGTCTCGTTTCAAGCGCATCGCGTGAATCGGAAAAAATTGACGGCCCGTGCGCTTCCCCTCTGGACGCCGAAAATACGGGTTGTTATACGCCCCTCAGTTCCGGCGTAGCTCAGCGGTAGAGCAGTTGACTGTTAATCAATTGGTCGTAGGTTCGATCCCTACCGCCGGAGCCAAATCACACCAAATTCTTCATAATTAGCTGCGTGAACCACGGCGAAGTTTTTTCGCAGAAAAAACTCCACTACCCCACTGGACGCCGCAATTTGAGGTTGCTATACGGCGCGGACCGTTCCGGCGTAGCTCAGCGGTAGAGCAGTTGACTGTTAATCAATTGGTCGTAGGTTCGATCCCTACCGCCGGAGCCATTCTTCCCAGACTGGCACTTATACCATCAGCGCATCACTGAAATCCGAGCGCAACGTGCGTTTCAGGACCTTTCCGGTCGCGTTAAGGGGCAAGGCGTCGACGAACACGACCTTGTCGGGCACCTGCCATTTGGCGATTTTGCCGTCGAAGAATGCCAACAAATCCTGCTCGGTCGGTTCTTCGCCCTCGGCCTTCACTGCTACTAAAAGCGGGCGTTCGTCCCATTTCGGATGCGGCACGCCCACAACGGCAGCCGTCGCTAGTTGAGGGTGTGCGACCGCGATATTCTCCAACTCGACAGAGCTGATCCATTCACCCCCCGATTTGATGATGTCCTTCGATCGGTCGCGGATGGTCATGTACCCATCCGGGTCCAGTGTGGCAACGTCGCCAGTCGCGAACCAGCCATCCTGCAACAAGGCCTCATCCTGCATGTGGAAGTAGCTGTCCAGCACCCAATGGCCGCGCACCATCAGATCGCCCTGCGTTTCACCGTCATGGGGAAGATCTCTGCCATCATCATCGACGATTTTTAGTTCAACCCCAAAGGGCGGGCGGCCTTGGTTTTCGCGCAGCTTGTGCTGTGCCTCCATGGGCATGTCCAGATGTTTGGCCATCGGATAGTTCGTCGTGCCCAGCGGGCTCATTTCGCTCATGCCCCAGGCGTGGACGGTATCGACGCCATAAGTTTCGCGGAACGTTTCAATCATTGAGGGCGGGCATGCCGCACCACCGATTACAGTACGATTGAGGCTTTTCAACTTGGTCCCGCATGTCGCGGCATGGGCCAGCAGACCTTGCCAAATGGTCGGTACGCCCATCGCCAGCGTGACGCCATATGTGTCGATCAGATTGACCAATGCCTCGCCATGCAATCCCGGCCCCGGCATCACCATTCGCGAACCAGACATAGCGCTGGCATAGGGCGAGCCCCAAGCGTTGACGTGGAACATTGGCACCACCGGCATCACCACATCCATAGCGGAATAGCCGATTACGTCGCGCGTGTTCGACGCGAAGCTGTGCAGAACTGTAGAGCGGTGGGAATAGAGAACGCCTTTGGGGTTCCCAGTGGTACCCGAAGTATAACAGAGGCTGGAGGCAGTGTTTTCATCAAAGCTGGGCCACCCGTAGTCTGTATCGCCGGTTTCAATCAGCTCGTCATAAAAAACCAACCCCGGCACCTGAGACAGCGCAGCCTCGTCCCGCGCACCCATCAGCACATAGTACTGCACCTCGGTCAGATGCTCTTGCAGCGCGGCGACCAAAGGCAGGAAGGTCGCATCGAAGAACAGGACCCGGTCCTGCGCGTGGTTAATGATATAGGTTAGTTGTTCGGGAAACAGACGCGGGTTGATCGTGTGGCAGACAAAGCCCGCGCCGGACACCGCATAGTAGATCTCAAGGTGGCGGCGGTTATTCCAGGCCAGCGTGCCCACGCGATCCTGCGGTTGCAGCCCCAGTTTCTCTAACGCCGAAGCCATCCGTCGGGCGTTCTGCGCGATCCCGGACCAGTTGGTCTCGGTCACGGTTCCGTCGGTTTCGACCGAGATGATCTCGGTCTGCCCGTGATAACGTTCAGCATGTTCAATCAGCGACGAAATCAGCAAAGGCTGCGTCATCATCTGTCCCAGCATGGACATTCCTCCCATCGTCAGCGCTTGGCCGCGCCGTTATGTCTTGGCAACAACCCTGCCAAGAATTCAATTGTCTGACAATAAGAGAGTGCGGCAGGGTGCCGCGTCAACCGCGATGTCGCAATGCGTATCCAACCAGCGCCGAGGTCGAGCCATCTTTGCCATCGGCGCTGACCTCACCGTCCACGATCGGTCCCAGAGACGTTGCCAGTTCCTTGCCCAGCTCAACACCCCACTGATCGAACGAGTTGATGCCAAGCAGCACGCCTTCGACAAACACACGGTGTTCATAAAGCGCAATGATTTGACCCAGCACAAACGGGGTAAGCTGCGGATAGATCAGCGTGGTTGACGGGCGGTCGCCCGAAAACACACGATGGCGTGCCTGACGCTCCAACTCGTCGCCTGTCAGGCCCTTTTCGGCCATGCGTGCGCGTGCAACATCCAGCGACCGACCCCGCATTAGCGCTTCGGACTGGGCCAAGCAATTGGCCAATAGAAGGCGATGATGATGGGCCAGTTCCGGCTCATGCCCGTTTGCAGCCACCATGAATTCGCAGGGGATCACATCGGTGCCCTGATGGATCAACTGATAAAATGCATGCTGCCCATTTGTGCCGGGTTCGCCCCAGACAACCGGACCTGAAGGCATGGTCAGTGCGCTGCCATCCATCGCGACAGATTTACCGTTCGATTCCATCTCAAGCTGTTGGAAATAGGCAGGCAGGCGCAGCAGACGCTGATCATATGGCAGAACTGCGCGGCTGGCATGCCCAAGCACCTGACGATGCCAGACCCCCACAAGCGCCAGCATAACTGGCAGGTTTTCTGCCCATTCGGCGGATTGAAAGTGCAGATCCATCGCCTGACCGCCCCGTAGAAACGCGTCAAACGCGTTCGAGCCAACGGCGATCATCACCGGCAGTCCGACCGGCCCCCAGACCGAGTACCGCCCGCCGACCCAATCCGCGAAGCCAAACACCCGCGACTCGGGAATCCCGAAGGCCTGAGTCTTGTCAACAGCGCTGGAGACCGCTGCGAATTGCCGCGCCGGATCACCACCACCATCGACCATCCAAGCCCGCGCCGTGCGTGCATTGGTCATCGTCTCGATGGTCGTAAAGGTCTTCGAAGCGACAATCACCAGAGTCCGTGTCGGATCAAGCGGGCGCAGCGTATCCGCAATATGCGCACCATCCACGTTTGAGACATAATGCAGCCTTGGCCCGTCGTGATAAGGTGCCAAGGCATGCGTCGCCATCACCGGCCCAAGGTCCGAGCCGCCGATGCCAATGTTGACCACATCCGTAAAGCTGCCCCCTGCCCCTTTGATCGCCCCGCCACGCACTTCTTCGGCAAAGACGCGCATTCGCTGTAAAGTGCCCAGTACGTCCGGCATTACATCCTGACCATCGACCTCGACCGGGCCTCCGTCGAGATTGCGTAGCGCGGTATGCAATACAGCCCGACCTTCGGTTTCGTTGATCTTTTCACCGGAGAACATCGCGGCCCGACGCTCTGCCAATTCGACTTGATCGCAAAGCTGGATCAGTGCCGCGCGGATATCTTCGTCGATTTGTGTCTTCGAATAGTCAAACAGCAGATCTCCGGTCGAAGCAGAGAAACCCTGCGCCCGGTTTGGATCGGCGTCAAACAGATCGAGTATCCGACGGCCCGTCTGTGTGGCTGCGAGTGAGTTCAATTGATCCAGCTGCATCGTGATTACTCCGCCCAATGTACGGTCATGCCGCTGAGCACGGCCGCGATCGGAGCTTCCTCGGGTGGCAGTGACATGGCACGATCCAGGGCACTCCGTTTAGTTTCTCCGAATATGACGAGATGCTTGGACAAAGCGCCGTCCAGAACCGGACCCGTCAGCGTGATACGCGCTTCGGGCTGCACATCGGTCCGCGCTACCGCCAGTGTCGGGGCGTTGTTGTTCAGAGCAGCAGACAAGCCCTGCATCCCCGGAAAGAGCGAGGCGGTATGCATGTCCTCACCCATACCCAGCACCAGAACCGATAGCGGCAGATGCGGGTTAATCAGGCTTTCGATCTCGGGCAAAACCGCCTCAGGCTCATGTTCCGCAACATAGAGCGGCATGTATTGTGCAATGGATGCGCGACTGGTCAGCAACCGTTCCCGGATCAACCTCTCGTTCGAACGCTCGTGATCACCCGGCACGCATCTTTCATCGGTCGGCAGTATGTGCACACGATCCCATTCCAGATCCGCAGCGCACAATCCATCAAAGATCGGCCCCGGTGTGGTTCCGCCCGGAACGGCCAACGAGACAGTATCATGATGTAGCAATGCGGCCTCAAGATCTCCGGCCAATGCATTCGCGACATCAATCGCCAGCATGTCGCGATCGGCGTATTCTTTGATATTCATGGATTTATTCCTTGCCAGCGGCGGTGGTCTCGTTTCATCAGCAGCTCGGCGTCGCCCGGGCCGGTGCTGCCGTTTTCATAGGGTTTGGGAACATCACCGCGCGCCTCCCAGCCCGCGATAATCGGATCGGTCCAGGCCCATGCGGCTTCTACCTCATCACCGCGCATGAACAGCGTTTGGTTGCCGCGAATGACATCCATCACCAGCCGCTCATAAGCGTCAGGTGGGTCCTGGTTTTCAGGCCCAAGCGCTTCGGCAAAGCTCATGTCCAGCGGAACGTCAACCAGACGCATGCCTCCCTGCCCCGGCTCTTTGATTGTCACTTTCAAAGTGATGCCTTCATTGGGCTGCAACCGGATCGACAGAGCATTCGCATGACGCCCGGCCTCTTCGCCAAAAATCGAATGCGGAGCATCCTTGAACATCACATTGATGACCGAGGACCGCGCCACCAGCTCTTTGCCCGTGCGCAGATAGAACGGTGTGCCCGCCCAACGCCAATTGCTGATATGCGCGCGCAATGCGATGTAGCTTTCCGTCGTCGACCTTTGATTGCCGACAACTTCACGATACCCCCGGCCATCGGCACCGCCTGCAAACTGACCTCGTACGATATGGTGCGGCTCAACCGAATCCAACGCGCGTATGACCTTGAGTTTCTCATCGCGCACCGCGTCCGGGTCAAATTTTGCGGGTGGTTCCATCGCGATCAGACACAAAAGCTGCATCAGATGGTTTTGCATCATGTCGCGCATGGCGCCGGCGCGCTCGTAATATTCTTCACGACCGTCAATCCCGACGGTCTCGGCCACAGTGATCTGAATGTGATCGACATACTGGCTGTTCCAAAGCGGTTCGAACAGCATGTTGCCGAACCGAACGGCCATCAGATTCTGAACGGTTTCCTTACCCAGATAATGATCGATCCGATAGATTTGCCCTTCGTCAAAATGCGCCGCCAGTGTCGCATTCAACGCGCGTGCACTTTCCAGATCGTGCCCAAAAGGCTTTTCGACGACGATACGGGTTTGCGGGGTGGCCAGATTGTGCGCCCTGATCTGTTCGGCCAGCGGGCCAAACAATCGGGGGCCTACCGAGAAATAGAAGGCCCTGATACGATCCGCATTCAGCATTTCGGCCAACTGGGCCCAACCATCTTCGGACAATGCGTCAAGCGGGACATACTCCACGCGCTGCAGAAAACCGTTCACAGCCTCCTGATCATTTGCCCGCTTCGGTGCGTGCTGGCGCAACGATTCGGCCACCATCTCGCGAAAGCCATCAACGGTCAGAGCGCCCCGCGCTGCGCCGATGATCCGGGTGGCCTCGGGCCACTGCCCGGCGCAGTAACGCCGAAACAGGGCCGGAACGATCTTGCGCTGTGCCAGATCGCCGGTTCCGCCGAATATGACCAGATCAAATGGGTCAACAGGTATGACACGAGAAACCATGGCTTTTCCTTACCTTGCCGCTTGGGGCATGTCCAATGTTAGCGCAACCAATCAGCAACTTTCTTCCCACATCAAAACTCTGTCAGCGAGGGGTAGATACTCTTAACTAAACCGGCACAAACGGTTAAGTCGGTTTGGCACAAGCACAGAACCGGATGCCGGAATGAAAGACAACGCCCAACAGGCTGCGAATATCGGGAAGTTTCAGAACAGTTTAGTGACAGCAGACGGGCAAACGCGCGCGTCCGTCGCGCTGACTCATCCCGAAACCCTTTGGTTCAACACCGGAACGCTGTGCAACATCGAGTGCGTAAACTGTTATATCGCCAGCAGCCCAACCAACGATGCTCTGGTTTACATCACCGCCGACGAAGTCCGCGACTATCTGGATCAGATCGAACAGCGCCAATGGCCGATCCGCGAGATAGGCTTTACAGGTGGTGAGCCCTTCATGAACCCCGAGATGATCGAGATGACGCGCGTTGCGCTAGAGCGCGGGTACGAAGTTTTGATCCTGACCAATGCAATGCGGCCGATGATGCGCCGCAAAATGCGCGAGGGTTTGCTGGAATTACAGCGCGACTACGCAGAAAAACTGACGCTGCGTGTCTCCGTCGACCACTACCGCCCCGATCTGCATGACGAAGAACGCGGCAAAGGCAGTTTTGCCAAAACCCTGACGGGGATGGAGTGGCTGCGGGATAACGGCTTCAAGATGGCCATCGCCGGGCGCACCGTTTGGGGGGATAGCGACGCTGAAAGCCGCGCGGGGTATGCAGCATTCTTTGCCAAGCACGGCTTTGACATTGATGCACAAAATCCGGGGCAAACCGTATTATTCCCCGAGATGGACGAAACCGTCGAAGTCCCTGAAATTACAACCGCTTGCTGGGGCATCCTGGACAAATCCCCCGATGCGGTGATGTGCGCCAGTTCGCGTATGGTGGTCAAACGCAAAGGCGCCGAACGTCCGGCAGTACTGGCCTGCACGTTGCTGCCCTATTCGCCGGAATTTGAAATGGGCGAGACCCTCGCCGAAGCCGAGGCCGACGTACATCTGAACCACCCGCACTGCGCCAAATTCTGTGTATTGGGCGGCGCGAGCTGTTCGGCCTGAGGGCTAGTTCACCCGGAACTCACCCACCATATTGCGCCATTCCCCCGGCGCGATCATTTTACGGTGCGTGAAGCGGACCGAATGCAGCGGCCCCTCGATCTCTTTCTGCCAGAATTCCACGAATTCGAACAGCTTGGGATGGTCCGGAGCAAGGTCGTAATCCTGCCAGATGAACGTGTTCAGCACGTGAATATAGTCAGGCATGTGGTAGAAGAATTCCGCCGTGGTCAGCCCGTACCCCTTAAGCATGAGTTCAGTTTCACTTTGCGCCATGCAGACCTCCAAACTTGTTACAAGGTCCACTCAGGGTAACACGGAACTCTCCTAATACTTAGATAACAATATGTTACTCTGGTGTTACCGAGCTAATTTGGCCGGGGGACGGTTGCTTGCTTGCACCTTATATGCCGGGTCTGATAAAGTGTATCCACAAGATATAGATCAAGAACAAGACACGGGCAGCCTACGTGAGCGATACGCCAGAAATCCCTGAAAACATGGACGAAACCCCGCCTGATCGCCCCGTTTATGACGGCCCGACGGTCTCCATCGAATCTGAAATGCGCACGTCCTATCTGGACTATGCGATGTCGGTCATCGTCAGCCGCGCGATCCCCGATCTGCGCGACGGGCTGAAGCCGGTGCACCGACGTATCCTCTACGCGATGCACGAAACCGGGAACACCCATGACAAGGCCTACCGCAAGTCGGCCCGTCCGGTGGGCGACGTGATGGGTAAATATCACCCGCACGGCGATAGCGCGATCTATGACGCGTTGGTGCGGATGGCGCAGGATTTCTCGATGTCGCTGCCGCTGCTGGACGGTCAGGGCAACTTTGGCTCGATGGACGGCGATAACCCGGCGGCGATGCGTTACACCGAAGTGCGGATGGACAAGCCCGCCGCGTCCCTTCTGGCTGATATCGAAAAAGAGACGGTCGATTTTCAGGACAACTATGACGGCAAGGACAAAGAGCCGACCGTCCTGCCCGCCCGCTTCCCGAACATGCTGGTCAATGGCGCCGGTGGTATCGCCGTGGGTATGGCGACCAATATCCCGCCGCACAATCTGGGCGAAGTGGTCGACGCCACGCTGGCATTGATCGACGACCCCGATCTGACTTCCGAGCAATTGATCGAATACGTCCCCGGCCCGGATTTCCCGACCGGTGGCGTGATGCTTGGCCGGTCTGGTGCGCGTAAAGCCTATCTGGAAGGCCGTGGCAGCGTCATCATCCGCGCCAAGACCCGCACCGAGGAAATCCGCAAAGACCGTTACGCGATTGTTGTGGACGAGATTCCCTATCAGGTGAACAAGGCCTCGATGATCGAAAAGATCGCCGAGGCGGTGCGTGAGAAACGCATCGAAGGTGTGGCCCATGTGCAGGACGAATCCGACCGGAACGGCGTGCGCGTCGTGGTCGAGCTGAAACGTGATGCAACGCCCGAGGTTGTTCTGAACCAGCTGTTCCGCTTCTCGCCGATGCAAACCTCGTTCGGCTGCAACATGTTGGCTCTGAACGGTGGTCGGCCTGAACAGCTGACCCTTCGCCGGTTCCTGACCTCGTTCATCGACTTCCGCGAAGACGTTGTTGCCCGCCGCACCGCGTACGATCTGCGCAAAGCACGCGAGCGTAGCCATATCCTGTGTGGTCTGGCTGTTGCGGTTTCGAACGTGGACGAAGTAGTCGCCACGATCCGCTCGTCCGCTGATGCCGCAGAGGCGCGTGAAAAGCTGATGACTCGCCGTTGGCCTGCATCTGATATCGAAGGCTATCTGCGCCTGATCGACGATCCTCTGTCCAAGATGAATGACGACGGGACCTATAACCTGACCGAGGTTCAGGCCCGCGCCATCCTCGAGTTGCGCCTGCAACGCCTGACCCAACTGGGCGTCAAAGAGGTCACGGACGAGCTTGAAGAACTGGCCGCCAAGATCAAGGAATACCTGGATATTCTGTCCTCGCGCGAGCGTATCATGGGCATCATCGCCGATGAGCTGCGCAGCGTCCGCGAGCAGTTCGCCGTTCCCCGCCGCACCGAGATCGTCGACTGGTCCGGCGACATGGAAGACGAAGACCTGATCGAGCGGGAAGACATGGTCGTGACCGTTACCTCGGGCGGCTATATTAAGCGCACCCCGCTGGCCGATTTCCGGGCTCAGAAACGCGGCGGGAAAGGCCTGTCGGGAATGCAGACCAAAGAAGAGGACGTGGTCACCAACCTCTTCGTGGCGAACACGCATACTCAGCTGCTGTTCTTCACCACCGAAGGCATGGTCTACAAACTTAAGACCTGGCGTCTGCCGCAATCCAGCCGGACCGGTAAGGGCAAAGCGATCGTCAACATCCTGCCGATCCCGACCGGAGTTTCCATCGCGGCGATCATGCCCGTGGATGTGCCGGATGAAGAGTGGGAGAACCTGCAAATCGTCTTCGCCACCAGCGCGGGTGACGTGCGTCGCAATCGTCTGTCAGATTTCACGAACGTCCGCCGCAATGGCAAGATCGCGATGAAACTGCCCGAGGATGTGGAACTGGTAAACGCTCGCATCTGTTCAGAAGATGAAGACGTGATGCTGGTCACCAATTCGGGCCGTGCGATCCGCTTCCGGACCACTGATGTACGTGTCTTCAACTCACGCGAATCTACCGGTGTGCGCGGCATCAGGCTGAGCAATGGCGACCGTGTCGTCTCGATGTCCGTAATTCGCCATTTCGAGGCCGACCCGGACGAGCGCGCCGCCTACCTCAAGATGCGCCGCGCAGTCGCGGGCATTGCGGATGACGGCGAAACGGACGAGGACGAAGCCGCGCCTGGCAGTATCACGCAGGAACGCTATGCCGAGATGTCGGCAGCCGAGAACCTGATCTTGACCATCACGTCGGGCGGCGCGGGCAAGCTGAGCTCCAGTCACGACTACCCTGTCCGCGGTCGCGGTGGCATGGGTGTGGCGGCGATGGACAAAGCCATGCGCGGTGGCGAACTGGTTGCCTCCTTCCCCGTAGAAATCGACGATCAGATCATGCTGGCTACCTCGAAAGGCCAATCGATCCGGGTGCCGGTCGAGGGCATCTCGTTCCGCTCCCGCAGCGCGGGTGGTGTGCGTGTATTCAACACCGGCAAAGGCGAGGAAGTCGTCAGTGTGGCCTGGATCGCCGACCAGGGTGACGAAGAAGCCGAGGAATAACAAAGCACTACAGAAGTGTAACAAAACGCCCGTATTGCGGGCGTTTTTGTTACTCAGGGTCACGTTCCTGCCAACGGCACGAGGGTGGGCTTGCCCCAGCAGACCCGGCACGCCTAGCATTTCGATATGTGGTCATTCGCCCATATCCGACCTGCCTATAGCCGTGCTGAGCGAATAAGTGACGGTGTTGTTCATGTGCTGGGTGTTTCTTCGGCGGTGATCGCAGCGCCTATACTGATCATCATGACAGTCTTCTATCGGTCAGACCCGGCGGCGGTGTTGGGCGCCTCGATCTATGGAATAACTCTGGTTTTGATGCTGACGTTCTCGGCGCTCTACAACATGATCGAGCATGATGAGTGGGCAGAGTTTCTGCGCCGCCTTGATCACTCGGGTATCTACGTGAAGATCGCAGGAACTTATACGCCGTTCCTGCTGCTCTCGGCTTCGCAACCTCCGGGGCTTTTGCTGGGGCTGTGGTCTTCTGCGACGCTGGGCTCTGTTCTGAAGATGATCGACCCGAACCGCTTCCGCTGGTTCGGGCTGGCGCTGTATCTTCTGATGGGATGGGCCGCGGTTTGGGCCGGACAATCCATGTTGGCCGAACTTTTACCCCTTACCCTTAATTTGATGATCGCCGGAGGCCTCATCTATACCGCAGGCGTGGTATTCTACCTTCTGGACTGGCTACCCTACCACAACACCATCTGGCACGTATTTGTATTGGCAGGAAGCGGCCTTTTCTTCGCCGCTGTTGCCTTGCGTATCGAAATGGTACCGTCAGGACCAGTGTAACGCCGGAGCGCCACGAACACGCCTCAAAGCCCGTACAACGCCCCGAACTTCTGCTCCAGATAAGCCAACAGCGGCTCCGGCCCTGGTTCCACCCCACTGGCGCGCTGAATGATTTCGCGGGGCGCGTACAGTCCTCCATGCTGCTGCACATGCTCTCGAAGCCAACCGGTCGCCCCGGAAGTATCGCCAGCTGCCAACTGCCCCTCAAGTCCGGGAATTGCCGCGCGCAGTGTTTGATACAGGCATCCCGCATAGACATTACCCAGCGAATAGGTCGGGAAATAGCCAAACAGGCCAACCGACCAGTGTACGTCCTGCAAACACCCGTTCGAGGGCTTGTCGACCGCATAACCAAAATCTGCTTTGAAGCGGTTGTTCCAAGCGGCTTCAAGGTCGCCGACCTGCAAGTCACCGGCCATCAGTGCGCGTTCCAAATCAAACCGTAGCATGATGTGCAGATTGTACTGCACCTCATCCGCCTCGGTCCGGATATAGCCGTTGTGGACGCGGTTGACGGTGGCATAGAACGCATCCGCATCGGCGATGCCAAAATCACCGAACGCCTCTTTCATCTGGTCAAACAGCCATCCGGTAAAGGCGCGCGAGCGGCCCAGCTGGTTTTCGTAAATCCGGCTTTGGCTTTCATGCACACCCATCGACACACCACGTCCTAGCGGGGTCAGCAGGTAATCGCGGTCGATGCCCTGCTCATAGGCGGCGTGTCCAACCTCGTGAATGGTCGAGTAAAAGCAGTTGAACGGATCGGTCTCGCTGGTGCGGGTGGTGATCCGAACGTCCAGCCCGCTGCCCGAGCTGAACGGATGCACCGCTTTGTCGACGCGGCCATTGTTCAGGTCATAGCCGAATGTCGTGGCCAGTTTCTGCGTCAGGCGCATCTGGGTCAGTTCGTCAAAGTTGCCGGTCAGCGCGACAGGTTCCGGGCGATCCAGAACGGCGGCGCGAAGAGCCACAAGACGTGGGCGCATTTCGTCAAAGATCGCGGCGATCTGAGCGCCGGTTGTGTAGGGCTCGTAATCCTCAACCATCGCATCATAAACGTCGCCACCCTGTGCCAGCGCTTCACCTTCTTGCCGTTTCAGCGAGACAACTTCTTCCAGAACCGGCAGGAAGGCTGAGACATCTTCGTCCGCTCGCGCCTGGGCCCATGTGCCCTGCGCGGCGGATGTCACGCGTGCAATCGCCGTCGCCAGATCGGCGGGCACCTTCACCGCGCGGTCATAGGCGCGGCGTATCTCACGCAGTTGTGCCTTGCCGACCTCATCTTGCGGTGCGGCCTGCTCCAACCATTCGGCAACCCGAGGGTCAGAGCGGCGAGCATGCAATACAGCCTCGATCGCTGCCATTTCCTCGGCCCGTTGCGGCGCGGCACCACGCGGCATCACCGTTTCCTGGTCCCAGCCGAGCCTACCGGCAATCTGGCCCAGGGCCGAGGTTTCGCGCTGAAAGGCCATCAGGTCATTGTATGCTGTCATGGGATCATGCTCCGCGCACAGATGTTGCGATAGGGTAAGCTGTCAGGAAGCGGGCGCGCAGGATCAGGGTCCAGACGACCACGGCCATGAACTGGTGGAAAATGGCGATCTGCCAAGGTGCCGCATAGACGACTGTGATGATGCCCACGACCACTTGCAGTGACAAAGCTGCGAACATGGCGTTGAAGGCAAAGCGGGTCTGTGGGTGCGCGCTGCTGCCACCGCGCCGCCAGACTATGATGGCGAAAATAAAGAGCAGATAGCCGACGCAACGGTGGATAAACTGCACCAGACCGGGACTTTCAAAGAAGTTACGCCACATCGGTTCCAGCATGGTCGCATCGGGCGGCAGCAACTGACCGCCAATCAGGGGCCAGTCAGTGTAGGACCTCCCCGCGTCGATCCCGGCCACCAGCGCACCGATGAGGATTTGCAGGAAGGTGAAGTGCAGCAGTCCGGTCGATATCGAGAAAAGCTTAGCCTCTTTCGCGCGGCGGGCCTGCATCAGGTCGCGTTCGTCACGGCCAAGTTCAAAGATGTACCAGGCAAGAAAGCCGAGGATCACGAAGGCCAAGCCAAGATGCGTTGCCAGACGATAGCTGGCAACGGCGGTCATGCCTTCACCCTGTGTGACGCCCGAGGCGACCATCCACCAGCCTACAGCACCCTGAACACCGCCAAGCAGGCCGGGGATCAGCAGCTTACCAGCCCATCCTGTCGGAATCTTGCGGGTCACAAGGAAACCGATAAATCCAACGGCCCAAACCAATCCTATCACGCGGCCCAACTGGCGATGGCCCCATTCCCACCAATAGATGGTTTTGAAATCATCCAGCTCCATCCATTGGTTCTGAATGCGCCACTGGTCAATCTGCTTGTATTTGTCGAATTCGGCTTGCCAGTCGGCGGCGTTCATCGGTGGGATCGCACCCGTAATAGGTCGCCATTCGGTGATCGATAGTCCACTGTCGGTCAGCCGCGTGAGCCCGCCCACGGCAATCATGATCACGACCAGCGCGAACAGGATCATCAGCCAAACCCGGATCGCGGCCCGCGCACCGCCACGCCCCCGGTCGATCATACCGGGTTGGACGGCCTGTTGTTTTTCGCTGTCCGAGACCTCTTCGAAGATGCTGCGCTTACCGCTCATGCTGTCCTCATGTCCTGATTTCGTCGCAAGCTATGGTTTGGCGGAAGATAGGTCCAGCCTCAGCTTTTGTCTTTCCAGCGGACCATCTGCCGCATGATCCCGTGAAGCATCTGTACATCGGCCCGTGTCATCCGCATCCGCGACCACAGATTGCGCAGGTTCACCTTCATTCCTTCGGCTTTTTCCGGCGGATAAAAGAACCCGGCCTGTTCCAGACGGTCCTCATAATGCTCGACCAACTTTTCAACCTCGATCCCGGTCGCCCAATCGCCCTTGCCCAGATCAGTTGCCTCATGCACGACATCCCCGGTCTGGCGCATCCATTCATAGGCGGTCAGCAGAACGCACTGCCCGAGGTTCAACGACGCATATTCCGGATTCACTGGCACCGAGATAATCGCATTGGCCTTGGCAATATCTTCGTTTTCAAGCCCTGCCCGTTCCGGGCCAAACAGAACAGCGACCTTTTCGCCCGCCGCCACTTTCTGCGATGCAAGCTGCATTGCGCGCTCCGGGCTATAGACAGGCTTGGTCAACCCACGTTGCCGCGCTGTGGTGGCGAAGACAAAGGTGGTGTCCTCCAGCGCGCCCGCCAGATCGTCGAACAACTGCGCCTCATCCAAAAGCCGCCCGGCCCCGCTGGACATCGCCACCGCCTTGGGGTTGGGCCAGCCGTCGCGCGGTGCCACGATCCGCATCCGATCCAGCCCAAAGTTCCACATCGCCCGCGCGGCAGCACCGATGTTCTCACCCATCTGAGGGCGCACCAGAACAAAAGACGGCTGTGATGTATCGCTGGGCATGGCTAACTCCGAAAAACTCCGCTTGCTCTAATGGCCGCATGGGTCGAGGGCAAGTCGGCCCGGCGTCTTCTGTTCGCAAAAGGGTACGTAGCCGGCATAAAAGTTTGCTTCCCGCGCGCAATCCGCTAAACCGCGCGAAAGATGACAAACCCGAAGGACGCGCCATGGACACCCCCGAGCAGCCGCAGATTTACCTGATCACGCCTCCGACCATCGCGCTGAGTACATTCCCTGATCAATTGGGCCACGTATTGGACGGGTCTGAAATTGCATGTATCCGCCTCGCCTTGGCTGGAAGCGACGAAGATACCATCGCGCGCGCCGCCGATGCTTGCCGCGAAGTTGCGCATGCGCGCGATGTAGCCATCGTGATTTCCAACCATGTATTGCTGGCGCAGCGGTTGGGTCTGGACGGGGTGCATCTGGATGACGGCGCGCGGTCTGTCAGGGCAGCCCGCAAGGAGCTGGGCACGGATGCGATTGTCGGCAGTTTTTGCGGGTCTTCCAGTCATGACGGGATGACTGCTGGTGAAAGTGGCGCGGATTACGTGGCCTTTGGCCCGGTTGGTTCAGCCACGCTGGGCGATGGTACTCAGGCCGAAAAGGACCTGTTCCAATGGTGGTCCGAAATGATCGAGGTTCCCGTCGTGGCCGAGGGCGGCCTGACGTCTGATCTGATCCGAGACCTCACCCCCTGCACCGATTTCTTCGGCATCGGAGAGGAAATCTGGTCGCAAGATAACCCGTTGGAGGCGCTGAACTCTCTGATTGCCGCAATGCGCTGAGGGATGCGAGCGTTAACCCTTGCACCCGCGTCGGGGCTGCGGCATGACACAAGGCATGAACAAGAACAGCGAAATTTTGTGCATCGGCTCGGTCCTTTGGGACGTGATCGGACGCTCGGCCAGCGCCATGCGACAGGGCTCGGATGTACCCGGCCGCATTACTCGCCTGCCGGGTGGCGTCGCCATGAACATCGCCATGACGCTGGTGCGGTTCGGAATGACCCCGACTTTGCTGACCGCAATTGGCCGCGACGCTGAAGGGGATGAACTGGTCCGGTCCTGCGCGCGTTTGGGGATGGTCACCGATCACATCTATCGCTCGCAAGACCTGCCAACCGACAGATATATGGCGGTTGAAGGAGCCAACGGGCTGATCGCCGCCATTGCCGATGCGCATTCGCTTGAAGCTGCCGGAGCCAAAATCCTGCACCCCCTGATGCACGGGCCACTGGGCTACGAGAATACCCCATTTGAAGGACCTATCGCGCTGGACGGCAACCTGACGCTGACCTTGTTGGAAGAGATCGCCCAAAGCCCCGCCTTCGCTAAAGCCGACCTGCGCGTCGCCCCGGCCTCGCCCGGCAAGGCAGAACGGCTGCTGCCCTTCCTCAAACACGCCCGTGCAACGCTCTATGTGAATCTCGAAGAGGCCGGACTGCTTTGCCAGCGCGAGTTCACCGATTCCGAGAGCGCCGCCAAAGGCCTGCTGGACCGTGGCGCGTTGCGGGTTCTTGTGACCGATGGCGGCAACTCGGCCACCGTCGGGGATGCTGATGCTGTCTTGACCCAAACACCCCCTTCCGTTCTGGTCACCCGCGTGACCGGCGCGGGTGACACTTTCATGGCCGCCCATATCGCGGCCGAGGCGAATGGTGCCGACAGCGACGCGGCACTCAGCCGCGCGCTGCGCGCCGCTGCAACCTATGTTTCCGGAGAAACCCCACTGTGATCACCATTCATTATTCTGCAGAGGTCCGCGCCGCCAAGGATGCGGGCCAACCGATCGTGGCATTGGAAAGCACCATCATCACCCATGGCATGCCCTACCCCCAGAACATCGAGGTCGCGGCACAGGTTGAACAAGACATCCGCGATGCGGGCGCCGTTCCAGCAACGATTGCCGTTATTGACGGAGTTTTGCACGTCGGCCTCGAAGCCGACCAGCTGAGCGCACTGGGTCAGGCGCAAGGCGTCGCCAAACTGTCACGCGCTGACATGGCCGCCTGCCTCGCCACAGGCGGCACCGGGGCCACCACCGTCGCCGCAACAATGATCGCCGCACATTATGCAGGCATCGAGGTCTTCGCCACCGGAGGCATCGGTGGGGTGCATCAGGGGGCCGAAACCTCCTTCGACATCTCCGCTGACCTGCACGAGCTCGCGCAGACCCCGGTGACTGTGGTCGCGGCCGGGGCCAAAGCCATCCTCGACCTCGCCAAAACACTTGAAGTTCTGGAAACGCTCGGCGTCCCCGTCATCGCCCACGGACAGGACGAGTTCCCGGCCTTCTGGTCCGCAAAATCACCCTTGGCAGCCCCGCTGCGCATGGATGATGCCGCTGACATATCAAA
This sequence comes from Ruegeria sp. C6, assembly GCF_056537625.1. Classification (NCBI taxonomy): domain Bacteria; kingdom Pseudomonadati; phylum Pseudomonadota; class Alphaproteobacteria; order Rhodobacterales; family Roseobacteraceae; genus Ruegeria; species Ruegeria sp. C6. Next base: position 884,865 of record NZ_JBQFRW010000001.1, on the reverse strand, counting down.
AGCCCACGCAGCACGGCGTGCGTTGGGGCTGCCGGGTGGTCAGTTGGTCGCTAACCCGATCCCGCAAGCCGACCAGATCCCGTCCGAGGAGCTGGCCCCGATCATCGCGTCCGCACAGGCCGATGCAGAAACTCACCGGATCACAGGTAAAGGCGTCACACCTTATCTGCTACAGCGTATCTATGAACAGACCGAAGGCCGTTCGCTTACCGCCAACATCGCTTTGGTACGCAACAACGCCCGACTGGCAGCGGTCATCGCGCGTGCGCTAACGGAATCAGCCCACTGACCCCAGCTATTGCACCAAGCGCCCGGACTGCTTACCTAATTCCGCAAACCACTCAGGACCGCAATGAACACTCCGTTTGACGAAGAACCCCACCGACGCCCCGGCCTGTTCTCCCGGCTACGCGCGTCCTTTCTGACTGGTATCGTCGTCATTGCTCCGGTGTGGCTGACCATCTGGTTGATCTGGTCTGTGGTTGGCTGGATCGACAGCGCCGTCCTGCCACTGATCCCGCAACGGTTCCAACCCTCGGAATATGTCGGCATCAACCTGCGCGGCGTTGGCGTGGTCATATTCCTGCTGTTCACGATTATCGTCGGCTGGATCGCAAAGGGCATTCTGGGCCGTTCTCTGATCCATTTCGCCGAGAGTGTCGTCGACCGCATGCCCGTGGTCCGTTCGGTTTATTCCGGGATCAAGCAAATCTCGGAAACTGTGTTCGCCCAGACCGAGCGGTCTTTCGAAAAAGCCTGCCTGATCCAGTATCCGCGCCGGGGCATCTGGGCAATCGGCTTCGTCTCGACAACAGCGCGCGGTGAAGTGAGCGATCGCGCCGAAACCGGGGGCGAGTTGCTAAGCGTGTTTGTCCCGACAACCCCAAACCCCACATCCGGGTTCCTGTTGTTTTTCCCCGCAGAGGATGTGATCCTGCTGGATATGTCCATCGAGGACGCAGCCAAGCTGGTGATCTCAGCGGGCCTGGTTTACCCGAATGACAAAGACCCAACCCAGCCGCCTGAATAATCAACCAAACATTGCGGGCAAATCGACCGTGCTTCGCTGACCCAGATCGTCCTTATGCGCGCTCAGAAACTGATCCGCCGCATCGCGCCCGGACTGTTTCAGCCGGTTCAGCACAACCGGGTTTGGCACGATCTTGGTGGCCGCCGAAAGGTCGTTCATCAAGGCGTCGTCAGCGATCATATGCACCAGCACCCGGCTCATCTCACCAGCCTTCAGCTTGCCTTCGGCCAGAAGCCGTTGAACGAAATTGATCGCACGCAGCTCGCGAAACAACGATGAGTTAAAGCTGATCTCATTGATCCGGTTCTGAATCTGCTGCGGCGTTTTAGGCACCTCATCGCGTTCCAGCGGGTTGATGTTCACAATCACCACATCATCTGGCAAATCTCCACCGAACAACGGATAAAGCGCCGGGTTTCCGGTATAGCCGCCATCCCAATACGCTTCGGTCCGCTCGGATTTCGGGTCATAGATTTCAACCGCCTGAAACAGGTTCGGCAAGCAGGCCGAGGCCAGAATCGCATCGGTCGAAATCTCCTCGCCTGTGAACACGCGAATCTTGCCGCTGCGCACACAGGTGGCGCAGACAAACAGCGCGGGCCCTTCGTCTGCACAAATCTCATCAAAGTTGAACCGATCCACAACCGGGGTGAGCGGATTGCGATAAAACGGCCCATAGGCGTAAGGCGATACCAGCCGCGACCATGCTTCGGCCATCGAGAACGGAACGGAGTACTCTAACGCTTGTGCAACATGAGCAGGCTCAATGCCCCGCATCCAATGGGCAATTCGCATATCGCCGACGGCACCCATGCGTTTCCAAAGCCCATCCAGACAGGCCCGCGCGCCCTCGCGCCCTGCATGCACCATCCCAGATTTGAACGCTGCCCCGTTCAGCGCGCCGGCCGAAGTCCCAGTGATCGCGGCAACCTCGATATCCTCTTCATCCAGCAATCGATCCAGTACACCCCAGGTAAACGCGCCATGCGCCCCACCGCCCTGCAATGCAAGATTGATCCGTTTCATGGTTCCGCCTCTTCATCTGGCCAGAAATACCTCGGGGGTATGGGGGCAGAGCCCCCATGGTCCCTCACAATGCCGTCCATCCCCCATCCACGGATATCGTCGTTCCTGTGATCTGTGCCGCTGCATCCGAGCACAAGAAGATCGTAGTTCCGCCCAGCTGCTCGACCGTGGCAAACTCCTTCGACGGCTGCCGCTCCAGCAGGATGTTCTTCACCACATCCTCACGGCTCATATTGTACTCTTTCATCGTGTTGGGAATTTGCGCCTCAACCAATGGAGTCAGTACGTATCCCGGACAAATAGCATTGCAGGTAATCGGCTCCTGCGCAGTCTCTAGCGCCACGGTCTTGCTCATGCCGACGACACCATGCTTTGCCGCGATGTAAGCCGCCTTGTAGGGCGAGGCCGTCAGACCGTGAGCCGAGGCAATATTCACGATCCGCCCCCAACCCGCCGCGCGCATCATCGGAAGCGCTGCCGCCATCGTATGAAAGACCGAATTCATGTTGATCGCGATGATCGCATCCCATTTGTCCGACGGAAACTGATCGATCGGGGCCACATGCTGAATGCCGGCGTTGTTCACCAGAATGTCACAAGCACCTGCCTGTTCGATCAGTGCACGGCATTCATCGCCCTTGGACATATCTGCCTTGATGTAGCGCGCGTTGGTTCCCGTCTCTTTGCCAATCTCGGTGGCCAGCGCATGATCTTCATCACGGTCGGTGAACGAATTCAGCACCACATCCGCCCCGGCCTTCGCCAGCTCACGCGCGATGCCCAGCCCAATCCCCGAATTCGACCCCGTGACGACGGCTGTTTTGCCCGACAGACTCATGGCACTCTCCTTATGAGTTTTTGTTTCTCAAACACAGTGCCATGCTGCACCTGCAAAGAAAACGGGGAATGATCTGATCCGCGCACCCGCACGAGTTTTGCCAAAAAAAACGCCCGCACGAAGCGGGCGTTAAGTTATTGAGGCAGGTTTCATACAGGCAAGAAACCTATCGAGCAGTAGAACCTTTATAAGCAATTCCACGCCCTCGTCCAAGCTAAAAGTTTGATAATAAGAAAAATCATGGCTACGGTGAATCCCAAACAAAATAAGGCCAGAGCAGGATTGTTTCCAAAATGAGCCCCGATTATCTCCGCCCCCTTCGTCCCGCGATTGTGGGAATCACCTGTATTTTCGCCGCCTCAATGGCGTCAGCAGAATCGGCCCATGGCATAGCTATGTATGGTGACCCGGCCCTACCACCGGATTTTGTGTCGCTACCCTACGCAAATCCTGACGCGCCCAAGGGCGGCAAGGTCGTATTTGGCAATACCGGCGGCTATAACAGTCTGAACCCGTTTGTGCAAAAAGGTACCGCTCCGTGGCAGTTGCGATTTTGGACTCATGAAAGCCTGATGGGCCGCTCCTGGGACGAACCTTTCACTCTTTACGGGTTGTTAGCCGAATCAGTTGAGACAGATTCGGACCGAACTTGGGTCGAATTCACGCTGCGCGAAAATGCTGAATTCTCGGATGGATCGCCGGTCACTGTCGATGACGTGATCTGGTCGTATGAGACACTGGGCACCGAAGGCCACCTGCGATATCGCGGGCTGTGGGGCAAGATTGATAGCATTGAACAGACTGGACCGCGCAGCGTTCGGATCACCTTTAACGAACCGGATCGCGAACTGGCCCTGATCGCCGGAATGCGCCCGATCCTGCAAAGAGCGCAGTGGGAGGGAAAGTCGTTCGCTGACGCTCAACTACACGATATACCCATCGGTTCCGGACCATACGTAATCGATGACTATGAGGCTGGCCGCTATGTGAACCTGCGTCGCAATCCTGACTATTGGGGTGCCGACATCCCCTACCGCAAGGGCACGATGAATCTGGATGACATGCGGATTGAGTTCTACGGAGACGGCACAGTCGCGTTTGAAGCGTTCAAAGCTGGCGAGCTTTCGGCCGTTCGTGAATTCAACGCGGATAAATGGAACACGCAGTACAACTTCCCAGCGGTTCAGCGCGGTGACGTTGTGAAGACGGAAATTCCCCATCAAAAGCCGTCAGGCATGACCGGCTTTGTCATGAACACACGCAAGGCCCCATTCGATGACTGGCGCGTACGCGAGGCACTAACGCTGGCCTTCAACTTCGAGTTCATCAACGACACCATTACAGGCGGGGCGCAGCCCAGGATCATCTCATATTTCTCGGGTTCGGAATTGGGGATGCAACCCGGACCGGCCACTGGTCGTGTCGAGGAATTGCTTCAACCTTATGCCGCCGAGTTGGCACCGGGCACGCTGGATGGATATGAATTGCCTCAAAGCGATGGAACCGAACGCAACCGCCGAAATATCCGCAAAGCGCTTAAACTGCTGGAAGAGGCCGGATGGATCATTCAGGACGGCCAGCTTCGCAACGCCAGCGGTGAGCCGTTTGTGATTGATCTGGTCATCAGCCAGGGCAGCCTGAACGTGGTCCAGGATGTCGACGTGATCGCGGAAATCTACGCCCGCGCCCTCGAACGCCTGGGTATCCAGTTGACAGTCGAGAAAGTAGATGACGCGCAATATACTTCACGCATCGATGCGCAAGATTTTGACATGACCCCGTTCCGTCGTGCGCTGTCGCTCTCGCCAGGCAACGAACAACGCCTGTATTGGGGCAGCGAAAACGCCAACGCTCCCGGGACGCGGAATGTCATGGGTCTGACCTCGCCCGCCGTGGACGGGCTGATCGACGCGATGCTGGCCTCGGAAAGCCACGAGGATTTTGTTGCGGCAACGCGCGCGCTGGATCGTGTTCTGACAGCGGGTCGCTATGTTATTCCTATCTGGAGCTTTGATGTCGGCCGTATCGCCCATGTCAAAGAGCTGAAACAACCCGACACTCTGCCAATTTATGGCGATGGGCCAGAATATATGCCACAGGTCTGGTGGTTTCAGGATTGACGAGTCCTTTCTATTTCCATATTTCATGAATTATGGAAATAGAGATTCATGACAGGCTGAACGCACTCGCACATCCCAAGCGGCTGGATCTGTTCCGGCTGTTGATGCGTCGCTATCCAGATTCCGTAGCTGCGGGTCAGATTGCCGAGGCTTTAGCGCTGAAACCCAATACTGCGTCAACCTACCTGAATGCATTGAAATCCGCCGGGCTGATCCAGCAGTCGCGCAGCGGGACATCATTGCAATATGCCGCCAACTTACCAGCGGTGCGCGGGCTGTTTGATGAGTTGCTGGGCGGTTGCTGTCAAAATCGTCCTGATCTGTGCATGCAACCCTCGGATGACCCCGTTATGGCGTCCCCTGGCCGCGTTATGAATGCGCTTTTCCTCTGCACCGGAAACTCGGCCCGTTCGATCATGGCGGAAGCCATCCTGAACAATGAAGGTAACGGCTTGTTTCGTGCTTATTCGGCAGGAACGGCACCATCGGACGGACCAAATTCAATCGTTTTGGAACTCTTGAAGCAAAAAGACTACGACACGACCTCACTCCGTTCAAAATCACTGGAAGAATTTGCCGCTGCTGATGCCCCAAAGATGGATTTTGTCTTTACCGTCTGCGACCACGCAGCGAACGAGGCCTGCCCCGCTTGGCCAGGACAACCGATAAGCGCGCATTGGGGTCTGCCCGATCCGGTCAAAGTTGAAGGAACCGACGCGCAAAAGCAGCTGGCATTCCAGCAGGCCTACGGATTGCTGCGCAACCGTATCACCGCCTTTGCAAGCCTCCCGTTCGAAACGCTCGACCGCATCTCACTACAGCACAAGGTGGATGATATCGGTCGAATGGCCGAATAGTCCTCGATCAATCCAAGGATACCCCCATGAACATACTGGTTCTATGCACCGGCAACTCGGCTCGGTCGATTCTGCTGGAGTCGCTCTTCAATCACACCGGCGAAGGGCGTGTACGCGCCTATTCAGCAGGCTCCAACCCGACCGGGAAGGTGCATCCGCAATCCTTGACGCTGCTTGGTGCCGAAGGCCATGACGTCCGCGATGCCCGCTCTAAAAGCTGGGATGAGTTTGCAGCAGAAAATGCTCCGGAAATGGACATAGTGATCACGGTTTGCGGCTCAGCCGCCGAAGAGACATGTCCCGTCTGGCCCGGCGCCCCCGTACGCGCGCATTGGGGTGTCGAGGACCCAGCCGCCGCGTCTCAGTCAGACTGGGAAACCGCCTTTAGGACCGCATATGACATTCTTGGGCGCCGCGCCGAGGCACTTCTGGAGCTGCCCATTGAAACCATGGACAGCGTTGAACTCTCGGCCCATCTCAAACGTATAGGAGCCCTGCTGTGAGCGCCCGCCAATACTTTGCCGAATTCCTCGGAACCGCCTTCCTGCTGATCGGCGTTGTCGGATCAGGCATCATGGCGCAAACCTTGTCCGACGGGAACATCGCGCTGGCGTTGCTGGCCAATGCAATTGCGACCGGCTGCATCCTTTACGCTATCATCACTACGCTCGGCCCTGTCTCGGGCGCTCACTTCAACCCTGCAGTGACATTGGCCTTTGCGCTGCGCGGTGAACATCCCTGGCGTGCGGTCACCCCTTACATGCTTGTTCAGATTGCCGGAGGTATCGCGGGGGTCTGGGCCAGCCATTACATGTTTGACCTGCCGATTCTGCAAACTTCGGAAACGATGCATCGTACCGGGGCACATCAGTGGTTTTCGGAGATTGTCGCCACTTTGGGTTTGCTCTTTGTGATTTTCGGCGGAATTCGGCACAAGCCGGACACGGTACCAGCCCTTGTGGGCCTCTATATTACCGGCGCCTACTGGTATACGTCTTCCACAAGTTTTGCTAATCCGGCCGTTACCATCGCAAGGGGCTTTACGGATACCTTTGCGGGGATATACCCTGCGCACATTCCGATGTTCATAATTATGCAGTTAATTGCTGTATTTATCGGACACAAAATACTGAACTGGTTATTCGAACAAGCAGAATAACGGACCGGCCGCCACTCACTTTACAGCAGGTCCGTGGGCCCGTTGCGGTATCTCCGCAGCGGGTTTTTTGCATCTTATCTCCCGACTCCGGCTGCGACATTTTGTCATGTCTGCAGCAACGCACGGCGCTCCGTAGGCTGTCTTGGGGGAGAGCAATCCTGAAACACCAACTAAGGAAGGCTCGCAGATGCTAAACTGGGCTGATCTGACGCAAGACTGGGACGCGTCATATGCGCGTGCAAAACGTAGGTTTCCGAACCTGCGGGATAGGGATATGGCGCGCGTTGGCGAAGATCGCAAACAGTTCGAAGCTTACCTGGCCGAGCGTCACCACCTGACCGTAAACGAGGCGCGCGAAGAGCTTGAGGATTTCCTGTTCACCGAAGCATTGAACCGCGAAGCGGCTCAAGCCCTAAGCAAGTGACGTCACCCACAGGATCGTCGCATCCTCATCACTGACCGAAATGACGTTATGCCCCATGCTGCCGTCGTAATAAGCGCTGTCGCCGCGGCGCATTTCGACCGGCTCATAGAACTCGGTAAACAACCGCACCACTCCGGTCAGAACATACAGAAATTCCTCACCATCGTGACGCACCCAGCCGTCAAATTCTTCCATCGAGCGTGCACGTACACGGGCGCGATAGGGCAGCATCTGCTTTTTGGTCAGCGTTTCTGCCAGCAACTCATGTTCGTAGGTGGTGGTCGCATGGGCCGCACCCCCGCCCATCTTGGTCACTGCCATTCGACCGATCACCTGATCGCGTTGTGGCGGCGTAAAAAGCTGAGGCACCGAAATCTCCAATCCGGTCGCCAGCTTTTTCAAAGCATCATAGGTCGGAGACATCTGACCATTTTCGATCTTGCTGAGTGTCGACCGGGCCAGACCCGCCTGACTCGCCGCCTGTTCCAGCGTCCAGTTGCGGGCTTTACGCAGTTCGCGCACGCGCGCGCCCAGATCGACCGGCTCCAACTCGGTGTTGACACCATTGTCGCGGGCAATTCTGACGATAGATTTATGATCATTGGTGGCCATGGGTCTTTCTATAGGGCGAGCATGCCCTGCTTGCAACGCGCCTCGCACGACGATAGCCAGTTCTCATGTTGTCGATCTTTGATCAGGGGCCGCCCGCGCCCTGCCCGCGCCCGTTCAATCTTGCCGCGCATGTGCTGCGCCATGCGCAAAGTTCAGCTGAGAAGACCGCGCTTTCGGTGCTGGGATCGGATGGTGCAACAGACTGGACCTATGGCGATCTGCATTCGGCGATAATGGGCACCGGTGCAGGATTGTTGCAGAGCGGCCTTCGCGCCCAAGACATTGTTCTCATGCGATTGGGCAATACCGTCGATTTTCCGATCGCCTATCTGGGCGCAATCGCCGTGGGGCTGGTCCCCGTGCCCACCTCATCACAACTGACCGAGCAAGAGACGGCAAAGATCATCGACGATCTGAAACCCGCCGCTATTTTGCGAGATCCCCAGGTCGCCTGCGCGCCGCACCCGGATCAGATCATGCTGCCTGAACTGGCCCGGATGCGATCACTGCCACCTGCAAGATTTGCCATGGGAGATCCCGAGCGGCTGGCCTACGTGGTCTACACTTCGGGCACTTCGGGCAAACCCCGTGCGGTTGCGCATGCACACCGCGCCATCTGGGCTCGGCAGATGATGGTCGACGGCTGGTATGGCCTGAAATCCTCGGACCGGCTTTGCCATGCGGGGGCATTCAATTGGACCTACACGCTGGGCACCGGCTTGATGGACCCTTGGGCCATTGGTGCAACGGCTCTGATCCCTGAACCCGGGACAGACATACGCGATCTGCCTGCCCTGTTGAAACAACATCGTGCCACCATCTTTGCAGCCGCACCGGGGGTCTTTCGGAAGATGATGCAAAGTGACGCGCATCCCGGCCTTCCCGATCTGCGCCACGGCCTTTGCGCCGGGGAAAAGCTGTCGCGACACCTGCATGAACAATGGGTGCAGTCCACCGGCACCGAGCTTTATGAGGCTTACGGCATGTCCGAATGCTCGACCTTCATCTCATCCAGCCCAAGCCACCCGGCACGCGGCACAGCGTTGGGGCAGCCGCAGCCCGGGCGTCGGATTGCCATCCTCGGGCCGGATGGCCCTGTGCCACAAGGTCAGGAAGGTACAATAGCCGTACATCGCGAAGATCCGGGCCTGATGCTAACCTATCTGAATGCCCCGGACGAGGCCGCTGCTCGGATGCAGGGGGATTGGTTCCTGACCGGTGATCAAGGCGCGATGGCCGTTGATGGGCAAATCACCTATCTGGGTCGAGATGACGACATGATGAATGCGGGCGGATATCGCGTTTCCCCGGTCGAAGTCGAGGCGGCCTTATCCACCCATCCCGAGATCACCCAGGTCGGGGCGGCTACGGTCGAGGTAAAACAGGACAGTTCGATCATCGTTGCCTTCTACACTGGCCCCGAAGAACTGGACGCGGCGGACCTGCACGCCTATGTGTCTGACAAGTTGGCGCGCTACAAACAGCCGCGTGCCTTTGTCCATCTGCCCGCCTTGCCCACCGGAGGCAACGGCAAACTTCTGCGCCGCGCCCTGCCGGCCTATTTCAAGGCGACGACCGAATGACACACACTGTAAAGCTCGACATCATGTCCGATCCGATTTGCCCCTGGTGCTATATCGGCAAGACCCATCTGGACAAAGCGCTCGCCGAAGTGCCAGACCACCCCTTTATGATCGAGTGGCACCCCTTTCAGCTGAACCCCGATATGCCCGACGAGGGCATGGATCGGCGCGAATACCTTGAACGGAAGTTCGGCGGTAAGGACGGAGCAGTTCGCGCATACGCTCCCGTTGTCGAACATGCCGAAAACGCAGGTTTGAATATCGATTTCGAAGGCATGAAACGCACGCCCAACACGCTGGATGCCCACCGCCTGATCCACTGGGCGGGGATTGAGGGCAAGCAGGATGCCGTGGTCGATGCACTCTTTAATGCTTACTTCGTCGAGGCGCGTGATATTGGTGATCATGAGGTGTTGGCTGATGTCGCCGACAGCGTCGGCATGGACGCAGCGGTCGTACTGAAACTGCTGCAGTCAGACGCCGACCTAGAAGATATCCGTAACCGCGACAGCCATTCACGCGAAATGGGCGTAAATTCGGTTCCCACATATATCGTTGCAAACCAGCACGCCGTTCCGGGCGCGCAACCTCCTGAATTGTGGGCAAAAGTGATCTCTGAGATCATGTCTCAGATTGAGGCTTCCCCTGCAGAATAGCACATACCCCTGTGCATTTCTGATCTAGTCCAACCCGAAACGCCGTGATAGCGCATTCGGGAAGGAGTTCCCCATGGCCGACCGCATGTCCCGGGGCGAATTCATTGCGTTGATCGCGATGATGTTCGCCACGATAGCCTTTTCGATCGATTCAATGCTGCCAGCCCTGCCCGAGATCGGCGCAGAGCTCAGCCCCTACGATCTGAACAAAGCACAGTTGATCCTGACCTCTTTTGTGCTGGGCATGGGGATCGGCACATTCTTTACCGGGCCAATTTCCGATGCGGTCGGGCGCAAGCCGGTGATTTATGGTGGTGCCGCTCTCTATATACTTGCCTGCGCTGTTGCGTGGTCGAGCTCATCGCTTGAACTGGTGCTGGCTGCGCGCATCGCGCAGGGCCTCGGGGCGGCCGGGCCGCGCGTTGTGGCTATGGCGATCATTCGCGACTTGTTTTCAGGGCGCGAGATGGCGCGCATCATCTCGATTGCGATGATGATCTTTACTCTGGTCCCCGCCGTGGCACCGCTGCTAGGCGCAGGCGTTATTGCACTGGTCGGCTGGCGCGGCATCTTTGTGTCCTTCATCATATTCGCCACGATCATCGTGATCTGGATGGCCACGCGCCTGCCTGAATCTCTGGCGCCCGAAAACCGACGCCCCTTCCGCCTGCCCCTGATGATTGCGGCAGTGCATGAGATGTTCGCACACCCCACCGTACGCCTCTCGATCCTGGTGCAGACCCTTTGCATGGGGTTGCTGTTCACCATGCTAACGATGGTTCAGCCGGTTTTTGACGTCATCCATGATCGGGCAGACAGCTTTCCCTTCTGGTTCGCCTTCGTGGCGCTGATCTCGGGTTCGGCCAGCCTTTTGAACGCCGCCGTGGTCGTACGCGTCGGGATGCGCCGTATGGTGACCTGGGCCTTGGGCGCGCAGATTCTGATCACAAGCGCCGTCATCATCCTGAACATGACACCACTTTCACCGGGCGCGTCATTTGCTGTTTTTGTGGCGTGGCAGACCTCGATCTTCTTTATGGCCGGTGTAACCATGGGCAACCTGAACGCCATTGCCATGGAACCTATGGGTCATATCGCGGGAATGGCTGCCTCGGTCATTGGATCGATCGCCACAATTCTGGCGGCTGCCATCGCGGCCCCTATTGGGCTGTTATTTGACGGGTCGATCACACCGCTGACGACCGGAGTACTGACGATGTGCATGCTTGGCTTCGGCCTGATGCTACATATGGGCCGGATCGAAAACAGACTGCCCGCCTGATCTGTGCAGAGCCGCTGAAACACGCTAACCTTCCCGCAAATCGTGGGGGGGCGCCATGAGCGACTATTATGATCTGGGCACGTATTCCTGTGCCGTCACCACAGCATCACCCGAAGCGCAGCTTTGGTTCGATCGCGGATTGGTCTGGACGTATGGCTACAACCACGACGAAGCGGTCACGTGCTTTCAGAAAGCTGCCGAGATTGACCCGGATTGCGCCATGGCCCATTGGGGCGTCGCCTATGCAGCAGGCCCAAACTATAACCTGCCGTGGGAATTGCGGGACGATCAGGGCCAGGCCAAATCACTGGCCATCGCCTATGATGCAACACAGAAGGCGCTGTCGCTGCTCGACGGGTGCACAGCGGTTGAGCAAGCGTTGATCCGCGCCCTACCCTCCCGATACCCTCAGCGTGACCCCATCGAAAACATGCACCAGTGGGACTATGACTATGCGGACGCCATGCGCGCCGCATTTGCCGAACAGCCTGATGATCTGGACCTGCGCACGATCCATGTTGAGGCGCTGATGAACATCACCCCGTGGCAGATGTGGGACCTGAAAACGGGCCAACCGGCCGAGGGTGCCGCGACCCTCGAAGCGCAAAACGCTTTGGAGAGCGCTATGGTCAATGACCCGGCGTCGATGTCTCATCCCGGTCTACTTCACCTATATGTGCACCTGATGGAGATGTCGCCGACGCCAGAAAAGGCGCTGCAGGCCGGAGACATCCTGCGTACACTCGTACCCGATGCCGGTCACCTGGTGCATATGCCGACCCATATCGACGTGCTGTGCGGCCACTATCACAACGTTGCCTACTGGAACGAAAAGGCCACCGAGGCCGATCTGAAATATTATGAGCGTGAAGGCGCGTTCAACATTTATACCGGCTATCGTCAGCACAACTATCACTTCACCATCTATGGCGCTCTGTTTCTCGGTCAGATGGAACCAGCCCTGCGTGCCAATCGGGGCCTGTGGGATACCACCCCCGAAAATATGCTTCGGATCGAAAGCCCGCCCATGGCGGATTATTTTGAAAGCTACATGTCCATGGGCCCGCATATCCTGATCCGCTTTGGCCGCTGGGAAGAGGCCAAGGCACTGAATTTGCCAGACGACCCTGACCTTTATCGCACTTTGACAGCAACAACACATTATGCTCGCGCCATCGCCCATGCGGCCACTGATGAGGTGGCGCAAGCCGAGGCCGAAGAGCAGTTGTTCCTTGCCGCAAAAACCTGCGTGCCCGAGACCCGCCGCCTGCACAACAATCGGGTCATCGACCTTCTGGAGATCGCAGCGGAAATGCTGCGCGGAGAAATCGAGTATCGCAAAGGCAACTACGAGATTGCCTATGCACATCTACGCCGCTCGGTCGAGTTGGATGACACGCTGCCCTATGACGAGCCATGGGGTTGGATGCAACCAACACGCCATGCGCTTGGTGCGTTGTTGTTCGAACAAGGGCATGTGAACGAGGCCGAGGCAGTCTATCGTGAAGATCTAGGCTTGGGTGGCACGCTCAGCCGCGCCTCGATCCACCCTGACAATGTCTGGAGTTTGAAGGGTTTGCATGATTGCCTGAAAGCACGCGGCGAGACAGTAGAAATCCGCCAAATCAAGCAACGCCTTGATCTTGCCTTGGCGCGCGCGGACCGCACCGTCGGCGCGTCATGCTTCTGTGCCCAAGCCGCTATGAGGGCTGCGGAATGAAGCTATTCCTTTTGGTGGCAGGCCTGCTGCTTGCCACTCCAGCGCTGGCACAGCGCCAGACCTTTCCACCTATCGACGAGGCAGGTCAAAATCCATCACTGGTCGCATTCCGAGCTGACTTGCTGGCGAAAATCGAGGCACGCGATACCGATGCAGTTGTCGCCGCCGCTTGTCCCGACATCTATCTCAGCCACGGTACAGCAGGTGGACCGGAAGAGTTTCGCACCAACTTGACTGTGCCTCCGGAAACGCTTGGTGAAGAATTTAAGGACGAGGCTGCGGAGCTACGTGATTTTTACTGGTCGCAATTGCAGCAAACGGTTTCCCAACCGGGATATTTTGACGATCAGGGTGAATTCTGGATGCCGCACTATTGGCGGATCATTCTTCCCGCTACAGTGGACCCTTTCACCGCCTTCTACGTTTCGGGCGAAAGCATCACACTGCGTCAAGCACCGTCTCGTGGCGCGCCCATCCTCGCGCTGATCAGTCATGAAATCGTGATCGTCCCTGACTATCAACCTGATGGGGAATACCAGAAAATCAGACTAACCGATGGGACATCGGGCTACTTACTCAGCGATTTTCTGACATCGATGGTTGGCTACCGCGCTGCGTTTGTTAAATCCGATACGGGCGACTGGCAGCTCTGCACTTTTGTGACAGGGGACTAGGCTTTCGCCTTTTTCTTCACAGCCACGACCTTTTCGGCCAGATCACGGGCGATGGCAAACGCACCTTTGATCTTGTCGCTGTCCTTCTTCCAGTCGCGCCGCACAACGATCTTGTTGTCCTTGACCTTGGCCAGCCCGCGTTGGTTCTGAATGAACTCGACCAACCCCTCGGGTGAGGCGAACTTATCATTGTGGAACTGTATCGTTGCGCCCTTTGGCCCGCCGTCCAGCTTGGCGATCCCGGCACGTTTGCACATCGCCTTAATGCGCACGACAAGCATCAGGGTATTCACCTCTTTCGGCAGGCTGCCGAAGCGGTCGATCAACTCGGCAGCGAATCCTTCCAGTTCCACTTTCGTCGACAGTGACGACAGGCGGCGGTAGAGGCCCAGACGCACGTCCAGATCGGGCACATAATCCTCGGGGATCAGAACCGGGACACCCAGATTGATCTGCGGCGCCCATTGGTCATCGGCATCCGATAGCCCCTCCATCTCGCCGGCTTTGATCTTGGCAATCGCCTCTTCCAGCATCGATTGGTAGAGTTCGTAGCCCACATCACGCATCTGGCCGGACTGTTCCTCACCCAGCAGGTTGCCCGCACCACGAATGTCGAGATCTTGCGATGCCAGTGTGAACCCGGCCCCGAGCGTATCCAGCGAGCCCAGAACCCGCAGCCGTTTCTCAGCCGTCGCCGTCAGGCGCTGGCGCGGTTTGGTGGTCAGATAGGCATAGGCGCGGGTTTTTGAGCGCCCCACCCGCCCCCGGATCTGATAGAGCTGCGCTAGGCCAAACATATCCGCCCGATGCACGACCATCGTGTTGGCACTCGGGATATCCAGCCCGCTTTCTACGATCGTCGTGGCCAGCAGAACGTCGTATTTACCGTCGTAAAACGCGTTCATGCGGTCATCAAGCTCACCCGCAGCCATCTGCCCGTGTGCGACCACGTAGGATAACTCAGGCAACTGCTCTTTCAGGAATTCCTCGATCTCAGGCAGGTCAGAGATGCGCGGCACCACATAGAAGCTCTGCCCGCCACGATAATGCTCGCGCAGCAGCGCCTCACGGATTGTTACCGCGTCGAATTCGCTAACATAGGTGCGGATCGCAAGCCGGTCGATGGGGGGCGTGCCTATGATCGACAGATCACGCACGCCTGTTAGGGACAGTTGCAGAGTTCGTGGGATCGGTGTCGCTGTCAGGGTCAGGACGTGCACGTCCGAGCGCAGCTGTTTCAGCCGTTCCTTGTGGCCCACGCCGAAATGCTGTTCCTCGTCGATGATCAGCAGACCCAGATTATTGAACCGTATCCCTTTGGCCAACAGCGCATGGGTGCCGATCACGATATCCACCGTGCCTCGCGCCAACCCATCGCGGGTTTGCTGCGCCTCTTTGGCCGAGACAAAGCGCGACAGTTGTCGGACTTCAAGTGGGAAACCCCGGAAGCGATCCTTGAAGGACGCCGCGTGTTGCCGCGCGAGCAACGTGGTCGGTGCCACAATGGCAACCTGTACGCCCGACATCGCGGCGACAAAGGCTGCGCGCATGGCGACCTCGGTCTTGCCAAAGCCTACATCGCCACAGATCAGACGATCCATCGGCGCGCCGGAATGCATGTCTTCCATCACCTCGGAAATCGCGCGCAACTGATCGTCGGTCTCCTGATATGGGAAACGCGCGCTGAACTCTTCCCATGCATGCGGCGGTGGGTCCATGACAGGAGCTTTCCGCAGGGCTCGTTCGGCGGCGATGCGGATCAGCTTGTCCGCCATTTCGCGGATGCGCTCTTTCAGCTTGGCCTTCTTGGCCTGCCAAGCGCCACCACCCAAGCGATCAAGCAGCCCTTCGTCATGGCCATATTTCGAAAGCAGTTCGATGTTTTCGACCGGCAGGTAGAGTTTGGACTGTTCAGCATATTCCAGCAGCAGGCATTCATGGGCGGCCCCAGCAGCCGTAACGACCTCCATCCCCTGATACCGCCCGATCCCGTGGTCAACATGCACCACCAGATCACCGGGCGATAGCGACTGCGTTTCAGTCAGGAAGTTCTCGGCCTTGCGGCGTTTCTTGGGTTGGCGGATCAGACGGTCGCCCAGAACGTCCTGTTCCGAGATCACGGTCAGATTGGGCGCTTCAAACCCGTGTTCCAATGCCCAAACCGCAAGATGCAGGCCGCGCTTTCCAACCCGGGTTCCGTCGGTCACCGGGATTGCCTCGGCCAGGCCTTCATCTTCGATCAAGCCGGTCAGTCGTTCACGAGCGCCTTCGGAGTAAGAGGCAATGAGGACCGGCCCCTTGTCCATCTTTTCGGTGATATGCGCCGCCAGAGCGCCAAACAGGCTGATGCTTTCCTGCTGACGTTCGGGTGCAAAGTTGCGCCCGATCCGTCCGCCTGCATCGATCACGCCCGGACCACTCGCCTGCGGCAGCGGGCTGAACTGCAAAACGCGACGATCGCCCACTGCATCTGCCCATGCAGCATCGTCCATATAGAGCAGACCGGGAGGCGTCGGTTTATAAACCGTATCCATGCGCGAGCGGTTTTCCAAAGCGAGCTTTCGCGTCTCATACTGATCCGCAATCGTATCCCAGCGCGCCAGCCGAGCAGGCGTGACCTGATCGTCAAGCGAGATTGAGGCCCCTGGAAGATAGTCGAACAGCGTTTCCAGTTTTTCATGGAAAAACGGCAACCAATGCTCGATCCCCTGATGCTTGCGACCTGCGCTGACAGCTTCGTATAAGGGATCATCCGTACCCGCGGCGCCGAATTCGATGCGATAGTTCTGACGGAATCGGGTGATGGCGGCTTCGTCCAGTATGACCTCGGACACCGGGGCAAGCTCGACCACATCAAGTTTTTCAGTCGTTCGCTGCGAGACAGGATCAAACCGGCGTGCACCATCCAGAACATCCCCGAACAAGTCCAGCCGCACGGGACCGCTCTCACCGGGTGGGAAGATGTCGATGATACCGCCTCGGATAGCGTAGTCTCCGGGCTCCATCACCGTGGGGCTTTGGGTAAAGCCCATCCGCACCAGAAAGTTGCGAAGGGCATCTTCGTCTATGCGCTGATCTACGCGAGCGGTGAATGCGGCCTCTCGCAACACTGCACGCGCGGGTACCCGTTGGGTCGCGGCATTGAGCGTGGTCAGCAGCACGAACCGCTGCGGCATCTGATGCGCCAAAGCAGCCAGTGTTGCCACGCGGGTAGCAGAAATGTCGGCGTTGGGCGACACCCGATCATAGGGCAAGCAGTCCCATCCGGGGAATACAAATACGGGCATGTCCGGCGCAAAGAATGCCAACGCTGCCCGCATCGCCTCCATCCGTTTGTCATCGCGGGCGATATGACAGACTGGACCGCCCGAGCGCGCGATCTCATTCAGCACAAGCTGTGCATCAAACCCCTCGGGGCCGCCGCCGACTGTTACGTGGTTCGGAGCCGTCATTACCTTGCCTTTCAGGGACTACTAACCCAGGACACCAATCGAAATGTTCTGATACATTCCCCAGAACGCAGTGATCAAGATCGAGAACATACCGATGATCTGAGTAAAGGTCCGACTTCGCGTCAGCGTTTTGGAAACATTTTCTACGGTCGCTTCTTGAGTCTGTAATCGACGCGCTGCCGCAATACTGATCATCATGACAAAACACATCGGGAGCAGAAGGAGGAATACGGCCTGTGCGAATTCCACGTCGTAGAAGAAACCCAACGTCGCAAGGCCAGTCAAAACAAAACAGCAAATTGCCATCAATACCAGACCCGAGGCTTCAACGATGTACAACACTCTGTTCGAGTTGATCCGCGCGATATCCAAAAGGTCCTGTTCCGCTTGACCACCCACACGACGGGCGCGCATCACCAGATCATAGGGCACTCCCATGGTCCAATGGCTTGCAGATGACCAAAGGGCGGCCAAGCCGATCCAATACCACAGATTTGAGAAGCTCCGCATATCGATGAGTTCGAAAATCGAAGAGTAAATGTCCAAGCGTCTGCCCTTTGTTCAACGTCCGCAGGGACCGTCATCGCAGCGATGCGTCCATTGTTACCCTTGAGACCACCGGGAATTCATGCCACCCAATGCGCAATTGTTCAAGGAGAGTGCGCCATGAAACCGACTATCGCCCCATATCCCCGGACCCGTTTCCGCCGGGCCCGCCAATCCGAGGCGATCCGGGGTCTGGTGCGCGAGAACACCTTGACCGTGAATGACTTTATCTGGCCTATTTTTGTGCGCGACGGTGAAAATATCGAAGAACCCGTCCCGTCGATGCCCGGGGTCGTGCGACGCTCGGTCGACCTGATCGCCAAAGCCGCGGTTGAAGCGCAAGCCCTTGGCATTCCTGCAATATGTATTTTCCCATACACCGATCCGAGCCTGAAAACCGAGGATTGTGCCGAGGCCTGGAACCCCGACAACCTGTCCAACCGCGCCATTCGTGCGATCAAGACCGCTGCGCCCGAAATCGCGGTGATGACGGATGTGGCCCTGGACCCCTACAACATCAACGGCCATGACGGCTATGTGGTCGATGGCGAGATTGTGAATGACCAGACTGTTGAGGCGCTGGTGAAAATGACGCTGGCGCAGGCCCAAGCCGGAGCTGACATCATCGGCCCGTCCGACATGATGGATGGCCGTATCGGCGCCATGCGCAGCGCACTTGAGTCGGCGGGTCACCACAATGTCATGATCCTGAGTTATGCCGCCAAATATGCCAGCGCTTTCTACGGCCCTTTCCGCGACGCCGTTGGGGCATCGGGCGCTCTGACCGGTGACAAGAAGACCTATCAGATGGACCCTGCCAACTCGGACGAGGCCCTCCGTCTGATCGAGCGTGATCTGACCGAGGGTGCAGATATGGTCATGATCAAACCGGGGATGCCATACTTGGATATCTGCCGACGGGTCAAAGACAGCTTCGGTGCGCCGACCTATGCCTATCAGGTGTCTGGCGAATACGCGATGATCCAAGCCGCTGCACAAATCGGTTGGATCGACGGCGAAAAGGTGATGCTGGAAAGCCTGCTGGCCTTCAAGCGCGCAGGCTGTGACGGCATCCTGACCTATTTTGCACCCGAAGCCGCGCGCATCCTGCAGGGCTAACACCTCAGATTGTCGCAATTTTTCGCCGATTTGCTGCGTGCGCAGCACAGCTTTCCCGTGACAGGCCGGTGCAATCGGCGTATTCTTGCAGACAAGATCGGGATCACCCGACATATCAGGCACATACACAGAGACAGAGAAACATGAGCAGTTCAAACTCCCCCCGACTTAGCCGTCGCGGTTTTGCTTTTGGCATGGCCGGACTGACGCTGACCGCCGCTTGCGGCAACGGCGTTGGCAACTCCAACGCCGTCACACTCGACGCGCGTGTCGACGCGACACTGAACGAGATGTACAGCAAGTATCCCAACACCGTTGAGATTGCCAACAAGGCCAACGGAATGTTGGTCATGCCACTGATTACAGATGCCGGATTTATCTTTGGTGGCGCCTATGGTCAGGGTGCACTGCGTATTCAGGGCGCGACGGTCGACTACTATTCCGCCATCTCCGGTACTGCGGGTCTGCAGATCGGCGCACAGCAATATGCGCATGTTCTGTTCTTTATGACCGAAGAGGCATTGAACGATTTCCGCCGCTCCAGCGGTTGGACGGCCGGTGCAGATATCGGATACGTCGTCGACGCGACCGGAGAATCCTTATCGACCGACACCACTCAGTTGCGCAAACCCGTGCTGGCCGCAGTCTTTGGACAAGCGGGTCTGAAGTTCGGCGCGACGGTCGAAGGCACCAAATATACGCGCATCATCCCCTAAGACCCAAGATACCACCCTCCCCCCTCTGACGAGCCCCGCTACATCTTGTGGCGGGGCTCCGAGTTTTCGCGGTTTTCCACAAATTCCAGTGGCATTCCTCTTTCGGTCGGGCGGAGGTTCCAGTAACCTTGGCGCAAATGACCGCACAGAATTCTCGGGGGACAAATGGGCCT
This sequence comes from Ruegeria sp. C6, assembly GCF_056537625.1. Lineage (NCBI taxonomy): Bacteria > Pseudomonadati > Pseudomonadota > Alphaproteobacteria > Rhodobacterales > Roseobacteraceae > Ruegeria > Ruegeria sp. C6. The sequence goes on along the minus strand of NZ_JBQFRW010000001.1, from coordinate 864,878 downwards.
GGTTTTTCGCTGGCTGGTGAGACTTACGACAGGCCTGATCCTGCTGGCAATCGCTGCTGTGGGGTTGGTCTACTTTCTGGCCAGCCAATCCCTGCCTGAATACAATCAAACCCTTGAAGTTGAAGGTATAACTGCCCCTGTCGAGATCGTTCGCGACACTGCAAATGTGCCGCATATACTGGGCCAGTCCGACCCGGACGTGTTTTTTGGTCTGGGCTATGCCCATGCACAAGACAGGCTGTGGCAGATGACCATTCTGCGTCGGACTGCACAGGGCCGCTTGTCCGAAGTGTTCGGCCAGCGCACGGTAGCCATCGACAAATTGCTACGTCGTTTCGATCTTTACGGGCTCGCCCATCGCTCAGTCGAGTTTCAGGACGACTATACCAAGGCCGCGCTTCGCGCTTATTCCGCAGGGATCAACGCCCGGCTTACCGAGATCAACGAACAGGCGCTTGGACGTGGCGCCCCCGAGATGTTCCTGTTCAACGCCCCCGTTCCCCCATGGCAGCCGGGCGACAGCGTAGCGATTATCAAGCTGATGAGCCTGCAGCTTTCCGGCCATCTTGCTGATGAAGTGTTGCGCGCACGCACATCGCTGATGCTGGATAATCCCGCACGGCTGGCCGACATTCTGCCCGACGTCCCCGGCCCCGGTATTGCCGCGCTGCCCGAGTATGCTGATCTGTTTCCAGACCTTCCACGCTATGCCCAAGGCACTCCGATGCCCGACACGCCGCTGTCGCCTTTCCCGCAGCGCGGGCTGGCAGGTGCGTCAAATGCGTGGACCGCCGCGCCGTCCCGCTCGGCCAGCGGTGGCACGTTGCTGGCAAACGATCCGCATCTGGGCCTCACCGCCCCGGGTATCTGGTATCTGGCGCGGCTGGAACTGGCCAAAGGCGGCGTTATCGGTGCAACCATTCCAGGCGTACCGGCAATCTCAGCCGGACGGAGTGAGCGCTTGGGCTGGGGCCTTACCTCCTCCTATCTGGACGATCAGGACGTTCACATCGAACAACTGAACCCCGACAATCCCGAAGAATACCTTACCCCAGACGGCTACAAACGCTTTCAGACCCGCCCTTCGATTATCGAGATCAAAGACGCCGCCCCAATTACCCTGACCCTGCGCTGGACCGAGAATGGCCCGGTTCTGCCGGGCACGCATTATGATCTGGAAACCATCACACCACCGGGCCATGTCGCGTCTCTGTCGTGGAGCGCGCTAAGCCCCCGCGATACATCCATGAGCGCCTCTTTGGCGCTGATGAATGCCGATTCAGTTCGAGACGCCATCGACGCGGCCGAGGACTATATTGCCCCTTCGCAAAACTTGTCGCTTGTCGATAAAGACACGATCGGCATGAAACTGGTCGGCGCAATGCCCCGGCGCGATCTGAACAATCAAAGCCGAGGCCGCATTCCCACCCCCGGCTGGCTGGAACGGAACCGTTGGCAGGGCCGCCTGCCCTATTCAGACAATCCTGAATTCGTGGCCCCGGTCGGCGGAGTTCTGGGTAACACCAACAACAAGATTATCGACCGGCCCTTCCCGCGCCATGTGTCGTACGAGTGGGGCGACACCCAGCGGGTCAATCGCTGGGAACGCCTGATGCAATCGCGCGAGGTACATACGCGTGACAGTTTTATCGAAGCGCAGTTGGACACGGTTAGCTTTACAGCGCGATCACTGCTTCCTCTGATCGGCGCCGACCTCTGGTTTACCGGTGAGTCGGCACCCGAAGGCACGCCCGAACGGCAGCGTCAGATCGCGCTGGATCTGCTGGCCAACTGGAACGGTGAGATGAACGAGCATCTGCCGGAACCCCTGATCTACGCCGCATGGTTGCGCGCGCTGCAAATCCGCCTGATCTCGGACGAACTTGGCCCGCTGGCTGCCGAATACAAGCATGTCGAGCCGCTGTTTATCGAACGGGTGTATCGCGATATCGACGGTGCCTCGGTCTGGTGCGACGTGGTTCAGAGCGCTCCCGTTGAAAATTGCACCGACATGGCACGACTGGCCCTGGATGACGCGATCATTTGGATTTCCGAGCGCTATGGCCCCGCACTCGAATCTTTACGCTGGGGCGATGCGCATCAGGCCACCCAGGACCACCCTGCGCTGGGCCAGGTTCCGGTGCTGCGGTTTTTCGTCAACATCCGCCAATCCACCAGCGGTGGCGATAACACCCTGCTGCGCGGGCGCACGTCAGGCGAAGGACCGGACCCGTTCCAGAATGTGCATGGCGCAGGTTATCGTGGCGTCTACGATTTTGCGGACCCCGATAGTTCGGTTTTCATCACCGCAACTGGCCAGTCAGGCCATTTCCTATCTCGCTATTATGACGATCAGGCCCAACTATGGCGGCGCGGGGAATACATCCCCATGTCGCTGGATATCGGGCTTGCCCGAGCAGCGGCAGTTGGTGTGACCGTCCTGAACCCGCGCTGATCTGATCGGCAAATCCCCGCCCCTTTTTGAACCTCGCGTGGCGCACCCCTTCGTTATCGCCTAAACTCGTCTGGCCGTCGCATTGCACGAAGGGGGAAAATGCATGGGCAGCTTTCGAGACACCTTAAACAATCTCGCACGCGATTATGCGATCGCCTGGAGCTCGGGCGATCCCGACTTGGTCGCCAGTTTTTTCGCCCCCGAAGGTCAGATCAGCATTAATCGCGGTGAGCCCCTGCGCGGCCATGCCGAAATCGCTGAAATGGCCCGCGGGTTCTATGCAGAATTCCCCGATCTTGAGGTGCGTTGCGATATGATGCGTTGGGCCGGAGGGCATGCCATTTTTGTCTGGACCCTCGAAGGCCATCACGTCGAGACCGGCAACCGTGTCGTTACACGCGGCTGGGAAGAGTGGGAGCTTTCAAAGGACAACAAGGTGCTATCGTCGCTTGGGTGGTTCGATGCAGAGGATTACCAGCGCCAGATAGACGGTACCTAGAACGCCGCGAAGCGGGACGCCTGCTTGTCAGTCCAGAGCACCGTGATCTCGAACCCCTCTTCGGTTTGATCTTCAGACCTGACCACATCCTGACGATAGAGCCACGCGCGTTTGTCACCATCGGCAAAGCCCAGTTTCAGGATAGTCTCATACCGCGTGCCCTGCAGGATCGTGGCGATTTCAGACAGCAGCGGATCAACACCCTCGCCCGTTACGGCCGATATGGCAAAGATCGCCGGATCACGCTCGGCCCGGGCAAGCGCGGCTTCGCGGTCTTCCGGGCTCAGCAGATCGATCTTGTTCCAAACCTCCAACCGGGGGCGACTGTCCTCAACACCCAAAGAGTTCAGGATCGCCTCAACATCCCGTGCCTGTGCCTCGGTTTCTTCGTGGCTGATATCGCGGACATGCACGACCAGATCAGCCCCCAGAACCTCTTCCAGCGTGGCGCGGAAGGCCGCAACCAGTTCCGTGGGCAGGTTCGAGATGAAACCCACGGTATCGGACAGGATCACCTCGGGGCCATCCGGCAGCTCAACCCGTCGCATGGTTGGGTCCAACGTGGCGAACAGCATGTCTTTTGCCATCACCTCGGCCCCGGTTAGGCTGTTGAACAGCGTGGATTTCCCGGCGTTTGTATAGCCAACAAGTGCAACAATCGGGTATGGAACCTTCGCGCGCGCTGCGCGGTGTAAGGTGCGGGTCTTCACCACTTTTTGCAATTGGCGGCGCAGGCGGACCAGTTGTTCATCAATGGCACGCCGGTCGGCCTCGATCTGAGTTTCACCGGGACCACCCACAAACCCAAGGCCACCGCGCTGACGTTCCAGGTGGGTCCAGGCCCGAACCAGTCGCGTACGCTGATAGCTAAGCGCGGCCATCTCAACTTGCAGCACACCTTCACGGGTACGCGCACGGTCGCTGAATATTTCCAGAATCAAACCGGTCCGGTCGAGGATTTTGACCTTCCACGCTTTTTCCAGATTGCGCTGCTGAACCGGAGTCACTGGCCCGTCGATCAGAACCAGCTCGATCTCATTGTCGTGGAAGCGTTCGGCCAGTTCCTCGATCTTGCCGCTGCCGAACAGAAAACCAGCCTGCGCGCGCGGTAGGCGCACTATTTCGGAACCGACCACATCCAGATCGGGCAAAGCGGCAGCTAGTGCCACCGCCTCTTCCAGCGCTGGTTCGGGCACACGGCGCTGTTCATCTGATTTGATTTCGGGATGCAGCACCCAAGCCCGGGTGCGCGCCCTCTCATGTTCCATCAAGAGGCGTCTTCGCCCTCATAAAGGTTGATCGGCTGTGACGGCATGATGGTCGAAATCGCATGCTTGTACACCAACTGCGACTGTCCGTCGCGGCGCAGCAGCACGCAGAAGTTGTCGAACCAGGTGATTACACCCTGCAATTTCACACCGTTGATCAGGAATATTGTGACCGGGACCTTTGCTTTCCGTACATTGTTCAGGAACGCGTCCTGCAGATTCTGTCTGTCCGAAGCCATATTTTGTTATCTCGCCATTGTTCTTGCTACGCGCTGCGGACCAACGCGCTCCCTCCGGCAGAGTATGGAGTGCCGCGCACAGATATTCCAGATGAAAAATCAGGCAGTAACACCAGGTGCCTGACGCAGGGTCAATCGCGCCACAGCGTTGGCGTAATCAGTGCCACGATCGCCAGAGTTTCCAACCGCCCGATCACCATCGCCGCGCAGACCGTCAACTTGGCCCCGCTGGAAAGATCAATCAGACGTATGGGCACATCCGTTGCCAATTCAATCAACGGCCCCGTGGTGCTGAGTGCGGCAACGCTGAGCAACATGGCCTGTTCAAAACCTACGCCCATGACGGCCAGCAACAAATCGAACAAGGCCAACGTCAGGGCGAACATCATCAGGAAGATCCAGGCGATGAAGGCACCGTCGCTTTGAATGCGGCGGTTGCCGCCACCCTCTCCGCTGACCGAAGAAGGATAGATCAGTCGGTCAATCTCGCGCTTGCCATTCAGATAGAGCGCAAAAACCCGCAACAGCTTTACCCCACCCGCAGTCGTCGCCACGCCTCCTCCGACCAGGGCTAGCCCCATCAGAATCAGGCCCGGTGTGCTCAAGCCCGACAATTGCTGCGCGTCGTTCCAGTTGGCGCTTTCAAATCCGGCCGTGGTCAGAAACGACATCGCCGTAAACATGAACCCCCAAAAAACGCCAAGTGCTTGCCGCACTTCGACGGCAATGTTCAGTTCGGCCGTTCCAGCCAAAAACCGGATGAACAGCAGCACAGCGACCGCCAGCACGATGAAGATGCCAATCCGAAATTCTGGGTCTTTGTCCAGCCGCGAATACCCTGAGGTCGCTGTATCGGTCGAAAAGGTCAGCCGCGACAGGGCAAAGAACAGGAACAGGAACAGGATCGCCTCGCCAGTGATTCCTGCGGTCGATCCTTCCAATCCACCGACGGGTGATATGCCGGAAGTCGCAATCACTGACATCGCGTGGCTCACGGCAGTAAGCCCTTGCTCACCTGCGATCAACAGCAGGATCCAGATCACAGCTGTCAAACCCGCATAGACGGGTGCCAATGTGCGCGACACGCGGATCAGATGGCCGCGTGGATCGGACTTCTCGCTCTGTGCCACGCCCGAGACGGGACGCCCTGGTTGCCCCCGGGCTGTGACTTCGAAACCGCCCAACGACAAGGGTGCCAGAATCGCGGCCGCCGAGATCCACATCAGCAATCCGCCCATCCAACCGACCAACGCGCGCCATAAGTGCAACGGCGCCGAAAGGCGTGCGGGATCGGGGAACAGATCAGCGCCGGTTGTGGTCAGCGCGCTGACCATATCGAAATAGGCGTTCAGGAAGCTGGTTGTCCCCAGCGCATCATGAAACGGAATAGCAAGAAATATCGGCAGTACGGTAAAGGCGGCCAGCAGAACCGCCAATTGGCCAAGCGTTCCCCGCCGTGGTCGTCGGTTCGACATGGCCAGAGCTATGATCGACACCGCAAAAACACCCAGCAATCCGGAATAGAAGAATGACCGTGAGGTGGCGTGATCATCCAGCGCCAGCGCATAAACTGCGGGTATCCACATTGCCAGCGACACGATACCCCAGATCATCAGCAGCAGCGGCAATCGCCGCAATACTCCGATCCGTTGCTGTCCGCGTGCTTGCAACATCAGAAGAAATCGATTGAAACCTGCATCAGACGCTCAACCTCGGGCACGTCTTTGGCCATTGCAAAGATCGCCACCACGTCTTTCTCGTCGATGCGCAGGCTGCCGGTCGGGCGCAGAACCTCGTCACCTTTGCGTACTGCGCCGACCAGAACGCCTTCTGGGAAATCGATGTCGCGCAGTTTTTGTCCAGCCATGGGCGAAGTTGATAGCACTTCGGCCTCGATTACCTCGGCCTCGGCATCTCCAATGGAATACACCTGACGCACGCGCCCGTGCCGAATGTGACGCAGGATCGAACTGACAGTGGTGGCGCGCGGGTTGATATATGCGTCAATCCCCAGCGGTCCCATCAAAGCGACCATGCTGGGGTCGTTGATCAGCGCGATGGCCAGTGGACAACCCTCTCCCTTGGCGCGTACCGCGGCCAGCATGTTGGTGCGATCGTCATCCGTGACCGCCAACATCGCGTCGGCGCGCTCAATCCCTGCTTCGCTCAGCAAAGATGAATCTAGACCGTCGCCGTTCAGAACAATCGTCCGCTCCAATGCCTCGGCAGCGATTTCGGCGCATTTGCGGTCACGCTCGATAATCTTGGCACGCACCCGGCTTTCGCGCTCTTCCAGTGTGCGGGCCACTTCCAATCCGACATTACCGCCACCGACGATCACCACACGATCTTGCTTACGCTGAGCCTTGCCGAACACCTCCATCGTACGTTCAACGTCCTTGACGCTGGTGAAGACGTAGCATTCGTCGCCTACAAACAGCTGATCCTCGGATTCCGGTGCAAACAGCGTCCCTTCGCGGCGCACACCAACCACAATCGAGCTGAGCGTGGAAAACAGGTCGGTCAATTGTCGCAGCGGTGTGTTGACGATGGGGCAGTCCTCCTCGACCCGAATGCCCAGCAGCTGCGCCTTTCCATCCATGAATATCTCGGTATCGAAAGCAGAAGGTGCCGAAAGACGGCGCATCGCTGCGGCGGCAACTTCGCGTTCCGGGCTGATCACTACATCAATGGGCAGATGATCGCGGCGGTAGAGATCGGAATGGATTGCTTCAAGATAGGATTTCGACCGCAAACGCGCGATCTTGCGCTGGATCGAAAAAACCGAATGCGCCATCTGGCAGGTGACCATATTCACCTCATCCGAATGTGTCGCGGCGATGATCATATCGGCATCCCGCGCCCCTGCCCGATCCAGCACATCCGGATAACTGGCGAAACCGGCGATCCCCTGCACGTCCAGCGTCTCGGTCGCGCGACGTACCAGATCGGGATTGTTGTCGACCACCGTCACATCGTTCAGTTCGCCCGAAAGGTGACGCGCAATCTGCCAGCCGACTTGACCGGCACCGCATATGATGACCTTCATGCTCTTGGCCTTTCTGCCTGAAATCTTTGAATGACAGATGCCCCCAAAGCGGTCAATTGAATTGTCATGCCTCCTAAGCTGCGCCAAAGTAAGCATATGAAAACCATTCTGCCTGCCCTGATTTGCCTGCTGACGCTGTCCGCCTGTGGTCCGCTTTCTTTGTATTATCGCGAAGGTGAGAGCGTCTCGCGGATGCAGACCGAGACCACGAACTGCCAGGTGCAGGCCCTCAAGGACGCCCCTGTCGCCAATCAGGTCCGGCAGAGCCCGCCAGTCTATTGGCCCGGGCGCACCTATTGCGATGGCCGAGGACGCTGCTATCGCAACCCCGGATGGTGGGAGCCCGGGCGGGTCTATACCGTCGACGTGAACCAGAGGCTGAGAAACAAGGTCGAGGCGCAGTGCATGGCCCAAAAGGGCTATCGCCCGGTCAGCCTTCCGCCTTGCAAACAGGGTGTCAAATCGCGGGTCACGCCCACGCGCACCACGACGCTCCCGCCGCTGAACAGCGCGTCCTGTTTCGTGAAATTTGACGACGGGTCATTTCAGATCATCACTCCGGGACAAGCCGGCTGATTTGCGACGCCGCGCCAGCAGCAGATGCGCTATGATCGCGATGCTATAGAACGCGGCGACGGCTACAAACATGCCAGCCTCATCGACGCCCAGCAATACCGCCAGCAATACCGGGGTTCCAAGCAGGTTTCCGGCATTGCCCATCTGCGCCATCGCACCATAACTCAGAGCTTGGGCTTCGGTGGTACCGTTTAGCTCTGGCACTGCGGCGAAGCTGCCGCCCTGTACAAGCCCGAGCACGGCAAACAAGGCGATACATCCGAACGTAAGGGGCGCCCCCAGAAACAATGCGATGATCGTCGCGATCCCCAGCACAAAGCCCAGATTGACGACGCTGACGCAGGACAGGACGGTCAACAGCAAGGGCACCAGCAGCCATGACAGTACAATCCCTGCCAGGGGCATAAGTGCTGCAATCGATGCACCCTGCCCTTCGGGTAAACGACCCGGCAGGATCGCTAACAGAGAAACAAATGTCAGCGTGTAAAAGAACCAGCCAATTGCCGGGGCCGAAATAAAGGGTGAGCGGTAGGTCCTGATATGCACATCAAGGAAGGCGAAGAGTCCCCACCCGGTACTCTCCGTCTGGCCCATGTCGGTTTTCAGATTGCTAAGCGCGATCAGCGCGGCGATCAGCAGCATCAGACCCCCGTGCATGGCAAAGTATGTGGGCAGTCCCAAACGATCGACGATGGGCAGCCCAACCCAAGCGTTTAATGCGAATGCAACGCCAAAGAATGTACTCCACAGCACCATGGAATTATACCTCGCCCGACCGGATGTGATCTGAGCAATCAGCGTCGGTGCCGCCACCACAATCGCAAGATGGGACAGCCCCTCGATCACCCGGCTGAGCAGCATCAGTTGAAAAACCGGCAAGCTTGCTTGCAGCAAAGATAACGCGCCGCCGAGCACAAGCCCTAATAGCAATAGACGATTTGGCCCAATACGCGCTGTGATCGCTCCGGATATCGCGCCCAAGGCAGCCCCCATTAGACTGATAATGGACAGCAACCAGCCGATCACGGCAGCATTGTCCGGGTACAACAGCCCCACATCAGAAAATGGTACGGCAATCTTTGCAAATTGGGTTGCCGCACCGAGGCCAGCAAACCAGATCAGCATGACCTGCAAAAATGTGCGAAAAGAGTCACTCATGCAGCCGGTCTATCGCGCCTAACCTGTCAGCGGAACGCATAAATTATGCGGTGACTTCGCGCCGCCCGCTGACCAGACGGACCGGAGTACCATCACCCAGATACAACCGCTCCCACACGATTTGCCCGGCGCTGATCCTGATTTGATCGTGCACAGCCTCGGAAGTCAGAAACGCTTTGGGTGAAGGCGAATGCAAATCCCACCAGCCATCTTTCTGCAGTTCTGCTTCGGCTTGCCTGATCTCATCCGTTGCAAATTGCCAAAGCGAAACGCCCAGCAAGGCGCGCTGTGAGGTCTTCCAATCCCGCGCCCGGCTGCCCGAATAAGCAAGGCAGGTATGGCTGGCCTCTTCGACAAGGTGCAAGCACTCTGCCGAATGAACGACCAGACGTTTCAGCGCAGAATCCTGCACCCGAACCGGCCCCAACGCCGCAAAAACGGACTGTTGAATATGCGGCGATGGCGTTTGACCCCCGTTTTCCCACCGGGAAATCGTGGTTTGGTCGACTTCAATCAGATCTGCGAGGGCGGATTGCTTAAGTCCAACCGACCGCCGCAACCGCTTCAACCGTTTACCAAAGGCGGGAAAACCGATGGAAACGGCTGCGGTCTTTTTATTCGGCGCAGCAATCACTCGGCTGGTTCGGGCTCGTCAATTTGAGCCACCCGCGCACCGGATTTGTTCGAGGTCACGACGCCCAGCGACTTGAGCTTGCGGTGCAAGGCGCTGCGCTCCATGCCGACAAAACTGGCCGTGCGGCTTATGTTGCCACCAAACCGATTGATCTGGGTCAGCAAATATTCACGCTCGAACGCTTCGCGCGCCTCACGCAGCGGCAGCGTCGCCAGTGCGCCAGACAGTACCACGCGCCCGGACTCGTCGGATTTCTCTTCTTCGTTGGGCAACTCGCGGGCCTCGATCGGGCCAGTGCTGTCGCCTAGGATCAGCACCCGCTCGATCAGGTTCTTCAGCTGACGCACATTGCCCGGCCATGTCATCGTTTGTAGCAAAGCAATAGCCTCATCCGACAGCTCGCGCATCGGCAGACCCTGTGTATCGTTGCACATCTCGATGAAATGTTGCGCCAGAACCGGGATGTCCTCTCGCCGTTCCTCCAGCGAGGGAACCGCAATCGGCACCACATTCAGCCGGTGATACAGTTCTTCGCGGAACCGTTCGGCGGCGATCTCTTCTTCCAGATCGCGGTTGGTCGAGGAGATGACCCGCAGATCAACCCGCACCTTGTCAGAGCCACCGACACGCTGGAATTGCTGATCAACCAACACGCGAAGAATCTTGGACTGCGTCCCCAGCGGCATGTCAGCGACTTCGTCGAAGTAGACAACGCCGCCATGCGCCTCTTCCAACAGGCCTGACTCGATTCCGCGCTCAGACGATTCTCGTCCGAACAGAACCTCTTCAACCCTCTCAGGTTCAATCCCCGCACAATTGACCGTCACAAATGGGGCATTCGCCCGGTTGGAATGGGCATGGATATAGCGCGCGGCAATTTCCTTGCCCGACCCAGCCGGCCCGCTGAGCATAACCCGGCCATTCGACTTTGTTACCTTGTCCAACTGCCCCTGCATCGCTCGGAACGACGCAGAATTGCCAATCATGTCTGAACAGCTGACCTCCTGCCGCTTCAGCGAGGCATTCTCGCGACGCAGGCGCGAGGTTTCCATCGCGCGACGGATCACAACCATCAACTGGTCAATATTAAAGGGCTTTTCGATAAAGTCGTATGCCCCCTGTTTGATCGCGGCCACCGCAATTTCGATATTACCGTGGCCCGAAATGATCACCACCGGCACATCCGGGTTGTCCCGTTTCACCGCTTTCAGGATATCGATCCCGTCCATACGGCTGTCTTTCAGCCAGATATCCAGGATTAACAATCCCGGAGGTTCAGCATTGATCGACGACATGCACTCGTCCGAGTTTGCTGCCAGCCGGGTGGAATAGCCTTCGTCCTCCAGAATGTCGGACACCAATTCGCGAATATCGCGTTCGTCATCTACGATCAGAATGTCGCTCATCTTTGGCCTGCTTTCAGTTTGTTTGTTTTAATCGCCTGTTTTTCCGGCGCATTTGTCGGGCCGCCTGAGGCCCCGGGTAGACGAATGACAGCCATTGCGCCGAAATGGTCCTGTCCGTCGAATGTGGGCGCGTCTTCCAATGTCAGCGCTCCGCCATGTTCTTCGATGATCTTCTTTACGATGGGCAGGCCAAGGCCTGTGCCTTCGTCACGCGTAGTCACATAAGGTTCGAACAGCCGTGCCCTGTCCTCGGGCAGACCGATGCCATTGTCCGCTATGGTGATCTGCGTTCCTGCATCGTCAGTGGAGACTACGACTTTGATCTGAGGTTTCAGATTGTCCGGTGCGCCTTTTTCTTTCAGCGTTTCAATAGCCTCGCCCGCGTTCTTGATCAGGTTCGTCAACGCTTGGCTCAACATGGTCGAATCCACATCCGCCAAAATGGGCTGTTCAGGTAAATCCGCATCGATCTGAACATCAGGCTGACCCGCCTGCTGCAACAGAACCGCCTCACGCACTAGCGTCACGATATTCTCTTCGCGCCGTTCCGGTTCGGGCATGCGTGCGAATTTCGAGAACTCATCAACAATCCGCCGCAGATCATTGGTCTGCCTCACGATCACGTCGGTCATCGATTCCAGGCTATCGCAATCGTCCTCGTCCAGCTTGCGCGAGAATTTGCGCTTGATCCGCTCGGCGCTCAGTTGGATCGGTGTCAGCGGATTCTTGATCTCATGCGCAATGCGACGGGCCACATCGCCCCAGGCCGCCATGCGCTGCGCGCTTACCAGATCGGTCACGTCATCAAAGGCCACAACGTAGCCTTCCAGCCTTCCATCCTCGCCACGCCGCGTCGCCATGCGTACCAGTAAGTTCTCCAACCGGCCTTTGCGGGTTACCTTGATCTCCCCCTGAACCGCCTCTTGCCCGCTGTCCTTAAGGGCTTCGAACAAAGGCAAAAATTCGGGAACAGCGATGCCGATTGCCAGGTTCTGCTCTCCACCAGACCAGCCCAGAAGACGTTCCGCGGATCGGTTTACGAAGGTCACACAGCCCTCTGAATCAACGCCAACGACACCGGATGTCACCGAGCTTAGAACTGAATCAAATAGCCGCCTTCGACGTTCGATATGGCGAGTGTTTTCCAACAGCGTGTCGCGCTGCCCCTTCAACTGACGAGTCATCTGGTTGAAGTAGCGGCCCAGCATCGCGATTTCGTCATCGCTGGCCTCTTCGATGACCTGAACACTCAGATCACCAGCACCAACGCGCTGCGCCGCCGTTGTCAGCCGTCCAACAGGGCGAGAAAGACGTTCGGCGAACCACATGCCCAGCGACATCGCGGCCAGAATCAGGATCACAGCAAAGCCGAGATAAAGAAGGCCGAATTCGAACAGGACCCTGCCCCGCTCACTTTCCAATTGGCTGTAGAACTGTGCTGTCTCTTTGGTTTCATCAAGCAGGGTCAGAAGCTGCCCATCAACCTCGCGACTGACATAAAGATACCGGTCAAGATAGGCATGCAAAGGAACAAGCGCGCGGAATTCGCTGTTCTCCCAATCGGCAATGATGGCCACGCCCTGATCATTGGCCTCGATCATCTCTTCGGGAGTTGGTGCCTCGTAGTCGAACAGGTAGGACCGATCACCGCGCGACCGGATTTCGGCGCTGCCATCGATCACATAGGCCTCGCGCAAACCGCGTTGTATCTGGGCCTGACCCTGGGCCAGAACCTCTCGCAATTCGGCGTCTGAGACAAAATAATCCAACGATCGCGCGTTATCGAGGAAACGCGCCAGAACAACCGCATCCTGCGTCAGGCCCTCGCGGTGTTCCTGTTCGTAAGCTTCGGCTGCAGTTAGTGACGACCCAACCACCTGCCGCACACGGTCCGAGAACCAACCTTCAAGGCCGATATTCACCGTCAGCCCGGCGAAAATCGCCACGGTGACCGTCGGCACCAAAGCCAACAGCGTGAAAGCGCCGATCAGGCGCAGGTGAAGACGGGAGCCCGCAGATTTTGCGCGACGCGCGGCGATCAGACTGAACAATTGGCCCAACACCAGCGCAGCTACGACCAGCACGTAGACCAGATCAGCCAACAAAATCAGCCGCAGTGTCGGTGCCGCAGCGCCAAGATCAAAAGGGCCAATGACGAGATAGGTTGCAAGCGCCAGAACCGGGCCCAGCATAACCAGTCCCAAGGTACTGAAATTGCGCATCCTCCGGGACTTGCGCCACCGGTTGATCGATAGGATCGGCCCGTTCTGTGCACGGGTTGCCACCGTCTGCCCTCATTCTGATGTGCCGCTTGCGCGGCTTACCGCCATATATCGTGGTCGTTCCCGGGGTCGAACCCGAATGCCACTGTTTGTGTGGCGATATTACATCAGTTTGCGACGGCGTGTCACCTGAATATCGAGGTCAGTAATCTTTTTCCGCAGCGTATTCCGGTTAATCCCCAGGAGATCAGCACATTTTGCCTGATTTCCACCGGTCGCATCCAGCGCGATTTCGATCAACGGTGCCTCGACCTCGCGTAGAATACGTTGATAGAGGCCGGGAGGCGGCAGGATGTTTCCGTGCAGATCAAAATACCGGCGCAGGTGACGACCAACCGAAGATGACAGCTTCTCACGCTCGCCATCACCCAGAACTGGTTCGGCCTCGGGCTGGCTACCCAGCACCATCTCAACTTCGGTGCGCGAGATTTCATCAGAACGGCTGGTTAGACCAAGACGCCGGATCGCATTTTCAAGCTGTCGGACATTGCCGGGCCAGGAATACCGGCGCACCAACTCAACCGCTTCGGGGCTGAGGCGACGCTGCGCGCCACTTTCCCGCTCCTCCCGCGCCAGAAAGTGATCGGTTAGCAAGGTGATATCATCAACCCGCTCGCGCAACGCAGGCACGTGGATCGTCGCACCGCAGAGACGGTAATAGAGATCTTGTCGTACGCGACCACTTTCCATTGCGTCGGTCAGATCTGATTGACTTGTGGCCATGAAACGCGGCACGTGATCGCCCGGCGTGTCCATCATGCGCACGATACGGGCCTGAATCTCATCATCAATATCGGCAATTTCATCGATCAGCAGCGTACCACCACGTACGCGCGCCATAACCCGTGCCGGGCCTTCCAAATCGCTCAGATCGGCAGCTGTCACGGTGACAAAGGGCAGTGTCCTTCGGTCAGAGAAATCGTGAATAGCGCGTGCTATCAGAGATTTACCCGTCCCACTTTCACCAGAAATCATCACAGACAGATCCGTGTTCATCACCCGGGCGACCAGACGATAAAGCGCCTGCATCACGGGGGTGCGCCCAACCAGCGGCAGTTCATCAGGGCGGTCTTCGCTGGCCATCACCGGCTCTGCCTGTACCCGCTGCTTTTGATCCAGCGCCCTCGCGGTGCGCTTCATCAGATCGGGCAAATCGAAAGGCTTTGGCAGATAATCGTAAGCTTCGGCCTCAGCCGCCTGAATGGCTGTCATGATGGTGTTCTGGGCCGAGATCACGATGACCGGCAAACCGGGACGGTCCTGCGCGATCTTTGGCAGCATCTCCAACCCGTTTCCATCCGGCATTACCACATCCGAGATCACAACGTCGCCCTTGCCTTCGGCTACCCAGCGCATCAGCGTGGTCAGCGAAGATGTCGCGTGAACCTTGCACCCCGCCCGCGTCAGGGCCTGTGTAAGAACCGTGCGGATCGTGCGGTCGTCATCGGCAACCAGAACTGTGCCATCCATCAGATGCTCTCCTTTTCATACGCGTCGTTCGGTGCACGCCGCAGGGACAGTCGAAAACTAGTGCGACCGGGCACAGATTCAGCCGAAATCCAGCCGTCGTGGTCGGAAACGATCTTGCTGACCAGCGCCAGCCCAAGCCCGGTGCCGTTCTCCTTGCCCGACACGAAGGGGTCGAAAATATCACTGCGAATATTTTCCGGCAGGCCCGGCCCATCATCAATAATCTCGATCTGCAGAGGCAGCGAATGACCCGAACCGTCACTGCGCCGAAGTCGGAATGAATGCTCAAAATAGGTACGCAGCCGGATTGTACCGTTGCCATCAGCAGCTTCCGAAGCGTTTTTGAGCAAGTTCAGAACCACCTGCAGGAACTGATCCGGGTCCCCGTAGGCCAAGGGCAGCGAGGGGTCGTAATCCTCGATAATCGTCATATGCGCGCCAAAACCCAACAGCGCTGACCGGCGCGCGCGATCCAGTACATCGTGGATATTGACCGGTTTGAAATCGGGTTGAGACAGGTTGCCGAACTGTTCTACTTGCTCCAACAACTTCACAATGCGGCGGCTTTCCTCAACGATAAGGTCAGTGAGCTCAAGATCTTGCTGCGAAATATTCATGCTGAGCAATTGCGCCGCACCGGTGATCCCTGCCAAAGGGTTCTTGATCTCATGCGCAAGCATCTCTGCCATACCAATCGCAGACTGCGCTGCCGATTTCACAGTGTTGCCACGGGTCATCCGACCGGCCAGTTCGCGCGGCGAGATGATCATGATCATTGAACCGGGATGCCCCATCAGCGGCGCGATTTGCAGCGCACATTGCAGCGGCGCGCGATTGCCCGACCCAACGTCCACATCGTTCACGAACAGCGGTGTACCTTGTTGACGCGCGCGCAAAAACGCCTCTTCCAACGGCGCGTCAACCGCGAGTTGATCCCAGACCGGGTGTCCAATCACTGCCTTGCGGGAGGCGTTCAGAAACCCCTCACCCGAGGAGTTGACGTCCGATATCCGATCTTCGGCATCGATAATGAACGCCGGAACCGGAAGCGAGGTCCAGATGCTCTGGTCAGAGGTCATGCTGCTGCCTCCGCCGTGCCACTAAGCGCATCTGCCAAAAGCCATAACACATCATTGGTGTCGCGGGATGTCAGGACAGCCCGCCGCAAGGTGGCGGGTGTTCCAGCCTCATCCATGTACCAACCGAGATGTTTGCGTGCGACGCGCAGGCCCAGATCGGTACCGTAAAACTCCAGCATCGCCAGATAGTGGCCACGCACCATCTCGATCAGTTCAGTGCCCGTGGGAATGGTTGGAGAAGCAGCGCCATAGAGATCATGGCAAATCTGCGCCAGCAGCCAGGGCTTGCCCTGCGCCCCCCGACCTATCATGACGCCATCGGCCCCGGACTGATTCAGCGCGATTTGCGCGGCCTCGGTATCGACGATGTCACCGTTTGCGATGACAGGGATCGAGACGGCTTCTTTCACCGCCCGGATCGCCCGCCAATCTGCCCGGCCTTTATAGAATTGACAGCGCGTACGCCCATGGATGGTCACCATCCGGATGCCTGCGTCCTGCGCACGCCGCGCCACATCCGGCGCGTTCAGCAGATTGTCATCCCAGCCTAGCCGCGTTTTCAGCGTAACAGGCAAATCAACTGCACCCACAACGGCCTCGATCAGCGTCAGTGCATGGTCCGGAGTTTTCAACAAAGCCGAACCGGAATAGCCGTTGGTTACCTTCTTGGCTGGGCAACCCATATTGATATCGATCACGCGCGCGCCCCGGTCAGCGACTTGCCGGGCGGCCTCGGCCATCCAATGCGCCTCGCGTCCGGCCAGTTGCACAGCGGTGTTTTCCACATCCGCCGAAAGCTCGGCCCGTTCACGTACGCCTGGTTTGGCCTGCACCATCTCTTGGCTGGCGACCATTTCGCTGACAACCATCCCCGCGCCGAAGCGCATCACAAGGTCCCTAAAAGGCCGGTCGGTGATTCCGGCCATTGGCGCCAACAGCACCGGAGGGGTCAGATCCTTTTCAGCAAGACGCAGGGCCAATGTGCTTAATCCTTGAGCAGTTGCGCATTTGATATCGAAATTGCGGCATATGAACAATAAAACGGGAGCATTCAAGCCCGCAAAATCATCATATGCTTATTTTTTAAGCAAATTGACGCGGGTGATTGCCTCTGCATTCACCGACCCCTAAACAATGCCCCAATCAGGAGGCCTTTCAGATGACCACAGCCGCCATCATCGTCGCCGCCGGGCGCGGCCTGCGCGCCGGAGGCGGAGTGCCCAAACAGTGGCGTGCGTTGAGCGGGAGGCGCGTGGCCGATTGGGCGATTGACCGCTTCGAAGGGTTGGTTGATCACGTCGTTTTGGTGCTGGCCGAAGAGGACACAGCCGTTTGGGAAGAATTCAGCGCGACAAACCTGATCCTTGCACCCGGCGGTGCAGACCGCGCCGGATCAGTGCGCAACGGGTTGCAGGCTTTGGAAGCGTACAGCGTTGAAAAGGTTTTGATTCACGATGTTGCCCGTCCCTGCGTCAGCGCTCGGATAATCGGCGATGTTCTGAAAGCACTCGACACGCATACGGCAGCTGCTCCAGGCTTGGCCGTCACGGATGCGCTATGGACAGGAGACGGCTCGATGGTGACAGGAACGCATGATCGATCCGGCCTTTACGCTGCGCAGACACCGCAGGGATTTCATTTTGGCACAATCACCGCCGCCCATTCAGCCCATCCCGGAGGTGCGGCGGATGATGTAGAAGTCGCGCGCGCTGCAGGAGTCGAAGTCGCGATTATTCCGGGCGATGCGGATAACCTGAAAATCACACGGCCCGAGGATTTCGCCCGGGCCGAACGTACAATGGGTATGAATATGGATGTAAGGCTGGGCAACGGCTACGACGTGCACCGCTTTGGTGACGGAGATCACGTGATCCTCTGCGGTGTGAAGGTGCCGCACAATCGTGGGCTCCAAGGTCACTCCGATGCAGATGTGGGGATGCACGCGGTCACCGACGCGATCTATGGCGCCCTGGCGCGGGGTGATATCGGACAGCATTTTCCGCCCTCCGATCCGCAGTGGAAAGGTGCAGCGAGTGAAATTTTCCTGCGCCACGCAGTCGAATTGGCTGGGCAGTTGGGCTATGAGATCTCGAATGTCGACTGCACACTGGTCTGCGAATTTCCCAAGATCGGCCCTCATGCCGATACCATGCGTGCCGAAATGGCACGGATCATGGGCTTGCGCACCGATCAGGTCTCGGTCAAGGCCACCACATCCGAACGGCTGGGCTTTACCGGTCGCAGCGAAGGCATTGCCTCGCTCGCAACTGCCTGTCTGGTGAAGTCATGACAGCGGCTCGTCTAATCGGAACCGTCTGCGGCGTCGGTTACCTCCGCCCTGCCCCCGGCACCTGGGGATCGCTGGCTGCTTTGCCGCTGGGATGGGTTCTGCATACGCTGGGTGGCTTCCCCTTGCTGGTCATCTCAACACTCGCGGTTTTCTTCGGGGGCCTGTGGGCTACGCAAGTGATGACAGCTGGACAAGATGACCACGACCCGTCCGAAATTGTCATTGATGAAGTCGCGGGCCAGTTCATCGCGATATGGGCGATTTCCTACCCGTCTTGGGCGCATGGGATCGACATCACAGCGCTCTGGCCCGGCTGGATCGCGGGTTTTCTCTTGTTCCGCCTCTTCGACATTACCAAACCCGGTCCCATTGGCTGGGCCGACCGGCGTGGAGATCCGATGGGTGTCATGCTGGATGATGTGATCGCTGGCGTCTTTGCGGCCATCGGTGTGGTCGTCCTCGCCGGTATCTCACATGGAGTCATGGGTCTATGACCGTTGTCGACCTGCTGGATCGCGCCAAGGCGCAGGGCATGATGATCGCCACTGCTGAAAGCTGTACCGGCGGTATGGTCGCCGCTGCACTGACTGACATCCCTGGCAGCTCTGCCGTGGTTGAGCGCGGCTTTGTCACCTACACCAACACCGCAAAGCAAGAGATGCTGGGCGTGCGCGCCGATACGCTTGAGACGTATGGCGCAGTTTCAGAAGAAGTCGCCCAAGAAATGGCCAATGGCGCCCTGCAGAATTCGCGGGCGCAGTTGGCGGTCTCGATCACTGGCATCGCGGGCCCCGGCGGGTCCGAACACAAACCCGAAGGCCGCGTATGCTTTGGCCTCGCTGCACAGGGTCAACCGACCCGAACCGAGACCGTGGAATTCGGAGCCCAGGGACGGGATAACGTACGTCGCGCTGCGCGGGACCACGCTTTGACCCTTTTGAGAGACGCTCTTGCTGATCTGGCTCGGACCTAAGAATACCTGCAGTCTACAGCGCATCATTTCGAATACTGGGCGCTGTATACAGTTACTGCGCGGCAGCCTACGCATTTGTGACGGCAATGGTGGTTGCGCTTCTTACCTCGCCTCGCATACACGTCGAAACCGAGATTGAAGGCACAGTCTTGCCGATTGCGGAAAGCGAGCCTGAGAAATGAGCAGTCAAGCCCACCTTGGCTGCTCTGCCCGCAAGGGCATCAAGCGGACCTCTTGGGGGTCCGCTTTTCTTTTAGCGTGCCCTCTCGACTCTGGGCCGGGGGTCAGGCTATCAGCCTGCGACACCCTTTCAGCCCAGAGGTCTGCGCCATGATCCCCAGTTCCTTCCCCGACAGCACCGAAATCGCCCGCCTGACCGCACGGATGCTGCTGGAGATCAAAGCCGTACACTTTAATTCCCGCGAACCTTTCACGCTGGCCAGCGGTCTACCAAGCCCGACCTATATCGATTGCCGCAAGCTGATCTCGTACCCGCGCATCCGCTCAACCCTGATGGACTTCCTGACGGTTACCGTGATGCGCGACGCGGGGTTCGAAGCGTTTGACAATATCGCCGGTGGCGAGACAGCAGGTATTCCCTTCGCTGCAATGGTGGCCGAGCGCATGGCACTGCCAATGACCTACGTGCGGAAGAAACCCAAAGGCTACGGCCGGAACGCCCGCATCGAAGGCGCGATGAGCGAGGGTGAGCGGGTACTGCTGGTTGAAGACCTGACCACCGATGGAGGCTCAAAACTGTCCTTTGTCGACGCGATCCGCGAAACCGGTGCGACCTGTGGGCATACGGCTGTGATCTTCTATTATGGTATTTTCGCCGAAACCGAGAAAACGCTGGGCGATCACGGCGTAAAATTGCACTCGCTTTGTACTTGGTGGGATGTTTTGGCGGAAGCCAAAGCGCAAAAGGCCTTTGACGAAGAGACGCTTGATGGCGTCGAGGCCTTCCTGAACGACCCGCGTGGTTGGCAGGACGCACATAAAAGCTGACGTTGCGCAAACTGTTTTCAGAATGGAAACACTAACCGCTGCGTCGATCGCTTCATCCACAAGATGTTGACGCAACCCTGCCTCATCCTTCAATATGATGGGGCAGAGAGATATGCACAGCATATCCCCAGAAAACATACAATTTGCGCCGACTCACAGGGCCGCGCTATGGCCTCTGTCCAGGGGACAAAGAGAACAGCAATGAACGAGATCAGCAGTATCGAGCAGGCCGCCGCACAGATTCAGAACCCAGAAACAATGCCGCACTCCATCGAGGCCGAGCAGCAGCTTCTGGGTGCGATTCTGACGAATAATGATCTGTATGATCGGGTCGCATCGATTATTGGGGCCGAGCATTTCTATGATCCGGTTCATGCGCGCATCTACGAAGTCGCGTCGACCCGTATCGCCAAAAATGCGCTGGCTTCACCCGTCACGCTGAAGTCTTTCATGGCCGAGGATGAGGGCCTGAAGGAACTGGGTGGTCCGGCCTATCTGGTCAAGCTTGCCGGTGCCTCAATCAGTGCCTTTGCGGTGCATGACTACGCCCAGATGATCTATGACCTCGCCATTCGGCGCGAGCTGATCCGGCTGGGCCGGGACATTTCTGACAAGGCTGCGCGGGTCGATGTCAGCAGCGAGCCCAAAGAACAGATCGTCGAGGCCGAGCAACAGCTTTATCAGTTATCCGAGCAGGGCCAGACCGAACAGGGTTTTCAATCCTTCCTCAAGGCGGTCACAGAAGCCGTCAACGTCACCAACGAGGCGTACCAACGCGGTGGCGGCATGGCGGGGATTTCCACCGGTCTGGCCGATCTCGACAAGCAATTGGGTGGCCTGCACCCGTCCGACCTGATCATTTTGGCCGGGCGTCCGTCGATGGGTAAGACATCGCTGGCAACAAACGTCGCATTTAACGTGGCCAAGGCCTACAAGCGCGGCACCAAGCCGGACGGCTCTGAAGGTGCGATCGACGGCGGTGTGGTTGGGTTCTTTTCACTCGAAATGAGCGCCGAACAGCTTGCGGGCCGGGTTCTGGCCGAGGCTTCCGAGATCTCCAGTCACAAAATCCGCCAGGGCGACATGACCGAGTCCGAGTTCCGCCGCTTCGTTGACGCCGCGAAAGAACTGGAAGCCTGCCCGCTATTCATCGATGACACCCCCGCCCTGCCGATCTCGCAACTCGCTGCCCGTGCACGGCGGCTGAAGCGGACGCACGGGCTGGATTTGCTGGTGATCGACTACCTTCAGCTCTGCCGCGGAATGGCCGACAACCGCGTCAACGAAATCGCCGAGATTTCGATGGGCATGAAAGCCATCGCCAAGGAACTCAACATCCCGGTCATCGCATTGTCACAGCTCAGCCGACAGGTAGAAAGCCGTGACGACAAACGCCCGCAGCTGTCTGACCTGCGGGAATCGGGCTCGATCGAACAGGATGCCGACGTTGTGATGTTCGTGTTCCGCGAGGAATACTACAAGGAACGCGAAAAACCCGGCGATCACGAGTTGGAAAAGATGGAAGAGTGGAAACAGGCCATGGAGCGCCTGCATGGCAAAGCCGAGGTCATCGTCGGCAAGCAGCGCCACGGCCCCATCGGCACGGTCGAGCTGTCGTTCGAAGCTCAGTTCACCCGATTTGGCAATCTGGTCAAACCTTGGCAACAGGACAGCCAGATCGAGGGCTACTGATCCCTTGACCTACCCGAGCCGATGTGTACGGATCGGGCCATGCAAGCTTGTCTCAATCCCCTACCCCGGCGCGTGATTCTGGCGCGTCATTTCGGGCATCGCCGCAAACGCTTTGCGGGATAGACCGGGGGCATTTTTGCCCCTGCAATCTTCCCAATATAAGCGAGAGAGACATGACTGAATTCACAGAGATCCCCGTTATTCGTCTGGGTGCACGCCCTGATGAGGAAATCGCGGCCGAGTTTCGTTCGGCCTACGGCACGACCGGTTTTGGCTATATCGAAGATCACGGGATCGACCCGCAGCTGATGCGCGATGTGTTCGAAGCCTCAAAACGGTTTCACGCACTGCCGCTGGATCAAAAGCTGGCAATCGCAGTCGACCACACGCATCGCGGATACATCGCCATCAACACATCGACAGATGTGAACTCAACACTGGCCGATGTAAAAAAACCCAACCAATCCGCCAGCTTCATGATGATGCGCGAGGATGCTGGTGTTGATCCCGATATCTACCTCTCGGGTCCAAACCGATGGCCTGATCTACCGGATTTTCGCGACACCCTGGAAACCTACGTTAAGGCTATGTCGGCCCTCGGACGCAGATTGATGCATATCGCGCTGATCGCTTGCGAGGCGCAGGATTTCTCGGTCCTTTCCGCGTTTGATGAGCCTACATTCTGGCTGCGTCTGCTTCACTATCCTCCGCAAGCAAAGACCAGCCCCGATGATCTGTTCGGCTCGGCCCCGCACACTGATTTCGGATGCCTAACGCTGCTCGCTCAAGATCAGGTGGGCGGCTTGCAGGTCAAAACACCGTCAGGGCATTGGGTTGACGTTCCGTCCCGTCCCGACGCCTTTGTCGTCAATGTCGGGGATATGCTGAACCGGATGTCAAACGGTCGCCTGCTATCGACGCCGCATCGGGTCATCAACCGTTCTGGCCGTGAACGATATAGCGTTCCGTTCTTCTTTGATCCTCATGTCAGCACAATCATCGAACCCCTACCCGGGACCGGCCAACCTCAGTTTAGCCCCTTATTATTTGCGGATTTCCTGCGTTCCGAGCTGGAAGCGGCCTATGAGGCGCATAAACCCGCCAAGAATTAAGGTGCTCCCCCTTGACCTGGGCCAATCCTATGTGATGAACGGCGTTTATGAGTACCGCACATCTGACGATAAATCTGCACGCGCTCGCCCAGAACTGGCAGGCGCTTGACGCAAAGACCCAGGTTGAGACCGGCGCAGTGGTTAAAGCTGACGCTTACGGGTTAGGTGCCGGTCCAGTAGCCTCTGCGCTGGCTGAGGAAGGCGTTGCAAAATTCTTCGTCGCCGTTGCCGAGGAAGGCGTGGCCGTGCGTGAGGCTGTGGGCCCCGGCCCGCTGGTTGCGGTGTTTTCCGGACATATGGAGGGTGACACGGATCTGCTGCGCCAGCATGATCTGACGCCGTTGATCAACTCGCCCGAACAATTCAAGCGTCATCGTCAGGCCCTGCCCGATCGTGGCTTTGGTATCCAGCTCGACAGCGGTATGAATCGCCTTGGGCTTGAGCCTGCGGACTGGGCCGAACTGCGGCACGAAGCCCTTGCCCTGAACCCGTTGGTGATAATGTCGCATTTGGCCTGCGGGGATGAGCCTGAACACCCAATGAACCGCCAACAGTTGAACACGTTCAAACAGATGACCGATGGCGTCGACGTGCCGCGCTCGCTTGCGGCGACGGGTGGTACTCTGATGGGGCCGGAATTCCACTTTGACTTTTGCCGCCCAGGGATTGGCCTGTACGGCGGGATGCCCTTTGCCGGGGCCAAGCCGGTCGTCACCGTCGATATGCCGGTGATTCAAGTGCGCGACGTCGCCGTGGGCGAGACCGTCGGCTACGGCAACAGCTGGAGCGCGCGCCGCCCGTCGAAGATTGCGACCGTTGCGGCCGGTTATGCCGATGGGCTGCATCGCGCCATTGGGGGCGGCATCGATACATTCGCTGGTGATCAGCCCTGCCCAGTGGTAGGACGTATCTCGATGGACCTGATCACCGTGGATGTGACTGACTTGCCGTATAAACCTGATCGCCTGCGTATCCTGAACGGGCACCAAACCGTCGATGATCTGGCCGAAGCCGCTGGCACCATCGGCTATGAAATTCTGACCTCGCTCGGCAGTCGCTTTTCGCGGGGCTACGTGGAATGAATCCCGTTTCATTGCTGGGTGAGCTGGGGCGTTCTATCCTGACCATGCTCGCCGCGTTTGGCCGCGTCGCGCTGTTCGCGCTCGACGCGGTTTCGCACATTTTTCGACCACCGTTTTATCCGCGCGAGTTCGGCATCGCCCTGCTGAATATCGGCTGGTTGTCCCTGCCCGTGGTCGGCCTGACCGCCATCTTCACCGGCGGCGCGTTGGCGCTGCAGATCTACGCAGGCGGCGCGCGTTTCAACGCCGAAGCCGTTGTGCCCCAGATCGTCGCCATAGGCATGGTGCGAGAGCTTGGCCCGGTGCTGGTCGGCCTGATGATCGCCGCCCGCGTGACGTCTTCGATCGCCGCCGAGATTGCGACGATGAAAGTGACCGAGCAGATCGACGCTCTGGTCACATTGTCCACCCATCCGATGAAATACCTCACCGCCCCACGCGTGCTGGCCGCCCTGATCACGGTTCCAGCGCTGGTCGGGGTCGGAGATATCATCGGCATTGCAGGCGGCTACACCGTCGCGACGCAAAATCTGGGCTTCAACCCGGCAGCCTATCTGAAAAACACCGTCGATTTCCTTGAAGCGCGGGATATCGTTTCGTCACTCGTCAAAGGTGCCGCCTTCGGTGTGATCGCCGCCATCATGGGCTGCTATTACGGCATGTCATCGGGCCGCGGCGCGCAGGGCGTGGGCCGCGCCACCAAGGGCTCGGTCGAGGCTGCTGCCGTGCTGATCCTCGCCGCCAATTTCGTTCTTACAGGGGTGTTCTTCTCGCTATGATCCGGATGGAGAACGTACATAAGGCCTTTGACGACAACCACGTCCTGCAAGGCATGAACCTTGAGATCCCCAAGGGCACCTCGATGGTCATCATCGGCGGTTCTGGAACTGGCAAATCCGTGGCGTTGAAATGTATCCTCGGCCTGATCAAACCCGACAGCGGCATGATCTACGTCGACGGCAAAGACGCCGCGAAAGGCGACCGCGATGCGTTTCTGGCCCGCTTTGGAATGCTGTTTCAGGGCGCGGCGCTGTTCGACTCGCTGCCCGTCTGGCAAAACGTCGCCTTCCGCCTGCTGCGCGGCTCGTTGAAACGCCCCGCTGATGAAGCCCGCGAAATCGCCATCGAGAAACTGCGCCGCGTGGGCCTGAAATCCAACGTTGCTGACCGGTTCCCGGCCGAGCTGTCGGGCGGCATGCAAAAACGCGTCGGCCTCGCCCGCGCCATCGCCGCCGAGCCCGAGATCATCTTTTTCGATGAGCCTACCACCGGCCTCGACCCCATCATGTCCGGCGTCATCAACGACCTGATCCGCGAAATCGTGACCGAGATGGGCGCCACCGCGATGACCATCACCCACGACATGAGCTCGGTCCGCGCGATTGCCGACAACGTCGCCATGCTGCACGGAGGCGTGATCCAGTGGACCGGCCCGGTCGGCCAGATGGACGCCTCGGGCGATCCTTATGTGGAGCAGTTCATCAGCGGCAGTGCCGAGGGGCCGATTGAGGCGGTGCGTTAAGCTCTCTCCGCCTCACGATCCTGCTTTAACTGATCATACGCGCGCTTAGCGTAGTCATAGCGCAATAGATATTGCCCTGCGCTTATCACAAAGTCGGGGGTTTGAATGCGTATTGCATCAAACACTTGGCGAAGATGTGTTCCGGAAACCGGGATGTAGCCGGGATCTTCGCCAGAAAACCTGTTGAATAGACGGCCACCAAACCATACCGCTCTTCTTCGTGCGCGATCCGTTTCGTAAAGTCGGAAATGCAAAACACCAAAGAGCTGCTCTCGGTCAAACGGCAACCTGTCTGCTGCCGCACTCGCAGCTGAAAAGACAGCATTTAAGCCGTCAGTTCCCGCAGCAACGGTTCCTTTATTAAATGCGGATGGGCCATTTACGATCTTTATTATTGGGTCAGGCACTGCAATCTAAAGCTGATTAATTTAGGACTTACTTAAACTTACACTCAACTCAAGCGACCGCAACTCAGAACTTGCCGCAGATACCTCCACTCATTAAGTATTCAACTGCCTTATCAAAATTCTTGTTCATGACCCTCCGCCTCGCCACCCTATCCCTCCTGATCCTCTACCCCATCGCGTGGTTCGCCCCGCTGATGCGCGCCGGTCTCCTCCCGATCTTCGGCCTCAGTGAAATCAGCGTCATCACCGGGCTCCAGTCCTTGTGGAAGTCCGACATCTTCCTCGCGTTGATCGTTACCGTCTTCGCCCTCTTCGCGCCCTACGTCAAAACCATCGGCACCGCGCTGATCCAATGGAACCTGCTGGACCCGCGCGTCCAGCCCGCGCTCAACATCCTCGGCAAGCTGGCGATGGCCGATATCTTCCTCATCGCGCTCTACATCACGCTGGCCAAAGGCATCTCATACGCCACCATCGAAACCGCATGGGGTCTCTACCTGTTCACCGGCTGCATTCTGGCCTCACTTGCACTGGGCCATATTACAGAGATGACATTTGGATCACGAAAACCTCAGACCTAATTGATTGAAAACAGATTTCTGAGTATCATCTTTATATTTCGAGCAGTAAATTTTGTAGTTTTCGGGTCCGTAGCGGATCACTTCGCGTCTGTTTAACCTTCCGCTTCGGCCCGGTTTTTGTACCGGTTGAAGAAGGAGAACGACGATCATGGCCGCCCTCCACACAATAACATTGCAATTTCAGAATACCTTATTAAGGCTCACTTTTTTCCTGATCTGCGCCGCAGCATTGTTCGCGGTGACGACCACCATTTTATCCGCGATTGGCATCCTGCCCTGGCTCTCGTTGCAGGCCGGTCTCAGCAACGGTGCAACGATTGACGCAGGCGTATATGTTCAGGCCGGATTGACCGCCCTGATCCTGATGCTGGTCTTCTATCTGCCATCGAACGCCCGCATGATGGCGCTTGAAAACACCCATCGTAAGTTCACAATGAATATGCAGGACGTGGCCGGGGCCTATCAGGTCGCCCATGCCGCCGACCGCAGCGGCGCCTTTGCGCTGGCCTCCGAATTCGACGCGGTGAAAGAGCGCATGGCCTTCCTGCGCGATCACCCCGATTTGCAGGGGCTCGAACCGCAGGTGCTGGAACTGGCTGCTCAGATGAGCCAGATCAGCCAGGAACTGGCCGAGACCTATGGGGACACAAAGGTCGAACGCGCCCGTACCTTCCTGCGGCAACGTCAGGAAGAGGTCGAGCAATTCCAGCAGCGCATCGAGGAAGCCCAAATCATCCAGCACGAGCTGCGCCAATGGACCCGAGACATCGAGATCGAGGAATCCATCGCCAAATCGCAACTCGCGCGCCTCAGGGATGAGCTGTTCGATCTGCTTCCGGAACTGTCGGCGCAATTGCAATCCCCCACGGACGATCAAAAACCAGGCAGCGTGGTTGCGATGACCCCGCCGCGTGCCGCGGAATAGGCGCGTCTAGCGCCCGCAGCGGACGATGGCCCGCAGGGCCTGAGGACGTGGCGCGCCACCGGCGGTCAGGAAAGCCAGCAAGGGCTTGAAGAACCGCCATTCCTCGGGCACCAAGGGCGACATGGCAAAGACACAATCCTTCACCTGTTCCGCCTGCGGTGCCTCACATACACGATGGTCAGGCCGCTGCGACGGCTGCGGCGAATGGAACACCATCGTTCAGGAAGCCCCGCTCTCGGCAGGACCAGTCAAGAAGTCGCTCGGGGGCAAGCGCGGTCAATCCATCGCGCTCACCGACCTCTCGACCGAAGAAACACCCCCGCCCCGCACCCTCTGCGGTGTTGAAGAATTGGACCGTGTCCTCGGCGGCGGCCTTGTCCCTGCATCGGCGCTGCTGGTGGGCGGAGACCCCGGTATTGGCAAGTCCACCCTGTTGCTACAGGCCGCCGCACGTTTTGCCCGCAAAGGTGTCAAAACCATCTACGTCTCGGGCGAGGAGGCCAGCGCACAGGTTAGGATGCGCGCGCGCCGGTTAGGTCTGGAAGAGTCGCCGGTGCAATTGGCCGCTGAAACCAACCTTCGGGACATCCTCACGACGCTAGAGGCAGAAAAACCCGGCCTCGCCATCATCGACTCGATCCAGACGATGTGGGCCGACAATGTCGACAGCGCGCCGGGCTCGGTGTCGCAGGTGCGCGCCGCAGCGCATGAGCTGACGACATTTGCAAAACGCCACGGCGTATCGATCATCATGGTTGGCCACGTCACCAAAGAAGGCCAGATCGCTGGCCCCCGTGTAGTCGAACATATGGTCGACACCGTGCTTTACTTCGAAGGCGAACGCGGGCACCAGTTCCGCATCCTGCGCGCCGTTAAGAACCGCTTTGGCCCAGCGGATGAGATTGGCGTCTTCGAAATGACCGGCAAAGGGCTGGCGCAAGTCACCAACCCTTCGGCCCTGTTCCTATCGGAACGCGGTAAGCCCAGCCCAGGTTCCGCCGTATTCGCAGGTATCGAAGGCACCCGCCCCGTGCTGGTCGAATTGCAAGCACTGGTGGCGCCGTCCCCCCATTCCCAGCCCCGCCGCACGGTTGTGGGATGGGATAGCGGGCGGCTCGCCATGATCCTTGCAGTACTCGAAGCCCGCTGCGGCATCCCCTTTGCCGGGCTCGATGTCTACCTGAACGTCGCCGGAGGGCTGAAAGTCAGCGAACCTGCTGCCGACCTCGCCGTTGCTGCTGCACTGCTCAGCGCTCGTGAAGACACCGCCCTGCCTGCCGATACGGTCGTTTTCGGAGAAATCTCGCTATCCGGGGCACTTAGACCAGCCCCGCAGACCGAAAACAGGTTGAAAGAAGCGCAAAAACTTGGTTTCACAGCGGCAATTGCTCCGGCAGGTGGCAAAACTGGCACTGTGGCAGGTCTGACACTCACCCGACCCTCTGATTTGGTGGGGTTTGTTGGCGAAACCTTCGGAGCAGGGTAAAGTCGCGCCTTGAGGGGCAGAAAACGAACAGGCGAGGGCCATGGAAGGTTTTACAATAATTGACGGGGTTGTGGCCCTGATCATCGTGCTGTCGGGCTTGCTGGCCTATTCGCGCGGTTTCATGCGCGAGGTTTTGGCCATCGCAGGCTGGGTCGCCGCGGCAGTTCTAGCATTCATCTTCGCACCGCAGGCCGTACCACTGGTCAAAGAGGTCCCGGTGGTTGGAGAATTCCTGCGTGATAGCTGCGAGCTTTCGGTCATTACGGGCTTTGCCGCCGTCTTCGCCATTGCGCTGATCGTGGTCAGCATCTTCACACCGCTCTTTTCGTCTTTGGTGCAGCGTTCCGCGCTTGGCGGGCTGGATCAGGCGCTTGGCTTCTTCTTCGGCATCGCCCGCGGCATCCTGTTGGTTGCCATCGCGTTCTTTGTCTACGACACGGTGATGACCGGCCAGTCTTATACCATGGTTGATGAAAGCCGCTCTGCCAAAGTGTTCGAACAGTTCAGCGGACAGATCGAAGAACAAAATCCCGAGGCGGCGTTGGGTTGGGTTACCGCCCAGTACGAAGAGCTGGTCGCAAGCTGCACCGCCGACAACGCCTCTGAGGGTTAATCAAACCAAATTCCAAAGAAAAGCCCGGTTTCAGCCGGGCTTTTTTGCGTTTGGTTCGGAAAAATCAGATAAACCCTTCGCCACCACAAATATTGCAACGGATGGTCTTCAGGCCAAAGCATCCGTCACATCGGCTTGAGATCGGCTTGCCATACTGGTCTCGGCTCTTGATCACTTCACCGGTTCCCTTGCAGATCTCGCAGGGTGCGCGCCCTGCCCCACGACATCGGTGGCAACGCCGCTTGACAGGTTTGTCCTTCGGTGTGTTTTGCTTGTGTTGCCACATGGCGACTGCTCCACCAGGTATTGCCGGACTGCATGCAAAAAACCTTCGCAATGATATGACAGCATAGGTCTGTACATTTGTCATCCTAAACCCGCAGCGTGTACAATTCGCACCTGCGTCAAATCGCGAATGTGATCCTTTGATGACACACGCATCGTTTGGCATTATGTGGAGGCCATACCGACATGGAATCGGAGCTGCCGACCTTGCTGTATCTGTTTTCTTATGCGCTAGCCGCTTTCGTGCTTGTGCCTCAGTCCCGTGCAAACGGACCAAAACACACCATTCAGATACCCGTCCGCACCCGATCCGACCTGAACGCCATCCTAAGCAAGTCATAGAAATTGGAGCCCGTGTATGTGTGGGATTTTGGGGATCGCAAGCCGGACACATGATGTCTTTGCGGAAATCTATGACGGCTTGCTGATGCTTCAGCACCGAGGTCAGGACGCCTCGGGGATCGTCACCTACAACGGCGAGTTCTTCCGTGAGAAGAAAGCAAATGGTCTCGTCAAAGACGTGTTCAATGCCAGTGACGCCGAAACCCTGTTGGGAAAGGTCGGCATGGGCCATGTCCGCTATCCAACCGCTGGCTCGCTCAGCGCGGCCGAGGCGCAACCATTTTTCGTGAACGCGCCTTATGGCATCTATCTGGTTCACAACGGCAACATCACCAATACCGAAGAACAACGCGAAAAGGTAACTGCCAAATACAGCCGCCACCTGCGCACAACTTCGGATTCAGAGGTCCTTCTGAACGTACTGGCCGACAAGGTCGCTGATGCGATCAAGGTCAATGGTAATGCTGATCCGATCCGCAACCTGTTTGCCGGTGTCAAAATGACGATGGAGCGGGTTCAGGGGGCGTATTCGGTGATCTGCCTCGTCGCGGGCGTAGGGATGCTGGCCTTCCGCGATCCTTACGGCATCCGACCTTTGTCTGTTGCCAAGCGTGCTGCAACTGGTGACGGCGATGATTATGCCTTTGCGTCCGAAGATGTGGCATTCGGCATCAACGGTTTTGACAAGCTGCGCGACCTAGGTCCCGGCGAGGCGATCCTTATCGACCTCGACGGCAATATGCACGAGTTCCAGGCCGTTGAAGGTAAACTGACACCCTGCATCTTCGAGTATGTCTATCTAGCCCGACCGGATTCGCTGCTGGATGGGGTGTCGGTTTACAAAACCCAGATGCGAATGGGGCAGACGCTGGCCAAGCAAATTCAGGACTCGGGACTTGAGATCGACCGGATCATCCCTGTGCCAGATAGCGCCCGCCCTGTCGCGCTTGAGGCCGCAAAGATCACAGGCATTCCCTATCGCGAGGGGCTTGTGAAGAACCGTTATGTTGGCCGCACCTTCATCATGCCGGGCCAGGAAGAACGGCAGAAATCCGTGCGTCGCAAACTGAACGCGGTGCCTTTGGAGTTTGACGGTCATAACGTACTGCTGATCGACGATTCGATCGTGCGCGGCAATACAATCAAAAAGATCGTCCAGATGTGCCGTGAGGCCGGCGCCAAAAAGGTCTATATCGCCAGCGCCTCGCCACCGGTGAAATACCCCAATGTCTATGGCATCGATATGCCAACCCGACACGAGCTTGTCGCGAATGGCAAAGAGATCGAGGAGATTCGCGAAGAACTGGGTGCGGATGCGCTGTTCTACCAACATCTCGACGATCTGATCTGGGCTGCCAAGGAAGGCAACCCCGAGATCGAAGCTTTTGACTGTTCCTGCTTTGACGGCAACTACGTCACCGGCGTCGATGAGGAATATCTGGGCAGCCTAGAAAACAGCAGTCGGGTCAGCAAAAAGCGTGAAGATATGCAGGTGGTCGGCAGTTCGTGGAACGCGGCGAAACTGGCCTCTGGGTGATCGGGCGAATCGTTTTGTCCTGAGGCGTCGGCCAAGAGACTTGCGCTAGCGGCCATAGGTCAGAATCCGCCGACAACCTATTGCTGAACGGGCTGCATTTGCAAAGGGTTCGGTATGCGGCATTCGAACCGCTTCCAACCGAGTGCTGCCGGCCTTTTGGTCCGGCAAAGCCCGTGTTACCCGAATGCCGAAAACCACTCACAAAACGGGGTCCGGGCGCGCAGCTCGGCCACAGATCATGGCAAACGCAACGGTGAAAAGCGCCGCCACACAGGCGGGGGCGCTCAAGAAGAACGCGGTCTCGGTATTGGGCATTTTTGGGCCCAAGGCGGACCTGCAAGCCCTGGTCCGCATGTCGTCGGGGCGCATTAAGAAAGTGAAACCCGGCAGTCGTGTCGGCCCGGGTAAGGTTGTCGCCATTGATGAAAATGGCGTTGTGCTGCGACAAAGCGGCCAGAACCGCCGGATCGACATCCCCGGCAGCTGATCCTGACTTGACGCCCTGCGCGTGCAGGTTCAAACCCCCCTCATGACCGATCAGACCAAAATCGCCCTTATCACCGGGGCTTCTCGCGGGTTGGGCGCGGCGCTGGCCGAAGCGCTGGCCCCCGACTATCACATCGTCGCTGTCGCTCGCACTCAGGGCGGGCTGGAAGAGCTGGATGACCGCATCCAGGCGAAGGGTGGCTCGGCCACTCTGGCCCCCATGGACATCACCGATCCCAATGCGATGGCGACCCTGTGCCGGAGCATTCACGATCGCTGGGGCAAGATCGATTTGTGGTTGCATACTGCAATCCATACCTCAGCCCTGACGCCAGTGCATTTCGTTGATCCGAAGGAATGGAACAAGGCAGTCAGCATCAATGCAAACGCCACCTCGGTTCTGATCCCGTATGTCGCGCCTTTGTTGGGCGAAACTGGCCATGCCGTGTTCTTCGATGACCCGAAGGCAGGCGAGAAGTTCTATGGCATCTACGGCGCCACCAAAGCGGCGCAGATGGCGCTGGCTCGCAGCTGGGCGACCGAGACCGCGCGGACAGGACCGCGCGTGTCGATTGTTGAGCCTGCACCGATGCCGACCGCCGTACGTGCGCGTTTCCATCCCGGTGAGGATCGGGATGTATTAACCAGCACTGCGGATGAGGCGGCGCGGATTATAGCACTGTTGTGAGAATGGCCCTGACGGGCCATGCCTCCGGCGGAGGTATTTCTGGCCAGATGAAGCGCGCGGACTAACCGATATGGACGCCGTTTCGCCCGGCGAGGTCGACGAAGAATTGCCAGGCGACGCGGCCCGAGCGTGCCCCCCGGGTGGCTTGCCACTCTATGGCTTCGGCGCGCAGAGTTTCGGGATCAACCTTGACGCCATGAGCGGCGCAGTAGCGATCGATCATCGCTAGATATTCGTCCTGATCGCAGGGGTGGAACCCCAGCCACAGGCCGAAACGGTCAGAGAGTGAGACCTTCTCCTCGACCGCCTCGGACGGATTAATGGCGCTGGAGCGTTCGTTTTCGATCATGTCGCGCGGCATCAGGTGGCGGCGGTTTGATGTGGCGTAGAACACAACGTTTTCCGGGCGACCTTCGATACCGCCATCCAGCACGGCCTTGAGCGATTTGTAATGCTGGTCATCGTGGCTGAACGACAAATCATCGCAAAACAGGATGAACCTGTGCGGCGCGGCACGCAGGTGGTTCAGCAAACGCGCGACCGAGCCCATATCCTCGCGCTGCAATTCGACCAGTTTCAGGTCAGGATGCTCATCCTGCAACGTACCGTGCACCGCTTTGACGAGGCTGGATTTCCCCATTCCGCGCGCGCCCCACAAGAGCGCGTTATTAGCCTTGTAACCCGCAGCAAAGCGGCGCGTGTTGTCCAGCAACGTATCGCGGGAGCGGTTGATCCCTACCAATAGATCAAGGTCGACCCGATTGACCTGTGTGACGGGTTCCAGCCGGTCAGGCTCGACATGCCAGACGAAAGCCGGGGCCGCGTTGAAATCAGGTGCCGCCAGCGGCGCGGGCGCCATGCGTTCCAACGCGTCCGCAATGCGATTCAGGGCTTGGTCGTCCATCGGCTCCTCCGGGATGTTCTGGCGGAGTTCAACCATGTTCCGATCAACACAACAAGAGCAGCAATTGAAAAAGGCGCGCCTACCTTGGGCGCGCCTTTAAAGCTATTGGAACAGGTTACTTGTTCTCTTCGTAATCCTGCATCACGTCTGCGTCGGCTTCGGCCTCTTCATCGTCGTAGTATCCATCGGCGCGCAACTGTTCTTCGCGCTTCTTCTCGACACGGGCGACCAGGAATATTGAAATTTCATAGAGCCCGTAAACTACGACAAAGAGGATGATCTGGGTGATCACGTCCGGCGGTGTGACAATCGCAGCCAACACCAGAATGCCTACCACCGCATATTTACGCACTGCCCCCAGACCTTCGGCACTGACAAGTCCGGCCTTACCCATCAGTGTCAGCAATACGGGCAATTGAAAGCAAAGGCCAAAGGCAACGATGAACTTGATGGTCAGGTTGAGATATTCCTGCGCCGAACCCTGAAACACCACGCTCAAAGGTGCGGTTGCGCCTTCTGCTACAGCTTCCCCTTCCGCTCCAAATTGCTGGAAACCGAGGAAGAAGTCATAGGCCAGTGGCGTGACCACATAAAAAGCGAAGCTTGCGCCCAGCAGGAACATGAAGGGAGAGGCCAGCATGAACGGCAGAAACGCGTTCTTTTCCGATTTATACAGGCCCGGCGCCACGAACCTCCACATCTGCATTCCGATATAGGGAAAGGCCAGAATGAACCCGCCCAGCAGCGAAACCTTGATCGCTACAAAGAACCCTTCCTGCGGCGAGATGAAGATCAGCCCACAATCCTGTCCACGCTCGGTCAGCACCTCACATAGCGGTTGCGTGAGGAAGTTGAACAGTGGGGTGGCCACGGTGAAACAGATGATCATACCGATCAGAAACGCCACAACGCAGTGGATCAGCCGCGTACGTAGCTCGGCCAGGTGCTCGATCAGGGGTGCCGAGCTGTCCTCGATCTCGTCGGTCTTGGTCATGTTTTGCTTTCGGTTTTCAGCGCTGCTTCGGCCTCTTCCGCCTTGGCCAGCGCATCCGCGGCTTCCTTGGCCTTGCGTTCAGCGGCAGCGCGCGCCGTTGTGGCTTGGATCTTCTTGGCTTGCTCTGCTCGCTCGGTGGCCAGCTTGCCGGTCTCGCTGTCAGGGTCGAACTTGGTAGGGTCGATGGATTTGGCCACGTCGCGCGCGGCTTCGTTGATCCCGTCCATCGCTGTACTAACCGGGTTGGTCGCCGCGTTCAGGCCCTTCTTGATCTCATTGACGCCTGCTTCGTCCGCAGCCTCGTTCATTGCAGTGCTGAATTCGCGCGCCATGCCGCGCGCCTTTCCGACGAACCGTCCGACATTGCGGAACAGCACAGGCAGGTCCTTTGGCCCCACCACGATCAACGCGACGATGCCGATGACCAGAAGCTCGGTCCAGCCCAGATCAAACATCTAGGCTCAGACCTTGTCTTTGTCAGTCTCAGGCGTGACGTCTTTGGCCAGCTCGGACGCGTCTTGTTCCAGCTCTTCCGAACCTTCCTTGATGCCTTTTTTGAACGAGGTAATGCCTTTACCCACTTCACCCATCAGCGAACTGATCTTGCCGCGTCCAAACAGGACGAGAACCACAACAGCAATCAGCAGGATACCCGGAAGGCCAATATTGTTGAGCATGACTTGTCTCCTTCTACGTCGGCGCAGCGCGCCGTGAATATGTCTGGCCCCGTGTCTACGCCCGTACGGGCATCAGCAAAAGTGCGACAGATCAAATCCGCGCGCAAAATTGAACGGATCATGCGTTTTTTGCGGACTCGCATTTCTCAACTGACAGGTTTATGTCAGTTGATATCACCTAGAAGGACGATATCGAAACCTGGTCTACGGAGAACCACATGACCCATGTCGCAGAAATCGTCACCTTTACCCTTGCCGACGGCACAAAGCCCGAACAGTTCATCAGGCTAAGCCAAGCCTCCGAAGCCTTCGTCCGCGCGGCTCCCGGCTTTACCCACCGCCAGCTAAGTCATGGCGAAGATGGCCGCTGGACCGACTATGTCGTCTGGACCGATATGAAATCCGCAAAGGATGCCGCTGCTGCATTCATGCAACAGGATTTTGCACCCGCTCTGATGGCGGCAATCAACCCCGACAGCGCCCAGATGCGTCACGAGACCGTGCTATGGAACATGACCGCCTAAGGGCGGCTCAGACGGCGTGTCATGCGCCGCACTGACCGCTTGTTCGACATCATACAAATCCTGCGCGATGGTAACTTGCACCGCGCGCAGGACATCGCGGACCGACTTGAGGTGTCGGTCCGTACGATCTATCGCGATATGGACACGTTGGTGGCCTCGGGCGTACCTGTAGAAGGCGAACGCGGCGTAGGTTACATGGTGCGTGAACAGATCACGCTGCCCCCGCTAAACCTGACACCCGCCGAGCTTGAGGCTCTGAACCTCGGCATGGCGATCGTTGCCGAGGCCGCCGATCCCGATCTTAAATCCGCCGCAGAATCTCTAGCCGAGAAAATCGACGCCGTCCTGCCCACGCAGGTCATTGCCGAGGCCGACAGCTGGAAATTCGCGGTCTATCCCTTCGCTGATGTCGTACGCGGAATGGCACATATGGCCCCGATCCGCGCCGCGATCAAATCGCGCCAGAAATTGCAGCTCAGCTACCGTCGCATTGACGGCGCGCTGACCGAACGCACCATCCGACCGCTACATATGGAATACTGGGGCCGTGTCTGGACACTGACTGCCTGGTGCGAGCTGCGCAACGACTTCCGCGTCTTCCGCATCGACCTGATAGAAAACGTCACGCCTCTGCCGGAACTCTTTACTGACGAACCGGGTAAACGGCTCAGCGACTACGATCCCAATGCGTGATCCGTCCTTCAACTGGCCCCAAATACCTCCGCCGGAGGCATGGCCCGGAACGGGCCATTTCGGTCACTTCAGGTAAGGCTCGGGATCAACCGACTCGAACCCTTTGCGCACTTCGAAGTGCACATATGCATTGTCGCCCCCGCGCAGCGAGGCGATCTTCTGTCCCCGTCGCACCCGATCACCTTTCTTGATGGTGATATTGTCGACATTGGCATAAACAGTCAGCAAGTCATTGTTGTGTTTCACAACGATGATCGGAACCTGATCCGCATCCGCGGTGATCGCGGCGACCGTGCCTGCCTCGGCCGCACTGACCGACGCGCCTGGCGCTGCGGCGATATCTATCCCCTCATTCTTACCCTTCTTGTAGGTCCGAATGATGGTGCCGCTCACCGGGCTTGCCAGCGCCGAGCTTCCCGAATTGGTCGGGGCCTCGGCTGTGATATCCGGCGCAGGCGTTGCCGCGGCAACTTTCTCATCCGGCAATGGCTGCGTCGCGCTCGGCGGCGTAGGAGTTGGTGAGCCTTCGCCCGGTTGGGTTACCGCAGTTGCCGTGGCGGCCGGCGCTGCTGCCCGAGGTGCCGGTTGATTCTTGACCGGGATCAACAGGTACTGGTCTTCGCGCACCATAAAGTCTGGTCCCAAACCGTTCCATTCTGCCAGAGACTCCACAGGCACCTGATAGAGGCGCGAAATTGTATAGGCTGTCTCACCCCGCTTGACCTTGTGCCGGATCGGCTCAGGCCCCGTAGCAACCGGTGCCGGAGCCGCAGCAGGTTGCGCGGGCTCCAATGTCGATGTCTGTACAGATCCTGTGTCCGGTGCCTCGTCAATCGCGGTTCCGGCAATGGTCGCAATATCAACATTGCTCGTCCCACCGACCGAGCGCGGCAAGGCCAGAACTTCACCGTCACGCAGGCTGTCATTTGGCTGCAATCCGTTAAACCGGGCCAATTCGGCCACCGGCATGCCGATCCGGGTGGCGACATCGCCAACTGTATCCCCACGGCGGGCTACCGCGACCTGATAGTTCGGATAGGTGATCACGCCACGCGCATCCGGCGTCGGGCGGTTGGCGGTCGCTGCAAGGGCGGCATCTGCAGTGGAGAACCCGCCGACATTGCCGCGCAGGTCATAGTCATATGGCCCTTCACACCCGGCCAGAATTGCCAGCGCGGCAACACCTGTCGCATAGCGGCGCATTGCTGATTTGGAAACTGCTCTCATTTTACTGTCCTCAACACCTGCCCCTGTTCTCCGGGGTTCTGGCGCCTCTAATATACCTTTACGCTCCGTCTTTTCCCAGCCCCTCAAGCAAGGGCACAAAACGGACCGGCAACAATTCGTCATAGTCCAGACCGGTTTCAGTGCGCGTGACCCGGATTAGGGTCTGCACCGCGTCCGATTGGCCTACGGGTAACACCATGATACCGCCGATTTTCAACTGCGCCAAGAGCGGCCCCGGTGGATCTTCGGCGGCCGCGGTCACAATGATACGGTCAAACGGGGCCTGTTCGGACAGTCCAAATGATCCATCCGACAGCATCGCGGTCACATTCGTCAGCCCCAGCTCAAGGAACAGTTCTCCCGTTTCGCGCACCAGCCTCTTGTGCCGCTCAACCGTGTAGACCCGGCGCGCCAGCTTGGACAGGATCGCCGCCTGATAGCCCGAGCCGGTGCCGACCTCTAGAACCGTATCACGCGGACGCACCTGCAGCGCCTGCGTCATCAGCCCCACAACCGAAGGCTGGCTGATGGTCTGTCCACAGGCAATAGGCAGCGGAGTGTCCTCATAGGCCCGGTCCGCGAACAGGCCTTTGACAAACCGCCCCCGGTCAACCTGCTCCATCGCTGCCAGTACACGTGCATCCGTCACCCCGCGCGAGCGCAGGGCAAACAGGAACTGCATTATGGTTTCTGCGCTTGGTCCAGTCATTCGATGACCTTTAGCGCCTCGAGCGTGTCGTATGCAGTCAGATCAGCGCGCATCGGAGTGACCGAGATATATCCTTCCAGATTGACCGCCGCATCCGTGCCCGGAGCAGTTGGGTTATGTTGATACCCGCCCTTAATCCAAAGGAACCGGCGACCCGAGGGCGAGCTGTGCGGCTCGACAGAGAAATGTGTATCGCGTCGGTACCCCTGCGGGGCCACGCGCGTACCCAGCACCTCATCTGCGGGAACTGGAGGGAAATTCACATTATAGAACAGACGATAGTCGCCCTGCTGCTCGGGTGTCGCATCAAGAATGCGGCGCACCAGATCGGCCCCAAATTTGGCAGCCGCCTCAAACGGATCGTCCAGCCCCAGATTGCGCGGCCCGAAATACTGAGACAAGGCAATCGCGGGCACACCTTGCAACGCCGCCTCCATCGCGCCGCCGATTGTTCCCGAATACAGCGTGTTTTCAGCCGAGTTGTTGCCCCGGTTCACCCCTGACAACACCAGATCGGGCGGGGCGTCCTTCATAACGTCGTGCAAACCGGCTAACACACAATCCGCCGGAGACCCTTCGGCGGCATAGCGACGCTCGCCCAGTTTGGCGACCATCATCGGGTGGGTATAGCTGATGCAATGGCCCACGCCCGACTGTTCAAAGGCAGGCGCGACGACCCAGACCTCGCCATCGGGACCGGCCAGTTCAGCCGCGATCGCTTCAAGCACAATCAGTCCCGGCGCATTGATGCCGTCATCATTGGTCAGAAGAATTCGCATGCCCGGTCCACCCCTCGTTTTGCCCTTGATAGACCCGCCTCAGCGCTGCGACAAGCAATGCACATGCGCAATCTGAGGCTTTCACGCACCACTTGGATGAAAATGCAGGATTTGAGCGTCAGGCCGGGAATACAAAACACCGGTCGCGGCGAATGGTCAGCCACATGACACGGCCCTCTTTGGGTACAAAGACGTTCGGGACCGTCGCCTTCAGGATCGAGCCATCATAGTCCATGCGAAACTCGACAAGGCTTTCATTTCCCAAAAACCGAGCACGCTCAACCACGCCTCGGGCGGCAATGCCGTCTGTCGGCGTCGGCGCAGGCCCTTTGCCATTGCGGTCGAAGTCCAGCTTGACGTGCTGGGGTCGAAACACGATTTCAACATCGGTCGCGTCCGGCACACCGGGCGCAAGAAAACGGCCAAACGGAGTATGCGCCAACGCCCCATTAACTTGGGCCTTCAACACGTTGATATCACTAAAAAACGAAACTGCTGCCTTGTCTGCAGGCCGGGTATAGACATTGTATGGCGCCCCCTGCTGCACAATCTTGCCGCGCCGCATCAGCGCGATTTCATCAGCCATTCGCATCGCCTCGTCCGGCTCATGCGTGACCAATAGAACAGCAGCGTCCTCTTCTTTGAGGACTGCGAGCGTTTCGTCCCGAATGCCGTCGCGCAGACGGTTATCGAGGCCCGAGAACGGCTCATCCATCAGCATGATCCGCGGACGTGGGGCTAACGCACGCGCCAGAGCAACCCGCTGCTGCTCACCCCCAGATAACTGATGCGGAAATCCATCGATGAACCGCATCAGATCGACCTTGGTCAGCAGTTCCTCGACC
The DNA here is from genome assembly GCF_056537625.1 of Ruegeria sp. C6. Taxonomy (NCBI): domain Bacteria; kingdom Pseudomonadati; phylum Pseudomonadota; class Alphaproteobacteria; order Rhodobacterales; family Roseobacteraceae; genus Ruegeria; species Ruegeria sp. C6. Next base: position 824,382 of record NZ_JBQFRW010000001.1, on the reverse strand, counting down.
CGCGCGCGTTTCTGCTCTTTGCTGCCTTTCAGGCCGAACGCGACGTTATCCGCCACGCTGAGATGCGGAAACAGCGCAAAATCCTGAAACATCAGCCCAATCTCGCGCCGTTCGGGCGGTACTCGGAACACCGTGTCACAGATCAGCTTGCCATCTACATAAATCTCGCCCGAGGTCTGCATTTCGACCCCCGCGATCATCCGCAATGTGGTCGACTTTCCGCAGCCCGAAGGCCCCAGCAGGCAAGTCACCTGCCCCGCGTGCACGGTCAACGATACATCATCCACGACCGTCCGCCCGCCAAAGCGCGCAATCAGATTGCGGATTTCCAATCGAGGAGGAGTTGTCGTCACTGTCACCGATGGACCCCATTGCCTTTCCCGATCAAATCCATCGGGCTTAGGCGGGGATAACAACCCCGCCCATCAGGCGCAAGGGATCAGCAGCACCCGGTCGAGGCAGCTTCGCCCTGTACAACAAACGGGCTATCCCCGCCGCAGCCTTCGAAAATCCCGTAATGGGTCGAGAAATCGCCGATAAACTCGAAATGTCGTGCAAAACGGGTGTCTTGCAGCATCATCCACGTGTTGCCACAGACCGGGAATACTTTGCCGGCCTCGATCGTATGGTGGTCATCCAGCACAAATTCATGCGGCGCATGCGGCACTGTGCCCTTGTAGATCACAGCCTGACCGTAATCCTCGCATGCAGGTTCCAACTCCGGCAGCTTGAACAGACGGTAGGTGGCCGAAATAAAGCTCAGCGGTGCGACCCGTTCTTCCAGAATTGGGTTCTCGATGGTCAAAGGCCGATGCGTCAACCGACGGGGATCGCTGAACCCGACCGCACGCGACATCGACAGAAAATCGTTCCAATAGAGCGCACCCGACAGGCATTCGCCATACAGGATCTCATCCTCGGCCATCGCCTTGGGCACCCGGCGATCGGCGTAGACGTCCGAGAAATACATCTCTCCGCCCTCTTTTAGCAGCCGATGCGTACCACGCAGCACAGCAGCCTTGTCGGTCGCCAGATTGATCACGCAGTTTGAGACGATGATATCGAACGATCCCGGTTCGAGGTCCAGCTCATCCAGCTTTTCGATATAGCCGTGGTGAAACTCGACATTGCTGGCCGAATGTCCGAATGCCTTCGCGTGATGGTCCTGATGCGCGCGCGCCACGTCGAGCTGCTCAGGCGTCATGTCAACGCCGACAACACGGCCCTTTTCACCGACCATCGCGGATAAAGCATACACATCGCGCCCCGCACCACAGCCCAGATCCAGGATACGCATTCCCTCCAGATCCAACGGAGCAATCAGCCCGCATCCATAGTAACGTGTCAGCACATCATCATGAATTTGCGACAGAATTTTCTTGAAGTGATCCGGCATATCATCCGGAGTACAGCAGGCATTTGTTTGCAAATCCGCGCTGCCTTGCAACACCTCACCATAGTAGTTCTGCACAGCCTCGTGCTTCATCGGGGCAATCCTTTTGTCACTGGTCTTTTGCAGCTAGTGCAGCAATCCACACCACGCAATCCACCAGCGCCCGATCTGACGAAACCGTGACAGGGCTCAAGCGAGCAGGTCGAAATCCACGCCTGCGTGCACGCGGCCGTTCACTTGAATCTCCAACCGATGCGGCCCAGGAACCAACTTGAACGTTGTTGCATTGCCCTTCAGCTTGTGCCGCTTTCTAAGTGTCAACTGACCACCTGTAAGCGCGGCCTGTTTCAACTTGTGAACCTTGGGTGAGATCTTTCCGCCAGGTCGTTGGAAATGAACGATATAGTCGACCAAGACTGGCTGATCTTCTGCGCCGCTCAGGCGGGTTTCAAACTCCAGCGCTTCACCAATCCGGGCCGGACCGTTTACCTGAATCTCAACCGCAATATCTGCATCGGGATCGTATCCAAGCACCTTCATCGCCTTGGGATGCCCAGATTTCACAAGGCCTCGTAATGCATGAGATGTCATCCAGTTCAGTTCATCCTTGTCCTGCCGCCCTGCCTTGCCCCAATCCCGCAGACGTTCCAGCACCAGATCGGGGTCTTTCTTGGTGATATCATTCAGATGATTGGCGACCGAGCGCGTCACATAGCGCGTCCGATCCCCGTGCAACCGGTCCAATAACGGCAATGGGTCTGACATTGCCAAGCCAACGGCCTGCCCCCACGGTAAACGAGGCCGCGTGCCCTCGCTGACCAGACGACGCACGTGATAGCTGGGATGGGTGCACCAGCCCTGCATCCGCGCCATGACCAGTTCGGAGTGGTGATTGAGGAACGGGCGGATCGCCCATTCCATCGAAAATCGCTGGGTCAGCTCTTCGAATACATCCAGCGCCAAAGCGGGATGATCCAGGCCGATTGCACAAACCCAATCACCCAAGGGCGCAAAGATAAAGTCTCCGAAGTCATCATCACTTTTGGCGGGGTCCAGCGGAGGCGGCAGCGCCCGCAGAATGACCGGTGCCACTGCCGGCAAATCGCCGGGCACCGATTCTTGCAGACACTCTGCAATCCACGCCATACGCTCTTTCAGTTCAAGCTCGGGCAAACGCGACATCACTTTCGCCGCGAATGCTTCTTCCTTGAAATCGGAACCAGCATTGGCGAACAAGCCCGCAAGAAAGCTTACCTTTTCCGCGTTGAACAACTGATCTTTCAGAGAAAAGTTCTGTGCCATACCTACATCGTCAGATTGGTGCCACCACCGTCCAGCAAAATGTTCTGCCCGACAATGAACCCGGCGTGCTGCGAGCATAGAAACGCGCAGGTCGCCCCAAACTCTTCCCTCGTGCCATAGCGTCTCGCTGGGATGGTTGCAGCGCGTTCAGCCCGTGCCTCGGCCATCGAAATACCTTTCTGCTCTGACACCCCGCCATCCAGCGCGTTCGCGCGGTCGGTGGCGTGGATACCTGGCAGCAGATTATTGATCGTCACGCCATGTGGTGCCACCTGGCGCGATGTGCCCGCAACATAGCCGGTTAATCCAGTTCGCGCCGCATTCGACAGGCCCAGCACCGCAATCGGCGCGCGTACCGACTGCGAGGTGATATTCACCACGCGACCCCAGCCCTTATCCATCATGCCCGGCAGCAGAGCCTTCATGAAAGCTATGGGTGTCAGCATATTGGCATCCAGCGCTTTGATGAAATCATCACGCTCCCAGTCTGACCACATGCCGGGCGGAGGGCCACCCGCGTTTGTGACAAGGATATCAGCACCCTGCGCGGCACTTATCACCTCGGCCTGACCCTCTGGTGTGGTAACATCACAAGCCACTGTCTGCACGGCAACGCCATATGATGATCGCAAACGCGTGGCTTCAGCCTCCAACGTTTCGGCTCCGCGCGCGTTCATCACAAGATCAACGCCGGCTTCGGCCAACGCCTCGGCACAGCCCAATCCCAAGCCTTTGCTGCTGGCACAAACCAGCGCACGTTTTCCGCGAATTCCCAAGTCCATTCTGGCCCTCCCTATCTTCGGCACACATCTAACATCGGCCCGGCAAAGAAGACCAGAATGGGATCTTGCGGATTAATAAAAGAACTCTTCACGCACGATCTTGCCATCGGCGACGTGATAGACACCGACCTCACGCATATCAAAGCTCTCACCGGTTTCTTTCACCTTGCCCTGCACTTCAAAGATCACGGCAAAGCGGTCGTCACCATGCGGGTACGGGCCACTGACGGACGCGCCCGATACTTCATGAGCGCCTTCCCACCATTCGTGCTTGCCACGAATGGCTTCCAATCCGTGTGTCTCGCGCCCCATGCCCGCAAAATCCTGTCCCTCAACAGAAACAGCATCCGAGGCATAAAGCTTCTCGAGGTTCTCCTTGGCCCGGTTCTCGCGGCATCCAGCAACCAGTTCGTCTGCGATTTCTTTCAAATTCATTGGTCCACTCCATATTTTGTTCACTATATGTTCTTATTGCCACAGCCACATGATTCGAACCACCCCCTTTGTCTTGCCTCAGTTGGATTCCCCGCCTATACGCGCGCTTATGCTTGATACTTCGAACCAACCCACCCTGCCGCCCGAGATCGCTCGTCGCCGGACCTTCGCTATCATCTCGCACCCGGATGCGGGCAAGACGACGCTAACGGAAAAGTTTCTGCTGTACGGCGGCGCGATCCAGATGGCTGGACAGGTACGGGCCAAGGGTGAGGCACGGCGGACGCGGTCGGACTTTATGCAGATGGAGAAAGATCGTGGTATTTCGGTCTCAGCCTCAGCCATGTCGTTCGACTATGGGAACTTCCGGTTCAATCTGGTGGACACACCCGGCCACTCGGATTTCTCCGAAGACACCTATCGCACCCTGACGGCCGTAGACGCCGCCGTCATGGTCATTGACGGTGCGAAAGGTGTGGAAAGCCAGACGCAGAAACTGTTCGAGGTCTGCCGCCTGCGCGATCTGCCGATCCTGACCTTCTGTAACAAGATGGACCGCGAAAGCCGGGATACGTTCGAGATCATCGACGAAATTCAGGAAATGCTGGCGATCGACGTCACGCCAGCCGCGTGGCCTATCGGTGTGGGTCGCGATTTCATCGGCTGCTACGACATGCTGCGCGACCGGCTTGAGCTGATGGACCGCGCCGACCGCAACAAGGTGGCCGAAAGCATCCAAATCAATGGTCTGGATGACCCTAAGCTGGCCGAGCATGTGCCCGCTGAATTGCTCGACAAGCTGCTGGAAGAGGTTGAGATGGCACGCGAATTGCTGCCCAAGCTCGACCCTCAGGCGGTGCTTGAGGGGCACATGACCCCGATCTGGTTTGGTTCGGCCATCAACTCGTTTGGCGTCAAGGAACTGATGGAGGGTATCGGCGCCTATGGTCCGCAGCCGCAGGTTCAGTCGGCTGAGCCCCGTCAGATCGCGCCCGATGAAAAGAAGGTCGCCGGTTTCGTGTTCAAGGTGCAGGCCAATATGGACCCCAAACACCGCGACCGGGTGGCCTTTGTCCGCATGGCCTCGGGCCATTTCAAACGCGGCATGAAGCTAACGCATGTGCGATCGAAGAAACCGATGGCAATATCGAACCCCGTGCTGTTCCTCGCCTCTGACCGGGAACTGGCCGAGGAAGCCTGGGCCGGAGACATCATCGGCATTCCCAACCACGGTCAGCTGCGCATCGGCGACACGCTGACCGAAGGTGAGGCGATCCGGGTGACCGGCATCCCGTCCTTCGCGCCGGAACTGCTGCAAACCGTGCGTGCAGGCGATCCGATGAAAGCCAAACATCTGGAAAAAGCGCTGATGCAGTTTGCCGAGGAAGGTGCCGCGAAGGTATTCAAACCTTCGATTGGGTCGGGCTTCATCGTCGGAGTCGTCGGTGCGCTGCAATTCGAGGTGCTCGCCAGCCGGATTGAGATGGAATACGGCCTGCCTGTGCGGTTTGAGGCGTCTCAGTTCACCTCGGCCCGTTGGGTCAGTGGCAACAAGGTTGAGATCGACAAATTCGTCAACGCCAACAAGCAGCATATTGCCCATGATCACGATGGAGATATCGTCTATCTGACGCGGCTGCAGTGGGACATCGACCGGGTCGTCCGCGATTATCCCGAGCTGAGCCTGACCGCGACTAAGGAAATGATGACCTGACGGACTCTGCGGGCAATCCAGAAGTGACCAAATGGGGGATTGTGTCCACGATCCGCGCCCCGCGTGAGGATATTCTGCGCTTTGCCGCCCACCACCTCGATATCGGCGCGGACCGGATTCACATCTTTCTGGACGAGCCGGTCCAGGGGGACATCTCAGCCCTGCGCGAGCATCCCCGGATCCGGGTGCGTACCTGCGATGCGGCGTTCTGGAAGCGTCGCAGGCGTGAGAGGCCGGACAAACATCAGGTTCGCCAATCCTCGAATGCGAATTTGATCTACAACAGGACTGATCTGGACTGGGTCGCACATATCGATGTCGATGAGTTTTTGTGGCCAATGTCCCCGATCCCCGACCTGCTGCGCGACATTCCCGATGACATCCCCGCCGTCCGCGTCCGCCCGATTGAGGCGCTGGCGGGTGGCCAGGACCTCTACAAAGCGTTCATTCCCGAAGGTCAGAATCGACAAGCGCTGGTCGAAGCGCTCTATCCCAATTTCGGCACTTACGTTCTGGCCGGTTTTATGAGCCACATTCAGGGCAAACTGTTCGTACGCGGCGGTTTGAAAAAACTGAGCGACCGTATCCACAACCTCTATCAGCACGGTGAGTTTCTGCCAGTCAGAACCGAGCTTCCTCAGATCGATCTGTGTCATCGCCACGCCCCGGATTGGGAGCATTGGCTGGCGCATTATCGTTTCCGCCTCGAACGCGGCTCGTACCAGGCCAGCCCGGATCGCCCGCGAAAGATCGGTGCGCTAGACAGGTACGAATTGATCACCCTTCTGGAGACCGAATACGGGCTCGATGGCCTGCGGGAATTTTACGATGAAATCAGCGCTGCTGACCCGGAAGTGCTGGAACGGCTTGAGGATAACGACATGATCCGTCACCGGCCGCTTGATCTGGACCAAAAAGTCGCGAAACACTTTCCCGGAACCATCTGAATTGTTGCGGAAATCCTTGTTACCGGCAGATTTGCCACGGATTAAACCGACTTCATTTGACCCTGCCCCACGTTTTTGTTATGCCCGCGCCACAGCCGAAACGCGCATGGGGCGCATGGCCATCCGGGCCCGGCATTTTCTGACGCGCGGGCCAGGTCTAGTGTCCGCTTGAACCGGACATACATGACAAAGTTTAACGAACTGAACCTGAACCCGAAGGTCCTCAAAGCCATTGAGGAAGCTGGATACGAAACTCCGACACCGATCCAGGAAGGCGCAATTCCAGCCGCGCTGGAAGGGCGCGATGTTTTGGGGATTGCCCAGACCGGCACCGGCAAAACCGCCAGCTTCACCCTGCCCATGATCACACTGCTCGCACGCGGGCGTGCGCGAGCGCGGATGCCCCGCTCGCTGGTCTTGTGCCCGACGCGGGAACTGGCAGCACAGGTGGCCGAAAACTTCGACACCTACGCCAAGCACCTCAAGCTGACCAAAGCGCTGCTGATCGGCGGCGTATCGTTCAAAGAGCAAGATGCTCTGATTGATCGCGGTGTTGACGTTCTGATCGCCACCCCGGGCCGTTTGTTGGACCATTTCGAGCGTGGCAAGCTGTTGCTGACTGGTGTTCAGATCATGGTGGTGGATGAGGCCGACCGGATGCTCGATATGGGCTTTATCCCCGATATTGAACGCATATTCTCGCTGACACCCTTCACCCGCCAGACGCTGTTCTTCTCGGCCACCATGGCACCTGAGATCGAACGGATCACCGACACCTTCCTGTCAGCCCCAACCCGGGTTGAAGTCGCGCGTCAGGCCACCGCCTCGGAAACCATCGAACAGGGCGTGGTGATGTTCAAAGGCGGTCGTCGGGATCGTGAGGCAAGCCAGAAACGCAAAACCCTGCGCGCGCTGATCGATGCCGAAGGTGACAAATGCACCAACGCCATCATCTTCTGCAACCGCAAGACGGATGTGGATATCTGCGCCAAATCACTGAAGAAATACGGCTACAATGCCGCCGCGATTCATGGTGATCTGGACCAGTCGCAGCGAATGAAAACACTGGACGGATTCCGCGATGGATCACTGCGGCTGCTTGTGGCCTCGGACGTTGCGGCACGGGGTCTGGATATCCCCTCGGTCAGCCATGTGTTCAATTTCGACGTTCCCGGCCATGCCGAGGACTACGTCCACCGCATCGGCCGCACCGGTCGTGCTGGGCGCGAGGGCAAGGCGATCACGATCTGCTCGGGCCGCGATGAAAAGGCGCTGGCCGCGATCGAAAGCCTGATTCAGAAAGACATTCCGCGCATCGACAATCCGGTCAAGGCAGACGAGCCCAAGCCCGAGGCGCCAAAGCCAGAGAAGAAGGCCAAAGCGTCGGACAACAAAAAGAGCGAGAGCCGCAAAGAGCGAGAGCCCAAAACCCGTGGTCGTGGGCGTCGCGACGATGGCGGGCCAGCAGTTGTAGGCATGGGGGATCACCTCCCCAGCTTTATCGCTCTCAGCTTTGATGAGCGTCGCGCTGGCTAGATTGTCAGCACAAGCGCCAGTATCGACAAGCCAAGCAACGTCATCCCGGCGATCTCGCGCCGGGTGATGGTTTCACGGAAAAACAGCAGCGATGCGAACAGGCTGAGGATCAGTTCGATCTGACCCAAGGCCTTTACATAGGCTGCGTTCTGCAACGTGAAGGCGAAGAACCAGCAAAACGAACCACAGAGGCTGGTCAGGCCGACAAAAACACCGGTCAGGCGAGTCTCCCACACCGCGCGCAGCTCGGCCCTGTCTCGCCAAAGCAGCCACAGCCACATGCTGAGAAACTGAAACGTTACCACGACGGCCAGTGTCACAAGTGCCCGGAACCACGCATCGATGTCGCCCAATTGCAAAGAGGCGCCGCGATAGCTGACCGAGGAGAATGCGAATAACACGCCTGACCCCAGTCCAAGACGCGAGGCTTTGTTTGTCAGATGTTGCCACCAAGCGCCGCTGCCTCCGGGCGTTTTTGACAATAACAGGACGGCCAGCAACCCAAGCAGAATTGCCCCCAGCGCCCCGGTAGAGACCTGATCGCCGAGGACAAGGAACCCCACAATAGCGGTTTGAATCACCTCAGTTTTCTTGAACGTAATCCCTACCGCAAAGTTGCGCTGCTTGAACAATGCCACAACGCAGATCGTGGCCAATATCTGTGTGGTCCCGCCGATGACAGCAAATATCCAGAACTTCGCCGACAGCGCTGGCATTTCGTACCCCGTCGCGCCCAAAGCAATGAAAAGCCCCAGCAAGGCCAATGGCATGGAATAGGCGAATCGTGCAAATGTCGCCCCGGCAGCCGAAAGCTTCACGCTGCTCAGGGATTTCTGCAGCATGAACCGCACCGTCTGGAACGATGCGGCCGCGATGGTGACGGGAATCCATAAACTCATGGCTTCCCTTCTGTCGTTAAATCAAGGCTTTGGCCAGAGCGGATGTGCCACCGGATCTTTGGCGCGCCAGAAATACTCTCGGAATATCTGCCCGTACGAACGGTAGACATAAGCCTCGTTACAGGCCAGGTACCTTTCCTTGCCCGTGCGGTAGAGTGCAGGCAATCGGTACCAAGGTGCTGATGGGTTCATATGATGAACGACGTGCAAGTTATTGTTCAAAAACAGAAATGCAAGGATGCCACGGTCTTCTACGATCACTGTGCGCGCGCGCGATTTCTCATGCGCGCGGTGTTCCAGGAATGTGCGGATCTTGACCAAACCCAACCCGATATATGCTGAAAGGGCGAAGGCCCAGATCGGCATTTGCGAAAGCGCGACGATCCAAAGAGTCGCGACAACGCCGGGCATATGCAGCGCCCATGCCAACAAAATCGCCCGATCTCCGCGAAGTGCACCACGCAGTTCATCCCGCAAGAACGCAACCTGCCCAATTGCAGGCCCCAGAACCATCCGCCCCAGCAAAGTATTGTTCACTTGATACATCCGCCTCTGCCAACCGGACAGAGACGCCCAGACCTGTGGGTCAAGATAGTTGGTCTCAGGGTCATCGTAGGGATCGGTTAGGTTCGCGTCACAGTGATGCGCCAGATGCAGGTCTCGAAACCGATTGTAAGGAATGAACAAAGTCAGCGGCATCGCTATCAGCGCCTCATTCAGCCATTTCTGGCGAAAGGGGTGCCCGTGCAGCGCCTCATGCGTCAGCGAGGAATGCAGAGCGGCTACCAGCCCCATGAAGGGGATCGCCAGCCACAATGATATGCCTGCCAGCCAGAAAATCGCACCAAGCCAAGCGGAATAACAAGCGATAATCAGGGCAAATGTCGCCCATTCGGGCGATTTGGGTGTGACCGGCTCAGCCATTGCGGCCCCACGTGATTCCGGCCCAGATACGCTCGTAAATTACATACATGGTCAAGCCAATGGCTGTATTGACCAAAGCAACCATCCCTCCAAGTGCTGCTGAACCCGTGGCGATCAAACCAACCAGCGTCATCATCGCCAGCCCCATCGCATTCCACACCAGCGCCTTCACGACCGACCTGCGTCGCGTTTCCATTCCAGACCCCATTCTTATTTTTGTAACACCAGCGTTACAGACAGAGCCAAGGGTCGTGAATTCTGAATATGATTAACAATTCTCACCAAAGGTGATATTAATCACCACATGATTGATAAAATCGACAAACGGGATCGTGCCCTGCATTTTCGCCAGCGCCTGGCCCGAGCAATGCAGGATCGAGATGTCAGCCAAAGCGCCCTGGCACGCGACATCGGTGTTGACCGATCGACCGTTTCGCAGTTGCTGACCGGTGCGGGCGCGCGCCTGCCCAATGCGCATGTGGTCGGTAGCTGCGCCTCGGCGCTCGGGGTTTCCGCCGACTGGCTTCTTGGGCTTTCCAACCGACCAGAAAGCGCGGCAGAACTATTGGCCAGTTCCCTCACCCTAACCGAGGCCGCCCGGGCATTGGTTGATGAGCGCATCTTTGAATGGCACCAGGAGGCTGCCGGCTACAAGATACGCTACGTTCCGGCCACCCTGCCCGACATGCTCAAGACCCGCGCCGTGCTTGAATGGGAATACGCTCCGCATCTCGGCCGTACTGCAGATCAAGCCATTGGCGCCTCGGCAGACCGGCTGGCATGGATGCGCAGCGCCCAGTCCGATTATGAGATTGCCATGCCGTTGTACGAGCTTCACAGCTTTGCCTATGCCACCGGTTACTACGAGGGACTACCGCTTCAGGTCCGGTTGGATCAGATCGATCACCTGCTGTCGGTGTGTGAGCAGCTTTATCCACGTCTGCGCATCTATCTATTTGATGCAAAACGTCTTTACTCTGCCCCCGTCACGATATTCGGCCCACTTCTTTGCGTGTTCTATGCCGGAAGCCACTACATGGCTTTCCGAGACCGTGATCGGATTGAGGTCTTTACGCTCCATTTCGACCGGCTGGTTCGAGAGGCGGATATGACCGCGCGTGATTTCCCGGACCATCTACAGCAATTGCGCTCAGAAATCTCTCAGACATGACCTGGGCTCAAAGCTGTAGTATAGTCATTTGGCGCGAAACTACAGACATTCCGATCTGAGATGGAGGATGACGGGAATGGACGCACTCAAAACCGCTGAATACGCACGTGCCCTTTATACGGCCCATGGCGATCGGGCCGAAGCCGAAGCTGCGCAGAAAATGCGCGAATGCGAAGCCGCCGGAAATCAGCAGGAGGCGCAGGACTGGCAAGCCGTCCGCAGCGCCATCCGCCAGATTCGGGGGCCAAATCAGGGCTGATTCACAGTTTCGGGTCAGGATTGACCGTATGGCCATCCACCGCGATTACCTGACCCGACACCAGCCTCGCTGCATCTGAAGCCAGGAATACAGCCATGTTCGCAATGTCCTGCGCCTCTACAAAGCGGCCCATGGACGTGCCCGAGGCATAGCCGTCGTAAACCTGATCCCGGGTCATGCCCTTGGCATCGGCCTCGCGCTGCAACACGCCCTCCATTCGTGGACCTTCGACCGAACCCGGGCAGATCACATTGCAGCGGATTCCGTGCGGCCCAAGTTCCATCGCCAGCGTTTTGCCTAATCCCACCATGCCCCACTTGGCCGCCGCGTACGGCGCGCGGTTGGGGTATCCGTACTGGCCTGCAGTCGATGAAGTGATCAAGATCGCGCCGCTGCGTTGCTGTTTCATCAGAGGTGCAGCGTATTTAGAGCACAAAAATGACCCCTCTAGATTGATGGAAAGGCATGACCTCCAATCCGTCAGGGAAACGTCCTCAACCGCTGCGGTGGGGCCCGCTATCCCCGCATTCGCACAGAGCACATCAAGCCCGTCCCATTCGGTCTCAAGGTCGGTAAACGCAGCCGCGACAGCATCCTCATCCGACACATCAAGCTGGCTTTGCTTCCAATGCGCCGGGCAATCCGCCAACGCATCCGCATCAACATCCGCAACCCAGACCTGAGCCCCGGCAGCATCAAACGCTTCAGCCATGGCCCTGCCGACGCCAGAGGCGCCTGCGGTAATCAAGACGCGGCTGCTCATGCGGGCTTGCGGATCGCCGCGCCCGCGCCTTCGGGATAAGGCAACCCGGCCTGCGCCTCGGCAACCCGTGCCATCGCGGCCTCGATCTCAGGTGAAGGTGGGCTGGGGCGTCGGGTCTCAAGGCTGACATGCAGAAGAAAGCTTTCGCCTGTGGCCAGCAGCGTTTCACCCTCGTACATGCTGTGGAAGACATGCAGCTTCTTGCCCTGCCCTAACAGCATCTGCGTACGGCATTCGATCCGCGACCCCGCATGGGTCTCCTGCATGTAACGGATGTGATTTTCGGCAGTGAAATAGCTGCCGCCTGTCGCGATATACTCCATATCGCAGCCAATGATTTCCATGAAACGATCCGTGGCCGCTGCAAAGGCCTCCAGATATTTAGCTTCATTCATGTGGCCATTGTAGTCGGTCCAATCCAGCGGAACGGCGCGCGACAGCGTGAGGATCGGCTGGCTCAGATCCGCCTCGTCCAGCGTCGGCAGCGCTCCTGGCTTCAAGGCCGCATCATGCTGGTTCAATACCGCCCCTGCACCATAGTTCTGGGCCTTCAGCGCCCGCATCATACCAACGAGGTTATTGTCCCGGATACGCTCCAACTCGCGGATCGAGTACTTGCCAGACTGCGCATCCGACTGATCCGCAATCATGTCGACCAACTCATCGGTGAACTCAGGCACGTCCATGAGCTTGGTCCAGGGCCATTTCAGCGCCGGGCCGAACTGAGCCATGAAATGCCGCATCCCGGCCTCTCCACCGGCCACGCGATAGGTTTCGAACAGTCCCATCTGGGCCCAACGGATACCAAAACCCATGCGGATGGATTCATCGATCTCTTCGGTCGTTGCGATGCCGTCTTTCACCAGCCAAAGCGCCTCGCGCCACACCGCCTCAAGAAACCGGTCGGCAATATGCGCATCAATCTCTTTCTTGACGTGTAGCGGGAAGAAGCCAACCGAGGTCAACAGCTGTTTGGCCCGCCCGATCAATTCGGGTGAATTCTTGTCGGTCGGAACCAGTTCGATCAGCGGCAACAGATAAACCGGGTTGAATGGATGCGTCACCACGATCTGCTCGGGCCGCAACGCAGCCTCCTGCAGCTCCGATGGCTTGAACCCGCTGGTCGAAGACCCGATGATTGCATCTGGATCACAAACCCCCTGCAAGCTCTTGTAAACCTTCAGCTTGAGATCGAGCCTTTCCGGTACGCTCTCCTGAATCCAGATCGCGCCCTGAACTGCCTCACCGAGATCGTCATGAAAGCTCAGGGTCCCTTCGGGCGGCAGAGGTACATCGCTCAACCCCGGCAAAGAACGGCGCGCGTTATCTAACACCTCACCGATCTTCCTCTCGGCTTCAGGGTCGGGATCGTATACCCGAACATCCCATCCGTTCAGCAGGAACCGGGCAGCCCACCCGCCACCAATCACACCGCCTCCGATGATTGCTGCTGTTTTTGCTTGCTGTTCTTTGCCCACGATCCGCCTCTTCATCTGGCCAAAAATATCTCGGGGGTTTGGGGGCTGGCCCCCAATCCGCGACTACTTCGCAACCGGAGCCCGCTTAGTAAGCCCCAACTTTTCACGTACTTCCTGCGGCCCGATCACCCGCGCGCCCATGTTTTCGATGATGCTGCCTGCACGCTCGACCAACTGCCAGTTTTCGGCCAGAACACCCTTTTCCAGCCACAGGTTGTCCTCCAGCCCGACGCGCACATTGCCGCCCGCCAGAACCGAGGCCGCGACATACGCCATCTCATTGCGCCCCAGCGAAAACGCGCTGAACGTCCAGTCATCCGGCACATTGTTCACCATCGCCATAAAGGTGTTGAGATCATCCGGAGCCCCCCACGGCACCCCCATACATAGCTGGACCAGAGCGTTCGGTTCCAGAACACCCTCTTTCACCAGCTGCTTGGCGAACCACAGATGGCCGGTGTCGAAGGCCTCGATCTCGGGCTTCACACCCAGATCGGTCATCATCTGCCCCATCGCCCGCAAGGCGCCGGGCGTATTGGTCATCACATAATCGGCCTCGGCAAAGTTCATCGTGCCACAATCCAGAGTACAGATTTCAGGCAAGCACTCCGCTACATGTGCAACACGTTCAGTGGCACCAACCAGATCGGTTCCAACCTCAGCCAGCGGCAGAGGGTTCTCGACACCTCCAAACACCATATCTCCGCCCATGCCCGCCGTCAGGTTCAGAACCGCGTCTACTTCGGCATCGCGAATGCGGTCCGTGACTTCACGGTACAGCGCCAGATCGCGTGAAGGCGCACCGGTCTCGGGGTCGCGCACATGGCAGTGCACCACGGCCGCACCGGCTTTCGCTGCAGCAATTGCACTATCGGCAATCTGCTTCGGCGAACGCGGCACATGTGGGCTGCGATCCTGTGTCCCGCCCGAGCCGGTGACGGCACAGGTGATAAAGACTTCGCGGTTCATTTCCAAAGGCATGGCGTTATCCCCAGCTTATACCCGGTTTTACCGTGGGTTTTCCCCAGGCTTCTCCCCGGATTCCGATTTGCGTCAACGCCAACTCTGACGCAGCCTTGAGGGAACCACTTAGCAAAATGCGAATCAGACTTGATGAAATCCGCAAAAAACATACTGCAGCCCGAACATCGCGCCCTGAAAACGGCGGTGCTGGTGCTGGACGAATGCAACACACTCAGCTTCGCGGCCGCCGTCGATCCGATGCGTGCTGCCAACCGACTAGCGGATCGGCCCGCTTTTGATTGGGACTACGTCACGGCAACCGCAGAACCCGCGATGCTGACCAGCGCCCTGAGTGTGCAGGGCATTCCCCTGGCCCGGTTGCAGGGCTGCGATCTGTTGATCGTAGTTGCCGGATTCCAATTGGCCCGTCACGCGACGCCCAGCCTGCTCGCCGGGCTCCGCAGGATCGCGGCCACCGGTGCAACAATCGCCGGGATCGATGGCGGCCCCTGGTTGCTGGCTGAGGCTGGATTGCTCGACGGTCACGCGGCGACGACCCATTGGGAGGATTTGGAGAACTTCGCTGCGCGCTTTCCCAATGTCGATGTGCGCCCTGACCGATTTACCGTATCCGATACCCGCCTGACCTCCGGCGGCGCCGTCCCGGCGATCGATATGATGCTCCATATTATTGCTGCACGTCATGGCGCGGGCTTTGCCGCCCGCGTGTCCGGGCTATTCCTCTATGAAGGTGCGTCTCAGCCCTCAAAACCACAAAGCCGCACCGGTGCGCCGCACCGTCACACCGCGCTCACAGCCAAAGCCAACTCATTGATGGAATCCTCACTGGACGACCCCCTGTCCCTTGCGCACATCGCCGATAGACTCGGCACTAGTACGCGCACCCTGCAGCAGCAGTTCCGCCTGCGCCTGAATACAACTCCACAGGATCACTACCTGCAACTCAGACTGGCCGAGGCCCGCCGTCTGGTTACCGATACCGACCTGCCGCTGATGGACGTGGCGCTGGCCACCGGCTTCGCCTCGCAATCCAGCTTCGCCCGCGCGTTCCGAACCGCCCACGGCCTCACGGCTCGCGACCTCAGGCAAGACCGTACGCAACCAACCCATCACTGACACGATCCAACTTCATCTGGCATAAAATACCTCGGGGGAGTCGCCAAAGGCGACGGGGGCAGAGCCCCCATCCCTTCAATATGGCATCGGAAACGCCCGATGCGCCGCACTGATCTCGGCCATCACTTCGGACGACAGCTTCAAATCCTTACCCGCCAGAATATGTTCTAGCTGCGCTACATTTGTCGCGCCAAAGATGGTTGAGGCCATGAACGGACGGCTGCAACACCACGCCAGTGACATGTGGATCGGGTCCAGCCCATGCCGCGCGGCGACATCCAGATAAGCCGCCACTGCATCAAAAACGCGATCTGTTTTGCGCCCGCCCATATTCGGCACCAGCGCCATGCGTGATCCTTCTGGAACAGCACCACCTTGATATTTCCCAGTCAGGAAACCTGCCGCCAACGGTGAGAATGATAGTAACCCGACATCTTCCAGAAGACACAATTCAGCCAGGTCGGTATCGAATAACCGGCAGAGCAAAGAATATTCGTTCTGGATCGACGCGACCCGAGGTCCACTAACCTCATCCGATGCCCGCAACCACTGAGCGGTACCCCAAGCGCTTTCATTCGACAGACCAAAGGCGCGGATATTGCCCTTGTCCACCTGCGCCTGCAGAGCGATCAGGCTTTCGCGCATCTCGTCCATAATCTCGTCCCGGTTGTGACCCGAGGGTGCATAGTCCCAGTTCTGTCGGAACATGTAGCTGCCACGATTTGGCCAGTGGAACTGATAGAGATCTATACAGTCAGTCTGTAGACGACGCAGTGAACCCTCTATCGCCTCAGGTATGGTCTCTTTCGAGATTGGGGCGCCATTGCGCGCATGCACGAACCCTTCACCAGAGTGTTTCGTGGCCAGCACATAGTCCCCGCGCCGCGAAGGATTGGCGGCATTCCAATTGCCAAGAATCTCTTCGGTCCGCCCGACCGTCTCTGCCGAGATCGGGTTCACCGGATACATCTCAGCCGCGTCGACAAAGTTGATCCCACCCGCAAGCGCCATGTCCATCTGGCGGTGCGCCTCAGTTTCCGAGGTCTGAGTACCAAAGGTCATTGTCCCAAGACATAAATCCGACACCATGATCCCGGTGCGGCCCAAAGGCTTCATATCCATTTGAAATCTCCTAAAATATATTTGTGGCCGATCAAGCCTCGGCCTTTTTCTCCCATCGTCCGGATTCCTCGGACCAATACTGTGCCGAACACCCCGCCCCGGTCAGAGCCTTCCACTGCCCGCGCGCATGTTGAACCGCCTCCGGATCATTCCCGTCGAACAGAATGCAGACACGCTCCATGGTCGAAACTTCCTCCGCCTCAACCGTTGCCCCATCGACAGCCATTACACAGGTCGCGCCATTTGCTGCCCCTTGGCCGGTCGTCAGCAGAACGGGCTGTGCCGCGTCGTGCGGGCCACCTTCGCGGCCATGCGGCAGGAACCCGTCCTCAGGTCCCAGCCACAATTTCTCATCCAGCCAGTCCATCCGCACAGGGTCGATACCCCGCACGGCAATCCGCCACCCGGCCTGCCGTGCCTTGTCGAGCAGCACAGGCAATGTGTGCTCTAACGGCTGGCGGGTCAGGTGGTAGAAATAGACGGCACCCATACGCTTACTCGAAATTGTCCTGCACGAACCGGCTTAGCGCGCGGACGCCCCAGCCCGTGGCCCCTTTCGGCGCATAAGAGGTCTCGGAAGAGACAGAGGCCACACCTGCGATATCCAAGTGAATCCACGGCGTCTCTTCCTTGACGAAACGCTGCAGGAACTGCGCTGCGGTGATCGAACCTGCGGGCCGCCCGCCCACGTTCTTCATATCCGCAATGCGCGATTTAAGTTGTTTGTCATAGCCTTCACCCAAGGGCAGCCGCCATGCGCCCTCGTCCTCGGCCTTGGCCGACTTCAGGAAGGCGTCGCAGAAGGTGTCATTGTTTGAAAACACACCGGCATTCTCATGCCCAAGACCAATGATGACCGCGCCCGTCAGAGTGGCCAGATCGATCATGCCCACCGGCTGGAACCGATCCTGCGCGTACCACATGACGTCACATAGAACCAAACGACCCTCGGCATCGGTGTTGATGATCTCGACAGTGTCGCCTTTCATCGAAGTGACCACATCGCCCGGACGGGTCGCATTGCCCGAGGGCATGTTTTCGACCAACCCGACCAGCCCCACGACATTGGCTTTGGCGTTGCGCTTGGCCAACGCTCGCATGGTTCCGGCAACAACACCCGCGCCGCCCATGTCCATGGTCATGTCTTCCATGCCTCCGGCCGGCTTAAGCGAGATACCGCCGGTATCGAACACGACGCCCTTGCCGACCAAGGCCAGCGGCGCGTCATCCTTGTCGCCGCCGTCCCATTGCATCACCACAACTTTCGAGGGGCTGACCGAGCCCTGCCCGACGCTCAGCAGCGTACGCATGCCCAGTTCGGCCAGCTTGTCCTCTTCCAGAACCTCGACCTTCAGGCCCAGCGATTCCATCTCGACCAACCTGTCCGCGAACTCAGTTGTCGTCAGCACATTCGCGGGTTCATTTGTCAGATCTCGTGTCATGCGCACACCGTCTGCGACGGCATAGAGCGGCGCAAAGTCAGCTTCGGCCTCCTCCGGCTTGGAGTGACCGATGGTGATCTCACCCGCCGGGTCTGAGTCCTTGGATTTGTGGACATCGAAATCGTAGGCCCGCAGTACCATGCCCAAGGCTACCTCTTCGATACGCGCGTGATTGGCGGCCATGACCAGCACGGGTTTGCCCGCTGCAGCTTTCGCCAGATTGGCCCCGGCCTTGCGTGCCTCGTCAGAGTCGGGGCGACGCGGCAACACCAGAATATCCAGCGCCTCGGCCACCATTCCGGCAGGCCAGGCCAGCGAAATAACATTACCCGATTTGACCTTGCTGAACCGCTCGCTTTCGACCAGCCGCGCAACCGCGCCTTTGGTCAGGCGATTGGCTCGACGCGCGGCGGGGCTCATCTTGCCATCGGCGGGAATGAGAATGGCCACGCGCCCTTCGGTTTGCGCTATCGCATCAAGGTCAAAGGGGGTGAATCGGACGGGCACAAGACTGCTCATATCATTCTCCTGAAAAATGCGTTGCCCAAGACCTAGCCCGCGCAGCCACCGTTGACCAGATAGCAGTTTTCCCCGCCGGGCAATTGCATTATGGTCGCGCGAAAATAACGGCAGGCTCGGGGGAGAGAACGTGACACCAATCGGCAGTTACAGGCCGTCGCGCATGATTCCATGCCCGATTGTGATTCTTGGATGCCGGGGTTTGACGGGGATGCCCAAGTGATCCTCGACCGCTATTTTGCCCGCCGCTTTATTCAAAGCTTTCTTGTAATCGGCGGTATTTTTCTGACCTTGATGATCCTGATCGATCTGATCGAACAGGTGCGGCGGTTCGATGGTGTTGACCTATCCTTTGGCCAGTTGCTGCAACTGACGTTGCTGAACACACCGGCCGCGATCAGCGAGATGTTGCCCCTGCTGATGATCCTGGCCACCATCGCGCTGTTTGTCGGCCTCGCCCGCAGCTCCGAACTGGTGGTGACCCGCGCTATCGGGCGATCCGGTATCCGAGCCCTGCTGGCGCCCGTGTTGCTTGCGCTGACCATCGGCGCACTTGCTGTGACTTTGCTGAATCCCATCGCGGCCGCGACGTCGGAAGAGTTCCAACGCTTGTCCGATGGCTATCGCAACCAGGGTGGCTCAGCCCTGTCCATCAGCCGCGAGGGGTTGTGGCTGCGCCAGAGCTCAGCCAACGGTCAGTCGGTGATTCACGCAACCGGCACTGTCAACGGCGACCGGTTCGCCCTGCGGAACGTGACCATCACAACGTTCTCATCCGACGGCAAGCCGAACCAGCAAATCTCGGCCCAGCAAGCTGATCTGGAGGATGGATTCTGGACCTTGCATCAGGCCAAAATCTGGCCCATTCAGGACGATCTCAATCCCGAAGCAAATGCCACCAGCCATGAGATCCTGAACCTACCCACAACGCTGACCAGAGACCGGATTCTGGACACTCTCGGGCAAAAGGATTCAGTTTCGGTCTATGATCTGCCCCAGTTGATTCGTGATCTGGGCGAGGCGGGATTTTCAACCAAGCAATATGAGGTCTGGCTGCAGGTACAACTTGCGCGACCCCTGTTTCTGGTTTCGATGGTTCTGATCGGGGCGGCCTTCACAATGCGCCATGTCCGGTTCGGCGGCACCGGAGTTGCCGTGCTGACCGCTGTATTGCTGGGGTTCGGTATCTACTTCATCCGGAATTTCGCCCAAATTCTTGGCGAAAACGGGCAATTACCTATTCTGGTCTCGGCCTGGGCCCCACCCTTTGCGGGCATTCTACTGTCTCTGGGCCTGTTGCTCCATGCGGAGGATGGCTGATGCGCTCCGTCCTGTCTTTGTTGCTGTCGAGCGCACTGATCCTCTCGCTGCCTGCAGCAGTTGCCGCACAGTCCGAACCAGAAGGTGCCGCCAGCGAGGCTGACGCGACTGAACAGAATCAACCCGCCCTACTGGTGGCCGATGAGATATTCATTACCCCGGATCGCAAACTGGTCGCAGAGGGGAATGTCGAGGCCTTCCAAGGCGACGTCAAACTGACAGCGCAAAGCGTCACCTATGATCGCGAAACCGGCGAGCTGACCCTGACCGGCCCAATCCGGATCGATCAGGGCGGAAACAGCACATTGCTGGCCGATTCCGCGCAGTTGGACAGCGGGATACAAAATGGCCTTTTGATGGGCGCGCGCATGGTCTTTGACCAGCAAGTGCAGATCGCCTCAGTCCAGGCCACCCGTGCGGCAGGTCGCTACACGCAATTCAGCAAGGTCGCCGCAACCTCATGTCATGTCTGCGCGAATGGCAGACCCCCGATCTGGCAAATTCGCGCCCGTAAAGTGACCCATGACCAGCTTGAACGGCAGCTCTATTTCGAAGGCGCACAGTTCCGAATACTTGATGTCCCGGTCTTCTACTTTCCCACGCTGCGCCTACCCGACCCGACACTTGAGCGGGCGACCGGCTTTCTCGTGCCGTCGATCCGCACCACTTCGCAACTGGGCACTGGCGTTCAGGTGCCGTATTTCTTCAAGATCGGAGATCACAAGGACCTGACTCTGACGCCGTATCTGTCGTCCAAGACCCGCACACTTGGGTTTCGTTACCGACAGGCATTCAAACGCGGGCGCATTCGGCTGCGGGGCTCTTATACACGCGACGACCTGCAGCCCGGTCAGGATCGGGGGTATTTCTTCGCCGATGGCCGGTTCGGTCTTGGAAATGACTACCGGCTGACATTCGATATCAAAACAACTTCGGATGACTCGTATCTGGCAGATTACGGCTTGCCCGATTTTGACCGCCTTCGTAGCGAAATTGCACTTGAGCGGATCAAGCGTGATACGGCGTTCAGAACCAGCTTCATCCACTACAAGTCCCTTCGGGATAGCGAAAATCAGGATGAAATCCCATCGCGTGTCTTCGACATCAACTATCGAAAGCGACTCTTCCCCAGCACCTTAGGAGGTGAAGTTGAACTAAGCCTCGATGGTCACACCCACACGCGAACCAGTGACGAAGATATTATTGGTCGCGACGTCGCCAGGGCAACATTCGATGCGGAATGGTTGCGCAACTGGACCTTTGCGACCGGATTACGTGCAGAAGCATTGGTGGGCGCGTCAGTGGATACCTTCAATATCCGCAATGACAGCGAGTTTCCGAACAATGTAACCCGCTCGACCCCGCGTGCAGCTTTTACCCTGCGCTACCCCATGCTGCGCCGCGAGCAGTCCGGTGCAACACAAATCCTTGAGCCAATCGCGCAAATTGGTTGGACGCATGTTTCGAACAATGACGTTCCCAACGATGAAAGTACCTTTCAGGAACTCGATCAGGGCAATCTTTTGTCCCTTTCGCGCTTTCCGGCCCCCGACCGCCGCGAAGACGGTGCAACAGCCGTTGTGGGCCTGAACTGGTCTCGGTACAACGCTGACGGCTGGCGGGCGCTGGCGACAATCGGACAGGTCTTCCGGTCCGATGCGGATCCGGATTTCACGCTCACATCGGGGCTGCAGGGTACCAAGTCCGACATTCTGCTTGCCGGGCAATTGAATAACGGCAAGGGGCTGACATTGGCCGCGCGTGGGCTTTTGAACAGCGATTTCAGTTTTACCAAAGCTGAAATTCGTGCAGGCTGGTCTAATGGAGATACGGCAATCTCCGGCGGGTACATCTGGCTCGAACCTGATCCTGCTGAAGCAAATAATGATGAAATCTCGGAACTACGGGTCGGTGGCCGCTACCGCGTAGACCAAAATTGGCTAACCCTTGCTAGCGCACGCTATGATTTCAGCGAATCCGAACCACTCCGCCTTGGGTTCGGCGTGACCTACGAAAATGAGTGTGTGCAGGTAAATGTGAACGTCAACAGACGCTTTACCTCCACATCAAGTATTGAGCCTTCGACAGAATTCGGCTTTACCGTTGCCCTGACAGGGTATTCCGTCGAAGGCGATGGACAGAAGTTTAAGAGAAGATGCAGTTGATCTCAGGTTTCACAAAATCTCTCCGCTCTGGCTGCCGTAGATCGGTGCTGCCGGTGCTGGCTGCCGCGCTTGTTGCAATGGCCACACCACAGGTCCAGGCTCAAAGCCTGTTCTCGCCTGCAATCCGGGTCAATCAGGACATCGTCACCTGGTATGAACTTCAACAACGTCAGCAGTTTCTCGAACTGCTCGGCGTTCCGGGCAGTTCCGAGCGCGAAGTCCGCGAAGCCTTGATCGAGGATCGTTTGCGCAAACAGGCGATGCGCGATGCCGGCATCGAAGCCGCGCCCGAAGATATCCAGACCGGGATTGATGAATTCGCCTCGCGCGGCAACCTTAGCAGCGAAGAGTTTCTGCAGCTGCTCAACGATGCGGGCGTATCAAAGGAAACCGTCCGGGATTTTGTCGCCGATCAACTGTCCTGGCGCGACTTTGTCAGCACCCGCTTTCTGTCGCAGGCTCGTCCCTCGGAAGATGAGATCAACCGTGCTTTGGGTCAGGGTGGCGGCGGCGGCCTGCAGGTTCTGTTGTCCGAAATTATCATTCCGGTAACACCGCAGACCCTGGCGCAGGCTGAAGCCCTTGCCGATGAAATCTCACAACTTCCCGATCAAGACAGCTTTTCTTCGGCTGCTACGCAATACTCTGCCGCTGCCACACGCGAGAATGGCGGGCGACTGGATTGGCTGTCGCTCAACAACCTGCCTCCGGCCCTGCAACCCGTCATTCTGGGCTTGAAAAACGGTGAGATCACCGACCCGCTTTCGCTCCCGAACGCCGTGGCTCTGTTCCAGATGCGCGGCATCCGCGAAGTTGCCGCAGGTGCCCCAACCTATTCCGAGATCGACTACGCGATCTACTACCTTCCCGGTGGCCGCAGCACCGAAACGCTTGCGAAAGCCGAAAAGCTCAAGGAAGAGATCGACACTTGCGATGACCTCTACGGCATCGCCAAAGATCAATCGCCCGACGTGCTGGAACGCCTTACCCAAAGCCCCTCGGCGATTCCACGCGACGTAGCGCTTGAGCTGGCCAAGCTTGATCCAAATGAGGCATCGGCCACGCTGACGCGCAACAACGGGCAGACGCTGATGTTCCTGATGCTGTGCAATCGCACCCGCAACCTGGGCGAAGACACCACCCGTGTGGACGTAGCAAACGCACTGACCCAGCAGCGGTTGCAGGCCCTTGCAAACAGCCTGCTGGAACAGCTGAGGGCCGACGCCGTCATCATCGAACAATGATCGCCCCAATCGCACTAAGCTGCGGTGAGCCCGCCGGGATCGGACCCGAAATCGCAGCCAAAGCTTGGGCAGCCCTGCGCGATACCTGTCCGTTCTTCTACATCGGCGACGCATCACATTTGCCCGATGGAACACCCATTACCCGGATCGCCGACCCGTCTGAGGCCACACCGGCCAGCGCCTCGGCTCTGCCGGTGCTGCATTTCGACTTTCCTGCCCCGAACAGGCCCGGCCACCCCGATCCAGCAAACGCCCTTTCGGTCATCGATTCTATCGAAAAAGGTGTTGAGCTGGTGAGTTCCGGCGCAGCCACCGCACTGTGTACTGCCCCGATCCACAAAAAGGCGCTGATCGACGGTGCGGGTTTTGCCTTCCCCGGCCATACCGAATTTCTTGCGGCGTTGGCAGGCCGGTCGCGCGTGGTAATGATGCTGGCCAGCGAACAGCTCCGCGTGGTTCCTGCCACCATCCACATCCCGCTCTCCCAGGTCCCAAGCGCACTCACCCCGGATGTGCTGCGTGAAACCATCGAGATCACCGCCCAAGGCCTGCGCACCCAATTCGGCATCCCCCACCCTCGCATCGCCATCGCGGGGCTGAACCCCCATGCAGGCGAAGGCGGGAAAATGGGTACGGAAGAGCTTGACTGGATCGCGCCACTGATCGCAGACCTCAATCCAGTCGATTGCACCGTGACCGGACCCCACCCGGCAGACACTATGTTCCACGCCGCGGCGCGCACACGATATGATGCCGCGATTGCGATGTATCACGACCAGGCCCTGATCCCGATCAAGACCCTGGATTTCGACCGCGGTGTGAACGTAACCTTGGGCCTGCCCTTCGTCCGGACCTCGCCGGATCACGGCACCGCTCTGGACATCGCGGGCCAAAGCAGCGCGACCCCCAACAGCCTGATCGAGGCCCTGAAGCTCGCCCAGCGAATGGCGCAGTCCCGCTAATGCTTCATCTGGCCCCAAATACCTCCGCCGGAGGCAAAAAAATCTCTGGCGCTCCCCCTCCATTCTGAACAACGCTAAAGTCATGAGCGCCATCGACTCCCTCCCCCCGCTGCGCGAGGTTATCGCAACTCACCAGCTTTCGGCCCGCAAGTCGCTGGGCCAGAACTTCCTGCTCGACCTCAACTTGACCGCGAAGATCGCGCGGCAGGCGGGTGATCTGACTCAATGCGATGTCCTTGAAATCGGCCCAGGCCCCGGAGGTCTGACTCGCGGGCTTCTGTCCGAAGGCGCGCGCAAGGTCGTGGCCGTGGAAAAGGACACCCGCTGCATCGCCGCCCTGAACGACATCGCCGCCGCCTATCCGGGCCAGCTGGAAGTGATCAACGGCGACGCGCTGGAAATCGAGCCGCTGGCCCACCTGACACCTCCGATCCGGGTGGCCGCGAACCTGCCCTACAATGTCGGGACCGAGCTTCTGGTCCGCTGGCTCACCCCGCCCGAATGGCCGTCCTTCTGGCAGAGCCTGACCCTTATGTTTCAACGTGAAGTGGCCGAGCGGATCGTGGCCCAACCCGGCAACAAGGCCTATGGCCGCCTCGCCATCCTTGCCCAATGGCGGGCCGAAGCGCGCATTGCGATGTCCCTGCCACCCGGAGCCTTCACTCCACCGCCCAAGGTCTCAAGCGCCGTGGTTCACCTGACTGCCCTGCCCGAACCCCGCTATCCCGCTGACGCCGCAACCCTGTCGCGCGTGGTTGCCACAGCCTTCAATCAGCGCCGCAAAATGCTCCGGGCCTCACTCAAAGGGGCAGCGCCAGATATCGAGGACCGCCTGATCGCAGCCGGAATCAAACCCACCGACCGGGCCGAGCAGATCCCGCTCGAAGCCTTCTGCGCGCTCGCGCGCGAAATTCGCAAACCCTGAACGAAAAAACCCCAGGCCTTTGCCCGGGGTTTTCATTCAATTCATGATCGAAAAGCGCTTATTCAGCTGCCTCGGGTGCGTCGCCCTTGTCAGCGGGTGCATCCTCAGCCGCAGGGGTGGCAGTCTTTGGCTTCCGGGTGCGCGGGCGGCGCGGCTTTTCCTTACGCTCGGTCGCTTCGGGTTGCTCGGCATCCTTGCTTTCCGGCGTCTCGACCAGCCCTGTATCGGGCGCAGCCGCCTCATTCCCGAAATCCACAACGTCCGGCTGCGGAGCCTCGGCCGGATCGGCCTGACGGGCTGCTTCGCGTTCCTGACGCTCGGCGCGTTCACGATCACGCTCGGCCTGTCGTTCGCGGTTCTGACGCTCTTGCTCTTCGCGGCGCGCTTCGATCTCGCGCTGCGCTTCGCTCAGCATGCGCAGATAGTGCTCGGCGTGTTGCTGAAAGTTCTCAGCTGCCACGCGGTCATTCGACAGCTGAGCGTCGCGCGCCAATTGGTTGTATTTGTCAATGATCTGCTGCGGTGTGCCACGCACCTTGCCTTCGGGGCCCGAGCTGTCAAAAACTCGGTTTACGACGTTTCCGCCAGAAGGACGATTGCGGTTGTTCTTGGCCCGCGAGCGGGATTTGGAAGATCTCATCTTACTTTACGTCAGCCTTATCAATTCACTGTCGATCAACCCGTATCTAACGCTGCTCAGTGGCTTGTGCCGTTACGCGCTATCGACTTTTTGGGCTTGGCGTCAGGGGTGCGCTGAAACAGCGTCAACCTCGCCGACTAATCCTGAGTAAACATGTCCTGAGCGTTCAGACAAGGGGATTCTCGAAAATGTCGCAGCTTTTTTACATCAATCGGCATTTTTCGGCCTCAGTTTCGCTTAGAAGGCGGCATTCTGGCCCCCACAACACGATCACGCCTGTCCAGATCGGGGATCACCTTTACGCCGGTCAAACCAGCGGCATCAAAAAGGGCAGAAACATAAGCGCCCTGTGTCGGGCCAATTTCAACCAAGATACGCCCGCCGGGCATCAGATAATCCGGGGCCGACGCCGCAATACGGCGATAGGCATCCAGACCGTCGCCCTCATCCGTCAGCGCCATGCGCGGCTCATGCTCACGCACTTCAGGGGAAAGCGCGTGCATCTCGTCCGCTGAAATATAGGGCGGATTCGAAACAATCAGATCGAACTGACCCTCAATGTTTTCGAACCAGTCAGATTGCCGAATCTCGGCGCGCGCCTGGACCTGATGCTGTACTGCATTGGCGCTGGCCTGCAGACAGGCAGCTTCGCTGAGGTCGGCGCCGACGCCCGAGGCACTCGCCCGCTCGGCCAGCAAGGTGATCAGGATACAGCCCGAGCCCACACCCAAATCGAGTACATGATCAAACGGCTCGCTCAGCGCCGCCTCGATCAATGCCTCGGTCTCCGGGCGCGGGTCCAGCACATCGCGACTGACCCGAAACCGCCGACCATAGAATTCACGCTCGCCCAGCAGATGCGATACCGGCACTCGGATGGCCCTTAGCGAGATCAATTGATCGTAGCGTTCCGCGATATCCACCGGCAGTTCCTCGGGCGCGATCAGCGTCACCCGACTGGCCTCGATCCGCGCCGCATGCGCCAGCAGCACCCGCGCATCCCGCGCTGGATCAGGCACACCGGCTGCGCGCAAACGTGCGGTTGCAGCGACCATGGCCTGCGCGGCTGTCAGCGCCGAAATCATTGCGCCATTTCGGCCAGAAGCCGAGCCTGATCATCTGCGGTCAGCGCGTCGATCACCTCATCCAGATCGCCCTGCATCACCTGATCCAGCTTATAAAGCGTCAGGTTAATGCGGTGATCCGTCATGCGGCCTTGCGGGAAGTTATACGTCCTAATCCGTTCCGACCGGTCACCTGAACCGACCTGACTGGCGCGATCCGCCGAGCGTTCGCTGTCGATCCGCTGCCGTTCAAGATCATAAAGGCGCGTTTTCAGCACCTGCATCGCTATCTCACGGTTTCGGTGCTGGGATTTCTCGGAACTGGTCACCACGATACCGCTGGGCAAGTGAGTAATCCGCACGGCCGAATCCGTCGTGTTCACGTGCTGCCCCCCCGCGCCCGAGCTGCGCATCGTGTCAATTCGGATGTCATTGGCATCGATCTGAATGTCCACATCCTCGGCCTCTGGCAAAACCGCCACCGTCGCCGCCGAGGTATGAATGCGCCCACCGCTTTCGGTTTCGGGCACGCGTTGCACGCGATGCACGCCGGATTCGTACTTCATCCGCGCAAAGACATTGTCGCCCTTGATGTGTGCCACCACCTCTTTGATCCCACCAAGATCAGACGCTTGTTCCTCGATGATCTCGAACTGCCAGCCCCGCGCTTCGGCATAGCGTTGATACATGCGCAGCAGGTCTCCGGCGAACAGCGCGGCCTCATCCCCGCCGGTGCCGGGGCGAATTTCCAGCATTGCCGGGCGCGCATCAGCCGCGTCTTTGGGCAACAGCGCCAGCTGCAAGGCATGCTCCGCCTCGGGGATACGCGCCTGCAGTTCTGGAATTTCCTCTTCGGCCAGCTCTTTCATGTCCGGGTCGGACAGCATTGCCTCGGCCTCGGCCAGATCAGAAACCAGCTGACGCCACGCCATGATCTGATCGACCACCGGCTTGAGGTCGGAATATTCCTTTGCCAAAGCTGCAATATCCCCGCCCGAGGCACCATCCGCCATGGCCGCTTCGAGGTATTGGAATCGCTGAGTTATCTGTTCAAGGCGTTCTTCGGGGATCATCCGCGCGGTGTCTATCATCCAGAGGCTTTGGTCAAGGCCCTGCCTTGTGCTAGGCTTGGACCATGAAGCGACTGATAATAGCCCTGACACTCATTGCGACGCCCGGAATGGCCGATGTTGTTGGCCCCGGAGGCAAAGTGCAAGACTGCTATTGCACCGACAAATCCGGCACCCGCATCGAGTTGGGAGAAATGATATGCCTGCAGGTCGACGGCCGCATGTTCATGGCCCAATGCCAGATGTCGCTGAACGTGCCCATGTGGCGCGAGGTGCAAGAGGGCTGTTTGTCGTCAGGGTTGCAGCAAAGCAAGCCACTGGGTGACCCGGTCCCGATTGACGCCGAAATCTCTCCGGCCAAATCTTAATCTGGCATAGATACGCAGCGTATCACCGTCTTGCTGCACGGTGGTGTAATCGGGAAAACTGAACACCTTGGTACGGGTGATATAGGTGATCATGCCCTCTTCCAGCGATCCGGCCAGCACACTGGTGCGTGGTGTTGCGCGCGCAATTTTATCGAGACGCGCCAGCCCATCAGGACCGGTTTCGACGACCCGAACGACACCACCCTTCAGGTCTCGTTCCGTGTCTTCAGGGGCCACATGCCAGCGCACAGGATCTGAAGGCGCAAGTCTGATATAGGCACCCATTGCAAGGCCCACCGCAATCAACAGCCACAGCACCATTTTCATCTGCCCATTCATTCCCGCTATGCCCTGCTTACTCGGTCAGAGGATGGCGTCGCACCCCTATCGTGACGTCACTCCGGGCAGAATGCACAGCATCTCGAACAGCAGATTGGCTGCGGTCAGTGCCGTATTGCCCGACGGATCATAGGGTGGAGATACTTCGACCAGATCGCAGCCCACCACGTTCATGCCCGCCAGCGCATGGATCAACTGCAGCGCCTGCGGAGTGGTCAGACCTGCGATCTCGGGCGTGCCTGTTCCGGGTGCATAGGCCGGATCAAGGCTGTCGATATCGTAGGTAATATAGACCGGGTGATCGTCAACAGTTTTACGGATCAAAGAGCCGATTTCGGTCAGGTTCTGTTGCCACAGCTCCCACGCCGGGTACTGACGGAACCCCCAACCCTGTGCCTCGGTAAAGTCGCTGGCGGCGTAACCCGAGCCTCGAATGCCGATCTGAAAGGTCTTGTCAGGGACAATCAGCCCTTCCTCATAGGCGCGGCGGAAGACAGTGCCGTGGGTTTCCTTTTCACCGAACATCTCATCATTCACGTCAGCATGAGCGTCCACGTGCACCAGAGCCACCGGCCCGTGCTTGGCCGCCATCGCCCGCAGGATCGGCAAAGTGATCGAGTGATCCCCACCCATCGCCACTGGGACAACACCTTGCGCCAAAATGCCGTCATAGCTTTCCTTGATGATCTTAAGACTGTCGGCGAGCGAGAAAGTGTTGATCGCCAGATCGCCGATATCTGCGATCTGCAAATGGTCGAACGGTGCCGCGCCATTGGACATGTTATAAGGCCGGATCATCGCACTTTCACTGCGAATCTGCTTGGGTCCGAACCGCGTGCCCGACCGCCACGAAGTGCCGATATCCATCGGAACCCCCAGGATCGCCACATCCAGCCCGTCCAGCGACGACGCCTGTGGCAACCGCATAAACGTGTTCGGCCCCGAAAACCGTGCCAGATCATTGCCGCCAATCGGTTGGTTGTATTGGGTCATGTACTGTCTCCGATCCGGTGCCTTAACCAAGCAGATACCGGGATTATGCCTAACCAAAGGTTAAGGTTTCACCAGCTTGTTCCACCCAAGCAAGCAAATGATCTGCGTCGCCACATGAGCCCCCGCAATCGCCGTCGCACCAGAGGTATCGTATGGCGGAGATACCTCAACCACATCGCCGCCCTTGATGTTGATCCCGGCGATGTCGCGCAGAATGATCTGCGCCTGAATCGAAGTTAGACCGCCCCAGACCGGTGTGCCCGTCCCCGGCGCAAAGGCCGGATCGAGGCCATCGATGTCAAAGCTCAGATAGACCGGACTGTCGCCCAGAATACCCCTGATCTTCTGCGCCACGGCGGCGGGTCCGGATTCGTAAACCTCGCGCGCGTCGATGATGTTGACGCCCAACGTGTCTTCGTTGGTGGTGCGAATGCCCACCTGAACCGAGCGTTTCGGATCAACCAACCCCGATTTTACCGCCTTGTAGAACATCGTCCCGTGATCCACGCGGGACATGTCGTCATCGGCCCAGGTGTCCGTATGCGCATCGAATTGCAGCAGTGACATTGGCCCATATTTCTCGGCATAAGCTTTGAGGATCGGGAAGCTGATATAATGATCCCCGCCCAGCGTGACCGAAGCGACATCGGCCTTCAGAATGGTCCGAATGTGGTCGGTCAGCGTGTCGGGAAAGGCCGGGATATTGGCGTAGTCATAGGCCATGTCGCCATAATCCACGATGGCCAGCTCACTCAGAGCATCAAAAGGCCAGCCATAAGGCGCATCCGGCGATTGCAGCGCGCTCGCCTCACGGATCGCGCGAGGGCCAAGCCGGGTTCCGGGGCGGTTTGTCACCGCCTGATCGAAAGGCACGCCGGTTACAGCAATATCCGCACCCGTCAGGTCTTTGGTATAAAGCCGCCGCAGGAATGAAGTTGCGCCGCCAAAGGTGTTTTCATAGGACAGCCCCTTAAGATCGGGGTTGGTGAATGCCTCATCCACCTGGTTCTTTGCATCTTCCAGTGCCATGTCTTTTCCCTATCAGCCCAACGGCTGTGCCTTTTCGACGATCCGTGCGAAGAAGGACGCTCCGATCGGCGCGACGTCGTCATTGAAGTTGTATTTCGGATGGTGCAGCCCCGCGCCATCTCCTTGCCCCATGAACAAGTAAGCACCAGGTCGGGCCTGCAGCATGTAGGAAAAATCCTCTGCCCCCATCTCACGCCCAGCATCATCTTTCACGCGTTCCGCGCCGGATACATCCCGCGCCACTTCAGCCGCGAATGCCGCCTTGTCGGCGTCATTGATGGTGGCAGGATAACCCTCCTGATAGTCCAGTTTGGCCTCGACACCGTACGAGGCCGCCTGCCCCGCCACGATCTGCGCCATTCTCTCTTTGACCATCCTTTGCACGGCCGGATCAAAGGTGCGAACAGTGCCGTTCAGATAAGCGGTGTCAGGGATCACGTTATTCACCGTCCCGGTGTGAATCTGCGTCACCGACACCACCAGATCGTCCAGCGCATAGTGGTTGCGGCTGACGATGGTTTGGATCGCCTGCGCCATCCCGCAAGCTGCCATCACTGGGTCGCGCGTCTCATGCGGCATTGCCCCGTGGCCGCCCACGCCCTGAATATGGATCTCAAACGTATCTACTGCGGCCATCAGCGGCCCCGGCGTGGTTTCGAACAGCCCTTCGGGCCGACCCGGAGTGTTATGGATGCCGTAAACCTGAGAGATATTGAACCGATCCATGATGCCTTCTTCAACCATCACGCCCGCGCCGCCGCCCTCTTCCTCGGCAGGCTGAAAGATCAGCGCAACGCGGCCCGCGAAATTCCGCGTTTCGGCCAGATAGCGCGCAGCACCCAGCAGCATGGTTGTGTGCCCGTCATGACCGCAGGCATGCATCTTACCGGGGTTCTTCGAGGCGTAGTCCACGCCCGTCTCCTCGGTAATCGGCAGAGCATCCATGTCAGCGCGCAGACCAATAGTCGGTCCCACGCCCTGCCCGTTGATGATCGCGACCATGCCGGTTTTGGCGATTCCCTCATGCAGTTCATCTACCCCAAACTCGCGCAGACGCTCGGCCACATAGGCGGCGGTCTCATAGCATTCGAATTCCAATTCGGGGATGGTGTGAAGGTGCTGGCGCCACTTGGCCATATCAGCGGCGTAATCGGCAATTCGGTTGACGACGGGCATCTGGGGTGGACTCCTGATCCTGACTGCGGGATGGATGCATCTGACACCGGAACGAAAGGGTTCGCAATGGCCGAAAATCCTCTGATCCACGACACGGATGCAGGTATCGAGCGTTTGCTGGAAATCATGCGCCGCTTACGCGACCCTCAATCCGGCTGCCCGTGGGATATCGAACAGGATTTTTCGACCATCGCGCCCTATACGATCGAAGAAGCCTATGAAGTCGCCGATGCCATCGAACGCGAGGCTTATGACGAATTGAAGGGAGAGCTGGGCGACTTGCTGTTCCAATCCGTCTTCCACGCGCAAATGGCTGAAGAGGCTGGGCATTTTACCTTTCAGGACGTGGTGCGCACCATGTCGGACAAGATGGTTACCCGTCACCCACACGTCTTCGGTGATGAGTCCCGAGACAAGTCGGCGGATCAACAGACAAAGGACTGGGAAACCATCAAAGCCGCCGAACGCGCGGGCAAAGAACAAAAAGGTGCACTAGACGGTGTCGCCGCGAACCTGCCCGCCTTGCTACGCGCACATAAGCTGCAGAAACGTGCCGCGCGCGTAGGGTTCGACTGGCCTGACGCCAGCCATGTGCTCGCCAAGATCACCGAGGAAGCCGCTGAGCTGGAAGAGGCGCGCGACAGCATGGATGCCGACGCGCTCGAGGATGAATTCGGCGATCTGCTGTTCGTGATTGTCAACCTCGGCCGCCACTTAGGCATCGAACCCGAAGCCGCCCTGCGCCGCACAAACGCCAAGTTTACTCGTCGTTTTGAGAAGGTCGAAGCCCGGCTGGCCGAACGCGGAAAAACGCCCACCCAAAGTGATCTGGCCGAAATGGACGCGCTGTGGGACGAGGTGAAAATCGAGGAACACCGCGCCAACGGCAAACTCCCGCCGGTGGATGCCACACGCGAGGCCTGAAACCGCTGGACAAGCCCCGCGACACTTGCGAGTGTCCGCCCTTCACGGCCCCGGAGACCACAATGCCCCGCAAGATCATAATCGACACCGATCCCGGACAGGACGACGCCGTCGCCATTCTTCTGGCGCTTGCCAGCCCCGAAGAGATCGAGGTTCTGGGTATCACCGCCGTCGCTGGAAACGTGCCTTTGGAGCTGACCGCCAAAAACGCCCGCGTCGTGTGCGAGTTGGCGGGGCACACCGATATCCCCGTCTACGCCGGATGCGATCGCCCCCTGAAACGCCCGCTCGTCACCGCCGAGCATGTGCATGGTAAAACAGGGCTCGACGGCCCTGTTTTGCCAGATCCTGAAATGCCTCTGGCCGAAGGTCACGCGGTCGATTTTATCATCGATACCCTACGCGCACATGAGCCCGGCACTGTGACGCTCTGCCCTCTGGGGCCGCTGACCAACATCGCAACAGCGTTCAAAAAAGCTCCCGATATTATTGACCGGGTGCAGGAAATCGTGCTGATGGGTGGTGCGTATTTTGAGGTTGGAAACATCACACCAGCAGCCGAATTCAACATTTATGTCGACCCAGAAGCCGCTGATATTGTGTTTAAATCCGGCGTTCATATCGTCGTAATGCCATTGGATGTCACACATGATGCGCTTGTCACGCCCCATCGCAACGATGCATTCCGGGCATTGGACAGCAAGGTTGGTCATGCAGTGGCAGAGATGACCGATTTCTTCGAACGTTTCGACAAGGAAAAATACGGTTCGGAGGGCGCACCGCTGCACGACCCCTGCGTCACCGCCTATCTGATCCGGCCCGATCTGTTCTCGGGCCGCCACATCAATGTTGAGATCGAAACCCAATCAGAATTGACGTTGGGTATGACAGTGGCCGACTGGTGGCGGGTCACTGATCGCGCACCAAACGCCATGTTCATGGGTGACGTGGATGCCCAAGGTTTCTTCGACCTTCTCACAGAAAGACTTGCCCGCCTATGACCGCCGCACTCCGCCTTGCCCGCCCCGACGATCTGGACCGACTGATGGCGCTGGTCGCAGCGTTTCACTCGGAATCCGGCATCGCGCAGGATGACGACAAACGTCGCAATGCGCTGGCCCCTCTGCTGGATGGAATACCCCATGGGTGCATATATCTGATCGGTCCGGGCCGCGCGCCGCTGGGCTATGTCATCCTCACCTTCGGCTGGTCGGTCGAGTTTGGTGGCATGGATGCCTTTGTGGATGAGATTTACATCCGCCCCGCCGTTCGCGGACGCGGTATCGCCACCGAAGTGCTGCATGATCTCCCCAAGGCGCTGGCCGAGGCCGGTCTGACCGCCCTGCATCTTGAGGTCGATCGGACCAACGAAACCGCGCAGAAACTATATCTGCGGTCAGGTTTTAAACCGCGCGATCGCTACATGCTGATGAGCAAATCGCTTTAGCGCGATTCCCCCCGGAAGATTACCGCCGGATTTGCCATTTCCTGCACCGGATCATCCTGCGAAACCTGCATCCCTGTGATCGGATAGGTTCCAGGCTCTGAACATGCGGCCAGCATCCCCGCGCAAAGCATTGAAATTACGAGAAAGACCTTTGAAGCAGACATATCGTCCCCCTTTCTGCAATGTTTGCAGACTATCGGGAGTCACAGCGCCGCAATAGGAACAAGTTCACACATAACGACATTTATGTTTGTTTAGCTTAACGATCAGCGGCAGTTCTTATTGAACGTCTGCTCCATGGTCTTGAACTGCCGGGGCACGCGTTTGGATTTGGGCAGCGCATTCAATTGTTCAGTTATGTTCTCACCAGTGTACCAGGACTCGAACAATAATTCTTTGATGTCATCGTCCAAAACCGTGTTGGCGACATTATAGGTGCACAGGCATTCCTCCATCGTGACCTGCCCGCTGGGATCGCCTTCCACCATTTTCTGGCACACTGCCTGAGGCGGACGATCAGCCCCTGCAAGCTGAGGCAGGATCAATAGCGCCCCAGCGCCAACGATGCGTTTGATGTTGTCATAAATCGCCCTCTCCCATGTTGGCCTTCGATGCCCAGCTTAGACGGATCGGCAATGACGCAAAGAAAAAAAATGGCCCCGGCGTTCTGCCGGGGCCTGATCTGGTTTTACCAAGTACGCCAAACTCAGCGCTTTAGGATCGACGCGCCGGCGTATTCTGCGACCTCACCCAGCGATTCCTCGATGCGGATCAGCTGGTTGTATTTGGCCAACCGGTCCGACCGCGCCAACGAGCCGGTTTTGATCTGCCCGCAGTTGGTCGCCACAGCCAAATCGGCAATGGTGGCATCTTCGGTCTCGCCCGAGCGATGCGACATCACGTTGGTATACCGTGCACGGTGGGCCATATCGACGGCGCGCAGAGTTTCGGTCAGTGATCCAATCTGGTTCACCTTGACCAGCATCGAGTTGGCACAGCCACGATCGATCCCCTCTGCCAGACGCTCTGGGTTGGTTACGAACAGGTCGTCGCCGACCAGTTGTACTTCGTTGCCGATGGCATCAGTTAGCGCTTTCCAGCCATCCCAATCGTCCTCGGACATGCCGTCTTCGATCGAGATAATTGGGTAATCTTTGACCAAGGTCGCCAGATACTCTGCGTTTTCCTCTGAGGTCAGCGAGATGTTTTCACCCGACAGAACATATTTTCCGTCGCGATAGTATTCGGTCGCGGCGCAGTCCAGCGCCAGATGGATCTCTTCGCCGGGTTTGTAGCCCGCTTTTTCGACCGCCTGCAGGATGAAATCCAGTGCCTCACGGGTCGAAGCGATGTTAGGGGCAAAACCACCTTCGTCCCCCACTCCGGTGGCCAGTCCGGCAGCCGACAGTTCACGCTTGAGCGTATGGAACACCTCCGACCCCATGCGCACGGCTTCGCGGATATTCGCGGCCGAGGTCGGCATGATCATGAATTCCTGAATGTCGATCGGGTTGTCGGCGTGTTCGCCGCCATTGATGATGTTCATCATCGGCACCGGCAGCACGCGCGCCGAGGTACCGCCAACATAGCGGTACAGAGGCTGCGTGGTGAAATCCGCAGCCGCCTTAGCCGTCGCCAGCGAGACACCCAGGATAGCGTTCGCGCCCAGACGGCCCTTGTTCTCGGTCCCGTCGAGTTCAATCATCGCCTGATCGATGGCCACCTGCTCGGTCGCGTCAAAGCCCACCAGTTCTTCGGCGATCTCACCGTTAACGGCAGCAACCGCTTCCAGCACGCCCTTGCCCATGTAACGAGATTTGTCACCATCGCGCTTTTCCACCGCCTCGTAGGCGCCGGTCGACGCCCCTGAAGGCACAGCGGCGCGGCCCATGGTGCCGTCTTCCAGAATCACGTCCACTTCGACCGTCGGGTTGCCCCGGCTGTCCAGTATTTCGCGTGCGTGGATGTCGATGATCGTGCTCATGATACGGGTCCCAATGATGCCAACGGTTGCATGCCTCATACCAGCACGCGGCGAAAAGTAAACCGTTTCCGTTATCGCTAACACTTATATTTTTCGGCCTTTAGGGCTAACAGTTTGCTGTTTGCGCCAACAGGCCGCGGGCGCTTAGGCCACTGCTAATGCCCGCGCCAACTGGCGTTCTCGAATGAAAGTATACAGACCTGATCCGATAATCAGACCGGCACCGGCCAACGTCATGCTGTCGGGGCGTTCGCCAAACATCAGCATCCCAGCCGTGATCGAGAACACCAACCGGGTATACCGAAACGGCGTCAGCGCTGAAGCTTCGCCAATCCGCATCGCGGTTACGATGCCGTAATAGCCCAATACGCCGAACCCGATGGCACCCAGATAAGGCCCGATCTGCGCAGCTTGCAGCGGCACAACGGGCTGTGCTGTGAACACCATAAGGGCCGCACCAGCCAGCGCCACTCCGATATAGGCCTGCAATGCGACGACCGACGAGGCCACACGAACATCCAACCTACGCGTGATCAGATCGCGCGCGGCAATTGCAACGACCGAGACCAAAACAAACAATGATTCCGGCTGGAATCCCTCGAACCCGGGGCGGATGATCATCAAGACGCCGACAAAGCCGATCCCGATGGCGCTCCAACGGCGCCAACCGACCTGCTCACCCAGAAACAGTGCTGCCCCCATCGTGACGAATAGTGGCATCGCCTGAAAAACCGCCGCCACAGTCGACAGATCAACAAGTGACAGCGCGGTCACGAAGCTGAGCGCACCAAAGGCTTCGGTCCCGGCACGGATCAGCGGCAAAGGTTGCCACGCGACCGGGTCGAAGATGCGTTTGCGTGTTGCCATAGACATAAGCGTAAACACAGCCCCGCAGATCAGACCCAATGCGATCATGATCTGCCCGGTCGACACACTGACCGAGAGATGCTTGATGAACATGTCCTCAAGCGCGAAGGCTGCCATCGAGCCGATGATCAGCAAAATGCCGTTTACGTTGTTCATGCGCGTTTCCATTGGAACAGGCCGCTGACAGGCGGACCTTTCCGGCAGCAAAACCGCAACCTTTGCGACGTCGCAAGCAGTATTACGACATGTTCGATGAAATCGCGTTCACCGACCGATCGATTTTCGTGATGTGTCAGTCTTTTTCCAACGGTACGCCGTACAATTCAAGGCGATGGCCTTTCAGCCTGTAGCCAAGCTTGGCTGCAATCTTTTCTTGCAGAGCTTCTATCTCAGGGTCGACAAACTCGATCACCTCGCCTGACTGCATGTCGATCAGGTGGTCGTGGTGATCGCGCTCCGCATCTTCGTACCGCGCGCGCCCGTCACCGAACTCCAGCCGCTCAAGTATCCCGGCCTCTTCGAACAACTTCACGGTACGATAGACTGTCGCGATCGAAATTCCCGCATCTTCGGCTGAAGCACGGGCATAAAGCTCTTCTACATCCGGGTGATCTTCGCTTTGCTGCAAGACCTGTGCAATGGTCCGCCGCTGGCCGGTCATGCGCAGGCCCTTGGCTTCGCAACGGGCGATAATCGTGTCGGACATGGTGACCCCCGGGACTGTTCGGTGTTCTGTCTTAATATGTCTACGCGCCCTGCGCCACAGACGATTTTGCGGTCAGGCGATGCGTCGCAGATCGGCCCAGACCGGCAAATGATCCGAGGCGATATGCGCGGGCCGCGCATCATGCACCCCGTGCAGTGCAGCCTCAAGCCCCTGCCCCACCGCGATTCTGTCCAGTGCCCCCAACGGCTGCGCGGCAGGAAAACTAGGAACCGGTGGCAGAAACCGCATGTCCGGGGCCAAATGATCAAGAACCGGCTGGCGTGACCATTCGTTGAAATCCCCGGCCCAGACGGTGGGCATGTGTTCCAGATCAGAATCACATCGACGGATATGACTGATCTGTTGGCGTCGCGACGCCGGCAAAAGCCCAAGATGCATCCCCATCACCCGCAAAGGCCCGATCTGCGTATCAAACTCGACCCGCACGGCGCCGCGGGGCTCCAGACCCGGCAAATCATGATGACCTGCCTGACGCACCTGAATGGCGTCCCCACGCCAGATCACCGCGTTGCCATGCCAACCAAGACTACCGGCACCGCCCAAGTCCACGATCTGCCATCCGGCCTCATCCAGCATGAAATGTGGCAAAGCGGCAGGACGGGGCGGCAATCGTTTGTCCGCCTCCTGCAAAACAACGATATCGGCCTGCATGCTTTCGATGACCTGCAATATCCGCTGCGGCTGCCGCCGGAAATCGAGGCCCACGCATTTCTGAATGTTGTAACTGGCAAGGCGCAGGGTCGAGCGGTAGGTCATCGGCACACTTAAACTGATTTAACCCAAGATCGCCAACTGGTCGGCCAAGTGCAAGCCGAACCCAGCGCTGAATGGCAACGCGCCGCCTGCTCCGCTAACATTTGTGCAAAACGGCCTTGAGCCCGCGCAGCCTCTCGGCCACCTTCACGATCATGTTCATAAGGTTTGTCCACCCGATCAAGATAGAAGATATGGACGCGCGTCAGGGGTTCTTCTGCGCTGCCTACGACCTGCGCGACACCACCGCTCTGGATAAATACACAATCGATCGAATTGAGGCGCTACTGGCTTGGTTCCGGGAAAACCTTGAAATCCCCTATCGTTTCAACAGGACAAAATCTAAAAGCGCCTTTCAGCGCAACACCAAAGGCCTCAGCTGGTTCAAACCCGAAGCCAATGAGGTTTTGGGCAAGTCGTATGA
Organism: Ruegeria sp. C6; assembly: GCF_056537625.1. NCBI lineage: Bacteria > Pseudomonadati > Pseudomonadota > Alphaproteobacteria > Rhodobacterales > Roseobacteraceae > Ruegeria > Ruegeria sp. C6. The sequence goes on along the minus strand of NZ_JBQFRW010000001.1, from coordinate 785,175 downwards.
GATGGTCGCACTGCTCAAAGAAAACGGATATCAGATCGATACTCTGCGATCAGACCGGATCGGCTACATTGTCTATGAAGATGCGTGTCAGGTGATCGCCGAGCCCTTTGCAGACACGCCCCGATAGCCTCGAAACCTGAAACTTCAAAAGTTTCAGGCTCGGTTTCTTCATAAGAAACCGTCACTTTGTTACGTACCGCAGAATGTCGCGTGTACGACCTCGTTCTTCGCCGGAGGGCGCATCAGGTCAGCTGAATCTGGTTGATCCTCATACGGCCGTGACAGCACTTCATTCAGCCGATTGAACGGTGCGTAATCGCCTTGCACCGCAGCCTGAATCATCTGCTCCACCCGATGATTGCGTGGAATGAAGGCCGGATTGGCCGCATCCATCACGTCCAAAGGCGCATCCTCACGCGCCAAGCGTTCCTGCCACCCCTTTGCCCATTCGTCAAAAGCCGCCGGGTCGGCAAACTGGTCTCGCGCGCGGTCGCTGCCCAGCGCGCGGAACGTGTTTGTGAAGTCCGCCTGATTCTGCGCCATCCGCGTCAAAAGATCCGAGATCATTTCAAGATCCCCCTCCTCTGCCCGAACCAATCCGATCTTGGCCCTGAAACGTTCCAGCCAATGTGCCTGCATCAACGCAGGCATGGCATGGACAATTTCGGTGGCCTCTTCGACAGCTGCATTCTTGTCCTCAAACTGCTGAATTAGGGCCGTTGCCAGCTGCGCCAGATTCCAAACCGCAATCTCAGGCTGGTTCGAGTAGGCATACCGCCCCATCCGGTCGATCGAGCTATAGACTGTATTCGGGTGATAGCTGTCCATGAACGCACATGGGCCATAGTCGATCGTCTCACCGGCGATCGAGCTGTTGTCAGTATTCATGACCCCGTGAATGAAACCCACGCTCATCCATCGAGCGATCAACCCGGCCTGCGCATCCCGAACCGCGCGCAACAAACCCATGGCCCCGTCCGCCTCAGGATAGTGGCGCTGAACGGCATATTCAGTCAGCCGTTGCAGGCTCTCTATCTGCCCTCGCGCTGCAAACACCTGAAACGTGCCCACCCGCAAATGGCTCTGCGCCACACGTGTCAGTACCGCCCCGGGCATCGGACCCTCGCGCAGCACGATCTCTCCGGTTTCAACCGCTGCCAAGGCGCGCGTGGTGGGAATGCCCAGCGCATGCATCGCCTCGGAAACCACATATTCGCGCAAAACCGGCCCCAGCCAGGCACGTCCATCTCCCTGGCGCGAGAAAGGTGTCTGCCCTGAGCCCTTCAATTGAATATCCCGCCGAATCCCGTCGGATCCGACCGTCTCACCTAACAAAACCGCGCGCCCATCTCCTAGCTGAGGGTTATAGGTGCCGAACTGATGCCCGGAATATAACTGCGCCAGCGGCTCGGCCCCCTCGGGCACGGTATTGCCTGCAAAAGCCTGCGCCATCTCTTCAACGTCGCCCGGCGCAATCCGCAACAGTCGCGCCAGATCTCCGTTGAAGGCAACAAGCTTCGGTGCACGCACAGGCACAGGCCCCTGCCGCGCAAAGAAAGTGTCCGGCAGGAGAACATAGCTGTTGTCAAACGGGATCATCAAAGTCATGCGGCAAACATATGCTCTGCATACACAATTGCCATAGCAGATCGTGCGCGTGCGTGCATAATCCCACAAACAGACCCGAGGCTTCCATGACCGCGCAAGACATCATCCAACACCTGAACCTGCAGCAGCACCCCGAAGGCGGCTGGTTCAAAGAGACCTGGCGTGCCGACAATCCCGGCCGTGCCACCGGCACTTGCATCTACTTCCTACTGGCAGAGGGTGAGCGCAGCCACTGGCACAAGGTAGATGCGACCGAGATCTGGCTCTACCATTCCGGCGCTCCGCTGATCCTCTCGCTCAGCGCCTCCGATACAGGCCCTGCCAAAGACCACATCCTGACACCTGATCTGACCCAAGGCGCACCGCAGCTTATTGTACCCAAGGGCCATTGGCAGGCGGCGCGCAGCAGTGGAAACTACACGTTGGTCAGTTGCACTGTTTCACCGGGATTTGAATTTGACGGGTTTGAACTCGCGCCACCCGGCTTTGATATTCCAGGAGTGTAATTCCATGGACCACCGCGCCCTGATCGCCGCGATCCCGCCCGAGACCAAGGACAGGCTGCAACAGCGGTCAGACACGGCAGGTCTCAGACATCTAGCGATCTATTTCGGCGCTTTGACAGCAACCAGCACCGGTATCATCCTACAGGTTCCCCTCTGGCCACTACTGCTCCTGCCGCAAGGCCTATTGCTGGTTTTCCTCTTTACGCTCAGCCACGAATGCACCCACAAGACGCCGTTCAAAACCCCTTGGATCAACGAAGCGGTTGGGCACCTTGTCTCAATTCCCATCTGCCTGCCGTTCACATGGTTTCGCTACTTTCATCTTGCCCATCACAAATGGACAAACCACCCAACCAAAGACCCGGAACTTGGCGGCAAACCTCGCCCCGAAAACTGGCGCAGCCTTGCGATATATCTCAGCGGCTGGCCATATTGGACGGGTATGGCCCGTGTGTTGACCGACAACGCGCGCGGCAGGATTGACGCCGCTTACCTGCCAACCCGCCAGCACAACGCCATACGAACCGAAGCCCGAATATTGTCCACACTATATGCCCTGGGCGCACTCAGCCTGTTCTTCAGCCCCTTGTTGTTCTGGCTCTGGCTTCTGCCCGCCCTTATCGGCCAGCCTTTCCTGCGCCTATACCTGCTCGCCGAACACGGCCTCTGCCCGCCGGTGGCAAATATGCTCGAAAACTCCCGTACCACCTTTACCAATCGAATGATCCGATTTCTGGCCTGGAACATGCCCTACCACGCGGAACACCACGCCTTTCCAAACGTGCCTTTCCACCACCTTCCAGCCTTCCACCGCTGGACCCAGGCACACCTGCAATCCACCTCGGACGGCTACACCGAATTCACCCTGGATTACGCCCGCGCCCTAAATCGCTAGATCCGTCCCTTCATCTGGCCAAAAATACCTCGGGGGAGTCGTGCAGCGACGGGGACAGAGCCCCCTACCCGCTCACCACGACACCCCTCGCCGGAGACGACACGACACCGCCCCCGACCAGCGCACTTACCCCGGTGGTACCCGGGCATGAGGTCGGCAATCCCCGCGCCACACGCACGGCGAGATAGGCAAAGGCCTGCGCCTCCAGCATATCGCCATCCAGCCCAACCGCCTCAACCGGCTCGACCGGGCAATCCAGCGACACGCGCAGCATTTCCATCAGCACTGGGTTGTGACGTCCGCCACCGGTAACCAGCATGCGCACAGGCGGCTTGGGACAATGCTCCATCCCCTGCAGCACACCCGCAGCGCTCATCCCGGTCAACGTGGCCACCGCATCCGCATCGCTCAGCTCGGTCACAAGACCGATCATTTCCGAGAAATCATTCCGGTCCAGCGATTTGGGCGGCATTCGGTTGAAATAGGGCTCGGCCAGAAACAGCTCCAGTGCGCCGGTCTCGACCGTACCCTCTCGGGCCAGCGCGCCGTCCCGATCCATCGGCAACCCCAACCGCGCCTGCATCAGATCGTCAACCGGCGCGTTGGCGGGTCCGGTGTCGAAAGCCAGCAACGCCCCTGGCGCTTCTGGCCCGTCAAAAGACGGGTCAACGTAGGTCAGGTTCCCAACACCGCCCAGATTGAGGAAGCACAGCGGCTCTTCCGCCCCGATCCATTTGGCGCAGGCGAAATGAAAGAACGGGGCCAGAGGCGCACCCTCTCCGCCCAGCGCCACATCATCGCTGCGAAAATCCCAGACCACTGGCAGCCCCAAAGCCTGCGACAGGCCCAGCCCGTCACCCACCTGCAACGTGCCACGCCCACGCGGCTCATGCGCCAATGTCTGACCGTGGAAGCCGATCAGGTCGACCTCTTCGAACTCTGAAAGAACCTCGGCATGTGCCCGGGTCACCAACTCAGCCGAGATATCAACCTTTGGTCCATGCCAAAGCCCCAGCGCCGCGCGCAGTGTGGCACGCTCTTCTTCGGAATAAGCGCGATACCCGCTGGGACCAAAGCCGAATATCTGCTGCCCATCAGTTTCAACGACCGCAGCGTCCACACCGTCCAGCGATGTGCCCGACATGGCCCCCAACGCTCTGATCGCCCCCGATTTGCTGATGACCCTGCCCACGCCGACCTCGTATTGCGTCTCTCCACCCGTTTCGCCGGGTTCTGAGCACAACCTGCACGGTAATGCAAAGCCAAGGCAAGACACATCATGCGCGAGCTTCATTTTTCTTGGAAAAGGTGCCTTTTCCTCGCCCCTGCCCCCGCCTATACAGTGCCCCGCTACAGTGTACCGAAAGGCATGAGACCGCGAATGAAGGCAACAGGGCGTTCTCAAACGCAGCGCAGTTCCGAGTGCTCATGAAAGAGCTGTACAAAGTCCATTACCACATGTTCGCAGATCGCTACAGCAGGTGCCAAGCTCTCCCAAGAATGCCCGTCGCCGGTTTCAGTGTTCCACTTGATCTGAAGCACCTACGATCATTCCATATAGCTCAGCTTCGTCAGATTTTCATTGAAACAAAGCGACTGAATAATGGCAGGTACTTTGGGATGTTCAGTGCAATAAAAGCGCAGGCTCAAAACCCCGGATATTCGCAAATGTTGCACCAATGCTTATAGATGAGATATTAATATGCAGCAAAGCACAGACAACAAATTGAGGACGGGTGAGTAGGTTCATACCGCTTAGTAAAAAGCGGCAGTGAATTGGCCTGAACAGGGTTTATGCCAAACATATACGGTGCATTTCGGACGGACACGACTCTGACCACGAACCAGGCCCAATTCGGCGGCGTTGGAACGACATTTCAGATCTCCGCGTACAATACGATCGAAATTACTGATGGTGTTGACCCCAACACCATCGAAGGAGACGGTGTAAACAACGAATTCCCAGACGACCCCACGCAAACCTATCTGGGGAATGCAATTGCCTGGGACTACAATTACATAGTCACGGATGGCACCAACACCTATACGATTGGTGTTTTCGACTATGATTCCAGCGGCAACGGCGCGTTTGGCGGCGGAGCCGAGCAAGGATTTTTCATCGGCTTTTTGGGGGATGTCCCCCCGCTCAACACAACACTGACGATCACGGCGCTGGGTGACGGTGCCTTCGCCAGTCCAGTCGTAAATCTGCCCGTTGACGACTTTGTTCCCTGTTTCACCAGTGGCACGAATATTCGGGTAAGGGGTGGCCATAAGGCGGTCGAGGATCTGAAAGCCAGCGATGAGATCGAAGTGTTTGATCCCACAGGTGATGGGCCCGGATTTGCCACCCTGCTGCGGGTGTTTCGCCGCACGATATCTGCCCCGGAACTGGCCGCAAACCCCAAACTGCGCCCGGTTCGTATCAGCGCCGGAGCGTTAGGTCTGGGCTTGCCTCAGCGTGATCTTGTGGTGTCCCGGCAGCACCGGATGCTGGTGTCTTCGAAGATTGTCGAGCGGATGTTCAGGACTTCCGAAGTTCTGGTACCCGCCGTCAATCTGACTTCGCTGCCCGGTATTTTCATCGACCAGGATGCCCAGAGCGTCGAGTATTTTCACCTTCTTTTTGGACAGCACGAGGTAGTCTATGCCGAAGGCGCACCATCGGAAAGCCTGTTCACCGGACCGGAAGTGCTCAAGGCCATCAGTCCAGAAGCACGAATAGAAATCCTGAGCATATTCCCCGAGATAACAGAACTGGAATTTGCCCCCAAGCCCGCCTGCCCGATCCCATCCGGGAAGCTGCAAAAGCAACTGATTGAACGCCACATCAAGAATGAAAAGCCGCTTCTGTCCAGACACACTGCACGCTAGAACCAGAGGTTATCCGGCAGGACTTGGTACGCTTCAAAGACTGACGCGATATTCTGTGTTTCGTTATGCGTTGTTTCTTCGCGTTTCCCTCATAAAGCTCATCCGCAAGATTCTTTCAGTACGGACTGCACTTGCTCGCCAATGACTGGACATTCCGCGAGACTTAGGGAATTAGAAGGCCAGTCGCATGAATGTACCTTCCGTCTTGCGACCAAGCGGGTCTGGTTTTGAAATTACTGACCTATGACTTACACCAGCCCTTGCAGAGAGGGCCAGAACACAAGGCCTGTTGAGCGTCATGACCTACCACCCCAAATCGGATTTCATCGCCACGATGATCGAGCGCGGCTTTCTCGCCGACTGCACCGATTATCAGGGCCTTGACGACGCGCTGATCTCTGGGGTGCAGACGGCTTATATCGGCTATGACGCCACGGCGCAGTCTTTACACGTGGGTCACCTGATGAACATCATGGTGCTGCGCTGGCTGCAAAAGACTGGGCACAAACCGATCACCCTGATGGGCGGCGGCACGACCAAAGTGGGCGATCCCTCGTTCCGTTCAGACGAACGCCCGCTACTGGGCCCTGAACAGATCGACGCCAATATCGCAGGCATGAAACAGGTGTTCTCGAAATACCTGTCTTACGATGGCAGCGAGACCGGCGCGTTGATGCTGAACAATGCCGAATGGCTCGACAGCCTGAACTACCTCGATTTCCTGCGCGATATTGGGCGGCATTTCTCGGTTAACCGGATGCTGAGCTTTGAATCGGTGAAATCGCGGCTGGACCGCGAGCAATCGCTGTCGTTCCTCGAATTCAACTACATGATCCTGCAGGCCTATGACTTCCTCGAACTGAACCGCCGGTATAACTGCGTTCTGCAGATGGGCGGCTCGGACCAGTGGGGCAACATCGTCAACGGCATCGACCTGACCCGCCGCGTACTGGATCACGAAATCTACGGTCTGACCACACCCCTGCTGACCACCAGCGATGGTCGCAAAATGGGCAAATCGCAAGGTGGAGCCGTCTGGCTGAACGGCGACATGCTGAGCGCCTATGAGTTCTGGCAGTTCTGGCGCAACACGACCGACGCCGATGTGGGACGGTTCCTGAAAATCTTCACCGAGCTTCCGGTAGACGAATGCGACCGCATGGCCGCGCTGCAAGGGTCCGAAATCAACGAGGCCAAAATCCGCCTCGCCAACGAAGTCACAACTCTGCTGCACGGTGCAGAAGCCGCTGCAACCGCCGAGGCGACCGCGCGCGAGGTGTTCGAAAAGGGCGGCGTTGGCGGAGACCTCCCGACCCTGACCCTCAGCGCATCAGAGCTGGGTGACGGCATGTCCATCGTGCAGTTGATCGTCAAATCCGGCCTTGCCAAATCCGGCAAAGAAGCCAAACGCCTGATCGCCGAAAACGGCGCCAAACTGGACGATGCCCCGCTGACAGATGCGGGCTTGATGATCGACGCAGGCGCGTTGTCATCGCCGATCAAGCTGAGCGCGGGCAAGAAGCGTCACGCACTGGTTCAATTGGGTTGATACAATCGGACGGCCACCTGCGGGCACCAGCGATAAATGGCAGATGTTGCACGTCGAGTAACTCGAACTGCAACAACCTTGGCCTACATCCTGCGAGATTCCGCTTCGAGCCTATAATGATCCATGTCGCGATAGCCCGGGATGTCATCTCATCGCCGCAATGCCAACTTTGCAAAGTGTATACAGGCAGACGATGGGCATTCGCCAATCCAAACGGTGCTGAGTCGCAATTTCTCTAAAGCTTCCTTTCTCGATGTTGAGCACAACAATCTAGGAGATGGCTTATGGAGTTATCGTTAGACCAACTTCTTCAGACAAACTCCTAAGTGTACCATCGTGACAATGCCAAGAGCGGAATATCCCCACAAACGGAAAATTGATGTTATATAGAGAAATAGGAATATTAATTCTTGAGTTGTAGGTCATCGGCACCACCGCGCTATCTTGATTTAGGAGTTCCATATGCTTCGAGCTTTTGTTTGTTCTATCTCACTAGGGCTGGCATCATCGACTGTCCTTGCAGATGCTGTTCCAAGTGAAGAAGCCGCGGCAGGCTTGTTCTCAGATCAACCGTATTCCCCGTATGCCGAACGCACTTTCCCCGAGCGACCGCTGTGGGGAGACACGCATCTTCACACCGGGCTTTCGCTGGACGCAGGTGCTTTTGGGAACACTCTGTTGCCTGATGAAGCATGGCGTTTTGCAAAAGGTGAACAGGTTACTTCTTCAACGGGTCAACCAGTAAGACTGGCCCGGCCCCTGGACTGGATGGTTCTTACGGATCACACTGACCTAATGGGATTCGCCCCTGACCTTCAGGCTGGCAAGCCAGGCGTTCTTGCCGATCCGAAAGGTTTGGAATGGTACGAAGGTTACAAGGCAGGCGGCGAAGAGGCCGGCAAAGCGGCGTTCGATATCATTACCAATTTCTCGCAAATGACCCTGCCAGAAGTCCTTCTGGACTCCTACAGCCCGGGTGCTGACGCTTTTGCTTTTACATGGGAGCAAATCGTTCTGGCTGCGGAAGAACACAACGACCCCGGCAATTTCACGGCGTTCATAGGGTTCGAGTGGACTTCTGTACCCAAGGGCTTCAACCTGCACCGGAATGTTATGCTGCGCGATGGGCCCATCAGGGCGCTTCAGATGGTGCCGCCAGTCACGCAACCGCCATTTGGTGATACCGACCCAAGGACGCTGTATGCATGGCTAGATGACTATCAAGAAAAAACGGGTGGTCGCGCGGTAGCTTTCGCCCATAACGGCAACCTTTCGAACGGATGGATGTTCCCGACCGAAGACACCTATCACGGTGGCAAGGTCGACGAGGAATATGTGGCTGCCCGCGCAAAATGGGAGCCCCATTACGAAGTCACTCAGATCAAGGGCGACGGCGAAGCGCACCCCTATCTGAGCCCCGACGACGAATTCGCGGATTACGAAAACTGGGACGTTGGCAATCTCGACATAACCGAGCTGAAAACCGATGACATGCTGGCCGGCGAGTACGCCCGAGAAGCCTTGAAGCGCGGTTTGTTGTTGGAAGAGAAGTTCGGCGTGAACCCATATAAGTTTGGCATGGGTGGCGCGACGGACAGCCATACGTCTCTAGCAACCGCTGAGGAAGATAACTTCTTCGGAAAATCCGTCAGCGTTGAACCTTCGGCCACGAGAATAAAGCATCCTTTCATCGCCAACGATCTTGGCGAAATTCCTGGCGACCTCCTTGTAGCTTCTGGATACACGGCCGTTTGGGCGACCGACAATACTCGCGCTGCGATCTTCGATGCGTTCAAGCGGCGCGAAACCTACGCGAGCACTGGACCGCGGATTGGTCTACGGTTCTTTGGCGGATGGGATTTCCTCGACGCTGATGTTGAAACTCGCTTTCTTGCAGATGTGGGCTACACAAAAGGTGTTCCAATGGGTTCGGATTTGCGACCTCGCGAGGGTGAAGGTCCGCCCACATTCCTGATCGCTGCTCTGCGCGACCCGGTCGGGGCCAACCTGGATCGCGTACAGGTGATAAAGGGATGGCTCGATTCCGAAGGTGCTTTGCAGGAAAGCGTTTATGACGTGGCATGGTCGGACAACCGTGTTGCCGATCAAAACGGCAAGATCCCTGCGGTTGGGAATACCGTGGATCTGGAAACCGCCAGCTGGACCAATACAATTGGAACCGCCGAACTGGTAACCGTTTGGTCTGATCCTGATTTCGATCCAAATGCGCGGGCATTCTATTACGTACGTGCGCTCGAAATCCCAACCCCACGCTGGGTGTTGTACGACAAACTGAGGTTTGGTGCGGAGCTGCCAGAAGATGCGGTACTTACGCATCAGGAGCGCGCGTATTCCTCGCCGATTTGGTACACGCCGGCAGAGTGACCTTACTTCGTGCAGATTTGGGGACCCAGGTCGCAATCACTAACTCGGGACGCTCTTTTGATAAGCGGCGCGCCTTGAGTTGCAATTCCTTGTGTTATTCAACTGCCTGATGCCAGCATAAAACATAATGCCGTATCGCGTTTCACGCAGGAGCCTTCATGCGAATAGTGAAAGAACCTCTGTTCCATTTCTTCTTGATCGGAGCTGCCATATTCATTTGGTTCCACATAATATCACCAGATAACGACGCCGCTGCGGATCCGGAGACGATAGCTATAAGCGAAAGTGATGCCGCGCTGTTAGCTTCACAGTTCGAAGCAAGGTGGAAACGCCAGCCAAGCGGTTCCGAGTTACAAGCGTTGGTCGACGCTTCAATTCGCGAAGAAGTTTTAGTTAGGGAAGCAAGGAAGCTTGGCTTGGAACGCGGAGATAGCGTGATTAGATCGCGGCTGAGCCAAAAGATGGATTTTCTGACCGAAGCCATCGCCGCTTCAGTTATTCCAGAAGACGAAGATCTAGAGGCTTTCCTCCAACAAAACACGGACCGCTACGCGACACCCAATAAGGTCGCGTTCACTCAAGTTTTTCTTGGTGAAGGACCAAGTGAGACTGAGATTGAAAGTGCACTGGCCGCCTTGCGTGCGGAACAAGAGACTTCCGGCTTGGAAAGCGCGACACTACTGCCTGCATCAATGCCCCTAACCGCGACACGGGTAATCGACTCGGTCTTTGGAACCGGATTTTCCAATGGTCTCTCCAATCTCGAAAAAGGTCAGTGGATGGGGCCGGTCCAATCAGGTTACGGCATCCATCTGGTGAAAGTGCTTGCCATTGAACCAAGCCGGATACCTCGCTTGCAAGAGATCCACAGTGTGGTGCTTCGTGATTGGCGTCGCGCCATGAGCGAAGATTTGGCGCAGGCGCAATACGAGGCTCTTGCCGACAATTATGAGATCACAGCACCCGATCTCACAGGTCAGGTCAAATGAACTTCTTCTTCAGCTTGATGTTTGCTCTGCTGTTCGCGTGGCCCACGGGGTACGCCAACGCGCATGCGCTTGATCCGGGATACTTGGAAATTCGACAAATCACTACGGACACTTGGAGTGTCCATTGGCGAAAACCAGATGTGTATGGTCAACCAATGGCGATTGATGCGGTGTTACCGGATGGCTGTACACCCACGCACGGCCCTGACCCAATCTCCGATGGGCGAGCGTGGGTTTCTTCCTGGGTTGTCGAATGCCGTGCTGAGATCGCGGGCCAATCCATCGAGATCGACGGACTGGCGGCACAAAAGAACGACGTTTTGGTCCGTGTGCATCCTCTGCACGCCGAGCCTGCCACGCTTCGTTTCACCCCGGATGAAGCCATCCAAAACATACCTTTTGAACAGACAACATGGTCTGTTTTCATAGCTTATTTTCAGTTGGGTTATGAACACATACTAGAAGGCTGGGATCATCTGCTCTTCGTCTTCGCCCTATTTATTTTGGTCCCTGATCCGTGGAGACTGGCGGGAGCAATCACGGCATTCACCTTGGCACATTCAATAACACTGGCACTGGCAACGCTGGGATTTCTGAATGTCCCCGGCCCGCCGGTCGAGGCCGTCATTGCGCTTTCTATCGTTTTTTTGGCAATGGAAATTGTTAAGGGCGGTGACGGGCGTTTTCGACTTTCAAAACAAAAGCCCTGGATCGTTTGTTTCGGATTTGGGCTTTTGCACGGCCTTGGTTTTGCAGGCGCTTTGGCCGAGATAGGACTTCCCTCCAACGATATTCCTGCAGCCTTGTTTGCCTTCAACCTAGGCGTCGAAGCTGGTCAGTTGAGCTTTGTCGGAGCTTTGGCACTTCTTGTCGCGATCTGGCGATTGATGGCACGTCCAGTTAGCCAAAGGGCGACTGTGATTGCCGCTTATGGCATCGGGTCGGTATCGATGTACTGGCTCATAGAACGTTTAAGTGGGTTCTAAAGCGATTTACCTCGATGTCGTTGAGGTGGTAGATCGGCTCAAGGCACTAGTCGATTGCGAAGCGCGCAAATTGACCGGATGCAGGTGCAACCGCGCAGAATAGGTTGCGAAAAAAAGCCGACTTCATCGCATGCCCAACGTTAGTTTACCTAAGCGGCCATAGTTGCTCCCTGTACAAACTGCGGATCGGGTATGTCCGCATTTGGTTGCGAGTGTTCATTGAAACCAAACAAGTGAAGGGTAGCTTTGTCCGCTGAGCAGACATTGAGCAATGTCATACACGAATGTCCTGACAAAGGCATTTTCGGAATCGTTTTTGTCTGATGGTACTGAAACCCAAATGGGCGTAAGACTAACAATACTACTCTATGGGCTGACTTCGAGTGGTTATTTACACTTGTGATATTTCGGCGTCGCATTTCGCAACAGTCTTTCGCATTCCTGCATGTGGACCTCACCCTTTCCGTTCCACTCTGAACCGGAAGGAGGCACCATATGACCAGAACTGCCACAGCCACACGTACCGGAGGGCGCTCAGCCCGGCGCGCCATGCGCACCGCTCCAAACTTCGAGATGTTGCCGGGCCTGACCCGCGGCATTCCGTTATGCGAGGTTATGGACGGCGCACAGGTAGAACGCATTGATGCGGCCTCGATGGATATTCTGGAAAACGGGGGTGTCCAGTTCCGTGATCCCATCGCGCTGGAAGACTGGAAGAAGGCTGGTGCCAAGGTAGACGGCGAGCTCGTCTATCTGGATCGCGGTCTGGTGCGTGAGCTGATCGCGACCATTCCGTCAGATTTCACCTACCACGCGCGCGATCCGAAAAAGAACGTGCGGCTGGGCGGTAAACACTCGATCTTCGTGCCAATGACCGGCGCGCCGTTCCTGCGCGATCTGGAAGATGTGCGCCGCAACCCGACGCTGGACGATCTGGCGATGTTCCACAAGCTCAGCCATATGTTGCCCGCGCTGCATTCCTCGGCCCATCACATCGTGGAGCCCTATGATCACCCGATCAGTCAGCGGCATCTGCGGATTACCTATTCGTCAATGAAGCACTCTGACAAAACCTTCATGGGCATGACCACCAGCCCCAAGAATGCCGAAGATGTCATGGAGATGTGCGCCATCCTGTTCGGCGAGGATTTCCTTGAAGATCACCCGGTCACCACTGGCAATTGCAACGGCAATTCGCCGCTGGTCTGGGATGAAACCATGCTGGGCGCGATGCGCGCCTTCTGTCGCCGAAAGCAGCCGGTGTTGTGCTCGCCCTTCGTTCTGGGCGGGGCCAATACGCCTGCCAGCGTTCCGGCGACCGTGGCGCAACTGAATGCCGAGGCGCTCAGCGCGCTGGCCTATACGCAGGTGATCCGCAAGGGCGCGCCCGCGATCTACGGGCACTACCTGTCGACCGTCTCGATGAAATCCGGCGCACCGATGGCAGGCACGCCCGAGATCAGTCTGATGAACTTCATGATTGGACAGATGGCCCGGTATTACGAAGTGCCTTGGCGTACCTCAAACACTCTGGGCGGAGCCAAGACGTTCGACGCGCAGGCAGGCTATGAATCCGCAACCACTCTGCAGGCCGTGATCCATTCCGGCGCCAACTACATCTGGCATTCGGCGGGCTGGAACGAGGCCGGGATGCACTGCTCGACCGCCAAGTTCATCGTTGACGCAGAACAATGCGCCATGGCCTATCGCATGGCCGAGGGCCCGAAATGGGGCGATTTCGATCAGGCCGTTTCGGCAGTCGGTGATATCGGTCCGGGCGGGCATTACCTTGGGCATCCGCATACGCAGGACAATTTCCAGAGCGCATTCTTCATGCCGGATATGTTCGACAACAACTCGATCGAACAATGGCAGGCTGAGGGTTGTGTTGAAATCACCGAACGCGCCCTGAAACACGCCCGCAAGCTGCTGGCCGAGTATCAGGAACCAACGCTCGATATCGCCAAGAACGAAGAGCTGCTGGATTACATCGCCCGGCGCGAGCGCGAAATACCGGCTGCGGATGAGCTGAACCAGTCCTACTAAATCCCGGGGAGGTACACGAATGAGGTTCGCTGAAAAAACCGCACTCGTCACAGGGGCGTCGGGCGGGATCGGGGCCGCCATCGTCAGCCAGCTGCGGGCCGAAGGCGCGCGTGTGGCTGTTGCTGACCGCGATGTGGGCAGCCTTGAATCCGAGGCGCATCTGCCCGGCGATCTGCGCGATCCCGACTATTGCGACGGGCTGGCCTTGGCCGCGCATCAGGCGCTGGATGGTCTTGATATCGTGATCAACAATGCAGGCGTGATCACCCGCGGCCCGGTGACTGAAACATCCGATGAGGACTGGGCCCTGTCCGTCGGAGTGAATGTCGAGGCCCCTTTCCGTATCTGCCGCGCTGCGATTCCAATCATGGCGGCGGCGGGTGGCGGTGCTATTGTGAACACTGCCTCGTGCTGGGGCCTTCGACCTGGCCCGGATCATGCGGTGTACTGCATGACCAAAGCGGCCATTGCCAGCCTCACCCAATGCATGGGGCACGATCACGCCCATCAGGGCATCCGCATCAACGCCGTTTGCCCGAACGAGGTGAACACACCGATGCTGCGTTCGGGCTTTGCCAAACGTGGGTTCGATCCTGATACGGCGATTGCCGAGCTTGGGAAGTCGGTGCCTTTAGGGCGTATTGCCGAACCCGAAGATATAGCCGAAGTGATCCTTTTTCTCGCCTCGAATTCGGCGCGCTACATGTGTGGTGCTCTGGTCGAAGTGAATGGGGGCAAGCCGGTACAATGAAAAGATTTGCAGGAAAAACAGCGCTCGTGACCGGTGGCCGCAGTGGCATCGGACAAGCCATCGCCCGGCGGCTGCGCGAAGAAGGGGCTAATGTCTACACTGCGCAGCGCGGTAAGGATGATGAGTTCCCCTCTATCCCGGCGGATTTTGCAAACCCGGAAAGCCCGGTGCAGATCATCAAGCAGGTTGTGGACAGCGCGGGCCAGCTGGACGTACTGATCAACAATGCAGGCATGATGCAGGAGGCTTCCGTCAACGACATGCCGCTTGAAGATTGGCAACGCAACCTCATGGTCAACCTGACCGCCCCGTTCCTGCTGATCCAGGCTGCACTGCCACATCTGCGCAAAACCAAGGGCAGCATTGTCAATATCGGCTCGGTCGAGGGGTTGGGCAGCAACCCCGGCCACGCCGCCTACTGCGCCTCTAAGGCCGGGCTGCATGGGCTGACCCGCGCGGTTGCCGTGGACCACGGAGCAGAAGGCATTCGCTGCAATGCAGTGGCACCGGGCTGGATCGACACAGACCTCAACATCGATTTCATCGAGAGCATGAACGACCCCGGCTCATTCCGCCGGGATATCGCCCGCATTCATCCCGTAGGCCGCACCGGCGACCCGAAAGAAGTCGCCGCACTGGTCACGTTCTTGGCAGCCGAGGAAGCGGGTTTTGTCACCGGTCAAATTTACACGATCGATGGCGGACGGATGGCAAAGCTCAGCCTGCCCTGACCAGCCTGCAAGCTATTCCGCCCCTGATCGCCACTCTTTCCAGCGCAGATACGCATTGGCCCCAACCGATGCGAAGGGCTCGGGTGGCAAACGCGGTGGCATCGGTTGCGCCAGAAAATGATCTGCAATCTGGGAGTCTTTCCCCAGTACAAGCTCTGCCACGCCCATTCCCTGCAATGTTCCTCGCGCTATACCCAATCCGTTTTGACAGCAGGCGGCATATACACCCTGCTCGATCTCACCGAACGCGGCCGAGCCATTGCGGCTGAGGCACAGCATCCCAGCCCAACGGTGCTGCATCTGTACATTCGGCAAGTTGGGAAATCGCTCCTGAAACTTACGATCGTGCACCGCGCCTGCCCGTTTCAAATGGCTGTCGCCGCTGTGGATTTCAGGATGAAAGCTTGAACAGGTCCGGATCAGAATGCGATCCCCATAACTGCCCGAAACCCGCCGGACCGAAGTGCCCATCGGATCCGCTGGCGTTACCGACCAGCGTGGCTGTCCGCCCAGCGTGGCGATCTGATCTGGCGTCAGCGGTTCCGTTATCGACGCGTAGAGGCAGATGTGCATCAGACGCCGCTGGTAAAACCCAAAGCTTTCCAGGTGACCATTCGTTGCCATCACGATCCGCCCCGTCGAAACCCGCGCCTGTTCGGTCTCGACCGCCCAGCCACCGCCTTGTTTGCGAAACCCGGTCACGGCAGAGTTTTCATAAACACCGATCCGCCCAGCCAGATGCGTTGAGAGAGCCCGAACATAGGCTGCTGGCTGGATCATCACCGTCCCCGGCGCAAACAGACCCGAAGTGTAATGCGGGCTGCCCGTCAGCGCCTGCATCTGGTGTGCGTCATAAAGCTCGTGGGGCTCTCCCAATCGTGCCAAATGCACTGCGTAGTCTGCGTTGTGCCGATCACCCGCTGCGGTCGCAGCAGCGTTGATCTTGCCACACGGGTCGAACATCTCCGGCGACAGGTCGCACTCAGCGGCTACCCGGGTCGCAAAGGAAATCGCCTGGCGATTCAGCGCGATTGTGGCCCGATCTGCCTCCAGCCCATCGCTGGCGTAATTGTCCGAGGCCAAGTCATGCGGCAGATCGATCATGAACCCTGAGTTGCGCCCGGCAGAGCCTTCCGCAAAGCGCCCAGCCTCAAGCACCACAACCTTCAGCGTCGGATCAAGCTGATGCAGCCTCAGCGCTGCGGACAGCCCGGCAAAACCACCGCCGATGATGGTCACATCTGCGGTCTGGTCTTGCTCAAGCCGAGGCAGGTCTTGCTGCAGAGGCAGGATGGCATTCCATCCTGCCACGCCGGTTTGCCGGGGCAAACGTTTGGCGGTGTAGATCGTCAATCTACCGCCTCATCTTCGTCATCGGCCAGATCAATCCAGATGGTTTTCAGCTGGGTATACTGATCATGGGCGTGAACCGAGTTGTCCCGGCCACCAAACCCGGACTGCTTGTAGCCACCAAAGGGTGTGGTGATATCCCCTTCACCAAAGCTGTTGATCGTGACGGTACCCGCCCGGATCGCCCGGGCACCCCGGATCGCGCGTTTGGCGTTGGCCGTGAAGATCGAGGCGCACAGCCCATACTCGGTGTCATTGGCAATGCTGATCGCCTCGTCAAAGCCCGAAACTTCGATCACCGACAAAACCGGGCCAAAGATCTCCTCGCGCGCCAGCGTGGCATCGTTTCCGGGCACCTCGACCACCGTGGCTTCAACAAACCCATTCTCCGCCTTGCCACCAATCAGCACAGTCTCGGCCTGATCCAGATAGCCGCACACCTTGGAATAATGCCCCTCGCTGACAAGCGCGCCCATGCGGGTCTCTGGGTCCAACGGGTCGCCGACATTCCAGTGCTTGGCATGATGCGCGATCCGTTCCAGCAGTTCTGCCTTCACGTCCTTATGCACGATCAACCGCGACGAGGCCGAGCAATTCTCGCCCATGTTCCAGAATGCGCCATTGACGACATGCGCCGCCACCCGATCCAGATTTTCCGCATCGTGCAAGACGATGGCCGGGTTTTTGCCGCCCATTTCAAGCACAACTTCCTTGGCATTGCTTTCAGCGGAATAGCTCAGGAACTTCTTTCCGGTTACGGTCGAGCCGGTAAAAGACACCATGTCGATGTCCATATGCCGCCCGATGGGTTCGCCCACCTCGGCGCCACCACCTGGTACCACGTTCAGCACACCGCGCGGCAACCCGGCCTCAGACGCCAGCTCCGCCACCTTTAAAGCGGTCAGAGAAGTCTCGGCCGCCGGTTTCACCACCACCGAACAGCCCGCCGCCAGCGCCGGCCCGATCTTCCACGCCAGCATCAGCAAGGGGAAGTTCCACGGCAGGACCAGCCCAACCACGCCGATGGGCTCACGCACGACCATGGCGATGTGGTCATCACTGGCCGGGCTGACCTGATCATAGATCTTGTCGATTGCCTCGGCATGCCATTTCAGGCAGTGGATCGTCTCGGGCACATCCACAGTTTCGCAATCAAAGATCGTCTTGCCGCTGTCGATGCTCTCCATCACCGCCAGTTCCCGCGCGTTGCGGGTAAGCAGCTTGCACAAGCGGATCAGAATGTCCTTGCGATCCGAGGGGTGCATCTTTGACCAACGCCCGTCGTCAAAGGCTTCTCGCGCCTTTTCGACCGCAAAATCCACATCCTCCGATCCGCAGGCAGCAATGCTGGTCAGCACAGCCCCGGTGGCTGGATTGATAGTCTCGAACACCTGCCCTGAGGTCGCCGGGCGGTAGCCGCCATCGATGAAAGCGCCCGTCGGCAGATCCAGATGCGCAGCGATGGATTCGTATTCGTCTTTCGTCAACAAGCCCATGCCTTAACCCTCCGCCAAAATATCTGCGATTTTGCGTTTCAGAACGCGCGTCACCTGCTCCAGCGCGCGTTTGTCATCTTTGTTCAAACCTTTCAGAGGCGGTCTTACCACGCCTGCGTCAATCCCGTTCATGGTGACGCCATGTTTGATCGTCTGGATGAACTTGCCGCCCTGCTCCAGCACCCGCATCAGCGGCATCAGCGCGCTCATGATGCGACGGCCCTTGGCAAAGTTGCCCTCGATCACACAAGCCTGATACAGCGCCACGTGTTCGGCGGGCAGAAAGTTCGACCCACCACAGACCCAGAACGGCGCTCCCCAGGCGAAGAACTCCAGCGCCTGATCATCCATGCCGCAGCCCAGCTGAATATGCGGATAATCCCGCGCCAGCAGATGAACCCGGTTGATATCGCCCGAGCTTTCCTTGATGCCACAGAAGTTCCGGCTGCGGCCTACGCGGTCCAGGAACTCTTCCCCCATCATCGTGCCGGTCCGGTGTGGATAGTTGTACAGCATCACCGGCAGGTCAGCCGCCTTGTCGATTGCCAGAGCGTTCAGCGCATTCTCGCGGTCGGTGGGCACCGAATAGGGCGGGCTGGCCAACAAGATCGCATCAGCGCCTAGGTCTCGCGCACCTGAAGCCAAAGCGACGGAATCCCCGGTCAGCATCGCCCCCGTTCCCACAACCAGAGGCACACGCCCCTTCAGTTGTTCATGCGTAAAGCGCGCCAGTTCCAGCCGCTCATCGACGGTCTGCGCATAGTTTTCGCCGGTGGACCCGCCCGAGATCAGCCCGTGCACACCATTCTCGATCAGGTACTCGATCACCTCGACCAACGCGTCCCAGTTCACGCCACCATCCGCCGTGTAGGGTGTCACCACCGGCGTATAAATACCCTCAAATCTGAAGATCGGAGTCATGTGTCCCTCATGCAGAAGTCTTACCGGGGACCTGCCCCAGCGGAAAATCCAACCCCTCGGGCATCACGAACAGCTCGATCTGATCGCGTGACAGGGTCCAGTGGTCGTCGGCCAGCTGCGCAGCAGCGGCCTCATCGCCCGCCTCGATGGCGGCGATGATGGCGTCATGCTGGTCGCTCGCCTCTGAAAGGTTCTCAGCCATTCGTGCGGTCTGCGGGCGATAAAATGTCATCCCGATCCGCGCGTGATCGATCAGCAACCGGTTGAACGATGGGGATAAATAGACATTCCCCGCCATCTCTCCGGTCACCTCGTGAAACCGGGTATTGGCCAGCGTCCGCTCCTCAGCCGAGCCTGTACGCAAGGCTTGCCCAAACGTCTCTTGCGCCTCTTTCAACTGATCGATCTGATCGTGCGTCGCATTCGCCGCGGCCAGACGCAGCACCGCGCCATAGACCATCGGCGCAACCAGAAAGAAATCGCGTAGCGTGGTATGAGACATCTCTGACACCCGCGCCCCGCGATGGGTGCGCAGGTCCAGATACCCCTCACCGGCCAACTGCCGGAACACTTCGCGCAATGGCGTGCGCGACAGGCCAAAGGCCTGCGACAGCTGCGCCTCGTCCAAATCCTCTCCGGGACGCAAACGCAGGGTCAGAACCGACATCTTCAGATGCTCAGCCAACGCCTCTTTTGGTGATTTCCCTTCGTCCCTCATCCGATCCCCTTCATCACGATCCCGCGAATCGATAGCTTGCCCTCTGGTATCGTATAAAAATACATGTTGTATACAGTTAGTTTTCGTGCAGCATGCAGAAAACTGTCAGAACGCCCTGATTCCGGTCCTATCGATGAGCCAAACACAGCACTACGCCTTCATACTGGTCGAGGAATTCTCGCATCTCGCCTTCTCCTGCGCGGTCGAGCCATTGCGGATCGCAAATTTGCTGGCCGAGGAAGATCTTTATCGATGGTCCTTCCTGTCCGAACACGCAGAGCATGCGGTCTGTTCAAACGGATCGGTCACTTTGGTGCATGGCGGATTGGGATCTATCCCAAAATGTGACCAACTGTTTGTTCTGTCAGGAATAAACATGCGCAATCACGTCTCGCGTCCGCTGCTCGCAACCCTGCGCCGAGAGCGGGCACGGGGCACCAATATCAGCGCCTTGTGTTCCGGTGCATGGCTGCTGGCCGAGGCCGGATTTTTGGATGGGATGCAGGCAGCGATCCATTGGGAATACCATGATGCTTTCATGGAGGCCTTCCCCGAGATAAACCTTGTTCGCAGCGTCTTTGTCGCCGACGAAAAACACATGACCGCCTCGGGTGGCACCGCAACCGCCGATCTGATGCTGCACCTGATCGAACGCGACCACGGTCACGATCTATCAGTCGCAGTGGCCGATCAAATGGTCTATAACGCCGTGCGCAACGCCACCGCCGATCAGCGCGTTTCGCTGCAATCGCGCAACGGGATGCGGAACGCGCATCTGGCCAAGGCAATCCACATCATGACCGACAATATCCAAAGCCCGTTGTCCCCCTCGGTCATTGCCAGCGATATCGGCATCTCAACCCGGCAACTGGAGCGCCTGTTTGGGAAATTCCTGAACACCTCGCCTAAGAAATACTTCATGGAATTGCGGCTGGACCGCGCCCGCAATCTGCTGTTGCAGACCGAATCTTCGGTGACCGAGGTCGCCTTTGCCTGCGGTTTCGAAAGCGCCGGCCATTTCTCGCGTGTGTACCGGGCTGCGTTTGGCGTCACGCCGATGCAGCAGCGCAGCAGGCTTGATTGATCAAAGCTGTGACTGGACAGAGGGCCATGGTTGGGATTATCTGAACAAGTGTTCAGATCAGGAAGGAACCCGCCATGCAACTCTCAACCACAGCTGCGGTGATCACCGGCGGAGCCTCCGGCCTGGGTGAAGCCACAGCCCGTCACTTTGCCGAGAACGGCGCGCAGGTCACAATCCTTGACCGCGACGCCGAGCGTGGCCCGCAGGTCGCGGCTGAAATCGGCGGACATTTCGCACAAACCGATGTGACGGTTGAGGCCTCGGTCGCTTCAGCGATTGCACATGCGATGGACAAGATGGGTCGCATCACCGCCGCAGTGAACTGCGCCGGAATTGCGATTGGAGCTAAGACTGTGGGCAAAGACGGCCCCCACCCTCTGGAGGCGTTCCAGCGTACCATCGACATCAATCTGGTCGGTTCCTTCAACGTCTCGCGTCTTGCTGCCGCAGAGATGGCAAAGAATGACCCCGAACCGGATGGCGCGCGCGGCGTGATTATCAACACCGCCTCGATCGCGGCCTTTGACGGGCAAAAGGGTCAGGCGGCCTATGCAGCCTCGAAAGGCGGCGTGGTCGGCATGACGCTACCCATGGCGCGCGATCTGGCCTCGACTGGTATCCGTGTGATGGCCATCGCACCGGGCATCTTCATGACCCCGATGCTGGCCGGCCTGCCTGAAGAGGTGCAGCAACAGCTTGCGGCGGACGTCCCCAACCCTGCTCGCCTCGGCGACCCGCGCGAATACGGTCGTCTGGCCGGGTTCATCGTCGAGATGGACTACCTGAACGGAGAGGTCATCCGCATCGACGGTGCCCTGCGGATGCGCTAAGACGGGTTTCATGACCGAGCGGCAGAAAATGGCGGCAGGCGAGTGGTATTGCTGCCTCGACCCCGAACTGGAAGTGCTTCGTATGAAAGCACGCCGCGCGGTCCATGCCCACAACACCTGCCCGCCCGATGACCGAGGGGCTATAGCTCCCGAATTGGCGGCGCTCTTTGCGGGGATCGGGCAAGATTGCTATTTTGAGGCTCCGTTCCACTGCGCTTATGGAATGAACCTGTCGCTGGGCGACCGGGTTTATCTGAATGCGGGCTGTGTCATTCTCGACACCGCGCCTGTTCGCATCGGCAGTGACTCGATGCTCGGCCCCACGGCACAGATCTATTGCGCCCAACACGCCAAAGACCCAGCCCTGCGCGCACAGGGTCTGGAAATCGACCACCCGGTGACAATCGGCGAAAACGTCTGGATCGGCGGCGGCGCGATCATCATGCCCGGCGTCACTATCGGAGACCGCGCCATCGTCGGCGCGGGCAGTGTCGTCACGAAGGACGTCCCCGCCGGAGCAACTGTTGCCGGTAACCCCGCCCGCCCCATTTGAGCACGCGCAAACCGGTGCATAGGTTTGTACAACTCAGACAATCTAGTCGATTGAGGTTGTACAACTCGGACTCAACCGGCTTCGGCCTTCTCTTCCAGCATCAGCCACTCTTCCTCAGCCGCTGACAGTTTTACCTGCCGTTCGACCAGGGCATCGGTTGCCTTCTGGAACTTGATCGGTTCGCGTGTGAACAGCTCAGGATCAGACATCAGATCTTCGAGCTTGGCGATCTCGGCTTCAAGGCGCGCGATCTCTGCTGGTAGCTTCTCAAGTCGGTGTTTCTCCGAAAATGAAAGCCCCGCCTTCTGCTTCGCCTCTTGCTTCACTTTCGGCTTTGAAGGCCTTGGTTTTTCTTCCTTTTTCGCAATCACATCACCTCGCTGAGCGATGTAATCGGACCAACCACCAGCATAGACGGTCGCGCGCCCGTTGCCCTCCATGGCGATGGTTGTGGTCGCAACACGATCCAGAAAATCCCGATCGTGGCTAACGAGCAGCACCGTGCCATCATAGTCGTCCAGCAATTCCTGCAGCAGATCCAGCGTTTCGACATCCAGATCGTTGGTTGGTTCGTCCAGCACCAGCAGGTTAGAGGTTTTTGCCATCAGTTTCGCCAACAGCAACCGGGCTTTTTCCCCTCCGGACAATGACTTAACAGCCGCTCTTGCCTGCGCATCATCAAACAGAAACTCTTTGAGATAGCCCACCACATGCTTGGGCTGCCCGCCGACCATCACCTGATCGGCCTTGCCCGAGACCCGCATCTCGGGATCGCCGGTCAAGCTGTCCCACAGGCTCATTTCCGGGTCCAGCTGTGCCCTCGCCTGATCGAACACGGCGATCTCAAGGTTAGTACCCAGCACCACCGAACCCTTGTCCGGTTCGACCTGACCCAGCAGCATTTTCAGCAACGTGGTCTTGCCCACACCGTTCGGCCCAACAAAGGCCACACGGTCACCGCGCTGAACCAGAAGATCGAAATTGTGCACGATCTGCTGAGAGTCAAATGCCTTTGAAACGCCATTGGCCTCGATGACCTTGCGGCCTGATTTCGGACCGGATTCCAACGTCATGGCAGCCGATCCCTGACGTTTGATCTGCGCTGCACGCTCGGCGCGCAAGGCTTGTAGCGCCCGAACACGACCCTGATTGCGCTTGCGGCGGGCGCTGATACCCTCGACGGCCCATCGCGACTCGGACTTGATCAAGCGGTTCAGCTTGTGGCGCTGCTGATCCTCCTCTTCCCAGACCTTGTCCCTCCAGTTTTCAAAGGCCGCAAAGCCCTGTTCCTGCCGCCGCACAACTCCGCGATCGATCCACAGCGTCGCACGGGTCAACGCACGCAGGAATGCGCGATCATGCGAGATCAGAACATAGGCTGCACGGGTCGAGCCCAACTCACGCTCCAACCACGCTATCGCCTCGATATCCAGGTGGTTCGTCGGTTCGTCCAGCAACATCAGGTCCGGCGCTTCGGCCATCAGCTTGGCCAAGGCGGCGCGTCGCCTTTCCCCACCCGAAGCGGTTTCGACCGCACGCTCAGGGTCGAATTTCAGCCCTTCGCCCGCGCGTTCGACCTTATACAGCTCACCCGGTTCCAACCCGCTTGAGGCATAATCTCCAAGCGTCGCGAATCCCTGCATTCCGGGATCCTGCTCCATGTAACCCACTGATTTACCAGGAGGGATGACGATTTCACCCTGATCGGCCTCAACCAGCCCTGCCATCACTTTCATCAAGGTGGATTTGCCAGACCCGTTCCGCCCGACCAGCGCGACGCGATCACCGGGTTGAACCACAAGGTCCAGATCGGAAAACACCGGATCACCCCCGAACGTCAGAGAGATACCGGACATCTGCAATAAAGGAATTCTCGCCATACCCGCCAGCTAAACCGGCCAAAGCAAGGCGTCAACGCCCCAACTTCACCTTTTCCCAGATACTCAAATCACCCAGCCACCGCGCGCAGCAACCGTTTACGAGCTGGGGGAATTGCTCCGATTTCAAGGCCAGTGAACACATGCAGGGTGTTCATGTGCCTGTCCACCACCGCATGATCGCTGACCCACCCCCCCATCATCAGATAGGTGCGCAACAAGGGCGGCATCCTAAGCATCGCCTGTTTTACATCGGGGCGTCGGCGCAAACGCGCCGCAAAGCGAAACACATCCGGCGCCTTGACTCGTGGCAACCAACGCCTTGGTGCCAGATGCCGGTGTTTGAGCATCGCAAAAGCATCAAGATATTCGGCAGTTTCTGTTCCAGCGAATGACGAACAACCAAACAGCATTTCGATCCCGTTCTGATCGACATACGCCGTCATTGCGCCCCACGCGACACGCAAGATATCCGGATCATTGTAGTCCGGGTGGATACAGAACCGACCCATCTCGACCATCGGTCCGGTAAAATCGCGTAGCGCCGACAGATCATAGAACTGTGCCGAGTAGCTGAGTCCGACTTCGAAGCCGCCCTGCATTGTCAGCACACGGAAACAGCACACCAACGCCTCACCGGCCTGCAGATCTTCGACCAGAACATGGGCGCAGCGTTCGTCAAAAGCATCACAATCCTGACCATCAGTAGCAAAGGTCAGCATCCTCAGCGTCTGCGCCGCCGCCACGTCTTGCTCGGTTTGCGCCAAGCGGGCGCGATATCGGCCCTTGTCCAACAAAACCGCCATGGTCGCATCCTCCTGCGGTTGCTGACCGGTCACATCTGTCTGGTCCTTACTACAGAATGTGTGACTGTCCTGTGACCACTGCAAGAGAATTGGTCGCTTTAGTTGTTTGCGCCAGGAATATTTGCCGGGTTGAAGTTGCCGATGTTACCCAGAAGCTGACGCAGGAAGCCTTTGTCTTCCACGTTGGAATCGGTCACGCGACGATCCAGCACGATGACATAGCCGTCTTCCAGGCCGAACCGCTCGATATTGCGAACGACACCGCGCTGATCAAAGCTGATCGCGACCAGTTCACGTGAAACGACCTCGGGTCGTTTGGGCCCATAATGACGGACGCGCGAGGCGACATAGTAATAGCCCGAATCCCGCACCACGCCCGCCGAGCTGGGCGCGCCGATGGTTTCTTCAACACTATCGCGGGTATCGACGCCGACCTTGATTTTGGCCAGATCCTCTGGCGGAGGCACGTAGCCGTGATTCTTGAAGATTGGTGAACATGCGCCCACGACCGCCAGACAGGCCGCAAAGACAAGCGTTTTCGACGCTGGTTTCAACCTGTTCAAACCCTTCAACATGCACATCCTCTTGCCATGGCCCCTTGCGGACCCTATCCGATTACAGAAACCAAGGCTCCGGTTCAACACAGGAAAACCTCACGAATGAGCAACCAGACATCTTTACGCGTCGCAGACCTGCCGCAAAACGCTCCGACCCCGTTTGAGTTGCGCCCGACCGGCGAGGCGCTGGAGGCCATAAAACAAGAGCTCGGCCTGCTTGGCCTGCGCAAGCTCAGCTTTGTCGGCGAATTGCGCGCGCAGGGCAAACGGGATTGGACGCTTTCAGGCAAGCTGGGCGCAACGGTGATCCAACCTTGTGTCGTGACGCTGGAACCTGTGACCACACGCATCGACACCCCGGTGAGTCGCGTCTTTGTGGCTGATTGGAGCGATCCGGAGGAGCCCGAGTTCGAAATCCCCGAGGATGACGAAACCGAACCGCTTGGCCCCGAGATCGATCCTGCGCTGATCATGGTTGAAGCGCTGTCGCTGGCCCTGCCCCAATACCCACGGAAGGATGGAGTCGAGCTGGGCCAGATAGACTATACCGAACCGGGCAAACAGGCCCTCACGGATGAGGATGTAAAACCCTTCGGTGGTTTGGCCGGGCTGCGGGATGCGATGAAAAAAGACGAGTGACAGGCGAGGGATTTCCTGTCATAGCAGGCCGTCAGAAAAACCGCTTGAACATGACGAGAATCGCAGTATTTTCGCGCGCTCATTGGAATTTGGGTTGGACATTGCGGGGCAAGCCCCTTAAACGCGCGTCAAACCACGAGAAAACAAAGTACGTAACCCGGCTGACAGCGAATCTGTCAGCCCATATCAGACAAAGGTTGAGACCATGGCCGTCCAACAGAACAAAGTTTCCAAGTCGCGTCGCAACAACCGCCGCGCACACGACGCTCTGGTTGCTGCAAACCCGAACGAATGCCCGAACTGCGGCGAGCTGAAGCGCCCGCACCACGTTTGCGCATCTTGCGGCCACTATGACGATCGTGAAGTCGTCGCTCAGGCCGACGAAATCGACCTGGACGAAGACGCGGCCTAAGCCTGATTGGACGCAGGCCAAGGCATGACGGATCAGCCCACGCAGACCGGACGGATCATCATCTCGGTTGACGCTATGGGCGGAGATTCGGGCCCTGCCGTCGTTGTGGCGGGCATTGCAAAATCTGCGGACAAGAACCCGAAGATCGGGTTCATCCTGCACGGTCAGGAACAGGAACTGCGCAAGCTGGTTGCCAAACGGCGTGTCCTTGATGGGCGCGTCGTTTTTCGTGATTGCCCGGACGTGGTCACGATGGAAGACAAACCAAGCCAGGTTGTCCGCAGCGGCAAGAGCACGTCGATGTGGTCCGCTCTGGAAGCGGTGCGTGCAGGTGAAGCGCACGGCGCGGTGTCCTGCGGCAATACGGGCGCGCTGATGGCCATGTCCATGTTGCGGCTGCGCAAGCTGCCCGGCGTGAACCGCCCTGCCATCGCGATCCTGTGGCCCTCGCGCAATCCGCATGGGTTCAACGTGATGCTGGACGTCGGCGCAGATGTGCGCGCTGATGCCAAGGACCTGTTGCAATACGCGCTGATGGGGGCTTCATACGCGCGCAACGGTATGGCGCTCAGCCGCCCTCGGATCGGGTTGCTGAATGTCGGCACCGAAGAACACAAGGGCCGCGCCGAACTGAAAGAAGCCCACGCGATGATCTCGGACTTTGCCGATCAGGCGAATTTCGAATTCGTGGGCTTTGTCGAAGGCAGCGATATCCCCGGCGACAAAGCTGACGTGATCGTGACCGACGGCTTCACTGGAAATGTCGCCATTAAAACCGGCGAAGGCACCGCGAACCTTATCGGTGATTTGCTTCGTGAAGCGTTCAAATACTCGCCCCTATCCCGGCTGGCCTCGATCCTGGCAATCACGTCGTTGAATCGTCTGAAAAAGCGGATAGACCCGCGCCGCGTCAATGGCGGCGTGTTCCTGGGACTCAACGGAACCGTGGTGAAATCCCACGGCGGAGCGGACGCAACCGGCGTTTCCGCAGCGGTTAAGCTGGCCTTCACTCTGGCTGAATCCGGTTTCGCCGAAAAATTGGCGGCACGGGTTGCATCAACAGCCGCACTTGCACAAGATGCGGCCCATTCCGTGTCTCAATCGGAATAATAACAAAAAAGGCAGTACCCCAGCATGGCAGGCCGCTCAGTTGTTGTAGGTGTCGGGCATTATTTGCCAGAGCGCGTTGTACCGAACTCTGAGTTCGAGAAAACGCTGGATACGACGGACGAATGGATTCGCACCCGGTCCGGGATCGAGCGGCGACACTTCGCGGCCGAGGACGAAACCACATCCGATCTGGCCACCAAAGCGGCCGAAGCCGCACTGGCTGATGCCGGACTGACGGCGGATGATATCGACGCGATTGTGCTGGCAACCTCCACAGCTGATTTGACCTTTCCTTCGGCGGCAACCATGGTTCAGGCCCGGTTGGGTATGACAAATGGTTTTGCCTTCGATGTACAGGCGGTCTGCGCAGGGTTTGTCTTTGCGCTCAGCAACGCCAACGCCCTGATCCTGTCCGGTCAGGCGAAGCGCGTACTGGTGATCGGCGCCGAGACCTTTTCACGAATCATGGACTGGACCGACCGGTCGACCTGCGTGCTATTTGGCGATGGCGCGGGCGCACTGGTTCTGGAAGAGCAAGAGGGTCAGGGCACTTCGGATGATCGCGGTATTCTTGCGACCGACTTGAATTCGGACGGACGCTACAAAGACCTTCTCTATGTTGATGGCGGGGTTTCGACCCAATCCACCGGCCACTTGCGGATGCAGGGCAATCAGGTCTTCCGTCATGCGGTCGAAAAACTGGCCCGAACCGCAGAAGTTGCGCTGGAGCGTGCAGGTCTGTCCAGCGACGATGTTGACTGGATCGTGCCGCATCAGGCCAATATCCGCATTATTCAGGGCACCGCCAAGAAGATGGGCCTGCCGATGGATAACGTTGTGGTCACCGTTCAGGACCATGGCAACACATCGGCAGCCTCCATCCCTCTGGCCTTGTCGGTGGGCAAGCAAAACGGCCAGATCAAAACCGGCGATCTGATCGTTACAGAGGCGATTGGTGGCGGTCTGGCCTGGGGTGCGGTCGCACTGCGTTGGTGACCGGCACAATCCGGCTTACAGAGCCTCCTGCAATTCATTGATATTGACAGCGAATTTTGCATAGCCATATGCTCAGACATCAACAGGGGAAAAAGCATGGGCGACAAAACACTGACCCGAATGGATCTGAGCGAGGCCGTCTTTCGTGAGGTTGGCCTGTCACGCAATGAAAGCGCACAGCTGGTCGAAAGCGTTCTGAACCACATGTCTGACGCGCTGGTGCGTGGCGAACAGGTCAAGATTTCGTCCTTCGGCACCTTCAGCGTTCGGGACAAAACTGCCCGTATCGGTCGCAACCCTAAAACCGGTGAAGAGGTTCCGATCCAGCCCCGTCGTGTACTGACATTCCGTCCGTCGCACCTGATGAAGGATCGCGTCGCCGCAGGGAACCGCAAGTAAGTTCAGGACATCCAGGTTATGAGTAAGTCCCCCGATGCCTTTCGCACCATAAGTGAAGTTGCGGACTGGCTCGGAGTTCAGGCTCATGTGCTGCGTTTCTGGGAAAGCCGGTTTACCCAAGTCAAACCCGTCAAACGCGCCGGTGGGCGGCGATATTATCGCCCCAATGATATGCGTCTGCTGGGCGGTATCAAGAAACTGCTGCACGAGGACGGGATTACCATCAAAGGTGTTCAGCGTATCCTTCGGGAACAGGGCGTTGCGCATGTTGCATCGCTGTCACCTAGCCTGGATGAAAACGCGCCCGTACCCAGCATCGACGATACTGTGGTTCCGTTCGCTTCAGCGCCGGAACCATCCGCAAACCAGATCGACATGGATTTGGGCGAACCCGCCCATTCCCCTGCCCCGAGGGCTCCGAAACCCGTCGCAACCCCCGAACCCAACCCGATACCGGCTGAGCTGGATGCAGCGCCGCTGATGGGTGGTATTGCCTCGCTGGCATGGAATCGTGACGAGTATGACGATGAGCTGTTGCACCAAATTGCACCCATCGCCAAGGACCTGCGCAGGTGGCTGGATCGCGTCGAACACCACACGGCGGGATAGCAAAAAAGGCGATGATTTCCTCTTGCCCCCGCCGGGAAAGTCTTTATGAACACCTCAACGTCGGGCTATGGCGCAGCCTGGTAGCGCGTCCGTCTGGGGGACGGAAGGTCGCAGGTTCGAGTCCTGCTAGCCCGACCAAATCACACCGACGTTTATGGCACATAGGCCAGATCCCGCTCTGGCAGCAGAGGGGATCGAGATGACAGGTGTTTGCCCAAACCAACAGCTTGAGGCGATGATTGCACGCGCTGAGATCGCCGCAAGCCCGGATATCATCCCTGCACAAGTGCAGCCGGCAAGCCTTGATCTACGTTTGGGCACAGTGGCTTACCGGGTGCGCGCGTCCTTTCTGGCGGGCGAAGGGCGTTCTGTCGCAGACCGGCTGGCCGAGTTTGAGATGCACCGCATCGACATCACTGAAGGCGCTGTTCTGGAAAAGGGCTGTGTCTATCTGGTGCCGCTGATGGAATCACTCGCCCTGCCCGATGACGTCAGTGCGGTGGCCAATGCCAAAAGCTCGACCGGGCGGCTCGACTTGCTCACGCGCACGATCACCGATGGCGGAACCGAGTTTGATCGGGTTCCCGCAGGCTACACAGGTCCGCTTTATGCCGAGATCTGCCCGCGATCGTTCTCGGTTCTGGTGCGCCCCGGAATGCGTCTGAATCAGATCCGTTTCCGCAAAGGTCAGGCGGTACTCAGCGACGCCGAGCTGACCGCGTTGCATGGTCAAACGCCGTTGGTTGATGGGCCAGCCGTCATTCAGGACGGGTTGGGGTTTTCGGTCGATCTGCAACTGCCCGATACCGATCTGGTCGGCTATCGCGCCAAGCCCCATACCGGGGTGATCGATCTGGATCGGATCGGCGAATACGACCCGCAGGAATACTGGGAAGAGGTGCATACCAAGGATGGTCGCATCATCCTCGACCCCGGCGCGTTCTACATTCTCGTCAGCCGCGAAGCGGTGCATATCCCGCCAATGTATGCTGCTGAAATGGCCCCTTATCTGGCTATGGTCGGCGAGTTCCGGGTACATTACGCCGGATTCTTTGACCCGGGCTTTGGACATGCCGAAGCAGGCGGCGCTGGATCACGCGGGGTGCTGGAAGTGCGCTGCCACGAAGCGCCATTTGTGTTGGAACACGGACAAGTCGTCGGGCGCCTGGTTTATGAGAAGATGGCAGAAATGCCGACACAGCTATATGGTGCTGGGATTGCCTCGAACTATCAGGGTCAAGGCCTGAAACTGTCCAAGCATTTCAAAGCTGTGGGCTGAGTTTCAGAACTTCATGAACCGACGCATCTGACGCGACACCTGACGCATCTGCTTTGCGCTTTGATTTTGGCGCTTGGTCGCATCGCGCATCTGGCGATCCGCCTCGGGGCCATTCTCAACATCAGACTGACCCGGTTTGCGGCCCACCTTGCTGGCCATATCAATACCCTTGTCCACACCGTGGTTCACCAGGCGACGCATCACCCGGCGCACGATCATATCGATGATCCGATTGGCATTCATTGGCTCAACTCCGTTTCCTGCACCCTATGATAGGCGGGATCTGCGGCAATAAAAGGGCTGTCCGATCACTCTTCTTCGAACAGTTCGGTTTGATCTTCGTCCTCGTCATCACCCTGCCCTTCGCCCAGCGGCACAGCACCAGGGGGTGGGCGATTCTCCAACAATCCGGCTGCGCGCAACTCCTTCAGGCCCGGCAGGTCACGGGCGTTTTCCAGCCCGAAATGATCCAGAAACTCAGGCGTTACGACGAATGTCACCGGACGGCCTGGTGTCATGCGACGGCGGCCCAGTCGGATCCACTCCATCTCAAGCAGTTGGTCAATGGTGCCGCGCGAAACGGACACGCCCCGGATTTCCTCGATCTCCGCACGCGTGCAGGGCTGGTGATAAGCCACGATCGCCAGCGTTTCGATGGCCGCCCGGCTAAGCTTGCGGGTCTCAACCGTTTCCTTCTGCATCAGGAAGCCAAGATCGGGGGCTGTGCGGATCGCCCAAGCCTCACCAACGCGCACCACACGCACCCCGCGCCCTTCGTATCGTTTCTGAAGCGATTCAACAGCTTGCGCGGCATTGCTTCCATGGGGCATCCGCGCTTCAAGATCACCAATCGTCACTGGCTCGGCGCTGGCAAACAGCACGGCCTCGACCATACGTTCCTGTTCCGCCAAGGGCGGCGCTTCGAACAGTGTGCATGTCTCTTCGTTGGCGTCAGTCACGTGTCTCAGTCCTCTTACGCAGATGGATCGGCGCAAAGGTCTCGCTTTGCTTGATCTCCATATGTCCTTCTTTCACCAGCTCAAGCGAGGCTGCGAAGGTTGCAGCCGTGGCCGAGCGTCGCCGCACCGGATCAGCATCCCAGCCTTCGGGCAGGTAGGTCTCCATATCCGTCCACGCACCGGCAAAGCCTATCAGGGGCCGCATCCGCTCAAGCGCTTGTTCCATGGTGAAAACGGCGTCGCGGTCCATGACGAAGGGTCGGAACTCGTCACGCGTGCGGATACGCGCGTAGCCCTGCATCAGGTCCAGTAGCGTCGCGGAATAGGTCACGGTGCGGATACGCGTAACATCCTCACCCTGCCCACGTTTGAAAAAATCACGGCCCAATTGATCACGCGCCATCAGGCGCGCAGCGGCATCGCGCATGGCCTGCAGACGCTCCAATTGGAATGCGAGGTGCGCGGCCAGTTCCTCACCCGAGGGGCCTTCATCATCCGGGTCCGGGGGCAGCAGCAAGCGGGATTTGAGGAAAGCTAGCCAAGCGGCCATCACCAGATAGTCGGCGGCCAGTTCGATCCGCAACTGCCGCGCTTTTTCGACAAAGGTCAGATACTGTTGCGCCAACGCCAGAACCGAGATTTTGCGCAAGTCCACTTTTTGCGTACGCGAAAGTGTCAAAAGCACATCGAGCGGACCCTCAAACCCATCGACGTCCACAATCAAAGCCTCGGCGGCCAACCGATCGGCAACCGAGACCGGGTCTTCGCTGAAAAGGTTATCCTGCATATACCTGCCCGCCCATTAGGGCAGATAGTTCCGCCTCGGCGGCTT
Source organism: Ruegeria sp. C6 (assembly GCF_056537625.1). NCBI lineage: Bacteria > Pseudomonadati > Pseudomonadota > Alphaproteobacteria > Rhodobacterales > Roseobacteraceae > Ruegeria > Ruegeria sp. C6. Next base: position 752,428 of record NZ_JBQFRW010000001.1, on the reverse strand, counting down.
GGATGTCAAGTTCCTGTGGCGGTTGTCTCCGGGCCAGCGCCCGATCTGCGCGGGCTTGTGCCGCATCCGACATCTCACCAGCGGCTTCGAGCACCTGCGCGCGTTCTTCAAAGGCCCCGTTGCAGTGCAAAGCAACATCGCATCCAGCGTCCAGTGCCTGTCGGGCCAAGTCGGCGGGCGCGCCGTTCAGGGCTTTCATCGTGATATCGTCGGTCATAATCAGACCGTCGAAACCGATGCGCTCCCTAATCAACGTCATCATTCCAGCAGAAATCGTTGCGGGCCGTGGATCGATCTGGTCATAAACCAAATGCGCCGTCATCCCCATCGGCAAGTCGTTCAGCGCGCGGAATGGTGCAAAATCTGCCGCTTCCAGTGCACTTAGAGAAAGATCCACATGCGGCAACTCGTGATGACTGTCGAGCGTCGACAGACCGTGGCCGGGCATGTGCTTTACTACCGGCAACACTCCGCCATCAAAGTGTCCGTTGGCAACGGCTCGACCAATCGCGGAAACCTTTTCGGGATCAGACCCATAGCAGCGGTTCTTCAGGAACGCATGAGTACCCTCGCGGGCCAGATCAACCATCGGCGCACAATTGCTGTCGATGCCCAATCCCAGCAGTTCATGCGCGATCAGACGATAGCGCAGATACATCGCGCGCTCGGCCTGATCTCCGGCATGCGCGACATGATCCAAAGGGGGCAACCATTCACGGGCTAAAGGTGCGCGCAGACGTTGTACGCGGCCCCCCTCCTGATCGACTGTGATTAGGCAATTTCGGCCAACCGCCTCGCGGAAGTCCTCGCACAAGGCGCGGGTCTGGTCAGCGGATTCGATGTTGCGGGCAAACAGAATGAACCCGAACGGGTTCATCTCTTTGAACAAAGCTTTTTCATCCGGCGTCAGGCGCAGCCCTTCGGCATCGGTGATAACCGCGCCAAATCTCACCGGACGGCGACCGGGATACAGTCTGCACCCTGCGCGACTAGGGCCGCGCAAAACTGGCGCGAGTCGCTCAGATCATCAAACCCCATGACACGCAGACGATAGAAGGTTCGTCCTCCGCTTGAGGTCTTCTGGATAACACGCTGTTTTCCATCCATATATTCTCCAAATCGGCCATTCAAACGTGCCCATTCGGCCTGCGCCACATCTGCACTTTCGTATGCCCCAAGCTGAGCCAATCGCGTGCCTTTGGTCAATGTATCGGGATCAACATCCAGACCAACAGCAGCCTTTACTGCAGCATTGATCGCAGCTTCCGTAGCGCTGTTGGACGAAATAGAACTTGGCGTAGCGCGGGCTGGACGCACATGCGGACGCAGCGACCGGCGCACACCAGGCAGTGCAGCAATCTTAGGGTCGGGCTGTTGCGCGGCGTAATCAGCCGGATCAATCGCGGGCTCGTCTTCGGGCGTGACCAGGGAAGCCAATTGCACGCCCTGCTCAGGCGTCTGTTCAGGCAGAGGTTCAGCGGCGAGCCCTTCGGCCAGAGCGTTCACGATCGCCTGATCAGTGGCGGGTTCCTCAATCACTTGCACTGCATTTGTGGCCTCAAGCGCGGTCATGGGCGTGTCTTCATCAGTCAGAGACACGGGGCGCGGTGCGAGGATCAGACGATCTGCTGGCGGTGCAGCAGTCCCGACAGCGGCAACTGCATTTACCGCTAGTCCCTGATGATCGGCAGGCGTCCCGCCGGGATTTTCGGGCTGCACGCGCATGGGTCCTTCGGCGGCGCGCACGACCGGTACCCCGCTGACGTCGCGCATGATCAGTTGGTAGCCCCAAACGCCGACTCCGGCGACCAGCGCCAAAGACGCAACCGCCCCAAGCACGTTGACAATGCGGCCCAGCCCAGCGCCTGCGCGCGGGGCGTCATCATAGCTATAGCTTTCATCAGGATAATCATACGCATCTTCAGGATGCGATTGATTCGAGTAATGCATCTGCTCGGGGCTATGCTGCCCCGAGTAATCGTAACTTGCCATTTCCGCCTCACCGCCCGATTGCGCCGTAAAAAGTGGCGCGCGGGTCATTTCTTGTCTGCCTCAGACCGGCGGTTCGGGCGATATTTGTTATCGCATCTCCTGCGCCGGGGTAACGCCAAGAATACCCAAGCCCGCTGAAATCACAACAGAAACAGCCCGGGCCAGTGCGATTTTCGATTGGCTTGTGGCAACATCGCCATCCTGAATGAAGCGCAACTGGGTTTCGTCATTGCCCTTGTTCCACAGCGCGTGGAAATCTCCTGCCAATTCATAGAGATAGAAGGCAACCCGGTGCGGTTCATTTGTGCGAGCGGCGATTTCAACCAGACGTGGCCATTCTGCCAGCTTCTTGGCAACGGTCAGCTCAGAGGCGTGGTCGATCTTGCCCAGATCTGCCCCAGATAGCGTAGCATCATCGGCAGAAATCCCGGCCTCAGCGGCGCGGCGCAGCACACTCATGACGCGGGCATGGGCGTATTGGACGTAGAACACCGGGTTTTCGCGGCTTTGTTCCAACACCTTGTCGAAATCGAAATCCAGCGGTGCGTCGTTCTTGCGGGTCAGCATCACGAAACGGGTTACATCAGGCCCGACCTGATCGACTACATCGCGCAACGTGACAAAGTTCCCTGCCCGCTTGGACATCTTGAATGGCTCGCCATTCTTCCACAACTTCACCAATTGGGTCAGCTTGATATCCAGCGGCACCTTACCATCGGAAAGGGCCGAAACCGCCGCCTTCATCCGTTTGACATAGCCGCCATGGTCCGCACCGAACACGTCGATTAGCGCGTCAAACCCACGGCTCACCTTGTCATAATGATAAGCGATATCCGGGGCGAAATAGGTCCAGCTGCCGTCCGATTTCTTGACCGGGCGGTCGACGTCATCCCCGTGTTCGGTCGACTTGAACAAGGTCTGCTCGCGCGGTTCCCAATCCTCGGGTTTCTTACCCTTGGGCGGCTCAAGAACGCCTTCGTAGATCAGGCCCTTGTCGGTTAGCGACTGAAGCGCAGCCTCGATCCGCCCTGTGCCGTAGAGCGACTTCTCTGAGAAGAACACATCCATCTCAACACCCAGCGCCTTCAGGTCGGCGCGGATCAGGTCCATCATAGCGCCGGTCGAGAACTCGCGCAGCTCTTCCAGCCATACGCTTTCAGGCTTGTCGATCAGGCTGTCGCCGTATTTCTCTTTCAGCGCCTGACCGATCGGGATCAGGTAATCGCCGGGATAGAGACCTTCTGCGATCTCGGGGCTCAGCCCGTTAGCCTCGCGATACCGTTCATATGCCGACCGCGCCAGCACATCCACCTGCGCGCCGCCATCGTTGATGTAGTATTCGCGGGTCACCTCATGGCCCGAATAGGCCAGCAAGCTTGCTAGCGCATCACCGAACACAGCCCCCCGCGTGTGGCCCACATGCAGCGGGCCGGTCGGGTTGGCCGAGACATACTCCACGTTCACCTTCTGACCATGTCCCATGGTCGAACGGCCATAATCGGTGCCCTTTTCCAGCACCGCAGCCAACACTCCCTGCCAAACCGAAGGCGCAAGCCGCAGGTTTAGAAAGCCCGGACCTGCCACCTCGGCGCTGGTGATCCGACCGTCCGCAGACAGCTTGCCTGCCAGCACATCCGCAATGTCCCGCGGCTTCATCTTCGCTGGTTTCGCCAGTACCATCGCCGCATTGGTCGCCATATCGCCATGCGCCGCATCGCGCGGAGGCTCAACCGCCACGTTGTCAAAGCTCAGCCCCTCAGGCAGCGCGCCTTCGGACTGCATCTGCGCCAGCGCGTCCAGTACCAGGCCGCGGATCTCGGAAAACAGGTTCATTTCGGATGTCCTTTTGCTTGCCGCGGGGTTTACCACGCAAAGCGCCAAGGTCAATGGACGCCTAAATTTTGCGCTTGGATTAACCGCTATCAGGGCTAAGGTCGGGGAAAACCGTGACCGGAGCCCCTGAATGCGCCTTACCCTGCCCTTCGCCTTGCTGCTGACCACCGCCCTGCCCACATGGGCCGAGATGCCCTCACCTCAAGGCCACGTATTGCTGACGCTCGGTGGCGCCATCACCGAAACCAATCTGCCCGCGCGCGCTGAGAATGACGGTGGGCTGTTGGGTTTTCTCGAAGTCACACATGACGGTGCAGCAGGCTTTGACGCTGCCATGCTGGACGGGTTGGATCAGATCGAAATAACCATCCGCTATGGCCCGCCAGAGAACCAGCGCGACTATACCTTCGCTGGTCCGCTGTTATCTGACGTGATGACGATGGCAGGTGCGAGGGGCAAATCTGCTCTGCCCATGGCTATGGATGGCTATCAGGCTGAAATTCCATGGGAAAGCATCGAGACACATCAACCCATCGTGGCCACCCACGCGGATGGCGTGCCGATGGGCATTGGTAGTTACGGCCCCACGATGATCGTTTTCCCGCCCACGGATGATGCTGAACTGGCTCAAACACAAGCCAGCCAACAGGTCTGGGCCATCGCCTATATTGCGATCGAGTGATCTCCGGTCAGCCGGGCATGGTCTTGCAGCGCAAACCTGTCGGTCATGCCCGCGATATAATCTGAGACGATGCGGGCCAGCGCGGTTTCATCTGTTGCCGCCTTGATATCGCTGTGCCAATGGCGCGGCATCTGTTTGGGATCGGACAGGTAAATCGGAAACAGTTCCTCAACCACCTTGCTGACACTGACGCGCACTTCCATCACGCTCGGTGCGCGATACATGCGCGAAAACAGGAAGGCGCGGATCTGTTTGAGCTTCGCCCAAAGATCATCCGAGAATTGAATGACCGGATAACCCAGATGGCGGATATCCTCGACCGACTGCGCCCCCGAGACCGCTATCAACGCGCGTGAGGTGTCGATAACATCCGAAACCATGACGCCAAATACCCGTCTGAGCGCCTCGTGCCGACGGCGATAAGGGTCAAGACCCGGAAATTTGGCATCCACTTCGGCGAAACAGGCATCAATTATGGGAAGCTGCTGAATGTCTTCATCTCTGAACAATCCCGCCCGCAATCCGTCAAACAGATCGTGGTTGTTGTAGGCAATGTCGTCTGACAACGCCGCGACCTGCGCCTCGGCGCTCGCATGGGTGTGAAGTTCGAGGTCAAAGCCCCGATTACACTCGGCCAATGCCCAAGGCAATGCACCAGTGACCGGCCCGTTGTGCTTGGCTATCCCTTCCAGACATTCCCAGGTCAGGTTGCACCCATCGAACTCGGCGTAGTGACGCTCAAGTTTGGTTACGATCCGAATGGCCTGCGCGTTGTGATCGAAGCCACCATATGGCTCCATCAACGCATGCAGAGCGTCCTCGCCCGTGTGACCAAACGGTGTATGCCCGAGGTCATGCGCCAACGCGACCGCTTCGGTCAATTCGCCGTTCAGGCCTAAGGCCCCGGCAATCGTTCGGGCCACCTGAGCCACTTCTATGGAATGCGTCAGGCGGGTTCGATAACTGTCACCCTCATGCTCAACAAACACTTGGGTTTTGTGTTTGAGCCGCCGAAATGCGCTAGCGTGAATAATCCTGTCCCGGTCGCGCTGAAAGCATGACCGAAAACTGCTTTCCTCCTCAGGTACAAGCCGCCCCCTTGCGCGGCCTGGGTCCGAGGCAAAACCCGCTCTGTCCAAAGGTCTTGTCCTTGTCGCCTGTCGTTAGGTTCCATATATTGTACGATGCTAAGGAAATAAACCTTTGGAGACCGGCATGAATCTGCCCCCAACAGTCACAGAACGCGCCTTTGAACGCCTGGCCGAAATCGGTGCCGCAGATCAGGGCCAGGCCCTGCGTGTCGCTGTGGAGGGTGGCGGATGTTCCGGTTTTCAATACGAGATCGCCCTGGATGAGCCGAAAGAGGACGATTTGGTGCTAGAGGGCAAAGGCCAAAAGGTCATCGTCGACTCGATCTCTCTGCCGTTTCTGGAGAACGCGGTAATTGATTTCACACAGGAACTCATCGGCGCGCGCTTCGTGATTGAGAACCCCAACGCCACGTCTTCCTGCGGCTGCGGCACATCGTTCTCGATGTAGCGCCAAGTGGGGGCTTTGCCCCCACACCCCCAAGGTATTTTTAGCCAGATGAAGAGGGATCCGCTCTCTGACAGTCAAAGTCAGAGAACTTCACCTGGCGCGGTCATCGGCGCCTCCGCCTGTACCGCATACTCAGTTTTGACGAATATGGTTAAGAATCCGTTTCTTCATCTGGCCCAAAATACCTCGGAGCGCGAGGCAGAGCCTCGCTTACTTGTTCGGCAACTTGCCGTAGCGTGTATTCTGCGCGATAGGTTGCCAATGGCACCGGAGGATCACGCATGAAAATCGCCACATTCAACATCAACGGTATCAAGGCACGGGCCGAGGCGTTACCTCGCTGGTTGGATGAGGCGCAGCCCGATGTTGTGTTGCTGCAGGAAATCAAATCTATTGATGAGAATTTCCCCCGCGAGATTTTCGAGGAGCGCGGATATAACGTTGAAACCCACGGGCAAAAGAGCTTCAACGGCGTTGCAATCCTTTCGAAATTGCCGCTTGAGGATGTCTCCCGTGGGTTGCCCGGTGATGAAAGTGATGAGCAGGCGCGCTGGATCGAAGCTACTGTCATAGGAAAGAGAGCACTGCGCATCTGCGGATTGTATCTGCCAAATGGCAATCCGGTGCCGGGGCCGAAATATGACTACAAGCTTGAGTGGATGGAGCGCCTCTATGATCGTGCCCGCGATTTGATGGCATCAGAGGAACCCGCGTTGATGGCCGGGGATTACAATATTATTCCGCAGGCCGAAGATGCCAAGCGCCCCGACGCCTGGCGCGAGGATGCGCTTTTTCGACCCGAAAGTCGCGCTGCATTCCGCAAGGTATTGAATCTGGGCTTCACTGAAGCCTTTCGCGCGCGAACGCAAGGCCCTGGTCATTACTCATTCTGGGATTATCAAGCCGGCGCGTGGAACAGAAACGACGGGATTCGCATCGATCACTTTCTTCTGACGCCGCAAGCTGCAGATTTGATGCGTGATTGCAGGATCGATGCCGAAGTGAGGGGGCACGAAAAACCTTCGGACCATGTGCCGGTCTGGGTTGATCTCGACCTGTGAACGCTTACGCGGTCGCGTCGTAGCTATAGATCCACTCGTAGCGCCGTGCCAAGCGTGGACCAACCGCCATTAAGGCGGCCTGTGCGGCCAGCCTCATTGGCCCACGAAGGTGGAAATTACGCGCATTTGCGCCTGCGGCGCCAACCACTTGCCTGGCACGCGGTCGTCGAGTGGCTTCATAGGTAGCCAATGCGCGGGCGACGCCTGAGTTGTCCTGGAACGCGCGTGTCAGGACCCAGGCATCTTCCAGTGCCAGGCAAGCTCCTTGGGCCATAAAAGGCAACGTCGGGTGCGCCGCATCCCCAAGTAAGGCCAATCGCCCATTCTGCCAGATTTGCGCCACGGGGCGCAGAAACAGCGCCCAAAGGTGAACCTCGTCAATCTTTGACAATATGTCACCAACCGGTCCGCCAAAATCGGCGAACCGGGTTCGCAGGTCGTCGGGATCACCCTGACGTCGCCAGCCTTCCTCTTTCCAGTCGGAACGCTCTTCTATGGCCACGATGTTCACGAGGCGTTGATCGCGCAGCGGGTAGGTTACCACGTGCCGGCCTGGCCCCATCGTCAAGGACGCGCATGGCAGTTCTTCTCGCTGGGTCCAGGGAATCGTTGCTCGCCAGGCAACCTGATGGGTGAAAACCGGGACCTCGGGGCCATTCAAGATCGGACGGATAGCGCTGCGCCCACCGTCTGCGGCGATCGCGCATTCCGCACGCAGCCTTTCGCCGCTTTCCAGAACGATCTCGGCTTCGCTTGGGTGTTTATGAACCGTGGCGACACGTGCATCCAGCCGAATATCCACCCCAGAGCGCAAGGCGGCTTTGTGTAACAGGTCCAGCAGATCTGCCCGGTGATAATAGTAAGTCGACCCAGCGGCAGGGACCGGGACCCGACTGATCACGCGCCCATTACGGTAATCGCGCAGAACGGTCCCACCCGAGATTTGTCCGGCCTCCGGCACCTTACCAGCTACGCCTAGCGCACGCAGTACCGCCATCCCGTTCGCACTGATTTGCAATCCAGCACCAACTTCGGTCAGTTCTGGGGCCTGCTCCAGAACCGTCACCTGAGCACCCTGACTTCGCAGTGCGAGTGCCGCCGCCATGCCCCCAATGCCGCCGCCAATGACGCAGAAATTCAGACCATTGATATTCATGGGCCTGCCATAACGCAAAAACGCCGGGGCGACAGGCCCCGGCGCTGTTGTTTTATTGCAATTTCCCAGCGATCAATCGTCGCGGTGGACCTTTTCGCGGCGCTCGTGACGCTCTTGCGCCTCAAGCGTCATAGTCGCGATAGGACGCGCATCCAGGCGCTTGAGCGAGATCGGATCACCGGTCTTCTCGCAATATCCATACTCCCCTTCTTCGATCCGGCGCAGGGCCGAGTCGATTTTGGCCACCAGCTTACGCTGACGATCCCGGGTGCGCAGTTCCAGCGCACGGTCGGTCTCTTCGCTTGCGCGGTCAGCGACATCGGGAATGTTTCGGGTGTTGTCCTGCAGACCTTCGATCGTATCACGGCTGCCTGCGAGTAGTTCTGTCTTCCAATCCATCAGCTTGCGGCGAAAATACTCAAGCTGGCGATCATTCATGAAAGGTTCATCTTCAGCCGGACGGTAATCTTCCGGCAGAAAAACTTCCTGCTTCATATTTGCTCCCTCGGTATGGCCTGAAACGTCGGTTGCGATTGTATTACCTGACATTCGGCACCCCCTTCTGCGGAGCGTTTATCCGACGGGGCAGAGATTGTCACTACACAAACGTATGCCTCGCCGCCGCGTCACTCCGACTGCTCTAATATTGAGACTTGTAACAACAAAACCTTGTTTTTCTGTGGTTCTCGCAAGGCGTTTTTCAGGCAGCTTCAACCCCTGCGATACCCCGCCCCGAACGAATCGCCCAAAACAGATTGGACTTACAGCCCATCCCATCCTTTCGCGACGCTGCGGCCCGGCTTGTAAATAACCTTGCCTCTCTGTAACCCGAGCAGAGCAAACCCAGCCCGCATTCCGCGGAAACCACATGAGGGGTCCCATGACCGCACGTTTTCAAGGCACCGCAGAATATGTTGCCACCGACGATCTGAACATTGCCGTGAACGCTGCCGTCACGCTGGAACGCCCCTTGTTGGTCAAGGGCGAGCCCGGAACTGGCAAGACCGAGCTGGCGAAACAGGTCGCAGGCGCGCTGGGGCTGACGATGATTGAGTGGAACGTGAAATCCACCACCCGAGCGCAACAGGGGTTGTATGAATACGATGCGGTCAGCCGTTTGCGCGATAGCCAGCTTGGCGAAGAGCGCGTGCATGATGTCTCGAACTATATTCGCAAGGGCAAGCTGTGGCAGGCATTCGATGCGGATGAAAAGGTCGTGCTACTGATCGACGAGATCGACAAGGCTGATATCGAATTCCCCAACGATCTATTGCAAGAACTCGATAAGATGGAGTTCCACGTCTACGAGACTGGCGAGACGATCCGTGCCAAGAACCGCCCTATCGTCATAATCACGTCGAACAACGAAAAGGAACTACCTGACGCATTCCTGCGCCGCTGCTTCTTTCACTACATCCGCTTTCCAGACGAAGCCACGATGCGCCGTATCGTCGAAGTCCATCACCCCGGCATCAAAGATGCGCTGCTGACCACCGCGCTGACCCAGTTCTACGAAATCCGCGAAACGCAGGGTTTGAAGAAAAAGCCCTCGACCTCGGAAGTGCTGGACTGGCTGAAACTGCTCTTGGCTGAGGACTTGAGCGCTGAGGACCTTAAACGCGACGGTGTGAATGCACTGCCCAAGCTGCATGGTGCGCTTCTAAAAAATGAGCAGGACGTACACCTGTTTGAACGGCTGGCCTTTATGGCGCGTAGCAAGCGGTGATCACAGCTTGTCATCGGTACGGTCGGGTGTCAGCATTACATCAACGAAAGACCCCGCGCCAATCGGGCCTCCAGAGCAGGAAATAATAAAATGACTAACGCCCTCACAATTCGCCCCTTGCGACCAGAAGACCGGGATCAATGGGCCGAAATGTGGCGTGACTACCTGGCATTTTATGAAACCAAAGTGCCGGATTCGACTTTCCAAAGCACCTTTGCGCGGCTCTTAGGTGATGATCCGAATGACTTTTCCTGTATAGTCGCGGATTTGGATGGGCAACTGCTTGGACTGACCCACTACCTGTTTCATCGCCACGCCTGGAAGGAAGAAAGTGTCTGCTATCTGCAGGATCTCTATGCCCGCCCAGAAGCGCGAGGCACCGGAGTTGGACGCGCCCTGATTGAGGCCGTCTATGAAGAAGCGGACAGGCAGAAAGCCCCCTCAGTCTATTGGCTGACGCAGGAAAACAACCATACCGCACGCAAACTCTATGACCGCATCGGCAAGTTGTCGCCGTTCCTGAAGTATCAGCGACCATGAGGCTTTTAGGCGCAACCCTAGTTCTGGCGGCGCTGTCTGCCTGCACCACGGTCGACCGGATCGAGACGCCGACCCGTACCCAGGTGATTGAAGCTTCGCTGCCGCCGTCTAAATCCTTCGGCGCTGCTCGTCCAAGCCCGCCTGCCCGCTCAAACAAGAACATCGCCGCAGATTTCCTATCGCTGCATTTCGCACTTGAGAGCGGCGCAGAGTTGCCCGTTTTCACCCGATTTGATGGACCCATCACGGTGCGTCTGACTGGGACACCGCCACCAACGATGCAGACCGACCTGAGCCGGCTACTGACCCGGTTGCAACGTGAGGCGAAGATCGACATCCGGCAGATTCCAGAGGGTCAGGCGAACATCACGATCGAGGCTGTAAGCCAGAAACAGATCCGCCGCATCCTGCCGCAGGCAGCCTGTTTCGTCGTTCCCAACTCTTCAAGTCTGGAAGAATACCGCCGTGACAGGCGCAAAAGCAAAAGCAACTGGACCGAACTGCGAAAACGTGAACGGATCGGGATATTCATCCCCTACGATGCCAGCCCACAGGAAATTCGGGACTGCCTGCATGAAGAATTGGCTCAGGCACTTGGACCTCTGAACGACCTCTATCGCCTAACCGATTCAGTATTCAACGACGACAATTTCCACACGGTTCTGACCGGATTCGACATGTTGATCCTGCGCGCAGCCTATGCGCCTGAGTTGCAAAATGGCATGACACGCGAACAGGTGGCAGCGGTTCTGCCCGGCGTACTCAGCCGGCTGAACCCCAGAGGGGATCGGGTTGCGCCACAACAGGTTACTGAGACACCTCGGGCGTGGATTAATGCAGTTCAACGCGCTTTGGGGGCTGGCGCTGGTACGGCCAAGCGCGTTAACGCTGCGAACGAGGCAGCGCGAATTGGTCAACAGCAAGGCTGGACCGACCACCGCCGCGCCTATCCGCATTATCTGCTGGGGCGCATGGGGCAATTCGACGACCCCGAGGCGGCGCAGCAGCAATATGAAATTGCCCTGAAATACCTGAACGCCACCCCGGGAACGGAAATTCAGCGCGCTCATATCACGGCACAAACCGCAGCATTTGCTTTGGCACAGGGTCAGGGCACCGAGGCCCTGCCCGAATTGAACAAAGCAATCAATGTCATGACCAAGGCCGAGAACGCCGCCCTTCTGGCCACCCTGCTGCTGCTCAAATCCGAGGCACTGCGGCAGTCCGGTCAACTAGATCAGGCACGTCGCGTTCGGCTGGACAGTATCGGATGGGCACGTTACGGCTTCGGCTCGGATTTGGTGGTGCGCTCGGTCACACAAGACATCGCGCAGTCAGCCGCCACAAGCACGGGTGGATAACGTCACATGATAGTGGTTCTGGGCATGGCTATTCTGGGCGCGATTCTGGGCGCGTTGACAGCACGCAAACGTAACGGAAGCGGTGCTGATATGGTTCAATACGCCGCAGGTTACGGCATTGCCTTTGCGTTGGTCGGGCTGGTGATTTCACTGGTCATTGTCCGCCTGGTATAGAACGATGTTCCTGCCCTTCTTCGAAAACCTCCGAAACGCTGGCATTCCCGTATCTCTGCGCGAGTACCTGACGTTTCTGGAAGGGATGAAAATGGGCTTGGCGACATACGATGTCGAGGCGTTTTTCTATCTCGCCCGCGTTTCGATGGTGAAAGACGAGCGCAACATCGACAAGTTCGACCGTGCCTTTGCCGCCAGTTTCGAAGGGTTGGGTGAAATCAGTTTCGATCAAGTACTCGAGGCGGTCGATATTCCCGCCGAGTGGCTTGCAAAGATGGCCGAAAAGCACCTTTCGGATGAAGAAAAAGCCGAGATCGAGGCGCTTGGTGGCTTTGATAAACTGATGGAGACGCTACGCGAGCGCCTCAAGGACCAACAGGGTCGCCATCAGGGCGGTAACAAGTGGATCGGCACCGCGGGCACCTCACCTTTCGGTGCCTATGGCTACAACCCCGAAGGCGTGCGCATCGGCCAGAAAGAAAGCCGCCATCAGCGTGCAGTAAAGGTCTGGGACAAGCGCGAATTCAAGAACTTAGATGACACTGTTGAACTGGGCACCCGGAACATCAAGGTTGCCTTGAAACGCCTGCGCCGCTGGGCGCGTGAAGGTGCAGCGGAAGAGCTTGATCTGGATGGAACGATCAGGGCTACGGCTGAACACGGATATCTGGATGTCAAAACCCGACCCGAACGACACAACGCCGTCAAAGTGCTTTTGTTTCTGGACGTGGGCGGATCGATGGACCCGCATATCAAGGTCGTCGAAGAACTGTTCTCAGCGGCCCGAACCGAATTCAAACATCTGGAATACTACTACTTCCACAATTGCCTCTATGAAGGCGTCTGGCGCGACAATCGCCGCCGCTGGGATCAGCAAACTCCGACGCACGAGGTCTTGCGCACATACGGGCCGGACTACAAATGCATCTTTGTCGGCGATGCCTCGATGAGTCCCTACGAGATCGCTTATCCCGGCGGTGCAAATGAGCATTGGAATCAGGAATCTGGCCAAGTCTGGCTGGGGCGTGCACGCGAACAGTGGACATCGAACCTGTGGATCAATCCAGTGCCTCAGAAGTATTGGGAATATACCCATTCGATCGGCATGATCCGTGAGATATTCGAAGATCGCATGGTACCCATGACGCTGGCGGGTTTGGAACAAGGTATGCGGGAACTGACGCGCTAGTCACCGTCGGAGTCCTGGTTAACTCAGAAACCGGAAACAATAGGCCTAGTTTTCAGAGATATTCGCGTCAAAAGCACCACCAAAGAAACAATCTCGGCAAAATTCCCTGCCTCTCTCGAATTCGTGATATACGACAAAGGGATTGAAGCTGGGGGGCTGAGATGACCATTTCAAAACTACGAAATATACTGACATCTGTTTTGACCATTACAGCGTTCGCAATTGCATCGGGTGCGACCGCGACATTGGTACTTTCCCCTGACGCCGCTTATGCCAAGAATGATAATGGCAATGGAAAGGGCCGCGGCGGCGGCAAAGGTAATTCTGGAAAAAGCAACGACGGCAACAAAGGTGGCGAAAAGGGAAAATCCGGCAAGACTAAGGGTGCCAAAAGCGCGGGTAAAGATCCCGGCAAGGCCAAGTCCAAAACGCACCGCGTGGAAAAGGCTTTCGGGTTCAACAAGAAGCAAAAGGCAAAACACCACCGGTCAGCCAAAACCTCTGCTAAAGCTAAGGGACGTAACGGCAAGGTACAAAAAACCACACTGGCGGGCTTTGGAAGAGAGTTTAAACGCGATGTCGAGCAACTATTTGGCAAGCGTTCGCCGGTAAAAACCAAGTCAAGCGCGAACCGGGTAAAGAAATCGTACCGCAAGGCGTCGGTGGCTCCTGTTGAGTATTCCCCGCGACCTGTTGCTCGCACGGATTATAAATCCAAGCACTATGACAATAAGAAGCCCAGCAAGCGTCGCTATCGCGACCCGCTTGTTGCAGCGATCACCGATCCCGATGGCTCGGACAAGCTGCGTAACCTGAATGCGTCTAAGGCAGCAGCCCCGGCGTTCCGCAATGCTTCACCCAACAGCAATGTCGGCAAGATCGCGACCTATCAGGCGGCGGCGGAAACCTATTACGACCTGCGCGGTGACCTCTATGATACGCGCCGTGAACTGCGTGATCTGAACGAAGACTACGATGGCCGCAGCAGCGAAGACATCGCTGATGATATCGCCGCGCTTGATCCTGCGGACCCGAACTACGATGACAAGCTGAGTGCGCTTGAGGATGAGCTGCGCGATGCTGAAACCTATGAGGAGGCGCGCGACGATCTGCGCGCGGATCTGAGGGATCTGAAATACGAAATCCGCGACGCGTTGCAAGATGCGGAGGCTGCCTTTTATGACGCTTCGAAAGGGCGTACATTGACCAAGGCGACGCTGGGCGAGTTCCACGGCAATCTCGATCTGCCACAGCCAAACTACCGGCACAAGGACTGGGCAACGGTCCAGCCGGTGCCTTACGGTCCTGACGGCTTCCGCTATTCGGACGATAAGAAGATCTATGATGAAACCGACTATCGACTGCGCTACGACAAGCCATATTCCGATCGCAAGAAGGACCGCTATCGCTATTACCGCGACCCGCTTGTTGCAGCGATCACCGATCCCTATGGCTCGGACAAGCTGCGTAACCTGAATGCGTCTAAGGCAGCGGCCCCGGCGTTCCGCAATGCTTCACCCAACAGCAATGTCGGCAAAATCGCGACCTACCAGGCGGCGGCGGAAACCTATTACGACTTACGCGGTGACCTCTATGAGGCGCGCCGTGAACTGCGTGATCTGAACGAAGACTACGATGGCCGCAGCAGCGAAGACATCGCCGATGATATCGCCGCACTTGATCCTGCGGACCCGGACTATGATGACAAGCTGAGTGCGCTTGAGGATGAGCTGCGCGATGCTGAAACCTACGAGGAGGCGCGCGACGCTCTGCGCGCGGATGTGAGGGACCTGAGAGTTGATGCTCTGGTCGCAGAAAAGGAAGCTGAACGCGCATTTTTTGAGGCTTCGAAGGGCGAGGTCTTAACCAAGCAGTCCCTTGCCGAGTTTCATTCGAACCTGCACCTGCCCTCGCCAGGCAGGTAAGGCTGGATTGAGCCGCATAACTGATCGGACGTGAAGGGCGAGTTACCGCTTGCCTCCTCGGGGTGGGCCGCCCATATCTAACTCATGCTTCGCTTAACACCCATCCTGCTGGCCATAGCCTATGCCGTTGTGATGTACCGGATATCCGTCTGGCGCACGCATCGTGAGTTGGATGCGAAGTCCACCGAACTGGCCGATCCTGCGCTAAAACGCATGACGGACCGGCTGGCTGCAGCCTTGGAGATTGATCGGGTCCCAGTCTACATCTACGAGATCGATCCGGTGAACGGGCTGGCCGCGCCGGATGGGCGTATTTTCATCACTCGCGGTTTTTATCGCAAATTTGGCAACGGCGAAGTATCAGCGGAAGAAATGGCAAGCGTAATCGCGCATGAATTGGGCCATGTCGCCCTTGGCCACGCCCGGCGGCGGATGATTGATTTCTCGGGTCAAAACGCCCTGCGTGCTGCGCTGATGATGCTATTGAACCGCTTCATCCCCTTCATTGGAGCCTGGATTGCAAATATGCTGACTCATTTGCTGGCCTCCCGCCTGTCGCGGAGTGATGAATATGAGGCGGATGAATATGCGGCAGCGCTTTTGACAAAAGCCGGGATCGGGATTGGTCCACAGAAGTCTTTGTTCCACAAGCTTGAGGATCTGACACAGCAGCGCGCGGGCGTTGTGCCCGCTTGGTTGATGAGTCATCCAAAGACGGATGAGCGGATCGCAGCTCTGGAAGTACTTGAACAAAAGTGGGGCGTGGGAGTTTAGGATAGGAGCGAGGGGCCAGCCCCTCGCGCTCCCCGAGATATTTTTGGCCAGATGAATGGGATCCCGAATTAAGTACTCAGGGCTTTGCCAAGGCGCGGCAGGCGGGCTTTTTTCATTAAGCTGCGCAAGGTCCATTGAGCACCGGATAGCCGGTTGGCTTCAGCAAGGACCGCTTTGGAAACCTGCGTCATGCCTTCGGGGTCGGACAGCCAGAGTTCATGCAGCAGCCCGTCCGGATCGCGCCGCTCAAGCCCTTCGTCGGCCAACATATTCTTGGGAAAGTCTTTGGCATTGACGGTGACAATGACATCTGCCGAGCTTGTGACCGCCGTTGCGAGAACGTGGATGTCGGCGGCATCCGGCAACCATAGGCGCTGTTCAACACCGAGGTTGGCAGGTCGCTCGGCATTTGGCCAATGGGCTTGAACCAGCGCGATTTCGGCGCGCGCCTGCGCCTCGCCCTCGGGGCCGAGTTTGCGGGCGGCACGAGCCCATTCTTCGAGGATACGTGCAGACCAGACGGGCGTGAAATAACCAAGCCTCGCAGCGCCCAACAGCATCTCTCGCATCACCGTGGGATAGATGACGCAGGTATCAAGAACCGCCTTCACAGACGGTAAAACACGGCTTTGAGGTAGCCGCTTTCTGCCAGCTGCGGCAGTTGTGGATGGTCCGGCCCGGCAAAGCCAGTTCGGATCAGTTGGGCCTGTCGTCCTGCCCGTCCGATCCCACGGGATGAGGCATCGCGGAAGCGGCCCAGATCAGCGGCATGAGAACAGGAGCAGAGGCCAAGATACCCGCCCGGTTTGACCAGCGGAGCCGCCAGACGTGCGGTACGCTCATAGGCGCGCAGGCCTGCGTCCAATGCTTGTTTCGAAGGTGCAAAAGCCGGGGGATCACAGATGACGACGTCGAACAACGCGCCCTCTTCGCCGAGTTTAGTCAGTATATCAAAGGCGTCGCCTTGTCGGGTCTGGAAACGGGCAGAAAATCCTGAGGCTTCTGCGCCCTTCGCCGCCAGTTCGAGCGCCGCTGCCGAGCCGTCAACGGACAATGCCTGTGCTGCGCCGCCCGCCAGCATGGCCAGACCAAAGCCTCCGACGTGGCTGAATACATCCAGCACCTGCGCCTCGGGGTGAACCAACTTGGCGGCAAACGCGTGATTGGGGCGTTGGTCATAGAACAGGCCGGTTTTCTGCCCACCAGTCAGGTCAGCCATGTAGGTTGCGCCATTCATTGGCACCGGCAGAGGCTTATCGGGCGCGGTGCCGCGCAAGGTCAGATTGGTGTCGTCCAACCCCTCGAGCACACGCGTGCGCCCCGAGGCGTTCTTCAGCACTGTGTCGACCCCGGTCACCTTGACTAGCGCGTCGGTCAGAGATTCAAGATGTGCCTCAGCCCAGACTGCGTTGGGTTGGATCACGCAGGCGTCGCCGAACCGGTCGATGATCACCCCGGGAAACCCATCCGCCTCGGCATGGATCAGGCGGTAGTACGGCGCATCGAACAGTCGCTCGCGCATCTCAAGCGCGCGGCGCAGACGGGTTTCAAACCAGTCCGCATCCAACTGCGCGCCGATATCGCGATCAAGTACCCGGCACATGATCTTCGAGACCGGATTCACCGCGACCAGAGCGATTGGCGCGCGCTTCTCGTCTTCCAGCACAGCCAAGGACCCCGGCCCGATTTTGCGGGTCCGGCGGTCGGTGACGATGTCATTGGCATAGACCCAGGGAAACCCGTGGCGCAGGCCACGCGCATTGGCCTTGGGTTTCAAACGGATACGGGGGCGGTCAGCTACGGGTGTCATGGCGCCCTCATAATCGTGAATGCACGGGGGTGAAAGCCCCGTTAACGATTGCGCTTGCGCCAGCCGCCACGACGCTTGGGGGCTTGGGCCGCCTGCAAACCCTCGGTCAGGACCTGCGTCATCGGATGATCAGCAGCCTGTTCCGAATAGACTGCGTGCAGGTTGGTCAAGGCCTGATTTTGATCAAGCTCTCCGGGCAGGCTCAGCGCCCAATCCAGAAAGATGCTGCGACACTCGGGCAAGGTGATGCCTTCAATGCGATACGCCTCGCGGATCAGGCCTTTGTGGTCATTCGGATCATCACTGCGTGCCATCTTCAACCCTTCCGACAACTGCGCCAATCAACGAGGCCGCAGTGCTGTAATTGTCTTGCAACGCGGATTGCAGCTGTTCGACCTGATCGAACCCGGTCGCCCGGCACAGAAAGGCCGTACCGCCTTCACCGATCTTATCGGCCTCGATCACCTTTCCCGACAGCAGACGCGCCGCACATTGCACCGACCAGCATAAATCGTAACAACCCTTCAGGGTTTGCGCCTGCGCGACATCCAGCAGCCCGACAGCGACCGCCCCGTCCAGACCCGAGTGTACATCGCGCTGGGGCAATCCGGCCAGCAATGCGCCCGTCTCTGCCATCAGTTCGATATCCATCATGCGGCCCGGCCCATTCTTTGCGTCCCAAACGCCCGCTGGCGCTTTTGCGGCGGCCAGCCTTTCGCGCATCTCGGCCACTTCTTTCAGCACTTTGTCACGGTCGCGCGGTTGCGACAGGAAATCAGCGCGGAAGTTTTCGATATCCTCGACCAGACCGGCGTCGCCTGCGACGACATGGGCGCGAGTCAAAGCAAGGTGTTCCCACACCCAGGCCTCATTCTGCTGATAGTTGGTGAAGCTGGCCCAGCTTGTGGCCACCGGCCCCTGATTGCCCGACGGGCGCAGACGCATGTCGACCTCATAAAGCCGTCCCTGCGACATTGGCGCGCTGAGCGCCGTGATCAGAGCCTGGGTGAAACGAGCGTAGTATGTCCGCGTTGCCAGCGGGCGAGGGCCATCGGACATGTCCTGATCCTGAGGATCGTAGATGACAATCATGTCCAGATCGGATTGCGAGTTGATGCGACCTGCCCCAAGTGACCCCATGCCCAAAACCGCGGCGCCGCGCCCGGGCGCCGGTCCATGCTTTTTGGAGAACTGGTCGACAACGCAGGGCAGAACCGCCGCAATCACGGCCTGCGCCAGTTCGGCATATTGCTGCCCGGCCTGCGCCCCATCGATCAGTCCGCGCAGATGATGCACACCGATGCGAAAGTGCCACTCCTTGCACCAGCGACGTGCGAAATCGAGCTGTGTTTCATAGTCGCTTTCCTCTGCCAAGGCCTGCGTCAAGTCCAACTGCAAGGTCGCCTGCCCGGGCCAATCGCTGAAGAAACTGCCACCAATCACCGCATCAAAAACCGAGGCGTTGCGCGACAGATGGGTGGCGAGCGCATGTGACGTCCCAACGATATCGACCAGCAGATCAATCAGATGCGGGTTCGCTTCGAACAGGGAAAACAGCTGCACCCCAGCGGGTAATCCTGCCAAAAACCCATCCAGCGCCAGCAATGCTTCGTCGGGTTTCGCAGTTTTCGCCAATCGCGCTAAAAGTTCCGGTCTGAGCCGCTCGAATATCCGTGCACCACGCTGCGATCGAAGCGCCGGGTAAGTCGGCCAGCGGGCCAGCACACCCTTGTCAAACTCAACCTCCTGAAGCGGCACGGGTGCCGCGCCTGGTCCAGGGGCGAAGAACCCTTCGGTCAGTTCGTGCACTTCGGTCAGGCGGCGGGTCAGTTCGGCGGTCAATTCGGCGCTGCTGATGCCCATCAGGCACGCGACCCGTTCGATACCGTCCTCTGAATTTGGCACCTTATGGGTCTGCGCGTCATGCACCATCTGGATTCGATGCTCGACCTCGCGGTGGGCACGGTAATGATCGGTCAGCTTCTCGGCGACATCTTCGGGCACCCAGCCTTTTGAGGCCAGCGCCGCCAGACCGGGAACGGTGCCCCGGACGCGAAGGTCTGGATCACGTCCGCCAGCGATCAATTGGCGGGTCTGGGTGAAGAACTCGATCTCTCGAATACCGCCCTGCCCCAGCTTCATATCGTGGCCGGGAATCGAGAGGCTTCCGCCCGTTCCCTTGTTCTCGCGTATACGAAGTCGCATGTCATGAGCGTCTTGAATGGCGGCAAAATCCAGATGCCGCCGCCAAACGAACGGGCGCAATGCATCGAGAAATCTCTGACCTGCCGCGATATCCCCGGCGCAGGGGCGTGCCTTGATATAGGCCGCACGTTCCCACGTGCGCCCAAGACTTTCGTAATACCGCTCGGCCGCTTCCATCGCCAGACACACGGGTGTGACTGCCGGGTCCGGGCGCAGTCGCAGATCGGTGCGAAATACATAGCCATCCGCCGTCTTGTCGCTGAGCGTGGCACAGAAATTCCGCGTGGCGCGCACCATGCCCTGTCGCGCTTCGTAGAAATCATCGGGATCGAAACGGGTTTCGTCGAACAGCACGATCAGATCGATATCCGAGCTGTAGTTCAGCTCATGTGCGCCCATTTTGCCCATCGCCAGAATGACCATGCCAGCAGCGGCTTCGACATCATTCTCGGTCATACCCGGCAGCTTGCCGCGCCGGATCAACGCAGCAATTTCGGCCTTCGCTGCCACATCTACGGCCAAAGCGCCAAAGTCGGTCAGCGCGGCAGTTACCTTTTCCAACGGCCAAGAACCCGCCAGATCGGCCAGCGCCGTCAGCAAGGCCATGCGCCTCTTCGCTTGCCGCAAACCGGGTTTCAACTGATTCGACGGCAGCGCGCGCGCCGCGTCCATCACTTCCGACAATGCCTGGTCCGGTTGCTGCAACGCGTGTGGCAACCAGTTCCTTTCTTGGTCAATCAACCCTTTCAGGTAGGGGCTAGAGCCCGCAGTTCCCGCGATCAACTCCCCCTGCTCGGCAGTCAAATCGGGCAGCGCCGCGCGTGTTTCGTCACCCAGATCGGTATGAAAAGCGCGCGGCAAGCGGTTGATAACAAGAGGCTGGCTCATGACCGTTCCAGTGGCGTGTCCTGGCTGAAACTGTTGATCCAGACATCGTGACGCCGCTCCCACAGGGATGAGATCAGCATCGCCTCCCATTCCTGTGCTTCGGGGCGCAGATAATCTGCCCTGTATGAGAGCAAAACCACATCCGCCGATAAGACGCGCAACCTGGTATCGCTGAGTTCATATTGCGCCATCGTAGGCGCATCGGCGAACTGGCCAACATGATCGTCGCGATTGGCAAAACCCGTTGGATACACGCCCAGAAAATCGGGGCTCAGCAGCGCCCGGTCGGCCTGTGCATTGCCTTCAACCAGCGCAGTCCATACCTGTTTTTCCAGCGAGAGGATCTGATCGAGTGACGGTGGGCTGGTGTTTTCAATATCTTCCATTTGCCTATGACTTGTGACGGCCGAAAATCAGATGCGGCCAGCGCACATGATCGGACAGAGTTGGCTTAGCCCTGTCCGATTGAACAGCAGAAAGGGCCGAATGTCCAAATCGTTATAGCCACTGATCCACTGGCGGCAAATCGAAAGTGAACGGATTTTCAATCCCCTGCCCGGCCAAATCCCACTCATCATAGTGCTCGTCTTCACGAAGCTGCAAAAACACCGCCTCAAGCTGATCGTTCAAACTCACCAACTCGTCCCAGGCGTCACCCATATGAGCCTGAAACATCGCCAGTTGTTGGAACAAGCCATCTGGCAAAGGGCCAAATTCCACACTCCCCAGATCGCGAGCTGGGAAATACATATCCTCTTCAAACTCAAAAAAGCGCGACATTCCGTCGTTAAAGTCAATTTGGCCATCGAACGAGACCGCAGCAAATACTTCATAAAGACCGGTCTCATTCATTTCGAGCTCGAACGACACCTCGAAACTCAGTGCAAAATCAGAAATTCCGTTTTGATGAAGCTTGCCTGCGATCTCGACGACCTCGTAATAGCCGTATGACGCCAGAACCAGATCGCCATTTGCATCGAACCCATGCACATCGAACATCTCCCCCAGTTCGCTGGCTATAGACAGATGCTGAAACTGTGCTGCCTGACTAATGTGAACGCCCTCAAATCCAAAGGCGGACCGGGCCTCATAAGAAACAGGTATGTCCGTTCCATGCATGCTTATGGTTTCAAGCGCGACTTGCTGTGTATGGTACAGCTCGGAAATGAGCGTGGCGCTTCCGCGTGTCGCGATCTCGTAGTTCACCATCGAAAGACTGAACTCAACCTCGTGAGACCCAGCGCCCTGATACGCGCTGACCGTGCTGTCGATCACCCCGTCCCAAAACCCGCGCAGTTCGATATCCGGCAGATCTTCTTTCCCTTCGAGATCATGGGGATCGAGGTTCAAAAAAGGCAAATCGACTTGATCAATCGAACTAGATACGCCGCCTTGCGAAGCTAGGCCTGGTTCGGTCGACAAGATGAAACTCTCCTCTGACCCGAACGGCCAATGAGTTGTGTTCACAACAACCATTTCAGCGACCTCCCTTGATTACTCCTCGGAAAACTATGTATGCAGCCATCGTGCAAACCCTATGGAAGGGTTTGATTATTAAGCCTTCTTAATGAAACGTTTAATCGATGGGCTGCGTCGCTCGGCCTGCAATACTGAGACGCAAATCCGCCTTACCCCGCTGATTGAATCGCCCGGTCAGACGCTGGATTCCGAAAAATGTAAATCTTTTTCACATACCCCCTTGCAACCACCTATCCCCCCTCCCATCTTGGCAATGTGAAAAGCATTTACATCCTAACTGGAGAGAGCACATGACCGCATTGTCCGACCACGCCGTTCCCCAAAATCCGGGATGGCTGCACCGAAGCGAAGCCTGGCTTGATAGCAAGGGCAAAGGCGCCTGGATCGCCGCAATGGTCCTTGGCTTTATCTTCTTCTGGCCCATCGGCCTGGCCTTTCTTGCCTATATGATCTGGAGCAAACGCATGTTCAGCAAATCCTGCAGCCGCCGTTCGTCGTGGAACAGCCACATGAGCGCTATGAAACCTTCGGGCAACAGCGCGTTTGACGCCTACAAGGCCGACACACTGGCACGTTTGGAGCGTGAACAGAAAGACTTTGAGGCGTTCCTGCACCGCCTGCGCGAAGCCAAGGACAAGGCCGAGTTCGACGAGTTCATGGACGAACGCGCCCGCGATAATCGTGATGACGAAAACGGCGAACAACCTGCCTAATTGCGACTTGCCCTGTCCCGCCCATCGGGACAGGGTGTTTCTGCACAATACCCGGATTACAGTCTATGTCTCATCTGCCTGACCCCGACAGCCAACCCGAATTCTACCAATCCGTAGCGACCAAGCGCTTTTTCGCGTGGCTGTTCGACATCGCCTTTATCTCATTGCTCTGTACAGTTGCGATTCTGCTGACCTTTGGCATGGGCTTCTTCATATTGGCGCTGATCTACGCAGTTATCAGCTTTGTCTATCGCGTCGTTACCATCGCCAACGGCTCGGCCACGCTGGGGATGCGCTTCATGGGGATAGAGTTGCGTGACGCCTTTGGCGCCCGAATGGATACGGGGAAAGCCATTGCACATACGGCAGGTTACTTTGTCAGCATGGCGATCCCGGTACTACAGATCATTTCGGTCATCATGATGATGACCAGCGCCCGCTGTCAGGGCCTGACCGATGCCTTCCTCGGCACCGTGATGATCAACCAGCGCGCCTAAAAACACCTGAGTGAAACACTTGGCTGCGTCAAAAACCGTTGCTATCATCGGTTCCGAGGAAATGCGGGACCTTCATGCGACACACGCTGCCAATTGCGCCACAATTCTATGTGACGGCACCCCAGCCCTGCCCTTACCTTGAGGGCAGGATGGAGCGCAAACTGTTCACCGCCCTACAGGGGGAAGGTGCGGATCAATTGAACAATTGCCTTTCACAACAAGGATTTCGCCGCTCGCAGAATGTTCTGTATCGCCCGTCCTGCACCGACTGCGCCGCCTGTCTGTCTGCCCGTATCGATGTGTCAGCCTTTCAGCCAAGCAAAAGCCAAAAACGGGCCCACAAGCGCAATTCCTACTTGATCCGACGTGCAACATCGCCCTGGGCAACGGATGAACAGTTCGACCTGTTCCGTCGGTATCTGGACGCGCGCCATGCGGATGGCGGCATGGCCGATATGGATGTCTTCGAATTCGCCGCGATGATCGAGGAAACTCCGATCCGCAGCCGAGTCGTAGAATATGCCGATCCCGAAACCGGTGAGCTGATCGCCGTCAGTTTGACCGATGTACTGGATGACGGGCTGAGCATGGTTTACTCATTCTACGATCCAGAGTTCCAGCAAAGCTCGCTGGGCACTTACATGATTCTCGACCATATCGAGATCGCGCGCGAGGCTGGGTTGCCCTATATTTATCTGGGCTATTGGGTGCCCGGCAGCCCCAAGATGGGGTACAAGGCCAAATTCGCGGGCTTGCAGGTCTATATGCAGGGTGAATGGCAGCGAATTAAAAATCCCGAGCAGTGTGACCATACGGCCCACCACCCCCTTTCGTCGGCCCCGATTGCCGAGCAGGTGGCCAACATCCAGCTGCCTGACCGCCACCCCACCAAAGGTTAATCTATCATGCGTCAGAGCCTTCATGCGGTGACGCTGGTCGTCCCGGATTATGACGCAGCGATCGCGTTCTACACCAAAGTGCTGTGCTTTACTCTGACGCAGGATATTGATCTGGGCGATGGTAAACGCTGGGTGCGGATCACGCCTCCGGGCTCGGATGGTGCTTCGTTGTTGCTGGCCAAGGCGGTGGGCGCGGAACAGATCGCATCGGTCGGCAATCAAACCGGTGGGCGCGTTGGCTTTTTCCTCGAAACAGATGATTTCTACCGCGATCACGCGGCGATGCTGGAAGCAGGCGTAGGATTTGAAGAGCGCCCGCGCCGTGAACCCTATGGAATTGTCGCCGTCTGGCGGGATCCTTTCGGAAATCGTTGGGACTTGATCGAATTTTCAGCACCTGCATCGACAAAATAAATACATTTTTTTCATCACGTTAAACTACCTTCCGCCATGTTGTGCCCAATTGTTAAGCAATCTTAATCGACCTTCCCCCGCCCGTGCGATTGAAAGTTGACGCAAGGTCACCAAATTAGCCGCACTTCTAAACGTCCAGCCCAAACCTGAAACCCGCAGCTCAATCAGACGCTGACCGGGCTGGCTTTATTGTCGCTACGGCAGGCCTCCCACCCTGTCGCAGAGGTTCTGAAGGAGGGGGAAAATGACATATGCCGCACGCCGACTGGTTTCGGCCACGCTGACGACCCAGATTCTGGTCGCGCTCGCCTTGGGCTCGATCTTTGGTCTGGTCTTGAACTATCTCGATATCGCTGCGCTCAACGCAACACTTGTGCAGGGTGTGCTGTCCATGTTTGGGCAAATGTTCCTTAATGCACTTCAGATGCTTGTTGTGCCGCTGGTTGTATTCTCACTGCTGTGCGGCGTTGTCGGCATTGGCGATGTCAAATTGCTGGGCCGTGTCGGAGGGCTGACCTTCGTCACCTATCTGGCCACCACGGCCTTGGCCGTGACAACTGCCTTGATCTTTGCGGGCCTCATTGGGCCGGGTACCGGATTCACGAGCCTGCATCTGGCCGGTGACAGCGTAAGCGTCGCCAACCCACAGACCACTTGGGAAATACTGGCAAACATCATTCCCAAGAACCCGATCAACGCGTTGGCCAATGGTGAGATGCTGCAGATCATCTTCTACGTGATGGTCGTTGGTATTGCAGTGCTAATGATGGGCAGCCGCGCCAAGGCCTTTGTGGAAGGCTGCGAGTTCATGAATGAACTGGCGATGAAGATCGTCAATATCGTCATGGCCTTCGCCCCCATCGGCGTCTTCAGCCTGATTGCCAAAACCTTTGCGATGGAGGGCTTTGGCCTGTTCGGACCGGTGATCGGCTATCTGACCACGATCAGCCTGACGCTGGTATTCCATCTGTGTGTCACGTTGATGGCGCTGCTGTATTTTACGACCGGGCTGAGCCCTCGGGTATTCCTGCGCAAGATGCGCTCGGCGCAGGTGTTTGCGTTCTCGACCTCAAGCTCGAACGCGACAATTCCGGCCAGCTTACAATGCGTGACTCAGCGCGTCGGCGTTGACCGTTCCGTGGCCTCGTTCGGTATTCCGTTAGGGGCGACGATCAACATGGACGGCACCGCAATCATGCATGGTGTGGCGACGGTATTTCTGGCCAACGCCTATGGCATCGATCTGGGGTTGAGCGGTTATCTGACCGTGATTTCAATCTCGGTTCTGGCCTCAATCGGCACGGCAGGTGTGCCCGGTGTGGGGATAGTGATGCTGGCGATGGTTCTGAACCAGTTGGGTATGCCGCTGGAAGGCATCGGCATCATTCTGGCCGTCGACCGGATCCTCGATATGATGCGGACGGTTGTGAATGTCACTGGCGATGCGGTGGTGACCACCATTGTCGGGCAAAAGGTCGGCAAGCTGGACAAGGCCACGTTCGACAATCCCAATGCCGGACTTGTCGAGACCACAGACCTTGCAATCGATCATGCCACTGAAGCGGAGTTTGAAAGGCTGACACACCCACAGCCGAATTCCTGAAAAACAAACGGAGGCCCTAATGGGCCTCCGTATTCGTCAGTCTAAGCGACAGATCAGTTCGGGATCAGGTCAGGAACGATGGTTACAATCGACGGGAAGAACCACAGGATTGCGATGCCCACAACCTGAATGATCACGAACGGTATGATGCCGCGATAGATGTGGCCAGTGGTGACCTCTTTCGGCGCAACACCCCTGAGATAGAACAGCGCAAATCCGAACGGAGGCGTCAGGAACGAGGTCTGCAGGTTCACCGCCACCATGATGGTCACCCATTTCGGATCAAACGATCCGCCATAGATCACGGGGCCCACGATCGGGATCACAATGTAGATGATCTCAAGGAAATCCAGCACAAAGCCAAGAATGAACAGCACCAGCATCACTATCAGGAAGACCGTGAATTCATTATCAAAGCTGCGCAGGAACTGCTGGATATAGTGCTCTCCACCAAAGGAAATCACCACCAGGTTCAGCAGTTGCGATCCGATCAGGATGGTGAAGACCATCGACGTCACCTTCGCTGTCTCACGCACCACCGGTGTCAGAACCCCGCTTGAGAACAGAACCCAGCAGCCGTAGATCAAGCCGAACAGCGCATAGAGGTAGGCCGAATAGGCGATGATGAACGCGATCCAGCTTTCAACCGAAACATTGCCCTGATTGATGCGCAGATCGAAGTTCACCCCCATCACCAGTGCGATGATCACTGCGAAGGTTGACCAGATGATCACTTTGCCCGACCGGTTCTGATCCTGAAGTTTCCGATAGGCCGCTAGCATGATCGCTCCACCCGCCCCCAGTGCCGCAGCCGGCGTAGGGTTGGTGACACCGCCAAGAATCGAACCCAACACCGCGATGATCAGCACCAGCGGTGGGAAGACCACACGGATCAGATCATTGGTCGCGCAACGGGCGGCAGCTTCTTTGCACCCATGCATTGCGAGCGCAAAAGGTATGGCGAGTATCAGGAACGTAGCCCCGGACGAAGTCGTTGGCGCGATCAGCAACACGTCGACCAACAGCATCAGCAACAGGCCAATCGCTCCGACGATCAGAGGCTGCGGCGCTTGCGACGGTGCGATTCCGCGACCCAGCACCAGTGTCAGACCCAGCAGTACCACAATCACGGCGACACCGTTGCCAATTGGCGCTGCAGCGGCGATCTTGGCCTCTTGCGCAGCAGCCAGTTCCTCTTCGCTCAGACGCTGGGCTTCGGACGAACCACCTGCTTCGTCAATCGCTTCCTGCTCGGCCACGGCCTGGTCCCAGGCTGATTGCCCATGCAGTTCGATCATCGAAGCCTTACACTCTTCGGACACGTTCGTGCGCAGCGAGGCGCCCTGCCCGATATCCGTAAATGCCGAGACCGAGATGTTCTGGCTGCCAATCACTCCCGCGCTTCCCAGAAGCACCGCGCCAACAATCAGAGCAACCGGAGCGCCCAGCAGCCAGGTCAGCCCTTCCGAGCGCGTGATGGTTTCACCCGAGCCTCCCGACAATTCAACAGCCGGGGCCTTTTCCGGGTTCAACAGCGCATAGCCAAAGGCATAGAGCGCATAGAGCAGCGCCAACATGATCCCAGGCAGCAGCGCCGCCTGGAACAGTGTACCCACCGAAACAACTGCAGGCTCGCCCAGATAGGTCAGCGCGTCGGTGCACCCGGCCTCAACCGCGCGTGTTTCCTGCGCGGTCGAATAGAGGTCACCAGCCAGTGTACCTAGCAGAACGATCACGATGGAGGGTGGAATGATCTGCCCCAACGTACCCGAGGCCGCGATCACACCTGTCGCCAATTCCGGCGAATAGTTGTTCCGCAGCATGGTCGGCAGGGCCAACAGTCCCATGGTAACAACGGTCGCGCCGACGATACCGGTCGAGGCAGCAAGGAACGCGCCCACGACCACAATCGAGACCGCAAGGCCACCGGGCAGCGGGCCAAAGACGCGCGCCATCGTGGTCAGCAGGTCGTTTGCAATTTTTGAACGCTCCAGCGTGATGCCCATCAGAACGAACATCAGCACCGCCAGCAGCGTCTCGATCGACTGCCCGGCCAGAACACGTTCGTTCATGCGGTTCACGATGAAGGAAACATTCCGGTCCAGCGCGGTTTCCCAGCCTTGTACAAAGACCGGCTCGGCGATCCTTGGCAAATCCGGGTATCGGAACACGGATATCACGTCAGGTTTGACGCCAGAATTCACCACGTCGCGGTAGGCTTGCGAGCCGGTGTCGATCGCCTGGTGGATCAACAGTCCGGCACTATCCAATGCAGCGATAATCCCGAACGAAATCACCCCGGCCCCACCGATGGCAAAGGCCACGGGGAAACCCGAAAGAATGCCTCCGAAGAGGCAGAAAAATACGATAATGAGGCCTATCTCGACGCCATCAAGTCCGAATAGCATTGTCTGGTTCTCCGTCCCTAATGCGCGCCTTCGTAGGCTTCTTCACCCTCGCCAAGGCTGTCCTTGTCGAGGTATTTTCCTTCACTTTCCGGCCCTTCCACGTATTCCAGATACGAGCGATACAGGAACGCAATCGCGTGCAGGAACACCATGGCGGCAAAGGCCACCAGCAGGATTTTGAACAGGAAGTAGGCGTTGAACCCGTTGGGACTAAACCCGATGGTTTCCACGTTCCAACGCAGCGCTCGGGACTTGGCCACAAGCCTATCCAGCGTGTCACTGGCCGAGGGTTTCGGCACGATCAGGTGCCGCCACATGAAGTACCATCCATACATCCAGGTCAGAACGGCCATGGGCATCATGAACAGAACCGCCCCGCACATATCAACGACGCGTTTGGCCTTGTGACTGATGCCCGCATAAATCAGGTCAACGCGCACATGGCCGCCCTGCACGAATGTGTAGGTGCAGCAAAGGCACACAACCATGGCGTTGTAGAGTTTAAGTTCTTCGGCGAACCAACTGATATCCATTTGAAAAGGGATACCCAGCCCAAAGGACATATCCGGCCGTGTGAACACCCGCTGCATGAATACTATAACGATCTGCTGAATTACCATCAGCAATCCCGCCCACGCAAAGAAGCGGCCAGTGGTATTGGCGAAGCCCTCGAGCCCGCGCACCATTCCCCACATGAAGTTCCGATAGTAAAGACCAATGGCCGTCAGCACCAGAAACAGCGCGAAGATCACGAAGAAGAACTCGACAGACCCGCCATAATAAACAAAGCGCATGATTGCTTCTTTGTTCGACCAGTCCAGCCAGAGCTGCGGATGCGTGATGGCGTATCCGAAATTATAGAAGGCTTCGGCAATGTTCTGAATGAACCAGACCAGTCCATTCCACAGGGCGCCGAAGAACGAGATACCGTTTTCGTCCTGCATGTTGTCCCCAGGTCGCATCGGTTGCACGTTTGGTTATGACGGCATGTCCGGGCCGCTTATGTGCAACAGGAAAGGCTCCCCCGCTGACGGGGGAACCGATTGCATTGAGCGGATTGCTTAGCCGCGTACGCGGTCACGCTGCGAGGTGTAGACACCCGACGACAGGTTGTTCCATGCCGACGATGCTGCCATCGACTCCATAGCGCTGTCGTGAATGCGCTTGAACAGCTCATCACCCATGTTTTCATCCAGAACTTCCTGGCTGGCTGCGCCAAACGCGTCCCAAACGCTGTCAGGGAATTCCATGACCTTGACACCACCGGCCTGCAGACGCTGCAGCGCTGCACCGTTGTTGGCCAGGAATTGTGCCAGGTTCCACTGGTGGCACTCGGCAGCTGCGATCTCGATGATCTTCTGCTGCGCGGCGGACAGGCTGTCATAAACCTCGCGGTTGGTGGCCAGCGACAGACCCGCACCCGGCTCGTGGAAGCCCGCGGTGTAGTAGGTTTTGGTGATTTCCTGGAAGCCCGCTTTTTCGTCAGCCCAGGGACCGATCCACTCGGTTCCGTCAATAGCACCGGACGACAGCGCCTGATACACTTCCGACCCCGGAATGTTCTGAACGGAAGCGCCCAGTTTGCCTAGCGCCTTGCCGCCCAGACCCGGCATGCGGAATTTCAGGCCGTTAAAGTCTTCGGGGCTGTTGATCTCTTTCGAGTACCAGCCACCTGCCTGCGCGCCAGTGTTACCGGCCAGGAAGGATTTCAGGCCGAAGATTTCGCCCAGCTCATCATGCAGCTCCATGCCGCCGGCATGGTAGTACCAGTTCACCAGTTCCTGCGCGGTCATGCCAAATGGAACAGCGGTGAAGAACGCATAGCCCGGGTGCTGACCCACAAAGTAGTAGTCTGCCGCGTGGTACATATCGGCCTGACCGGACGATACCGCGTCAAACACCTCAAAGGCACCAACCAGTTCACCAGCGGCTTTGATTTCAACGTTCAGGTCGCCATCCGACATTGTGGTAATGCTGTCGGCGCAACGCTGCGCGCTGTCGAACACACCTGCGAGGCCACGGCCCCACGAGGTGACCATAGTCAGCGTGCGCTTGCCTTGCGCATAGGCGGGCGCTGCCAGCGTGGTGGCTGCAGCGGCCGAGCCGCCCAGTGCTGATGTTTTCAGAAACTTACGACGATCCATATGAGTGATCCTCCCCTTCATATTCATTCCCCGGGTGATGCCGGGTCGATCGTTTCTAGTGCGCGTTAGCCTAGTTCCACACACATGAATGTGAATACCTACTACTACGTAGCCAGTCGGGTTTTTCCACATTCTAAAGCACAAATCCGGTTGATTTTACCCGCTCACGCCCAAATCACTGTGGCCGAGCACTGTGTTCTTCCAAATTTTTTGCAATTTCCCGGCAGCTTGCGTATCGATTCGAACATGGGAGGAATCCGGAACCTAATCTCGCTAACCTATGCGCAAAAACTGTCGCTGGTTGCCGCAATCCCGCTGATCGCAGCGGTTGCGGCCATTGCAATGGTGGTCGCTTATGAATCCCGCGCGACCGCCGAGAGTGAGATACAGGCCCTCGAGCGCCGCCTGATCGAAGCCAAAAAAGAAGAGCTGCGTAATTACGTGACCCAGGCGCGGAATGGGTTTGCCTATATTTACGGTCGCGCCTCCCCGGATGACGAAATCGCAAAAAACCTCGTGACCCAGATTCTGTCGGCGATGATTTACGGCAAGGACGGGTTCTTCTTTGTCTATGACTATGACGGCAACAACCTCGTCAGCCCGCGCCAGACTGAATTCATCAATCGCAACTGGGCCGATCTGACCGACAGCGATGGCACCCCGATTGTGGATGAGTTTATCACGCTCGCCCGACAGGGCGCGGGCTGGCACAGCTTTATGTGGCAAAAACCATCGACCGGTGAAGAGGCTCAGATGATCGCCTATGTTGTTGGCCTGCAGGACTGGCGCTGGGTGGTGGGCACGGGTGTGTTCATCGATGACATCGTCGCCACCGTCGCCAATGCCCGTGCTGAGGTTGAGGCGCGCGTGCAGCGAACCTTCCTTTATATCGGAGGCATTGTTCTGGCCGCTGTTCTGATCGTCTTTGCCTCGGGCATGTTGCTGAACTTCCGCGAACGGCGGCTGGCTGATGCCAAGCTTAAGGAACTGACACAGCGGGTATTGGACGCTCAGGAAGAAGAGCGCGGGCGCGTCGCCCGCGAATTGCATGACGGCATCAGCCAGATTCTGGTTGGCGTACGCTATGCACTGGACAACGCCCGACGACGTCTGATCCGCGGGGATGACGAGTCGGCGCAGGAACCATTGCAAACAGGTATCGACAATCTGGCCACCGCCATCACCGAGGTTCGCCGCATCAGCCGCGACCTGCGTCCTGGTGTTCTGGATGATCTTGGGCTTGGGCCAGCGCTCAAGGCTTTGACCGACGATTTCAGTGAACGCACGGGTATTGAAACCGATTTCTCAACCGTGGTGTTCCGAAACCGATTGGATCAAGACAGCAAGATCGCCCTCTACCGTATTGCGCAGGAAGCCCTGACCAATATCGAGCGCCACTCGGGAGCAACCCGTGTTACCATTGACCTGCGGGGTCATAAGAAAGGCGCCACGATGCGGATTACAGACAATGGTCGCGGGTTGCGGAACGAACCAGGCCATGTCAGCACCGGGATCGGGCTACGCAACATGCAGGAACGGATCGAACAGCTTGACGGCACTTTACGCATCCTCTCATCGCGCGGCGGGCGCAGCGGCACCGTGATTGAGGTCAGCTTGCCGCTCAGTCATATGCTGCCACCACAGGAAGACCCAACGCCAAAACGAAAGGCCGGTATCTGATGTCCGACTCAATCATCCGGGTCCTTATTGTCGACGATCACCCCATGGTCGCCGAAGGCATTCAGTCTCTGCTGGAAAGCTATGATGAGATCGAAGTTGTCGGCACACTTTCCAACGGACAAGAAGCTGTCGATCGAGCAACCCACCTGCAGCCGGACGTGATCCTGATGGATCTCAATATGCCCGGCCTGAGCGGGTTGAACGCCACCGAGATCATTTTAGAGCGCCTGCCCAAAACCCGCGTTCTGATCCTGTCGATGCATGACAGTCCCGAATACATCTCAACCGCGCTCAGCCACGGCGCCAAAGGCTATATCCTCAAGGACGTTCCCACCGAAGAGATCAAGCAAGCCATCGATGCCGTGATGCGGGGCGAGCGGTATCTATGTACCGGGGCCAGCGGCTCGCTGGAGCCCAAGGACGGCAACACGCGCGAGGCGCTGACCGGCCGGGAACAGACAATCCTGCTGGAATTGGCGCAGGGTAAATCCAACAAAGAGGTGGCACTGGCGCTGGACATTTCGGTGCGCACAGTTGAGACGCATCGCAAGAACATCAAGCGCAAACTTGGCATCTCCTCCACCGCCGGCTTGACCCGCTATGCCCTGGAGCATGGCGTCCTGCAGGGCACCAGCCCCGGGCTATGACCGCAGCGCGAAACGCGCTGCCCGGCCCAACCGAAGGAGATGTGCCAACGGCACATTGAAGTCGGGCGGGAGCACTACACGCTGCCGCGTTCACTGATATCTTCACCAAAGAACACCAAAGTCCCGTCTTCATCGAGGACATGAAATTCGCGCTGCTGATAGGGCTGATCGAATGGCGGGCGCACCCGCCCTTCAGGCAGCTCCTCCAACCTGGGGCGCAGGCTTTCGAACAGGCTGTCGATTCCTTTGACGTCAACATAGAACGACTGCTCATCCCCCAATGCGCGCCCATCCTGACGCGGTGGACATTCCAATAATCGGATCGCTACAGGATCACGGCGCAAAAAGGCATAATTGTCCTGCCTGAATGTGCAGGAAAACCCAAGCCGCTGAGTGTAGAACTCAATCTGCGCGTCCAAAGAAGAACAAAGGACAAATGGTGTAAGTTGTAATATCTGCATCTAAACAGCCCTCTTCCAACCTCGGGCCCGAGACTAGCACATATCAGTCAAGCAGTTGATCACCCCGCAACCCTTCACGCTCATAATGATGCGGCAGCACACGGCCATAGAGTTGACGGGTCCGCTCCACCCCACCACACATGCCTTCGGTTTCGACAAACGAAAAGATACCAACATAGCGTTTCCGTTGTCCTCCAACCGGCGCAACCCGGTGCAAGGCATAGCGCCCCTTGAAAATCTGCAGGTCGCCCGGTTGCAGTTCCAATTGGTGTACGCCCCTCCTGCTGCCATCCAAAATCGCAGCGACGCCTTTGAAATTCTCGTCTTCACTGGTCCGCAGATTGGGTGCGTATTCGAATGCACCGCCCTCCTCGCCATTCTGGATTGCCAGCGTCACGGTGTAATTATTGGTGTCAAAATGCCACGGAAAGCCGCCTCCCTTCTCGACCACATTGATGATCACATCCGCCAACGGGTCATCATATCGGAAGAACCGATCCTCCGGCTCGTTCAAAGCCGTGCGGATGAAAGGCATGAAACCTTCATACTGATAAATACGCCGCAGCGGGCTTGTGACAGGGAAGTTGTCAGCCGGAACAAAGGCGTTGGATCGGTCATAAAACCGTCGGATTGGATGACCGATCCCGTAACTGGGATCATCCTGCGTAAAATAGGCATTCGTGCGATTGAACGATCGATGGGCTTTGGGAGCGACGTGATCGGCCTCAGCGATCAGTTTCCCAAGGCCATCTTCGTGCACAAAGCCGGGGAGGACCGCGCATCCATCAGCTTCCAGGTCCCGCCTCAGGTCCGCGATCAGCTGCCTGTACCCGTATGAATCAGGCCGATCGATCGGATAGCGCCCCAGATCCACAAGATCGTGCAGCATGTCTGACCTCCCGATTTAGCGCTGTTTTCACCAGCCTGTCTCAGCATCGGGCGCTGCTCTGGTCTGTTTCAGACATGGGCCTGACGCAATCAGACCACTGTTGATCACCCGATCGCCTACCAATTTGCGGCGAATTTTCGCGGATATTTCTCGACCTGCGTCATTTTGCGCAACAAAATATCAAATCCCACAAGCCCAGACTTACAATATTTTTGTATTTGCCTGTTGACGCCCCTTCCCCTCAACCATAATGTCCCTGCACGCAAAGAAGGAGCCTCTGGCGATGAAAGCGCTAGTCGTAATCGTAGGAAACACGCGCATGGGCCGGTAACGGTAAACCATAATCGAACCCATGCGCCTCCGAAAATCTCGGGGGCTTTTTTTTGGCAACACGCAAGACACATGTCGCGAACGGAGCAAAGCAGATGACACGTGAGATGACCGGCGCAAAGATGGTTGTTCAGGCCCTCAAGGATCAGGGCGTGGACACGGTATTCGGATACCCAGGTGGCGCCGTCCTACCGATCTATGACGAGATCTTTCTGCAAAATGACATCCGTCACATTCTGGTACGGCATGAGCAAGGTGCGGTACATGCTGCCGAAGGCTATGCCCGCTCGACCGGCAAGCCGGGCGTTGCCTTGGTCACATCCGGTCCTGGCGCGACCAATGCCGTGACCGGCTTGACCGATGCGTTGTTGGATTCAATTCCGATCGTTGTTCTGACCGGTCAGGTTCCGACCTTCATGATTGGCTCTGACGCCTTTCAGGAAGCCGACACCGTGGGCATCACCCGCCCCTGCACCAAGCACAACTGGTTGGTGAAGGATACCGACTCGCTGGCGGCGACTATGCACGAAGCCTTCCATGTGGCCACATCGGGTCGCCCCGGCCCCGTGCTGGTCGATATTCCGAAGGACGTTCAGTTTGCCTCGGGAGAGTATACAACGCCGAAACCGTCAACTTCCCATTATCAGCCGGTATTGAAAGGCGATTTGGAAGAAATCACGGAACTTGTCGCAGCAATCGAGACCGCGAAGAAACCAGTGTTCTATACCGGTGGTGGCGTTATCAATTCTGGTCCAGCTGCCAGCCAGCTGCTGCGCGAACTGGTGGATGCAACCGGCTTTCCGATCACTTCGACTCTGATGGGGCTTGGGGCCTATCCGGCCTCTGGCGAAAACTGGATCGGTATGCTTGGGATGCATGGGCTCTACGAGGCCAACATGGCGATGCATGATTGCGATCTGATGATAAACATCGGCGCGCGATTTGATGACCGTATCACCGGCCGGATCGATGCGTTCTCGCCGAACTCAATCAAAGCCCATGTAGATATCGACCCTTCGTCGATCAACAAAGTTATCCGTGTCGACATTCCAATAGTTGGCGATGTTGCCCACGTGCTTGAGGATATTCTGAAAGTCTGGAAAGCACGCGGTCGCAAAACAGACGCTGCCAATATCAAGCAGTGGCAAGACCAGATTAACGAATGGCGCAAGGTCAACTGCCTTGCCTTCACAAACAGCGAGAAGACCATCAAGCCGCAATACGCGCTGCAACGGCTTGAAGAGCTGACGAAAAAATACGACCGCTATGTCACAACCGAGGTTGGACAGCACCAGATGTGGGCGGCGCAATACCTGGGTTTTGAAGACCCCAACCGCTGGATGACCTCGGGCGGTCTGGGCACCATGGGCTATGGTTTCCCCGCCTCGATCGGTGTGCAAATGGCACATCCCGATGCGCTGGTCATCAATGTGGCTGGTGAGGCCTCGTGGCTGATGAACATGCAGGAAATGGGCACGGCCGCGCAATACCGCCTGCCCGTGAAACAGTTCATTCTGAATAACGAGCGGCTTGGAATGGTACGACAATGGCAAGAACTGCTGCACGGCGAACGCTATTCGCATTCGTGGTCCGAGGCCCTGCCTGATTTCGTCAAGCTCGCTGAAGCCTTTGGTGCCAAGGGTATCCTGTGTTCCGACCCGGCCGATCTGGACGACGCGATCATCGAGATGATCAATTACGACGGTCCGGTCATCTTCGACTGCGTGGTCGAAAAGCACGAGAATTGCTTCCCGATGATCCCATCGGGCAAGGCCCACAATGAGATGCTGCTGGGCGAAGCCGAAACGCAGGGCGTGATCGATAGCAAGGGGTCGGTTCTGGTTTAACAAAATTCGACTAACTTTATCGGGCGCAGGATGGCGCCCGGCTCTCTCAAGATCATGAAAGGGACATGAATGTCTGCCCTGCAAATCAAAAAAGGTGCAACCCGCCATTCTGCATATAACCTACGCCCAACATTCTCGGACGTGCAGGAACAACACACGATCGCGGTGCTGGTTGAAAACGAACCGGGGGTTCTGGCCCGCGTAATTGGTCTATTCTCGGGTCGTGGCTATAATATTGAAAGTCTAACGGTTGCCGAGGTTGACCATACCGGGCATCTCAGCCGAATTACCATCGTCACCACCGGCACCCCGCAAGTGATCGAGCAGATCAAGGCGCAGCTTGGACGCATCGTGTCGGTCCGTGACGTGCATGATCTGACAGTCGAAGGTGCTTCGGTCGAGCGCGAGTTGGCGATCATAAAGGTTGTGGGTGAAGGCGACAAACGGGTCGAAGCCCTGCGACTGGCCGACATTTTCCGGGCCAATGTCGTCGATAGTACGCTGAATTCGTTCATCTTCGAGATCACCGGTGCACCGGACAAGATCGATGCCTTTGCCGATCTGATGCGCCCTCTTGGCTTGATTGAAATCGCCCGTACCGGAGTTGCTGCCCTGTTGCGCGGTGACTAAGCCCCATTTCCGCCCTGGGACTGAATTCAATCTTGGGGCGGCGGCCTGCTTGGCCATGGTGCCCTGCTAACCTCAAAAAGGCTTAATGCGTTCATCATATATGAGCAACAGCATGAAAAAGATCATGCAAATAGGCTAAAAGCCTATTGATTTTGCTTATCATCAGACTAGCCTGTGACGCGTAGCGAGGCGCTTTGCAGCGCCCGTTGGGGTCAACTTTACGATTTCTGAATACTGCGCGGCCGCTGTGCCGCCGCAAACCTGTTTTTGCTGAAGATACAAACGGAAATCTGGGACAGAAGTGACCGACATCAATCGAAGCCCCGCAGAATTGCGCAGCATGTTCGGAGCCAACCTCAGGCAGCTCGCAAACAGTTATCGGTCGGTTTCAGAGCTTTGCCGCCAATTGGGCATCAATCGAACGCAGTTTAATCGCTATCTGTCAGGTGAAAGTTTTCCCAGGCCGGATGTGCTGGACCGGATGTGTCGATTCTTCGATATCGACGCGCGTATCCTGCTGAAACCTTTGGATGAAATAGAACCGGTCGCCGCTCATCCCGCATCAGAAATCATCGATCGATTTCTCGTCACCAGGTCAGAAAAAACTATGGCGACCGGATTTTATCACGCCGCTGAGGCCCCGCCAAACCGACGCGAACCAACACTGCACCGGCTGCTGTTTATCCGCCGCATTCGGCATTGCACCTTGTTACGCAGCTATGAGCCCTTGTCGCAGATGCCCGGATGCTCCGCCCCCACGCGTGAGGTTCAGGGCATCGTTTCTCACATCGGCGGACAAGTCTGCGTATTGATGTCCCGGCCCGGCGCACAGGATTGCAGAATGATGGTTCTGAACCTTCCGCCTGAATGGGCACCTCAGGAATGGTCGGGTTATGTGTATCGGTTGGCCGGTGGCAGTGGATCCGATGTAAGACGGCTTACGCTGCATCACCTTGGGCATGATTTGTCCGCAGCACTGCAATCGGCCCGAAAGGCGCACAATTCATCAGGGCCTGACTTAAACGGACAGATTTAAGAGGGTGTCGGCTGAGCAGCCCCGGACGGATCGTTGTCCAAGATCAAGCGATAAAGATGCCAGCTGGCATGCCCCAGCAAAGGCAGGACGATAAACAGGCCCAGGAACCAAGGGATCATCGCCAAAAAAGTGATGATCGCGATGAAGGCCCCCCACGCCAGCATCACACCCATGTTCGCTTTGACATAGGCAAAGCTGGTGATCATCGCGGTCACAAAATCCAGCTCACGATCCAGCAACATAGGAATCGACAGCACGGTGATCATGTACAGAATGATTGCAAATACGGCCCCGACCAGTGTGCCCAGTACCAACATGCTCAGCCCATTCGGGGTCAGGAACACCTCAAATGATGTTGAAATGTTGGTCATCGTCGACAGCCCCATGAACAGGGCAAAGATCATGTGGCCCAGAAAGAACCAGAACAGAAAGATCACCACGATAATGGCGCAGATCGACGGCAGTTGCCTTCGGCTTTGCTGTATGACCACGCCGAAGATCGCACCGGGATTCAACGGCTCACCCTGTTCCAACCGGTGCGAGACCTCATACAATCCCACGGCAGCAAACGGCCCGATCAGGGGAAAGCCGATCGCGGCCAAAACCAGCCAGAACGACGTTCCCGTCTGCAGCGTGACCCACGCCATCAGCCACCCGGCCAGCACGTAGAAGCCTGCGAACAGAAGCCCAAAAAGCGGCGCGCGGCGATAATCCTGCCACGCTCGGCGCAGTGCCTCTTTAAGCATCGCGGTATCAACGGGTTTCAGCGTCGGCACACCAAAGGGTTTGTCCATTCTTGTTTTCTCCTCCCGGGCGGTTGTTCTACATGGCGGGTCGTTTCTGAGGCCAAAGCGTTGCAGAATGATATGCCGCCCCAATCGACAAGATCCGCGCATCTGCACCACGCGGACCGAACAGCTGCATTCCCATCGGCAGCCCTTTTGGTCCGAAACCGACAGGCGCACCCAGACAGGGCAACCCTAAAAGGCTAACGGGTGTCACGACCTGCATCCAGCGATGGTAGGTATCCATCCCCTGCCCCTTGATTTCGGTTGGGTACGGCGTTTCGAGCTCGAACGGCCAGACCTGCGCTGCGGGCAACACCAAGGCGTCATAGTCTTCGAAAAGCTCCACCGCCCGCTTGTGCCAGTCAGACCGGTTCACACTGGCCCGGTGCACATCCATCGCGCTGAGCGCCAGGCCGCGCTCCAACTCCCATTGCGCGGTGTCTTTGAGTGATGATTTCTTCTTGGCCAAAGGCTCCAACCCTGCGGCCACTGACCAGGAGCGCAGAGTAATCCAACTGTCCCAGATCAGGTCCGCGTCAAACGGGGGTGCAAGCGCCTCAACTCGCGCACCGCGTTCTTCGAAAACGTGCAACGCATCGCGGCATAGCGCGAGGATACCCTCTTCGCATGGAAACGCCCCGCCCCAGTCGCCCAACCAGCCTATGCGCATCCCTGTCAGATCAGCCGCTTGAACGGGCGACACGCGCTCGACCTCTGTGCTTAATGGCATCCTTGGATCGGGGCCGGATATGACGTCAAGCAATAGCCCGATGTCTTCAGGGCTGCGCGCCATAGGCCCCAGAGTTGAAAGCTGATGCAGATAACCGTCCCCCACTGGCTCAGACGGAACGCGCCCCCAACTTGGCCTGAACCCGTATACGTTGTTCCATGCGGCCGGGTTGCGCAGGCTGCCCATCATGTCCGAGCCGTCCGCCAGCGCCAGCATTCCCGTCGCCAACGCCACTGCTGCACCGCCCGATGAACCTCCACAGGTTTTCGTGGGATCATAAGGGTTGCGTGTTGCACCATAGACAGGATTGAACGTGTGCGAACCCAGTCCGAATTCCGGCGTGTTGGTCTTACCGATCAGAATTGCCCCAGCAGCCCTTAGCCGGACGGCCAGCAGATCGTCAGTTTGCGGCACATGATCCTTGAACAATGGCGAACCCTGCGTCGAAGTGATCCCTGCCACATTTACCAGATCTTTCACCGCTATCGGCAACCCGTGCAGCGCGCCGCGAGGTGACGCGGCATCCGCCGCCCGCGCCTCGGCCATCAAAGCGTCTTCATCCCGCAGCGCGACAATCGCGTTTACCTCACCGTTCACCTGGGCGATCCGATCCAGCGTCGCGCGCATCAGTTCTGCAGCTGAAAGCTGTCGGCGGGACAAGGCGTCAAGAATGTCCGTCGCGGATGCTCTGGTCAAATCCATGCGGGTTGGTCCTTTGGCTGCTCGTCATCAGCCTAGCGACGTGCTCGGACCATTTAAAGCCACTGTTTAAATGTATCTTTTTAGAATTTCGCGAAGAAGAGCGGCGCAAGAGCGCGCATCATCTGATCCTGAGGTCGATCCGCACATTGCTATTGCGGCCCAGCACATTCTTCAGACCAAAGACGATCATCACCAGACTAAGCACCAGCCACAACCCGCCCCACATCATGGTGGTTCCGCCGAATTCTTCAGCCAGC
The DNA here is from genome assembly GCF_056537625.1 of Ruegeria sp. C6. Lineage (NCBI taxonomy): Bacteria > Pseudomonadati > Pseudomonadota > Alphaproteobacteria > Rhodobacterales > Roseobacteraceae > Ruegeria > Ruegeria sp. C6. The sequence goes on along the minus strand of NZ_JBQFRW010000001.1, from coordinate 711,419 downwards.
ATATATGCATCTGATCGCAATCCCGCGCGTCGGATCGTGTCATCGAAAATGTCAAACGGAACGTAGATCATGCTGGTCAGCCCGATGACCCGTAGAATCAGATCACACAGGTTGCGGTTCAGGAACCACGCGGTGGCCAGCATCACCGCTCCACAGCCCGCGCTGAACGCCATGGCAAACGGTTCCCGGATATACAGGAGCGCAACAATCAGCATGACTCCCCCAAAGAGACCAAGCGCAGCCCGATCGGCATTGGTGCGCAGGGCGATCATCAGCAGGCCCATCCCAAGCATCAAGGACCCAAGATATCCCGCTGACAGACTGACCAACCGATTGCCTCCTCGGCCAATAACCAGGCCACCTTGTTGTGGAGAGACCGAGAAACTTTCAACCGAACCACCGGTCAGGATAATGGCACCGGCATGCGAAAGCTCATGCAGGAACACAACCAGGATTTTCAACGGAAGCACCAGCATCGTGTTCCAGAACACAAACACCAACGCGACAATTGCGATCAATTGCCAGTGGCCCTTGATCAGGTTCACAGCCGAGGTCAGGGACTGCCGCAATTAGCCGTCGCCCTGTGCCTCGGACCGGCTTTTGCCCGAGACATTCAGGGCCAGTGTCGCCGCCATGAAACCATCCAGATCACCATCCAGCACACCCTTGGTGTCCGATGTCTCGTGATTGGTCCGCAAGTCTTTGACCATCTGATAGGGCTGCAGCACGTAAGACCGGATCTGGTTGCCCCAGCCCGCATCACCCTTGGCTTCGTGGGCGGCGTTGATCTCGGCGTTTCTGCGATCCAGTTCTTGCTGGTACAGCCGGGACTTGAGCGCCTTCATGGCAATATCTCGGTTCTGGTGCTGCGATTTCTCGGAACTGGTCACCACAATTCCGGTTGGAATATGCGTAATCCGAACCGCCGAGTCGGTGGTGTTCACGTGCTGACCACCAGCACCGGACGAGCGATAGGTGTCGACGCGGATATCGGCCGGGTTCACCTCAATCTCTATATTGTCATCCACCACAGGATAAACCCAGACCGAACTGAACGAGGTATGACGCTTGGCCGCCGAGTCGAACGGAGAGATACGCACCAGACGGTGCACGCCACTTTCCGATTTCAACCAGCCATAGGCGTTGTGGCCAGTTATCTTGTAGGCGGCGGACTTGATCCCCGCCTCTTCCCCCGCTGTCTCGGATTGCAGTTCGACCGTATAGCCTTTTTTCTCGGCCCAGCGGACATACATCCGCGCCAGCATCGAGGCCCAGTCGCAGCTTTCCGTACCGCCCGCGCCCGAGTTGATCTCAAGGAAGGTATCATTGCCGTCCGCCTCGCCATCAAGCAGCGCCTCAAGCTCTTTCTTTGCGGCCTTGGTCTGCAGCTTTTTGATCGCTTCTTCGGCGTCGGTCACGACCTCTTCGTCCTCTTCCATCTCGCCCAGTTCGATCAGCTCGATATTGTCGCTGAGATCGGTCTTGATGGATTCGTAGGTCTCGATGGCATCGACCAGCAACTGCCGTTCGCGCATCAATTTCTGCGCGTTCTCGGGATTGTCCCACAGGTTCGGATCTTCAACACGCGCGTTGAATTCCTCCAACCGGTGCGGCGCTGTTTGATAGTCCATGCGCTGCGCCAGCAGCTCCAGCGACTTTTCGATTTCCGCCACGATATTCTGGGTTTCGGCGCGCATGGTCAGGTCCCAACTTGCTCAATCAGGTGTGCGTGATAGCAAGAGGTGCGAGGCACCACAAGACGACTGAGCCGGGAAACTTGGGCGGATCAGTAAAGCCCGCCGCCCTGCAGATCGCCCTGGCTGGCATTGGGGCCAACCGTGATCGTATCCCCGGTTGAGGTGGTCACCTGACGGCCCGAACTTGCCTCTTCAAACAACGGTAGGTCAGATCCCATCGCGAAGCCACCGTCATAGACGCGATCGATAAAACCATCCACGCCATCACGGAAATACTCGGCGACCACATATTCTCCACTCGCGTCTTCTGGCAGGCGCGCGCCGCTGAAACGGTCAATCTTGATGAAATGGCCACCCGGAGGCACCTCGAACGGGCCACCGCCGTATTTCTCGACTGCTTTTTCCATAAAGCTTTGGAACACAGGACCGCACAAGGTGCCGCCGTAGGCCCCTCGGCCCATCGGGCGCGGGCGGTCATAACCGATGTAGCAACCGGCCACGATATTTGAGGTGAAACCGATGAACCACGCATCCTTGGATTCGTTCGTGGTGCCGGTCTTGCCCGCTGTGGGCACGGGCAGGTTCACAACACGTGATGCAGTGCCGCGATCAACCACGCCCTTCATCATCGACGTCAACTGGTAGGCGGTGATGGCATCCATGACCTGGCTGCGATCGGTGAGGATCGTGGGCGACTCATCAGGCTCAAGCCAGCTAGAGTTACAATCGACGCACTGGCGATCGTCATGGCGATAGATGGTCTTGCCGAACCGGTCCTGAATACGGTCAACCAGTGTGGGTTCAACCCGCTCGCCACCATTGGCGAACATCGCATAGGCAGCGACCATTTTGTACAGCGTAGTCTCTTCAGACCCTAGCGAGTTCGCAAGGAACGCACCCATCCGGTCATAAACGCCAAACCGCTCGGCATAACCTGCGACCACGGGCATTGTGACTTCTTGCGCCAGACGGATGGTCATCAGGTTCCGCGACTGTTCGATCCCGGTACGCAAGGGCGTTGGACCGTAAAACTTGTTCGTCGAGTTTTTGGGACGCCACAGGCCCTGCGGTGTATTCACCTCGATCGGCGCATCCACAACGATCGTCGCGGGGCTGTATCCGCTATCCAGAGCAGCGGCATAAACGAATGGCTTGAAGCTGGACCCGGGCTGGCGCTGCGCCTGAGTGGCGCGGTTGAACACGGTGTCCTGATACGAGAACCCACCCTGCATCGCCAGAACACGGCCCGAATTTACGTCCATCGCGACAAAGCCGCCCTGCACTTCGGGCACCTGACGGGCGGACCATTGCCCTTCTTCGCCGGCCATCACCAGAATGACATCACCGCGTTTGAAATTGTCCTGGAAATTGCCCTGCATCCACTTGATGTCTTCGCGCGGGATTGTGCCATCTGCTGGGCCATCTTCGATCCCGACGGTCAGGGATTGGTCGGCCACGTTCAGAACAACGGCCGGATACCACTGCGTCGGCAGCACCACGTCGCGGGGGATTTCCATGATCGCCAGCGCCTCGCGCCACTGTGCTTCATCCGCCAGCTTCTCCTCGGCGATGACTTCGCCTGTGCCGCGCCACCGCCCGCGAGAGCGGTCGTATTTCTGCAGCGCCGTGCGTAGGGCTTTCGCCGCTTCGACCTGCATTTCCTCATCCACCGAGGCGCGTACGGTGAAACCGCCAGTGAAGAACTCACCCTCGCCAAAATCCTCGCTCAACTGGCGTCGGATTTCGTCGGTGAAATAGTCACGCGGCGGCAGTGCAGTGCGGAAGCTTTCAAAATCCCCGTTCTGAACCGAACGCAAAGGCATCTCGACTTCGGTCTCATAGGTGGCCTGATCGATATAGCCGTTCTGCTGCATCTCGCGCAGCACATAGTTGCGGCGGTTCAGCAAACGTTCTTTCTGCCGCACAGGATGGTAGTCCGATGGTGCCTTGGGCATCGCCGCCAGCATCGCGGCTTCATGCGGGGCCAGTTCCTGCAGAGTTTTGTTGAAATAGGTCTGCGCAGCAGCGGTCACACCATAAGAGTTCTGGCCCAGAAAGATCTCGTTCATATAGAGCTCGAGGATCTGTTCCTTGTCCAAGGTATCCTCAAGCCGGGTGGCGAGGATAATTTCCTTGATCTTGCGCTCGGCCCGGCGGTCACCGGACAACAGGAAGTTCTTCATCACCTGCTGCGTGATGGTTGACGCACCACGAACGGTTTCGCCTTTAGTGCGCACGGCCTCGACCCCGGCAGCAATGATACCGCGCGGGTCATAGCCCTGATGGATATAGAAATTCTTGTCTTCCGCCGAGATAAACGCCTGTTTTACCAGATCGGGAATTTCCTCGGACGGCGTGAACAGGCGGCGCTCCTGCGCAAATTCGTCGATCAGCTGGCCCTCACCCGAGTAAATCCGGCTGATCGTCGGTGGTTTGTATTGTGCCAATGATTCATGACTGGGCAGGTCTCGGCCATACATCCAAAACACCGCGCCAACGACCAGCGCGGCCATAAAAATACCTAAGGTCACGAGACTGAAAATTGCCCCGAAGAACGAAAGAATGAACCGGATCACGTTACTGCCTTTTACTCGCGATGACGCCTATATAGTGTCGCCCCCGCGCAGGGTCAAAACACGAAAGGCTACAATGGCTGTTTTGCGCCGCTGCGTCATTGTCCGATCAGAGATCGCTTCACCAGATCGTCCCGACGCCAGTTCTCAAGCCCCTGCACAAGCCCATGCGCCATGGATGCGCGCCAGTTTGGATCAGAGATGTTCTTGAAATCGCGCGGGCTGGACAAAAAACCCAGCTCAACCAGAACCGACGGGATATCTGCTGCCTTCAACACCGAAAACGACGAAGAACGTAGCGGGCGACGATTCATCGGGCCTCCCTGCTGCGTCATTCCATCCACCAGCGAGCGCGCCAGTGCGCTACTGCGTGGCACAGTCTCTTGCCGAGCCAGATCCAGCAACACATCAGCGACCTGATCGTCTGCACCGCTGAGATCAATACCTGCGATCAAATCACTCCGGTCATGCCGTTCGGCCAGCTTTTGACTGGCAACGTCTGAAGCTTCCTCTGAAAGAGTGTAGACGACCGACCCATGCGCCAGCCCTTCGGAAAGCGAATCCGCGTGCAGTGAGATAAACACGTCGGCCCCGGCCTGATGTGCCAGCGAGATACGGCGTTCGAGCGAGACGAATTGATCGTCAACACGCGTCATCACCACTTCGAAACCGCCGGTACGCAGCAGCGCCTCTCGCAGCTCTCGCGCGAAGGTCAGCATCAGTGTTTTCTCATTGGTATCAGCGAATTCTGCCCCGGGATCAATGCCGCCATGCCCGGGATCCAGCATGACCCGTACCGCCCGCACGCCGTCGCGCCGCGGCAGTGCCGGTGTCACTGCGGGTTCCGGCAAATCCCAGCCGGGCTGACGGGGGGCACCTGCGCTGGCTGCAAAACTGTCAAAATCAGTGCCTTTTAGGTGCAGCGATAGTTGAGCAGTGCCCGTCGCCTGATCAAACCGCAGATCAGCTGTTTCCACCGCCAGCGGAGCGCCCAGCTCCAACACCAGACGCGACCAACCGGGCACGTATGCCCCGAATTGAACACCGCTGATCCGGCTGGTTTGTAGGAAGGTCTCGCGGTTCAGGCCAGACCAGTCGACCTCTTGGAAATCCAGAACCACGCGGTATGGATCGCGCAGCGTGAACACGCGGTATGGCACGCCTTGAGTCAGCCCAAGTTCGACCCTTACGCCGGTATTACCATCATCGACGATGCCGCTCTGGTCCGGAAGGACGCGTGCGAGCGCGCTGAAGTCCTGCGCGACAGCGACACCGTTCAACGCCCAGATCAGGGCGATTGCGTAGAAAATCCTGCTCATGGCCTCAAGTTATCCCGAGATCGTTTGAGGCAGAGCCTATCGCATGACGCCGCCTTTGTGAACGCTTTAGGCCGATTGCGGGATCGCACCCCGCTTGGCCATAAAACGTTGCAGCCGATCCAGCCCATCCTGAATGTCTTCGGTCGATCGCGCATAGGAAAATCGCAGCGTCGTGTGCCCGCGCACTGGGTCGAAATCCAGCCCCGGCGTCACGGCAACCCCGGCTTTGTCGAGAATCTCGGCTGCAAATGCCCGGCTGTCATCGGTCAAGTCTGAGACATCCGCGTAAACATAAAACGCCCCATCCGGCGGTGCGATATTGGTAAAACCGGCCTTGGGCAACCCGTCCAGCATCAACAGACGATTGCGGCGGTATACATCCAGATTTGCCTGCAATTCGTCGTTACAATCCATAGCTGCCAATGCGGCCACCTGACTGGCGTGAGGCGCGCAGATGAACATGTTCTGGGCAATCCGCTCAACCACCCGTACCTGATCCTCGGGCACAACCATCCAGCCAACGCGCCAGCCGGTCATCGAAAAATATTTGGAGAATGAGTTTATCACATAGCACTCATCCGTCAGCTCGAGCGCAGTGACGGCTTTGGCCTCGTATTCCAGCCCGTGATAAATCTCGTCACTGATGAACGATGCACCCTGCGCGTGCGCCGCATCGATCAGCGCCTGCATCGCCGCATGATCCAGCATTGTCCCAGTCGGGTTGGCAGGCGAGGCAACCATCAATCCCTGCAAATCAAGCCCCGTGAAATCGGCGGGCACCGGCTGCAGCCGGTTTTCCGGTGCTGTCGGCAAGTCTACCGGCACCAAACCCAATGCTTTCAGGATTTGCCTATATGAGGGATATCCCGGGGCACCAATCCCCACCCAATCACCGCTGTCGAACAGAGCGGTAAAGGCGAGCAAAAACCCGCCCGATGATCCCGGTGTGATGACCACCCGTTCTGGATTGAGATCAACGCCATACCATTCACCATACATCTGCGCGATCCGCTGACGAAGAGCGGGCAAACCCAAAGCCACCGTATACCCAAGCGGCCCTTGTTCCATGGCCTTCGCCAATGCTTCGGTTGCCCCTTTGGGTGCGCCGGTCCCCGGTTGACCTACTTCCATGTGAACGACATGCCGCCCGGCTTCTTCCGCCTTGCGCGCGGCCTCCATCACGTCCATCACGATGAAGGGATCGACCCCGGAACGGGTTGAGTTTCTCATGGCCATCTCCCATGTTGCAGCCATGGCTTTTGAACGCTTATCCCGGCTGGCGTCAATCCCGGCCGTGTTGCTGCTGGCAGTGACATGGTCGATCAGCGCCATGCAGGCCAGCGCGCAAAGCCTTATCCGCGATCCCGACATTGAACACGGGCTGCAAGAGCTTGCCTTTCCGATCCTGCGGGCCGCTGGCCTGAACACCAACCGGGTGCGCGTACTGATCGTCAATGATGGTACGTTCAATGCCTTCGTGATCGATTACAACACGATCTATATCAACTATGGCTTGATCCTGAGCGTCGATACGCCCGAGATGCTGCAAGCGGTGATCGCACACGAGGCCGCGCACATCGCCAACGGCCACTTGGCCAGACGCTCAGAGAACCTGCGCGCGGCACAACGTAACGCGCAGCTTGGGACACTTTTAGCGCTTGCAGCCGCAGCCGCAGGTGGCGGAGAAGCTGCTGCAGGAATTGCAGCGGGCACACAAGCCTCGGCGCTGCGCAGCTTTCTGGGCCATACGCGGGCCGAAGAAGCCTCGGCGGATCGAAGTGCTGCCAGCTATTTGCGTTGGGCGGGAGTATCTCCGCGCGGGATGGTCAACCTGCACCGTAAGTTCGCGGGGCAAGAGCTGTTGAACCCCGTCAATCAAGACCCCTACATGCGCTCACACCCTACCAGCCGCGAACGTTTGCGCGCGGCCGAGGCCTTTCTGAACGAATTCGGCGACAAGGCAGAGCAAAACGCAAATGCCGATTACTGGTTCGCGCGGATCAAAGGTAAGTTGTCAGCCTTTCTTCGATCCCCGACCTGGACCATGCGTCGCGCGGGCGAAGAAAAAGATCGTGACATACGCCTGATGCGCGAGGCATCGGCCCATCATCAAAATCGCGATCTCGCCAGTGCCCGCGCCGCAATCGATGGTGCGCTGGAGATTCGCCCTGACGATCCGTTTTTTTATGAATTGAAGGGCCAGATTCTATTGGAGAACCGGCGCGTGCGCGAAGCTGTGGATGCCTACGGTGCAGCCGTTGATATGGCGCCCAACAATGCCCTGATCCTCGCCGGTTACGGACGTGCTTTGCTGGCGGATGGCAAGACGAAGAAAGCCCTGCAAGTGCTTGAAAAGGCGCGCGCACGCGACTATCGCAATGCCCGGCTGATGCAGGATCTGGGTTCTGCCTATTCGCAGGTGGGCAACAACGGAATGGCGTCTGCGGTGACTGCAGAACGCTATGCGCTGCAGGGCCGACTTGATGATGCGGGCATACATGCTAAACGGGCTGTTGCACAGCTCCCCGAAGGCTCTCCGGGTTGGCAAAGGGCACAGGATGTGTTGATTGCCTCGGAGCGCGCAAAGAAGAAGAAACAGAGGAAACGGAAATGATCCTGAGACATGCTGCACCGGCCCTATTGGGTCTTTCCCTGATCACTGGTCCTGCGCAGGCGCTGGAATTGAACGCGATGAGCGACGCCGAGAAGGCCGAGTTTGGCGCACAGGTGCGCGAATACCTTCTGGAAAACCCCGAAGTGATCCTCGAGGCGATCAACATCCTTGAGGAACGCAATGCCGTTGCCGAGGCTCAGGCTGACAAGGAGCTCGTCGCGGCCAACGCTGACGAGCTTTTTAATGACGGTTACAGCTGGGTCGGTGGCAATCCGGACGGCGATGTTACTCTGGTCGAGTTCATGGACTACCGTTGCGGTTACTGCCGGCGCGCCGTGCCCGAAGTGGCCACCCTGCTGGCCGAGGACGGCAATATCCGTCTTGTGATTAAGGAATTGCCGATCCTGGGCGATGCCTCTGTAGCGTCATCCCGCTTTGCCATCGCAACAAAACAGGTGGCGGGAGACGATGCCTATAAGCAGGTGCATGACGCTCTGCTGGAATTCAGCGGCGAGCCCTCCGAGGTGACCCTGCGCCGGATTTCAGATGGGCTGGGTCTGGACAGCGACGCGATCATCGCGGCAATGAACAGCGATGAGGTCACCGAAGAAATCGCAAAAACCCGCGATCTGGCGCAAAAGCTGCGGATTTCAGGCACACCATCCTTTGTTCTGGGCACCGAAATGATGCGCGGGTACCTGCCCGCAGACCAAATGCTCCAGATCGCAAATGGAGTTCGGGCAGAACAGGGTTAAGTCATCACTGTAGGTTTCCAGCATGGATCGACGGAACCTCTTACTCACTGGAGGCGCGCTGAGTTTTATGGGCCTGTCTAAGCAACCCCTCGCTCAGCGCACCTCAAACTTCTTTGTACCGGCGGAAGAAGCGCCCCACGAACGCACATTTATGCAATGGCCGGTCAGCCGCAAAGTTTACCGTGACCAGATCTTTCTGGATATGGTGCAACAAACCATCGCGGAAATCGCGAACGCCATTTCCGCCTTTGAACCCGTGACAATGCTTGCGGCGGCAAAGCACCATGCGGATGCGCGTCAAAAACTTTCCTCATCAGTCGAGCTCTGGGATGTTCCAACCGAAGATTTGTGGTGCCGCGACGCAGGTCCAATCTTCGTGATCGACAATCGAGGCGGGATTGCGGTCACTCGTATCCAGTTCAATGGCTGGGGCCGGAAACAGGTGCACAAACACGATGCGCAAATCGCCAGTAAGGTTGCCGATCACCTCGGCCTGCCCCTGCTTCCGTCCGGCTTGAGGGGCGAGGCCGGTGGTGTAGAACAAGACGGGCATGGGTTGATCATGGCCCATGAAAGCTCGTGGGTGAATGAGAACCGCAATCCAGACCTGTCACGCAACGAAATTGAATCCCGATTACTGGCAGCCTATGGGGCTGACCGCATGGTCTGGTCTGATGGGGTCTGGGGCGAGGATATCACCGATTACCACATCGACAGTCTGGCGCGCTTCACCGGCCCTGGGCGCGTTTTGATCAACCTGCCAGACGAGCCGGATATGGATGATCCGTTTCATGTCGCGGCCCTTGATTCTCATGACCGTCTCGTCGCCGAAGGATTGCAGGTTGAGGTGATCCCTGAACCCAATAGGCGCCGAGTTAACGATCCCGAATTCGTGGCGTCTTACGCGAATTACTATGTTTGCAATAGCGGCATCGTGATGGCCCAGTTCGGAGACCGCGAAACCGATGAGATTGCACAGATGGCCCTGGCTCGTCACTACCCCGGGCGCGAGATCATTGCATTGAATGTCGACGTATTGGGCGAGCTGGGCGGCGGCATTCACTGCGCTACACAGCAAATGCCTGTTGCATAGGCCTTGTTACTCAGCAGCTTCAGCTGCCGCATCCAGCTCTGCTGCCTTCTTTTCGACCTCTTCAACGATGTGATCAATCATCTGGTCGTTTGACATCTTGTGGCTGGCTTTGCCTGCCAGATAGACCATGCCCGAGCCTGCCCCGCCACCGGTGAAACCGACATCTGTCATCAGCGCCTCACCCGGACCGTTCACGACACAGCCGATGATCGACAGGCTCATGGGTGTCTTGATGTGTTCCAAGCGATGTTCCAACGCCTCAACCGTTTTGATTACGTCAAAACCCTGTCGCGCGCAGGAGGGGCATGAGATGATGTTCACGCCGCGATGGCGCAAGCCCAGAGATTTCAGGATCTCATAGCCGACCTTGACCTCTTCCACCGGATCAGCAGACAGGCTGACGCGGATCGTGTCGCCAATGCCCATCCACAGCAGATTGCCCAGACCGATGGCCGATTTGATGGTGCCGCTGACCAGCCCTCCGGCCTCGGTGATGCCCAGATGGATGGGCGCATCCGTCGCCTCGGCAATGCCCTGATAAGCCGCGGCTGACAGGAATACGTCGCTGGCTTTCACACTGATCTTGAAATTGTGAAAGTCGTTGTCTTCGAGAATACGGATATGCTCCAACCCGCTCTCGACCATCGCTTCGGGGCACGGCTCGCCGTATTTCTCAAGCAGGTGCTTTTCCAGGCTCCCTGCGTTCACCCCGATCCGGATCGAGCAATTGTGGTCTCGCGCGGCTTTGATGACCTCTTTCACCCGTTTTTCATCGCCGATATTGCCCGGATTGATCCGCAGACAGGCCGCACCGGCCTCGGCGGATTCGATTCCGCGACGGTAGTGGAAATGAATATCAGCCACGATAGGAACAGGGCTTTCGCGCACGATCTCTTTCAGCGCTATTGACGAGGCCTCATCCGGGACCGAGACCCGCACGATATCCGCCCCCGCCTCTGCTGCCGCCTGCACCTGTGCCACGGTCGCAGCCACATCGGTGGTCAGCGTGTTGGTCATGGTCTGCACGGCAATCGGTGCGTCACCTCCGACGGGCACATTGCCAACCATGATCTGGCGGGATTTGCGGCGATAGATATTGCGCCAGGGGCGCACGTGATTGAGCGACATGAGGATCGATCCGGATCAGCCTGAATTGACCCTTAGATAGTTCGCCATCCCTTGGGGAGCAATGCCAAGATCACTCGGCGGGCGCTTCTGCCGCCTCGGTCTGCAACTCGGCCACCAGTTGCTTGAGTGCGCTGTTCTGATCGGCCTCAAGATCGGCAACTGCGAAGGTTTCTGCAACGGCATCTTTTGACAGAACAACACCTTTGGCCACCGTACCCGGCGCGCCCACAGGACCAAAATGTTCGCCATTCATCGAGAAATAGACCGACCCCGCGGCTCCTGCTCGCAGTTGCGGGGGTTCCTCGGTGAGCGGCACCTCGAACGTGCTGCCCTGCTCAACGGTGCCCAGAGTTCCTTCGAAAATCACGCTGCCATCGGCTGCCGTGACACGCATCCAAGCGGGGTTCACGGCCACGATCTTCAGCGTCGTATCCAGCTTTTCAACCACTTGAGGCAAGGCCGGGCGTTCAACCGTATGAACTTCGGTCACTTTGATTTGCGGAGGTTCAGGCGCGCGGAACGTTCCGACATTGCGCGGATCAAGCGTGGAAATCGGCGCATCCCGCGCCACCAGCACCGGCACATCAAGTGCCTGCGGACGATACAGACGATCCAGCGCTTCAGAGCTTGGCACCTCGGCGCTGGCCAGCTCGGTTCCCTCGGGCCGGGCCTGTGCGGCATCCAGCGGGTCAAGGTCTGTAAGCACGACGGGGGCCTGCTCAACCGGGCTGACCTGCACCTGCTGAATGCGGTTCAGAACCGACCAGCCCCCATAACCGATGCCGCCAATGACGGCCAACAGCACCAGCGTCGATCCAATAGCACGCGGTTCAATCTGGCTGACTACGGATTCGCGGCCCGGAATATAAGGCGTACTGGGCGAGACAAACGGATCACGCCCCATCGGCCCGCGTGAAGGCAAACCACCTTGCGCTTTTTTGACCACCGACGCCTCGGCCGACATGCCATGCGCAACCTCGAAACCGCTTTCCTGACAGAAGGTCGCAAAAGTATCATCGGGGTTCATGCCCAGATAACGGGCATATGAACGCACATACCCGGCGATGAAGCCGGGTGTGTCAAAGGCATCGGGATCTGCATTTTCGATGGCGGCGATGTAGTTGGCTTTGATTCGCAGTTCACGCTGCACATCCAGAAGCGACTTGCCCATCGTTGCACGTTCGCCGCGCATGACATCGCCAAGCCGTACCTCATAGTCATCAAAACCCTTGGGTCTGACGTCCATGTCTTCTTCGGAATCGCGCTGTGATCTGCGCCCAATCATTCCTGCTGCCCCATCTTTGCCTGTCGCGTGTTACGCGCAAACGTCGAATCGCCCCTATAACGATTCGTCCGCTTCTTTTGTTAGCGTAAGCTTAACACGCAGCAAACTCGTTGCACACTTTAGCGTGAGGTTATCCAGCAAGTTCGGCGCGATTTAGCGCACAATGTGACCAAAGTTCGTCCATCGCCTGCACCAGACGGTTCATTTCGTCGGGTCCATGCACCGGAGATGGCGTAAACCGCAGACGTTCGGTGCCGCGCGGAACGGTCGGGAAATTGATTGGCTGCACATAGATACCATAGTCATCCAGCAGCATATCGCTCAACTTCTTGGTGTGGACGGGGTTGCCAACGATCACCGGCACAATGTGGCTGCCGTGATCAATCAGAGGCATGCCAAGTCCTTTCAGCCTCAGCTTAAGAATGCTGGCCTGGGTCTGGTGCTGCTCGCGCAGTTCAGGCGCGCGCTTGAGATAGGCCACCGAGGCTGCCGCCCCTGCCGCAACCGCAGGTGGCAGCGAGGTAGTAAAGATAAAGCCCGGCGCATAGGACCGGATGGCGTCACACATCTTGGCACTCGCCGCGATGTAGCCGCCCATGACACCGTAGGCTTTGGCAAGCGTTCCGTTGATGATGTCAATGCGATGCGCCAACCGATCACGCTCGGTTACACCCCCGCCGCGGGGGCCGTACATGCCAACTGCGTGAACCTCATCAATATAGGTCAAAGCACCGAATTCATCGGCCAGATCGCAAATCTCTTCAATGGGTCCGAAATCGCCATCCATCGAATAGACCGACTCAAACGCGATCAGCTTGGGGGCTGCAGGGTCATCAGCCTCAAGCAACTCACGCAGATGTGCCACGTCATTGTGGCGGAAGATGCGTTTGGCACCCCCGTTGCGGCGCACGCCTTCGATCATCGACGCATGGTTCAGTGCATCGGAATATATAATCAGGCCGGGGAACAGTTTTGGCAGAGTGCTGAGTGTCGCGTCATTGGCGATATAGGCACTGGTGAATAGCAGTGCGGCTTCTTTGCCGTGCAAGTCCGCCAATTCAGCTTCCAGCCGTTTGTGATAGACTGTCGTGCCTGAAATGTTGCGCGTTCCGCCCGAGCCTGCGCCTGCGGCCTCCACCGCCTCGTGCATGGCCTCCAGAACAACAGGATTCTGACCCATGCCCAAATAATCATTGCCACACCACACGGTGATGTTCTGCTGCGAACCATCGGGACAAGTCCGTACCGCATGCGGAAAATGACCGTTCCGGCGTTCAATATCGATAAAGGTCCGATAACGTCCTTCGTCATGCAGCCTGGCAATCGCTGTATCGAGCTGAGCAGTATAGTCCAACGGACCCTCCTTGGATGCCCGGTTATTATAGCCCCGGGCGACTTTTTTCGCCACTTCACAAGCCGGGCTGGAAGTATGGCGTCGCGTTCATCTGTCCAACTGGCCTACAGCCGAACAGCTGAACCCAACTTTGATTTGCATCAAATAACGCCAAACGCCTAAACCGACAAGCAAAGTTACGACCACAAGACGCGAGGAAACGCCGCAGGCCTTTCCCCCAGATCCAGCACAGAAACCTGCTGGACGGTACCGCCCATGCTGATAGGCTCTGCCCAATTTCAAGACCTTCCCAGGAGACCCCTATGTCGCTTGACGCTGTACTGAGCCGGATCGACGCCGATCTGACCACCTCCATTGACCGCCTGATGGAGTTTCTGCGCATTCCCTCCATCTCGACTGACCCGGCCTTCAAGGACCAAGTCGACCAGGCTGCCGATTGGCTGGTGGCGGATCTGAAAAGTATCGGTATTGCAGCCGAAAAGCGCGAAACTCCGGGACATCCCATGGTCGTTGGCCATGTCGGTGAGGACAGCGGTGGGCCGCATGTTCTGTTCTATGGACACTATGATGTGCAACCTGTCGATCCGCTGGAGCTGTGGACACGCGATCCTTTCGATCCGGCTTTGGAAGACACTCCACACGGACAGGTGATACGCGGGCGCGGCGCTTCTGACGACAAAGGCCAACTGATGACCTTCGTCGAGGCCTGCCGCGCCTGGAAAGCAGTGCATGGCACCCTGCCCTGCCGCATCACGTTTTTCTTCGAAGGTGAGGAAGAATCCGGGTCGCCCTCGCTCGTGCCATTTCTCAAAGCAAACAAATCCGAGCTTCAGGCGGATCTCGCGTTGGTCTGTGATACTTCGATGGTGTCGCGGGGGGTGCCTTCGATAGCGTCGCAATTGCGCGGCATGCTCAAGGATGAATTCACAATCATCGGTCCCCGCATCGACCTGCATTCGGGCCACTATGGCGGGCCGGGTCTGAACCCGCTGCGGGAACTGTCGCGCATCGTCGCATCCTTCTATGATGAAGAAACCGGCCGCGTCGCAGTCGAAGGTTTTTACGAAGGCGTACACGAAGTCCCGGCCGAGCAGTTGCGCCAATGGGAGAATTGCGGGTTCGATGAAACGGAATACCTGAATTCGGTTGGCTATACCGAGCCGCACGGTGAAACAGGCTATTCCACGCTGGAACAACAATGGGCGCGACCCACGCTCGAAGTGAATGGCCTTTGGGGAGGTTACAACGGCGCGGGCTCCAAAACCGTTATCCCGTCCGAGGCACATTGCAAGATCACCTGCCGCCTGGTCGGCGACATGGACCCGGACGCGCTCCGCAAAAGGATCCGCAAACATGTCGAAGAGCGCCTGTCCACGGATGCTAAAGTGGTCTGGGACAGTGATCTCGAAGGCTCTCCTGCTTCGGTGATGAACCTTAGCCGCCCAGAATTCGAAGCGGCCCGCGGAGCACTTTCGGACGAGTGGAATCGCGAGGCCGTTTTCACCGGGATGGGCGGATCAATCCCAGTGGTTGGATATTTCAATACAGTGTTGGGGCTGGATTCGATGCTGGTTGGGTATGCCAATGACGATGATGCCATCCACTCGCCGAACGAGAAATACGACGTCAAAAGCTTCCACAGAGGCATCCGCTCGTGGGCCCGTATATTGGAAGCAATAAATAAATGAGGATCCTTTGCGAGGCTCTGCCTCGCGCTCCGAGGTATTTTCGGCCAGATGAAGTACGGATCCCCTGCTTCATCTGGCTATAAATATCTCGGGGGAGTCGCGGCTTGCCGCGGCGGGGGCAGAGCCCCCTGTCCTTACATGTGGATCACGCGTCCATAGGCATCCAGCACGCTTTCATGCATCATTTCAGACAGCGTCGGATGCGGGAAGACGGTGTTCATCAGGTCTTCTTCAGTGGTTTCCAACTGGCGACCGACCACATAGCCCTGAATAAGCTCTGTGACTTCGGCACCGATCATGTGTGCACCTAGCAGTTCCCCAGTCTTGGCATCGAAGACGGTCTTGATCAGTCCCTCGGGCTCACCAAGCGCGATGGCCTTGCCGTTGCCGATGAACGGGAAGCGTCCGACCTTGATGTCATAGCCCAGCTCTTTGGCCTTGGCTTCGCTATACCCAACCGAAGCGACCTGAGGCTGGCAATAAGTGCAGCCCGCGATGCTTTCAGGCTTGACCGGATGTGCGTGTTTGCCCGCGATCAGTTCCGCGACCATCACGCCTTCGTGGCTGGCTTTGTGTGCCAGCCAGGGCGCCCCGGCGATATCACCTATAGCGTAAAGCCCGTCTACCCCAGTGCGGCAGTATTCATCGGTGACCACGTGCGTGCGGTCGATCTTCACACCCAAGGCTTCAAGCCCGAGGTTTTCCACATTGCCGACGATGCCCACGGCCGAGATCACCGTGTCAAAATCGTGTTTCTCAACCTTGCCTTTCACCTCGATATGCGCAGTCACCTTGTCCTTGGCGCGGTCCAATTGTTTAACCATCGCCTTTTCCATGATGGTCATGCCCTGCTTGGTGAAAGCTTTCTTGGCAAATGCACTGATCTCGGCATCTTCGACAGGCAGCACTCGATCCATCACCTCGACCACGGTCGTGTCCGCGCCCAAAGTGTTATAGAAGCTGGCGAATTCGATCCCGATCGCACCCGAGCCGATGACCAGCAGTTTCTTGGGCATCCGCGGCGGTTGCAGCGCGTGTTTGTACGTCCAGACCAGATCGCCATCCGCTTCAAGGCCCGGCAGTTCGCGCGCCCGGGCACCGGTGGCCAGAACGATATTCTTCGCAGTTAGGTCTTCCGTGCCTTTGTCTGTTTTGACGCTGACCTTGCCCTTGGCGGGGATCGATGCCTCACCCATGACAACGGCGACTTTGTTCTTTTTCAGCAGATGACCTATACCGCCGGACAACTGCGCGGCAACACCGCGCGAGCGCTTCACAACCGCATCCAGATCGTAGCCGACCTTGTCTGCTTTCAAGCCAAAATCCTTGGCACGCTCCATCAGGTGGAACACTTCCGATGACCGCAGTAGTGCCTTTGTCGGGATACAGCCCCAGTTCAGGCAGATACCACCCAGATGTTCGCGCTCGACAACAGCGGTCTTCAGGCCCAGTTGCGCCGCGCGAATAGCGGCCACATAGCCACCGGGGCCAGCCCCGATTACGATCAGATCATAAGATTGTGCAGCCATGTTTCCCTCTCGGCACAGGTCAGTTCAAAAACTAGTTTACCGTTAAACTATTTTTTACAACGCATCAACATCAGAGCCCGCGACATATGTGACGCGGGGTCAAATCAGGTATTTGGAGCTGAATTCAGCCTATACCCACGTTACCGCAAAGGCTAGAACTGACGAATATGCACTACCAGTTTTTGACCTTCCCGATTTTCGAAAGGCGTATCATGGCTAAAACGCTCAAAGATTTACTGCTCGCTCTTTTGAACGCGACATTGATATTGTTGGCTTTATGCCTGTTTCTGGGGTGGAAACTTGCGCAGTCTGTCGATCAGATCCGGGTCGGGTTTGCTGAGAACCTGCAGGTCGTGGCGCCGCTACGAGATCAGGCGCAGGGAATTCGTGGGGAACTGGCCGCGTTGCGCAGCGATCTTGCAACCCTTAGCAGTCAGGGCACGCAACTCGATGCGGTCACGCGCCAACAGCTGAATGCGGCATTGCGACGTTTGGGTGATCTGGAGGGGAAGCTGGAAGACACTCAGGCCCGATTGGCGGGCCTGGTCGAAAAACCGGAAGACTTGATCGACTATGCCATCACGACATCTGCCGACACTGTCACCGACCGGCTTCTGATCCTTAAAGGCTGTGAGCCCGCGACCTAGGTCGCGGCCTGCAACTCGCGCACGGTCGACCCGTAGCCGCCATTGCTGACATATGCGGCTTCGTGTTCAGTAGTCGCGCGTTCCAACGCATCGTTGCGATATGGGAAACGACCGAACTTGCGGATCACCTCACGATGAGCGCGCGCATGTAGCAAATTGCTGTCGCCGCCTTCTGGCATCCGCTCGATCATAAGGCGCACGCAACGCTCCTGATCACACAGATTTTCCGAATGCATCATCGGCAGGTAAAAGAACTGCCGCGCCGGTTCGTCGATCTTAAGATCCCAGCCTTTGTCGACTGCGCATTTCGCTGCAGCCAGTGCAGCCCGATCCGATGCAAATGCCTGTTTGCTTCCCCGGAACATGTTGCGAGGCAACTGATCCATAAGGATAATATAGGCCAGTGATCCGCTGGGATAGGTCAACCAAAGCGAGAATTTCCCCTCGCACGCGGCTTCCCATGTTGAAAGAAATTTTTCCCGGATCCGCGCATCCAGCGCTTCATCCTGCAGGTACCACCCCTCGGGGCCAACCTCATCTAACCAAAAACTCAATACTTCTTCAGGACCTACCATTGCCCTAGACTCCGTAATTGCCCTCCCCAGGACGTAACGTCATTAAAATCACTTTTACAGATTTGTGACAGTAACATATTGCAACACAAAAGTCACATTTCCGGCGCTCAGGCGGGTTCTTGCGTATCCTGCTCGTCCTGGGCTGCTTCAATGGCGACCTCTTGCGCAACTTCCAGGGCAACGGGCGAAGATGTCGGGTAGATCGGGGCAATCGATCCGGTTTCATCCACGGGTTTGTAGACGCGCTGGGTCATACGATAGGCCGCATAGGCGGCCATGATGAACATCAGCGCCGCGATGAACAGGAAAAAGCCTTGTGGGCCGAGCACGCCAGCCCCCATTAGCCAACCGGTGATAATTGGACCTGCGATTGCGCCCAAGCCGTTAATAAAAACCAGACCGCCCGAAGCCGCCGACATATCGTCATACTCCAAGTAGTCATTGGTATACGCGATCAACAGAGAATAGAGCGGGCTTGTCATGCCGCCGATGATAAAGGCAGCTACGAGAAGCATGGTGAAAGTGACGCCCAGTATCATGCCTATCACGGCGCCTACCCCACCAACAGCGGCCACCAGCATGATCAGCAGACGGCGGTCCATTCTGTCGGACATCCAGCCCAACGGATATTGTAGGACTACGGCGCCGATATAAAACACCGCGACGAAGGTCGAAATCTCGACCAGACTCAACCCCACCTGAGCGCCATAAACGGCGCTCATCCCGAATTGCGCTGAGAATATCCCGCCCAACAAGAACATGCCGACACAGCCCAGTGGCGATGTTTCCATCAGTTGGCGTAATGTCATCGGTTTGGTGGTATCGAACGCCGGTGTTGGAGAGATGGACAGCAGAATAGGCGCAAATGAGATCGAAACCAGAATAGAAGCGATGACAAAGGTCTCATATCCCGCCGGGTCACCGACCAGCAGCAATGCCTGAGCACTCACGACCCCCGTCATCTGCACCATCATATAAAGCGACAGCGCCTGTCCCCGATTCTCGTTGTTGGCCGCGTTGTTCAGCCAGCTTTCCGCCGTCACGTACACGCCCGAGAAACAGAATCCGATAATCACACGGCCCAGCGACCATGCAATCGGATCCGTGAGCATCGGATACATGATCATGACGGCTGAGATAAAGGAAGCCAGCGCTGCGAATACGCGCACGTGACCAACTCGCCGGATCATCTCGGGGGCCAAACGCGAACCACCTAGGAAGCCAAGGAAATAGGCCGACATAACAAAAGACATCTCGAGGGTCGAAAAGCCCTCGATTTCGCCGCGCACACCCAGCAACGTGCCCTGCAGGCCGTTGCCGACCATCAGCAATCCCATTCCCAAAAGAAGCGCCCAAGCGCTGGAAAGAACCTGAAGCATTCTGTCTATCCAAAATTGCCGGTGTGTTTTGTCCGCTTTGCCGTCAATGACGAAGCACGTCGCGCTTGTCTACGACATTGTAAGGGCGCAGATGGCCAAGATACGACTATGGTATAAGCAGAGACCCGTCGCCGTATGAGAAAAAGCGATATTCTTCTGCGATAGCGTGGTCATAGACCGACTTGACCCGATCCTGCCCAATCAACGCCGAAACCAGCATCAGCAATGTGGATTTCGGCAGGTGGAAGTTGGTCATCAGCGCATCAGTGACGTGAAATTCAAAACCTGGGTATATGAAGATATCGGTCTCGCCTTCCCACGGCGCGATCCGGCCGCGTCGTGCTGCGCTTTCGATCAGTCGAAGGGCAGTTGTGCCCACCGGGATAACGCGCCCGCCCGCTTCTTTGGTCGCCGCAATCTCGGCAGCGGCCTGCGCGCTGACCCGTCCCCATTCGGCGTGCATCTTGTGGGTGGTCACGTCTTCCACTTTGACCGGCAGAAATGTGCCTGCCCCCACATGCAGTGTGACATGCGTGAACTCGACACCGCGCTCCGATAGCGCCTGCAAAAGCGCATCATCAAAATGCAAGGACGCGGTTGGGGCCGCTACGGCTCCGGAGTTTCGCGCCCACACAGTTTGGTAGTCGGTCTTGTCTTGTTCATCCGCCGCACGTTTCGCTGCGATGTAGGGAGGCAACGGCATCGCGCCGGCCTGCTCCAACGCTTGATCGAAATCCTCTCCGGTCAGGTTAAAGCGCAGATAGGCTTGGCCATCGGCAACTCGGTCCAGGGTTGCGCTCAGATCGTCTGAGAATACGATCTCTTCGCCCGGTTTGATCTTCTTAAGCGGCTTGATCAGCGCGGCCCAACAACCATCAGATTGCGGGTCCAGCAATGTCGCCTCAATCGCGGCAGATACCGGCCCTTGCGCGCTGTCACGGTGGCGGCGACCGCTGAGGCGAGCGGGAATGACGCGGGTGTCGTTCAGCACCAGACGGTCCCCGGGCTGCAATATGTCCGGCAGATCGAACACGCGCCGGTCCTGAACAGCATCACCCTGCGCAAGCAGCAGTCGCGCGGACGAGCGCGGGCTGGCGGGACGCGTGGCAATCAGGTGTTCGGGCAGGTGGAAGTCAAAGTCGCTGAGTTTCATGGCCGCGCCATACATCGGCCCGACAGATTCGGCCACAGCTCAGATCAGCGATCCTCACCACGTGTCTGGAAGGCGGGATTGGGTTCGCCAGATCGATCCGGTGTGGCATTCGGGCCATCCGAGACCGTTGGCGCAGGCTCGCGCAACAGGTTGCGCAGAAACAGAGGTGCGAGACCAGACAGAGGATTGACCGAAACTTGCGGGTCGGACAGCGGTCCGGACAAAGTGTAGTTGAAGGCAAAGATACCTTCCCCCTTTTTGGTCAGAACGCTGCCAATTGCATTGACCAGATAGATCGGTGAAATCGCGCCGCGCAGGTTCAGCATCCCGGCTACAGTGTCGACCGTACCATCAAAGGACAGCCCCATTGATGGCCCCACGGCACTACCGCTCAGCACTTTCACCTCGGTCGGAGTGATACGCATTTTGCTGTCGATGGCTGCGAAGAAAATACCTTGCCCCGCCATTTCATCCAGCAACCCCACCAGACTGATCGCGTTCAATATCGCTGCCATGGCCGGGGCGTCCGTGATCCGCGTATTTTTGATTTTCAGGTCGACGTCATAGTTTCCAGGCTCTGCGATCGGATCCAGCTGCAATTGCATTGTTCCACCGCGTGCCTGCGTCAGAACCCCCGCTGATCGCAGAACTGCCCCTGCATCGTCCGAGGTTAGACCAACCGCAGATCGGGACGCGCGCGGGGTGACCTGACCGCGGATCGCTGCACCGCCATTGACTTGCGACGCAAAGCTGCCGGTCAGTCCGCCAGTGGTTTGAAACGAGCCAGTCAACCCGGTCAACGCAACGGATTCAGTGACTTGTAGTCGGTCCAGCTTCACATCCAGCTTTGGCCCGGGCCCGGCAGCACCACCGCTGCTACCTCCCTCACCGATGGTGGATTTTCCCAGATCAAGCACGCCGCCCAACACACGGATATCTGGCAGCGCGGCACCACGCCCAATCAATTCCGCCGGAACTGCAAGCCAGTCGCCCAGTTCGAACGTGCTGAACCGTACCCTTTCGAACCCGCCATCCCGGAACGAGATCGCTGCAGTTGTCCGTAGACCAGCAGCGTTGATCCGAAGGGAATCGACACTTAGCTGAGCGCCCAGCGTGGCCTCGGCAGTCAGAGAGCCGCCAGTGCTGGCTGATTTGCGCCATCCAAGCTCAGGGATCGCCAGCGCGACACCAACCAGATCGGATTGTGCGGACAAGCGCGGGGGCTCACCCGCACCAAGACTCAGGCTGAAATCGGCGATCCCCTCTCCGGTCAACATGCCGCGCGGCAGTCCGGCATTGATTTGTTCCATCAGACGCGGGGAGAATTCGATTTGACCTGTCAGTTCGCTTTGCTGCGGGGTTTCGCCTCCGATCGGCTGCCGCCAAAGCGCTTCAACCGGTACAACACCAAACAGCCCCTCGCCCTGGATGGCCACTTGCGTCTGGTCGCCGCTCAGGTCCAATCGGTCTGCGCTGACTTCAAATCCGGGTACCAGCTTGCTGCTGTCCAAATTCGACAACTCGCCAACGAAATGGAACCTGGTATCTTCCAGCTTCAGGCCCTTGATCAGCGGCAAGGAAAGCGTTCCACTCAGACTGACCTGACCGTCGGCCAGATCCACCGGCAGATTGGCCTTGGTCAACAGTTGCAGCGGCGGGCGGTCCAGCAATGACATGGCTGCGGTTACACTGCCGCTGGCCTTAATCCGCGCAATGGCCGGGGTGGTTTTTTTGATGCCGGTATCGGGAATGATGAACGAGGTGCCCGAGGCATCAACAGCACCTCCTTCATCCGCGATCACAATCCCCGTTTGCGCCGAGACGGTAAAGCGCCGGTTGAGCAGGCTGGCCTGCCCCTGCGCGTCTTGGATAGTTGGCAACGTCTTGGCGAACCGAATCTCGGTCTCGTCGAATTCGAAATCCGCATAGATGTCCGGCTTTTCGCCGGGCCGTAGACGCAGGGCGAAATCCAGATCGGACATTTCTCCGTGATAGAGGTTATCGGTGACCCAAAGGCGCGGTTTCGGGGCAAGTCGTTCGGGCCAGTAGTTCAACAGCTGATCAGAGCTCATCCGATCAATCTGCGCGTCAATGGCTGCGACCCAGCCGTCGGTCAAACCAGCCAGAGACCCGCTGAGCCGTGCGCGATGTGCACCATCTTCAACCGTCATTTGCCCCAGCTGTATACGGAACGGCGCAAGTTTCATCTGGAAATCAACATCGGCCCGCGTCAGATTCAGTGCTTCGGGGAACAGATTGGCCGGGTTGATCTCAATCCCGCTGAGGCGGAACTGCCCCGACATACTGTCCAACCCGCCAGCTTTGACCCCATGTAGAAAGGCCTTGCCATCTGCCTGCACCGTACCCCAGGCAGACTGGATCGAGACTTCATTGAAATCCAGCGCCTGTTGTTTCGGGTCGTAGGTAAAATACGTCCGCGCCGCGTCGAATTTGATCGGTGTTGTTTCAGGCGTGGGCTGCACGGCGCCTGCACCCAGATTCAACGTGGCAAAGACCGGCCCCAGCGCGCCCTCAGTATCAATGCCACCCCTCAAAGCACCTGAGATCGGTGTGCGAAGTACCTGCATCCATGCCAGCGCCGGGCTGTGGCCTGCGATATCCTCGGCGGGAAGATCGGTGATCGAGATGCCGAACTGCGCAGCGGGACTGCCCAGCAAACTGGTATAGTTGGCCTCGATCGTGCTGACATAATCGCGACCGGCCAGCACCGAGAAATTGGTGGCCAGACGAACCTCACCCGCGCTGCGGTTGGCCTGAATACGCCCGCCGTCCAGCACCCAGGACCGGCCCAACCGCAGGTCCTGATAGTCCAGCGTAATTGTATCCAGTTCGACCGAGGTCAGGGCTGACAAAATAGGTGCCTGGAACACCTCGTCCGATGATTCAATCAGCTGCGCCAGGTTCCGGGCCTGACCGACCGGCGCACTTCCGGCACCGACGGTCAGCGACAGCGCTCCATCGACACCCCTTGTCAGTGCAATCTGCGCGCCTTGCAATATGATCCGCTTCGGGCGCACATGCCCGCGCAACAGCGGGCGCATCGACAGGCTGGCCCGCAGGTCGGACACTTCGGCAATCTGCCGTCCGTCCGCATCGCTGATACGAACATCAGTCAGTCGCAGTCGCGGACGCCAGCCTTCATGAATGATGAAACTGACATCGCCGAACCGAACTTTGACGCCACCCAATGTCTGATCAAGGCGCGCCTCGACCCGGTCGCGCAACCAATCCGGCGCGTGCATGCGCTGGCCGACAACCATAAAGCCGGTGACCAGTGCCAGAAATCCAAGGATGAAGACACCGCGCAATGTCCACAGGCCTGCGGTCCGACGCCGCGACCGACGGCGGGGTTTCTTATCCGCCTTCGTGTCATCCTGCTGTTCTTGCTGGACCAATTTGCGTCTCACGCCTTTCAACCTGTCAACGGAGCCCTATGATATGCGGCAACCGTTAATTTCTCAGCCGGAGTTTGAATATGCCCGAAGTCTCAGACATCGCACCCGACTTTACACTGCCTCGCGACGGCGGCGGCGAGGTGACCCTGTCGGAACAGCGTGGCCGCGCGGTCGTTCTGTTTTTCTATCCCCGCGATGATACGCCGGGCTGCACCAAGGAATCCATCGGTTTCTCGGAACAACTACAAGCCTTTGCGGATGCGGGTGCTAACGTTTTCGGCATCTCGCGCGATACCTTGGCAAAGCATGACAAATTTGTCGCCAAGCACGGCCTGACGACGCCGCTTTTGTCCGATGAGGGTCAGAGCGTGTGCGAAGATTATGGCGTCTGGGTCGAAAAGAACATGTACGGACGCAAATCCATGGGCATCGAACGCTCGACCTTTCTGATTGATGCGGATGGAAAAATCGCCCGTGTCTGGCGCAAGGTGAAAGTGCCGGGTCATGTGGACGAAGTGTTGGAGGCCGCACGCGCGCTCTAGCCCTCTCGACCCGCGCGGGCATCAAGGGTATGACCCGCGCGGAGTGCAGCGTAAGGGGGCAAGCGTGTCAAAAACACTGACCGAAATGGCGACCGAGATTCTGACCACATCGGTCGGGCGCGAGAAGACTGCTCTGTCCAAACGCTATGCCGCCGAATGGTTTGCCGCCCGAAAAGGCGAAGCACCCGAGATCGCAGTGGGCACTGCCGAGCCTCCGCTTTACCCTGCGCGTCCCGATAAACCCGAGCTGTTATCGCCCCGCGATGTACCCCGCCGCAGGCCGGGGTCAGAAGCAGGTCGTATCGCGCTGTTGCACGCCGTTGCCCATATCGAATTGAACGCGGTGGACCTGCACTGGGACATCATCGCCCGGTTCGGGGATGTGCCCATGCCCATCGGGTTCTACGATGATTGGGTGAAATGCGCCGAAGAAGAATCACGCCATTTTGAGATGGTCTGCGACTGCCTCGAACAGATAGGCAGCCATTATGGTGCCCTGCCCGCCCATGCAGGCATGTGGCGCGCCGCCGAGGACACTGCCGAGGATCTTATGGGTCGTCTTGCCGTCGTCCCAATGGTGCTTGAGGCACGTGGGCTGGACGTGACCCCCGGAATGATCGACATTTTCCGCAAGGCCAAGGCTGACGACGCAGTCGCTGCACTGGAAGTGATTTATGCCGAGGAAGTTGGTCACGTCGCCTATGGCTCGAAATGGTTCCACTTCTTGTGCGGGCGCGAGAATGCCGACCCCAAGGATGTATTCCACGCCCTCGTCCGCCGCTATTTCCACGGCGCGCTGAAACCACCATTTAACGAAGAGAAACGGGCCGAGGCCGGACTGCCGCCAGATTTCTATTGGCCCCTGACCGAAGACCTGCCACCACCCGGAGTTGTGTCGGACTGACAGCAAATGCTCGCTATCGGCAAGTTCTCGCCGATCACGTGCGGTAATTCTCCGTTCATAGCTCTTGATTGGTTAACAAACTTGCCCGAATGCCTCGACCGCTTTATGCAATCGCGTCAAGGAGCGGCTACTCACTCACGACCGGCTCCGAGATATGGGGACAATTGAGGTAGGACGCGTGCGGACACGTCTGGCAATTAAACTACACTCACTGCTCGAGCGGCACTTTCCAGAGCGCCGTGTTTTTCTGAAATCTGACAACGACACGCGGTTCATCCGACTGAGTTCTGAAACTCAGATCGCTGCAGTCGCCGGTGTGTCGGTGATGGTCGCCTGGACCGCGATTGCCACGTCAGTTCTGTTGATGGACAGCATCGGATCGGGCAATTTCCGGGAACAGGCCAAGCGCGATCAGGCTACGTATCAAGAACGTCTGAACATCCTGTCGGAAGAGCGCGATGCGCGTGCGGCCGAAGCGCTGGCTGCACATGACAGGTTCAACGCAGCTCTGGAACAGATTTCGGTCATGCAGTCCGAATTGCTGGAATCCGAGAACCGCCGGCGCGAGCTGGAGACCGGCATCGAGGTGATCCAAACCACGCTGCGCGCCACTATGAAGCAGCGCGAAGACGCGCGGACCAAACTGGCCGAACTGCAACCCAGCAATGATGCGGACGCGGCTTATGCGATGGCATCGGCAAACCCGGAACAGATGGCATTTATGACCGATGCCCTGGCCCGGACCGCGGCGCAGCGCGACCAGATCGCTGCCGATGCGCAAGGCGCGTTGGACCAGCGTGACGAGCTAGAGCTTGAAATCCGCCTGATGCAGGAGCGCAGCGACGAGATTTTCCGCCAGTTGGAAGAGGCGATGCTGATCTCAGTCGAACCTCTCGACAAGATGTTCCGCAGCGCGGGCATGCCAACAGATCGTATCCTCGACGAAGTTCGGCGCGGATATAGCGGTATGGGCGGTCCGCTGACCCCTTTATCCTTCAGCACCCGCGGTGAGGAACTGAGCCCCGACCAGATCCGCGCCAATATCCTGCTGGAACAGATGGACCAGCTGAACCTCTATCGCATCGCTGCGGAAAAGGCCCCCTTCGCCAGCCCGGTGCGCGCCGCTGTCCGTTATACCAGTGGCTACGGAACCCGCCGCGACCCCAAAACCGGCGGCCGGCGCATGCATAACGGGTCGGATTTCGCCGGTCCTCGCGGGACCGATATCTTTGCGACCGCCGATGGCGTTGTCACCCATGCGGGCTGGCAATCCGGTTTCGGAAAGCTGGTGAAAATCAAACACGCCTTCGGGATTGAGACACTTTACGCTCATAACAGCAATCTTCGCGTTAAGGTTGGCCAAAGGGTCTCGCGCGGGGACCATATTGCTGATATGGGTACCACCGGACGATCGACCGGCACGCATCTGCACTATGAGGTGCGCGTGAACGGAAAACCCATGAACCCAATGACTTACATCAAGGCTGCGAGAAATGTTTTCTAAGAGCAAAATCAACGAACCCGGGTCGAAAGAGACTGAGGCAGCAAAACCGGCCGCTCCGGCCACTCCGGCAACACCTGCACCGGCTGAAACAAAGGCCAGCACCCCTCCCAAGCCCAAGCCACCGGCATCGGTGCTGTCCTCGGATCTGCACATCACCGGTAACATCAAGACCTCGGGCGATATCCAGGTCGAGGGCACCGTCGAAGGCGACATCCGCGCCCATCTGCTGACCATCGGCGAGACCGCCACCATCAAGGGCGAAGTCACTGCAGATGACGTAGTGGTCAACGGCCGTATCGTGGGCCGCGTCCGCGGCCTGAAGGTCCGCCTGACCTCGACCGCCCGCGTCGAAGGCGACATCATTCACAAGACCATCGCCATTGAAAGCGGCGCGCATTTCGAAGGTTCGGTGCAGCGTCAGGACGACCCGCTGAACCCGGGCCGCAGCGGCAAATCGGGTGCCAACCCGGCGGCTGAAGTGAAGCAGTAAACACTTATCGGCAAGACCAATCAGCAACGCCGCAGGATACCCTGCGGCGTTTTTTTTGTTTTGGGGTGTTCGTCTAAATCTAACAATGTCCTCAATGCGGGACGAAGCGGCCTTACACCGCGCAAGTGCCGCAATGCGCTTGGTTGATCAGGAGGGCTTGGTCTGCGCTGCCCCCGCTACTCGTACTGTACGATCACCGAAAGAAAATCATCATCGCTTGTTACTACTGTGTGGTGGCCTTTGCCGTGTTTGTCTTCCATATGCCAGACGTCACCCGGACCAATATCTCTGAATTCCCCGTCGCTCGCGGTCACGCGCACTGAGCCAGAAAGACAAATGAGCTTTTGAGCGACAGGTGTGGGATGAATTGGCTCATCCCAACCCTTCTTGAGTCTCAAGAACATGGTTTGCTTGACAGCTTCTGGCTTTGAAATCTCGATTGCTTTCGCAGGTGGTGCAAAGCTTTGCTCTTCAAGTTCGACTTCGATGTCTTTCCAATGGCTTTCGCCTTGAGCATCCGAATACAGTTTTTTGAACTTCACTTTGATACCCCCACCACATCGCAAGCCCACAACCGATACCGGACATTGGGGCGCAAAGGAGAAAAACGCAAGTTGAGCCGAGTGTGTCGTTCTCAATCGCCAGCTCACCGGAATAAGCATATTCCCTAACAGTCCCCCTATCTGACGTGTCTTGAAGGAAAATTCCCCGCATTCTCACAGTTTCACAAAAAGCGTTTTTTGAATTAACCTTAAAGTCATTGATTTCTGGAGGGCTTTTCATGTCATCAAAACTCATGGCCGAATTCTTCGGTACATTCTGGCTGGTTCTGGGCGGCTGCGGCAGCGCGGTGCTGGCTGCAGGCGTAGCCGATGTGGGTATCGGCTGGCTGGGCGTTTCGTTCGCTTTCGGCCTGACGGTGCTGACCATGGCCTACGCGGTCGGTCATATCTCGGGCGGGCATTTCAACCCGGCGGTCAGCCTTGGGCTGATGATCGGCGGGCGGTTCGATGCCAAGGATCTAATCCCCTACTGGATCGCGCAGGTGATCGGAGCGATCGCCGCAGCAGCCGTGCTCTATCTGATCGTCAGCGGAGCACCGGGCTTTGAAGGCGTCGGGGGGTTTGCCTCAAACGGGTATGGCGAGGCGTCACCCGAAGGCTATTCGATGATGTCAGCGTTGGTGATCGAAATCGTCATGACGGCGTTCTTCATCGTGATCATTCTCGGTGCGACCTCCAGCGGCGCGCCTGCCGGGTTCGCCCCGATCGCGATTGGTTTGGGGCTGACGCTGATCCACCTGATCTCGATTCCGGTGACCAACACCTCTGTGAATCCTGCCCGGTCAACCGGCGTGGCGTTGTTTGCCGATGGTCCGGCACTGGCGCAGCTATGGCTGTTCTGGGTGGCACCTTTGATCGGCGGCGCGATTGGCGCGCTGATCTGGCGGGCGATGTCGGACGACGATTGACCCGGCCGCATCAAGAACCCCCGGCCCGCAGAAGCGCGCCGGGGTTTTCTTTTATTCGGTCACAGTGACCTTTTTCATCGCATCCGGTTGTCCGATCACTGCGCCATTAGGGCCATCGCCCCGCTTGATCGCATCGACCACGTCCATCCCTTCTGTCACCTGACCGACAACCGTGTACTGACCATTCAGGAACGGGCCAGGCTCGAACATAATGAAGAATTGCGAGTTCGCGCTGTCTGGGTCCTGCGCCCGCGCCATACCCACGACGCCCCGTTCATAATTGAAATCCGAGAATTCAGCAGGCAGATCAGGGCGATCCGATCCACCCGTACCCGCACGACGCATGTCGCCACCGACACGGCCAAACTCAACATCGCCGGTCTGCGCCATGAACCCATCGATCACACGATGGAACACAACCCCATCGTACTGACCAGCAGCGGCCAGAGCGGTGATCTGCTCCACATGCTTGGGCGCAATATCTTCGAACAGGTCGACGGTGACGGTGCCATTGGCCCCCTCGCCCTCGATCTCGATCTCAAGCCCGGTTGCCAGCGCAGGGCTGGCCAGCAAGGTAAAAACTGCGGCCAGCTTATGCATCAGCAGCCACCTTAACGCTGATCATGCG
Organism: Ruegeria sp. C6; assembly: GCF_056537625.1. Lineage (NCBI taxonomy): Bacteria > Pseudomonadati > Pseudomonadota > Alphaproteobacteria > Rhodobacterales > Roseobacteraceae > Ruegeria > Ruegeria sp. C6. The sequence goes on along the minus strand of NZ_JBQFRW010000001.1, from coordinate 681,675 downwards.
GTCGGGGCTCGCTGGCGGCTCACCACGCACAATCGCGTCTACATGCTCCATCCCGTCGATGACGCGGCCATACACGGTGTACTGGCCGTTTAGGAAATGGTTGTCCTTGAAGTTAATGAAGAACTGCGAGTTTGCCGAATCCGGGTTGGCCGAGCGTGCCGCACCCAACGTGCCGCGATCATGAGGCAGTTTCGAAAACTCGGCAGGTACGTTCGGCAGCGACGATCCACCGGTGCCCGCCATACGAATGTTGAACCCGTCTTCCATGTCGCCATGCTGCACATCGCCGGTTTGCGCCATGAACCCGTCGATCACACGGTGGAAGGCGACGTTGTCATACTCACCACCACGGGCCAGCTCTTTCATGCGGGCCGAGTGCTGAGGGGCCACATCAGGCAGCAATTCGATGACGACATTGCCGTCTTTCAGCTCAATGATGATCGTGTTTTCGGGGTCTTTGATCTCGGCCATCTGGCCCTCCTGTCTTTGAAACTTGCGCAAATACCTATGACGCGGGCGCGCGAATGCCAAGTGACGCATTGACCTGAACGCAAAATGCAGGAAAAGAACCGCTGAAACTGGATGCAATGGGCAAGGATGAGCGCGATGGGCTGGAAATCTCTGGACGATATGGATCTTGGCGGTAAGCGGGTTCTGGTGCGCGTGGATATCAACGTACCGGTCGCGGATGGCGTGGTGACCGACGACACCCGCATTCAACGGATCGTGCCAACCGTGCGCGATATCCTCGCCGCAGGCGGTAAACCCATCCTGCTGGCCCATTTCGGACGCCCCGGTGGTCAGCATGTACCCGAGCTGTCATTGAAGCAGCTTGTGCCAGCACTTGAATCCGCTTTTGGGGCTCCCGTGCGCTTTGCCGATGATTGCGTGGGCTATGAGGCTGAAACCGCAGCTTCCGCCCTGGCGGAAGGTGAGGTTCTGCTGCTGGAAAACACCCGCTTCCATGCCGAGGAGACCAAGAACAGCGTCCCACTTGCCCAAGGCATGGCAAAGCTGGGCGACATCTATTGCAACGATGCCTTCTCGGCCGCGCACCGCGCCCACAGCTCGACCGAGGCGCTGGCCCGTCTGCTGCCCGCCTGTGCCGGACGCCTGATGCAGCAGGAACTGAGCGCACTTGAGGCCGCCCTGGGCGCGCCCAAGCGGCCTGTCACAGCGGTTGTCGGGGGCGCCAAAGTGTCGACCAAGCTGGACCTGCTGGGCAACCTGATCGAAAAGGTTGACTATCTGGTCATCGGCGGTGGCATGGCGAATACATTCCTACTGGCGCAGGGGATCGATGTCGGCAAATCACTGGCCGAGCACGCCATGACCGATACCGCCGCCGAAATCCTCGGCAAGGCCGAAGCCGCTGGCTGTACGATCGTCCTGCCGCGCGACATCGTCGTGGCCGAAGTGTTCGAGGCCAACGCGCCGCATCAGGTGCTGCCCGCTGATCAGTGCCCTTCTGACTCGATGATCCTAGACGCCGGTCCCGAAAGCGTCGCAGCCGTGTCCGAAGTGCTGGAAAAAAGCCAGACCCTGATTTGGAACGGCCCACTGGGGGCGTTTGAGCTGACCCCCTTCGATGCCGCAACCAATGCGGCGGCGCTGAAGGCGGCTGCACTAACCCGCGATGGCAAGCTGACCTCGGTCGCGGGCGGGGGCGACACGGTGGCCGCACTGAACGCCTCGGGCGCGGCAACGGATTTCTCATATATCTCTACTGCTGGTGGTGCCTTCCTTGAATGGATGGAAGGCAAGACCTTGCCGGGTGTGGCCGCGCTGGACCCGTAAGCGCTCAAACCTCAGGTCTCAGCTTTTTCTACACAGGGGATTCACAACCCGAATCACCTGTGACATAGTGCGTCGAGACATCCAAAAAGGGTGCGTTTCTGAGGCAGTATTTCACACGGCGGTTAACACAGTGTCCCGTTCCAATCGGCCCGGTTTAGGGGCTTTCATTTTCTTCTCAATCGCCTTCATGCTGGGGGTGTATTTCACCTTTGCCGCCGTTCAAGGGGATTACGGTCTGTTTCGCCGGGTCGAGATTGCCGCCGAGCGCGATGTTTTGTCTCGCGATCTGGCGCAGCTGAACGCCGAGATCGAGCAGATGGAGAACCTGACCCGCCGACTGTCAGACACCTATCTGGATCTCGATCTGCTGGATCAACAGGCCCGCTCAGTGCTCGGCATGATCCGCGCGGATGAGATCGTCATCCGCTGACGAAATTTTTGACTAAGAATCTCTGTACCTTAACGCCCGGAAGATAAGCTGTGGCAGGCCGCAACTCGCGTATCCTGCCCTCGCGTAACATTAGTACTCGCCAGAACGTGTGAAATGCTCTATGAGATAGTTTAACGCTAAACTATCTTGCCGAAAGGGGGAGATCGCCACTATGGCTGCCCGAAAAACCACAAAGAAACCAAATGTTTCTGCGGAAGAACTGACCACATATTACCGCGAGATGCTGCTGATCCGCCGATTCGAGGAAAAGGCAGGTCAACTCTACGGCATGGGTCTGATCGGGGGTTTCTGCCACCTCTACATCGGTCAGGAAGCGGTTGTTGTCGGCCTTGAGGCCGCGGCCAAAGAAGGCGACAAGCGCATCACGTCCTATCGCGATCACGGCCACATGCTGGCCTGTGGAATGGACCCGGGCGGCGTAATGGCCGAATTGACCGGTCGCGAAGGCGGGCTGTCCAAAGGCAAAGGCGGCTCGATGCACATGTTCTCGAAAGAGAAGAATTTCTATGGCGGCCACGGCATCGTTGGCGCACAGGTTCCGCTGGGTGCGGGTCTGGCCTTTGCTGACAAGTACAAAGAGAACGGCGGCGTCACCTTCACCTATTTCGGTGATGGCGCGGCCAACCAGGGTCAGGTCTATGAGACCTTCAATATGGCTGCTCTTTGGGAACTGCCGGTGGTATTCGTGATCGAGAACAACCAGTATGCCATGGGCACCGCGCAAGCACGCTCGACCTCTTCGGCCGACATCTACCACCGCGGTCAAGCCTTCGGAATACCGGGTGAAATGGTGAACGGCATGGATGTGCTGGCCGTCAAAGCCGCAGGTGAAAAAGCGGTCGCCCACTGCCGTGCGGGCAAAGGTCCCTACATCCTCGAGGTGAAAACCTACCGCTATCGCGGCCACTCGATGTCTGACCCGGCCAAGTACCGTACACGCGAAGAGGTTCAGAAGGTCCGCGAACAAAGCGATCCGATCGAACATGTACGCGAGCTGCTGCTAACCGGCAAACACGCGACCGAGGATGACCTGAAGGCGATCGACAAAGAGATCAAAGAGGTCGTCAATCAGGCCGCCGAATTCTCGAAAGAAAGCCCCGAGCCGTCGCTGGACGAGCTCTGGACTGATATCTACGCCTGAGAGGACGAATAAGACATGGCAACCGAAATTCTCATGCCCGCCCTTTCGCCCACGATGGAAGAGGGCACATTGGCCAAGTGGCTGGTCAAGGAAGGCGACACCGTATCCTCGGGCGACATCATGGCCGAAATCGAAACCGACAAGGCGACGATGGAGTTCGAAGCCGTCGATGAAGGCATCGTCGGTAAGATTCTGATCAGCGAGGGCACCGAAGGGGTCAAAGTAAACACCCCTATCGCGATCCTGGTCGAAGATGGTGAAGACGCCTCCGCCCTGCCCGTGGCTGCGCCCGCAGCCGCAGCGGAGGCCGAAGCCGCCCCTGCGGCGGTTGAGGCCCCCGCTCCTGCCGCAGCAGCCCCCGCTGCTCCGGTTGTGGACCTGTCGCCCGATTGGCCTGCCGACGCCGAGATGGCGCAGCAAACCGTCCGCGAAGCCTTGCGCGACGCGATGGCCGAAGAAATGCGCGGCGACGAAGATGTCTATCTGATGGGCGAAGAAGTCGCTGAATATCAGGGCGCCTATAAAATCTCTCAAGGCCTGCTCGATGAATTCGGTGCCAAACGTGTCATCGACACCCCGATCACTGAACACGGCTTCACCGGCATCGCCGTCGGCTCGGCCTTTGGCGGGCTGAAACCGATTGTCGAGTTCATGACCTTCAACTTCGCCATGCAGGCGATTGATCAGATCATCAACTCTGCCGCCAAAACGCTTTATATGTCTGGCGGTCAGATGGGCTGTCCGATCGTATTCCGTGGCCCTAACGGTGCCGCTGCCCGCGTGGCCGCGCAACACTCGCAGGACTACGCCGCATGGTACATGCAGGTGCCCGGTCTCAAAGTGGTGATGCCCTATTCCGCAGCCGATGCTAAAGGTCTGCTGAAATCAGCCATCCGCGACCCGAACCCGGTGGTCTTCCTGGAAAACGAAATCCTCTACGGCCGGTCCTTCGACGTGCCACAAGTGGATGACCTGACCATCCCGCTGGGCAAGGCCCGCATCTGGCGCGAAGGCTCGGATGTGACCATCGTCAGCTTCGGCATCGGCATGCAATATGCGCTGGAAGCCGCAGACAAACTGGCCGAAGACGGCATCAGCGCCGAGGTGATCGACCTGCGCACTATCCGCCCGATGGACACCGGTGCGATCATCAACTCGGTGATGAAAACCAACCGTCTTGTGACTGTCGAAGAAGGCTGGCCGCAAGGTTCCGTCGGTAGCTACATCAGCTCGGTGGTCATGCAGGAAGCGTTCGATTATCTCGACGCCCCGGTCATCACCCTCACCGGCAAAGATGTTCCGATGCCATATGCGGCGAACCTCGAAAAGCTGGCGCTGATCACCACCGATGAGGTGATCGCTGCGGTGAAACAGGTGACCTACCGGTAATGGAGATCAGGGGCCGCGATCCAGCAACCGAATGCTACCGTGTCGAGATTGACATCGACAACCGCATCGTGCGGGCGCTTGTACCCGAGCGATTGGCGGCGGATATGCGGTTGATCGGCGCGCGCCCCTCACACCAGACCGCCTATGTCTGGATGGCGGAGAACAAAGACAAAATCGAGGCTGCGATTGCGACACTCGCACGCGGCACCGGGCGCCCCAAGGCGCCCTTTGACCAAATTACTCTGATTGAGGAGCGCTGAAATGCCCACCGAAATCCTGATGCCTGCCCTGTCCCCGACGATGGAGGAAGGCACACTTGCAAAATGGCTCGTCAAGGAAGGCGACACCGTCTCCTCGGGCGATCTGCTGGCCGAAATTGAAACCGACAAGGCAACAATGGAGTTCGAGGCTGTTGACGAAGGCACCGTCGGCAAGATCCTTATTCCTGAGGGAACCGAAGGCGTTAAAGTCAACACCGCCATCGCAGTCCTGCTGGAAGATGGGGAAAGCGCTGATGATATCGGTGCAACGCCAACCGCTGCTCCCGCGGCTGCGCCAGCTGCCGCAGCGGGCAACGAGGCTGCCGCACCGGCGGCACCCGAGGCGTCCGCCCCTGCCCCAGCGGCACCGGCCAAAGCGGATGGCGGTCGTATCTTCGCATCCCCCCTTGCTCGTCGGATTGCCGCGCAAAGGGGTCTAGATCTGGCTCAAATCTCAGGTTCTGGCCCACATGGCCGTATCGTCAAAGCCGATGTGGAAAGCGCCACAGCCGCACCTGCAGCGGCACCTGCGCCTGCTGCTGCAGCCGCCCCAACCGCCGCCGCTCCCGCAGGTCCATCGGCGGACGCCGTGGCCAAGATGTACGAAGGCCGCGAATATGAAGAGATCAAACTCGATGGCATGCGCAAGACCATCGCCGCGCGTCTGTCTGAGGCCAAACAGACCATCCCGCATTTCTACCTGCGTCGCGACATTAAGCTGGATGCGCTACTCAAGTTCCGCAGCCAGTTGAACAAGCAGCTCGAAGGCCGGGGTGTGAAGCTCAGCGTCAACGACTTCATCATCAAGGCCGTCGCCAACGCGCTGCAGCAGGTGCCCGAGTGCAATGCCGTCTGGGCGGGTGACCGGGTTCTGCAACTGAAACCTTCGGATGTGGCTGTTGCCGTCGCCATCGAGGGCGGTCTGTTCACTCCGGTCCTGCAAGATGCCGACACCAAATCGCTGTCGGCGCTGTCGGCCGAGATGAAAGACCTCGCCGGACGCGCCCGCGAGCGCAAGCTGGCCCCGCACGAGTACCAAGGCGGTACTTTCGCGGTCTCGAACCTCGGCATGTTCGGCATCGACAATTTCGATGCCATCGTGAACCCGCCGCATGCAGGTATCCTCGCAGTTGGTACCGGCCTCAAGAAACCCATCGTGGGCGATGACGGAGAACTGACGGTCGCAACCGTCATGTCCGTCACCATGTCGGTCGATCACCGGGTCATCGACGGCGCGCTTGGCGCTCAGCTGCTGCAAGCCATCGTCGACAATCTGGAAAATCCGATGGTCATGTTGGCCTAAGCCCAGAAGATCATGCACAAAAAAAGGCCGCCTCGAACCCCAAGGCGGCCTTTTTCGTCTATTCACTCCGAATTACTGGTCTTTCCCCAGCATATGATCCATCGAGATTGACGGCTGATCGCACCCGGCCTCGCCCACGATCTTGGCGGGAATGCCAGCGACCGTCGTGCACGGTGGCACTTCCTGCAGCACCACTGATCCGGCGGCGATACGGCTGCAATGGCCAACCTCGATATTGCCCAGAACCTTAGCACCAGCGCCGATCAGAACGCCGTCACCAATGGTTGGATGGCGCTGTTCTTCTTCCTTACCGGTTCCGCCCAGCGTCACCGAATGCAGCATCGAAACATTGTCCCCAACCACAGCGGTTTCACCGATCACGATAGAATGGGCATGGTCGATCATGATGCCTTTACCGATGCGGGCAGCTGGATGGATATCAATGCCGAATATCTCGGAAGATCGCATCTGGAAGAAATACGCCAGATCATGGCGCCCCTTGTTCCAAAGCCAGTGGGCCACGCGATAAGCCTGCATCGCCTGATACCCTTTGAAATAAAGGATCGGTTGCAGCAGGCGGTGGCAGGCCGGATCGCGTTCATAAACAGCCATCAGGTCCGCGCGCGCGGCTTCAATCAACGCTTTGTCGTCAGCATAGGCCTCATCCACGATCTCACGCAGTACCATCATCGACATCTCATTCGAGCATAGCTTGGCCGAGATGCGATAGGACAATGCCCTCTCAAGACTGCGGTGATGCAAGATACAGGCGTGCACCAACCCACCCATCAGCGGCTCTTTCTCGACGGCTGCATGGGCTTCCGAGGTGATGCGGTCCCAAACCGGGTCCACAGGTGTCACTTGGCTGCGCGTTTCGAACATGGCTTTTCATCCTTTGCTGCGCTTAGAATAGCCATCTAGTCGTAAAATTACCAAACGCAAACCCTTGATATGCACTACAACAAAAAATGAACTCAGCCGATCTGGACCATTTTCGGAAGCTTATTCACCAGCGCCTTCGCGATCTGGCCGCGCAATCCGCCGCCGGTCAGGATGCGCAATCAGTTGTGGAGCTGGATCAACAGGCAGTGGGTCGGCTCAGCCGGATGGATGCGTTGCAAAATCAAGCAATGGCCAAGGCGCAACAGGCCCGGCGCGACACCGAAACGCATCGGCTTCGGGCCGCGCTGAACCGGATGGACGAAGACGAATTCGGCTATTGCGAAGATTGCGGCGAGGAAATAGCGCACGGAAGGCTAGAGCTGGACCTTGCCGCCTCAAAATGTGTCAGCTGCGCATCTGGCTGATTTGGAACCGGATCAGTTTGCGCAGAACCATCTCGAAACATTGGCAATATTGCAGATCGTCGAAATTTGGCTCGTCTGCCAAGGGCCGGCAGCGCGCGGCTGCCATCAACGAGCCATTTCCATAAACAGGATGCAACCGCCCTGTTCTGGCGACATGTCGATCCGCCAGTTCGGCCTCAGCAATCAGGAGGGTGCTTATCCTATCGCGGTCGGTTCGCGGCGCGGCCAGCAAAGCCCGCGCCGCCGCGCTGAGATCTCCGTGCAGGACTGGCCGCACGGCTAGCAGACCGAAAGGCGCGCAAACGCCCCGGGTCCGTAGGTAGCCGAAACCTGCGCGACTGCGATATCGTAGGGTCCGGCCAGCCCGTCATCGGCTTTCATCGCGGCAGAATACTGCCAAACCGGATCACTGGTGACAGTTTCGCGCAACAAAGCACCCTCAGTGAAGACGCGGATCAGATAGGATTCGCTTTCTTCGCCCAGAGGCACATCCAATGCGCTCCAGTCATCGCCGTCAATCCGGGTGCGGCGCACCCACGAGATCTTGTCCCCGGTAGCCGACGCAGAAGCCTGCAAATGCACTGGCGCATAAGGTCTCAGCCCATTGCCATCGAACGCTTCAACCAGATGCACATATGCCGGGTCCTCGTAGCCGCGCGTTGCAGGGCCGATACGGTAATGCTTGGCCACGCGGCGTTCGGTGCGCAGCAATCCGGTCTGATAAACACGTTCATCCAGTAGGACAAAGGTAGACGCTTCAGACCATACATCCGGCATCAGGGCATCCGTACCCAGCTGACCACGCAAGCGGCCTGACAAATTGTAAACGCCAGTCTCCTGCAAGACCGCATCCGAGAACTGGAACACTTCCCAATTGCCCGGTGTTCCGTCACCGATGGCAGCCAGATTGGCACCACTCAGCAACGCCGAGCGTGGGCGAGACTCCAACACGCCATCGATCAGGTTGACACGCAACGCGGCCCCTTCGTCCCAGATCCCAGCGCCTGCGCGTCGCAGGGGTGTTTCGGTGAAGCCAATCACCGCCTGCCCCGCGATCACTTGATGCAAGGTATAGTCCTCATCCTGTGCAGCCGAATAAACAGCCACGTTACCGGGCCAGGGCTCGGCCGATATCGCCAGATACGGCGCATGGGGCGCTTCGGATCCAGTGATCAGCGGCAGATCCATGAGCACCGGCAGAACTGGCACCGGAGCAATGAACGGCTTGGCTGCCGCCACATCGTCCAGCACGCCGGACGGCGTATAGACGCCGGGTTCAATCCGTACTGCATCCGCCAATTGCATCTCGGCCTGTTCCAGCCGGTCAATCCGATATAGCGTTCCGTCCCCGGCATCCGGCAAACGCACCACATCGCCGGCCCCGACATGCAGCAGCGAGGGCGGCAGAGCAAAGCGCGCCGTCTCGCGCGAAATGCGGGATTCGCTCAGCCAGCGCTCGACCGTCTGACGCCCTTCGGCGCGGGTCATCGACAGAGGCATTTCGTTGACGGCGACCGAATGGGTTCTGTCATCAGGCAAGACGGCCTCTTCCGCGACAACATCATGGTCCGCATCCGACTGGACGAACCGCAGACGCACACGCCCGGTCATCTCGGCCTCAGCCTCGCGGCGATGTTCCACTGGCCCGTCGATATCCGCGCTGATGGCGATCTGCTCGGGGTCGATTTCAACGGCCCGACGCCCGTCGCGGGTTTTAAACTTCAGCACCCCGTCCCGCTCGATCGCGTCGAACCCATAGCGCAGCATCAGCGGCTGCAAGGCCTGCCGAGCGTTCATTACGTCCTCAACCGCGTAACCGCGTACCACGCCGTAGAGCTCGGACACATCAATCGCGGTCACCCCTGCCTCATGGCAGATTTCTGTCACGACCGAGGCCAGAGTCCGCGACCCGGATCGCCCGTTCAGCCAATGCCCACGTGCATAGTTATCGCCGTCCGACCACTGCGACCGCAGGTTCGGGAAAGTCGGGAACGGACGCGCATCCCAAGCCCAGACAAAGGCGTTCGACAGGTCCACCATCGGGCCGTCATAGATATCTGAAACCGGGTTGATCTCAGCATCACCCCAATAGCCAAGGACGGCCCGAAGGTACTGAACCATGATAAAATCGTCCCGTACCCCGTTGGAATACCGCGGCAAATTTGATTCAGACGACTTTGGGTCCAAGAATTTGTTCGGCTGGTTCGTGCCCTTGTCGATCGCCGCGCAGCCCAGTTCGGTGAACCAGATTGGCTTGGACCCCGGAACCCAACCCGTTGGCGTTTCCTGCCGCACACCCCCGATCCGCTCATGATGTCGGTTTGCCCACCAGTTGCGCAGGTCCTTGTACCGCCAGACCCACGGCTCGCCATGATCGTCATCAGTGATCGGGCTTCGGATCTGCGCTTCGGCTTCCTCCGGTGAGGCATAGTACCAATCATACCCCTCGCCGCCTTCGATATTGCCGCGCAGATAGTCCAGATCGTAGATCGACCCATTCGACACCTCAGCGTCCAGATGCGAGGCCCTGTCCCGCCAGTCGGACAGCGGCATATAGTTGTCGATGCCGACAAAATCTATGTTCTCATCGGCCCAAAGCGGGTCGAGGTGGAAATACCGGTCTCCGGTGCCGTCTTGCGGCTGATACCCGAAATACTCGGTCCAGTCTGCGGCATAGCCGATCTTAGTTTCCGGCCCCAATATCGCGCGCACTTCCGCGGCCAGAGACCGCAGCCCCGCAACTGCAGCGAAGCCAGACGCGCTGCGGATTTGCGTTAGCCCGCGCATCTCGGACCCGATGCAGAAGGACTCCACGCCGCCCGCCGCCTTGCAAAGGGCCGCATAGTGCAGAATGAACCGCCGTAATCCCCATTCGCTAGGGCCGCGATAGGTCACTTTGCTGCCGCTGGTCGAGAAATGTGACGCGCGCGCCGTACCAAAGAACGCCGCCACCTGCGCATCCGCATCGGCTGTTTGATCCGGCGAGCCTGGCCGCCCCGGAGCAACATCCAAAGTGATCCGCCCACGCCAAGGCAAATGTGGCTGATCCGGCGCATCGGACCACGGATCAGGCAGGCCGTTGCCCTCTGATTGCTCCATCAAAATAAACGGATAAAACATAACCCGTTTGCCCGATTTCTTCAGGTGCCGGATCGCCTGCACTACGGCCGCATCAGCCGGTGTGCCGCCATAAACCGGACGCCCATCCTGCCATTTCACCTGCCCCGCCGCAGTTCGGGACAGACCTGAAACACTCCAGGGCATGTTTGCGCCCTCGATATTCTTGCGTTCAACCTTGGGGCGGATCTGGCATTCTCCGCAGCGCAAATCATCGCCGAACCACGACACGATTAACGAAGCCGCCTCGCAGCCCGGCAATTCCTGGTCGAGCGCCCGCGTCGAGGTCACCAGATCGGACTTGCCCGATGGTGAATTGACATTCGCCGCCCAACTGCGCCCACGGCCCTTGGTGTAATTAACCTGAGATGAAGCCAGCGCGTATTCCCCCGTACCCGGCATCAAGGCCACCCCCTTGATGATCCGAGACAGCGCGTCCTCGGCATCCGGCATCTCGTCTTGTTCCTGCCGCACCACCTCGAACGAGAATTGCGGCACTCGGTTGCCAAAGGGACCCAGCGCCAGATCTTCAATCACCACATAAGCCGTGCCGCGATAAGCGGGCACCGTGCCTGCCCCTTCGACCGCTTCAATGAGCGGGTCGGGCAATTGCTCGTGATCGCCGCGATAAATTCGCATGTTCAGCGATCTACGCTCGACCTCTTCACCATCGGCCCAGACACGCGTGATATCCGCAACCTGTCCCGCGCCCACGGCAATCGCCAGAGACACAGAATAGCTGTAGCTATGCGTGGTTGTCGTTGTCGTCACTTCAACGGGCTTGGGTTTCCCCTTGCCTCCACCGCCACCGCCTGATGTTTGCGTCGTCGTCGAGGTCGATCGGGTTTCCAGAAAGTCCGAGGCCCAGATGACCTGTCCTCCAACTCGCATCCGGCCGAAGACCGTCGCGACGGTCGCACCCTCACCGGTTTCGGTGAGACGGAAACGATCCAGACGCCCGGTCTCGACCACCTCGCTGCCGCCGCCCATTACGGATTGGCTGGCCATCAACCGGTTGTCGATCACCCGCCCCAGCGTCGCCCCGACCGCGCGGCCAATCACCGCCGTGGACAGACCCGCAACCGAGCCCCCGATCGAACCACCTATTGCCGCACCTGCAGCAGACAGAACTATTGTGGCCATCAGAAATCCTCCAGCGGGAATTCGAAACAAGCGACCACGCGGCGACGCCAAGGCTCGCTCAGCGTGTTTTCAACAACACCATGCCCGGTATAGGCGTGGATGAATCGCATCGGGTCTTGGGCGCTGACGATGCCCAGATGCTTTGCCACGGCCGCATCCCGCATCCGAAACAGCAATACATCCCCCGGGGCCAAATCATCGGGCGATTTCTCGACTAGATGGCGACGGGCTGCGGCCCACATGCGTTCCTCACCCTGCGGCTCGGACCAATCCATGCTGTAGACCGGCACCGCCTCAGGCTCATGCCCCATCACCGCGCGCCAAACGCCCCGCAGCAAGCCCAGACAATCAGCGCCTGCACCCCGAACAGAGGCCTGATGAACATAAGGTGTGCCCAGCCATCCGCGCGCTTCGTCCACGATATCTTGTTTTGTCCGCATCACCGCCTGCTTCCCCCTTTGTGTTGACTACTGCGCTTGGGTACGGCCATGACCCAATCCTCGTGCGGCAGGTCAGGGAAGCCCTGAAAATTCAGCATGTTGTTGAACTTCAGTCGGCAAGTGGTCATGCGCTTGTCACACCCGGCGATCAGCTGGACCCGGTCCCCAACCGCCAGCCCGCCGCCAATCGCCGACCACAGCGTGACATCGCGGCCATCTCTGACCTGTTCATCCAGCTTGATCGAGGCCCACAGGCCCTGCGCAGCCCCGTCCAGCACATCCAGCCTGCCGCGTTCAAACCAACCCGCATCAGAACTCTCCGCGCCCTGCAAACGCAAAGCCGCGCCGTCCAGCGCGACAATTTCAGCCTCAGCGCGATAACCCGGCGTCTCCAGGGCAAAGCGGCACGCCTTATCCCCGAACACTGCCGTACAGGGCTTCTGATAAATCCGCCCTAAAGGCCGGTTCAGCAGATCGGTCAACCCGCGCAATTCCGCATGAAACGCCCCGCCAGCGCGACGCAACTCGCCAATCGAACCACGAAACTGCAGCATCCGCTGCTCAGGATCGGCCCAATTGACCAGCCAGGCCCGCACCTCGGCCCCATCAAAGCGCCCCGCCTCGATATCCTCTTCCCGGACCGAGGCATCAGACAGCGCGCCCATCGCCTCGGTATTATCGATCGACAGGCCGGTTGCCTGCTCGATCGCCGCAGCGGTCAGACCGGTGCTGGCTTTGAACACCAGCCCGTCAAAGCGCAACTCCATATCGTGATCCGTGAAACCATAGACCTGCCCGTCGCTGCGCGTGATTGCCCAGCAACGACAGGTGGTGGTCAGCCCGCTTTGCAAATGCGCCTGCAGCGCCTGTTTGTCCCCGCTCATCAGACCCGCACCTCGACCACCGGTACGTTCGGGACGTCACCGGCCTGAAAGCTGGCAACGCTGGTCTGGATCTTGTCGGTGTCGAACCGTACCGGAACGTCGAACTCAAACCCGGCTGTAATCTCGACCTGCTCAGGCGGCGGGGCCGAGAACATCACGCGCCCGGTCGCCAGATCGACCTCAAAGTCCACGCCTTCGCGTTGCGCGTCCTGATCCAGCCCCAGCGTCACGGTCCCCAGTACCGGCTTCAGGATTGGCCTTACATAACTGAATCCACCCGAGCTGTAGCTCTTGATCAGCTGAAAATCGGTCGTCTCGCCATCCCCGCGCGCAATCACCTGATCGCCCTTGTCGACTTCAGCCGTTGCTGCGCCCGACTTGAAATCCGACCAGTCCTTCCAGCGGAATCCAAACATCTGGCCCTGCCGCGCCTCAAAAAACGAGATCAGCGTCTCGATATCGTCTAGCGACCGCATCCCCAGCCCGGCATCATAGCGCCTGCGCGAATGCGCCCAGGGCGTGTTGCGTTCTTCGAACCCGTTGGCCAGCGTCACGATATCCGTGCGCCGTTCCGGCCCACCGACCGAGCCAAAGCTCAGGCTGGCGGGAAATCTCACCTCGTGGAAATTCATCGCCTGCTCCCCTTATCTGTTGCGATTGCCGCGGCCCAATGCGCGGCTCATCTGCGCCGCAATCTGCCCCTGAGAGCGGCGGAACCCCTGCACGTCCGGTGTTGAGATATTCATCACCACGTTGACCGCTCGCGCGCCGCCCTGTGACCGCACACCCAGCTTGCCATCGGCCCCGCGCGCCAGTGGCATGATCGCCTCGGGACCCGCCTCACCCATCAACCCGGTGCCGCCTCGCATCGGGAACATGGTTGGACTGCTAACGACCCCACCATTGGCAAACGGCATCACACGGCCCTGAGAAAAACTGCCTCCGTCCGCGAAGGGCAGAATCCCCTGAACCAACCCACCAACCCCGTTGGCCAGCATGCCGCCAAAATGATCCGTCACAGGTTTGATCGCCGCCGAATACGCCGTGCGGATCATCGAGTTCTTCAGCACATCCAGCGCGCCTGAAAGGTTCATTCCGTCCAGCACCACGCCATCAAACGCCTTGCGCAACCCGCCGGACATGCCACGCTCGAGCGTGGCCACATCCTTGCCGGTCTCTTCAAACGCGGCCTTGATCCGCCGCATCTGGCCATCAAATGCCGAGGCCATGGTCGCCGCATCGCCCAGCGCATCACCCAGCGCCTCTCCCCGCTCCTGCAGGTCGTCAAAACCATCACGATCCGTCATTACGCTCTCCTTGTGTCTTGTCCGGATAGGCCGCCAGCAGCGCATCCAGCCCTGCCCGGTTCATCGCGGGCATCCCGGCGCCCTGCCCCAGCATCAGCCGCAGCTCAGCCGGGGTCAGACGCCAGAACTGATCCGGCGTCAGCCGAAGGCCGAGGAACCCGGCCCGCATCAGTACGGCCCAGTCGAACCCGCTCACTCGGGCACCATGAAGGCCCGCGCCAGCAACTCGGCTGCCGCCTTGGCCCCCGCCATCGGCCCGCCCGCAATCTCGGCATGCAGCAGATCATCGCGGGTCACCTGAGACCCGCCGCCGCGCAGCCCGGCAACAAGCAACGCCAGCACATCGCCGCTGGAATACGCGCCACCCTCGAGCCGCTGCACCAGCTCGACCAGAGACCCGGCCTGCAGCTCTTGTTCCAATTCCGCCAAAGCACCCAATGTCAGCTTGAGCACCCGCTGCTCCCCATCGATTGTCAGCGCCACCTCGCCCGTCCACGGATTGGCCATCAGAGCGCCGTAAAGCTCAGCGCGCCGGCGCTTGCCATGCTCATCTCGTAGGTCGCCTCACCGTTATGCGAGCCCGCATATTCGATGCTGCTGACCTGAAACGGGCCTTCGACAATACCGAAATCGGGGATGATCACCTGAAAGCCGGGCGTCTCACCGTCAAAGAACAGCTGGCGCGCACGCTCATCTGTGCCCGCATCCTTGAACACGCCCGAGCCCGAAATAGCGGCCGATTTGACCCCGGCCCCCGACAGCAGCTCGCGCCACCCGCCCTGACTTTCCAGGCTGGTCACATCCACACTTTCCGCGTTGAAACTGATACGCGTGGCGCGCAGCCCCGCGATGGTCTCGAACAGGCCGGTGCCGTTCATATCCACTTTGACCAACAGGTCTTTTCCGTTCTGGGCAGCCATATGCTCTCTCCGTTGATTGCTTAGTCGTCTTCCACGCGGGCGCGGAATCTCAGATCGATCTGGCGGATCGCGCCGCCGGTTCCCGTGCGTCGGGCGCTAGCGCGTTCGAACCACAGCCCCACCAGATGGCCCCGGTCCAATGTCAACGCCGCGCCTTCCAGCGCGTCACACACTGCGCCCGCCAATGTCTTGGCCGCGCCAAAGCCCGCCGCTTCGGACACCACTGAGACCGTGAACCGATGCACCGCGCCTGCGCCCGTCCGGTCCGACGCGTCGCGCACCTCTTCCGGGCCAAGTGTCACGTAAGTTTGCGGCAACACTCCCGACGGCACCGCGTCATAGATCGCACCACCCGAAAGGGTGCTGACCTGCGCATCGCCCGCCAATTGTTGAAACACCGCCGCCTGCAAAGCGGCTGCAACGCCATAGCTCATGCGGCCACCTCTTCATCTGCGAAACAAGTCAGGTACTGGCCGCGTGGATCGCGCTCGGCCACTGCACGAATGACAAACCGGCGCGCCCCCTCAACAAATCGCTGATCAGGCGTGGGCCGCATGGATGATCCCTCAGGTGCGCCCCGGACTACGATCCGATAGCCAACCCGCGACACCGAGGCGCCACCGACCGCGCGTTCCGCCCCGCTACGTGCCGTCACCTCGGCCCAAAGCGCGCCCAGCGCAGCCCATGTCTCGGTATAGCCGCCCGCACCATCGGCACTACGGATCGGAGCCTCCAGCACCAGCTTGCGATTCAGTCGCGGCGCGCTCATTGCGTCACCCCCGCGCCGAAGCGCACAGTTCGATAACGCTGGATCAGACTGGTGACACCAAATGGCATGCACCCCGCGCCCAGCGCCGTCTCATCGCGGTATTCGTAGTAATGCGCCGCCAGCAGCAGCACCGCCTGCCCAAGGTCAGCGGGCAGCCCGCCCCAATCCGTGGCCATCCCGACAGTGAAGGCAATCTTCACCGAGCCGCCGGTCTGCACCCTTGGCAAACAAGCGCCAACCGGACGCAACCTAGGGCGCTGCATGTCGCGCTCCAAACGGTAAGCTTCGGCATCCACAAGCGTGTCGGTCCCCGCCGCATCCGTCAGCGTGATCGCAGCAACCGAGACCACCGGGGCCACCGGCAGCACTTCACCTGCTGGATCGCGCCAACCGTTCAGGCTCCACGAGAAATCCCGTTCGATCAGCACCTTACCGGTGCGCGCCTCAATCGCCGCAATGGCCGCACGCAGAAAGCCATTCAACACCTCGTCCTGCACATTGCCCTCGGCAAACCCCGTGCCCAGCCGCAGATGCGCCTTGAACTGATCCACCGGCAGCGCCGCATCCGCGATGGCGGTTTCTTCGATCAACATCATCCATTCACTCCGCAATCTCGGACCCCTCCGGGGCCGTATCCTTGGAAAATGACGGGCACGCGCCGCCCCACGTTGCTCGGACGGAGGGGAGCAGCTAGACAACGCGGGGGATCTCACCCCGGCCCGCGCCCGCCGCCCGAGGGGCCTTGCAGCCCCCCGGATCCGCCACCGCTTAGGCGATGCCGAATTTCAGCAGTTTGATTGCAGCAAAATCGCTCACATCACCGCCCACGCGCTTGGTCGCGTAGAACAGGACATGCGGCTTGGCGCTGAACGGATCGCGCAGCACGCGCAGATCGGGACGTTCGGCTATGGTGTAGCCCGACTGGAAGTCACCGAAGGCAATCGAATAGCTGTCGGTCGCCGCATCCGGCATGTCCTCGGCAATCAGCACCGGATAGCCCATCAGACGCGCAGGCTCACCAGCGGCTAGGCCATCCGACCAAAGGAAGCGGCCATCGCTGTCCTTCAGCTTGCGGATCAGACCCGCGGTTTTCGAGTTCATCACGAAAGTGCCGTTCACCCGGTACTGCGCGCCCAGCGCATAGACCACGTCCACAATCGCATCCGCATCGACGCCACCATCAATGCCCGACGCGACATAACCCAGGCTATCCCAGCCCCAGCTGCCGTTTTCCATCGTACGATGGGTCAGGATACCCTTGGGCTTGTCCACACCATCACCATTGATGAACGCCGCCGCCTCGGCCCGTGCAAACTTGTCGGCGATGCGACCGGCCAGCCAGCCTTCGACGTCAAACGCACTGTCATCCAACAGACGCTGCGACGCTTTGGGCAGCGCGCTCAGCTCGTGCAGCGGGATCGAGATACGGTCAATCGACGGCGTACCAGTTTCCGCTGTGGCGGAGTTTTCATCAGCCCAGCCCGCACCCACATCCGTGTGGTCAATCAGAACGTCAAATGAGTTCGCCTCGACATTTACCACTGACACAATCGAACGGATCGAAGCGGTCGAATTCAGTACCGATTTGATCGCCTCAGCGGTCTGCGGATCAACCAGAAATCCGCCATCACTGTTCACCGCCGTCGACAAAGATTTCGATTCCATCTCCAGCCCGCGCAGCCCGTCATCCTCGCCCGAACGCACATAGGCGTCAAAGGCCTTCTGATGCGGTGCGCCGTCCTCGATCGAGGCCGCAAGATGCGGGCGCGCCGCGATGGTTGATTTACGATCCAGCATGGTCAGTCGCTCTTCTGTCTGTTGCAGTTTGGTTTTAACTTCAGCCTTCAGGCCCTTGAATTCATTCACGAAGCCAGCCATCGCCTGCTTCACCTCCTGAACCAGGGGTTCACCCTCTCCGGTCAAGGCCGGAGTCTCGGTCTTGCTCATCAGCACTTCCTTTTTCGGGGTGGAATTGAGGCGCGCTAGGTCCGCGCCAGCTCCTGCCGAGCGTCGTCGAACACCTCGGCAATACTGCGCCAGGTGTTCTCGGCCTCAGGGTCCGTCCCCTTCGCCGCCACCCGCGCACTGGGCAGCATCGGGAAGGTCACCAAAGACACCTCCCACAGCTCCAGTTCGGTCAGGACCCGCTGGCCCTTGTCATTTTTAACAGCCCGCTTGGTGCGATAACCAATCGACAGGCCATCGATCGCGCCCGCCCGGATCAACTCCGCCGCCTCGCGGCCCTTCTGCGTGCTCTCCAGCAAGCGCCCTTTGACCCACAGGCCAGTGTCGTCCTCGCGCACCTCGTCCCAGACGCCGATGGGCTGTGCCGGATCGTGCTGCCACAGCATCTTGACCCGCTGACCGGCCTTAGCGAGCCCGTCCAGCGAGCCGCGATACGCCCCGCGCTGCACCACATCACTGCCCTGATCAACCTGCCCAAACAGGCTGGCATAACCCTCGATCACCGCATCGTCGGACACCGACAAACCATCGCCAAAACGCGCGAATTTATGCTCCAACTCCATGAACTTCTCCATGTAACATACTGAACTTATGGCGTTACCACTAAGATAGACTGAAAGGCTTGCGCAAGGATCACGGCGGCCACGCCATAGACCGTCAGCCACAACCGCTTCTCCAGCCGCTCCATCATCTCTTCGATCTGATCCAGACGCCTGCACAGGTGCGCATGCTGGATCTCGGATACCCGCTCATGCGCCGCCAGGCGCAGACCCGGCGAGCAGTCGAACGGAGGATACCCCTCAGACATCCGCACGCTCAGGTAGCCCCAGCAACGCCCGCTTTTCAGCATCCGTCAGGAAATCGGCCCCATTGACCCGCGCCCATTGCGCATCGCGTTCCGCCGACAACGCAGGCACCTGATCCAGATCGGGTTTCAGCACCAGCTCTTCGCCGGTAAAGCCCACCAGCCATTCCGAAACCGCCGCCGCCACCCGCGTCACCAGGGGCAGCACGGTCAGGCGATAAAACGCCCGGTTGGCCTCCTGATAGTTCGAATAGGTCGCATCGCCTTGTATCCCCAACAACATTGGCGGGACCCCAAAGGCCAACGCGATCTCGCGGGCGGCGGCTTCCTTGGTCTTTTGAAACTCCATATCGGACGGTGAGAACCCCATCGGCTTCCAATCCAGCCCCCCTTCCAGAACCATCGGACGGCCCGCATTCCGCGCCCCGCGATAATTCTGCTCGATCTCATCGGACAGGCGGCGGAACTGATCCTCGGCCATTACCCCGTGGCCATCGCCTTTCCACACCAGCGCCCCCGAAGGCCGCGCCGCATTATCCAACAACGATTTCGACCACCGGGACGCGCTGTTATGCACATCAATCGCCATCGCCGCCGCCTGCATCGGCGAGAACCCATAGTGATCATCCTGCGGGTGGAACGACTTGATATGACAGATATTTTCCGCCGCAAACCGATGCGTCTTACCGCCCACTGCGTAATCATACGCCTTTGGCCACCCATCCGCCCCCGGCACCACGCTCATCCGGTCGGATCGCAGCACATGCAGTTCAACCGGCAGGCCCTCATCGGCCTGCACGGCCTCGACATAAGCATTGCCCGACAGCAGCAATTGCCCAAACAAGGCCTCCATCAACTCCGCCCGCCCCTGCGCCGCATTCGGACGACGCATCAGCGACAGGATCGGATGAACATCAAACCGTTGCGCTAGATCCTGCAACACCAAAGGCAACGCCGCCGCCGCCTCGGCAATCAACTTGACCGAGCGAAACCCCACCGGATTCCCCGAAAACCCCGTCCGCGTCAGCGACACCGCATCCCGAGGGCTCCACGCCACGCGCCCACCCGTCTGCCACGCCACAACCGGCCCCGCCGCGCTCGCCTTCACCTCGGGCGCCTCGCCAGCCGATCCACGACGCAAGAAATCGAATACCATCTGTGCTCCTTTCTGCCGCCGCTCTGCTCGGCTTGTTGAAAGGAGTTATGACGGAAAGAAGTTTAAGCCCCGGGAATGATGCGTACGGGGGGTGGGCAACGGACAGAAATGATCATTAATCTCGTCTACTAGAGCCAATTACTTTAGCCAGCATTTCTCTCCAACGGCTCGCCTCAAACCCGCCGATGTTTCCAAACTTGAAGTACCAAACACCCGCGGCAAAACACCGATAAGCATCCTCCATTTCGGCGTCAGTACTATCATGAACTGAAACGACCAAATTTTGTGTACGAGAGCCGTCTTGCACCAACAGTTTGAAGCCTTGAACATAACAAATGTCAGTATTGGTAGGCAGATTAACTACTGCATCAACCAATTCTCTAGGAAACTGCTCGAGGGCTTTGATAGAAACTCTATCATTCTCAATAAAACCGCGTCCGGAAGCAAAGAAAAAGCTAAGTTCAGCATCCTGGGCGTTAGGCTCAGATCCTACTTTTTCTTGATTGTCCAAAATCTGAACCGCAGTGGCGATGGAGTGAATACCAGCCTGATCACCGCTGTCCTCAACCCGCAAAACGAATGTGAATTTCCCGTAAGGGCTGCCCAGAAGTTGCGCCGATGCCAAGACGGGAAATACGGCGATGCACGTCAGAAGATAGCCCAGAATCCTATTGCTACTCATTTGACTTTACTCGCATTCAGCCCAATTCCGAGGCAGGTAAACGCTGCCGACAAAGATATGCAAGTCGGGACTAACAGTAACAGAACGCAGAAGAAGCATTATCTCTTACAAAGCCCTTACCCGAGGACGCCGATGCGCCCCTGCTGGCCCCACCACCAACTCATGCAGCGCCCTGACCGGCGCGTCGACCCGATCAGGCCAATCCTGTCCCTGAATCCATCATGGCCAATTGTAAGGCTTAGCGGCTTGCTGGACACTTAACTTAAATCCTTTGCAATCACCGCCAAGTTCTTGTGATTTCATGCCACGGCAATTGTCTGCGTTTCACATGCCCCCACGTGTGCTTCAAATTGAAGAGGCCACCCGATGAATGAAAACGAACCTGTGCCGTCCGGACACTCCGATACAAACAATAACTGGACCAAGGAACCGACCGCTGCCGACAAACACGTCTATGAGGTGTTTGCCTCCAACGTAGTCGTTCTTGTGCAGCTGCTTGATGACTACAAAACAATGATGTCGCCGGATGTCCACGCAAGGCTGTTTTCTTCGCTGCTGACGTTGTCCCGGTTGCTCGGCGAATACGAGGACAGTTGGAATCAAGAGTACCCAACGTCCTGAACCTGAATGCGCCCAGCGAAAGAGCAGCCCTTAAGGCGAAATATGATTGTTTGTAGAGCAACCCTCAAAGTGCTCACAAACTCCGCACCTTGGGCCGCCGAAACGCCCCCGCAGGTGCCACAACTAACTCATGCAGCGCCCAGACCAACGCGTCGACCCGGTCGGGTGAGCCCTGCCCTTCGAACCCGCGCGCGGTCATCTGGCACATCTGCTCCTCTAGCGCATCCAGCCCGGCCACATGGCTTACCCGCCCCTGTTCGTACAGCGCCGCCACAGGCTCAGCCCGCGCGACCTTGCCGCGCGACGCCCGCACCGCGCGATAAGGCACCAAAGGGTCCACCTGCCGCACGACCTCTTCCACCAGTTGCCCGCCCTGATTGACCTCGGCCACCAGTCGTTCGGCCCCAAACTCGCCCATCGCGTCAATCGCCGCCTGCGCCCAGCCCGCCGGGCCAACGCCCTGCACCGTCCGGTCAGCCAGCACATAGGCCCGCCAGTCCTCGGGCGGCCCCTGCAACTGAGCACCAACGACCACGATCCCGCAGGCATCCGCATCCGACCCCGTCGTCACCGCCGGGTCCAGCGCCACGACAACCCGGTCCAATGCGCGCACCTGCGCACAGCGTGCCGCCTCCAGCATCGAACCCGTCCACAACGCCCCCTCGGCGTCCGACAATAGCACCCCGTCCAACTCCTGCCGCCCCAGCCGCGTGCCCGCGTAACGCGCGCGCACCTCCTGCAAAAACGAGTCCGCCAGATTGGCCCGGTTCGCCTCGGTCGGCGCGTGGGTCTGCACGGTCGACGGCGACGCCAGCAAATCCTTCAAAACCTTCACATTGCGCGGCGTCGTGGTCACACAGACCCGCGGCCGTTCCCCCAGCCGCAGCGCAAATTGCAACATATCCCAGGTCTCGCCCGCCTTCTTCCACTTGGCCAGCTCATCCACCCAGGCCGCATCGAATTGCGGCCCCCGCAGCCCCTCGGGATCATGCGCCGAAAACGCCTGCGCCTCGGACCCGTTAGGCCAAACCAGCTTGCGTTCAGACGCCTTCCAAACAGGCCGCCGATCCGGCGGTGAACACTGCAATATCCCGCTATCCCCAAAGATCATCACATCGCGCACCTGATCAAATGTCTCACCGACCAGAGCCACACGACACGCCTGCCCCCGATCCAGAGGCAATGACCCCTCGACCACCGACCGCACCCACTCGGCCCCCGACCGCGTCTTACCGGCCCCGCGCCCGCCCATGATCACCCACGACCGCCAGTCGCCCTCGGGCGGCAACTGATGCGGCAGCGCCCAGAACTCGAACAGGAAAGGGAGGGCACACAGCCCCCCCTCCCCGATCTCACTCAGAAATCTGTCCTGCACCGCAGCAGGCGCGGAGGCGAGCCAGCCTGCACCCGATCTCAGATCGTGCCCGATCAAGGTCGAGCGCATAGCCCCCTTGGGCAATTCCGGCTTGTCTGTGATGTTGTTCGACAAAGCTTGTCTCCACTTTCTGGCAACTGCGGATCAGCCCCTCTAGCTGACCCAGTTGCTTGCCTGTTCCGGCAAGGTTTGCATCCTCCCCGGCACCGATCTGTTTTCGCAGTTCTTCCGCTGCTTGGCGCAGATCGCGAATGGATCTTTCGAGCGACTGCAACAAATCAGCCGTCTGAGAAATCCGCTCTTCCGGGGTAATCAAAGTCATGTTTGCCTGTGACCTCATGCGTGAGTTTTTCCGCACGAGAGAAACGAAAAACGACCGCCGGGTCGCCCCGGGGCCGTTGCCCACCTCTTCTAGCATGACATAATTCGTACCAAGAAAAGCGCGCAAAGTCAACGCGTTACGCAACGAAGATGCAACACCCGGCGTCCGATCCGTTAACGATCAGCCCCGCATGACCTCAAGAAACGCAGCGCTTACGATCAAAGCCGCACCCAATGCTTCTCTCATCCCAAACGGCTCGCCCGAGAAGACCGCCGCCGAGATCAGGCCCACCACAACTTCGCTCATCAGCAGTAGACCAACGCGTGCCGGGGTAAGCTTGGTTGCGGGCCAAATCGTCAGAAAAAACATCGGCAAGGTGTACAGGACCGACAGCAACGCGACCGGGCCGATACGTATAACCATCTCGCCGACTGCCTCTGATGACGCCAAACCGCCGCTGAATGGAACGCTCAGCAGAGACAACACCAAAGCGCCTGAAACAAAGGCAAAAACCTGCCCCGGAACAGAGATACCGGACGTCCGATAAAGCCCCAGCGATCCCATCGCCCAAGTGATCCCCGAGATCAGGGCCAGCCAGTCTCCAGTATTGCGCGGCCAAGGAAACCCCTGTTCTCCGCCAAGCACGATGAACATGCCACCCAGACCGCAGAGTAAGCCCAGCACGCGCGCCGGGCCAAGACGTTCACCCAGAAACACCATTCCAAGGATCGTTCCCCAGACCGGTGTCAGATAGAACAGCAGGATTGACCGGACGACATCTGTGTAAACCAGACTGATGGTAAACAAGCTGAACGCAGCACCGGTGAACATCCCGCTCAAGATCAGCCCGCGCCAGTCTTTCAAAAGCGCTTGCCGTTCGCGCATCAGGAAAGGCGTCAGTACGATCAACGCCGAGGTGTACATCACAATACCGGGCCATGGGCCATCCAGTCCTTGGTCGACAAAGTAGCGAACCGGAATCCAGTACAGCCCCCACATCATCCCGCCGATGACAAGGGCGACGCTGGCGGTCCTCAAATCCGCTCCGTGTAAAGCTCTGAATGTCATGACCCGACTCATAAAACCTTCCGAACCGTATCTGGCAAACGCGCAACCCGCGCAAGCTTATGGCCGACACGGCGCTTGACAATCGCGACCGCAAGGCGCATGTGCCCCTCAAACAACGCTACCGCGTGAGCACGTGGGCGACACCGCCCCCAACAGCGCCCGATTCACCCATAGTTCCCCATCACGCAGGGTTCTTGACGCGACAATCAGATGCTGCAGGGAACGCCTGCACGTCCTGAGGTTTCGCACAACCCCTGCCGGTCGCGGAAGCGGCCCATCACGACTTGCCCGTGGACCTTTGCCTCGGGCTGTAAAGGATAGTTATTTGTTCGACTTCGATATGCTGGGCCTTGCGCCCGCTCTAAATGATGCGCTCAAACGCGCCAACTTCACTCAACCGACCCCGATCCAGAACCAGGCGATCCCGCTGGCCCTGAATGGTCACGATATCCTTGGCCTCGCCCAGACCGGTACAGGTAAGACATTGGCCTTTGGCCTGCCGCTGATCGACCATCTGCTGGCCCAGCCCGGCAAGCCCGATCCCAAAACCGCCAAGGCGCTGATCCTTGCGCCCACCCGCGAGTTGGTCAACCAGATCGCCGACAGCCTTCGCAACTTAACCAAGAAAACCAAGATCCGCGTCGCGACCGTGGTTGGCGGTCAGTCGATCAACAAGCAGATCATGTTTCTGGCGCGCGGCACCGACATTCTTGTCGCCACCCCCGGTCGCCTGATCGACCTGATGGATCGCGGTGCGGTT
This sequence comes from Ruegeria sp. C6, assembly GCF_056537625.1. Classification (NCBI taxonomy): domain Bacteria; kingdom Pseudomonadati; phylum Pseudomonadota; class Alphaproteobacteria; order Rhodobacterales; family Roseobacteraceae; genus Ruegeria; species Ruegeria sp. C6. The sequence goes on along the minus strand of NZ_JBQFRW010000001.1, from coordinate 656,693 downwards.
AATCTGGGTTCAGTCAAGCACCTCGTACTGGACGAGGCTGACCAGATGCTCGATATGGGCTTCATCCATGCCCTGCGTCGGATCGCGCCGGAACTGGGCACGCCGCGCCAAACCATGCTGTTCTCAGCCACCATGCCGAAGCAAATGGAAGAGCTCAGCCGTGCCTATTTGACCAACCCGCAACGGGTGCAGGTCTCGCCCCCCGGCAAAGCAGCCGACAAGATCACGCAGTCGATCCACTTTGTTGAAAAGCCTGCAAAACCCGCCAAACTGCGCGAGATCCTCTCGGCTGACATGGACGCGCTGACGCTGGTCTTTTCTCGTACCAAACACGGAGCGGAAAAGCTGATGAAGGGGCTTGTCGCCGATGGCTACAATGCAGCCTCGATCCACGGCAACAAAAGTCAGGGCCAGCGCGACCGCGCAATCAAGGCGTTCCGCGCCGGTGAGGTCAATGTTCTGGTCGCTACCGACGTCGCCGCGCGCGGCATCGATATTCCGGGCGTGGCCTATGTGATCAACTACGACCTGCCCGAGGTACCGGACAACTATGTCCACCGCATCGGCCGCACCGCTCGTGCAGGCCGCGAGGGCGAGGCCATTGCCTTCTGCTCGGCGGAAGAGGTCGACCTGCTGCGTCAGATTCAGAAGCTGATGAAGATCGAAATCCCGGTCGCCAGCGGTGAGATGCCTGAAGCAATCTCACCAAAGAAAACCCCGCGCCGTCCAAGCAACCGCCGTCGCGGCCCGAAACCTCAGCACTCTGGTGCGCCCAAACCGGGCGGTCAGAGACGCCGCCGACCGCGTCGCGCGAAAGCGGCCTGAATAAGAAACGGCCCGGTCGATTGACCGGGCCGTTGCTTTATCGGGGTCAGAGATTCGTGTTGTACAAGTCGGACAAAGTGCCGCTTCAAACCTGCACAACACGGACGATTGAATCAGTTCCCGGAATTCCGCTCAGCCTCGATCTCACGCCACTTTGCGACGTTGCGATTGTGCTCTTGCAGGGTCTCGGCAAAGGCATGACCACCGGTTCCGTCCGCAACAAAGAAGATGAAATCCGTGTTGTCAGGTGCCACCGCAGCCTCAAGGCTCGCAAGACCCGGATTGGCAATCGGGGTGGGTGGCAGCCCTTCGATGACATAGGTGTTCCAAGGCGTCGCACCGCGCAGTTCGCTTTGCCGCAAACCGCGACCCAAAGTACCCTGCCCTTTGGTTACACCATAGATCACCGTCGGGTCTGTCTGCAGCCTCATACCTTGGTTCAGACGGTTAACGAAAACGCTGGCTACCTGGCCACGCTCTTCCGGCTGACCTGTTTCTTTTTCGATGATCGAAGCCAAAATCAGCATCTCTTCGGGGCTGTTCAGAGGTAAACCATCCTGACGCCCCTCCCACGCTGCGTTGATTCTAAGCTGCTGTTTTTCCTGCATTTCAGCAAGAATTGCATTCCGATCTTCACCGGGTCTGACCTCATAACTGTCAGGGGCCAACATCCCTTCAGCGGGCAAATCGGCTACTTCGCCGGTTAGCAAATCCATCGCCTTTAGCGACTCAACAATCTGCCAACTGGTGACGCCTTCAGCTAACGAGATGCGATAACGCGTATCCGCCTCACCGCGTTTTTCTGCATAAACTTCCGGGGCGTCCTCTTCGCCGATCACAAAGGAAGCCACCTCATCAAAATCCAGAGTCGCCGGGTTCAGCTCCCGCACGCGGGTCTGCATACGGGTCACGCCAATGCGGTATTCGATCTCGGTCCCGCAAGTGCTGGCGCCGCTATGAGTTATGTCGTCGACGATTTGCTCCATCGACGCGCCTTCGCGAACCAGAAAGCTACCCGCTTTCAGCTGCTGAGATTTGTCTGTGTAATCAGCAGCTAAGCGGAAAATCAACCCGCTGCTGATCGCACCTTGATCCTCGAGGTCACGGCTGACCCGTGTCATGTTGGAGCCTGGCTTTACCTGCAGGCAGATCGCGGTTTCCAGCGGTCCTTCGGACTTGTATTGCGACTGCCCCCACAGGACGACACCGCCCATCAGGAACAGCCCAACGATCAGTATTGTCAACGCGTTCGAAGCGAGCGCTCGCCACATTTAGTTGACCTTTCCGAAGATCACACTTGCATTGGTGCCGCCGAAGCCGAACGAATTTGACAAGGCCACGTTGATCTCACGCTCTCGTTTTGCATTCGGTGCCAAGTCGATCGGAGTCTCCACCGCAGGGTTGTCCAGGTTGATGGTCGGCGGTGCAACCTGATCGCGGATCGCAAGGATCGAAAAGATCGCCTCAATCGCGCCAGCAGCGCCCAGCAGGTGACCGGTGGCCGATTTGGTCGAGGTCATAGTCGCATTGCTGGCATGATCGCCCAGCAGGCGCTCAACTGCACCCAGTTCAATTGTATCCGCCATGGTCGAGGTGCCATGCGCGTTGATGTAATCCAGATCCTTCGGTTCCAAACCTGCGCTGCGCAATGCGGCTTTCATCGAGCGCTCAGCCCCGTCGCCATCCTCAGACGGCGCGGTGATGTGGTAGGCGTCGCCGGACATGCCGTAGCCCAGAACCTCGGCATAGATCTTGGCACCGCGCGCTTTGGCGTGTTCGTAATCCTCAAGAACTACAATGCCTGCACCTTCGCCCATGACGAAACCGTCGCGGTCGATGTCATAGGGGCGGCTCGCTTTCTTCGGATCATCGGCGTATTTGGTCGACAGCGCCTTGCAGGCGTTGAAGCCGGCGATACCGATTTCGCAAATACAGCCCTCGCCGCCGCCTGCGATCATCACGTCTGCATCCCCGGCGCGGATGATGCGGCTGGCATCACCGATCGCATGGGCACCGGTCGAGCAAGCAGTCACGACCGAGTGGTTCGGCCCCTTGAACCCATGACGGATCGAAACCTGCCCCGAGGCCAGATTGATTAGCGCGCCCGGGATAAAGAACGGAGAAACCCTGCGCGGACCTTTGTCGCGGATCAGGTTGGCCGTGTTGGCAATTGATCCCAGCCCACCGATACCGGACCCAATCAGAACGCCAGTGCGCAGGCGGTCTTCTTCGTCTTCGGGCAGCCAATTGGCATCCTTGCAAGCCATCTCGGCTGCAGCGATGGAATATAGGATGAAATCCTCGATCTTGCGCTGTTCTTTCGGCGGCATCCAGTCGTCGGGGTTGAATGTCCCATTGGTGCCATCTCCGCGCGGCACTTCGCAGGCATAGGTCGTGGTGACCCCGCTTGCCTCGGCATCAAACTGCGTGATTGGTCCTGCGCCGGATTCTCCATCCAGCAGCCGTGACCATGTTTCCTCAACCCCACTGGCCAAAGGAGTGACCAATCCAAGACCGGTTACAACGACTCTGCGCATGAAGTGCCTCTTGCCTGCTTCCTGTTATGAGAACCGCTCATACCCCGGCCCGGGGTGCGGGGGCAAGAGCAACGGCATATTCTGAACCGGCATCCTTGTGCCGTAACCTGTTCAAATCCTCTGTCAATTGAGTTGAACGATGCCTGAAAAGCAAAAACCCGCCCTTCCTTCAACGGGAAAGGCGGGTCGTCTGGTACTGAAGTTTACTGGAACTCGGCGACTGGCTCGTGTGCCGATTGGGCGACTTCCAATGCTTCGGACAGATCGACGGACTTGCGGAACAGTGCCCGGCCAACGATCGCACCCGAAATATTCGAGATATAGGCGAGACGAGAGATATCGTCGCTGGTACGCACGACACCGCTGGCTATGATCGGTGTACGCGATTTTTCGGCCAGTCCTGAAATCAGACCCAGCTGCGCCTCGACGTCTTCCATATCGCTATCGATATCGGTCACCAGAATGGCAGCAAGAGGCGTATCCGCGAAAGCTTCGATGAAGGCTTCCGGGGTAAACGCACTTTGGCTGCGCCAACCTTCGGTCATCACTTGCCCTTGCCAAACATCAACCGCCAACACGATCTGGTCGGGATAAAGCTTGGCCAGTTCCTTAACCAACTGCGGGTCCCAGGCCGCAAGTGTGCCAATCACGATTCGACCGGCCCCTTTGTTGATCCAATGTTCAACATGCTCGCGGGTCCGCATCCCCCCTGCCAGCTGCACTGACATTTCAGAGGAGCGAATGATTTCTTCGATCAGTTCGGAATTGGTATCCCGGCCCTCGATCGCGTCAAAATCCGTAAGCTGCATCCATTCCGCTCCAGCCGCAGACCAGCCGCGCGCGGTCTCGACTGGATCTACATGCCAGATCATCGCTTCATCCAGACGCCCCTTGTCCAGCGTAACGCACCGACCGTTCTGCAACTCCATCGTGGGGTAAATCATCATGATTCATATCCTCCGCTGAATCATTCCGTAATTCCACGATAGCATAGAGTCTCAGTTTGCCGCTTTGTTTCACAAGATCGGCAAAGCTCGTCCATTTTGCGGCATCGCACTGCCTAATGCGTTTCACACCCGTGTAGGAGGTCCGTCACGGCGAAACAGATGAACGGGGGTGCCGCGGTATTCAGCTTCGCGCAACAGCTTGTAGCCCAGCTTTTCAGCCAATCGCTGTGAGGCTGCATGGTCCGCGTCGATCAGCGCAACCAACGGGCCCGGAATGATCCGGTCGAACCAGTCGTGCGCCGCCTGCGCGGCCTCACACCCGTATCCTTGCCCCTGCATGTCAGGGGCCAGAACCCAGCCGGCTTCGGGAAAACCATCGAAATCATCGCCCAGAGACCGGTTGCCATAGAAGAACCCGGCTTGCCCGATCAGAGTACGATTCGACTGCAGCATCACACCCCATTGACCGAACCCGGTCATCTGCCAATGTCCAGCGTTGCGCAGGAAAGAATCCCACGCCTCGCCGCGCGTTTTCGGGGTGCCTCCGATATGGCGTACAACTTCGGGGTCGCGCCAGATTTCGGCGAACCGGTTGAAATCCTCGGGGCGCATTGCACACAAGGTCAGACGCGCCGTATTGATCATCGGGGTGGATCTTATCATGCCCTTGCCCGCTCAGAAACTTGCCTCAGGTGTCAGAGTGCGGAGCCTCAACGCCTCAAAGCAAGCGCGAAATGTGGCAGAGCATAAAAAACGGCGCTTCCGTTGCCCGGAAGCGCCGTTTTTGTCTCAGTCAGGTCAGCTTAGGAAGCTTCGCTGATGAATTTGACCGCGTCGCCAAAGGTCTGGATGGTCTCGGCTGCGTCGTCCGGAATCTCGATGCCGAACTCTTCTTCGAACGCCATTACCAGCTCAACGGTGTCCAGGCTGTCTGCGCCCAGATCGTCGATGAACGAGGCGTTTTCGGCAACCTTGTCCTCTTCAACACCCAGGTGCTCAACAACGATCTTCTTTACGCGATCTGCGACGTCGCTCATGTCTATTCCTCATTTCAATTTCAGGGCTGTCCGCCCGGTTCTGCCCTTGCCCGTTCGGGGTGGACTTGTTTTGCCCTTTCCGGGCGGTTTGGGTCCCGGGTCCCCGGGAAATCAGAGAACCGGCCCTTGGACCGGTTCCTGCGCATATGCGCCGCCTATAGCACAGACAACGCACAAGGCAAACGCTTTCGCGCCCACCCTGAATTGCGATTACAACATGGCCATACCGCCATTCACATGCAAGGTGCTTCCGGTAACATAACCTGCTTCAGGGCTTGCCAGATACAGCACAGCGGCTGCGATTTCCTGCGGATCACCCATACGACCGGCCGGAACCTTGAGCAGCAGACCCTTCTTTTGCTCATCCGTCAGCTTCTCGGTCATCGCGGTGGTGATAAAGCCCGGCGCAACCGCATTAACGGTAATGCCACGGGTCGCAACCTCATGCGCCAGCGCCTTGGAAAAGCCGATCATGCCGGCCTTGGAGGCAGCATAGTTCGCTTGCCCTGGGTTTCCGATCGCAGCCACAACGGACGAGACATTGACGATCCGACCCCAGCGCGCCTTCATCATGCCCCTGATCACGCCTTTGCACAGCTTCATCGTTGCGGTCATGTTCACGTCGATCACGCTCTGCCATTCTTCATCCGACATGCGCATGAACAGGTTATCGCGTGTGATGCCTGCGTTGTTCACCAGAATATCAACCGAGCCCATCGCCTCAGCCGCTTGTTTCGGCAGGGCCTCGACGGCTTCGGGATCGCTCAGGTTACACGGCAAGACATGCGCACGATCGCCAAGGCTGTCGGCCAGAGCTTGCAGAGGCTCCACGCGCGTTCCGGAAAGGCCAACAGTTGCACCAGCGTCGTAAAGCGCGCGGGCGATATCGCCGCCAATACCACCCGAAGCACCGGTGATTAGCGCATTCTTACTTGTCAAATCAAACATCTATGTTTCCTCTCTGGCCGCCGAATCCGGCGGCTGTCCCTTGTTCATGCGCCGGGGTTAACGGCTTTTTGTACATCTTCAGGCGCCCCGACCGCTGTGCACGCCAATGCTCGATCGATCTTGCGGATCATTCCCGACAGAGCTTTGCCCGCGCCGATCTCCCACGCTTCGGTCACACCCTGCGCGACCATGTACTGTACGCTCTCACGCCACCGAACCGAGCCGGTGACCTGTTCCACCAGCAACTGACGGATCATATCTGGATCAGCCACAGCTTCGGCGCGAACATTCGCAACCAAAGGCACGGCAGGCGCTTTGATTTCAACCGAGGCCAAAGCCTCTGCCATTACATCTGCCGCAGGCTGCATCAGCGCACAGTGAAATGGAGCACTTACCGGCAACATAATTGCACGCTTGGCACCTTTTTCCTTGGCGATCTCGGCTGCGCGCTCAACAGCGGCCTTTGAACCAGACACAACAATCTGGGTCGGGTCGTTGTCATTGGCTGCCTGACAGACCTCATCTTGCGCGGCCTCGTCCGCAACGGCGCGCACCGCTTCAAGATCGAGCCCCAGAATGGCGGCCATTGCGCCCTCGCCCACCGGCACTGCACTTTGCATGGCCTGCCCGCGCGTCCGCAGCAGGCGGGCAGTATCGGCAACCGTCAAGGCTCCGGCCGCAGCCAGCGCCGAGTATTCACCCAGCGAGTGACCCGCCACATAAGATGCTATTGAAATCGAAACGCCTTCGGCCTCAAGTGCGCGCATTGCGGCCATCGAGGTTGCCATCAGCGCGGGCTGTGCATTCTGAGTCAGGGTCAGCTCTGCGATATCGCCGTCCCAGATCAGATCGCTCAGTTTTTCGCCCAAGGCCTCATCGACCTCATCGAAAACGGCGCGGGCGGCTGGATATGCCTCAGCCAAGGCCTTGCCCATTCCGATGGTCTGGGCGCCCTGCCCGGGGAAAACAAACGCGCGTGTCATTGGTGCCTCTTGCGTGACGTCAGATTTCGGCGGGGTTTAAACTGACAATCGGCGCGGCACAAGCATTGCCTGCGTTCTGCATCAGGACACCTTTACTGTGCATTTCTCTGTCTTGTGTCCACACGGCATCCATTTAACTTACCCTCAATTCAGAAACTCGGAGAGCCAATCGATGCCCCTTACCAACACCCGGTCCAGCTATGGTGGTGTAACCAAAGCATTTCACTGGCTGACCGCACTACTGATCCTGACGGCTCTGCCGCTGGGCTGGTTCGCGAACCAATTGGCCCATGCGATTTACGATCCGAGCATTCCCACGACCGAGGATGACATCGCCCGCGCCGCCCAGCTGTTTTCACTGCACAAAACCATTGGTGTTACCGTGTTCTTCGTCGCACTGGCCCGAATCCTTTGGGCTGTTACCCAGACGAAGCCGGGCTTGCTGAACGCTGAAAACAAACCCGAGGCCTTCGCCGCCGAAACTGTGCACTGGCTGCTGTACGGCTCGCTTGTACTGGCTCCGCTCAGCGGCTGGATCCACCACGCCGCCACCGACGGCTTCGCGCCGATCCTATGGCCCCTTGGTCAGAACCTGCCGCTTATTCCGAAGTCAGCTTTCCTTGCCGACATCAGCGCCAGCCTGCATTGGCTTTTCGTCTGGGCCCTGGGTGTGGCGCTCGTGCTGCACATAGCGGGCGCGCTGAAACACCATGTCGTGGACAAAGACAGTACCCTGCGCCGTATGCTGCCCGGCCAATCGGACGCGCCGGAACCCCCGGCGCAGCACCATTCCATTGTTCCCGCCTTCGCCGCCTTGGCAATCTGGGGCGCGGTGCTGGTCGGAGGTTGGTCCACCGGTGTCTTTGACGACCAGTCCAAAGCAACCGAAGACACGGCCGAACTTGCGCAAGTTCAATCGGAATGGGAGGTCGAAGACGGATCCCTGTCGATTACTATCTCGCAATTGGGCAGTCCCGTAAGCGGCGAGTTTGCTGACTGGACTGCAGCGATAGCGTTTGAGGATCCCGCCGAGCCGGGGTTGGCCGGTTCCGTCGATGTAACGATTGCCATTGGTTCACTCAGCCTCGGCACAGTCACCGACCAAGCGATGGGTGCGGATTTCTTTGACAGTGCGCAGTTTCCTACGGCTCAATTTAAGGCCGACCTGTTCAAAACGGATGCGGGTTATGAGGCGCGAGGACCTCTGACAATCCGGGACAAATCTATCGATGTCGTCCTGCCATTTACGCTGGAACTGGCCGACGATGCAGCGACGATGTCGGGGAATCTGGAACTCAACCGAATGGATTTCGACGTTGGAACATCGCAACCCACCGAAGATTCGTTGGGGTTCACGGTTATCGTGGCAGTCGAATTGACGGCAGAACGCGACAACAAATAAAAAACCGCCGGGGCGCATAACCCCGACGGTTTCTTTTTGGGATCATGAAGGGATTAGTCGGCCTTCTGTGCCTCGATCGAAATCTTGACCTCGACCTCGTCACCCACGAATGGAGCGAATTGGCCCAAATCAAAATCGCTGCGCACCAGCGTCGTGGTGGCGTCAAATCCGGCCCATGGCTTGCCCGCCATCGGGTGTTCACCCACTTGGTTCAGCTTGGCATCCAGAACCACGGATTTGGTGACACCATTCATGGTCAGATCACCGGTGATGTTGGCTGTGTTCTCGCCAGTGACCTCAATACCAGTTGAAGTGAAGGTCACCAGATCACCTTCGGCTGCGCCAAAGAAATCTTCGGTCATGAAGTGATCTTCGCGCGGTTTCCAACCGGTGATCATCTCAACGACCGGCATCGAAACAGTCACGCTCGATGCTGCCGGGTCTTCCTGATCAAACATGATTTCGCCCTCAAAGCCCGAAAACATGCCCGTGGTGGTCGAAAAGCCAAGGTGGTTCCAACTGAAGATGACCTGGCTATGGCTGGAGTCCAAAACGTATTTTTCAGCACTGGCGAATGCTGTGGTCGCCGATACGGCCAAAGCAGCAGCAATAAGGGTGGATTTCATAACAATCTCCGCAATGGTGTTGTTGCAAACCGGGTGGGTTGCTCACCTACGAAAATGTGCCGCCCAAGGGCGGCACACAAGTTTTTTTGATTCACAACTTCTGTTCCTTTTTGAACAGAATAAAAATCAGGCGAAAATTGTTACGTTTTGGCTGAGTTGACCTTTGAGCGCTGAGCCAACATCCGCCGATTCCAGTGGTAGCTTCATCAGCAGGCTTCCGTCTACATCGTACAGTTCGACCTGGTCGTCAGCGAAACGCGCGCCACCCAGCGAGTCGTAGCTGCGGCGCAATACCGTTTGCGGCCGACCGTTTTCGTTTTTCTGCAGAATGCGAACCTCGCGGCGGATTGGGTCAAAATAGGCGTCTGGGCGCGCATCCATCACCTCGATGGTCAGCAGGCTGACGCCAACAATCAGGAACATCAGTGAAGCGACCAACTTGATAGGCCAAACCTCGGCCCCCATAACCGAACCCGGCATCAACCACATCGAAAAGGCCGACACGATCAGAAAGACACCAACGGCACGCAGAAGAAACATCCGAGCCCGCCAATTCGGCGCAAACGTAATCAGAACGGGGACGGATTTATCAAATACCGCGGCAGGCGCCGATTGTTCAAAAGTGTTTGTGTTCATGACGGCCATTGTCTTGCCCTGTCTATGTTTTCCAATCTACCGGGTCCTCCCGGCTTCATGAACAACCTCGGGGCGAAAAGCGTCAGGAATTGGGCGCACCAGTGGAAATAGGGCGACTTCACAAAGGCATATGTGGCAGGGCTTGCCCCGCCCGCTCAAACGTGTATACGGGGCCATCCTTCGCAGGAGTTATGAATCGCGCAGCCTCTCGTGGCAGGGTCGCGAAGGACCATATGGCCCCGCCTTTGAAATGCGCCTTGATATAAACAGGAGTGCACATGCCACTGTATGAGCATGTAATGATCGCGCGTCAGGATTTGTCCAACGCGCAGGCAGAAAGCCTTGTCGAACATTTCGGCACCGTTCTGGCTGACAACGGCGGCAACGTCGTCGAAAGCGAGTACTGGGGCGTCAAGACGATGGCTTACAAGATCAACAAGAACCGCAAAGGCCACTATGCCTTCCTGAAAACCGATGCCCCTTCGGGTGCGGTTCAGGAAATGGAACGCCTGATGCGCCTGCATGATGACGTGATGCGCGTTCTGACCATCAAGGTCGACGAGCATGCCGAGGGCCCTTCGGTCCAGATGCAGAAGCGCGATGAGCGCGAAGGCCGCCGCGAGCGCCGCTGATCAACGCCTGACGAAAGGACATAAACCATGGCCGCAAAACCATTTTTCCGCCGCCGCAAGGTCTGCCCGTTCTCGGGTGAGAACGCGCCGAAAATCGACTACAAAGACACTCGTCTGCTGCAGCGCTACATCTCTGAGCGTGGCAAGATCGTACCTTCGCGCATCACCGCCGTTTCGGCGAAAAAGCAGCGTGAACTGGCCCGTGCTATCAAGCGCGCCCGCTTCCTCGCCCTGCTGCCCTACGCCGTGAAGTAAGGAGAGACTGACATGCAAGTTATCCTTCTGGAACGCGTTGCGAAACTGGGTCAGATGGGCGACGTCGTTGACGTCAAGCCCGGCTACGCCCGCAACTTCCTGCTGCCCCAAGGCAAAGCGCTGAGCGCATCGAACGCCAACATCGCGTCGTTCGAAGCCCAGAAAGCGCAGCTTGAGGCACGCAACCTGGAAACTAAGAAAGAAGCTGAAGCGCTGGCTGAAAAGCTGGACGGTCAGCAGTTCATCGTGATTCGCTCGGCATCGGATGCCGGCGCTCTGTACGGTTCGGTCACCCCGCGTGACGCCGCAGACGCTGCAACCGAAGCTGGTTTCACCGTCGACAAGAAACAGATTGCCCTGATCGCTCCGATTAAGGAACTGGGTCTGCACTCGGTCGCAGTCAACCTGCACCCCGAGGTAGAAGTCGAGATCAAGATGAACGTCGCACGTTCGGAAGAAGAAGCCGAACTGCAGGCATCGGGCAAATCGATCCAGGAACTGGCTGCTGAAGAAGAAGCCGCTGCCGAATTCGAGATCGCCGAGCTGTTCGACGACATAGGCTCTGCCGCTTCGGAAGACGAAGATCTGGTTGCCGAAGAAGCTCCGGTCGAAGAAGACGAAGCAAAAGCCTGATCTGACTGCATATCCAATATCAAAGGGCCGCGCTTTTACGCGGCCCTTTTTCTTTTTGTTACATCGCAAGCAAAATTCGGCCCGATTGTTCGCCTGGCCTTGCAGACCGGCGAGGGTTTCATATCATCGCCATTCGCAATCAGGAGTATTTTGATGACCCCCCTCCTTCGTCGCCACGTCTTAACCTTGTTGCTTATGGCACCGCTTGCAGCTTGTGGCAGTCCTGGCAGCTCGGGTTCCGGCGATACGTTCGATCCCCCCCTCTACCCCAATGAAACACCCGAGCTTCGCGTTTCGATTAATAAATGGGCTGACCACTACGAGCTCCCGCGGGAGTTGGTGCACAAGCTGGCCATCCGTGAAAGTACACATCGGCCGTGGGCGGTGAACCGGCCCTATTATGGGCTTCTGCAAATCCTCCCGGCCACTGCGCGATCAATGGGTTATACTGGAAATGCCGAAGGCCTGCTGGACGCCGATACCAATCTGGAGTTTGCCGGAAAATACCTGCGAGGTGCCTGGCTTTTGTCTGATGGAGATCAGCAACGTGCCATCTTTCTTTATGCCAAAGGATATTGGCCCGAAGCAAAGGCCAGAGGCATGCTCGTCGAGACGGGTCTGGTTTCTGCCACAGAATAGGCATGTTTAATTCGCATTTCGATTGTAATGCACATACATAACCTTCGAAATGCCACGGCGAATCCCATGACCTACTGCACAACTCTGACGTTAAATCTTTTAAAGGTGCGTAATTGTGTGCCCGAAAGGCACATTTACCTATAAAAGGCAGACATTTCCCACATCTTCTTGTCTTGACAAGCGAAATGTGGTGTCCTGCTTGACGTCAGGGAAGACAGTATCATTTTCCTGGCCAAGGGGATCCGCCCGCTCACTCGGGTCTAACTGGTCGTTACCGTATGGATATTGTTGATCTCAGCACTCTTCCCGAACAGGATACTCGGTATGACGAGTTCCTGCGTCAGGTCTGTGACAAATATGAAATGGACCACGCAGCCTATGCGGGTATGAATCCTGCTGCAGGTACGATTCACGGCCATGTGACTTATGGGGACGACTGGAAAACCCACTATCAAGAGCAAGGCCTGCACCTGATCGATCCGACGCTGCACATGAGCCAGCGCAGTATCGCTCCGGTCGACTGGAGCCGTCTGGAACGCGGTAAAGATTTCCAGCGCGTTTTTCGCGATGCACATGATTTTGGCATTCCAGATCAAGGCATTACGATTCCGGTTCGCGGGCCGTACGGAGATATCGGCTTGCTTAGCGCAGTGCGCGAGTGCAGCCGGGATGAGTGGAAGAAACTGGTGCCCAACGTGATAAGTGACCTGCAATCATTGGCCGTACACATCCATGACAATGTCATGACATCGGATACGATCAGCCGGATGCTGTACCACCCGACCCTCTCCAGCCGAGAATTGGAGATTTTGCAATGGGCCGCAGCGGGTAAATCGCAACAAGATATCGGCGATATCCTGTCGATTTCGCACCGCACGGTTGAGGTGCACTTGCGCTCTTCTCGCGAAAAGCTTAATGCACTGACGACTCCGCAGGCTGTCGGTCGGGCCATCGGAATCGGCTTAATCTACCCAGGATAAAGCCAAATTTTGCCGAAATTGGGCTAAAAAAAGCCAATATTACGGGAAACCCCCAATAGATTCGCTGTGGAAACCGGGTAACGTCTTATCCACAGACAGATCACTCGAAGGGGGTTAACATGATTTTGGTAGTTGATGGGCTGAACAGACATCTGTTCACCGAAGTTCTTGACGATATGTTCGAACTGCGCGCTCGGGTTTTTGGTGGACGACTTGGATGGGACGTCCACATCGAAGACGGCAAGGAAATCGATCAGTTCGATCACCTGGATCCTGCATACGTAATTGGTCTCGACGATGAGGGGAACGTCGTAGCCGCAGTACGTGCACTCCAGACCACCGGCCCGCACATGCTTTCAGATGTGTTCTCGGATATCTTATGCGGCGAAGCGCCGATGCGCAGCGCGACCATGTGGGAATCCACCCGCTTCTGCGTCGACACGCAGCGACTGACCCGAGGAAAAGAGAAGAACTCGGTTTCTTACGCGACCTGTGAGCTGATGATCGGATCTCTGGAATACTGCCGTAGTGCGGGTATCCAGGACATCATCACCGTGATTGACCCGGTTATGAACCGCGTTCTCAAACGCTCGAACTGTGCGCCTTACGACTATGTGGGCGAAACCGTTCCGATGGGCAAGGTACCGGCCATGGCGGCGTTGCTGGATTGCACAGAAGAAAGGATTTCGGGTCTTCGCGAATTCGCAGACATTCACCACGATGTCTTTATCGAAGAAGAAAAGGCGTTGGAGTTCTTCGAGGCCAAAAAGGCCGCCAAACTCAGCCCGGCAAATCGTGACCACAAGCCGCTCACCGATCTTGAGAAGTACTTTGTCGAACAGATGAGTGCGGCCAAGACGGAAGAAGAAAGGCAGGCAGTGCTGAAACTGATCGAAGCGCTGTCCGACACATTCACCCCAGAGCAGAAGACCGCTCTGTTACAGACCCCCCGTGCTTTTGCTCATGAGGCCTGACCCCCTCACCTCATAGTACAAAGCCACCCATGCGGAGCCGTCTAATTCGAGACGGCTCCGCTTTTTTTTGACCCCTAATGGGGGAAGGAAGAGGATTATTCCTCTTCCAGTGCCTCAACGGCTTTTTGCAGATCGTCCTTGCTGACTTCTTTGTCCGCAACCTGAGCCAGTTCGAAGACGTAGTCGACAACCTTGTCTTCAAAGATAGGCGCACGCAGCTGCTGCTGCATTTGGGCGTTCTGCTGCACAAATTCAAAAAACTGGCGCTCCTGGCCCGGGTACTGACGCGCCTGGTTCATGATCGCTTGTGTCATTTCCGAGTCGGTCACTTCAACCTCGGCCTTCTGGCCCAGTTCGGCAAGCAGCAGGCCCAGACGCACGCGGCGTTCGGCAAGCTTGTTATGCTCGTCGGTTGGTTCGATCGGATCGTGATCGTGACCTTCAACGTCAGGGTTTTCCTCGTGCCACAGCTGGTGTGCGATCTGCTTGGCTTCGGCTTCTACCAGTGACGGCGGCAGGTCGAACGAGACTTTCTCGTCCAGCACGTCCAACAAAGCGCGCTTCATAACTGCACGGGACGCACCAGCATATTCGGCTTCCAGACGCTCGGCGATCTGTGCCTTCAACCCAGCCAGATCTTCGGCACCAAATTTCTTGGCCAACTCGTCGTCGACCTCAGCCGCGACCGGCTCTTTCACCTCTTTGATGGTGCAGGTGAAAACGGCGTCTTTGCCGGCCAGATGCTCAGCACCGTATTCTTCGGGGAAGGTGACGTTGACGTCTTTTTCTTCCTCGGCCTTCACACCAACCAACTGCTCTTCAAAGCCGGGGATGAAGCTGTTCGAGCCCAGAACCAGCGGGTAATCTTCAGCCGAACCGCCTTCGAACTCTTCGCCGTCAACCTTACCAACAAAGTCGAACACGATCTGGTCACCGTCTTTGGCTTTCGAACCTTTGCGACGCGCTTTGAAGTTCTGCGCGGTCTCAGCCAGGTTGTTCAGCGCTTCTTCCACGGCTGCGTCGTCCGCTTTGACAACCAGCTTCTCCAGTTCGACCGATTTCAGGTCAACTTCCGGAATCTCGGGCAGCGCTTCGTAGGACATCGCAACTTCTACGTCGTCGCCTTCTTTCCAGTCCTCGTTGGTCATCTTGACCTCGGGCTGCAAAGCAGGACGTTCGCCGCTGTCCTCAAAGTGCTTGTTCATCGCACCGTCGATGGTTTCTTGCATCGCTTCGCCAAGCAGGCGCTGGCCGAACTGCTTTTTCAGCAGAGCCATCGGCACCTTGCCTTTGCGGAAACCCTTCATTTCAACCTCGGGCTGCGCTTCGGTCAGTTTCTCGTTGACCTTGTCGTCCAGCTCGGCTGCGGTCACAACGATGTTGTAGCCGCGCTTCAGACCTTCGTTCAGCGTCTCGGTAACCTGCATTTTGGTAGTCCCCATAGGATTCGGGGCGCGCAAAACGGGCGCGCCGGGCAAATTTGACGCCTTCTATTTGCACAGCCGCCTGCGTGCAAGAGGCAAAGGCCCTTTCAGGCTGGTTTTACCCCTATTACAGACGAAAAAACGCCCCGGCACAGGCCGGAGCGTTCGATCATCGAAAGCTGAGAAATCAGAACCTCCAGCGGGCCCCCAGCACCCACGCCTCGTTGTTGTCGAACGAAGCGCCATCTTCGAAATCGTGATTGCGGTATTTCAGATATGCATCTGTATTGATGCTGTCGATACGCTGAACAACAGCGATGCCCCAAGCATCGGTGCTGGAGCCGTCATTTACGAAGTCCGAGCCCGAGTAATAGTCGATCCCGATACCGGTTTTACCCCAGGATACCCACCGATCCTCATAGGCAATCTTGCCGTAGAAGTAGTTCGGGTCAGACGCACCATCCGCGTCATTGTCCCGCGTACCGGCGGCTACGGTGAAGCTCAGGCCGTTTTGCAGCATAACCGAGGCCGACCCGATCGTATCCTTGCGGTCCCCCGATCCATCGTCAGCCGAGCGCACCGAGTATGCAACCGCCGCTGCAAATTCAACCCCGCCGCCGAAGGTGTTGTTATAGCGAAGGCCGATATCGTAATAGTCATCGTCATCGCTGCTGGACAGAATGTTCTGACCATAGGCGATGCCGGCCTTAAAACCGCTGAACTCCGGCGTGTCATACCGAACGCGGCCACGGCGCGCACCGTCAAAGTTGCTGCTGGAATCGCCAACGGTGATGTCGCTCAGAAAACCGTCAGTACCGCGATAGAAGAACCCGCCATTTTCATCGTTGGTAAAGGAATACAGCGCGGTTCCGACGTAAGACAGATCCACTTCGGCAGCGCCATCGGCCACCATGCTGCCCTGACCGGCCGAGAATTTACCCCAGTCACCGGCAAGTGCGAAATCCGCGTGACGGATATCTTCACGCGTCCAGCCGCTGAAATCTGTGCCCAGCTGGTTCCACTCGCTCGAGCTCGGCAGACCAAGCCCGGTTTCAAAACGGAAGGTGAAATCGTTGTTGCCGAAGGGCTGCAACAGTTCCAAACCGACGCGGCTGTTTGACAGGTCATTGTCCAGAACGCGCGTTTCGGTCTCTTCACCGTCGTCAACCGAGATTAAGGCCGGGTGCAACTGACCATAAAGCAGGACATAACCGCCCGTGTTGTTTTCGTATTTCAGTTCGGCGGCGGCGGGGATTGCCGTTGTTGCGACAAGCGCCGCTGCTATCGAAGTCAGCTTAAAATTCACTGTCATGTCATTCACCATAGATGGGTCAGTTTTTTTGATATTGCCGATATGCGCACCTGGATTAACGGTTCCAATGATTGCTAAAGCTTATTAGCCCGGCATTGCATTTCTGCCACAGGCGGAAGCGGGGGCCTTCAGGGAAAGCGTTTTATAATCAATATTTTGGCCTAGTTCGAAAGCAGCACCCTGCTAACCTGCAAGACAATTCTTGCGCTGCGTGTTGCAGCTTGCAAACACCCGTTATGCGCACAGGTAAATCATAAGGCGAAACATTGCCGCTTTGACCCGCGATCGGCCAATATTTGCCTATGACCCATTTATTTCAAGCCGTGCGAATACCGCTGGCACTTGTTCCGGCAGATCTTCAGCAATCAACCCCGGCCCAAATAGCCTGGCGCATTCCACATGTAACCAAGCTGCGGCCTTGGCTGCAGCCATCGGGTTGAAGCTCCGCGCCAGTAGCCCCGTTATGAACCCGGCAAGCACATCGCCCGACCCTGCTGTCGCCAGCCAGGGCGCCGCCCGGTCAAACAGCGCCGCATTGATCACACATTGCCCATCCGGTGCAGCAATCACCGTGTCGGGGCCCTTGTATAGTACCACACAGCCAGCCTGCTTGGCCGCCTCACGCACGGCATCCACTTTGGAATAAGCCGGCCCTCTGCCCGGCTTGATCGAGAGCTTTTCGGAGATCTCCGGGAACAATCGCGCAAACTCGCCCCCGTGCGGTGTCAGAACACATCTGTCATGGAGCATGTCCAACAGCACCTCTGGCGCATCAGCAAACGCCGTCAAAGCATCCGCGTCCAGCACTGCGGGACGCCCCAAGGCCAGCGCCGCAGGAACCAGCTCCTGCGCACGCGCCAGCCCTAAACCAGGACCGAGGCATAGTGCATTCAACCGCGCATCCATCAGGACTTCCATCAGATCATCGCCGCTCTGGACCCGCTGCAGCATCAGCGCAGTGATGTGACTGGCAACCTCCATCTGAGCCGAGGGTGGAACACCCAGCGTCACCAATCCGGCCCCGATGCGTAATGCACCACGTGCCGCCAGCCTTGCCGCGCCGGTTGCCCCCGCACCTCCGCTAATAATCAAGGCATGCCCATGCGCATATTTGTGTAAGGCAGTTGCCTTCGAAAAATCAGCATCAGGGGTGGTCACCAGTTTGACCGCGCCCTGAACTCCCTCCTCCAAACCAATGTCCTTGACGACCAATCGGCCACTTCTGACCGGCCCCAGCCCCAGATAATGCCCCAGCTTTGCAGTATGAAACGATACCGTGAGCCTGGCCTGAACCGTCGCGGTCCCCGGGACCAGCTCACGCCCACTATCGGAACACAGGCCAGACGGCATATCAACGGATACTGTCTTTTCGGCGATGGCTGGATCCGAGGCAGTCATTTCTGCCCATTTTAGAACATCACCCTCAAGCGGTCGCTGTAAGCCCGTCCCGAATAACGCATCGACATAAAGGTCAGCCCCTTGATGCGCGGCAAACACTTCGGAAAATGGGTGAACCTCCCCCAATTCGCCCCACCTGTCATGATTCACACGCGCATCTGGTGGCAGCTTCGCCGGATCACCAAGAAGAAATGCCGCCACCTCCCAGCCGCGCTCCCGCAGCAAGCGTGCAACAACAAATCCATCCCCCCCGTTATTTCCTGGCCCGCAAAGAATTACCGCACGCAGCGGATCCTCTTCATCTGGCCCCAAATACCTCGGGGGTGCGGGGGCTGGCCCCCGCTGCAGCTCTAGCCATTCTTCAAATACGGCTTGAAGAACACCGCGCCCCGCCCGCTCCATCAGCTCCAGCCCGCTCACGTCACCGGACTCAATCGCGGACTTTTCGATCGTCCGCATCTGTGCCGCTGTCAGCAACTCTGCCATATTGCGCCCTCACGCGATTCAATTCTGATTACATTTTGTGCACATCGATCAAAATTTAACCCGTTGCACGATTTCGCAGCACCACAAGGCGACCAAATTCGCAGTTCCATTGCCGCCCGATCTTAGACGTGATCATTGCCATCGAGACAACCATACAAGGTGAGCCGGAATGAAAAAGATCGAAGCGATCATCAAGCCGTTCAAACTGGACGAAGTGAAAGAGGCGCTGCAAGACGTGGGAGTCCAGGGCCTCAGCGTGGTCGAGGTGAAAGGCTTTGGTCGCCAGAAAGGTCACACCGAACTTTATCGCGGCGCAGAATATGTTGTCGACTTTCTACCCAAGGTAAAGGTCGAGGTCGTGCTGGATGATGATCAGGTTGACGCAGCGATCGAAGCCATCGTTAGCGCCGCAAAGACCGACAAGATCGGGGACGGAAAAATCTTTGTCTCACCTATCGAACAAGCCATTCGTATCCGCACCGGCGAAACCGGTTCGGAAGCCCTGTAACACAGCAATCTTCAAATCAGAGGAACAAATAGTATGAGCAAGGACGCAGTTCTTCAGCTGATCCGTGATGAAGACGCCGAATACGTCGACATCCGCTTTACCGACCCGCGTGGCAAACTTCAGCACGTCACCATCATGTCCGATCAGGTCGATGAGGACTTCCTGGAAGAGGGCTTTATGTTCGACGGTTCGTCCATCGCGGGCTGGAAGTCGATTGAAGCTTCCGACATGAAACTGATGCCCGACACCGACAGCGCCTATGTCGATCCGTTCTATGCGGAAAAGACCATCTGCCTGCACTGCTCGGTTGTGGAGCCTGACACTGGTGAAGCCTATGAACGTGACCCGCGAGGCACCGCTCAGAAAGCCGAAGCGTACCTGAAGGCTTCCGGTATTGGTGATGTGGCCTATATGGGTCCTGAGGCCGAATTTTTCCTCTTTGATGACGTTCGTTTCTCGAACAGTATCAACAAGGTATCCTACGAAGTTGATGCGACTGATGCATCGTGGAACACCGACACCGAATACGAGATGGGCAACATGGGCCATCGTCCGGGCGTCAAAGGTGGTTACTTCCCCGTAAACCCCGTTGACGAAGCGCAGGACCTGCGCTCGGAAATGCTGTCGACAATGAAGCGTCTGGGCATGAAGGTCGACAAGCACCACCACGAGGTTGCATCCTGTCAGCACGAACTGGGCCTTATCTTCGACAGCCTGACCAAGCAGGCCGATGAGCTGCAGAAATACAAGTACGTGATCCACAACGTTGCACATGCCTATGGCAAATCGGCGACCTTCATGCCGAAGCCAATCGCAGGTGACAACGGCACCGGCATGCACGTGAACATGTCGATCTGGAAAGACGGCAAGCCGCTGTTCGCGGGCGACAAATACGCCGACCTGTCTGATGAGGCGCTGTACTTTATCGGCGGCATCCTGAAACACGCCAAAACGCTGAACGCCTTCACCAACCCGGCAACCAACAGCTACAAGCGTCTGATCCCAGGGTTCGAAGCCCCCGTCTTGCGCGCCTATTCGGCCCGCAACCGTTCAGGCTGCGTGCGTATTCCGTGGACCGAAAGCCCGAAAGCCAAGCGCGTCGAGGCCCGCTTCCCCGATCCGGCCGCAAACCCCTATCTGGCGTTCGCCGCGCTGCTGATGGCCGGTCTGGACGGCATCAAGAACAAGATCGATCCGGGCGAAGCCATGGACAAGAACCTGTACGATCTTCCTGCCGAAGAACTGGCCGACATCCCGACCGTCTGCGGCAGCCTGCGCGAAGCTCTGGAAGCGCTGGCATCTGATCACGACTTCCTGCTGCAAGGCGACGTGTTCACCAAAGACCAGATTGACGGCTACATCGCGCTGAAGATGGAAGAGGTAGAAACCTACGAGCACACACCTCACCCGGTTGAGTACGGCATGTACTACAGCTGCTGATTAAGAATTTTCGACGAAAATTCTCAGGGGGCGCCCATCGGGCGCCCCTTTTTCTGTATCTCCGCGAGATTTGACGGATCGATGATGATCTTTCAAAATTTGAGCTCAACATCAGGCGGAGAGAGCACATGCCCGCAAGCGACAAACCCTTTTCTGAGTATTCAGGACTTGTAACCTCGGAAAAAGATCTGGAACGCATTTGCGGGCAACCCTTGCCGCAGATCATTGCAAAGGAATTGCCTGCACTTGATGAGATGTGTCGAGACTTCATCGGCATGTCCTCGTTCTGCCTGATCGCTTCGGCCAATCCCGATGGGCATCTCGATATTTCGCCTCGTGGCGATCCTGCGGGGTTTGTGCAGGTGCTCTCGAACTCGATGATTACGATCCCGGACCGGCCCGGGAACAAGCGCGTGGATACGTTTCATAATTTGCTGAAAGATCAGCGCGTCAGCGTGATATTCTTTGTCCCCGGAAAATTGGAAACTCTGCGCCTGCGGGGATCCGCGAGAATTAGCGCAGATCCCGAACTTCTTTCAAACATGGCCGTTGGTGGACGCGTGCCCAAGCTGGCCCTGTTGATCCATGTCGAAACCGTCTTTGCGCACTGTCCCAAATGCATCATTCGATCAAACCTGTGGCAACCCGATGAATGGCCGGACTCATCCAGTCTGCCAAATATGAACGCGATGATGGTCAAACATGCCAAGATCGACAAAACCCCGGATGAATGGTTCGAATCCCTGAAAGGCACAGACGAGCTTGATCTCTATTAAAGCACTTTGCGGTAGGTCGAACTCGGCTTAGGCTGAGCGTAGTTTTTTTTTGCACTCGGATTTCCTCTATGCCTCGTCTTCGCCTTTACGCTGCACTCGCGTTCCTTCTGCCCTCGGTGGCACTGTCCGCCCCTTGTGGGAATACCAGCAGCGGGTTTGAGGCCTGGAAAGCCGACTTTGCCAAAACCGCCAAACGAGCGGGTGTGAAAAAGAAGGGTCTGCAAGCGCTCGCACAAACGCAATATGCAACACGTACGATTGCCGCGGATCGCAATCAGAAGAGCTTTAAATACTCATTGGAGAAATTCATGCAGGTGCGCGGGGCAAACACCATCGTTGCGCAAGGGCGCAAGCGCAAAGCTCGCAATCCGCAGTTTTACGCCGCGCTCGAGCGTCAATATGGCGTACCGGCGGGTGTGCTAATTGCCATTCACGGCATGGAAACCGGCTTTGGAGGTTTCATGGGAGATAGTCAGGTTGTTTCCGCAATCACGACATTAGCCTATGATTGTCGCCGATCCGAATTCTTCATCCCGCACGCTATCGGCGCCTTAAAACTGGTTGACCAAGGTACCCTTACGATGGCGACAAAAGGGGCAAAACATGGCGAGCTGGGGCATACACAGTTTCTGCCCGGCAATGCCCTGACCTATGGTGTGGACGCCACGGGCGATGGTCGGGTCGATTTTTATAACATGACCGACGCGCTTGCCTCGACCGCGAATTTTCTACGTAAGAAAGGGTGGAAGCTCGGTCGCGGCTATCAACCCGGAGAGCCGAATTTTGCGGTCATACAGCAATGGAATGCGGCCTCGGTCTACCAGCAATCCATTGCAATCATGGCGGCGCGAATCGACAACTAGGGCAGTCATAGGCTTGACGTCAGAGCACCTGAATTCGGCCACATTGTTGCCACATAGATTTAAGGAAACCCCGATTTTCTTGGTTTCCAAAGCGTAATCAATCTTGGAATATTTCGACTTTTTTCCATTTTGGTCAAAATTTGCGCCATTTCGCCTGTTAATTTGTTGTGAAGATTATGACAGCAAAGGAACATGCTGTGACTGCAAAGCATAGTTACCACGGTGGGCTCCAGTTTGACGGGTCGGCACATGGCGCGCTTGAGCGTATGTGCGAGGTCGTCTCGACGACGCTGGGTGACTATGGCCATCTGGTCGAGCGCAAGACGCTTCTTAGCGCATCGGAGGCCAGTATCGTCAGCAGCCAATATCTCGTGCGTCTGACATTGGACTCGGAACCAACCCAAGTAGATCACAATCACCATGAGCGGATGGATCGAACCGCTGGTCTCAAAACTATGCCGCGTGCTGCGGTGACGCCGCCGGTTAACAGGCTGACGATCTCGATTTGTCCAGTGTCAAAACTGCTTGATGATAGTGAGATATCCGAGTTGATGCTTGTGGTCATCCTGTACCGAATGGTCGACATCTGCACCACCCGCCGAGTCGAGTGGTTGTCGCCCAAAACGGTTCTGACCATCGAACAATTCATGAGCGCCTTTGATTCAATCGCACCGCGCAACGCACGGAATCGCAAGCAGATTTTCGAAGCGGTCAGCGGCCCGTTTGCGGGGCTGGACCTACCTGATCCAGACGCGGAGTACGCTCAGGCAAAACACACCAAGCCGCGGCCGATTAAACTAAGCGACGACCAATTGCTCAGCATCGCATTCCGCACCGAGACCCCTGTGACAACTGACAATGCGCAGTCCGCGGACGAAACGGAACGTCCAAGCGACATTCTGCGACTGACCAGCTGGGGCATGACCGGCGCTGTCGCAAGTATATCGACCCCCATTGCGATGTCCTTGGCCGCAGTCAATTTGATCCGGGGTGAGGATTTTCGCCTCAACACTCAGGTTCTGGCCTTTACCACAGCGATTTTTGGCCTGAACGCAACGAATGCTTTTGCCGAGGTCGCCAACGCGCTCGGCATGTAACCAAATTACCCAAGACCCTCCTTGGAGGCCCCGCCGTCAGGCGGGGTTTTCCATTTTTAGGACCTGATCAGCGGCCATTACATAAGTGTGGATCGCGAACACCACGGCCTGTGTCTTTGGTAAACGCAAAAGAGTCTGACGTTCGCTGCGCAGAAATCGGGCCGAATTTTCGTCCTCTGGCGTGCGCCGCTGCATGAGACTGCGCGGTTGGAACAGTTCGGCATCATGGTACCAAAGCGCATTAAATCGCCAAAGCGGTCGGTCGGGCTGAATGCCATCAAACAAACGTTGAACTCTGCGGGCAATATTGGCGTCGTAGGCGTCAACCGGCTCATGGATCCCAATCAACGGGCGCATGAACTTTTCGGACAGCATCCAGCTTGCGGGAAAGCACAGGATCGCGCCCGTCAGAACATGCTCATCCCCGTGTTTCTGCAGAATGCAGAAATCCTCTTGCACCAGATGACCGAGCGTTTCCAGCGGACGATCTCGATCAACCTCGACCCTAATGCCGTCTGGCCGTACAACGTGATCGGAGGCATTCGGATAGGCTTGCTGAATGACCAGATCCAGCAACTCCTGCGCGGGTAGCAACGCCTCGGGGCTTTGCGCCAGGACGTCCGATTTTTGCTGCGCAATCAGCGCGGCACGTCGTTGCATCTGGGCAGCAAACGCATCGTCGCGATGCAGCCAGTCCCTTGGGTCTGCGGGCTTGATGCCGGGCAGCGGGTTTGGCGCGAGTGGATCATATGGAATGGCTTGCTGTAGTATCACGGTCATAGTCGAGGCATAGCACCCTGCTCTGGTTCTGTCGGTCAAAAAGCGACCAGAAGACGGTCGCAAACCTGGAAGACGTGGCGCGTTTGGATTTGCAGGTTGAGCAGGCAAGCAGAAAGGTCCAGCCGTGAACACACCATATCGCGACACCCGCAAGATCGACCCGACCAAAGGCGCCACACTCGGGGACGGAACTCCGAACGACAACGACAGGATCGAGATCGGACCGACACAGCTTGCCTTTGACGAATGGGCCGCAGCTGGGTTGAGCCTGCCCAATCTGGAGCGGATGCGTGAATTTCGCTGGAAACGCCTAACTCAGGCCATCGTGCAACGCGATTGGGGCGGGATCTTGCTGTTTGACCCCCTGAATATCCGCTACGCGACTGACAGCACCAACATGCAGCTGTGGAACACCCATAACCCGTTCCGGGCCGTTCTGGTTTGCGCTGACGGGTATATGGTGATCTGGGACTACAAGAACTCTCCGTTCTTGTCGAAATTCAACCCGCTGGTGCGCGAGCAGCGCTCGGGCGCCGATCTGTTCTATTTCGACCGGGGCGACAAGATTGACGTTGCCGCAGATGTGTTCTCAAACGAGGTGCGCGCCCTGATCGAAGAACACGGCGGCGGCAACATGCGGCTGGGTGTCGACAAGATCATGCTGCACGGCCTGCGCGCGCTTGAGGCTCAGGGGTTCGAGGTGATGGAGGGCGAAGAGCTTACCGAGAAAACCCGTGCCATCAAAGGCCCAGACGAAATCCTCGCCATGCGCTGCGCCAGCCACGCCTGCGAGACCGCAGTGGCCGAAATGGAGCGCTTCGCACGTGTCAATGTCGGAGACGGGAAGACATCCGAGGATGACATTTGGGCAGTGCTACATGCTGAAAACATCCGGCGCGGTGGTGAATGGATCGAGACCCGCTTGCTTGCCTCGGGCCAGCGCACCAATCCCTGGTTTCAGGAATGCGGCCCGCGCATCACGCGGCAAAATGAAATCATCGCGTTCGATACCGACCTGATCGGGTCTTACGGCATTTGCGTCGACATCTCACGAACCTGGTGGATCGGCGATCAAAAACCGCGCCCCGACATGATCTATGCCATGCAGCACGCGCATGAGCATATCATGACCAATATGGAAATGCTGAAGCCCGGCGTCATGATCCCGGAACTAACTGCGAATGCCCATCGGCTGGATGACAAGTTTCAGGCACAGAAATACGGCTGCCTGATGCATGGAGTTGGATTGTGCGATGAATGGCCCTTGGTAGCCTATCCCGACAAGGCGGTCGAGGGATCCTATGATTATCCACTTGAACCCGGAATGGTGTTGTGCGTCGAAGCGGCAGTTGGCGAGGTTGGCGGCGATTTCTCGATCAAGCTGGAAGATCAGGTGCTGATCACCGAAGACGGCTATGAAAACCTCACGAAGTATCCGTTCGACGCACAGTTGATGGGGTCTGGCTAAGCGCTATCGCCTAGTTTGACCAGTGGGACCGTCTGACATTACCGTGCCAATCCTCAGGCGCTGTGAGAGTTGGCGTGTCCTCAGACGTATTCGTCAGCGGCCAGCTTTGTCCCAGTGCAAAACCAATTGCGCCAGTCACGAGAATTGCCAACAGAACTCCGGCGTGGAGTGTCGGGCTTAGCGGTGCAGATGTTGTATGTGCCATTTTGACCTCTGCTTTGGATAAGAAGGATGATTGCAAGTTGGGGTCCAAGTATAAATAAGTAAAATGAATGTTTATCCGAATTATCATCACATTTTTTGATTGTTCAGATACCAACCCCAACAATGCATTGATGCGACGCGCCAAGGGCTACGTGGTCCCACCCCCTCACCTTCCTGTTACGCCACTGACACAGGGGTTGAGAGAACCGCACACAGCACACAGTATTGTCGAAACCTGGACCACCAAGGATTCATCATGCCCACCGAACGCATTACTTTCGCCGGTCACGACGGCAGCCAATTGGCCGCGCGCCTTGATCTGCCGGACGGGCCGGTACTGGCAACGGCTTTGTTTGCGCATTGCTTTACCTGCTCTAAGGACATACCTGCCGCACGGCGCATTTCGGCGCGTTTGGCGGCGATGGGCATCGCCGTGCTCAGGTTTGATTTTACAGGCCTTGGCCACTCGAATGGAGAGTTTGCGAATACGACATTCACCTCAAATGTCGAAGATCTGATCGCTGCAGCGCACTACCTGTCCGGCCGCAACATGGCCCCCGCCCTGCTTATTGGCCATTCACTTGGCGGCGCTGCGGTACTGCGCGCACGCGCTGGCATACCGTCGATCAAGGCGGTCGTCACATTGGGTGCGCCTGCTGACCCGGGCCACGTATCACACCATTTCGAGGCCGCCCTGCCCGAGATTCAGGCGCAAGGCAGCGCAGAGGTTTCGCTTGGCGGTCGCCCGTTCCGAATTGGCAAAGCTTTTGTCGATGACATTTCAGAGGCCGCGCTTAGCCCTGCCGTTTCAGATTTGAAAGCAGCGCTTCTGATCCTGCACGCACCGCGCGATGACACGGTCAGCATTGACAACGCCAGCACCATCTTTCTGGCTGCGAAGCATCCAAAAAGTTTTGTCACGCTGGACGATGCCGACCATCTGATCACACGCGCCGCTGATGCGGATTACGCGGCGGATGTCATTGCGGCTTGGGTGTCGCGATACGTCAAACTGTGCCCGCCCGCCCCACCACCCGGCGCCCCGGAAGGTGTTGTTCGCGTGACCGAGGCAGACCCGGCAGGGTTCCTGCAAGACATCCAGTCCGGCCCGCGCCACCATGCGGTCGCTGACGAGCCCGCTTCGTACGGAGGAACGGACCGAGGCATGTCCCCTTATGGATTTGTGTCCTCGGGATTGGGCGCCTGTACCTCGATGACCATTCGCATGTATGCGCGGCGCAAGAAATGGCCGCTGACAGGTATCACCGTCGATGTCTGCCACGACAAGGTACACGCCCAGGACGCCGGACTGGCCAGCGATGGCAAGGTCGATCAGTTCCGCCGCAAGATACGGCTACAAGGGCCGCTGGATGCCGCGCAACGTGCTAAGCTATTGGAGATCGCAGATAAATGTCCCGTGCACCGAACCCTTGAAGGCTCGGCCCATATCACGACTGAGCTGCTGGACTAAAAACCACCTTTGTCAGCTTATGATAATGATTGAAGGGGGCTTTTGCCCCCTTTTTCTAACGGCGCCTCGGTGAGGGTCGGTGAATTGGTGGCCGTGCCGTCGGAGGACGCGCCACCGGGGGATGCGGACGCGACGGCGGTTTGGCGATCGGTGGCTTTGGCCGCGGTGGAGGGTTCGGACGAACCGGTCGATCGGGGCGGTCGGGCCGGTCTGGGCGGTTTATGTCAACATCTACATTCACGTTACGGTCGTGGTAGTAATCATTCCACAGCATCGAGTCGTAGAACGGGTCATACCCAACGCCATACCCCACCCCGACGGACACGCCATCGCAGGCGGACAATGTAAACGTTGCAGTACCCAACCCCAGCGCCAGAACAGACCGTTTTAACAGTTTGCG
Source organism: Ruegeria sp. C6 (assembly GCF_056537625.1). Lineage (NCBI taxonomy): Bacteria > Pseudomonadati > Pseudomonadota > Alphaproteobacteria > Rhodobacterales > Roseobacteraceae > Ruegeria > Ruegeria sp. C6. Next base: position 629,012 of record NZ_JBQFRW010000001.1, on the reverse strand, counting down.
AGTCATCCGAGCCTCCTTACTGCAAAGACCGGAACGACGCGAAAACGGCGTTCAAGGCATCAACATAAGACGGGTCGGCCCCGTCACGCAGGATCGCAACCCCAATCGCAACACGGTCTCGCGGCAGGTCGATCACAGTGGCGGTAAAGTTTACGCCTCGCCCATCCCGATTGCCGGTGCCGCGGATAACATGCGCAGGCCTCCCACCAATCCTTGTATCACTGGTGCTGGTCACCGTCGGGTCCTTGACGAGGAATTTGTCGATATCCTCAAGATAGCGCACCCCGCCCTGAATGCTGGAAACCCGTGATGGTGAGACGAAGCCCATCCAGACATTATCGTCGGTCACCGGTCTGATCCCCATGACGCGCGAAACCGCACGGGCATCGCCCAGATTGGTATCCTCGATTTCACGCGGGCCACCGGTACGCAATGCCCAAAAGTCGGGAACCTCAAAGCGGAACAGGGCGCGCCCTTCATCGGTGTAGGTCACCGGTGTGTCAGCTTGCACAGGCGTTACAGCCAACCAAGTCACGGCACTTGCAGCAAGCGCCAAGCTTAACAAAATACGCATATCTCAATAACCTGATCAGTTTTCTGATGTCAGGTTGCCCATGCAGTTTGACTTTGTCCAGTATCCTGTTCTGCAGACAATAAAAAACCCGCGTCCGGAAAGCTCCGAACGCGGGTGTATCTTGCGCAAGAGCGCGCTATCAGGTGCGTGCGTCGCCCAGCAGCTTCCACAGGCCAGGGATCAGCAGAGCGGCCAGCGCCAGCTTGATCGCGTCACCCAGCAGGAACGGTGTCAGACCCCAATCCAGGATCGGCTTGTCCCAGCCATACAGCTGACCCAGCCACAGCAGGCCCGGCACGTAGATCAGCACGTTGGCCAGTACCAGCGCCAGCGCCAGCTTGCCGACCGAACGATCCCAGCCGCGCGCGGCCAGTGCGCCCAGCAGAATGGTCGCCATCAGGTAACCGACCAGATAGCCGCCGGTGCCACCCATCATGTAGGTCAGGCCGTATTTTTCGGCCGAGGAACCTGCAAACACGTCAAAGCCCAGAGCACCAACCAGCAGGTAACCCAGCATCGTGATCAGGCCAAGGCGCGCGCCATAAGCGGTGCCGATGGTCAAAACGGCGAATGTGCCCATGGTGATCGGAACCGGCCACATCGGCACTTTGATTTTGGCTGCAACAGCCAGAGCAACGATACCCAGGGCAACCAGAACCACCTGCTTGACGCGCAGCGCCGTCCCCTCACGCGGGCCAAAAGCATTGGCCAGTACGTTTGCGTTCATCTCATTTCTCCACATTCGGACTTATTTGCACATGCAGCAATGCCCGTTCCGGGCCGTTGCTGCAAGATGATTACGCTATCGCAGCGCGTATTTGGTCTCCATTTCATAGGATTTTCGCGGTCCTGATACAGTCCAGCGGACTGTCCAGCGCGGCCATCCTGAGAAATCATAGTCTGCATCATAGCTGTCCGGCGGGCAATCGTGATGATCCTTGACGCGGGTTTGGCCAAGTTTGAGTGCGTGAAAAAACCGATCATCATCAAAATGGATAGCGATCCGATCACCGGCGTCGCGCCAAAGGTATCGACGCGTTCCCGTCATTGCAGGCTGCCCCGGAACACGCAGCGTGACCGTCTCATCATAGACCAACCCTTGGGTATCTTGCCGTAGCTCTGCCTTACCCTCGGCCTGAATGATCTGGCCTGCACGCTCGTCCCGGATGAGGCGGCTCAGGTCCCAAACCCCCTGGAAATCATAAATATTTCTGGGCAGGCTCACTTCAAATAGATTCCGTCAGTTGTATTGCCTGAATCATCCACAAACCGGATGGTTTCACCGCTTTGCTCAACATCATAACAAGCCCAGAAATCCGAAGGCGGCCAGACCGAGCAATAGCGATCATCACGAACGGCCCATCGTCCCGAACTTGGGCGGCCTGAAAAGTACTGCGTTTGCATATTGCTATCGAAGGTCTGGGTGATCCCCTCGCCATAGTCGAGCTTCTTGCCAGCAAGCGCCATCAGAATCTCATCACCCGTCAGTTGCTGAAACTCGTCGGCGGCCACAAATCCGGGCCAAAGCAATAAAATCAGGGCAAACCGTCTCATCCCAGCACTCGCGCCTTGTTCCTTGGTCAATGCGCGGCTAAACCCCGCGCCAACGCCTCATCCCAATCATAAAAAGGTGCTGCCGCCAATGATTCCCCGCTATTCACGCCCCGATATGGTCGCCATCTGGTCACCCGAGAGCAAGTTCCGCATTTGGTACGAGATCGAGGCGCACGCCTGCGACGCCATGGCCGATCTAGGCGTGATCCCGCGTGAAAACGCCGAGGCCGTGTGGAAAGCCAAGGATGTGGAGTTTGATGTCGCCCGTATCGACGAGATCGAGGCCGTCACCAAACACGACGTCATCGCCTTCTTGACCCATCTGGCCGAACATGTGGGTAGCGAGGAAGCTCGTTTCGTGCATCAGGGCATGACCTCCTCGGACGTGCTGGACACTTGCTTCAATGTGCAACTGACCCGCGCCGCCGACCTGCTGATTGCAGACCTCGAAGGTCTGTTGGCTGCCCTGAAACGCCGCGCGATCGAGCACAAAGACACCGTTCGCATCGGTCGCAGCCACGGTATCCATGCCGAACCCACCACGATGGGCCTGACCTTTGCCCGCTTCTATGCCGAGATGGACCGCAACTTGTCCCGGATGCGCGATGCCCGCGCGGAAATCGCCACCGGAGCGATCAGCGGCGCGGTCGGGACGTTTGCGAATATCGACCCGCAGGTTGAAGAGCATGTCTGCGACAAGCTGGGTCTGGTGCCTGAACCGATCAGCACACAGGTCATTCCCCGCGACCGTCACGCCGCATTCTTCGCCACACTGGGTGTTATCGCCAGCAGCATCGAAAACATCGCTATCGAAATCCGCCATATGCAGCGGACAGAGGTGTTGGAAGGTGCCGAGTTCTTCTCGATGGGACAGAAAGGTTCCTCGGCGATGCCGCACAAGAAGAACCCGGTCCTGACCGAGAACCTGACCGGTCTTGCGCGCATGGTGCGTGCGGCCGTGATCCCGGCGATGGAGAACGTGGCGCTGTGGCACGAGCGCGATATCTCGCATTCCTCGGTCGAACGCATGATCGGGCCGGATGCCACTATCACGCTGGACTTTGCACTCGCGCGATTGACCGGTGTAATCGACAAGATGCTGATCTTCCCCGAGAACATGATCGAGAACATGAACAAGTTCCCCGGTCTTGTTATGAGCCAACGAGTGCTGTTGGCGTTGACCCAAGCCGGTGTAAGCCGCGAGGATGCCTATGCCATGGTTCAGCGCAACGCACTGAAAGTCTGGGAGCATCGCACCGACTTCAAAGAGGAACTGTTGGCCGACGCTGATGTCACCGCCGCGCTGAGCCCGAAAGAAATCGAAGAGAAATTCGATCTCGGCTACCATACCAAACATGTAGATACGATTTTCGCCCGCGTATTCGGCGAATAATTCAAACTCAAACAGTGCTAAAAACTTGGCCCGGCTTGCTCAATGCAGCCGGGCCTTGTGTCTTTGCCAGATTGGCAAAAATCGGTTAATCTGTTGGCACAGTTTCCGCGAAAGGAAAACTCGATGCTACGAACTGCTCTATGCGCAATTGCTCTTATCTGTGCGGGCACCGCCGGATTTGCCTGTAACGGTAACACCAAGCAAACCCAGTCCTGTGCTGAAGGCACAATTTGGGACAGCGAAAGCCAAAGCTGCATGAAAATCGTCAATAGCTGACATTTTTATTTCCTGCTTGTGAATAAAAGCGATCAGTCAATCGTTAGCTTTTTTGAAGATCAAGCTATGATTGTAACAAGTCTCTTTGACAACGGAGTAGGAAAATGCGTCTTGTACTAGCCTCGGCCATCGCTCTTCAGGCCTTTACCTTCGCGCCCATGGCCATCGCTGCGGGTGGTGGGGACAGCAGCCCGCCCAAGCCCACCAACACCACCAAGAAATGCCTGTTTGGCCGCGTTTATGACGAGGCAGCCGGGCGCTGCGTCAAACCCAACAAGACAAATTTCACCGAAGACCAACTGTATGATGCCGTGCGCGAGTTGGCTTACGACGGGCAGTACGAAAATGCTCAGGGCATTCTGCGTATCATGGATCAAGATGATGATCGGGTGCAGACCTATTGGGGATTCACCTATCGCAAGATGGGTGAGCTGAAACTGGCTGACGCATTTTACCAGAAAGCAATTGAATCCAACCCCGACAACATCCTCGCCCGCAGCTACATGGGTCAGGGATTTGTTACCCAGGGCAAGACCGAGTTGGCCATCGCACAATGGCGCGAGATCAAGGCGCGTGGTGGCGAAGGCACATGGGCTGAGACATCGCTGCGCGAAGCGATCAGAACAGGGCTGACATATAGCTACTGAGTTTCAGGGTTTCTTTACCCGACTCTCTATATTCTGCCTGCAACGCGAATGAGGCATTGCAGGCAGATGCAGGACACGAACCTAATGGTGCAGATGACGCCGGGCACGCAAACCCCGGTCGTTGAACAAGACAATGATGCGCCACGTGTTGTGCCGCGCGCCCTCAGCAACCGAGAGAAAGCCGCGGTTGTGGTTCGGCTGCTGCTGAACGAGGGGGCGGATATCCCGTTGGAAGAGCTTCCCGATTCACTGCAGGAACAACTTACCCACCAACTTGGACAGATGGGGTTGGTTGACCGGGTAACGTTGGCCGCCGTCGCACAGGAATTTGCCGATGCGCTGGATGGCGTAGGGCTTGCATTTCCACATGGGCTAGCCGGTGCTCTGGACGCGGTGAACGGCAAGATCGCCCCAGCCACCGCCGCCCGGCTGCGCAAGGTAGCTGGCGTGAGGCAGATCGGTGACCCATGGCAGCGTTTGCGCGAAGTACCCTCAGAAGATCTGGCCGAAATGGCCAAAGCTGAAAGCACAGAAGTCGCCGCCGTTATGCTGTCGAAACTCGAAACCGCCAAGGCTGCCCAGTTGTTGGGCCACCTGCCCGGCCCCACAGCGCGACGGATAACTTATGCAGTCTCGAAAACGGCCAACGTGACGCCCGAGGCGGTTGAGCGGATCGGATGGTCCTTGGCCGCTCAGCTGGATCAACGCCCCGAGCCCGCCTTTCGGGATGGGCCGGGTGAGCGTGTGGGCGCGATCCTCAACCAGTCAGCCGCGGCGACGCGTAATGGTTTGCTGACCGCGTTGGACGAAGAAGACGCCGATTTTGCGGATACCGTCCGGCAATCGATCTTCATCTTTTCGCATGTGCCCTCGCGCATCCAACCCCGCGATGTTCCAGCGATTCTGCGCGGTGTGGATCAACCCGTTCTCATCACGGCGTTGGCCGGAGCCAATAGCGACGATGACCTCGCCACGGTCGAGTTCTTCCTAGCCAACATGTCCTCTCGCATGGCGGAAAACTTACGGGAAGAAATGGCCGAACGTGGCAAGGTCAAACAATCCGACAGTGAAGATGCGATGTCGCAGATCGTTGCAGCCATCCGCGCGCTTTTGGACGAGGGCGCGATCGCACTGGTCGAGGCGGAGGAGAATGCAGAATAGTCCGGCAAGGCGCGACCACTTGTGATCGCACGATGGGGCCTGTATGTCTCGTCGCGCAGTTCACAACGCTCAGGTGTCTCTCCCCATGCCCGTCGAAAAGTCGGAACTAAGCCGATTTGAGCTTGGAAAATACTACGTCGCCAACCTGTTTCTGACCGGCGTAATCCGCGGCATGCGCCTGCTGCCATATGAGCGCCGCATCGGAGCGATGGGCGCGATTGTGCGCTGGCTTGCCCCTATTGTCGGGTTTCGAACCCGCGTGCGCCGCAACCTGAAACTCACCTGCCCAGACCTGCCCGAGGCCGAGGTCAAACGCATCTGCCGCGCCGTGCCTGACAATGCCGGGCGCGCGATCATGGAGCATTTTTCAGCCGACGGTTTCATCGAGCGACAAAGCAAGGCCAAAGTATCGGGCTCGGGTGTCGAAGCATTTGATGCCGCCGTGGCGGAAGGGCGTCCAGTGATGATGATCACTGCGCATTTCGGGCACTATCTGGCCGCGCGGGTCGCGCTGCAGGCGCGTAGCGGTAAACCCATCGGCAGCCTCTATCGCCGCATGGCAAATCCATATTTCAACGACATGTATGTCGAGGCATTCTATCAGACCGGGTCGCCCATGTTCGAACAGGGCCGCCGAGGTATGGTCGAAATGGTCCGTTCACTGAAAAGCGGAGGCATCATTGCCATTGTATCCGACCTGCATGCGCATGGTGGTGAGGAGCTGACCTTTTTCGGCAAACCCGCCGTCACCTCGGTGCTGAACGCGGAACTTGCGATCAAATACAAGGCTGTGCTGATCCCCTGCTATGCAGTGCGCCAACCCAACGGGATCGATTTTGAGATCGTCCTACACGACCCGGTCCCGCATACTGATGCCAAAACCATGACCCAGTTCACCAATGACGACCTGGAAGCGATGGTGCGTCAGCACATGGGACAATGGTTCTGGATTCATCGGCGCTGGAAGTCCTGGAGGGGACTGGGGGTCCAGCCAAAGGATATGCCCTGATCACTTAACCCGCGCTGCGGCCACGATCGGACCATGGCCACTGCGCTGGATCAGAACAACGGCAGGCAATTCCGATGACAATGTTGCGGTGAAACTCTGCGGTGTTTGGCCATCCCAGCGACCGGCAATCTGCCAATTCTCGACCACGTTTGCATAATCCAGATCATGTCCGGCCAATTCGCCACGCCGGATCGAGGTGCGACGCATCGGCGAATACTGCACAATCCGAACATCATAGGTTTCGTCGTCTGGTAACTCGATCGGAACGACATTCATGGATACTTCGTTCGCAGTACGCGTGGCACTGACCTCGGCCTCCGGCGGCGCAGCCAGGTGTGCATCGATTAGCCGGTTCAGTTCAATTGACTTGGCCCCAACCACATCCTGCTGCCCATTCACAACCATCTGCGGCGTGTAGATCATCGTCCGCCCGCCTTCACGTGCATAGGCGCGCTGACGATCGGTGTGGTCGGGATTGGCGTATTCATCTTTCCAGCCAATGTAGTCCCAATAATCCACATGCAACGCCAGACCGATTACATCATCCCGCTTGGCCAATTCATGCATGATCCGGTCCGCTGGCGGGCAGGACGAGCACCCCTGCGAGGTGAACAGTTCGACCACCACCGGATCATCCTGCGCCTGAGCCGGGGCAGCAAGAAAGAGTGAAACAAACGCGGTCGCAGCGACTGATCTGAGCATGTTTTCTCTCGATAGAGGATGATTGCCTGAAAGGTTTAAGTCGGAACCGAATAAACTGCCAATCAAGGTTTCTTGAGACCTCAGACACAAGCTTTCGACAAAATGTGTGCAATGGTATACAAAAAACCACCCAAACTGCCCGTTTCACCTTGAAACAACTGGTGTGGTAATGCAGATAACCCTTAGCGAAGCCCGTATTCCAAGTCATTTGAGAGGGAGGCCACAGATGCCCATCAAGGTCGGACAGGACACCGCCAAGACACGCCGCAGCCTGAACGTGAATGGCAAATCCATTTCCTATTATTCGATTCCAGCCGCGCAAGAAGCAGGCTTAGGCGATTTTTCGAATCTGCCTGCCGCGTTGAAAGTGGTTCTGGAAAACATGCTGCGGTTCGAAGATGACGGGTTCTCGGTTTCCGTCGATGACATCAAAGCCTTTGCCGAATGGGGTGCCAACGGTGGCAAGAACCCACGTGAGATTGCCTATCGCCCTGCCCGGGTTCTGATGCAAGACTTTACCGGAGTTCCGGCCGTGGTGGATCTGGCAGCGATGCGCGACGGCATCAAGGGCCTTGGTGGGGACGCGCAAAAGATCAACCCGCTGAACCCGGTCGATCTGGTCATCGACCACTCGGTCATGATTGATGAGTTCGGCAACCCACGCGCGTTTCAGATGAACGTGGACCGCGAATATGAGCGCAACATGGAACGCTATCAGTTCCTGAAATGGGGTCAGAACGCGTTCAACAATTTCCGCGTCGTGCCTCCCGGCACCGGTATCTGCCACCAAGTAAACCTGGAATATCTGGCGCAGACCGTCTGGACGGACACGGACCAAAGCGGCGAAGAAGTCGCTTATCCCGATACACTTGTTGGTACTGACAGCCACACCACCATGGTCAACGGCATGGCCGTTCTGGGCTGGGGCGTTGGCGGGATCGAGGCCGAGGCAGCGATGCTGGGTCAACCGATCTCGATGCTGATCCCCGAGGTTGTGGGCTTTGAACTGACCGGTTCGATGGTCGAAGGCACAACGGGAACTGACCTTGTCCTGAAAGTCGTCGAGATGCTGCGCGAGAAAGGCGTGGTTGGTAAATTCGTTGAATTCTACGGCGAAGGTCTGGACCGCTTGCCCTTGGCCGATCGCGCAACCATCGCCAACATGGCCCCCGAATACGGCGCGACCTGTGGTTTCTTCCCGATTGACGGCGAGACCTTGCGCTATATGCGCAATACTGGACGCGACGAAGACCGCATCGCATTGGTCGAGGCCTACGCCAAGGAAAACGGCTTCTGGCGCGATGCCGATTACGCGCCGATCTACACCGACACTCTGTCGCTGGATATGGGCACAATTGTTCCTGCGATCTCGGGCCCGAAACGGCCGCAGGATTATGTCGCACTAACCGACGCCAAGGCCGCATTCACCAAGGAAATGGCCGAGACCTTCAAACGCCCGATGGGCAAACAAATAGAGGTCAAAGGCGAAAACTACGGCATGGAATCGGGCAAAGTCGTGATCGCCTCGATCACCTCCTGCACCAACACGTCGAACCCGTATGTAATGATCGGCGCGGGCCTCGTTGCACGTAAAGCCGCCGCGCTGGGATTGGATCGCAAACCGTGGGTAAAGACCTCATTGGCGCCCGGCTCGCAGGTTGTGTCCGCCTACTTGGAAGCTGCGGGTCTGCAGGAAGATCTGGACAAGATCGGCTTCAACCTTGTTGGCTATGGCTGCACCACCTGTATTGGCAACTCAGGTCCGATCCAAAGGGAAATCAGCGAAGCGATTGCCGAAGGCGATCTTGTTGCCACTTCGGTTCTTTCAGGCAACCGCAACTTTGAAGGCCGCATCTCGCCCGACGTGCGCGCCAACTATCTGGCTTCACCGCCGCTGGTGGTGGTTTATGCTTTGGCTGGTACGTTGGACATCGACCTGACCTCGGAACCGATTGGACAGGATCAGGCCGGCAACGATGTCTACATGAAAGACATCTGGCCGACCCAAAGCGAAATCGCCGAATTGGTTGAGGCAACCGTAACCCGCGAGGCGTTCCAGTCGAAATATGCCGATGTCTTCAAGGGCGACGAGAAATGGCAGGAGGTCGAGGTTCCGCAACAGGAAACCTATGATTGGCCACCGACGTCAACGTACATTCAAAACCCTCCCTATTTCCAAGGCATGGGGCCTGAGCCGGGCACGATCTCGAATATCGATGGTGCAAAAGTTCTGCTGATCCTGGGCGACATGATCACCACCGACCATATCTCGCCCGCCGGTTCGTTTGCGACAACGACACCTGCAGGGAAGTATCTGACCGATCGTCAGGTTCAGCCGCGCGAATTCAACTCGTATGGCTCACGCCGTGGCAACCACGAGATCATGATGCGCGGCACCTTCGCCAATATCCGCGTCAAGAACGAGATGCTGGATGGCGTCGAAGGCGGTTATACAAAAGGCCCGGATGGTGAACAAACCTCGGTCTACGAAGCATCGATGGCCTATCAGGAGCAAGGCACCCCGCTGGTCGTCTTTGGCGGCGAACAGTACGGTGCAGGTTCGTCACGCGACTGGGCGGCCAAGGGCACAGCTCTGCTTGGCGTCAAGGCAGTGATCGCCGAGAGTTTTGAGCGCATCCACCGTTCAAACCTGGTAGGCATGGGCGTCATACCGTTCGAATTCACCGATGGTGATACCCGCAAGACACTGGGTCTGAAGGGTGATGAGACCGTATCGATCCACGGGTTGGATTCAGTTGAGCCCCTGCAGGAAGTGCCCTGCACCATCATTTACGGAGATGGTACCGAAAAGACGATCACCCTGAAGTGCCGCATCGATACCGCGCCCGAGATCGAATACATCGAAAACGGCGGTGTGCTGCAATACGTGCTGCGCAATCTCGCAAAAGCGTCATAAATCAGCAGGTTGATATCCAACCTCAGCCCCCGGCCCTGCGCCGGGGGTTTTGTTTTCTGGCCATTTATTCAAAAATCTGAAACTGTTGGGCAAGACAGTCTTCGGAATTTCATCACCATGAAAAAGCCCAACGCCCTATTGGTTTGCTCGCTTAGCGTCATCGCCGTGATCGGGATCTGGGGCGTCGTCGATATCGAAAGCTTGGTGACTTGGGCCAATAGCATCGTGCAACAAACCTTCCACAGTCGCGGTTGGTTCGTGATGCTCGCGGCCTCAGGCATGTTGATCGGGTGTTTGGTTCTGGCCTTTTCGCCCTATGGCAAAATCCGTCTGGGCCGGGATGATGAAGAGCCCGAGTTCTCGACCGCCACCTGGATCTCAATGCTGTTCTCCGCAGGAATGGGCGTTGGACTGCTGTTCTGGGCGGTCGCCGAGCCCCTTACCCATTTCAACTTCATCTCGGGCATGGCACCCGACTATGTCGCCGCGCAGCAGGCCATGCTGGCAACAAACTTCCATTGGGGCCTGCACGCATGGGCGATTTACGGTTCGACCGCGCTGACCATTGCTTATTTCAGCTTTCGGCGCGGGACAGGCATGATGGTCAGTGCACCGATCAAAAGCCTGTTCCCAGGAGAACGCTGGGCCGAGCGGGTCGGGTGGCTGTCGGATTTCATGGCCATTGTTGCAATCTCTATCGGTGTTGGCGGTTCAATGGCCATGGGTGTGTTCCAGGTTGCGGACGGGATTGCGGTTCTGGGTGGCCGGGAAACGGTTGGTGCCCTTCTGATCGGCGTTGTTTTCCTGGCGATGGTCGCAGCCTACATCCCTGCTCTGTTAATCGACCTTGGCCAAGGCATGGCGCGCTTGTCGAATGCGGCAATGCTGATCGCGATCTGCCTTGTGGCCTACACAGTGGTCCTCGGGCCTACAGAGTATCTGTTGAACACTGTGGTTCAAGGGTTCGGCGATTACGTCACCAATGTCATCCCTCGGGGCTTTCAGACCTTCACCTTCTTCGGCGATGACGTCACCAAATGGTTCAGCGACTGGACCCTCACCTATATGGTCTGGTGGATCGCCTGGGGACCTTTTGTTGGTGTGTTCGTCGCGCGTATCTCTCGCGGTCGCACGATCCGGGAATTCGTGATCGGAGTACTCTTTGCGCCCACGCTGTTCTCGATCCTTTGGTTCGGTGCCTTCGGCGGCATCGGTCTGTTCGAGGCGCTCAACGGTGCCGGAGAACTGCTGGCCTATACGCAAACAAACATCGAGCGTGTGACCTTCGCCCTGCTCGACCGTTTGCCCTTATCGCAGATCACAATACTTGCAACCGTAGCAGCGGCGTTTCTGTTCATCGTAACCAGCGTTGTAAGCGCGGCCTTTGTGCTGGGTACATTCTCGTCCCAGGGGGATGAAAACCCGCCCCCGCGCGTGCGGCTGATCTGGGGTGCATTGCTGGGCTTATTGAGTGTCGCGATGATCCTTTCGGGCTCGGTGGAATCGGTCAAAGTCCTGATCTCACTCGGGGCGCTGCCCTTTGTGTTCATCTCGGTTCTGCTGATGGTCTGCCTGTTCCGAGGGCTACGAGAAGAGGGGCTGAGCCATGCTGATCGGTGATCTGACGGATACGCTTATGAATCTGACCACTTTTGCATTCATCGGCGCGATGATCTGGATTTTGGTCCGTAAGTAACGGCTTGAAGCCCAGCCATTTTACCGATTTCCTACGATTATGGACAAAGTCGCATTGATAACCGGCGGTGCACGCGGAATTGGGCGTGCAATCGTCGAAGACCTCAGCCGTGATCACCGCGTCGCGTTTACTTGGCTGTCGAGCAAACCCACGCCCGAGCTACTGGGTGGGGATGTTCTGGCCATACGCTCCGATCTATCTGCGCCCGACCAGCCGGCTAGCGTGATTTCGCAGGTGATCGAGAGGTTTGGAAGGCTGGATGTGATCGTCAACAATGCCGGCCTTGTGAAATCTACCCCCAAAGAGGAATTTCGGGCCGAGGACCACCGCGCCATTCTGGATTTGAACCTGCTGGTCCCTGCCGCATTGTTGGCTGCTGCGCTACCACATTTGAAACGCGACGCCTCAATCGTCAGTATCTCATCTATGAACGCGGTCTTGCCGCCTCGGGATGCGGTGACCTATGGGGCCAGCAAAGCCGCCCTGAATCTATGGACCCACGCCATGGCAAAGGAGCTTGGGCCAAAGGGGATACGCGTTAATGCAGTCGCGCCGGGTGCGATCAACATCCCCGAAGCGCCCCGGTCCGAGGAGTTGACCGCGCTGTTTGTCAAAGAAACCGCTTTAGGTCGCGCGGGAAAGCCCGAGGATATCGCCAAAGTCGTCAGGTTTCTGGCGTCCGATGCCGCATCCTTCATCACTGGTGAGGTTCTGGGCGTCACCGGTGGCTATCGCTTATGAGCCACCTGCGGCTTTCTCAAGTGCTGGGCGGATCGTGCTTTCGATCACCCGCTGAGTGACCGGACCAGCCCAGCGCAGGATGATCGTGCCCTCACCGTCGATCACATAGGTTTCGGGCACACCGTAGACGCCCCAGTCCAGCCCCATGCGGCCCTGTTCATCCCGACCGATACCGGCATAGGGATCGCCCAGTTCGGCAAGAAATCCTTCGGCGTTGTCCAGTTGATCTTTGTAGTTGATACCATAGACCGGGATACCCTCGTCAGACAGAGCCTGCAGATTGGGGTGTTCGACGCGGCATGGTGCACACCAACTGGCCCAGTAGTTGACCAGCTTGACCTCGCCATCACGCAGTGTGGCATCATCGAAGCCCGGTTTGCCCGCGAACTCGGTCAGTACAACCGGCGGCGCTGGCTGACCCTCGCGCGCCGAGGGCAAGGCGTTAGGATCGTCGCGGAACATGCCGATGCCCGCGAGTACAGCGAAGGCGCCGAAAATCAGCGGAGGCGCGATCATCAGGGGCGAAATCTTAGCCATTGCGTGACATCCTTTGTTCAAACTTCTCCATCTCGGCCCGTACTTTACGGCCCCGGATCACGCTGAAACCCACCAATGCGATCAGAAGTCCGATTGACACGACATAGGACCACAAGACGGTATCGGCATATTTTCCAAGATCAGGCATCATCCGCTCACCCTTTCACGCGCCATAAGCGCCTTGGTCCGGCGGGCGCGAATTTCTGTGCCCGTACGATAGAAGACCAGCGCAATGAACAGCAGTACAAAGCCGATGATGCAAAGCAGCAGTGGATAGAAGTAGATATTGCTTACCTTCTCCTCAGTATCCGTGCCTGTGATCGCCCCGGCGCGCATCACCGAAGCCCCCTGATGCAGCCCCTGATTCCAGAAGTTCACCGCATACCGGCTGAGGAACGCAAAGACCGAACCCACAAGGCAAAGGACCGAGGTCAGGTCAGCCGCGGTGTCCGGGTCTTCGATGGCCTCCCACAGGGCGACATAGCCCAGATAAAACAGGAACAGGATGAGGAACGAGGTCAGGCGCGGGTCCCAGGCCCACCATGTCCCCCACATGGGCTGCCCCCAGATCGCTCCGGTGGCCAATGCGATCAGCGTCATCACGATGCCGATGGGCGCAGCGGCGCGGGCAGCCAGCGCACTGACATGGTGGCGACGCACCAGCCAGACCAGCGAAGTTGCCAGCATCATCAGCCAGCAATTGATCGCCATCAACGCGGCGGGCACATGCAAATAGATGATCTTTACGGTCGAGCCTTGCTTGTAGTCATCCGGGGTGAAGAAAAAGCCCCAGATCAATCCGACGACCAGACAAAGACCTGAGCTGATCCAGAAGAACGGAAGGACCCGTTCGCTGGTCGCGAGGAACTTACGCGGGTTGGCGTATTCCCAAAGGGCATTGGCTTTGGCTGCGATTGTCATGGGCTCTATCTAGTCCGAGTCGGCGTGGTTCTCAATTGACCTCAGTCAAGCTTTGTGGCCATCACCTAAGATTGATGCGCAGTACCGCTGCGCTGGCAAAGGGTAAAAGTGCGACCGTTGCGGCGGTAATCCCTGCCAGCATTAGCAGGGGCGTTTGCGTCTCCATGCCTGTCGCACCGCGTCGGGCGACCTCGGCTCCGAAAATCAAAGTCGGCACGTAGAGCGGCAAAACCAGAAGCGACAGTAGCAGACCGCCCCGTTTTAGACCAACAGTAAGGGCCGCGCCAAAAGTGCCGATAACGCTCATCGCCGGAGTACCGAGGAGCAGTGAGATCACTAGCCACGAAAACCCGGGTACAGGCAGGTTTAGCAACACGCCTAGGAACGGCGCGGCCAGAACCAGCGGCAATCCGGTGGTTAGCCAATGGGCTAGCGCTTTGACGGTAACAACCGATTCCAACGGAAGCGGCGCGGTCGCGAGCAGATCAAGCGAGCCGTCTTCCCAATCCAGCGCCAGAAGGCGATCAAGTGACAGCAGACACGCCAAAAGCGCGCCCAGCCAAAGAACGCCCGGTGCGATGGTCGAAAGCAGCGAAGATTGCGGGCCAACCGAGAATGGCACCAGAACGGTGACGATCAGGAAGAAAGCAAGACCGAGACCAAAGCCACCCCCCGCACGGAAGGCCAATTTCAGATCACGCAGCAATAAGGCGATCACAAGAAACCTCCGTCGAAATCGTCGATGGGCTTGGGCTTGGCCTTGTTGGGGCCAACGTCCAGAACCTCTCCGTCCAAGCCAAGATCAATATGGGTCGCGATCAGGGCCGAACCACCCTGCCCCAGATGCGCGCGCACAGCATCCGCAAACATCTGCACGGCGTGACGATCCAGCGAGACCGTCGGCTCGTCCAGCATCCAGATCGGGCGGCCAGTAACCAACATACGCGCCAATCCCAGACGCCGTTTCTGCCCTGCCGAAAGGTTGCCCGCATGGCGGTCAGCCAACTCGTTCAGCTCAAACGCATCAAGGGCGTGCTGGATATCACGGGTGCCAAAGACCGACGCCCAGAAGTTGAGGTTTTCGACAACGGTCAGGGTCGGTTTTAACCCGTCGGAATGGGACGCGTATGCGATCTGGTCTTCTGCCCCGTCGATTTGCCCTGCCAGCGGCGGTTGCAGGCCCGCAAGCGTACGCAGTAATGTTGTCTTTCCGATCCCATTCGGTCCACGCAGAATCAGCGCCCTTCCTGCCTCAAGCGAGAAGCTCAGCCCTTCGAGCACGGGAACTCCGCCGCGTGCGATGGCCAGATCGGTTACCTTTAAAGTCATGAAGCCCGCTTAGCGGATTGTGCGTGTGGGCAAAAGGTCGGAATTGCCGCAGAGCGGCTGGTCGGATCGCAGTGAGGGGCCAGCCCCTCACACTCACCGAGATATTTTTAGCCAGTGGAAGAACAGATCCTCAGACCGGGATCAGCGCAAGCGCAATGCGGCGGCCTTCGGAAAGCAGCACGTTGTAGGTGCGGCAGGCCGCCGGAGAGTTCATGATTTCGACACCCAGACCTGCCTCTTCCAATGTGGTGCGCAAGTCGGCTGGGATGTGGGTCAGTTCTTTGCCCGTACCGATGAACAGAACATCGACATGTTCGGACAAGGCCAGCAGGGTCTGGGCGTCGGAGTAACCCGCCCAAGCCGATGTACCGGTGGGGCCGGTCAGGACTGCCCCATCATGAACTTCCCCGCCTATCCGAAAGAACCCGGGGCCATAGCCATCAACCGGCTGAGCGTTTGTATATGTGATCTCGTTCAGGCGCATGTGCAGGGTTCTAGCCCCAAAGCGGCAGGCCGGACAAGGCCGCTGTTGCAATCACCAGATAGGCTGCGGCGCGGTAGAGGTTCTCGTACTCGGGTCGGAACATCCAGCCTCCCAGCCAGTTGCCCGCAAGGTTGGGAACTGCCAAAGCAAGGCCCAATCCGATGCTCGCGATCGAAAGACGCCCCATCCCACCGAGATATCCAAGGATCAGCAAATCGAAAGCAAACAGGAACAGTAGGATCGTCGCGCGGATGATCTCAACCGGTAAGGGCCGTGACATATAAAACAGGATGACAGCAGGCCCCGGTATCCCGGCTACCCCGCCCAGTAGCCCTGCAGCCCCGCCGATCGCAGCAACCATGCCACGCGATACCGCTCCCCGGTAGCGCAGACCAAAAACCAGAACGGCCAGCATCGACAATGAAATCAGGCTGACGATATAGCGAAACACTTCGGGATCGGTCCGGGTTAGCAGCCATAAGCCAACCGGTAGAAGTAGCGCGCACCCGACCAAAAGGCGCATCAGATCTGCCTTGTCAACAACCGTCCCTGCGCGGCGCAGGTTCGGGATCGGGCCAAATATGTCCATGACCGTCAGCGCGATGATGGCACCGAAGGGGCCAAGATACGGGCTGGCGATGGGCAGGAAGATCAGGGCCGTCCCAAAGCCGGAGAACCCGCGCACGATGCCCCCAACAAAGGCGGCGAAAATAATAACGGCCAGACCGGTTGGGGTCTGGCCGAAATACTCAGGCATCAATGTTGGCAAACTGGTTGCCCGCCGTATTCGACGGCTTCGACCAGTCGCGCTTGACCCCCAACCACAGCAGGATGGTCGAGGCCACGAAGACAGACGAATAGGTCCCGACGATCACGCCCCAGATCATCGCGAAGACAAAGCCTCGGATCACGTCTCCGCCCAGTACATAGAGCGAGATCAGCGCCAGCAGCGTGGTCACAGAGGTCATCACCGTCCGGCTGAGCGTTTCGTTGATCGAGATGTTCAGCACCTCTTTGAGGTCTTTCTTCTTGTACTTCCGCAGGTTTTCGCGAACCCGGTCGAAGACGACCACGGTGTCGTTCAGCGAATAGCCGACGATAGTCAGAAGAGCGGCGATGATCGCCAGGTCAAAACGGATTTGTAGTTCCGAGAAGATGCCGATTGTCAGGATCACGTCATGCACCAACGCGGCGACCGCCCCGAGTGCGAACTGCCATTCGAACCTGAGCCAGATATAGACAAGCACTGCGCCAATCGCCAAGGCGACCGCAATGACCGCGGTCTGGATCAACTCACCCGAAACCTTGGGGCCAACCGATTCTACCGAGACGAACTGGATATCCGGCGCGGCAACGGTCAGCGCTTCTTCGACGGCTGTGACGGTTGCGGCCGCCACAGCTTCGGCCCCGTCCTGTGCCTGAATGCGGATCATCGCGACGTTTTCATCCTCGCCAAAGGTGGGATCAAAAATCTCGGTGATAGTCACATCGCCAAGCTCAAGCGGCGCGATGGCGTCGCGATAGGCGCCGACGTCGATCTCTTGCGCGCTTTGGGTCCGGATCGTGGTGCCGCCGCGAAAGTCGATGCCGAAGTTCAGCCCTTGCAGCAGGAATGACGTGAATGCGATCACCATCATCAAACCCGAGATGCCCAGCCAGACCTTCCAACGGCTAAAGAAATCGAACGAGGTGTTTTGGGGTACGAGTTTCAGTCTCATGTCAAACCTCGATCGTTTTCGGACGGCGGCGTTCGAACCACATCACGATCATCAGACGCGTCACAAAGATCGCGGTGAAGACCGAGGTCAGAATACCCAGACCAAGCGTAATGGAGAAGCCGCGCACGGGACCACTGCCCATGGCAAACAGGATGGTTGCGGTAATGAATGTGGTCACGTTTGCGTCCAGAATGGCCGAAAGCGCTTTTTCGTATCCCAGCTCGATGGCACGCGCCGGACCTTTGGCAGATTTCAGCTCTTCGCGGATACGCTCGAAGATCAGCACGTTGGCGTCAACTGCCATGCCGACGGTCAGCACGATACCCGCGATCCCGGGCAAGGTCAGCGTGGCGCCGATCAGTGAGAGCAGGCCAAACAAAAGCCCCACGTTCAGGATCAGCGCAATATTGGCGAAGATGCCGAACAGGCCGTAGCTTAGAGCCATGAATACCAACACGGCGACAAAGGCCACGATTGTCGCGACTTTACCTGCGTCGATACTGTCCTGACCCAGCTCAGGGCCGATGGTGCGCTCTTCGAGGAAGTCCAGACCTGCAGGCAAGGCACCTGCGCGCAGCAGAACGGCCAAATTGGTGCTTTCTTCAACTGTGAAGTTGCCAGTGATGATGCCCGAACCACCTGGGATATGGCTTTGGATTACAGGGGCCGAGATCACCTCGTCATCCAGGACGATAGCAAAGGGTGCGCCAATGTTTTCTAGCGTGTAATCGCCGAATTTGCGCGCGCCAGAGGTGTTGAACCGGAAGCTGACCGCAGGGCGGCCGTTCTGGTCGAAGGATGGCTGCGCGTCGACCAATTCTTCACCGGTCACGACGGGTGCGGCGTCCAGAGTGTAGTACACACCATCTTCATCGATCGATGGCACAAGCTTCTCACCAACGCCCGGAATGGCATCCGGGTCAGTCCCGCGCCCAACGACAGGATTGAACGTCAACTGTGCCGTCGTGCCGATAATCTCTTTGAGCTCCCCGGCGCTGCCGATACCGGGCACCTGAATCAGGATACGATCAGCGCCCTGGCGCTGGATAGTTGGTTCGCGTGTGCCAACCTCGTCGATCCGACGGCGGATGATCTCAAGGGACTGGCGCACGGTGCGGTCATCCGAAGCAAGCTTTTCGGCCTCGGACAGTTGGACAACGATAGTGTCCCCCTCAGCGCGGGCCTCTATATCTGTTGCCCCTGCCCCGGTCAGCGTCTGCACCTGTCGGGCCAGACCGCGCACAACCTCTAATGCGCGGGACATGCCCTCGGGTTGGCTGATGCGCACGCGAATCTCGTCAGGCGCCGAATCCTGACGACGGATCGTGCCGACCGTCGCGCGTTCATCACGCAGCGCGTCGCGGATTTCGGGCCACATCGCCTCCATCCGGGATTCGTAGACATCATCAACCTTGACCTCGGCAAGCAAATGCGCGCCGCCGCGCAAGTCGAGCCCGAGATTGACCAGAGACGACGGCAGCCAGTTCGGCCATTGCGCGGCCTCGGCCTGCATTTCAGGTGTATCAATGCCCAGCTCAATCGCAGCCTTGGCATCGTTAGATTGTTCTACGCGCGTATAAAACGCATTCGGCAGGGCAAGGAACAGACCGATCACACAGACCGACCAGATCAGAACCCGCTTCCAGGAATCAATTTGCAGCATTACCCTGCCTTTTCAAGGAATTGTCGCGCGAAGTTACTTCGCAGGTTCGGTCTTGTTCAGAACCTGAGCGATGGTCGATTTGACCACGCGAACCTTAACGCCCTCGGCGATCTCGACTTCGATCTCGTTGTCGCCTTCCTTGACCTTCGACACCTTGCCGATCAGCCCGCCTTGGGTGACAACCTGATCGCCCCGGCGCACGGCTTCGACCATGGCCTGATGTTCCTTCATCTTTTTCTGCTGCGGACGGATCAGCAGAAAATACATAATCGCGAAGATCAGGATCAGCGGGAGAAACTGGGCGATTGCGCCACCTTCCATGGGATATTCCTTTGTTCTGATGATGCAGAGAGCTCTCTGCAAAGTTTGCGGGAACCTATGCTTTGAAACATGGGTTTGCAAGCAAACCTGGCCCCATTTCGACCATCGGGTTCAAAGGTTTGCTGCCGGACGTTGCAGATATGTTCTAGGCAGACCCTTCCAGTCAGATATAGTCCTGTGGCAGGAGGCCTAATGATTCAATCAATCCAGACCCTTGGCGCGTTTGTTCGCCTGATGCTCGTGACAGCCTGTTTAGGTCTTCTGGCGTCGCCCGTATGGGCACAGAACGCCACTAGCGAAGAGCCTGCTATAGAAGACACTGAGTCAGAGATTTTTCAGGCTCCGGTTATCGTTGACGGCGACACCTTGTTTCACCTGCGCGGCTCCAGCGCACTGCCCGCACCGGAACGGGCCGCGGGTGTACAGAACAAGATAATCGAAATCGCCGAGGCCTCAGACGCCGAGCAGGTCTCTATAACCTTCGAGGACTCAGAGTTCGGCATTCGAATCTTTGCCGATGGTGTTCAAGTTTCGATCGTGACCGATGCCGATTCCGAGCTTGAGCAGATGGACTTGAACGTTCTCAGTTTGTTGCACGGCGACGCTATTAAACAATCCATTGAAAGCTATCGCGCAAACCGCACCGAACAGGCGCGTGTTTCGGGTGCCATCGAAGCCTTAGCATGGACAGCTGGATTCGCGCTTTTTGTCGTCGTTATCCTGTGGCTGCACCGGCGCATTCGCCGCCGTACGCTGAAACTGGTCAAGCGTTACCTCAAGGATGTCGAAACCGCGACCGCCAAAAGTGTTCAGGCCGAGGCCATCGCCGCGTTGATCCGGTATGCTCTGAATTTTGTCCTGCTGGTGATCTTTTTCCTCGGCTTCTACTACTACCTCTCCTTCGTTCTGCTTGCCTTTGCCGAGACGCGCTATTTCGCGCAACTCCTGCTGACCTACTTGACCGAGCCGGTCCTGCTGATCTTCAAAGGCATCCTCAGCTACATCCCAAACCTGATCATGTTGATACTGATCGCATGGATAACGCTGTATATTATCCGGGGCATGCGTGTGTTCTTTGACGCCGTCGAGGCGGGAACCTTTGACATGGGCGATTTTGAAAGCCACTGGGTGAACCCGACCTTCAACATCGCCCGCGTCGTCGTTATCCTGATCGCTCTGGTCTTTGCTGTCCCTTACATCCCCGGATCAGATTCGGCGGCGTTTCAGGGGCTGACGATTCTGGTTGGTGCCATGCTGTCGCTGGGCGCAAACTCGGTCGTGTCGAACATGCTGGCGGGGCTCTTCGTGATCTATCGCCGCTCAACCTCGATTGGGGATCGGATCCAGATCGGGGACCATATTGGCGATGTGGTGCAGATCAAGTTGATGGAGACGCATCTGAAGTCCATCAAGAATGAACTGATCTCGATCCCGAACGCCCAATTGATGAATTCGGACGTGGTGAATTTCTCAAAAAGAACAGACGGTAGCGGGTTGCTGCTGCATACGACCGTCGGGATTGGCTATGAAGAGCCGCCCGAAAAGATCGAAGCGATGCTGATCGAGGCAGCCCATCGCACCAAGGGAATCAAGGCCAAGCCCGAACCTTTTGTTTTGTGGACCGCCCTGGCCGATTACGCGATCAACTATCAGATCAACGGCTATACCACGCGAGGCAGCATCATTCCCAAAATCCGCTCGGATTTGCACCGCAACATCGTGGCCGTGTTCAATGAGAATAACGTGCAGATCATGACACCTTCGTACATGGCCGACCCGCCCGAGCCGAAAATCCCAACCGAAGAGTGGGATGGCCATCTGGCGCATGAATCCCACGAGGAATCGGATAAGTCGTAACCGGTGCTACACCCTGCCATTCAGATGGTGCATAAGCGGATTCAGTGATTCACGCAGTTAAGGATCTGAACCATGCACGACATCCGCGCCATACGCGAAAACCCAGCCGCCTTCGACGCCGCCCTTGCGCGCCGTGGGGACGCGCCGGTGTCGTCAGACCTGCTGAGGCTGGACGAAAGCCGCCGCGCCAAGATTCTGGCTGCTGAGACAGCTCAGGCCGAGCAGAAAAAGGCCTCCAAAGAGGTTGGCGCTGCCAAAGGGCGCGGGGATGAAGCTGAATTCGAACGCCTGCGCGCTCTGGTCGCCGAGAAAAAGGCCGAAGTGGCGCGGATGCAGACCGAGGCCAAGGATCTGGATGCTCTGCTGGCCGACCAGCTGATCCGCATCGCGAACCTGCCCGCCGAGGATGTGCCCGAAGGCGCGGATGAGAACGACAATGTCGAAATCAACCGCTGGGGCACACCACGCGAATTGGATTTTGCACCTAAAGAGCATTTCGAAATCGATGCCGTCCAAAACGGCATGGATTTTGAGACGGCCGCCAAACTCTCTGGCTCGCGCTTTGTGCTGCTTTCGGGCGGCGTCGCGCGCATCCACCGCGCTTTGGCGCAGTTCATGCTGGACACCCATATCAACGAGAATGATCTGACCGAGGTCAACGGCCCGGTTCTGGTTCTCTCGGAAATGATGCAGGGTACTGGTCAGTTGCCGAAGTTTGGCGAGGACAGCTATCAAACCCGCGAAGGCTGGTGGTTGATTCCAACCTCCGAAGTGTCGCTGACCAACATCGTCAACGACACGATGATCGAGGAGAGTTACCTGCCTCGCCGCTATACCGCGCATTCGCTGTGCTTCCGGTCCGAGGCTGGTAGTGCCGGCAAGGACACACGCGGGATGCTGCGGCAGCACCAGTTCGAAAAGGTCGAGATGGTCTCGGTCACCCAACCGGACAAGTCGGATGATGAACAGAAACGTATGCTGCGCTGCGCCGAAGGCATTCTTGAAAAGCTGGGCATTCCCTATCGCACCGTGATCTTGTGCACCGGCGACATGGGCTTTGGTGCACGACGCACTTACGACATCGAGGCGTGGCTGCCGGGCCAAAATACTTATCGCGAGATCAGCTCGGTCTCGACATGCGGGGATTTTCAGGCGCGCCGCATGAATGCGCGCTTCCGGCCAGAGGCCGGGGGCAAGCCAGAATATGTCCATACCCTGAATGGTTCGGGCCTGGCCGTGGGGCGCTGCCTGATAGCTGTGTTGGAAAATGGTCAGAATGCGGATGGGACGGTCACCCTGCCCGAGGTTCTGGCACCCTATCTGGGCGGCAAGCTAACCCTTCAGACCAACGGCACGCTGACATAAAAAAACCGGCGCATTTAGGCGCCGGTTTCCGATCAGACAAGGCGCAGAAGTATCACTTCTTCGCCTTTTTCTTATCTTTCTTCTTTCCGGGCTTCTTCTCGGACTTCTTCTTGTCAGACTTCTTATCGTCCTTCTTTTTGGCGTCCTTTTTCTTAACGTCTTTTTTGGGCTTCTTGTTTTTCTTACCCTTCTTGGTCTTTTCCTTGACCTTTTCCTTGGCTTTGGAAAACACCGCCTCCATTTCAGACTTCTTCTTGGCCGCCTTTTCAGCCTTGGCCTTGGCTTTCGCCTTTTTCTTTGCCTTGGCCTCGGCAGCGGCCTGTTCTGCCGCCGCGCGCTCCTTTGCCGCCTTACGCTCGGCCTCGGCCTTGTTCGCAGCCGCATTGCTTTTGGCTGTCGCGCGCTGCACAGCCGATTTCCGCTCGGCAGGCTTGCGGGTGGCAGCGCGGCGCGCGGGCTCGGGCTTGGCACCGACGACTTCTTTCGCAGCCGCGATCAGCTTAGCTGCGCGGGTGGAACCGACGCGCGGGGTGCCGGACAGATCTTCCGGTTTGGCCTTGGCAATGGCTTCTGCTGTTTTGTAGCCCTTTGCATTCAATGCCTTAGCAAGCGCTGGCCCTACGCCACGCACCTCAGTAACTGCGGTCATTTCGTTTCCTTTCGTTAACTCCCCCAGATTGTAAATGCACAGCACATACGTTCCTGAGAGAGCGCCAATTCAAGAATTAGATAGGAGGTTACCCGCTTTCGGCCAGGCGATGGCCTGCAGTTCGGCTGGGAAATGGGACAAGTCTTTTGGCGTCTTCATCCCATAGTTTCAGATTCAGCGCCGCCACTGCCTCGGGAAACTTGATCCGTCGCGGTGTGTATTCTGGCGGCAGGTTATAGTGGCACGCGCGCAGCCGGTAAGATGGGATGCGCGCATTGAAATGGTGGATGTCATGCAATGTGATGCAGGCCACCGCATTATCGAACCACCAGCCGAAATCCAGCGCCGAGGACCCCTCCAACGCAGCCAGCTTTGGATCCAGCTCGGGGCGGCGATCCCAGTAGGTGTCCTCGAAATTGTGCTGCAAATACACCAGGAACACCCCAAGCATCCCGCCCAGCAGCGAAAACACCAGCCAGACCAGAATGCCGGTGGCACCGGCGATCAAATACAGCAGTCCCAAAAACACAACAATCGAGAGGTTGTGCAGCACCACGCCCATCACACCGAACCGCACGGTGTTCTTGGGCCAGCGATAGCGGATGAAGTATGTGAATAGCGCGCCAACCGGCACCAGAATGAAGGGATTCCGATACAGTCGGTAAAACAAACGCTTTTTCCAATCCGCCTCGTTCCATTCGCGCAGCGTCATGGTGTGGATTTCACCGGTCTCGCGATGCTCGAGGTTGCCGATTCCGGCGTGATGCAGATTGTGGTTCTGCTTCATCACCTCGAACGGGGCAAATGTGAAGGGCGATAACCCATGGCCAGCCCATTCGTTCTGCTCGCGCGTCTCGAACAACGAATGGTGCCCGCAATCATGCTGCAGGACATAGAGACGCACGGCAGAGAAGGCAAAAACGATCCCCGCCGGGATCATGATGTACCAGCGGTCGATATAGGTGATCGCCAATGTAAGCGATGCGAAATACACCGCGAATGTTCCGAAATAACTGAGCGCGGCAAGCTTGTTGTCCTGCACCGCGTATTGTCTTGTATATTCTCTCAGATCCATCACGCCCGCTCCCCACGGAGGTCCGACCAATCACAAATTCAAAATTAAGTGCGGAGATCCCGCAAACAAGCAGCACGTGCAAAACAAATGCACGTGCTTGAATGCTAACGCGCAGAAACGGGGCTGTCACGCCCCCTCTCTGAAAATGCTGGAAATTAGCGCAGTTACGCCCGTCCCTTGAGATGCTTGGCCAGTGCGCCTGCGTTTTTCTTGCGCCGCCCTTTGTAGGGGTTCTTATCGCCCTGTCCGCGCAACGTCAGGCGGATAGGGGTGCCCGGCATATCAAAATCCTCGCGCAGGCCGTTGACCAGATAACGCGAATAGCTGTCAGGCATCTTGTCCGGATGCGAACACATGACCACAAACCCGGGCGGGCGGGTCTTGGCCTGCGTCATATACCGCAGCTTGATCCGGCGCCCCTGCGGGGCTGGCGGCGGGTGCTGTTCCAGCATGGCGGTCAGCCAACGGTTCAGCGCAGCGGTCGGCACGCGGCGGTTCCACACGTCATGGGCACGCAATATCGCGGCGCGCAAACGTTCCAAACCGCGGCCTGTTTTAGCCGAGACTGTGATCAGCGGCGCTCCACGCAACTGCGGCAGCAAGCGTTCGAAGGATTCTTTCAGATCGCGCAGCTTTTCCTGTTTGTCTTCTTCGATATCCCATTTGTTGACGGCGACGACCACAGCACGACCCTCACGTTCGGCCAGATCGGCAATGCGCAGGTCCTGTTGCTCGAATGGGATAGCCGCATCCAGCAACACGACGACGACCTCGGCAAACTTGACTGCGCGCAGCCCGTCGGAAACCGAGAGTTTCTCAAGCTTCTCCTGCACCTTGGCCTTCTTCCGCATTCCGGCGGTATCAAAAATCCGCATCGGGGTGCTGTCCCCATCAGGGTCGGCCCAGTCGATCCGCAAGCTGATCGCGTCGCGCGTGATCCCGGCCTCGGGGCCGGTCAGCAATCGATCCTCGCCGATGATCTTGTTAATCAGGGTGGATTTACCGGCATTCGGACGGCCAACTACTGCGACTTGCAGGGGTTTGTCAGCGGTGATCAGCGGGGCTTCGCCTTCCCCGTCTTCGTCCAGCTCGATATCGGTTTGCGGTGTCTCTTCTACGCGCGCCTCTTCAGCCGCGTCAGCCAGTGGCATCAACTGCGCATAGAGGTCCGTCATCCCCTCGCCATGTTCGCCCGACAGACGCACCGGCTCGCCAAGGCCAAGGTTGTATGCTTCAAGCACGCCCGCATCAGCCGCGTTCCCTTCGGCCTTGTTCGCTGCCAGGATCACGTGTTTGGAGCGCTTACGCAGAATCTCGGCGAACATTTCGTCCGTGGGCGTCAAGCCCACCCGCGCGTCAATCATGAACAGGCAGACATCGGCCATGTCCACTGCACGCTCGGTCAGGCGGCGCATCCGACCTTGCAAGCTGTCATCGGTTGCGTCCTCAAGACCCGCCGTGTCGATCACGGTAAAACGCAAGTCGCCCAGCCGCCCTTCACCTTCGCGCAGGTCACGCGTTACGCCGGGCTGGTCGTCGACCAATGCCAGGCGTTTGCCCACAAGGCGATTGAACAGAGTGGATTTGCCCACATTCGGGCGCCCCACGATGGCGAGGGTCAGCGACATGATACTCAACTTTCAAGACTCAAGATGCGCCCTTTAACGCATCTTGTCGTCAACGGAAAGCGTGCAGTTCGCCCTTGGTCGACACAACATACAGCGTCTGACCCGCCACAACCGGTGCCGTGGTCGCGCCACCCGGCACTTCGACCTGATGCACCAGCGCTCCGTCGACGGGATTGAAGAAGCGCAGATAGCCGTCGTTCGAAGCCACGACAAGGCGTCCACCGGCCATGATCGGGCCGTAATGGGCAAAGATCGGACCCCGGCGGCCCGGCTTGTTCTTGACGAAGCCCGGCAGATCGATGGCCCAGACAGTCGAGCCATCGGCTGCATCCAGCCGTACCAATTGACTGCGATCACTGATCAGGAAAACACTGTTCCCCGCCGGCCAGACTGTATCAACGGCCCCCTCCGGTGCAGTCCAGTTCCGCTCACCCGAATTCCCGTCGAAGGAAACCGTGCGCCCCGAGTGGTTGCCGATTATGACCGAACTACCCGACACCATGGGCCCGGCGGTCACATCCACGATCTGAGCTGCCGCTCGGCCCCGACGCCCGCCTGCAACGGACGCGTTCCAGCGTAAAATACCGCCCCGGCGGAATGTTGCCGCGACATCACCCGATCCAAAGGCAAAGACTGACAGGTCCGAGGCAATCACGGGAGCAGGTGCACCCAGAACGTTGCCGACGCTCGGCGTGCCTTCGATTTGCCAGATGATCCGCCCATCCTTGGTATTCACCGCCCAACCGGTTTCGTCCCCGGCCACCAGATAGAGTATGCCGCCGCTAACCAAAGGAGCACCGCTGCCAGTTGCATTCAGACGTTTCTGCCACCTTTGCGCCCCGGATTTCGCATCGAGGGCGGTCAGCCTACCGAAACCCGACGAGACATAAAGCACACCGTCGGCATAGGCGAGCCCTCCGCCTGTGGCATCCCCGTCCTTTTCATTCGGCGGGATCAGGTTTGTGCTCCAGGCGACCTGCCCTTGGGGCGTAACAGCCGAGACATTTGCCCCGGAATCGAGCGTATATATCAGGCCACCAGCAACAACAGGGTCTGCGGTGATCCGCTGTTTTCGGCTATCGCCGGACCCAATGTTAGCAGACCAAATACGCTGCGGTGTGGCACTCAGCGCTGCGTTGGTAGTACGGAAGGCGGGTGTACCCGCGCTTTGCGACCAGTTGGCGTTGCGGCTTTGAGCCGGAATACTGATCGGTTTGGTGCCACGGGTTTCAACGGTTTCGTTGTCGATGGAGGCACGAATATCCTCACGCTCACCCGGCAGAATGACTTCGGGTTCCTGACAGGCGCTGAGAACGGTGAGCGCGGCTGCCGCAACGGGAAATCCGAAGCCTGAGAAATAACGTGATAGCATAATCTACAAACTCGCCTGTGATGTTCCGTTTCGCTGCCGGTTAACCCTGCTGGTTCGCCACGGGCTCGGGTTCGCCCCCAAGCGCGACGATCAGTTGAGCCGCGCGCTGTTGCAGATCGACGCTGGCCTCGGCGTCCTGGCGCAACGCCTGCAAACGGTCCAAAGCGGCTTGCGTATTGCCCTCGGCCACATCGATCAGGGCCAATTGTTCTTCGGCGAGCAGACGCAAAGGAGCACCAGGTATGGCCAGCGCTTCGAACTGTTGACGACGACCCGCCACTGGCATCGTGTCAGTTTGCAGTAGCAATGCCTTGAAACTTGCAATCGCGCGATAGATTTCGGGCAAATCCCCCTGCGTGGCGATCGCGTTCAGACTGTTCACCGCATCTTGCGCCGATCCGGCCTCGGCCTGAGAGGCGGACAGCAACATGTTCAAAACCGCGTCACCGCCGACAGACGCAGCATCGATCGCCTGCAGGCTTTGTGCCCGTTCGACCGATCCGTTTTCAGCCAGCGCTGACAGAATCGCATCACCTAGAGCCTCGGCCTGGTTGGTATCGCGTGCTTTTCGGTATTCGTTGAACGCAGCGCCCCCGACAATGGCCACGACAGCCAGCACACCGACCCAGCCCCAACGGCGCAAAAGAAGGTACATGCGATCGCGGCGCACCTCTTCGGTGACCTCTTCAATAAAACTGTCGGCGTCGCTCATCCCTGCCCCCAGGCTTAAGTGTCCGGTTTTCTAGCGCCATGTCATACCCCGGCGATCAGGCCAAGCCAAGTGCCCGAATTCATACATTTGCCACCATGTGGGTGACCCTTGCGTAAAAAACTAAACCGAACTATTCAGTTCAGTATGGAAAAGACATGGCCACAGCCCCATTTTAAGGGATAGCGGCTAAAGCCGACCGCGCGAACAGATCTGGAGATTCTACCGCATGCGATTGATTTCATTCGTTAACGCCATTTTGGTTATTGTTGCGTTGTATTTTCTTGTTTTCGAGCGCGACGCGCTGTTTGCATTTGCAGGTCGCGGAGACGAACCATCCGAGACCGCGACCGAGGCCTCGGAATCGGTGCAATCACCGGACTCGATCGGCGTTGTTGTGCTGCGCTCATCTGCGCGCGAGATCGGCAGCGCCGTTCAATTACGGGGTCAGAC
Source organism: Ruegeria sp. C6 (assembly GCF_056537625.1). Taxonomy (NCBI): domain Bacteria; kingdom Pseudomonadati; phylum Pseudomonadota; class Alphaproteobacteria; order Rhodobacterales; family Roseobacteraceae; genus Ruegeria; species Ruegeria sp. C6. The sequence goes on along the minus strand of NZ_JBQFRW010000001.1, from coordinate 600,261 downwards.
CAAGGCAAACCGCCAGGTCGAGGTCCTTGCCGAAACCATTTCGACAGTCCTGTCCGAGCCCAAGCGCAAAGGAGCTTTTGTCGAAGCAGGAGATCTGCTGTGCGAGCTTGACCCCGGAACCCGGCCCGCGAGCCTGGCCGAAGCCATGGCAGCCAAGCTTGAGGCCGAAAGCCGCGTTCCCGAGGCCGAAGCGCGCCTGGAAGAAGCTCACGCCCGTTTGGCTGAAGCCGAAATCAATCTGAAAGCAGCCCGCAAGCTGTCTGAAACCGGGTTTGGATCAGAAACGCGCCGTATCTCAAGCGAAGCTGAAATGAGCACTGCCGAGGCCGGAATCAAATCCGCCGAGGCTGGTTTGGAAGCTACGCAAGCCGGGATTGAAGCCGCCACCGCAGCAGTAGCAGCCGCTCAGCGCGAGATTGATCGCCTGACCATCAGCGCACCGTTCAAGGGTCTGCTTGAAAGTGATACTGCGGAATTGGGCAGCCTGATGCAGCCCGGCTCGCTCTGCGCAACCGTCATCCAGCTCGATCCGATCAAGCTGGTGGGTTTTGTGCCTGAATCAGAAGTGAATCGGATCATTGTCGGATCGATGGCAACTGCGCAGTTGGTTACGGGTCTGCAGGTCGAGGGGCGCGTGACCTTCCTCAGCCGTTCGGCCGATGAAACCACGCGGACATTCGAGGTCGAGATCACAGTGCCAAACCCGGAACTGCTGATCCGTGACGGCCAAACCGCCAACATTCAGATCGCGGCCGAAGGGGTCAAGGCACATCTGCTGCCCCAATCCGCACTGACCTTGAACAATGAAGGTGAGCTTGGTGTTCGCACCGTGGTAGCCGACAATGTCGTTGATTTTGTTCCGATCCGCCTTCTGCGTGACACCGCTGATGGTGTATGGGTTGGTGGCCTGCCGGAAACTGCTGATATCATCGTGATCGGGCAGGAATTCGTCACACGTGGTGTGACGGTCGCGCCGACATACAGGGAAGCATCGCAATGACGGGTATCGTCAGTTGGGCCGCAAGCCGTGCCAGAATGGTGCTGGCTTTCATCGCGATTTCGCTGGTTATCGGCGGGTATGCTTATGTCGGGCTCCCAAAAGAGGGTGAACCCGACATCGATATCCCGATGCTCTTTGTGTCGGTGCAGTTTCCAGGGATTTCAGCCGAGGACAGCGAAAGCCTGCTGATCAGGCCGATGGAAACCGAGATGGCCGATCTCGACGGGTTGGACACGATGACCGCCACCGCCGCCGAGGGCTACGCAGGCATTCTGCTGGAGTTCGAGTTCGGTTGGGACAAATCCGCCACCATCGCGGATGTGCGCGATGCCATGAACACCGCGCAAGCTGATTTCCCTGATGGGGCTGAGCAATACACGATTACCGAGGTCAACTTCTCCGAGTTTCCCATCGTCATTGTTAACCTGACCGGCCCGGTACCAGAGCGTACAATGGCACGCGTTGCCAAAGATCTGCAGGACGAACTTGAGGCGTTGGACGCAGTGCTGGAAGCTGGCATTGCCGGAAACCGCGATGAAATGCTTGAGGTCGTGATCGACCCGCTGCGGCTTGAGGCCTACAACGTCACGGCCGCCGAACTGATCAACGTTGTGCAAAACAACAACCAACTGATCGCTGCAGGTGAGGTCGAGACCGAACAGGGCACGTTCTCGGTCAAGATCCCGTCGTCATTTAAGACTGCTCAGGACGTCTATGGCCTGCCCGTAAAGGTCAACGGAGACCGCGTGGTCACCTTAGGCGAACTGGCCGAAATCAACTATACGTTTGAAGACCGCGCGGGCACAGCCCGGTTCAACGGCGAACCCACCGTCGCGCTGCAGGTCGTCAAGCGCAAGGGCTTCAATCTGATCGACACCGTTGCGCTGATCAAAGCCACCGTCGCCGAAGAACAAATCAAGTGGCCAGCCGAACTGCAGGCCGCTGTTGATGTGGGCACCTCAAACGACCAAAGCCGCATCGTCGATTCAATGGTGCGCCAGCTTGAAGGATCGGTTCTGACTGCCGTCGCGCTGGTGATGATCGTGGTATTGGCTTCGTTGGGAACACGCGCCGCGTTGTTGGTGGGTTTTGCCATTCCTACCTCGTTTCTGTTGTGCTTCGCCTTCCTCGCGATGATCGGGGTCACCATCTCGAATATGGTGATGTTTGGCCTGATCCTTGCCGTGGGCATGCTGGTCGATGGCGCCATCGTTGTTGTGGAATATGCCGACAAGCGCATTAAAGAAGGCGTTGGTCCGATGCACGCCTATGTCGAGGCGGCGCAACGGATGTTCTGGCCGATTGTTTCGTCGACGGCCACTACACTGTGTGCATTTCTTCCGATGTTGTTCTGGCCCGGTATTCCCGGCGAGTTCATGAAGATGCTGCCCATCACGCTGATCTTCGTTCTGTCGGCCTCGCTGATTGTGGCACTGATCTACCTGCCGGTCGTGGGCGGTGTCTCGGGCCGTATGAGCCGCAGTTTCGAGCGCAGCTCGAACTGGCTGCGAGCCCGCACGCCTTGGTGGCTGCGAGTGCTTCTGGTGCCGCCTTCATTATATATGATCTTCCTCGGCGCGATGCAGGTTTTGAACCCCAACTATCTGCTGCCCGGCGGTTCACTTGCTGGCGTGCTGCTGTTTCTGTTCGGCGCCTTCGCTGGGTCGGTCACGCTGAGTGCTGCCAAGATCGAACGCGCCCCGGATGAACATGTTCATACCGCTAAAGAGCACACGCCCTTCGGTTATGTGATCAAGTTCCTGGTCGGCAATCCGGTCATGCCGGTGGTGTCCATCGCAGTCGTCTTTGCAGCGGTGTTTTGGGTCGCATTCATCATATTCCCGCAAAACTCTCGCGGCGTTGAATTCTTCGTGGAAAGCGAACCGGAACAGGCCACGGCCTATGTCCGGGCGCGCGGCAACCTGTCTCTGGCTGAAAAGGACGAAATGGTTCTTGAGGCCGAGCGCGTGATCAGCGAACACCCGGCGGTGATCAACGTATTTGCCTTTGCGGGCGAAGGTGGGCTCAATCAGAACAATGGCGGTGCAGAAGCCCCCGCCGACACAATTGGTCGCGTCCAGTTCGAGCTCATTCCTTGGGAAGATCGCCCAATCAGCTCTGAACAGATTACCGGTTGGTTCTGGGGACCGATTGCAGGTCTACTTGGCTTTGCAAAGGAAGAGGTCGCGGCGGAATATGACGGCAATTTTGTTCTGGACGAACTAACCGCAGAGCTGGCAACCCTTCCTGGCTTTATCGTTGATCTTCAGGCGCTGGAACAAGGTCCTGCTTCCGCCAAGCCCGTTCATCTGCGCATCAAAGGCGATAGCTGGGAGGATCTGACGGCCGCGACCGTCACAGCACGAGAAGCCTTTGACACCACACCCGGCTTGATCAAGATCGAGGACACCCTGCCCCTGCCCGGCATCGACTGGCAGATCGACGTGGACGTGGCCAAGGCGGGTCGATTCGGCGCGGACGTCGCAACCGTTGGCGCGATGGTACAGCTTGTGACGCGTGGCATCTTGCTGGGTGAAATGCGACCGGATTCAACCGATGAAGAGGTAGAAATCCGCGTCCGCCTACCTGATCAGGATCGCGTCCTGTCGACGCTGGATACGCTGAAAGTTCGCACACCGGACGGGTTGGTCCCCCTGTCGAACTTCGTCACCCGCAAACCCGTGGCTAAGCTCGCCGAGATCAATCGCGCGGATCAACAGCGCTACTATGACGTTAAAGCGGATGTCGAGCCTGGGCTGAGCAAGATCGTGACCACCGGTCCTGACGGTGCAGAGCTGCGTTTGGCAACCGTGCGCGCGATTGGCGAAGGTGCCACACCAACTGGCACCACGATTACCAGCGCGGACGGAGCAGAGTTCGAACTCGTTCAACTAACGGGTGCCGAGAACGTGGGTGAAGTGCGGTCCGCCATCGAAAGCGGTGACGCTCGGTTTGCCCTGATCAATCCGAACGAACGGATTGCCGTGCTGACCGAGTGGCTGGAAACCGACCCTTTTGGTCGCACCATCACTTGGGAATGGACCGGCGATCAGGAGGATCAGGCTGAAAGCCAGGCGTTCCTGTCCAGCGCATTCCTGGCAGCACTGGGTCTAATGTTCGTGATCCTGCTGGCGCAGTTCAACTCGTTCTACAACTCGGTGCTGGTGCTGCTGGCCGTGGTTCTGTCTACGACCGGCGTGTTGCTGGGCATGATGGTAATGCAACAACCGTTCTCGATCATCATGACCGGGACCGGGATCGTGGCGTTGGCCGGGATCGTGGTGAACAACAACATTGTTCTGATCGACACCTACCAGGAATATAGCGGCTACATGTCTCGCATTGATGCAATTGTCCGCACGGCTGAGGCGCGCATCCGTCCGGTTCTGCTGACTACGCTGACAACAATGGCGGGTCTGACCCCGATGATGTTCGGCCTGTCGCTGGATTTCATCGGCGGAGGGTATTCGATCGACAGCCCCACGGCATTGTGGTGGAAACAGCTGGCCACGGCGGTGGTCTTTGGCTTGGGTACGGCCACGGTGTTGACACTGATCGTGACGCCGTCATTCCTGGCGCTGCGAGTGTGGGTCACAACCTACGCGGTATGGCTGGGTAAGGCGCTGGCTCGCGCCACGGCGGGCCGATCCAGCCAAATCGCGCAGGACATGGCAATCGGCCAAAGCGCGAGAGATGTGCAAGCAGCCGAAATGATCTGGACCGATGAACAGGACAAAGCTGCCCCTGATCAGAGCGCTCAGGACGACCGCCCTGATCATCCTCCAACAACACCGTTGAAGGCGGCGGAATAAAAAAAGGCGAGCCTTCGGGCTCGCCTTTTCAATTCTGGCAGACGCGTTACTCGACGAACGCGTATTCGCCCAGATCACACAGGTTCAGACCATAGTCTTCAATCGATTCTCCGTCGCTGAAAACACCGCGGATGTCATAGACACAGGTGGTCAGCCCGTCCGCAATAAGGACGTCTACTTCGTAATCCGCGCCCAGATAACCACCCTCAAGCAGGTTGCCTTCCCAGCTGCCGGACGAGGCCGGAGACACGTTGAACTCAACCAGGTCATAGCTGGTTTCGTTGATAATCAAGAATTCCAGATCCTCGGCTGCCGCCGAAGTGGCCATCAACAGTGTTGCAGTCAACGCTGCTGCTGCTCGCATTTTCATGAAGTTTTTCCTTGTCTGTGTTTCGGTCTGCAAAGTGTCGCGGCGGCGGATCCGCGTCAAACGGAAACCGTACCACAGCAGCCGATTTTCTTTTCGAACCGATCCGCACAATCATTGGCAGTCAAGGCTGTCGGGCCTAGGCCGCTTCGCTGTCGGCCTGTTGACGGTTCCATAGCTGGGCATATCGCCCTTCGCGGCTGAGCAGCTCATCATGCGTGCCCTGCTCGATGATCTCACCACGTTCCAGCACGACGATCCGGTCGGCCTCGGCAATGGTGCTAAGGCGGTGTGCGATGGTAATCACCGTCCGCCCCTCACCCGCCCGGGCCAAAGCATCTTTGATGTCCTGCTCGGTATCCGTATCCAAGGCTGACGTCGCTTCGTCCAACAACAAGATCGGCGGGTTTTTCAGCAAGGTTCGGGCGATGCCGACGCGTTGCTTTTCTCCGCCTGATAGTTTCAGGCCGCGTTCGCCGACCTTGGTATCGTACCCTTCTGGCAGGCTGACGATGAAATCATGAATCTGCGCGGATTTGGCGGCGGTCTCTACATCCTGCTGGGTCGCGCCTTCGCGCCCATAAGCGATATTGTATCGGATCGTGTCATTGAACAGGACCGTATCCTGCGGAACGACACCGATCGAGGCATGCAGGCTTGACTGGCTAACATCGCGCACATCCTGCCCGTCGATTTTCAGCGACCCGCCGGTGACATCGTAGAACCGAAACAGCAGCCGTCCGATTGTGGATTTCCCAGACCCGGTGGCGCCGACAATCGCAACGGTCTGACCGGCTGGTACGGTCAAGGAAACGCCCTTGAGGATTTCGCGATCAGGCTCGTATCCAAAGCGGACATCTTCAAGCGTGACCTCCCCACCATTTACCTTCAGGTTCGGGGCGCAGGGTTTGTCCATCACTTCTGCTGGCTGTTCCAACAGATCAAACATCTGCCCCATATCCACCAGAGATTGACGAATTTCGCGGTACACCGTGCCAAGAAAATTCAGCGGAACGGTTATCTGGATCATGTAAGCATTAACCATAACGAAATCGCCGACGGTCAGCGCCCCCTTCTGCACGCCCATTGCAGCCAGAACCATCACGCCAATCAGGCCGCATGTGATCAGGAACGACTGGCCAAAATTCAGGAATGCCAGCGAATAGGCCGTCTTCAGCGCGGCCTTCGCGTAACCCTTCATCGAAACATCATACCGTTCGGCTTCACGGGTTTCGGCATTGAAATACTTGACTGTTTCGAAGTTCAGCAGGCTGTCGATGGCGCGCTGGTTGGCCTCGGTATCCTGATCGTTCATCTCGCGCCGCAGCTTCACGCGCCACTCGGTCACCGCAAAGGTGAACCATATATAAAGCGCAATCGTCACCGCAACGACAACCAGATACCAGACGTCGAATAACCATAGCAGGATGATCGACACCAGAAGCAATTCCAGGATCAGCGGCCCGATTGAAAACAGCAGAAACCGCAACAGAAACTCTACGCCTTTCACGCCCCGCTCGATTATCCGGCTGAGACCACCCGTGCGCCGGGTCACGTGATAGCGCATCGAGAGCTGGTGAATGTGCTGGAACGTCTCAAGCGCCAGCGCTCGCAGCGCGCGTTGCCCAACCGGTGCAAAGAACGCATCCCGCAATTGCTGGAAGCCAACAGTCATCATGCGGGCCACACCATAGGCAACGGTCAATCCGATCGCACCCAACGCAAGCGGCGGTACACCTTCGCCCGCCAAACCATCCACGGCACCTTTGTACAGGATGGGAGTATACACCGCGATCAGCTTGGCCAGCACCAGCATCGCCATCGCCAAAATGACACGCCGTTTCACCCATGGCTCGTCCTCGGGCCAAAGATAGGGCGAAACCTTGCGGATGGTTCGCCAGCCCGAACGATGCTCGTCCGTATCGGTTTTGATCGCGGATGGTTGTCTCATCACGTACCTTAACTGCGGTCAGAGAATTGCCCTGGCCCAGTTGGGCCAGTGGTCATGTTTATTCAGGAATGGTGAAAATCTGCCCTGGATAGATCAGGTCAGGATCACGGATCGAATCTTTGTTAGCCTCGAAAAGTTTGACATACAGCACACCGTCACCAAACCGGTCGCGCGAGATCGCCCAAAGCGTATCACCCTTTTGAACCGTGACCGAGCGGATCGCCGGAGCGTCGGTTGAGGCCTCACTCGGATTGGTGGTTTCGGTCGCGCGCAAAACCTCAACGGGTTCGCGTTTGAACGGTGTCTCAAGCCTGCTGACCACAGTGCCATCAGGGGCAACCTCATCCACCCTCAGAGTGTACACTCCGGGGTCAATGCCCTCGACCTCGCCGCGCCATTGCCCGTCAGTCGCTGGTGCAATGTCGGCCACAAGCTGGTTGTCCAGATACAAGCGTACGGCCGATCCATCCTGTGCCCGCCCGGTCAATTCCACATCACCCGCGTCCGAATAGCCAATCGTGTCCAGGGCAATCTGCTCTGGCGGCGTATCCTGAACAGTGGGTGCTTGCAAAAGTTCAACCCCTTCTTCGCCCGAGCGCAGGATCGCAACCTGCTGGTCAGGCGCGTCGCCTGATTCCGGCTGAGTTTCAGTCGCGGGCGCGTTCTCATTCACAGGTGGCGTTGCGGCACCTGCAACTTCTGGTTCATTCTCTTCGGTTTCAGCTTGGTTGGCTGCTTGCTGATCGGTTGTTTCCGTATCCGTCGTCTGTGCCTCGGCAACCTCTTCGACCGGCTCATCGGCAGCGGGCTCTGACACGGTCGGCAGGACCGGTTCGGGCAGCGCCGCGATCAGATAATCATCTGAACGGCTGGTGTCTTCGCCTTTCCGGGTCTCAAGAACAAGCCCGCGAGCGTCGTCTGCAAACGGGATCGATACAAACTCGGCGAACTGGCCGCTGTCATCGACGGTGAAGCTGTGAACAGTCTCACCGTCCAGCAAAACACTGACCTCGGACCCCGGCTCGGCATTGCCGGATAGTACCGCGTTTCCATCGGTTTCAACGAATATCTGATCCAGAACCGGCGCGGCCAAAACCGGAACATCCGCTTCTTCGCTATCCGGAGTTTGATCGGAAATCTCGGGCGGTGTGTCTTCAGCAACAGATTCGCTGGCTTCCGCCGCCTGGCTTTCGGGCTGCGCCTCCGCTGGCTGGGTTTCCGGCTCAGCGACCTCCGCAATCGGCTCGGATGTTTCGGTTGCTTCCTGCTCAGCCTGCTGTTCCGGCTCGCCGAACAGACCGGACAGGTACAACCCGCCCGCAACGAGCACCACAACGATCCCGGCAACCAGCCCCCATATGAAGGTACCAGAACCTCCGCTTCCCGATTTGGCGTTCATTCTTTTCCTTTCACTCCGCCCGGGAAATGCCCAGTTTGGCGCGCATTTCATGGAGCGGTTGAGCCAACCTATCAATCCCGCTATCAGGGGTCAAAACCCCTAACACAAGAGCAGAGAGCCCTACCTATGTCCCAGAAATCCGTCTGTGTGTACTGCGGGTCACGCAATGGTGTGAATCCTGCCTACTCCGCCGCTGCCCACAGCTTTGGAACCTTGTTGGCCAACGAAGGCTGGCGGCTGGTCTACGGGGCCGGAGATGTGGGTCTTATGGGCGAGGTCGCGCGGGCGGCACAATCGTCCGGCGGCGATACATTTGGGGTGATCCCGGTGCACTTGCTTCAGCGCGAGGTCGGCAAGACCGACCTTACCCGGTTCATCGTGACCGAGACGATGCACGAGCGTAAAAAAGTGATGATCATGAACGCGGATGCCGTAGTTGTCCTGCCCGGCGGCCCCGGATCATTGGACGAACTTTTCGAAGCACTGACATGGCGGCAACTGGGGCTTCATGACAAACCCATTCTGGTGATGAATGTTGACGGGTACTGGGACACGCTGCACACGCTGCTGAATCAACTGATCGGTCAGGGGTTTGCAGATGGTTCTCTGGCAGAATTCATCACCTGGGTCGACACACCGGATGCGACCATGTCCGCGCTTCGCAAATTACTGAACTAAGAAAAACTGGCAATCGGGCGGCGCAAACCGCCCGAGTCTCAGTATTCGTTTAGGCAGGTTTCGCCAACCGAGTCTTCAGTATCCGTTCGACCTTGTGCAACGGGTGGTTTGTGAGTGTTTTGTCGACTTCGGCCACAACCTTTGCCAGCACTTCACTGTGCAGCCGACGGCGCAACAGGCCCAGAACATGCGGACTGGCAACCAACACCAATCGTTTATAGGCCCCTTTCAGCCCCTTGCGATTCAGAAGGTTCGCCACATCCTGAACGAACAGAGATTTTGCGTGGGACTTCCATGTCTCCTCTTCAACTGCAGATTTCTGGTTCGGTCCCGTATCGGGTCGCCGCCCTGCCCTGTCACTTGGCTTTGTCGGTGCTGCGTCCTGTTCTTCGACCGACACGACGACCAAGTTGGGGTCCTGTGCGTCCGTGATATTCTCCATCACCAGCGCTTTTTCCCCATCGGCGATGATAACCCATGTTCCCTGTTCAAGTGCAGCCATTCGTGATCTCCTGTATCGCTTAGGTTGGCCTTCGCCTGTCCCTTAGACACACCTGTTTAACGATGCGGCGTTGGTGTTTCGCTCGCATTTTGATAGGTTTTTGGTTGATTGGCGGTACTCTCCCTCCGCCTACTTTACGTAGGTGCTGAAAGGCCGTGCACAATAGGTGGAATAATGAAAGTTGACGTACCGGCAGGTTTTTACCGGCCACCCATCAATTCATAACAAAAAGCCCGCCAGCATCACTGCCAGCGGGCCATTCATTAAGTTCTACCAAGTGGAAATCACATCCGCGAGGCGACGTTTTCCCAATTTACAAGATTGTCGAGGAAGTTCGACAGATACGCCGGACGCTTGTTGCGGAAATCGATGTAATAGGAATGCTCCCACACATCACAACCAAGCAGTGCGGTTTGACCGAAGCACAGCGGGTTCACGCCGTTTTCAGTTTTCGTCACTGCCAACGAACCGTCGGCATTCTTGACCAGCCACGCCCAGCCGGAACCAAACTGACCGGCACCGGCAGCGCTGAACTGCGACTTGAATTCGTCAACCGAACCAAAGCTCTCGGTCAGAGCCTTCTCCAGCTCACCGGGCATCGCGTTGCCACCGGGGCCCATCATCTCCCAGAACTGGTTGTGGTTCCACAGCTGGCTGATGTTGTTGAAGATACCGTTCTGCGCGACGGCATTTGCGTCGTATGTGCCAACGATGATCTCTTCCAGTGACTTGCCGTCCCACTCGGTGCCGGCGATCAGCTTGTTGCCGTTGTCGACATAGGCCTTGTGGTGCAGGTCATGGTGATATTCCAGCGTTTCCGCGGACATACCCTTGGCTGCCAGCGCGTCATGTGCATAAGGAAGATCAGGAAGTTCAAAAGCCATCTCGGCCCCCTGTTGAAAATGAATGTTGCGGTTCCAAAGGTTAAATGCTTTGACAGCCGCCGCAGGTCAAGGGCCGCAACACAAAAACCCGGAGGTCCGCGATGCTGACACAGGCGCGCAAAATGTTCTATCGCGCCCGCGGATACTATGCGGGCAACTTGAACGGTGAACCCTTTCGCCTGGACCCCTACCACTCGAAATTCTGGCGCAAGGTATCAGCCGGGGAGTGGGAACCTGAGACATTTTCGGTGCTGGACCACTATCTGTCGCCCGAAAAGGACTATCTTGATATCGGTGCATGGATCGGCCCCACGGTCCTCTATGCCGCGCGCCGCGCTCGCCATGTGTGGTGTTTTGAGCCTGACCCAGTGGCTTACCGCCATTTGGTCTGGAACCTAGAGCTGAACGACATCCGAAACGTATCAGCCTTCAGCATCGCCTTGTCAGATGGGTTTGGAGTGACACGAATGGCTTCAGCGCACGGAGAGGCAGGCGATTCAACGTCATCATTGCTCCACGAAGGAAGCCATGGCACCGACGCACTTACCATCGGTTGGGATCAATTTTCTGAATCCGTCGACCTGACTGATGTCTCTTTGGTCAAAATGGATATCGAAGGCGCTGAATTTTCGGTCCTGCCTTCTATGCTGCCTTGGTTAGAAAAAGATAACCCTGCGCTGTTTCTCTCAACGCACGCACCTTATCTGAGCGCAGACAACCGCAGCGCGGCCATGAAAAAACTATCAGAAGACCTGGCTTTCTATAGCCATTGCCACGACCCACACACAGGCGAAACCGGCAAGTCAGCCCTCACGGGCAAGCGTGCACTCACTCAATTCCCGACATTCCTGTTCAGCGCGAACCCCTGACACCCGAACCAGAGATCCGGCCTTCATCTCGACAGAAATACCTTGGGAGTGAGGCCGCAGGCCGAGGGGGCAAAGCCCCCTCACCCACATATCATCAGGCGATCAGGGCTTAATAAACCCCGACCTCGCTGCCGGGCTGCGCCGCAACCTTCAGCAATTTGAACGCATAGTCCGCCGCAGAGCGGAAGCAGACGATGCGGAAAGTCTCAGCGTCGTCCATCCAGAAGGCACCTGCCACCTGCGCCAAACGCGAACGGCGGATCTGGCCGGGTTGGAATGCCTCGGCCGACAGCTCAACCGGAGCCAGCTTGCCCAATACCTCGCGTGCGTTCGCGCCCGAAACGCGGAATACGGCCCGCGCGTCGGAGACGTTGACCGCCAGCGCGTGCGTACCACTTAGCGCGTTGGTCATCGCGGCCAGTTTGGCCTCGACCTCGGCATAAGGCACAAGCACCAGCAATTCGTCGGTGGACATCCAGCAAACACCGGTGTCGCCATTCACAAACGCTTCACGCTGACCGGGCACTTTCTGCCCGGTGGCGTCTTTGACAGCCTTAGCCAGTACCTTATCCGACAGATCACCGCGCAGTGTGATCATGCCCTGTAGGCCGCATTCCTCGATCTTGGCGATGCCATCATATGAGGCGTGGTTCAGTGCGCTGATGGGTTCAGACATTCTGCTTCTCCCCGTCCTTGTCATAGAAGATCGGGTCCACGATCTTGGCCTTGTAGGTTTTGCCGTCAGTGCCCGGGAACTCGACCACTTCGCCCATCCGGTCGGGGCCGTGTTTGATCAGGCCCATGGCGATGCCTTTGCCCAGATTGGCCGAGTAGTAGGTCGAAGTTACGCGACCGATCATGTTGCGCTGACCGTTCGCATTCACGCCCTCGCCCACCGCATAGGCACCGTCCGGCAGAACCGATCCATCCACAGTCTCAAGACCAACCAGTTTCCAACGCTCAGGATCGGCCATATGGGTCCGCGAATGGGCGCGTTTTCCGAGGTAATCCTCTTTCTTTTTGGACAGCGCCCAGTGCAGCCCCAGATCCTGCGGGATCACGGTGCCGTCGGTCTCATCGCCGATCATGATAAAGCCTTTCTCGGCACGCAGAATATGCAGACATTCGGTGCCGTATGGCATCACTCCGAACTCCTGCCCTGCCTCGATCAGAGCGTCCCAGAACGCCTGACCTTGGCTTGCAGGGACCGCGATCTCATAGGACAGCTCACCCGAGAACGAGATACGGTAGGCCCGCGCGTCGAACGCACCGATCTTACCGTCACGCCATTCCATGAAGGGCAGCGCCTCTTTCGACAGGTCCATGCCGCCGAGCTTCTCCAACACCTTGCGGGCGTTCGGGCCCGCAACGGCAACCTGAGCATATTGCTCGGTCACGTTCGCGACGTAGACTTTCCAGTCCCACCACTCCGTCTGCAGCCATTCTTCCATGTGGCCATGGATACGCTCGGCCCCGCCTGTGGTGGTGTGGCACAGCCATGTGTCCTCATCGATGCGGGCAACAACGCCGTCGTCGATCAGGAAGCCATTCTCGGAACACATCAGGCCATAGCGGCATTTGCCGACCTTCAGCGTGGACATCATGTTGGTGTACATCATGTCCAGGAACTTGCCTGCGTCGGGGCCTTTGACGATCAGCTTGCCGAGTGTCGAAGCATCCAACAGCCCGAGGTTTTCGCGGGTGTTTTTCACCTCTCGGTTAACCGCGTCATGCACGGATTCACCGGGACGGACATAGGCATAGGTCCGGCGCCAGTGGCCGACCGGCTCCCAATCGGCTCCGTTCTTATCGTGCCAGTTATGAATCGGCGTTTGACGGATCGGCTGGAACACCTCACCACGCGCTTCACCACCAATCGAAGCCATCGAGATGGGAGTATAGGGCGGGCGGAAGGTGGTGGTGCCGACCTTCGGGATCTCTGAATCCAGCGCATCAGCAAGGATTGCCAGACCGTTGATATTACTCAACTTACCCTGATCCGTTGCCATGCCCAGCGTGGTGTAGCGCTTGGTATGCTCGACACTTTCATAGCCCTCGCGCGCAGCCAGTTGCACGTCCGAGACCTTGACGTCGTTCTGGAAGTCCAGCCACGATTTCATGCGCAGATCAATCTCGGCATTAGAAGGCATCAGCCAGACAGCGGCCATTGGGGCCTCGGCCGTAGTCTCACCAACTGGCGCTTTGGTGCGCTTCGCAGCGAACCCGGCCGCCTTCGCTGCCGCTTTGCCGGCAGTATCTGCATCCTTCAGGACATCTCCCAAGGCCAGCGGGCCGTTCGAAGCCCCTGCCGCCAGAACAAAACCTGCACCGTCGGCCCCCAGCGGAGGACGCGAAGGATCGGGGCGGAAATGCGCGTTCGCCTCGTCCCAGATCAGCTTGCCGCCGCAATGCGACCACATATGCACGACCGGAGACCAGCCACCTGACATGGCAATCGCATCGCATTCGACCTCTTCCCGGGCGCCTCCGATACCCTCTTGATTGCAGATCGCAACTTTCTTGACCCGCTTGCCGCCTTTGACCTTTGCGATCGCCTTGCCCGGATCGACGCGGATACCCAGCTGACGCGCCTCTTCGGCCAGAGGTCCGGCGGTGTCGCGCGCATCAACCACGCGCAGGACATCGACACCGGCCTGCTTCAAGGTAATTGCAGTCCGGTAGGCGTCATCATTGTTGGTGGCGATGATGACACGGTCACCCGGCGTCACGCCCCAGTTGACCACATAGTCGCGCATGGCAGAGGCCAGCATGACGCCAGGCACATCATTGCCTGCGAATGACAGCGGACGCTCAATCGCACCAGTCGCGGTCACGACCTGCTTCGCACGAATGCGCCACAGGCGGTGACGCGGGCCCTGAACACCCGGCTTGTGGTCTGTCAGGCGCTCATAACCCAGCACATAACCGTGGTCATAGACACCAGCGCCCATGCAGCGATTGCGCATGGTGACGTTGTCCATTGTTTCGAGTTCGGAAACCAATTGTTCCACGAACTTATCCACAGGCTCACCATTGATGGTACCGCCATCAACCGGAGCGCGACCGCCCCAATGTGCGGTTTGTTCAATCAACATTACCCTGGCACCGGACTGGGCTGCCGTTTTGGCGGCCTGCAGACCTGCAACGCCACCGCCAATCACCAAGACATCGGTGAAGGCGTAAAAGTGCTCGTATGTGTCCGCGTCACGGTTGTCCTTGTCGGGCGCTTTGCCCAAACCCGCCGACTGGCGAATAAACGGCTCGTAAACATGTTTCCAGAACGGTTTCGGATGGATGAACATCTTGTAATAGAAACCGGCGGGCAGAAACCGCGACAGATGCGTATTGATCGCGCCGATGTCGAACTCGAGGTTCGGCCAGTGGTTCTGTGATGCGGATGTCAGACCATTGAACAGCTCTGTCGTGGTGGCGCGCTGGTTCGGCTCAAACCGGTTGCCCTCACCCAGACCGACCAGAGCGTTTGGCTCTTCCGCGCCACTGGCGACCACGCCGCGCGGGCGGTGATACTTGAACGACCGGCCCATCATCATCTGATCATTTGCCAGCAAGGCAGACGCGAGCGTATCGCCCTCGTAGCCCTGCATCGAGGTGCCGTTGAAGGTGAAGTTGACCTTTTTCGACCGATCAATCAAACGGCCATGTTTTGCGAGACGGGTGCTCATGATGCGGACCTTTCGCAGGCGGTATTTTGGATGGCTGTACGGATCATTTGTACTCTCTCCACGTCCAGCCGGGACGCTTGGCGGTGATGGCATCCTTGATCTCTTGCGGCGGCTCGGTTGTCTGCGCCGGATAGGTGCCAAAGACCTCAAGCGTGTTCGTACAGCGCGCGGCGTGGAACCACTTGCCGCACCCATTGGCATGGCGCCAGCGTTCGAAATGAACGCCCTTGGGGTTTTCGCGCATGAACAGGTAGTCGTGGAACTCATCATCTGACGAGCCCGGGCCATAACGCTTCAAATGCGCCTCGCCACCTGCAGCCAGTTCAGTTTCTTCGGCTTCGACGCCGCAATAGGGGCATTTCAAGATCAGCATGTGATCATCCTCTTGGCAGCAGGCGAGACGTATCTGCCTGCAGATTCTGCGTGACGGGCGTGCGAGATTTTTCGACGAAAAATCTTCATCAGTGCGCCACCCCGGCCGCGACGCTTTCGTCGATGAAGCGGCCTTCTTTGAAACGATCCAGGGAGAAGGCTTCGGTCAGTGGTGAATGCCCCGTGGCCATCAGCTGTGCCATGCCCCAGCCTGATCCCGGAATGGCCTTGAAGCCGCCGGTGCCCCAGCCTGCGTTGATAAAGCAGCCATTAAGCGGTGTTTTCGACAGGATGGGTGAACGGTCGCCGGTCATATCCACAATACCGCCCCACTGGCGCAGCATTTTCAGGCGCGAGATCATCGGGAAAGTTTCGACCAATGCGCGTACCGTTTCCTCGATATGGTGGAAGCTGCCGCGCTGGGTATAGTTGTTGAACCCGTCCGTGCCACCACCAATCACCATCTCGCCCTTGTCGGACTGAGACATGTAGCCGTGTACGGTGTTCGCCATCACAACGACATCCATGCAGGGTTTGATCGGCTCGGATACCAGCGCCTGCAGCGCGACGGCTTCCAGTGGCAGTCGGAAACCCGCCATCTCAGCCAACTGGCCGGAATGCCCCGCAACCACGATCCCCAGCTTGTCACAATCGATGGCCCCTTTTGTGGTATCGACCCCGACAACACGACCGTTTTCGGACCGGACGCCGGTGACTTCGCATCTCTGGATAATGTCCATACCCATGGCCGAGCATGCACGGGCATAGCCCCATGCCACCGCATCATGGCGCGCGGTCCCACCACGTTCCTGCCAAAGCCCGCCCAGAACCGGATAGCGCGGACCTTCCAGATTAATGATCGGCACCAGTTCTTTCACACGCTCGGGCCCAATCCATTCGGTCTGAACACCCTGCAGCGCATTCGCATGCGCAGTACGCTGATAGCCGCGAATCTCGTGCTGGGTCTGCGCCAGCATGATTACGCCACGCGGACTGAACATGATGTTATAGTTCAGTTCCTGGCTCAGATCTTCGTAGAGACCGCGCGCCTTTTCGTAAATCGCCGCTGACGGGTCCTGCAGATAGTTCGATCGGATGATGGTCGTGTTCCGACCGGTGTTGCCACCGCCCAACCAGCCTTTTTCTATTACGGCGACGTTCTGGATGCCGTAGTTCTTGCCAAGATAGTAGGCTGTTGCCAAACCGTGACCGCCGGCCCCGACGATAATGACGTCATAGCGCTTCTTAGGCTCCGGCGAACGCCATGCGCGCTCCCATCCGGTGTGATAGCGCAGCGCTTCGCGCGCTACAGCAAAGGCTGAGTAGTGTTTCATGTGCGAATCCGTCCGGTCTTCGATGATTGGGCGCAGGTATGCCGTGCCCGTACATTTTAACCCTGCCGCGCAACGCCGCAATAATGCACTATTGCGACATGAGCGCCCTTCGCGGCTATTTGTCCCTTTTTTCCATGCGCCGACAGGTCTAAGTCAGGGCAACCATTTTGGAGGGACCATGCCGTTCTGGGTTCTCATCTTTTTGATCGCGCTGCTGATCGCGATTTTCCTGGGTTACACGATGCTGCGCGGTCGTCGCGGCACCGGCCCGACAGCTGCTTATGATCTGCGAGTCTATCGTGAACAGCTAGCAGGCATCGACAAAGACTTGGCGCGCGGCGTGATCGCGAAAGCTGATGCCGAGCGTGTACGCACGGAAATCTCGCGCCGTATCCTGGCCGCAGACGCGCAGATGCGCAATGAAGACAAAGGCACCGGGCCATCACGCTTGGTTACCATAATAGCGTTCCTCGCCATGGCCGCCGTTCTGGTTGGTGGCGGTTTGGCGATGTATCGTCAGTTGGGTGCCGCCGGTTTCCCTGACATGCCCCTTTCAGTTCGTCTGGAAATGGCAGAAGACCTGCGCGAAAATCGACCCAGCCAGGCTGAGGCCGAGGGCATTGCCACACCGCTCCAGACGCCTCCGCTGGACGAAAGCTATGCAACTTTGCTGAACCGGCTGCGCGAAACTGTGGCCGAACGCCCCGATGATCTGCAAGGCCATACCCTGCTGGCACAGCATGAAACCAACGCGGGGAACTTCAAAGCAGGGTATGAGGCACAAACCCGTGTGATCGAACTGTCGGGTGACAATGCCTCGGCTCAGGCCTATTCGGATCAGGCAGAGATGATGATTTTGGCCGCTGGCGGCTACGTCTCACCAGAAGCGGAAGCCGCCTTGCGACAGGCGCTTAAGCGCAATCAGCGCTTGGGTCCTGCCCGGTATTATTGGGGGCAGATGCTGGCACAGACCGGGCGGCCTGATATGGCTTATCGCGTTTGGGTCGAAACCCTGAATGACGCCCCGGCCGGCGCGCCATGGGCGAATGCCATCCGGTCACAGATCGATGAATTGGCATTCCGCGCAGGCGTGTTCAACACACCCGACTTTTCTGCTGCATCCGGCCCCAGCCAAGACGATGTAAATGCCGCTACCGAGATGTCGCCAGAAGAACGACAAGAAATGATCCGCGGTATGGTCGATGGCCTTTCGGACCGCCTTGCGACCGAGGGCGGGACACCCGAGGAGTGGGCACGCCTGATTGCCGCCTTGGGCGTGCTGGGCGAAGGCCAACGCGCCATCAAAATCAGGAACGAAGCCAAGGAAGTATTTGCGGGTAACGCCGAAGCGTTGGAGATGATCGACGCTGCCGCGCTGCAGGCCGGAATCGCTCAATGATCCACGACGCGTTCGAAGACTTCGCAGCATCCCTGCCCCCAATGTCAGCCCTGATGGGGCTGGATCTGGGAGAAAAGACCATCGGCGTTTCCGTCTCGGACCGGATGCGCGGCGTGGCCACCCCGCTTGAGACGGTGCGACGCAAGAAATTCACACTGGATTCCGCGCGTTTGATCGAGATTGTGACCGAACGTGAGATCGGCGGAATCATCCTCGGACTGCCGCGCAACATGGATGGCAGCGAAGGGCCGCGCTGCCAGTCAACCCGCGCCTTCGCACGAAACATGACCCGTTTGACCGATCTGCCCATCGGTTTCTGGGACGAACGACTAAGTACCGTTGCGGCAGAAAAAGCACTGCTTGAGGCGGATACGACACGAAAACGTCGCGGACAGGTTATTGATCACGTCGCAGCAGGTTATATTCTGCAAGGCGCGCTGGACAGACTGCGCTTTCTTTGACGGATCGGAAAACGCCCATGACGAATATGGTTTGGAAACGGGACGAGGTCGAAAGCCCTTGCATCCAAATCTGCGTCGTTCATCCGACCGAACGTATCTGCACCGGCTGCTACCGCACCATTGAGGAGATCACGCGCTGGTCAAAGATGGACAGCACCGAACGGGCCGAAATCATGCAGGATCTGCCGGAACGCAAACCCCGTCTGGCAAAGCGCCGTGGTGGCCGTGTCGCCCGGCTGCAAGGGTCCTGATCCGCAAGCCTAGTATTTTGGCGACCGCGCAGGCTTAAGATCACTCAGAGATTCGTGATCCCGCAACTCAGAACCGAACAGTTCAACCAGCTCGTTCTGGGTTGTCGTCTTTGCAGGTCGCGGGCGCAACTCAGCTTCCAACTCGTGGCTTTCAGCCTGTTCGGGGGTGTCCTTCGAAAGAATGCGCTTTAGTACTGAGCGAAAAATCATTGCTCTTCCAATATGTAATAAACGACGCGCCACTGCGGGACCGTTCCGAACACCGAGGGGGAAGAGTCCGGAAGCTGTGTTTGAGTGAGTGGTGGCCCACAGCGACGCGAAACAGCTTGTTGCCTCTCCCTCTAAATCCGGGACAGGTAAGGACTTTTTAAGTTATTTGACCAACCAGTCAATAATAGCGCTAACTTAAAGTTGCATTCCGTAACGTCAACGCAAAAAAGAACAATGCCTATGATTGCAAGACATTGTTTCTGAAACATTTTTAGAGCATTTAGCCAGTCGCAAGCCAGGTTATTGCATTCTCGTATTCCTCCGCCGGGAAATACTGAGTCCGCGTTCCCAGAACATGACTGGCCATGCGTTGCGCCATTTTTTGCCATGTCTTGTCACCGACAATCGCTGCACGATCCAGCATCCCAATGTGACCAGCCGCCAGTCTGAAATGGGCTGCCATTGCAGTCAGACCCTGCCAACCATCGAACTCGCGCAGATCGATCAACAGGCGAAACCCGTCACGTTCGCGCAATAGCGCATCAAGATCGGTTTGAGCCTGACCGTATTCCTGTGAATCCAGTTTGCCCATCAGGCTGATCTGCACGCAAGGTCCGCCCAGATCCGTCACGTGGATCGCCCCGAGAGATTCGCGCATCCAGCGACGCGCTTCCTCCACCTCATCCATTCCAAAAACGTGCACCGGGCAAGGCAGGATCGGGGCAGCCAGGCGGACGCTTGTTTGCACCCATCCCTGGTCCGCCACAACGCCAATCCGGTCGAATCCGCGCCAATGGCTGAGCCCCAACTTGGTATCAGACCATGCGGCACCCAGATCATATCCCTTGAACTCGGACCCAACGATCGCCAGCAGACGTATGGCGTCGTGCTCTTCCAATGCGGCCTCAATAGCGGGAACAAGCGTGCTCGCGTAATCTGCGCTAGTGACCTCGCCCGAAAGCTCGACCTCAATAAGGGCACCATCTGCATTCGTGTGAACCGTAATCATCGAACCAACTCTCCAAAGCCAAACAATGGCAGGAGGTTACGGGGATTCGAGCCACTGCGCTACACCACCAGGCAACTGAGGGCGGAAATAGGCGATCATCCGTCCATCCGGTCCAGCGCTGGCATTCGGACCCCATGGTGCAACACCATGCAGACAGTGGCGGTGCAACAGATAGGCTTCGCCTGGGCGTGCTGGTAGTTCGAGGCGCGGACAGGTCTCGAATACTTCGCGGCGCGCAGCCTGATAGACATCTGTGATATCGGCCTCGCCCAATTCATGCCGCGGCACCTTCTTCATCGCGGACCGAAAAGCATCGCCGAGGATTTTGTGGCTTCCCTCCCACAGCACCATTGGTGCTGCGTCCACACTGGCCTCGGTAAGTGGGATACCCAATATCCAGGCATGAGGTTCATCCACCCGCCGTCGTCGATCAGGGCCAGCTGGCTTGAGCCCGTCCACATGCGCCGCATCTCGCCGCGCACGATACCGCGCCGCAGCCTCGCTTTCGCCACGCCGGGGTTGAGGGTAGCCCGGATATATTACCGACACCTGCCCTTTGTGCAGATCAATCGATCCAAACTGCTGATGTGCCAGTTCGATGGCCGCGCCCGCCAGTGCAGGCGAACCCGCGACCCTGCCCTGCGCATCATTGTCCAGTGCATCAACGCCAATGAACCACGTGCCATCGCAATCGTGCCAAGCTGCATGAGCCGGATCGCTGACGGACGCACGCGCAGTGGGAAGAGCGTGCGCCACCCAATCCGCCAACGCTCCATCATAAGGAAACTTTACCCAACCTAGCTCGTAAAACGTCGCTACCACCCCAACGCCTTTCTCAGCATATTCAGAGCAACCAGTGTAAGGAATACCGCGAAGACCCGCCTGAGCGGCTTCGGATCCATCGCATGCGCCAGCTTAACGCCCCACGGGGCGGTGATCATAGTCATCGCAACGACGATACCGAAAGCCACCAGATTGACCGCGCCAATGGTCAGCGGCGGGCGATGCTCCGGAGCGATGTTGAGAAATAAGAAACCCAGCACCGACGGTACAGCGATGATCACGCCAAAGCCCGCTGCGGTCGCAACCGCCCGGTGGATCGGAGTGTTATAAAGGCTCATGAGCGGAACACCGAAACTGCCCCCGCCAATTCCCATCAGTACCGACAGAAACCCGACCGAAGGCGAAAGCACAGCGCGGCGCAATCCCTTGGGCATTGCATCCCCCAACCGCCACTCGGATTTTCCCAAACCAAGATAGACGCCGATGACCATGCCAAGCATGCCGAACAGCGCCTGCAAAAACTCTGTCCTCAGAGCTGAAGCCACTAGAACACCGATCACCGCACCCACCGCTATGCCTGGCCCCCAGCCGCGCAGGATGCCCCAATCCACCGCGCCTTTCTTGTTATGGCTAAGAACCGATCGGATCGACGTTACAATGATCGTCGCCAGCGAAGTTGCTAGGCATAGCTGCATCAGCTGAGGCCCGCCATATCCAAGTGTCTGAAACGCATAGAAAAACGCGGGCACCAGAACGATTCCACCACCAACGCCCAAAAGCCCAGCCAACACCCCGGCCAAAGCGCCGATCACAAGCAAAAGGCCCAGCATCTGGGCCAGCAACATCGTCTCGGGCATCATTCCCCCATAGCGGCTCGAAGCCGTCTTAGCCTACCTGTTCCACCTGCGATAGCGCAGCGACAGAGTCCAGAGCCTGCAGGATCACTTCTGGGCCGGCATTCTCGCGCACAGCACCTTCGGAGAGCATCCGCCGCCATCCCCGCGCACCAGGACGCCCCGCGAACAGGCCCAGCATGTGCCGCGTGATCTGGTGCAATCGACCACCGTCGACAAGATGCGCCTCGACATAGGGCAGCATATTTTGCACCACTTCAATGGGATCCGCGACACTGCCCGTTCCAAAGATCAACGGGTCCGCAGCCGCCAGAATATCTGTCGGTTGGTGATAGGCGGCACGACCGATCATGACACCATCAAGCCCAGCCTCCAGATGCTGTTGCGCCTGAGCAAGCGACGTAATGCCACCATTGATCGAGATGTGCATGTCCGAAAAATCAGCCTTCATCCGGTGCACAAGACCATAGTCCAACGGTGGAATATCCCTGTTTTCCTTCGGGCTTAACCCCTGCAACCAAGCTTTGCGCGCATGGATCGTGACACGTTGGCATCCGGCCTCGCGAATTTGGTCGAGGAAAGCAGGTAGCACTTCTGAAGGTTCCTGTTCGTCAACACCGATACGGCATTTCACCGTGACTTCGACCTTCACTGCCTCGCGCATCGCCGCAACGCATTCCGCGACCTTTTCGGGTGCGCGCATCAATATCGCACCAAATGTCCCTGATTGCACCCGGTCAGACGGACACCCACAGTTCAAGTTGATCTCGTCATATCCGGCTTCAGCGCCCAGCATGGCCGCCTGCGCCAATTCCTGCGGGTCAGAACCCCCTAGCTGCAACGCAACCGGGTGCTCCTGAGGATTAAAGTCCAGCAGATGCAGCGCGCCGCCGCGCACCAAAGCAGGCGCTGTGACCATTTCAGTATAAAGCAAGGTCTCAGAACTCAGCAAACGATGCAGAAACCGGCAATTCTTGTCGGTCCAATCCATCATCGGCGCGACAGACAGTCTCGCACTTCTACGGATGTCTACAGGTTTCTTATCCGGCATATCTTGCTCATGTCATCGGAACGCAGCTTTCGCCAAGTACCGGGTATACAGAAAGACCTGCAACCGGCAAACCGTTCTTGGGTTTTGGGAGATGGTACCGCCTCCCTGGCTTGAACAGGGGACCTCTGGATCCACAATCCAGCGCTCTAACCAACTGAGCTAAGGCGGCACTTGTGAGGGGCGATTTAGCGAAGGCGTACGGGGATTGCAAGGGGATTAAAGCTGAATTCGCCAGCTTTGTTCGACCAGATCGACACCGAAGGAATGCACCGGCTTGCTGTCGACAAGCTCCCACCCAAACGCACGATACAGCCCGCAAGCGGCGGCGTGACTCTCATGGGTCCACAGCACCATCTGGCGATATCCTGCGTCGCGGGCGAAACCCATGCAGGCAGTCAGTAGCCGCTTGCCCAGCCCCTGTCCACGAGCCTCGGGCAGCAGCAGAAACAACCGCAGCTTGGCGGTTTGATCATCCAGCCTGACACAGAAAATACTACCCAAACGATCCCCGTCGCACTCGGCGATCCAGCCTTGTTCGCAAGTTGGATCATGATCCGCGATGAATTCCGTCAGAATGCGGGCAACCAGCGGGCCGAAACTGTCATCAAACCCCTCGTCGCGGGAATAGAGCAGGTCATGCTGTTCTACCAGCCACGGCGCATCCTCGGCGCGGAAAGGTCTGAGCGTTGCCGTCACCATGCCCTATCTGACCCCATAGTCGGCTTGATTCTCAACCCATCGCGCGTTAGCACCAAAGCGCATTTCCCGGAGGCGAACATGAGCATCAATACCGAACGCGATATCGAAGCGAACCTGCAGATCGGCCCCACCGATCATGGTATGGTGCGGCTGTTCATTGAAGGTGCCGGAATTGAGATTCCAATGGATTTCGACCCCGAAGAGGCCGAAGAAATCGCCGAGGAAATCCGCGCCGCAGCCCAAGCCGCGCGCGCCATCAAAAGCTAAACCCTGGGGTCACGCAAGGCCTGCAACCGACGCGCAGAATCCATCGCGAATTTCTGAACCATCTTTTTGCGCCGCGCCGGGGCCAGCTTGCTTTCTGGCCCCATACGGATGATTTCGGCATCATAGGCATCAGCGATGATCAAGCCTGTTTCCGCAGGCAGAAGCTCGGTCGGGAAATCCGTATCAACCGCCCAAAAGAATCGGTCACACCAGTCAAGATAGCCCTGCCATTTGGAATCCGACTGATAATCGGCGCGGCTGGATTTACACTCGACCACCCATATCTCACCCTTAGGGCCCAGCCCCATCACATCGACACGCAACCCTCGGGTGGGGACAAATTCTTCAATCGAAACATAGCCGTGGGTCAACAAGTGACGCGAAACACCACGGGCCAGCTTTTGTCCGGGCTGCATAATTAGTGTCATTCCGAGAATGTGAACAATTCATGAACAAAAATCAAGCAGCTTGACATGGTACCATTTGGTATCGCAATAATATGAAACCAAATGGTATCCAATAAGAGGTGCCCGATGAAGACACAGACCCAAAACGCATTTCGCGCTCTGGCGGACCCGACCCGCCGCGACATCGTTCAGATGCTGGCAGCGCAGGATATGACGATCGCTCAACTAACCGAGCGTTTCGACATGACTCGCGCGGCCGTCAAAAAGCATCTGACCGTTTTGTCCGACGGAGGATTGATCACCGTCGAAGCTCGTGGACGCGAACGCATCAATCGCCTTGAACCCAAAGGAATGGCTCCGGTTCTGGACTGGCTCAGCTACTTCGACCGGTTCTGGGATGATCGCCTCGCAAATCTGAAGAAAGCTATCGAAGGGAATAAGAAATGACAGACGCAGTTTTGCAGAAAACAATCTTTCTCCGCGCCACACCGGAAGTCGTTTGGGACTATTTGACTGATCCCGACCGGTTGGCCGAGTGGTTTCACAAACCCGAACGTCCCCTTGCTGCTGGACAAAAGCTTGAGATGTTCGGGACGACCAGTGGCGACCTTCTGATTTGGGGTGAAGTGCGTGAAGCGAGACGTCCAGAGTATCTTGAATATACATTCACCATAAAACCGATGGGCGGCGCCGAAAGTGTGGTCAAGTGGACGCTGGAACCCGTCGCCGGCGGTACACGCCTTGGACTGCTGCACGAGGGCTTACCTCAAGGGGCTGACGCCTTTGGCCTGATCCTTTCGCTGGATGACGGATGGGATGAACATTTCGGCAAGATGCGCACCGCATTGCACGAAACTGTTGATGCTTAACCCCTTGTGCGAACCTGCTTCAGGCCCTACTTAGGCCCGTGGCGGGTTCTGCCCTTCTTGTGACAGGTAGCATTCTGGTGGCCTTAAGCAATTCCGAGGGGGCTGGCTCTGTTTAGGTCCTGGCCTGATTACCTGGCGCCCACCTGTACATACAGGTCCTCGGGAATCAAACCGCACGGTTGACTGGTGGTCCCGCCACATATTTACCTAATAAATCAGCGCCCTGCGCGCACTTCCTGTTTGATCGGCGCAGGCTTCAAACCATGAGCAATCGGTGTTCCACCACTTGGTTTGTTCGGCTTCTCAGCCATGCTCATGATAGCATAGGCGAACTGCACACCCGCAAAGACGATCCCGTTCATGAACCAGATCATGGCCAACGCGATCAGACCAATTTCCGAACTGGTGATTAGATGCCGTAGATTGGCCACGTTGAGCGCCAGCAGCACCCCGACAAAGACGGCCGAGATCACAAAGCCCCAGATGACTTGCGTAATGTAGAGACGGACCAGTTTGGGCATGGCGAACCTCCTTGCGCTGTGATGGTGAGTCTAGCGCATGCAGGGTCGCGGTAAAGGCGTCAGAACGCCTCGGGCTGGGCTTCGCGCGCCATGTGATCCAGCACAGCGTTCACGAATTTGGGCTCTTTGCCTTCCGGGAAGAACGCACGTGCGACATCGACGAATTCGGTGATCACGACCTTTGGCGGCGTGTCGCTCTGGGTCAACTCAGCCCCGGCCGCGCGAAACACAGCGCGCAGGGTCGGATCGATGCGCGCAATAGGCCATTTGGCGACCAATGCACGATCGGTCATCTGGTCGATGGTGGCCTGGTAGTTCACGGCGTCATCCACCAACTTACGGAAGACACTAATATCGCCATCCAGCATCTCATCCCCCTCGTAGACCGCGCCAAACCGATGATCCAGAAACTCATTCACAACCTGTTCAGTCGTCTGGCCCGACTGCTCCATCTGGAACAGTGCCTGCACGGCATAAAGCCGGGCGGCGGATTTCATAAGGCGTTTCTGGTTGGCCGGTTTCGGCGCGTCTGTCTGGGTCATGCTGTCGTGGGTCCGTTGCTGTCGCCCGCCACAAGGATGGACTCGGACGGTGGCTTGAAGCCCACGCCCTTTTTGGAAGAGCCCCACTTACGGCTGAGCGCGATCAGATGCAAGGCCGCAGCCGCCGCTCCACCGCCTTTATTCATCTTTTCGGGGTTTGCACGTACCTCGGCCTGTTCGTCGTTTTCGACAGTCAGGATGCCATTGCCGATCAGCAGGCCCTGCAGGCCCATCAACTGGATTGCACGGCTAGAGTCGTTGCAGACGGTTTCATAATGCGTCGTCTCGCCCCGAATGACACAGCCCAACGCGACATAGCCGTCGTAGTTACACTGGCGGTCGGCCATGGCGATAGTGGTTGGGATTTCCAGCGCACCGGGCACTTCGACCACGTCGCAGGTTCCGCCTGCGGCCTCGATCTCGGCCTTGGCACCAGCGACCATGTTGTCAGCGATGGCACGGTAGAACGGAGCCACCACCAGCAGCAGTTTCACCGGCTTGTCGAAGCTGGGAGTCGGCAGAATGCCATGTTTGTCTTTTTCAGCCATTATCAGTCTTCCTTGAGGATCGAGCGGGTGCCGACGATTGACAGTCCAAACGCGTCGAGCCCCAGATATACGGTTTCAGGCGAGTCTGTCAGCAACACCAGTTCCTGAATACCCATCTTGGACAGGATCTGCGCACCCAGACCGGTTTGCTTGATCGTGCGCGGGCCTTCGTCGTCTGCGGCATACAGCGAATTTCGCGGCTGACGGAAAAGGCAAACGACGCCGCGCCCCTCTTCGGCGATCTTTTCCATCGCGCGGGGCAGCTCTCGTGAAGATTTCGGGCCAAGACCCAGAATATCGGGCGCTTCATGCAGGGCGTGGGTCCGGGTCAGGACCGGCTCGGGCGTTGTGATGTCGCCCTTGATCATGACAACGTGTTCGATACCGTGGGTCTGGTCGGTGAAAATCCGCATCTCCCATTCGCCACCGTATTCGGAATTCACTGTCTCGCGCGAAGTTTCAACCACCAGATTGTCGTTACGCGAGCGATAGGCGATCAGATCACTGATCGTGCCGATCTTCATGTCATGCTCTTTGGCGAAGGCGACCAGATCAGGCAGGCGCGCCATTGTGCCATCGGGCTTCATGATCTCGCAGATCACGCCCGAGGGGTTCAGCCCGGCAAGACGCGAGATATCAACGGCGGCCTCGGTATGCCCCGCCCGCACCAATACCCCGCCCCTTTTGGCGCGCAAGGGGAAGACATGGCCTGGGGTCGCTATGTGAGCCATAGTGTTTTGCTCGTTGATCGCGGTCGCCACCGTTAGTGCGCGATCAGCGGCCGATATTCCCGTCGAAACTCCCTCGCGGGCTTCTATAGACACGGTGAAGGCTGTCTCATGACGCGACGAGTTGTTCACCGCCATCATCGGCAGCCCCAGACTATCGATTCGTTCAGCCGTCATCGGCAGGCAGACCAACCCGCGCCCATGGGTCGCCATGAAATTGATCGCCTCCGCGTCAGCGAACTCGGCCGCGATCACCAGATCACCCTCATTCTCGCGGTCCTCGTGATCCACAAGAATGTACATCCGGCCCTTACGGGCCTCTTCGATGATCTCTTCAATCGGACTGATCGCCTCGCGCAATTGGGCCTCTACCGGTCCGGGGGTTTCAAAACTCATAGGGCAGCCTTTCGCACAACGGGTTTGAATGGCGGGATAGACCAGAGTGGACGCAAAGACCAGCCTGTAAGCATTGCGAGATAGATTGATATGCCCAGCGCTATAGGGCCAGCGATGAAATCTGGTGCCAACTCAGTTTACCAATCCTATGCGCCAGTTTTGACTTAGGCCTTTTCTGCGCATTGTTGCCAATAGCTGAACCTTTAGGCCGGTTGCGTGAACTTTGTCCACAAATTGCCCCAATTGGGCCCTTGGATCGCCTGATATCCTGGGCACCAGTCATTGTATAATGTCCTAGCTAGACGAGAATTTGAGCCCAGTGTCTAAGACCGCTGATCTGCCCGCTGCGAATTTCGTGCGTGTAAGCGCCCTTCGGCGAAACAGGCTGCTGCTATCACTCATTGCACTGCAGATGGTCTATGCCATTGCCGTTAGCATCTATGTAGGACGGTCATATTGGGATTTTTCGACCTCTTCCCTGATTGTCATCTCAGTTCGTCTGCTTGGTTTCATGTTCGCAAATTTCGTTCTTTGGCGACTTGGCGTTGCCATGTTCGTTGTGCGACCCAAAAAGCCAATTCAATGGATGTTGCAAGATCTGCAATCCAAGATGGCAGATGTTGAAAAAGCGACCGATGCGGTTATCTGCTTTCTCAGCATCGTCGCTCTTATCCTGACCTATACCTTCCTGAAGAACGAAATACATGCTGTGAATCCGACACTCTGGGATGAGCAATTTGTACAATGGGACCGGTTTCTGCACGGCGGCGTCGATCCGTGGACTTTGCTATGGCCCATTTTGGGATCACCGATCGTAACCACTGCGATAAATGGCGCCTATCACATCTGGTTTCCCATGATTTACATTGCGGTTTGCGTCGCCTGTCTGGACCGCAGTGACCCGAACCGCAGCACCGTTTTTCTGGTTGCGTTTGCATTGTGCTGGTTTGTAGGCGGCAACGTGATTGCAACCATCTTTGCCTCGGTTGGTCCCGTTTACTACGAACCCTTCAATCTTGGCTCTGACTTCGTTCCGCAGATAGAGCTGTTACGCAATTCACACGAAATCAGCCCGGTCTGGGCGCTGAATGTGCATGAAATGCTGTTGGATGGTTATCGGAATAATGGGCTAGCAGGCGGAATCTCGGCGATGCCCAGCATGCATGTTGCCTCTACCGTGCTGCTGGCGTTCTACGGCTTCACCTATTCGCGTTGGCTCGGCTGGGCGCTGTCGGTGTTTGTCTTCATCATCTTATTAGGCTCGGTTCACCTCGCCTGGCACTACGCCATCGACGGGTATGTCTCAATCCTGCTGGCTTCATGCTTCTGGTGGCTGTCCAAGAGGCTGACGGCCAAATTTGGACCTTCCACCTGAAGGTCAGGACATCTCGGCCAGTCGCGCGACGTATCGGGCCAGAGTATCGATCTCAAGGTTCACGCGATCACCAACCGAGACGTCACCCCATGTGGTGACCTCTTTGGTGTGGGGAATGAAGTTGATACCAAAGTCACACCCGTCCACATCATTAACCGTCAGCGATGTGCCGTTCAGCGCGACGGACCCTTTCGGAGCGATAAACCGGGCCAGATTGGCCGGCGCCCGCAATGTCACCCGCGTGCTGTCACCCTCGTCTATCACAGAGACCACCTCTGCCACGCCATCCACGTGGCCCGAGACGATGTGCCCTCCCAATTCATCCCCGACTTTCAAGGCACGTTCCAGGTTGAC
This sequence comes from Ruegeria sp. C6, assembly GCF_056537625.1. Lineage (NCBI taxonomy): Bacteria > Pseudomonadati > Pseudomonadota > Alphaproteobacteria > Rhodobacterales > Roseobacteraceae > Ruegeria > Ruegeria sp. C6. The sequence continues at coordinate 570,686 of NZ_JBQFRW010000001.1, read as the reverse complement.
GCGCTTGCCCAACTGCCAACTGTCCAGATTGGTTTTCGAAACCGTCTCAGCGCTGATCTGGACATCATACCAGTCATCGCCCAGTGTAATGACGGTCAGACAGACGCCATCGCTTGCGATGGAAGCGCCAATATCAATGCCCGCCGTTTCATAGCTTGTCTTGATCCGTGCCCGCAGGTCTCCCTGCTGGTCCAGTTCGGTAACGGTGCCAATATCGGTGACGATCCCTGTGAACATGTCATTAACCCTCTGAACCTAGCTTCAATAGCCGAGGTAAAGGCACGTAGCTCTACCGGCAAGCCCTGCCTTGCCGTGAAAACGACAAAGAGGCATAATTTTATACAAACGCACCAAAAGTCACCACACGAGCAGACCGCATGATCCCTTTGGCCAACAGCCCTAACCGGCGTGTGTTCCTGTTTCTACAAGGACCGCATGGTCCGTTCTTTAACGCGCTTGGTCGGATGCTGCGGGCTGCGGGTGCTCAGGTCTGGCGGGTCGGCTTCAACGCGGGCGATCAGGCTTTCTGGGGCGACAAATCCAGTTACATTCCATATCGCGGCGCGCCAGATGATTGGCCGGAGACCTTAAGCGAATTGCTCACCCACTATGATGTGACCGATATCGTGCTCTATGGCGACACCCGGCCCGTGCATGCACGCGCAGTTGAGATTGCCAAAGCACGCGGGACCACTGTTCATGTGTTTGAAGAAGGCTACCTGCGCCCTTGGTGGGTGACCTATGAACGAAACGGGTCGAACGGAAACTCACGCCTGATGGAACTGGATGTGGCGCAGATGCAGACGGCGCTGGAACAGTCCGAAGGGCACGCCCCCCCACCGCCTTCCCATTGGGGCGATATGCGCCAGCACATCTTTTACGGTGCCCTCTATCACTGGTTCGTGCTGTTTCTGAATCGCAGATACCGGAATTTCCGACCCCATCGAGAGCTGCCGGTTTCGAAAGAGTTTCGTTTGTACTTCAAACGTCTGAGTCTGATGCCCATTCACAGGCTACAGCGGGGCTGGGCCACAGCACAGGTCAGGTGGAGCGGTTTTCCCTATCACCTTGTGCTGTTGCAATTGGGGCATGACAGCTCGGTCCAATATCACTCGGATTTTTCCGGTATGTCCGATTTTCTCGAACAAGTGATCGCCGGATTCGCCAAAGGCGCCCCTGCGCATCACCACCTTGTCATCAAGGAACACCCGCTTGAGAACCACCGTGAACCGCTGCGGCTGCGGGCGCGCCAGCTTGCAGCACAGCACGGCATCACAAACCGAATTCACTATGTGCCCGGTGGTAAGCTGGCCAGGTTGCTAGACGATGCAAAATCCGCCGTGACGGTGAATTCCACGGCAGGCCAGCAGGTTCTGTGGCGCGGCATTCCTTTGCGGATTTTTGGGCAGTCGGTTTATGACAAGCCCGAATTCGTATCTCGGCAATCGATTGAGGCATTCTTTGCCCAGCCAGATGCCCCGGGCGGCAAGGCCTATCGGGCTTATCGCCAATTTCTTCTGGAAACCTGCCAAGTCCCCGGGGGGTTCTATTCTCGCCAAGGGCGTCGTCAATTGCTGCGGCGAGCGGCTGATATGATGCTATCGGCTCAGGACCCCTATCAAGGGTTGCTCTCCGATAAAGAGGCCACAGCGCCACAGTTGCGCGTTGTTGAATGATCGCGGGCAACCTGCTGCTGGATGTTTCGAAGCGATGCGGGTAACCTTCCCAAAACAAAGACGATTGAGGTAAATCGGCAGTGCAGCGCTTTCCTACCCGATGGATCCGGGGGGTTTCCCTTGTGGCGGCCCTTGGCCTGCTGGCAGCATGCCAGCTTCCCAAATCCGGACCGAACAAAAACGAAATTCTAGCCGGGTCGGTCGAAAACGGGGGTAACGCCTTTGTGGTTGAGGTCGACGACCGTGTTGCGCGGGCCACATCGGTGATTCCGCAATACGGGTTTTCGAAATCCTTCCGCAGCGCGCAAAGCGTCGCATCCGATACCGTACGCCCCGGCGATATTCTGAGCCTCAGCATCTGGGAAAATGTCGAGGATGGGTTGCTAAGTTCCGCAGCCGGTGGCGCAACCGTTCTGGATCAGGTGCAGGTCGACAGCGAAGGTTACATATTTGTCCCTTATGCAGGGCGGCTGCGTGCAGCGGGCAATACGCCTGAGCAGCTCCGCACGTTGATTTCCTCGAAGCTGGAAGAACAGACTCCGGATCCGCAGGTCCAAGTGTCGCGTACTCCGGGTGATGGGTCGACCGTTTCTCTGACCGGAACTATCGGTGCGCCGGGAATCTATCCGATTGAGCGACCGACTGGCTCGTTGTCGACCATGCTCGCGCAAGCAGGCGGGGTGGCAGTTGCATCCGATATCGCATTGGTCACTGTGATCAGGGGCAAGCAAAGAGGAACCATCTGGTACGACGATCTGTTCCGCAACCCGGAAACCGATATCGCCCTGCGCGGCGGCGATCGCATTCTGGTCGAACAGGACAGCCGCTCATACATCGCGCTGGGTTCGACCGGCGGGCAATCCCGCGTGGCCTTTGAAAGTCAGGACCTATCCGCCCTTGAGGCGCTGGCACAGGTCGGAGGCCTACAGCCGCTATCTTCAGACCCGACCGGTATTTTTGTTCTGCGTGAGGAACGGCAGGATGTGGCGCGCAATGTCATGGGACGTCCCGAGCTACAGGGTGATCAGCGCATGATCTATTTGCTGAACCTGACCGCACCCAATGGCCTGTTCATCGCCCGCGATTTCGTGATCCGAGACGATGACACGATATATGTCACCGAGGCCCCATATGCACAGTGGAGCAAATCTGTCTCGCTGATTGCTGGAGGTCTGACGCCATTTGCGAATGTGGCGACGCTTACGGGTAACTGATGAATGCTCTCTGAATCGGAGAACACGGCCGGGGGCGAACGCTCCCGGCTTTTTGTTTACAACGGTGGGTTCCTGTCACAGTCGCGGCTGCGTCGTATATTGTCTCTGGCCGGGTATGACATCCGGCTTGGACTGCCACAGCCAGACGATCTGGTCGGGGTTTGGGGCAACAGCCCGACAGCCCATCGGGGCATGGGTATCGCGCAGAAACGCGATGTGCCCGTCCTGAGGGTCGAAGACGCGTTCCTGCGGTCTCTGCACCCTGGACGAAGCGGTGAGGCACCCATGGGTCTGTTGTTGGATCGATCGGGTCTGCATTTTGATCCGAGTGTGCCTTCGGATCTGGAAACTCTGTTGGTCACGCATCCGCTGGATAACACCGCCCTGCTGGATCGCGCGCGAGGCGCAATCGCGCGCATCCGAGAGCTGCATCTGAGCAAATACTCGGCCTTTGACCTTGATCTGACGCCTCCCGATCCTGGCTACGTTCTAGTGATCGACCAGACGCAGGGAGATGCTGCCGTCACCGCAAGCAACGGCGACTATGCACGGTTCCGCGAGATGCTGGTAATCGCGCAAGAGGAAAACCCCGGCGCACGCATCCTCATCAAAAGCCACCCCGAAACCACGGCAGGCCACCGCAAGGGATACTTTTCCGATCAGGATCTGAGTCACAGAATATCGATCCTCGACAGCCCGATAAGTCCATGGTCGCTGCTTGAAGGGGCCATCGGGGTTTACACGCTGTCCTCGCAGATGGGATTTGAGGCGATATTGGCCGGGCACAAACCTCGCGTGTTCGGGCAACCATTCTACGCTGGGTGGGGGCTGACGCAAGATGATGCACCCCTGCTCCGTCGCCAACGGAATCTTACGCGGGCGCAGCTTTTTGCAGCTGCGATGATCTTGTATCCGCGTTGGTACGATCCCTACCATGATCGCCTGTGCGAATTGGAATGCGTGCTCGATACGCTTGAGGCGCAAACCCGGGCCTGGCGGCAGGACCACAAAGGCTGGACCGCCTCCGGGATGCGGGTATGGAAACGCCGCCACCTGCAACGCATTTTCGGCCAGCACCATAAGGTGCGTTTCGTGGCCGAGCAGCCAGAGAACACCAAACAACCCCATATGGTCTGGGCCAGCCGAGCCGGTGAGACGCTGAATGCAACCCGGATTGAGGATGGCTTTTTACGATCCCGCGGGTTGGGCGCGGAGCTGGTTCCACCGCTGTCGCTGGTGACCGATGATATCGGCATCTACTACGATCCAACGCATCCCAGCCGCCTGGAAGAATGGATCACCACGCGCGAAACCTTGCGCCCTGATCAGAGGCTCCGCGCCGAGCGGCTGACAGCCCGGCTGCTGACCGAGGGCCTAAGCAAGTACAACATCGGCCACCCCGCCCCGGACCTACCGACGGGGCATCGTATTCTGGTGCCAGGTCAGGTAGAAGATGACGCCTCAATCCGGCTGGGAACAAGCAATATCCGCACCAATCTCGATCTGCTGCGCGCGGCGCGCGAGGCCAATCCCGACGCTGTGTTGATCTATAAACCGCACCCGGATGTCGAAGCTGGTCTGCGCGACGGCAAGATCGAAACCGATCTGGCCGATGTCATCGTAGAAGGCACCGATCCTGCCACCCTGCTTGGACAGGTGGATGAGGTCTGGACTATGACCTCTCTGCTGGGGTTCGAGGCTTTGCTGCGTGGCGTCCGGGTCACCACTCTCGGTGCGCCTTTCTATGCCGGTTGGGGGCTGACGAGTGATCTGGGGGCAGTGCCTGCGCGACGTGGCGCGCGGCCTTCGCTGATGGGATTGGTGCACGCAACGCTGATTGACTACCCCCGCTATCTCGATCCGGTGACGGGACAGACCTGCCCCGTCGAAATCGCGGTCGAACGGCTTGCGCAGGGTGCGCCATCCCTTACCGGACCCGTAAATCGCATCTTGTCCAAATTTCAGGGCGCACTGGCGACGCATGCGCATTGGTGGCGCTGAAGGCTAGTGCGTCACGCGCGCCCAGCGATGTAGGATATCGCCGCCTACGACCCGTGTTTCGATCAGATCAAATCGGGGGGCAGTATCCAGAGTATCAAGCCTCAGTGCCCCGATCGCGGACAGACCTTCGGCCCCGATGGTCAGCCCCGCTGTAAAACCGACCAACTCATCGACCAGATCGCCCTTTAGCAAAGATGCAGCCAATGCTGATCCGCCTTCGCAAAAGACACGCGTCAATCCGGCCTGCCCAAGCTGCTGCAACAGATCAGCCGCATCCACGTGATGACCATCCAGCGCACAAGGGATCAGACGGGCATCCAACCCCTCCCATGCGCGCGCACGCTCGGGGTCTGGGTGGGGGCCGTGACAGAGCCAGACAGGGATATCGGACGCGGTTCGCGCAAGTTGCCCCATCAAGGGCAGATCCAGATGGCGCGAGACCACCACGCGCACCGGCTGATGCTGCACGCCCAGATCACGAACTGTCAGCGACGGGTCATCGGCGCGCGCTGTCCCTGCCCCAACCATCACCGCATCGTGGCGCGCACGCATCGCATGCACTGCGCGGCGAGCATTTGGACCTGTGATCCACTGACTGTGCCCGGTTTCCGTAGCAATCCGTCCATCAAAGCTGCTGGCCAGTTTCAAAGTCACAAACGGGCGGCCCTGCTCGGTTTTCAGGAAAAACCCTGCGTGGTCGCGTGCCGCCTGTTCCGCCAGAATACCGGTGGTGACCTCAATCCCGGCCTCGCGCAACATGGCAAACCCTTGCCCAGCGACCCGAGGATCGCTGTCTTCGATCGCCGAAACCACACGGGCAACACCGGCCTCAATCAATGCCTCGGCACAGGGCGGCGTCTTTCCGTAGTGTGAACAGGGTTCAAGCGAGACATAAGCGGTGGCACCTCGCGCGGCCTCACCCGCCTGCGTCAGAGCCATAGGTTCTGCATGCGGACGACCCCCGGGCTGCGTCCAGCCGCGACCAACGATGCGTCCATCGCGCACGACGACACACCCGACGGACGGGTTCGGCCAGCAGGTGCCTTGGCCGCGCCGCCCCAATGATAGGGCCAGCGCCATATATCGCTTATCTGTATCGCTCACTCATCCGTCGAAGGTTGCGGCGGGCGCAACTCGTGGACAAACTCCTCGAAATCATCGGCCGCCTGGAAATTCTTGTACACACTCGCAAAGCGAACATATGCGACCGTATCAATCCGGGCCAGCGCTTCCATTACAATTTCACCGATTTTATTCGAAGGGATATCGGTTTCCCCCATGCTTTCAAGACGGCGCACGATACCGGAGATCATCTGATCAATCCGATCGGGATCAATGGGCCGCTTCTGCATCGAAATACGGATCGAGCGTTCCAGCTTGTCGCGGTCGAAGTCTTCGCGCTTACCGTTGGTTTTGATGACGACCAGATCACGCAGTTGCACGCGTTCATAGGTGGTGAACCGTCCGCCGCAGGCCGGGCAGAACCGTCGTCTACGGATCGCGACGTGATCCTCTGCCGGGCGTGAATCTTTGACCTGAGTATCGATATTTCCGCAAAACGGGCAGCGCATCCGCCGTCTCCTCGTCCCTAGCTGGCCACTTTTTGTAAGCGCTGCGGCTTACTTATCCACAACTATAGGACAGCCTCTAGGGTTTGGGTAGTCGGAATTTTCCACCCCAATATAAAGCGTCACCCAAAATGCGCAGCGACCTTTCTTTCATGCGGCGCGTTGCGGTGTTCAAACAGATATATCCCCTGCCATGTGCCCAGCGCAGGTACCCCATCTGACACCGGTATCGACAGCGATACAGGCATCATCGCGGCCTTGATATGGGCTGGCATGTCGTCCGGCCCCTCATAGGTGTGGCGCAGATAAGCCATCGACGGATGATCCGATTGCGGCACCAACCGATCAAAGAATGCGCGCAGGTCAGTCTGCACCTCGGGGTCGGCGTTTTCCTGAATAAGCAGCGAACAAGAAGTGTGGCGTACAAAGAGCGTCAGCAAACCGTCCGAAACCGGCCTCAGCCAACTGCGCACAGGGGCGGTAATCTCATAGAGCCCCACGCCCTGTGTCTGGATCGAGAATTCTGTCTGCATCGCAGGTCAATTGATAAACGGACGGACGCCGCACCGCGCATTTGCGCCCTGTACCGACATGCTGTCACCCGGCTGGAACCCGGCTGTGACCGAAAAGCTGCCTTTCTGCGGGACATTGGCGGGTTGTTTCAGTGTGAACTGTACCGCCGTCCGGCGTCCCGTTGTCACGCTGGGGCCGTAGCCGCGCAGAACGTAGATTTGTTGCTGCCACCCAGCACCCAATTTCCGGCGGGCAAAATCAGCAGCGGCGCACCAATATCCATCAGTATCCTGACGTGTCCTTGGAATGACCTCGAAGTCTGTGCCGCTCATCGGTTCTGTTCGATAACCGTTCGGCGCTGCATCGACAACGCCCGCAGAGCTGGTCATAAGCAGTGCTGCAAATGCGCAAAGTATTGTCTGTTTCATTGTGACCATCTTCCTGTTTCCATGTGAAATATAGACTAGTGCGTCGCCATCGTCAGCAAAGCGAACTAACGATCATGTCAGCTTGACCCACGTGGTTCGTGAACAGGCTCTAACCATCCCTGATAGCGGATCAGGTGTCCCAATCCCGGTGCTGTCGCCGAAATGTCAAAGCGAAACCTCAATTGTGCGTCCTCAGCCTCGGTCGATCCGGAACGTGGCAAAAGAAACCCCGGACACGGAATGCCAAATAAAGCGAGGCGGCGGATCTCAATGGTCAGCCCCTTATCGGTTCGCACTGGCTGCAGCCATATCGTCAGCCCGCCGATCTGTTCCCGAACCCAGCCACGAAGCGGATCAAAAGTGATCCGTGAACGCGTTTTGTGGCCTGCGAAATCTCGATCCCATTGCCAATATGCGCCAGGCTTTCGGATCGTGAGGGTAACCGGCAGATCTTCGCCCGCAGGTGGAAATCGCCCGATGCGAAGTGCCAGCGCGACCAAAACGCCTCGGCCACGCTGAATGATGCATCGACCAGAGTAGCGACCTTCCCCGCTGTGCAAATCCCTGACCAATCCAGGCACAGCTTCATCTATACCCAGCGCCTGCAGGAATGGATCACGATCAGAATCCATCTTGGGCAAACCGCGATCTGAGAGAAGGATCAGGAACTAGGCACTCATCCCGCCGCCCAAATAGCGCATATCTGTTACGGGCAATCATCCGGTACAGCGGGTTCTTCAGAAACCTCGGCAGGTATCGACACAAGGACAATACCCGCCACGGACCATATAATGCACGCATCGCAGCGGCAAATGCGTCGAGATTTTGGTGCACCTTTCCTTTGACGATCACCAAATTGGTTTCAAATTCGTCTGTCGGCAGGTTCAGGAGAGTATAAAGCTGCTGCCCAAGCGGTGACTGCGCAGTTGCAAATAGAAATTTCTGATCTCGATCATGGCGCAACATGAAGTGAAAAAACCCTGAACACAGCACGCATTCACCGTCGAAGACGATCAAATCTGTATCGATGGAAAGATCATCAGCCACGAGAGATCAAGAAATAACAAAAGGTTCCCCGTGATGCTGTCACGTCGAATGCGCCGCAGCAATGCGACATGACTGACCAGAAGAATGAGAGGGGCGTGCCGGGGAACCCGTTGAAACGGCTTGGTGGACCGCTCGCTCAGGCTCTGACCTTTTCCCCAAAAGGCGCTGACCCGACAACACCGGTCATGTAGCTATTGGCCAAGGCTACGGACATGGCCATTTCTGCCATATCTTTGTGAGTTGCGGTCAATTCCTGGGTATCAGCACCGAGGCTGGCGCATTGCCACGGTTTGCCGCTAGGGTAACGGTATTACAGTAACGCGTTTTTTGGGCTGGGTGATGGACGTCGACATTTCACGCATTCAATTGCTGACACGGACCCTTGAGGATCACGCAAGCGCGACCGTGGTGGAACAGGTCCTGAGTGACTGCGCATTGACCCGCAGCGATATTGAACCGCCTGCCAAAAGGTACAGCGCCCACAAAGAAGCGCTGTTTGTCCGACACGCCTGCGATGCACTTGGCGATATCACCTTTGGCGCGCGGGCGGGTCTGGAATTCAGTTCTTCTTCCAGCATTACGGCCTATATCAGCAAATACTCTCGTGATCTGAAGCAGGTGATCGAGAATACGGCGCGGTTTCATGGCATTATCGACCCGGCCCTGGCCTTCAATCTGCGCCTTTCAGGTAACGCTGCCTCGCTTGAGGCCGATTGGAAAGACCCGAGCTTTTCCCGCTATCATCGGCGGACCGAGTTCCTGCTGTTTGGCGCCATCGCCCGGATGCGGGCGTTGACTCAGTTGAATCTGAATCCGATTGAGATACGGTTTCAGCACACAGTTGGGCAACACCAAGCCACCTACCAGAAGATCGGAGGTTTCCCAGTTACCTTCGGGGCCGAACGCTTGGAAATCATCCTGTCGCTGCCCTCGCTGGAAACACCGATCCCAACTTACGACCCTAGCCTGCGCGCGCATTTGGTTGAATTTGGCGAACGCCTGCTGGCCGAAAGACAGTCGCCAAGACAGAAAACCCGAGCACAGATCGAAGGGTTGATCACAGATGCGATGCCGGGGGGAATCGTACAGGTGGACGACGCCGCCACCCAGCTCGGCCTAAGCCCTCGAACATTGGCTCGCCGCCTGGCTGATGAAGGCACCTCATATCGTGAGATCGTTGAAGATTTACGATGTGACCTGGCGCAGACCTTTATCAAGAACGGTATGCATCTGTCCGAAATCTCGTATTCGCTCGGTTATTCCGATCAGGCTGCGTTTTCCACCGCCTTCAAACGTTGGACGGGTCAGGCCCCGACCGCTTTTCGCAAACGTGTCTCTCATCCGCTTTCATGAAGCTAAAAAGTGGCCGGGGGTCATCAGCCCAATCACCTCGCCCCGGCCTGTCCATGAGTGGACAGCGGCGATATAAAGATGGCATCGCCGGACTCCTTGCGAATTCCCGCCAATTTGATTTGAAGTTCAGTCATTGTGAGCGGGCGAAAGAAAAAAGCGCCTCGGGATGAGGCGCCTTTCGATTTACTGATCTAGGAAGGACCGCAATTTACGCGACCTACTCGGGTGTTTCAGCTTACGCAGCGCCTTCGCCTCGATCTGGCGGATACGTTCGCGCGTCACGCTGAACTGCTGACCGACCTCTTCCAGCGTGTGGTCGGTGTTCATGCCGATGCCAAAGCGCATCCGCAGAACCCGCTCTTCACGCGGGGTGAGAGAGGCCAGAACCCGTGTGGTGGTTTCCTTGAGGTTTTCCTGAATGGCGCTGTCCAGCGGCAGCACGGCATTCTTATCCTCGATGAAATCACCAAGCTGGCTGTCTTCCTCGTCGCCGATGGGCGTCTCGAGGCTGATCGGCTCTTTGGCGATTTTCATCACCTTGCGCACCTTCTCAAGCGGCATTTGCAGCTTTTCGGCCAATTCTTCCGGTGTTGGCTCGCGGCCGATTTCGTGCAGCATCTGACGACCTGTCCGGACCAGCTTGTTGATCGTTTCGATCATATGCACCGGGATACGGATCGTGCGCGCCTGATCCGCGATCGAACGCGTGATCGCCTGACGGATCCACCAGGTTGCATAGGTCGAGAACTTATAGCCCCGGCGGTATTCGAACTTGTCCACCGCCTTCATCAGGCCGATGTTACCTTCCTGAATAAGATCAAGGAATTGCAGGCCGCGGTTCGTGTACTTTTTGGCAATCGAGATCACCAGACGCAGGTTGGCCTCGACCATTTCCTTCTTGGCTTGCCGCGCCTCTTTCTCACCCTTTTGAACCTGCTGCACGATGCGGCGGAATTCAGGGATATCGAGACCAACATATTGGCCAACCTGAGCCATGTCGTTGCGCAGTTCCTCAACCTTTTCGGTCGAGCGTTCGATGAACATCTGCCAACCCCGACCCGGTTTCTCGGCCATTTCGGCCAACCAGTTCGGATCCAGCTCGCGCCCACGATAAGCATCAATGAACTCGCGACGGTTGATGCGAGCCTGGTCAGCCAGTTTCACCATCGAGCTGTCCAGTGACATAATCCGGCGATTGATGCCATAAAGCTGGTCAATCAGAGCTTCGATCCGGTTGTTGTGCAGGTGAAGACCATTCACCAATTCAACAATCTCAGCGCGCAGCTTCTGATAGGTTTCTTCGTCCTTCGCGCTGAAAGTGCCATCCTCGTTCAGCGTCGCAGATATCCTGCTGTCCTGCATTTCGGACAGCATTGCGAAATCGGTCGAGATGCGTTCCAGCGTGGTCAGCACCTGATCCTTCAGCGCTGCTTCCATCGCGGCCAGGGACATGTTGGCCTGATCGTCGTCATCATCGTCATCATCATTGGCAATCGGGTTGCCGTCAGCGTCAAGCTCCGGCCCCTCATCCTTGGCAGGCTTGGCCGCCTGCACCGATGAGGTATCGACAACCGGCTCTTCAACCTCGCCGTCTTCATCCATCTGGTTGCCGAAAGTGGTTTCCAGATCGATGACGTCCCGCAGCAGAATGTCTTCGGACAAAAGTTCGTCATGCCAGATGGTGATCGCTTGGAAGGTCAGCGGGCTTTCGCACAGACCAGCGATCATGGTGTTCCGACCGGCTTCGATCCGCTTGGCGATAGCAATCTCGCCCTCGCGGCTCAGCAGTTCGACTGAACCCATCTCACGCAGATACATGCGTACGGGGTCATCGGTGCGATCCAGCTTTTCGGTTGCAGCACCAGCCAGCGCAACCTCGCGCGGACCTTCGGTGGTGACCAGTTCGGTCGAGCCTTTGTTTTCTTCTTCTTCGGCTTCTTCATCTTCGATGATGTTGATGCCCATCTCGGACAGCATCGACATAACATCTTCGATCTGTTCCGAGCTGACCTGATCAGGCGGCAGAACCTGATTGAGCTGGTCGTAGGTGATGTAACCTTTCTCGCGAGCCTCGGCGATCATCTTCTTGACCTGGGCCTGGCTCATGTCCAGCGAGATTTCCTGTTCCTGCTCGTCGGATTTGCGGTCTTCGTTCGTATCCTTGGCGGCCATTCAATGCTCCTGCAGGGATGGGTGATTCGTTTGAACCGAATCATTAGCGCGTAGAAGTGATTCGGCCACCCGTTTACCCGTTTTTCTTTTCCAGTGCCTTACGAAAACACCACCTCATCGATGTTTCCGTTCGAATTTGATGCCAGACGTGATGGCCTCAAACGCGTCTTTCTCATCGCGGTTGATTCGCGCACCATTGTCGGCGATGTCGAAAACGGCCCTGTCTTCGTTCTGGCTGCGGCTTGTACGGTTGCGCTCTTCGGCGGCTTGCGCCAGCCGATATGTCAGCGCCTCATCGGCCAGATCAGACAATTCCTCTGCCGCTTCGGCAATCTCAGCATCCAACCCCCGGAGCGCTTTGATCTTTGCGAGTTCCTCGGCCAGCGTCATCTCGGCCTTTTCAACGTCGCCCGGTTTGTACACACAGGGGATCACTGCGACATGGCGAAGGGCCAGCAGGTTTTCAAGGGGTTCCGGTCCCAAAGTTTGCATGATGTGATCCTGCAGATTGTCCGGATCGTCGATGGCATGGCGCAGGATTGCTCCCCGCAAGGCCGCATGATCAGGGTCGTGGCAATCCATTTCTTCCAGCTGAGTTTCGAATTGCACGACAACTTGTGGATTCAGGATGGCAATCGCGAGAATTGCCGCTTCGCGCAGTTGAATATCCGCATTCTCAGCCGAGGCCAGAAATGACGCCCGTGCGCCTGGCGTGGCAGGCTGTGCCTGCGGCTGCCATTTTCCGCGCGGTTGCCACGGACGATTTTGCGATTGTCGCTGTGGGCGAAACAATTGCCAGCGCAGGTCCTTAATTTCCTGCCCGTAGTGCGATCGGATCGAGGGGTCGCGGATCAGCTTGATCTTCTCTCGCAGGGATTTATCCAGCGCCGCTTTGCGTTCGGGGCTGTCAAAGACCTTGCCTTCCGTCTCGCGTTGCCAGAGCAGTTTGACCATCGGGATTGCAGCATCCAGCACATCCTGCACCGCCCCCGAACCTTCGGCGCGCAACAGATCGTCGGGATCCTTGCCTTCAGGCATCAGCGCAAAGCGCAGTGACTTACCCGCCTCCAGCAACGGCAATGCCAAGTCGACCGCCCGCATCGCCGCGCGCAGCCCTGCCGTATCGCCATCCAAAGCGATGATCGGCTCGTCAGAGATGCGCCAAAGTAGTTGCAACTGATGCTCGGTAATCGCAGTCCCCAATGGCGCAACCGACGCGCCAAACCCGGCCTCTGCCAAAGCGATCACGTCCATATAGCCCTCGGCCACAACCAAAGGCTGCCCCTTGCCTGCCGCCTGTCGTGCGGGGCCATGGTTGTAGAGGCTGCGGCCTTTGTCGAACAGATCGGTCTCGGGCGAGTTCAGGTATTTGGCGTTGTCATTGGGATCCATCGCCCGGCCACCAAACGCAATGCACCGCCCGCGCGGGTCGCGGATCGGGTACATGATGCGGTTGCGGAATGTGTCATAGGGCTTTTTGCCCTTATTCGAAGGTTTCGCCAGCCCGGCCCCAAGGATCAGGTCCTCGGAGACACTCTTACCGGTCAGATGATCCCACAACGCCTGCCAGCCGTCCGGCGCGAACCCGATCTCCCACCGATCCACCGCCTGCGCATCCAGTCCTCGGCGCCCCAGATAGTCGCGCGCCCCCGCCCCTGCCCCAGTCTTGAGTTGCAAACGAAAGAACTGCACAGCCTGTTCCATCACCTCGGCCAGCTGTGAACGGCGGTCCTGCTTTTCCTGCGCCTTGGGATCACGCGCGGGCATCGGCATCCCAGCCTCGCGCGCCAGAATTTCCACGGCTTCTATGAAAGAGACATTCTCGGTCTCTTTCACAAAACTGATCGCGTCCCCTTTGGCGTGGCAGCCAAAGCAATAATAGAATCCCTTTTGGTCATCGACGTGGAACGAGGCGGTCTTTTCGTGATGAAAGGGGCAAGGCGCCCACATATCCCCCTTGCCCTGATTGGATTTGCGCTGGTCCCACATGACCTTACGCCCAACAACCTGAGACAGGCTGAGGCGCGTGCGCAGTTCATCCAGAAATCCGGGGGGCAAAGACATGGGTTAAACCTGCCAGAAATGAAAACGCGCGCCAAGGGGATGGCGCGCGGTTGTCCACAGAGAAATGATCTGACTGTGGATTATTGTTGTAAACACAACTCCAGCCACGCAGCTCCGAGATCCTTCTTACGCACGTCGCGCATCTTTTGCTCATATACCCAAGGCGTGATCAGCGGAACAGCGGCATTGTAGTTCTCGGGCCAGGTAGGACCACTGTCGGCCACCGCCTGCGCCACATCGCGTTCCTTGACCCGGTCAAGTCGCGCTTTCTGTATCGCTGCAACAACGTCGGCCTGATACTTGCAGCTCTGTTCCTTGGTTTCCTGTGCAACCACTGGCGTGGCCAGCACGGCCGCAACGATGGCGATACGCAACATGGGGATCTCCGAAGATTCGTTTCTTTCAGCGCAGCTTACCCGCGCGCGGCGGCGCCTTCCATCGCCCTTTTCAAATCGTGAACCAATGTCTCAGCCATGGAACGGAAGACCATGATCTGAAACGCGTTCTCACCAACGCGTGTGATCGAAGCGGTCATGTGGAACAGCAGGGTACGGGCGGTATGGCCGCGCTTGAAATGCACCTTACGCAGATCAACTGGCACCACACGCGCCAACACGTCCTCGACGTCGGCGCCCTCTAACCGGACCACAGCCCAGGCATCTGATTGGTCCACAATGGCAGCATTCTCGGTCAGGGTCGCATCAGGAGACGGCCCGATCAGCATCGCATGCGCCGGGCCGAACCAGATCGCCCGCGCGCCAGCCTTACCCGTTGCGCGATTGGCCGATGGATAAGCCATCCCGTGCGCTGCTTTCAAAGCTTCGGATAGCGTCTTTTGCTTACCCATGAGGGGAGAGATCGAATGGATCGCCCCCGCATCCTCTTCGCTGAGCGTTACAGAGCCGAAGGTCAAAGGCAGCAACCCGTCGCAGGGTGTTTTGGCGGTCAGATTATCCACGGACACGCCCTCCTTCGGGGTCAAAGAATACCGGGTTCACCACTTCGCACAGGGTTGTCACGCCGCGCAGATGATCGACCATTTTCACGATTTCTCCGTACCTTTCAGGCCCATCCGCCAGAAAGCCCAATCCCAGCATCGTTTCCAGCGTCGGGGAATAACACACGGAGGTCAGATAGCCCTGATCATTGGTCCGCACCGGCTCGGCCTCTTCCCGGTAAAGATGCGCGCCCGCAAGCAATTCCCTGCTTTCGCCAATGGGTATAAGCCCGACCAAACGCTCGCGCCCCGGCTCTTCAAGCCCCGGACGTTGCGACATGGTTTTGCCGATGCAATCCTTCTTCTGCGACACCATCCGACCCATGCCGATATCATAGGCAGTCGTCCGTCCGTGGATCTCGGAATGCGTAATAAAGCCCTTTTCGATCCGAAGAACGTTCAGTGCCTCCATCCCATAAAGACCACCGCCCAGCGCTTCAGCCCGCTCGGTCAAAATATCGAACAGGGTCGCGCCATAGCGCGCAGGCACGGCGATTTCATATGCATGCTCGCCCGAGAACGAGATCCGGAACAAACGCCCTTGCACACCCAGCACCGAGATCGACCCACAAGCCATGAAGGGCCAGCTTTCTTCATCAAGAGGTGTGCCCAGCAAACCATTCAACAATTCACGCGATTTTGGCCCAGCAACGGCAAACTGTGCCCACTGTTCGGTGACCGAGATGAACGAGACATCCAGATCAGGGCGCAGTCCCTGATGAACGAACTCCAGATGCTTCATTACATCGCCAGCACCTGCTGTGGTGGTGGTCATCAGGTAATGCGTCTCTCCCAGCCGCGCGGTGGTGCCATCATCCATGACGAATCCATCCTCACGCAACATCAGGCCATATCGCGTTCGGCCAACTTTGAGGGTCGAGAACATGTTCGTATAAACGAAGTCCAGAAACGCCCCCGCATCCGGCCCCTGTATGTCAATCTTGCCAAGCGTCGAGACATCGCACACCCCGACGGCCTGACGCACCATGTTGACCTCACGGTCACAGGATTGCCGCCACGTGGTTTCTTCATCCTTTGGGAAATAGCTGGGCCGATACCACAGCCCGGCCTCAACCAACGGAGCTTTCCGCGCTACGGTCGCTTTGTGCGAAGTGATAAAGCGTTGCGGTTTGAAAGCCTTGCCTTCAGCCCCAGCGCCCAGCGCGGCAATGGCGATAGGAGAATACGGAGGGCGGAACGTCGTGGTTCCGGTTTCGGGTATCGCGCGCCCGGTGACGTCCGCCAGAATGGCCAACGCTGCCACGTTCGAATTCTTGCCCTGATCCGTCGCCATACCTTGCGTCGTATAGCGCTTCATGTGCTCGACTGACCGGAAGTTCTCAGTTGCGGCCTGTTTGACGTCTTTCACTGTAACATCGTTCTGGAAATCCAGCCACGCGCGCCCTTTGCCGGGAACGGCCCAAAGCTGCGTGATCTCGTATGGCGTATCCTCGGCCTGCGGTGGCACAATCTTCGAGGCCTTGTAGCCAAGATCGCCAAGCACGCCTTTGGCTGCCTCAATCCCTTCACGAAGGCAGGCTGTAGTTGAGAAAGATCCGTTGCACGCACCCGCTGTCACCATGCCCGGCACGGCCCCTGGCGTTGGCACAAAGGCTTCGATCTCACGCTTCCAGATCGGGCGGCTATTCATATGACACGTTAGATGAACCGAAGGATTCCAGCCCCCTGTCATGGCAAGGCAATCCGTGTGTATCCGTTCTTCTCCACTGGCGCGGCGCACTGTAATCGCCTCCAGCCCTTTACGGCCCGAACTGTTACAAACTTGCGCCCCGCGTAGAACCTCGTAGTCGTCAGACAAGGGCGCGTCATGGCGGCTATCGATCACAGCCGCCACATGGACACCAGCATCCAACAAATCACGCGCAGTGCGATGGATATCGTCAGTATTTCCGAAGATCGTCACATTGCGGCCCGGGCTGACACCCCATCGGTTTAGATACGCCCGCACCGCGCCAGCGGTCATGATCCCCGGGCGATCATTGTTGCGGAATGCGACCGGGCGCTCCAGCGCGCCTGCCGCCAGAACTGACCGCTTGGCCACGATCCGCCAATAGGTTTCCAACGGCGCCCCGTTGGGGCGGTGATCCGTATGGTGAAAAACGCGTTCCAACGCCGCAAAGGTACCTTGGTCATAGGCGCCTGCGATAGTGGTCCGGGTCATGATGCGGACATTGTCCATCGCGGCTAACTCGGCCAGCACTTCGTCAACCCAAACGGGACCCGGTTTTCCGTCGACCTCATAGGTCTCGGCCAGCAGACGCCCACCCACGCGACTGTTTTCGTCGGCCAGAATGACGTCCGCGCCGGCACGACCAGCGACCAGTGCGGCCATCAGCCCCGCAGGCCCTGCCCCGATAATCAGCAGATCGCAAAAGGCATAAGCGCTTTCGTACTTGTCGGCATTGTCTTCGCCCGATAGTGCACCCAATCCGGCGGCACGTCGAATGATCGGCTCGTATAGCTTTTCCCAGAAGCTTTTCGGCCACATGAAGGTTTTGTAGTAAAAACCCGCGCCCAAGAACGGGGAAGCCAGATCGTTGATCCCCATCAAATCGACACTCAGGCTGGGCCAGCGATTCTGGCTGCGCGCTTCAAGTCCCGGATAGATCTCTTGCATCGTGGCGCGAATATTTGGTTCTTGACCTGCGCCTGCCCCCAAGGTCATCAGCGCATTCGGCTCTTCGCTGCCTGCGCTCAGCACACCCCTAGGCCGGTGGTACTTGAACGAACGCCCCATCAGTCGTACGCCATTCGCCAAAAGCGCTGAGGTCAGTGTGTCGCCCGCATAGCCGCTGTAGCTGGCACCATCGAAAACAAACGGAATCGACTGCGTACGATCGATAAGACCCTTTCCATCGATTCTCATGCCCGCTCCTCCGATGCCGGCTGCGCGTCGATCATCTCATGCGTGACCGTGTTTCGTGTGACCACGATCCATGCACCGCACCCGCCTTCGTGATACCAAAGCTCTCGTGTCGGCCCTGCCGGGTTTTCCCGTTGGTAGACAAAATCATCCCAAGCCGCCTCACCGGCATCCGGGGCCGGTCGGTCCAGATCCACTGCCGCCCCACGATAGTAGAATTCGCGCCGATCCCGCTCGCCGCAATATGGACAGGTGATCCTCATAGCCGCGCGCCCTTCTTGATCTTTTCAATAATACCCAAATCCAACATCGCGCCCCTCAATGCAGATTGTGCTGAGAGCCCTTGCCCTCTTCATCGATAATCCCGCGCCCGGTGCGGAAACGATCCAGTCGGAAGCCGGTGGCATTCTCGTGATACCGATCCGTCGCAATCAGATGCGCAAACACATTCCCCGAACCCGGAACCGCCTTGAACCCGCCATAGTTCCAGCCGGCATTCAGATAGAGCCCGTCGATATCCGTCCGGTCGATGATCGGAGAGCCATCGGGCGACATATCCATGATCCCGCCCCAGGATCGCAGTACCCGCGCCTTGCCGATCATCGGCATCAGCGCCATCCCGGCCTCCATCACGCTTTCGACGGTGGGCAAGTTACCTCGCGCCGCATAGGAGGCGTAAAAATCCAGATCACCGCCAAAAACCAGCCCGCCCTTATCTGACTGGCTGATATAGAAATGCCCCATGCCAAACGTCACCACATGATCGATGCAGGGCTTCAGACCTTCGGTCACGAAGGCCTGCAAGACATGGCTTTCAATCGGCAGCCTCATTCCAGCCATCGCCGCCACCTGACCTGAACGCCCGGCAGCAACCATCGCCACCTTCTTGGCCCGGATCGGCCCACGCGAGGTCTGAACACCGAGCACAACGCCATTCTCGATATCAATACCGGTCACTTCGCAGTTCTGGATCAGATCCACGCCGCGCTGGTCCGCTCCGCGCGCATAGCCCCAGGCCACGGCATCGTGTCGCGCTGTACCTCCGCGCGGGTGGTAGAGACCGCCATACAGAGGGAACCTAAGGTCATCGAAATTCAGATAGGGCACCATCCGCCTCAATTCATCGCGATTGAGCAGGATAGCATCGTCACCCTGACTGATCATCATGTTGCCCCGGCGCGCAGCGGCATCACGCTGCCCGTCCGAATGGAACAGGTTGATGATCCCGCGTTGCGAGTGCATGACATTGTAGTTCAGATCCTGCTCAAGACCTTCCCACAGCTTCAATGAGTGCGAGTAGAACTCGGAATTGCCCTGCAAAAAGTAATTCGCGCGCACAATGGTGGTGTTGCGCCCGACATTGCCCCCACCGATATAGCCCTTTTCCAGAACAGCGATATTGGTCAGACCATGTTCCTTGGCCAGATAATAGGCCGTGCTCAACCCATGACCTCCGCCGCCGATAATGACGATGTCATATTCGGATTTCGGTTCAGGCTCGCGCCATTGCGGCGTCCAGCCTTTGTTGCCGGTCAGGCCCTCTTTCAGGACACGTAAGCCGGAGAAACGCATTCAGAACTCCCTACAGGTGTGTCGGCATCAAACCAACTTCACCCAGCAGTAACAACGCCGGAATCCGGTTCCACTCCTGTTTTCGACGAAAACTTGTCGCTGGGCGACCAATCCACACACTCTGACGACTTCGACCTAAATGAAAAATGGCCAACCCGATGGTTGGCCACTCAAGAATCTTCTGTTGTCTGTGCGCTCAGAGGCCCTTGGCGCGATAGCTTTTTGAGACGCGGTCGATCGCAACGATATAGGCCGCCGTGCGCAGATCGTCGACATCTGCGCGATCATGCCAGACTTCGCTCATCGACTGATAGGCAATGCGCATCGTGTCATCGAGACCAGAACGCACCAGCTCCAACTCGCCAGCGCCCTTTAGGTACTTGGCCTTGAAATCCGGAGACATCGACCAAGCGTCACCCAGATACCGATCCAACCGTTCCAGTTCGCTGACGATCAACTCATGCCGAGCTTCTTCCTGACGCCGCTGCATCCGGCCAAAACGGATGTGGCTGAGGTTTTTGACCCATTCAAAATAGGACACGGTCACACCACCGGCGTTTGCATACATGTCAGGAATGATCACCGTGCCTTTCTTGCGCATGATCTCATCAGCACCCGCCGTGACAGGCCCGTTGGCGGCCTCGATGATCAGTGGTGCCTTAATACGTTCGGCGTTGGATAGGTTTATTACCCCCTCCAGCGCCGCCGGAATCAGGATGTCACACTCGGCTTCAAGTACCGCGCCGCCCTCGGCGGAATGCGTGGCGTCGGGATAGTCCTTCACGCCGCCATGCTTGACGATCCACTGCCGCACGGCTTCTACGTCGATGCCATCGGGATTGTACAGTGCGCCATCCCATTCGATGATGCCGACCACACGCGACCCGTCTTCCTCGCTGAGGAACTTGGCTGCGTGATAGCCCACGTTACCCAATCCCTGCACGACGACGCGCTTTCCGTCCAGCGTGCCTGACAAGTTCGCCTTCTTGACGTCTTCCGGGTTTCGGAAGAATTCGCGCAACGCGTATTGGATGCCGCGCCCGGTTGCTTCGACCCTGCCCGCGATGCCCCCCGCGTTCAGCGGTTTACCTGTCACACAGGCTCGCGCGTTGATATCGGTCGTATTCATCCGCGCATATTGGTCAGCCATCCACGCCATTTCGCGCTCGCCTGTTCCCATATCGGGCGCAGGCACGTTCTGTGAGGGGTTGATCAGATCGCGCTTTGCCAGCTCATAGGCAAAACGACGCGTGATCTGTTCCATCTCATGTTCTTCATACTGGCGAGGATCAATGCAAAGGCCCCCTTTCGAGCCACCAAAGGGCGCTTCGACCAGTGCACACTTGTAAGTCATGAGCGCAGCCAGCGCTTCGACCTCATCCTGGTTCACCGCCAAGGCATAGCGAATGCCACCCTTTACCGGCTCCATATGTTCCGAATGAACCGAACGATATCCGGTAAAGGTGTGGATCTGCCCCCGCAGACGCACCCCGAACCGAACGGTGTAGGTGGCATTACAAACCCGTATCTTCTCTTCTAGCCCGGGCGGCAAATCCATCAGAGACGCCGCTCTGTTGAACATCAAATCAACACTCTCACGAAAGCTGGGTTCTTTAATGCCGGTCATAAAATCCTCCGTGCCGGTAGACGA
This sequence comes from Ruegeria sp. C6, assembly GCF_056537625.1. Classification (NCBI taxonomy): domain Bacteria; kingdom Pseudomonadati; phylum Pseudomonadota; class Alphaproteobacteria; order Rhodobacterales; family Roseobacteraceae; genus Ruegeria; species Ruegeria sp. C6. Next base: position 549,546 of record NZ_JBQFRW010000001.1, on the reverse strand, counting down.
GATACGTCATGACTTTTTGTCGCACTGCTTGCTAAATACCGCAATCAGTAACTGCACGTATTTTCATCAGTTTGTGAACTTTACTTTTTAGCTCCATTGGTGAGTCGGGCGTTAACGAAAGCCGCGCGATTGTCCAAAGTAGCGAAACAAAACCGTCAATAACACCGGGAATAAAGCTGAATCTCTTTAAAAACGAGCAACATAGTGTCCACTGCGCCCAAATCTCGCCACGATCCGTGGATAAATTATCAAAGTTGCGAAGTGCTGGCATCAGTGTGCCTGATCGACCGAGGAACCAATTATGCGCAAGTTTGATTTGAAAGCTCAATTCAACCGTCTCTGCCACGAGAACAGATGCTCGCGGCACTTGCGTCACTTTGTTTCTTCGACAGAAGGCACGATGACAATACTCGCAATGTTCCTAGTCATGATGGTTTTTACCGTGGCCGGGTTTGCCGTCGACGTCATGCGGTATGATCGCGAAAGGGTTAGGCTACAATACGCACTGGACCGCGCGGTCCTTGCCGCAGCTGACCTGGACCAAGAGCTTTGCCCACGTGTCGTAGTGAATGATTACATCCGCAAAGAAGGCTTCGATACGGATATCATCAAAGATATCAAGGTCGAGCCTGAGACATGTACTACGAACGACGACGGAACGGTGTCTCAGGTTGCCGAACTTGAAGGAAAACGGAAAGTCGAAGCCAGCGCCGATATGAGTATCGAAACACATTTCATGAAATGGAGTGGTGTCGACTCTATTGATACAACCGCCACCAGCATCGCCGAAGAATCGATTGGTAATGTCGAAATCTCTTTGGTCTTGGACGTGTCGGGTTCGATGCGTGGTACGAAGCTTACCAACCTCAAAAGTGCCGCTGAGGACTTTATTGATGAAATGATCCTGAAGTCGGAAGACGGCAGATTGTCAATCTCAATCGTGCCCTACTCGGAACAGGTCTCGGTGCCCGACTATCTAATGGATGCGATTAACACGATCGGAGCTAACGAAAGAGCCAATTGCATCGACTTCCAGCCTTCGGATTTCACAACGACCGACTTCAACTACTACGACATCGTGGATGACGGCGGCAACATCATCAGACCTGGGGACTATGTCCCACAGACTCTTCATTTCAAGGATAATGGTTCTAGCGACAAAAGGTTCAGCGATACGCTGGTAAGCAGCAATACCTGTCGCCTTGAATCCGACACCGACCGTCGAGAGATGACCGTAATCCAGAACGACCCGGACATTTTGAAGGGTCAGATCCAGAACCTTGTGGCAAGCGGCTGGACTTCAATCGACGTAGGTCTGAAGTGGGGTCTGACCTTGCTTGATGACAGTGTTCAACCGCTTATCGCTCAGATTGCAGACAGTTCTGAAATTCCGAACTCATTTGCGATCCGACCGGCTCCGAACAAGACCTCTGACACTCTTAAGGTTCTAGTGTTGATGACGGATGGTGAAAACACTTATCAACACAAAGTGAATCCGCCTTACAATGACGGCCTCTCGGACATCTATTGGAATGAAGATGCCGAAGTGTATTCTATCTACGATGAAGAGTATGACCGCTGGGCTTGGCCTAATGTCGCCACAACTGTACGGGACAGTTCGTACAGGCGCTGGACCCGCGACAAATACCAAGATCATGCCTATGGCGATGAGACTTATATACGCTACCGCTGTACGGATTACTACAACGGCACCTGCTATTCGATGGACAGATCGCAAACACGCGAAGACTCCGAAGGGCTTTCAACAGATTCCGATCCGGTAGAACTGGAATGGCCTGACGTCTGGGCGCACACGGAAAAGTATGCAATTCGGAATATGTTGCGTCACGCTTATGGCTGGGATCGCGGCGACGAATTTGCATCAGACTCTACAACCGAAATTGGTCCATCGACCAAAAATCCAAACGTTGTGGATCTTTGCAATAAAGCCGAAGAAGAAAAGGTCATCATTTTCTCCATCGCCTTTGAAGCCCCGTCCGGCGTTAAGCAAATGTTGAAAGACTGCGCGGTCAAAGATGCGCGGTACTATGAGGCGACTGGTACACAAATCGAGCGGGTTTTTGACTCGATCAGCACCTCCATTCAGAATCTGAGGCTGACCCAATGATTACGACACTGCGGAAGCGGCTGCGTAGATTTTACAATAATGAGGATGGAAACTCGACTATCGAGTTTATGTTCTGGTTTCCTTTCTTCCTCTATGTCGCTTATTCCGGCATGGATCTGGGACTGCAATCCTTTCATCACGCCGATCTTGAACGGTCTCTGGACATAACAGTCCGAGAGGTTAGGCTCAATCGCTTGCCAGAGGGTGAAACCGAATGGGATCATGAGCTTCTCAAAGAAATGATCTGTGACGAGGCAATGATCACAAATTGCTTGGAAGACTTGGCGCTTGAGATGACTCCTATTGATCCACGCGTCGGCAATCCCCTGGACAACCCTTCTTATTTGAACCCTTATTGTGTCGACACGCCAGCGACTGTCAGGCCACCCGAGAATGTCCTTTTTGAATCGGGCACTTCAAACGAGCTGATGATCATCCGCGCTTGTCTTGAAGTCTCACCTGTCTGGGGTTTCACGATGATTGGCGGCCTTGCGAAACAGGACCCCGACGGTCAATGGGAATTGCATGCGACGACAGTGTTCGTACATGAACCATTCGGTGGGTCATCAAGCTCCCCAGACGAAGATTCGTCTGAAACTGTGGATGTAGCCGATGCCTCGAACTAAAAAATCAATTCAGGACTTTGCCAACGCGTTGCTCGTTCGCTTTCTGAAACGAGAAGAAGGTTCGATTACAGTCGAGGCGGTCCTGATCGTACCGCTGGTGTTTTGGTCGATTTTCGCGTCTTACACCTATTATGACAGCTATCGTCAAAGCGCCCGTAACATCAAAGGGGCGTATGCAATAGCTGACATTATTTCTCGCGAAGACAGCGACATGAATGTGAAATACGTTGACACCTTGTACAACCTTCTAGAGTCGATGGTCTATACAAGATCTCCGGTGTCTATGCGCGCTTCTTACATTGAGTATGATGCTGATGCCGATGCCCACAACGTAGTTTGGTCTTGTACACGGGGTGAGAAGTACATTCAGTTGACAAACACGGAGATCGTGAAGATCAAGCACCGAATTCCGGTCATGCCTGACAACGGATCCATGATTATCGTCGAAACCAATAATACTTACAGAGCTCCATTCCGGTTTGCGCTCGATTTTGCTGACTTTGAGATGGACAACTTTGTGTTTACGCACCCGCGTGTTTTTGACCAGGTCGTCAATACACCTTGCACGGTGAGCTAATCCCTTTCCGCTAGAATCCCCGAAAGCATTTCCGACATGTATTTGGTCTCGGCGGCGGCTGTCATGCCGCCTATGCCAATCCTTCGTCCGACACGCCACCAAAGACCGGGCGCCCACTGGTTTGAGCTTCGTGCATGAGTGATTACCAAGAAGCCATTTGATGGCTTAAATGCGAACACGCCCCGGTCTACGCCTTCGACATCCTCGATATTGCAGATCACCTGCCCCGAGCCTGTGCGCAATTGGGATTGGGTCAGCTCGATCCTGTCTTCGGTCGCGTACCACATGCGACGGGCTAACCAGAACGCGGCTGCCCCGGAAACCAGTAAGAAGACCTGCCAGCCAAACTCAGGCGGCGATGCCAACGCGACGTAAATGACCAACGCCCCGACCGTGACCAGCATCCCTACCCCAGTCCAGCGCCGCGGTGCCGAGGCCGCGACCGTAGCCAGCACTTCTTCTTGCATATTGTTCTCCTGATTGTCCGCCCGCTTTAACCGCTTTGATACGCAAAGGACAGCACCGCGTCACCTGTCTGAGCATCTTCGCACAGCTTCAGTGTTCCTGCGCAAATTGACTGCCTCAGGCCGACGCATAAGTTCCGGTCAAAGGATCAGGAGGCTTTTATGTCACTCAGACCAACTTTGGAATTCCGCAAGGCGGTCCCGACAATGGAAGGCGCGGGCGTCAAACTGCACCGGGCGTTCGGGTTTCAGGACCCGTCGGAACTGGACCCGTTTCTGCTGTTCGATGATTTCCGGAATGACAACCCATTGGACTATATGGCCGGTTTTCCGTGGCATCCGCATCGGGGCATCGAAACGATCACTTATGTCCTGTCCGGTACAGTCGAACACAGCGACTCGCTGGGCAATAGCGGCACGCTGGGTGCCGGAGATGTCCAGTGGATGACCGCCGGGTCGGGTATCCTGCATCAGGAAATGCCCAAGGGGTCGGCCAGCGGTCAGATGCATGGGTTCCAGCTGTGGGGCAATCTGCCATCAGATCAGAAAATGGCCACCCCGCGCTATCAGGACGTTCAAAGCACTGATATTCCAGAAATCATCGATGATGATGGGACAAAGGTCCGTGTGATTGTCGGTACATTCTGGGGACGTACGGGCCCAGTGGACGGTATCGCTGCCGATCCGCAATACCTGGATATCAGCATACCGGCAGGGGTGAAAAAAACCATTCCGATCGACACATACCGCCGGGCCTTCGCCTATATCTTTGAAGGCAGCGCTGCCTTTGCGGATGCGTCTCAGCCAACTGGAATTCTTCTAGAGAAAGAGATCGCCGGGCAAGAGGTCAACATCCGCGACATGTCAGGAGACAGGACGTTGGTTCGGTTCGGGACCGGAGACGAAATCACGGTTCAGGCCGGGCCCGAGGGTGTACGGTTTCTTTTGATCTCGGGCGCTCCGATCGATGAACCCGTGGCGTGGCATGGCCCGATCGTGATGAATACGCAGGCAGAATTACAGCAAGCGTTTCGGGAGTTGCGGAACGGAACGTTCATCCGCCCGGCCCACTAAGGACTGGTCAGGCGGTAACCGCTTTGCGGACCATGTCCCAATACACCTGCTCGACCTCATCCAGCGACAGGCGGCCGCCGCTGCGATACCAAGTGATCACACCATTCAGCATGGCGATCACCGCCAAGGTAGCGATCTTGGTATCGGAGACCGAAAATTGACCCGATTGCTGCCCGTTACGCAGAATATGCTCTAACGAGTCCTCGTAACGGCGGCGCAAGGCCTCGATTTCGGCAAAATTTTCGGGGTTCAGATTGCGCAGCTCCATATAAGCGATGAACACCTCGTCGGGACGCTGCAGGTGAAAACGGATGTGGAACCCGACAAACTGACGCAACGCATCTTGTGGATTATCAAATCGGTCGAGATCGTCATAGGCGGCCATCAGATCCTGCATGTGATCGCGCATCAGCCGAAACAGCAGGCTCTGCTTGTCGGGCGTGTAATTATAGAGTGCCCCAGCCTGCACCCCCACCTCGCCTGCGATCTGCCGCATTGAAACCGCAGCATAGCCATGACGGGCAAACAGCCCCAGTGCGGCCTCGCGAATGCGGGGGCCGGTGATATCGGAATGAGAACCTTGTGTACGCGCCATGCTTCGATCGTATCTGAACAGACGTTCAGATAGAACCCCGCTTGAACCATTCCGACAAAACGTGCATCACAGGATACACGCTGCGACCCGAAGGACTGCGATGAAGCTTTTGCTGCCCATTCTCTTTGTGCTGGCCACCGCCGGCTGCGCAAATATCCCTGAGTTGGAAGGCAGCGAAACCGCCGCATTGCGCAAGGCACCCTACCCCAAGCTTATTGCTTTAGATCCCGCCCTCGGCCCTCCGACCGATCCAATCAGCGAAGCGGAAGAGGTAGAAGAAGACCTGACAGCACGCAGCGAAGCGTTGGCGGAAAAGGCCGAAGCGCTGCAGAATGCCGAGATTAACTAGGATTTCGGTCACGTCACTAGCTCCAAAAGATTAGACGGATTGCACCCCTGCCTCGAACCCGCTAAGGCAGCCCGCAAAGGACACTTCGCCATCGCGGGCGGTATAGCGAGCAGAAAGGACCCAAGGGAATGACACAGGCGCTGAGGCTTGGAATTGCCGGATTGGGAACCGTTGGCGTGGGTGTGGTCAAAATTGTGCGTCGTCATGCCGATTTGTTGCACGCCCGCACCGGGCGTCGCATCGAGATCACCGCAGTTTCAGCCCGTGATGCCAGCAAGGACCGTGGAGTTAACCTCTCGGATTATGCATGGGAAACCGATCCCGTTGCATTGGCCAAACGCGAAGACATCGATGTTTTTGTCGAACTGATGGGCGGCGAGAACGGCCCCGCGAAAGCTTCGGTCGAGGCGGCGCTGAACAGTGGCAAGGATGTCGTCACCGCAAACAAGGCACTGCTGGCGATTCATGGGCAGGAACTGGCGGAATTGGCCGAAGCCGCAGGGCGTGTCATTCGCTTCGAAGCGGCTGTCGCGGGTGGTATCCCGGTAATCAAATCTCTGACCGAAGGACTGGCGGGTAACGAGATCACGCGTGTCATGGGCGTCATGAACGGTACCTGCAACTATATTCTGACCCGGATGCAATCGCAGGAGTTGGGCTATAACGCCCTGTTCGAGGAATGCGCGCAGCTTGGCTATCTTGAAGCCGATCCGAATCTGGATGTTGGCGGCATCGACGCGGCGCACAAACTGGCGCTGCTGTCTTCGATTGCCTTTGGCACCAAGCCGAATTTCGACGGGATCGAGATCGAGGGCATTCAGCATATTAGCCTCGATGACATCCATCAGGCCCACGACATGGGGTATCGCATCAAGCTGTTGGGTGTAGCACAGCGAACGGCGCGCGGACTGGAACAGCGGATGCAACCCTGTCTAGTGCCGAGCAATTCTCCGCTAGGTCAGTTGGAAGGCGGAACAAACATGGTTGTGCTGGATGGGGACGCAGTTGAACAAATCGTTCTGCGCGGCCCCGGTGCCGGTGAAGGTCCCACTGCCAGCGCGGTGATGGGCGACGTTTGCGATCTGGCGCGAGGCTTGCATATACCGACATTTGGCCGCCCGGCGACGACCCTACAAGACGCAGCCTCCGCCGTTACTGGCTTACCTGCACCCTACTATCTGCGGCTCGGTCTTCTGGACAAGCCCGGCGCTCTGGCAAAGGTCGCGGCGATTCTGGGCGATGCTGGCGTCTCGATCGACCGGATGCGGCAGTATGGGCACACAGAAAGCACAGCGCCCGTGCTGATCGTGACCCACAAAACCACGCGGGCGACGCTGGACCATGCACTGGATGGCCTGCGCGCCACCGATGTGGTGGCCGGAGAACCCGTCGCCCTGCGTATCGAACAAGTCTGACCCCTTGCGGCCTATGCTGCGCGCAGGCTATGCCGGATAAAACGCCTTAGCTGACCAAAGGATATGCGAAGATGAACGCTGCCAAGATCGATTTCAACGACCGCCTGCTATCTCTGGGCCTTGCACGGGTGGCAGAACAGGCCGCGCTGGCGTCCGCCTCTCTGGTTGGCCGGGGTGATGAGAAAGCTGCCGATCAGGCTGCCGTCAACGCTATGCGTGAACAACTGAACCTTCTGGACATTGAGGGTGTCGTTGTCATTGGTGAGGGCGAGCGTGATGAAGCGCCGATGCTCTATATCGGCGAAGAGGTTGGCACTGGTAACGGCCCGGGCGTAGACATTGCGCTGGACCCGCTTGAAGGCACAACCCTGACCGCCAAGGATATGCCCAACGCGCTGACCGTCATTGCCATGGGCCCGCGCGGCTCAATGCTACACGCTCCGGACGTATACATGGACAAACTGGCCATTGGTCCGGGCTTTCCCGAAGGTGTCGTAAGCTTGGACATGAGCCCGCGCGAACGAGTTGAAGCGCTGGCCAAGGCCAAAGGCTGTGGGCCTGCGGATATTACCGTATGCATATTGGAGCGTCCTCGCCACGAAGCGATGATTGCTGAAGTCCGCGATACCGGTGCGTCGATCCGCCTGATCACAGATGGCGACGTCGCAGGTGTGATGCATTGCGCCGAAAGCGAAGTGACCGGCATCGACATGTATATGGGTCAAGGTGGTGCGCCCGAGGGTGTGCTTGCCGCAGCCGCGCTGAAATGCATGGGCGGTCAGATCTTTGGCCGCCTGTTGTTCCGTAATGACGACGAACGTGGCCGGGCGGCCAAGGCGGGCATCACAGATCTGGACCGTGTTTATGCGCGCGACGAGATGGTAACGGCGGATGTAATCTTTGCTGCTACTGGGGTCACCGGAGGTTCACTGCTGCCGCGCATCAAGCGGGAACCGGGTTGGGTTGAAACAACGACGCTGCTCATGCGATCAAAAACGGGCTCGGTGCGGCGGATGTCCTACCGCACGCCGATGTGGCCACATAACGAAGCATAGCGGCTTGCGCCAGCGCCTTCAGCAAGAGTATTCATAAAAGACCAAGAGGCCGGATCCGCAGGGGTCCGGCCTTAGTGCATGAGGTGAGATGTGGCATTTCTGGGCGTAAAGCAATCTCTGACGGGGCGACGCTGGATCGGACCGGGGATTGAGGTCGAGCGGTCAGCAGAAATGATGGCGCAGCAGACAGATCTGCCTCGCGCCGTCTGTCAGGTTTTGGCACGGCGCGGTGTACCGGTGATGGAGGCCGCCGGTTTCCTAGAACCCAAGTTGAAGGAACTGCTGCCCGACCCGCGATCGATGAAAGATATGGACGTCGCTGCGGCCCGGTTTCTACAGGCTGTGCGCAAGCGCCAAAAGATCGCAGTGTTTGCTGACTATGATGTGGACGGGGGCAGTTCGGCTGCGTTGTTGTTGGTGTGGCTGCGCCAGATGGGGCTTGCCGCGACGCTTTATGTGCCCGACCGGATTGATGAAGGCTATGGGCCAAATGTACCTGCAATGCAGGAACTGGCGGCTAGCCATGACCTGATCATCTGCGTGGATTGCGGAACGCTGAGCCACGAACCTATCGCGGCGGCGAAGGGTGCGGATGTGATCGTTTTGGATCACCATTTGGGTGCAGAAACCCTGCCGGATTGCGTCGCCGTGGTGAACCCGAACCGACAGGACGAAAGCGGCGATCTAGGCTATCTCTGCGCTGCTGCGGTGGTGTTCCTGATGCTGGTCGAGGCGGGTCGTCAGTTGCGTGAGGCCGGGGCCAAGGGGCCGGATCTGATGGCAATGCTCGATCTGGTGGCGCTGGCCACGGTCGCGGACGTTGCGCCGTTGATCGACGCCAACCGGGCGCTGGTTCGACAGGGCCTGAAAGTGATGACCCAAAGGCAAAGGCCTGGTTTGGTCGCGTTGTCAGACGTGGCGCGCATGGATACCGCGCCCAATAGCTATCATCTGGGGTTTCTTCTGGGGCCGCGCGTCAATGCAGGCGGTCGCATTGGTCAGGCTGATCTTGGCGCGCGGCTGCTGAGCACGGACTCGATCACTGAGGCCGAAGCCTTATCCGAGCGGCTGGATGCTCTGAATTCGGAACGGCGCGAGATCGAAAACGCGGTCCGCGCGGCGGCTTTGGCGCAAGCCGAGGACCGTGGGCTGGATGCGCCGCTGGTCTGGGCCGCAGGCGACGGTTGGCATCCCGGCGTGGTAGGTATCGTTGCTTCGCGGCTGAAAGAGTCGGCAAACCGGCCCGCTATCGTGATCGGGTTCGACGGGGATGAGGGCAAAGGTTCAGGCAGGTCGATCTCGGGCGTTGATCTGGGCGCGTCGATCCAGCGACTGGCTGCCGAAGGGCTGCTGGTCAAGGGTGGTGGCCACAAGATGGCGGCCGGTCTCACGGTGATGCGTGATCAGTTGGAGCCTGCAATGTCGCGCCTGTCCGAGCTTCTGGCCAAGCAGGGTGCAGGCCAAGGCGGTCCCGCCGACTTGAAACTGGACGGGGCGCTGATGCCCGGGGCCGCGACAGTCGATTTGATCGAACAGGTAGAGAAAGCGGGTCCTTTCGGGGCCGGTGCCCCTGCCCCGCGCTATGCGCTGCCTGATCTGCAAGTGCGCTTTGCTAAACGCGTGGGCGAAACACATTTGAAGCTGTCACTTTCGGATGGAATGTCTGGCGGACTGGATGCCATCGCCTTTGGCGCGTTCGACGGCCCGTTGGGGGATCGCCTGTCTAATCACGGCGGTGCGCGGTTCCATTTCGCGGGTCGGCTTGAGGTGAATACCTGGGGCGGACGACAGAGCGTGCAGCTGCGGCTGGAAGACGCGGCAGAAGCTGTCTGACAACCGTTTCAACGCCGCTCAGGAACGGCCAAAAAAGTTTCACAGCCTTGCGTTTTTCGTCTTGCGGGGGGGGAAGGTAAACCGTAAAAGGCCCTCCACAAGCCAGCGTGGCCCGTTCGTCTATCGGTTAGGACGCCAGGTTTTCAACCTGGAAAGAGGGGTTCGATTCCCCTACGGGCTACCACTTGTGCTTGTCTGGTCTAAATGGCCCGTTCGTCTATCGGTTAGGACGCCAGGTTTTCAACCTGGAAAGAGGGGTTCGATTCCCCTACGGGCTACCATTTTCTTCAATGCCAAAATCGTTCCCGGCGACGTATTCTTACAGCATAGTGTTTAGCACGAAACCTGCGCGCCCCGTTTTGAAGACGCGAAATGCGGTTGAAGGCACGCCTGTCAATGGCTGCCCCGGACCGAGTTCACCAGCATTTGGTATTTGCCATTCCATCACCAAGCCTGCACAGTTTTGGCCAACAACAGATATGATTTGGATTCCCAATGGATTACCTCAAAGAACGCAAAGACTTCGCGATCGCGATCTGCAAGGAAGCTGGCACAATCGCCTCCAGATATTTCTCCGACCGGGGCGGTTTGATCGTCGATCAAAAAGGCGCACAGGATTGGGTCAGCGAGGCAGACCGGAATGTCGAAACCTTCATCCGCCAGAGGATCGCCGAGGCTTGGCCCAACGATGGCATATTTGGCGAAGAGCATGGTGAAACACAAGGTTCAAGCGGATTTGACTGGGTGATCGATCCAATCGATGGCACCACGAATTTCGTCAATGGCATTCCGGCCTGGACCATCGTTCTGGCGGGCGTCGCTGAGGAAAACACCGAGATCGGTGTAATCCATGACCCAAATATCAATGAGACGTTCGTAGCCTCGCGCGGAGGCGGGGCAACACTGAATGATGCGCCAATGAGGGTCGCTTCGGGTGTTGCGCTGCATCAAGGAACGGTGGCAGTGGGTTATTCGAACCGGGTGGATAACCGTAACATTGTTCCAATCGTCGCGAACCTGATCGAGCGTGGGGCCATGTTTCACAGAAACGCCAGTGGCGCGCTGTCACTGGCCTATGTCGCAGCGGGCCGGCTGCTTGGCTATGTCGAAGAACATATGAACGCCTGGGATTGTCTGGCTGGTCAATTGATGATTGCGGAAGCAGGCGGCGTGGTCGAAGATCAGGACGCAGGCGCAATGATCCGCAACGGCGGTCGGGTGATCGCTGGTACTCCGGATGTGTTTGATACTTTGCGTGAAATCTCTGAGAACGCATGGCAGGCCTGACAATCTAGTCGATTGAGCGCCATCCGCTCAGCGGTTTGAGGTCCGTTAGATCGGCTTGCCAATAATGGCCTTGCCCGGGCTGATCATACCTCCGATCAATGGGGTGGCCCGACAAGGAGCACCACAGAAGGGTCCCGACGGCCCCATGGGTAACGATGGCGAGGTCACTGCCATCATGCGTTTCGATAATTGAAGTTACTGCTTGGTTTATCCGCCGCTGGGCGGCAACGGCAGTTTCCCAGCCGCGAAAACTGGTGTTGGGGTGGGCAAAAAATGCGTCAGCGGCAGCTTCGAACCGGTCACGCGGCAGAAAACCGGTGGCGCTTCGATCATTCTCGCCAAGTGCGGCATCTTGTTTTATCCGCAGGCCTCGGGGCGCGGCCAGGATGTCGGCCGTCTCGCGGGCCTTTTGCTCGGTGCTGGCCCATAGGTGGGTAACCTCTGCAAAAATTCCGCTGGTTGCGAAGGCCGCAGCGCGGCGGCGACCTACCGCGCTAAGCCCCCAGTCCTGAATGGGGGTGTTCGGGTCAATGATGACCTCGGGGTGCGTGATGATTAGAAGACAGGGCATCTATTCGGGCAAAAGCACCGGACCTTTCTCGGCGAAGGCCATCTGTACTTCTGTACCCGGCTCTAGCGGCGCATCGACATCGTCATGGACTGCAAAGACCTGGCCGAACGCACCGGTCAGAGTGTACTCCATTCGGACACCCACATAGGTGGCTTTGGAGACGGTCGCTGCAACCCCTTGCGCGGCTCCAATCACAAGTCGAGAAGGCCGGATGGCGACGGTCGCAGGCCCTTCGGTCAAGCCACGGGATGCCAAGGTATGGCGGTAGCCTTCGATCTCGATGGTGGCCATGTCGCCGTCGACAGAGTTGATCTGGCAGGCAAGCAGATTTGCCTCACCAATAAAATCAGCAACAAAGCGATCATTTGGGGCGTCGTAAAGCTGGCGGGGCGTGCCAATCTGGGCAATCGCGGCATTCCGCATCACGACGATTTCGTCCGATACTGCCAGAGCCTCTTCCTGATCGTGTGTTACGTAGACGACGGTCAGACCAAGGTCTTGCTGAATGGCCCGGATGTCCTCGCGTACCTGGCGGCGTAGTTTCGCGTCGAGGTTCGAGAGCGGTTCATCAAACAACAGCACCTGTGGTTCCAACACCAAAGCCCGCGCTACAGCGACGCGCTGCTGTTGGCCACCAGACAATTCTGACGGGAGACGGCCGTCAAAACCTTTCAGGCCAACCAGCTCTAAACCGTCCAACGCGCGGCGGCGGGCCTCGTCTTTAGCAAAGCCCGAGAACGTGAGGCCATACATCACGTTCTCAAGCACGCTCATATGAGGAAACAGCGCGTAGGACTGGAACACCATGGATACGTCGCGGTCCGTCGCGGGCAGTTTGGTCACATCGCGATCCCCGATGGTAATCTTTCCCGAGGTGGCCATTTCGAGCCCCGCGATCATCCTCAACGTCGTCGTCTTGCCGCAGCCCGACGGGCCCAACAGCGTGACCAGCTTTCCGGCTTCGACATGCAGGTTAATGTTGTCAACGGCAACGACATCCTTGCCAAACATCTTTGTCACGGACTCGAACCGAACCGGCGCGGCTTTGGACTGCAGGCTCATGTCAAACTCTCCTAAACATTGGTCCGCGACTGCGTCATTCGTCGCCCGATCTTGGTCCGACCCACGATCAGCTGCATCAGGGCAACCACTGACAGCATCACAAAGATCAGTGTGGTGGAATAGGCGATGGCGAGACCATAGTCGTTATTCTCGACCCGCCCGATGATATAGCTGGTCGCCATGTCATATTCCGCGCTGACCAGAAAGATCACGGCCGAAATCGCCGTCATGGCCCGCACGAAGCTGTACACAAGCGCCGCAAGAATTGCCGGGCGCAGTAGTGGTAGGATGATCCGCCGGAAAGTCTGCCACGAATTTGCCCCGAGGGTCAGAGATGACTCGTCAAGACTGCGATCCAGTTGCGACATGCTGGCGATGCCGGCTCGGACACCGACCGGCATATTGCGGAAGATGAAACTGACAACAAGGATGACACCCGTGCCCGTGATCTCGATCGGTGGCACGTTGAAGGCGAGAATGTAGCTGACACCGATCACGGTACCGGGGATGGCAAAGGACAGCATGGTGCCGAACTCAAAAGCGTCTTTGCCTGCGAAACTCTGCCGGGTTAGTAGATAGGCCGTCACGAGCCCAACTGCAGCCGTAAGCGGCGCGGCGATTGCGGCGATTGTTATGGTGGTCCAGAAACTGTCCCATGCGGCCCCTGTCCAGCGAATTCCTTCCGACTCGAACCGAACCGAGAAGGCAGTGACGTAGTGCTTGAACGTCAGGGAATTATTGACTCCCCACAGCTCAACCACGCTGCCGTAGACGATCATGGCGTAGACGACGATGGTAAACACGGCCCAGCCAAGGGCGACGGTTAGCACCGGGATGGAAAGGCCGGTTGGCATCAATGGATGTACGCCAGCGTCACCTTTGCCCGTGACTGTGGTGTAGCTTTTCTTACCCAGCCAGGCTCGCTGCGCGTAGAAGGCTGAAAGCGTGAAGAACAGAAGCACCATGGCCAGAACCGCAGCGCGGCCTTGATCGTACTGGGCGCCCACGATGGCAAAGAATATCTCGGTCGATAGCACGTCAAAATTGCCACCCAGCACAAGTGGGTTGCCGAAATCGGCCATGCTTTCGATGAAGCCCAAAAGGAAAGCATTGGCGAGGCCCGGGCGCATCAGCGGCAGGGACACGGTTTTGAACGTCTGCCATCTATTCGCGCGCAATGTCTGGGCCGCTTCTTCCATCGAGGGAGACACCCCTTCAACGACGCCAATCAGCACAAGGAAGGCGATGGGTGTAAATGCCAACGTCTGCGCAATCAGAACACCCGGCATGCCATACAGCCAGCGAGTGGGTTGGGTGCCGAATAATTCGGCAAAGAACTGCGTTACTGAACCCGACAATCCAAACAGCAGGATCAGCGCTAGGCCGATCACGAACGGTGGCGTGATAATCGGCAGAACCGTCAGTGCGCGCAACGCGCGCTTGTACCGAAAGCCCGAGCGGGTCACGACAAGCGCAAAGCACAAGCCGAGCGCAGTGGTGATGAAGCCGACGAGGATGGCCAGAAACAGTGAGTTCCATGCCGCCCCGCATCGTGCGCCCCAGAAACATCCCAGCCCCCAAAGCCGGTCGTCAAAGAATTTCGAGAAGAACACTGCGATGGAGTACGCGCCCTCTTCCGTCACAAAGGCAGCGAACAGCATCTTGGCGATAGGAAAGAATACAAACGCGGTGACGATGGTGATCACACCACCGATGGCGCTGACCACGAAGACGTCTCCGTTAATCGCCCCACGTGCGGCGACACCCTGGGTCAGAAGGAACAGAAAACTCGACGCGCAGATCATCGCGCCATAGCCCATGCCGAACTGCCGATCACCGAGCTCGCCAAACAGGGTTTCGAGCCAGTCGAAGTTGTAGCCTCGGATTCCGATGCTGAACCCTTGTGCGATCAGCCAGCCGAAGCCCAGCGCCCCTGACAGGATCAAAATTCGGGCATAAAGCGGATCTGATTTGGCGCGTCTTAACACCAGAAGTGGCAGCAGGAGTGCAATAAGAAGCGGAGCAAGCCACGGCTTTTCACCCTGCCCGATTAGAAAGGCAGCAGGCGCATAATCTTCGTCGAAAGGGTAGCCGTCCAGCAGCCACTCGAACGACCACAGGCCACCGTCAACCATGTACCACGGCAGCAGGCAGAATCCGACCCACCCGGCGATGACCCAGAAGATCAGAACCGGATGGGTCGTTTTTGTCGTGTCGTCAGTCATTTACTGCGGCAGTACCGAAACCTCTTCGTCCCATTTCTGCAGCAAGCGCTTGCGCTCATCCGACGAGCCGTATTTCTTGAAGTCATAGTCGATCAGCTTGATCTGGCTCATGTCAGGCGCGCTTTCCGAAGTTTCAGCACCTTTGTTTGACGGCACTTGGAAGGCATTTACCTGAAGGGCGAGGTTCTGCGCCTCGGGCGACAATGCCCAGTCATAGAACTTTTTGGCCTCATCTTCGTTGCGCGCGCCTTCGATGATCGACATCGAACCGATCTCGTAACCAGTACCTTCACATGGCGCGACGACTTTGATCGGGAAACCCGATACCGCCTGCTTTACTGCGTCATGCATGAAAACGATACCAATTGTATTCTCGCCTCGACCAGCAGCCTTGATCGGTGCCGAGCCCGACTTGGTGTATTGGTTGATGTTCGAATGTAGCCCCTTCATGAACTCAAATCCTTCGTCCTCGCCGAAGATTTGCACCATCGAGGCCAGAGTCGTGTAGGCCGTACCTGATGAGTTCGGGTTCGCCATCTGAACGTGCCCCTTGTACTCGGGCTTCAGAAGGTCCTTCCAGCAAGCAGGTTCGGGAAGGTTGTTCGCGGCGACTAGATCGGCATTGTAGCCGTAACCAAGCGCACCTGAATAGATGCCGATGGTCTTGTTACCCGCGCTTTCCGCCTGAGAAATCGCCCAATCATGAAGCTGGTCACGCATCGGCGACATGTATTCCATCGTCAGGCCCTCTTCTGCGGCCTGTAGATGTGGATCACCGGTACCACCCCACCAGACATCACCCTTGGGGTTGGAGCTTTCTGCACGGATCTGAGCAAATGTCTCACCTGAGGATTTACGGGTCATATTGACGTCAATGCCAGTCGCATCTTCGAAACTGCGCGCCATAAGCTGGCACCAATCCTCTTGCGCAGAACAATAAAGTGTCAACTTGTCAGCCTGTGCCGCTGACATCGATGCGGCAAGGGCAATAAGCGATCCCAACGTTGTGGATGTAAATTTCTTCATTGATTTCTCTCCCTTTAAGTTCACTGCGTCCGGATTTCCCGGCTCTTATATGCCCTTCCTCATGCGGCCTTTCGCAATTTCTCGATAACAGCCAACGTCTCTTGATTATCTGACAGGCTCTTTAACAAACGCGCCAGTTCTTTCTCTTCGACAAGCTTTGCGGCCTTGGCAGGTGCGAACCAGTGGCGCTTGCGTTCGTCGCGTTCCTTCCAACGGCGTTTGAGCCGTTCCACAATCAACGGATAAAGCGTTACGCGGCAAGGCACGCTGCTTTTACCCTCGTATCGCTTGTCATAGTGAAAGCACCCGATCGATTTCTTGGAGATAAAGCCAACAGCTCCGGCCTCTTCCAAAGCTTCGATTTCAGCGGCATGCCAAGGCTTCTTACCATCCATCATCCAACCTTTGGGGATGACCCACCGCCCCCGGTCACGCGAAGTGACCATGAGAACCCGCAGCTTGTCGGACTTGTCCCATCGCACTGGAAGCGCACCGATCTGATCTGTGAATTCGGTCTTGCTCATGCGCGCGCTCTTGGCTCTGGCACTACGCAAAGGGCAATGGCAACACATACGTGCTGTTGAACAAGGTGGCTACATCCAGAACGCCGGTGCACTTCGATTGCTACGCCTCGAAATAGAAACAGTTCTTTGAAGTCTCACAATGAATCGTGGGCTTTGCAACAGAAATTGTTGCAAAACGACTGAAACGCCACAAAAGTGAGATTGAAACCGAGTCGGATTGCCAGATGCCCAAAGCGGAAACGCTCGATAAGAAAACCAACAAGGGCCAGAGTCGGTTCAAGAAATCCGACCGCCGCCGTGAGATATTGTTGGAGTTGAAGCTTCGCCCGCACGTCCGGATCAGCGAATTGGCGCAGCGTTTCAATGTCTCGGCGGAAACGGTGCGCCGGGATTTTGATGCCCTGGCCGATGATGGGCTAATCTCGCGGGCGCATGGCGGCGCCTCTGCCCCGATACAAGGACGTTATCCAAGTCTGGATGAGCGCACCCACGCCCGCCTTGATGAGCGTGAAAAGATCGGCAAATGCGCAGCCGACCTGATTCAGGAAGGCGAGACGGTGATGATCGATTCCGGCTCAACCACGATCGAGATGGCCCGTATGTTGGCGTATCGGGGCATTCACTGCACGGCAATTACGAATTCGATACCGGTGGCCATGACCCTTGGTCACGCACCCGTTGAAGTCATTCTATGCCCAGGCGAATATCTGACCGCCGAGTCCGCCACGATCGGGACAGATACACTGGATTTCCTGTCTCGTTTCAACGTCGATCGCTGCATGATTGGCGCGTCCGGCCTGTCAGAAGAAGGGCCGTCAGAGACCGTGCGCGGTTTCGCAACCGTCAAACGGATGATGCTGGCACGCGCCGCGACGCGACATCTTCTGATTGGGTCCGAGAAATTCGACCGCAAAGGTTTGACCCGTGTGGGCGACCTTGACGGGCTGAATTCAATCGTAACTGATACCAAACCAACAGGGGATTTGCTGGGCGCGATCAACGACGCCGGGGTGAAGATCCTTGTCGCTGAGCAGTCCTTACAAAGAACGACAAACCGTGGACAGAAAAGCCACGCATGACTGGGAGGAAGAAATGAAATTTGATATCAAACTACTGATCGGAGCTTCCGCAATCGCGCTCTTGTCGCTATCGGGCACCGCTTCAGCGCAGGACTGCCCACGCGGTGATCTGGATGCACGATTCTGCGATGCCGACGGCGATCTGATCGCGGATATCCCCACCGATCCTGCCGATCAGATTGATCCTGATACCCTGATCTTTGCCTACACCCCAGTCGAAGACCCCGCTGTTTACAAAACCGCATGGTCAGACTTTCTTGATCATCTGAAAGCGGAAACTGGCAAAGACGTTGTTTTCTTTCCGGTTCAGAACAACGCGGCCCAGATTGAGGCCATGCGTTCGGGGCGTCTGCATATCGCTGGCTTCAACACTGGTTCTAACCCGTTGGCTGTGAACTGCGCAGGATTCCGGCCTTTCACGATCATGGCGTCGAAAGACGGAAACTTCGGATACGAGATGGAGATCATCACCTATCCCGGTTCGGGCATCGAAAAGGTCGAGGATATCAAGGGCAAGCAACTGGCCTTTACTTCTCCCACCTCAAACTCGGGCTTCAAAGCGCCATCAGCGATCCTGAAAAGCGACTTTGATCTGCTGCCCGAGCGCGATTTTGAACCGGTTTATTCGGGCAAACACGACAACTCGATCCTGGGTGTCGCCAACAAGGATTATCTGGCCGCTTCGATCGCCAATTCGGTCAAATCGCGGATGATCTCGCGCGATGTGATCAACGAAGACGACGTCATCACGATCTACAAGTCGCAGACCTTCCCGACGACAGGCTTTGGCACCGTCTACAACCTGACGCCGGAGCTACAGGAGAAAATCCGCAATGCCTTCTTCAGCTTCGACTGGGAGGGAACGACGCTTGAGGCTGAGTTCTCGAAATCGAATGAAGGTCAGTTCCTTGAGATGACCTATCAGGAGTTCTGGGACGTCATCCGCAAGATCGACGCGGCTAACGGCGTTTCCTACGCTTGTCAGTAATCGATTTCTAATATGGCGGGCCCTGCGGGGCCCGTTACCACCCGAACCGGGGGCATAAATGCTGCGGCTTCAAAAGCTTACAAAGACTTATAAAACCGGCGATCAGGCCCTGAAAGCGATCGATCTTGATGTGCCCAAGGGTCAGGTTCTGGCGCTGATCGGACCTTCCGGTGCTGGCAAATCCACCATGATCCGCTGCATTAACCGTTTGGTTGAACCCACAAGTGGCGAGGTTCTGCTGGACGACGTGGATCTGGTAAAACTCGGCTCGGGCGCGCTGAGAAAAGCGCGCCGCGAGATGGGGATGATCTTTCAGGAATATGCACTGGTCGAGCGCCTGACGGTGATGGAAAACGTGTTGTCAGGGCGGTTGGGATATGTCGGGTTCTGGCGCAGCTTTCTGCGGCGCTACCCCCAATCTGATGTGGACGAGGCTTTCCGCCTGCTTGATCGCGTGGGGCTGTTGCATATGGCCGACAAACGCGCGGACGAATTGTCAGGCGGCCAGCGCCAGCGGGTCGGCATCTGCCGCGCACTGATCCAAAACCCCAAGCTTCTGCTGGTCGATGAACCGACCGCCTCGCTGGACCCAAAAACCAGCCGTCAGATCATGCGGTTGATTACCGAGCTGTGTCAGGAACGGGGACTGGCCGCGATTATCAACATTCATGACGTGGCACTTGCGCAGATGTTCGTGCCGCGCGTCGTCGGCCTGCGCTTTGGTGAAATCGTATTTGACGGCCTCCCAACTGGTCTTACACCCGACAAACTGACTGAGATTTATGGCGAAGAAGACTGGGAAGCGACCATCGAAAAAGTCGAAGACGACGAAGAGATCGAGGCCGCAGAATGAGCCATCCCGAACTTGATGACCTGCTGGGCAAAGGCTGGCGCAAACCGGCCTTCGTCAAGAATGCCTTGCTGCGCTGGACCCTGATCGTTGGATTCGTCGCCTATCTGATCGCGGCCTTCATGACCATCGAGGTCGATTGGGGCCGTGTCTACGAAGGCTTGGATCGCGGCTGGGCCTTTGTCCTTGCCTTCACCAGCCCCGATTTCATATCGCGCTGGAGCGATATCTGGAGCGGTCTTCTCGAGAGCATCGTGATGACGGTTGCAGCGTCGGTGGTGGGCATCCTGATATCGATCCCGATCGGACTGGGCGCTGCACGCAATATTGCGCCTCTCCCGGTCTATGTGATCTGCCGAGGCATTGTTGCGATTAGCCGCGCCCTGCAAGAGATCATCGTCGCCATTCTTCTGGTGGCCATCTTTGGGTTCGGACCTTTGGCCGGATTCCTGACACTGTCCTTCGCCACCATCGGTTTCCTGTCCAAGCTTCTGGCCGAAGACATCGAGGCCATGGACAAAGTGCAGGCCGAGGCGATCAAAGCCTCAGGCGCACGTTGGATGCAATGGATCAACTACGGTGTGCAACCGCAGGTCATGCCGCGGCTGGTCGGGCTGTCGATGTACAGGATCGATATCAACTTTCGTGAAAGTGCCATCTTGGGTCTGGTCGGTGCCGGGGGAATCGGGGCGACGCTGAACACGGCGTTCGACCGTTATGAGTACGACACCGCGGCCGCCATTCTGATCCTCATCATCGGGATCGTCATGGTGCTCGAATACCTCTCGGGTATTATCCGCGCGAGGGTTCAGTAATGCCGGTGCTTGAACATGAAGGTTCGCAAATCTGGCGCAGGCGTACGACTGGTCAAAGCCTTGTGCGCTGGTTCTGCTGGCTGTTGGGTGTGGCAGTCTTCGTCTATTGCTGGCAGATCATTTCGGCCTCGACGACATGGTTCTTTGTTTGGGACGCACCCCGCATCGCGAACGATATTTGGACCCGGGCAACACCGCCGAAATGGGACTACATTACCCAGCTGGGACGCCCGATCTGGGACACGCTGAACATCGCCACACTTGGCACGATCATTGCGCTGTTCCTGGCCGTTCCCGTCGCCTTTCTGGCCGCCCGCAACACCACGCCATCGGCTGTGTTCATCCGCCCCATCGCGCTGCTGATCATTGTCTCAACCCGCTCGATTAACTCGTTGATCTGGGCGCTTCTTTTGATCGCGATCATCGGTCCCGGAGTGTTCGCAGGCGTCATCGCCATAGCCATTCGTTCGATCGGCTTCTGCGCCAAGCTTCTCTATGAAGCCATCGAGGAAATCGATCACACTCAAGTCGAAGCCATCACCGCCACGGGCGCATCCCGCTGGCAGGTCATGGCCTACGGAATCGTCCCGCAAATTTTACCCGCCTTTGCTGGCATCGCCGTTTTCCGCTGGGATATCAACATTCGCGAGTCCACGGTTCTGGGCCTTGTGGGCGCAGGCGGCATCGGGCTGCAATTGTCAGCGTCGCTGAACGTTCTGGCATGGCCGCAGGTCAGCCTGATTCTGATCGTCATTCTGCTTGCCGTCATGATCAGCGAATGGGTGTCCGCCAAAGTACGAGGGGCAATTATTTGAGCCGCTTCACGACCCAAGAGGCTTTCGAAGCCTACGAGGCCGTTCGGCATCGACTTCCGGCTGCTGAACCGGCTGTTCAATCCTATCAGCATGCGAACACTTTGATGGATATTGCTGAAGGCTTCGATGTATTCCTTCTGGATGCGTTCGGTGTCCTCAATATCGGCGAGACTGCGATTCCCGGTACAGCCGCGCGGATTGATCAGCTCAAAGCCATGGGTAAACGTGTTCTGGTCGTTTCGAATGCAGCTGGTCACCCTCATGCGGCGCTCGTCGAGAAATACGCCCGGCTGGGATATGATTTTGCGTCAGAGGATATCATCACAAGCCGCGCAACACTGCTGGCTGAGCTAGGCGGTCAACGCGCGCTGCATTGGGGTTTGATGGCAACACCCAGCACCGGCCTTCGCGACCTGGAAGATTTGAACCTGACTTATCTCGATGACGATCCCGAGCCCTATGACTCGGTTGAGGGGTTTCTGATGATCGGCTCAGCCGTCTGGTCCGAGGCACGTCAGGCCCATTTGGAAGCAGCCCTGCTAAAACGCCCGCGTCCGGTATTGGTTGGAAATCCGGACATAGTCGCACCACGCGAGCACGGATTTTCAAACGAACCCGGTCTGTTCGCGCACCGTCTTGCCGACCGAACCGGCGTTGTACCCAAATTCTTCGGCAAACCATTTGAGAATATTTTTGACCTGGCTTTCAAGCGACTTGGCCGGGTCGATAAAACTCGCGTGCTTATGGTTGGTGACAGCTTGCATACCGACATATTGGGGGCCCATGCTGCCGGAATCGCCTCGGCCCTGATTTCGGGGTACGGTTTTTTCGCAGGGCATGACGTCGATGACGCAATCACACAGGCGCAGATCATGCCGGATTTCGTTGTGAACCGACCATAATCTGATCACGCCTGCTTAGTTCCGCTTCAAATCCAAGCGCCCGTCAGTGCTTTTCAATACTCGCCATGTGATCAATTCGCGAAGGCATCACAGGTCGTTGTTGGCTCATCGCTTCCCAAATACTGAACCCTGCGCCCTTCATCGAAGGTTGGACTGCCCAACGCACATGCGATCTCTAAGCTCAACCTGTCCCAAACCCGAACATCACCGGCTTCGCTGGTTGTCGCAAAAGAATGTCCGTCAGGTGCCAGCGCGATACGCCAGGTCGGGCCTGCATGGATCTTTTCGACAGGCATGAGCCGACGGTGCGTCGCGGTATCCCACCAATGCAGTTCCCCAGATCGGTCGATTGCCACCAAGGTTGCCTCATCCGCCAAAAAGGCAACATCCGTCGCCCCTCCTTTATGGCCACCATAAGCGGCAAGCTCTTCGCCGGTTTCAACATCCCAGACCTTGACCACCTCATCGCTGGAAGCAGTTGCAGCCTGTGTGCCATCACGACTGAAAGCAACACTCCAAAGCGTGTTGTCATCAGCTTCAATCACTCTGATCAACTGACCGTCGCCAATCGACCAAATATAGACCTTACCATCCACCGAGGCCGCTGCCAGCATGCCGCCATCTTCAGAGACGGCGACACGATTTGCCTGAATGTCAGCTGGCGCAAAGCTCTTGACCAAATCAGCCTCTGAGATATCGATTTGCAGCACTCCATCTCCTGTCGCCACAAAGACCTCGGGACCTGACCCCGGCATGATCGACCAGACGGGAGCCTGCCCCAGATCGAGTTGATTTTTCAGCCGCATCGCAGCCGTGTCCCAGATTTTCAAGCCGCCTTCGCGATCACCAGTCACCATGGTTTTGCCATCCAGCGAGAAAGAGATCGCCCACACCTGGCTTTCATGCCCCTTCAGCTGCATGGGTTTCATGGAAGCCCCCATCTTCCAGACCCAGATGTTCCCCTCACTGTCACCGATGGCTATAGACTTTGCATCCGTTGTATAGGCGATGCCCAGCGCCTTTGCCCCGTTCTGCAAAACAAGCGTGTCTTTGCCGCCGGGGTCGATCCCAATCCGCCAGAGACGTACCTGCTGATCCCGGCCCAAAGTCGCCAGCAACGGGGCATTTTGGGCAACTTCAAGGTCCACAACCCTCTGACTGTGCGCCTGCACCACGTCGCCAACACGTTCCATGTTTGAATTTTCCAATCGCAGCGTTCCGTCTGATCCTGCCCCTACCAGCAGATTGTCCGGCGCGGTAAATGCTGCTGCTACGATGTCGGTACTATCTGAAAAACGATCAACAATTGGAAAACCATCCGGAAAACCAATCGTCGTGACCTTCCCGTTCGTATGGGATATCGCGAATGTTCTCCCGTCGCGGCTGAAGGACAGGTGATCCGGGTCAGGCCCCAGCGGACCGCCCGGTATCGGCGGAAATGCAGGCGTAGCCTTTGCGTCGACCCAGCCGAATATGCCACCATCGACATTTCCGGCAACAAGTCCTTCTGAAACGGGCGAAAACGCGACCTTTTTGAAGCCCAGCGGCATTTTCGCCAATGGCTCTCCAATTTGCATTCCATTGGAAACGTTCCAGAGGCGAACGGTCCCGTCACCGGTCGCCGACGCGATACGCTTGCCGGTGGAATCAAAGGCCACGCCGAATGCGACGTCATTGCCAGAGAACAGTGTCGTGATCGGGCCGTATTTGGCCGAACCAACATTCCAAAGGCGGACATCCCCATCCGTTGCCGCTGAAACCAGCAACTCACCATCGGGAGAGAATGCAACATCCCTTATCCCGCCGGAATGCCCCACCAGTTCAGCAATAACCGCTCCGCCGGATTCAGCCCTATGAACCACGATGCGCCCATCACGCAATCCAACCGCAACACGCGTACCAGATGCATCAATAGCCATCGTCTGCGCGTCACCAACCGTAAACGGGCTGCCCAATGGGACAAGCCCACCCTCACCCAGATTTTGCCGAGCCATCAGCATCGCCGCCCTCGCTTCTGATGTCGAACCAGCAGTTTCGGCTCGGACAATCGCTTCGGCGCTGAGTGACAGGGCAAGCAAGGGATCTGTATCCGATAACCCGTTCGCAGCAGCGCCTAGCGCCCTTGCGAACCTTTCATTGGCTTCAGCTGTTGCGGCAACGGCCATCTGTCTGTTGCTTTCGGCAAGGTTGGACGCGCGGATAGCCAAGAAAGACGAAACCGTTGCGCCAATGGCCAGCAAGGCAAGGGCAGCAACGGCAACTTGATTGATACGTCGACGCCGACGCCGGCGCATCTTGGATGCAGCCTGCGCTTGGTCACGCGCGTCTCGTGCAGCGCCCAGAAATTCCCGCTCTAACGCACCGAGGATATTCTGGTTCTTCACCGACCATTCTTCAGCCGACAACAACCTTGTGCCGCGATAAAGTAAATCGGGCTCGCGATTTTCAACATCCCACTCTGCAGCGTCATGCTGAATACGCTGACGCATGCGCAGATCATCGCGGCTTTCTTCGATCCATGAATTAAGTCGCGGCCATGTACGCAGCAGCGCCTCATGCGCAATCTGAACATTTTTGTCATCCAGCGTCAGCAACCGCGCATCTGTCAAAGCTTCAACGACCCGCCGCGTTGTGTCCGGGTCCGAGTCGCGCTCGATCTCATCGATCGGCAACAACCGCCGTGTGTCCGGAGTCCCCTCGCCGGGCGTAACCAGACGCAAGAATAGCCGCCGGGTTGCCTCTTGCTGAACTTTGTCAAAAACGTCTGTAAAAAGTGTCTCTGCTGTCTGGCTGATTGCCCCTGTGACACCACCGGACTGACGGTAGCCGTCCAGAGACATGACCGCACCTTTACGTCGGCTCCATGTTTCATACAGAGAATGCGCCACCAGCGGGAGCGAACCCGCTTCGCGCCCGGCCTCATCAACGATCGCATCAATAAGGGACCTGTCCATGTGCAAACCAGCTGCATGTGCCGGTTCGCTGATTGCGCGGCGCAGCTCGGGCCGTGTCATCGGCCCGACCAAAAACTGGTTTTCCGAGATTCGATCCGCAAGCCACGGTATCTCTGCACAGGATGCATAAAAGTCCGCACGGATTGTCAGCACGATACGAACGCGGCTATCTGCAGGGTCCGTCATGGCTGACAAAGCTTCGATGAACTTGCTTCTGCGTTCATGTTTGACCAGCGTGAACAATTCTTCGAACTGATCAATGCAGATCAACAACTCTCCTTCATTCGCGGTGGCCAATCGGCGCGCCGCACTCGGATAGGCGATGAAGTCGTTGAGCGAGACCTGAGCCGTAAGGTGAGAATTGTCGCCGATGAGTTGAAAGTACAAATCGGTCATTGGATCGCGCCCGGGGGTAAAAACACAAACGCGCCAGTTTTCGCTACCGGATATCGCGTTGGCAGCGATCGCTGGCAGCAGCCCTGCTCGCAGAACGGATGATTTACCACTGCCGGATGAGCCACCCAGAACCAATATCCGGCTCTGTTGAAGCCGGGTCACAAGTTCCTCAACAAGATCCTCGCGTCCAAAGAAATATTCGGAATCCTCTGGCTGGAACGCGGCGAGCCCTTTGTAGGGGCATTCCACCCTACTTTCCGATATCTGCGTCACCGCTTCGGATGCGGCCTCTCGCCGGTCACGATCCAACGCATCATTCATTGCACTGCGCCAGGACACCATATCCAGAAAACGCGCCTGCGGGTCCATTGCCATCCCGTGCTCAATGCAATCGCGCCACATTTCCGGCAGGCTGGAAAGATACTCGGTAACGCGATGGAATGGCGGCGGCGCCTTTCCCGTCAGGACATGCCACATCAGCGCGCTGGCCGAATAGATGTCGGTCATCGGCGTCACGGGTTGCCCGTGCTCAGCTTGTTCTGGCGCTTGGTAGAGCGGTGTCCCAGCCATCATGGTCGCGCCGGTCACACCGATCGCTAAATCCTTCGCAATACCGAGATCCGCCAGAAAAACCCTCTCGTCTAGGCCGACCAAAGCATCAGAAACCGTCGTGCTGTTATCGTCTTTGGACCGCTTCACTCGTTGCAGAAGGACATTTGCGGGTTTGACGTCCCGATGCACGACATTCGCGTCGTGAACCGCAGACAAGCCATCTGCCATTGCATCAATCAGTATTTCCACACCTTCGCGTTTGGCCAAAGCAGCGGGGCTTAGACGCTTTAGTCGGTCGGCCAATGTGCCGCGATCCGCGTAGTCCATGACAAAATAGGGCCGCCCGTCCTCCAAACGCCCCACGTCATGCACGGAGACAACGCGCGGAGATCGAATGCGCCGCAACAGACGGGCTTCTTCGAGAAAATGGGTGATGACTTTGTCATTGGTCGCAAGGTTGGCGTGCAGAATCTTGAGGGTTACCGGAACCTCCAACTCGTCATCCCGCGCAAGGACAACCGCCGCGAACCCACCGCTCGCGATTTCACGGTCAACAGCGTAACGGCCGATGAACGCGGGAAAAGTCATGATATTCTTGGCGCTTCAGAGGTGCTCTTGCACATCCACGCAATGATACTTGGTCGCATCCAATATGTTGTGGTCCCTATCGGCAGCAGTAACGCACAGTGTCGTCCCTCCCTCGCGCGCCGATGTCGAGGCCGCCTCCTTCGTCACATAGCTTGGGTAATCATCGTGCCGATGCCACCTGCCTTGAACGGCATTGAATTCGCTTTGGGCATTTCTGCCGACTTGCTCAACGGAATAGCTTTCGCCCCACCATGTATGGAAATGGTTCTTCGATACGTCCGGAGTGAAATTCGCATCGTAGTTTACAAGCAGTTCGTCACCCTCTTTGGCGACCGATACAATCTGCACCTCACACCCATCCACAGGGCAGGCATTGGGCATCGCTGACTGGGCAGTTGCATCAGCACCGAACAAGAGTGTAGCTGCACCCAGGATCAGAGCGCCCTGACGAAGCTGGTTTCCTGAAGTATTCAATGACATCATTTCCTCCCAATCTTGGTTGAAATACGCAATTGGTGCCGATTCTAGCACAATCGCGAGTTTCTTTCTGAGACTTTCACCACAGAAGCCAGAATTCAGGCGTGCCACGTCGTTTATCGGCGGACGACCTCAAACTCTAATGGGTGCGCATCAGAGTGCAAAATTGATAGTGCAGGCGATATCAGCCCGCTATCGGCCAGCATTATGTTCTCGCGCTTAAGCTGGATTTCACGCGCATTCTCGAATTGTACGTAAGTTCCCGACGAACTGCGGTCCGCCAGCATCAGCTTCCCGCCTTTCATGCTGAGTACCGCATGCAGTCGCGAAACCCACGGCTCAGGCAGGATGACATCGCATTGACTGGATCTGCCGATCGTTAGCTCCCCGCCTTCCCGACACCGCCAGGTATGATCGTCGTGATAAAGAATGAGCGCAAAGCTTTCATTCTGCTGCATGCCCTCAGATCCGCTGGCCGTCTGCGTCGGCAGATGCATCACGGTGCTTAACCCGTCCGTTGAGGCCACGATTGAATAGGCTTTGACCGGTTCACTCACACCTTTCAGGCGAAGCGATCCGATTGGGGTGAGCATCTGGAGACTTTCGGGGCTTAGATCCTTGGCGACGCTTTCGCTGACACAAGCTTCACCCGGATTGGCCGCGGCCGCCAAACGTGCGGTCAGATTTACTGTTTCGCCAAATATCCCATTATCGCCAATAACAACAGGACCTTGATGAACACCCGCGTGGACCGACAGTAATGTTCCAGGCGGTTTCTGAATCATCTCTACAACCGCGTTTACGGCGGCCTCGGGTTCCTTGAAATAGGACAAGACGTCATCGCCTTTCTGCCCCACAGGAACTCCGCCAAACCCAAGTAGAACCTCACGCAATCGATCGATTTCAAACTGAATCAACTGCTGCGCCTGATCGTCCCCCATTTCTTCGTAGAACGGAGTGCTGTCAGAAATGTCAGCAATTATGGTCGTGACGAGCTTGGTTTCCACGGTGCTACTCGCAATTTTGCTTGTCCGGAACGGCAAACCCTATTTGGGATCATAAACATAACCTATACCCCGCACGGTTCTGATGATTTCCGGCTTTTCCGGGTTGGTTTCAAGCTTCCGGCGCAGTCTGGATATTCTGATATCAATGCTGCGATCGAACGGGTCCCAGGACCGGTCATGCGCTTGTTCAAGCAGTTGATCACGGTTCAAAACACGCCCTTTGTTTTCAGCAAACACCTTGAGCAGACTATACTCCATCGCCGTTAGCGGGACCTCGGATCCATCCGGCGCAAGAAGTTTGGCTGCCTCTTTATCCAGCGTGTAGTCGCCAAAAAGGGCCAAATTGCCTTCGGAGGCATCTGCGGGCAGACTTTCGTTGATGGCCCCTCGGCGCAATAGGGCCTTGATCCGCGCTTCCAGTTCCCGAAGATCAACCGGCTTTCCAAGATAGTCATCTGCCCCCATCTCAAGCCCGATGATCCGGTCCACTACATCGCCTGCTGCAGTCAACATGATCACGGGCGTCGTGTTTTCAGGACGAAGCGATCTGAGGATCGAAAGACCATCTTCCTTTGGCATATTGATATCCATGATCATGACATCAACAGCACGAGAGGAGATGACAGACCGGAGCTCTTCTCCGCCAGCGGCTGCAGAAACCTCGTACCCGCGTTTGCTCAGATATTCCTGAAGCATCTCGCGCACGTCGATCTCGTCATCGCAAACCAGGATATGGGTTTTCTGGTCATTCATCCGTTTGATCCTTCTGATCGGCGAGCAGCTTTCCGACAAGTATTCTCAGTTCCGAAGGCGAGACGGGTTTTTCCAGATAGGGCAGACCGGATTCCTTCAGCAGTCCCAATGAGCTTTCACCCATGGTGTCCCCGGTGATGTATGCTGTCCGGGTCAGCATTTTCGGAAAACGCGCCACCAGCGCCTCATAAATCTTGCGTCCGTCAACACCGGGCATGTTCATATCACTTAGGAATACATCGTAGTTGGCGGACTGCAGTTGCCTGAGCGCCTCTTCCCCTGAGGTAACGAAATCAACGTGAAAGCCATCCTTCCGCAGTATCTCGGCATTGATCTCACCCACTTCGACCTCATCATCCACGACCAATGCACGGTGCTTGGCAAAATTCGCGGCGGGTTCGGGTTTTTCTTCAGCCACATCATTTTGCATCTTTGCGACGGGCAGAGTTATCCGGAAGCAGGTGCCGGACACTGCGGCCTGATCAAGCCTGATCTGACCGCCATGGGACAGAATGATCCGGTGACAGAAAGCAAGCCCGATCCCGGTGCCGTCACCCACCTCCTTTGTGGTGAAGAACGGCTCGAAGATACGTGCGCGTATGGCTTTAGGGATACCGGGGCCATTGTCCTGAACCGTGATCTCAACCATTCCGGTGTCAGGCTTGACCTCGGCAGACAGCATGATCTGGTCGCCGATGCCGGATGCGGTCATGGCCTGCTCGGCATTGATGATAAGATTCAAGACGACTTGCGTAAGCTGGTCCGCATCCCCGGCAACTGCGGGCAGGTTTTCTGGCACACTTTGCTCAATGCGAATTTCGCCTGATGAGCTACCGTACCCGGCGACATCCGCAGCTGTTTCGATCATGCTGGGAACATCAACCTGCTCGATCTTGCTGGGCTGCTGACGCGCCATCGCCAGAAAGGTCTTTACAATCTTCGCGCAGCGTTCTGCAGCATTGCCGATTTTTTCAATCCTGACACCGAGATCGGGGTCGGAAATTTCTTCCTTCAGCATCAACGAATGACCCACAACAACCGACAATGGATTGTTAAGCTCATGCGCCACACCGGCGAGTAGTTCGCCAAGCGCAGACATCTTTTCGTTCTGGAACAGCAGCTCTCGTTGCTTTTCAAGCTCAGCCTCAATGGCCAATTCATCGGTCAGATCGCGGGTATTGGAAACGATTACTTCTTCACCATTGAACTCGATCAGCCGTGAAGAATCCGCCCCCCAGAACTTTCGTCCGCTTGCATCGACGAACTCCATACGCCGATCCTTAAGCGCCCCCGCTTGCCGGAGGTCTTTCAGGTACCGTTGGCGCTCATTCGGATCCGCATAGTAGGATTTCGAACTTTCTGCATCACCAAACAGCGCCTTTATCTCGGGCGTAGCAAACAGCACCTCGCCGGTGTCGGCATGCGTCATGTTGATGGCTGCTGGATAAGCCTCCATGACCTGACGGATCAAGGCATCAGCCTCTTTCTGGACGGTTAGATCGATCACGCTGGTCACGATGACTTCTTCGCCTTTGTAATCGATCAATTGAGACGAAATCGACGCAGGGAAGGTTTTGCCAGCCGCATTAATCAAGTCGAGCTTGTAGTCATCGACACGACCATCGGCCAGAAGCTGGGTTACAAAATCCGCGCGCTCTTCCGGCTTTTGATAATGCTGTTTTGCAGATTTGGAAGGTCCGAACATCTGCAGCGCAGCAGGCGTGCGATACAAGATCTGTCCATCACCAATCCGCGCCATAGTTACGATTGCCGAACTGGCATCCAGCACCTTTCGGATCAATAGATCGCCGTCGCGCTCTTCGACCTCGGCTTGTTTGCGTTCGGTGATATCCTCACGCGTGACGACAAATCCGCCGAACTTGGTGGGATGAACAGAAACCAGGTAGGTGCGCCCATCCGTTTCCATCAGCTCAAAGTCTTGGATGAACTCGACCCCATTAGCCAACCGGTCCGAAACCCACTGCTGTTCATTGCCGATGGCCTCGGCGTAAATTCCCCGGCGCGCCGTCTCGCGCATCAGGATTTCCCAGTCCAGTCCGGGTTGCAGCAGGTCGGCAACCCCCTTGTTCATCTCGGCATATCGTTGATTGAACAGGACAAGGCGGCGATCATCATCATAGAGGGCGAACCCTTCTTTGAGAGATTCGATCGCATCACGAAGAAGGTCCCTCGCCTTCTCGATTTCTTCAAATTCGTTCGTCATGCCCATCGTCATCCTGAATTTTTAGGATACCATTGTTTCAATGCCATTTCAAAATCAGCATCGCGTGTTTCAATTGTTTCAATAGGTGCCAACTCAGCCAAGTACCGGCCGATAAACCTGTTTGTTTTTGAGCCGGATAGCAAGTTGTGTGACCTGCTTCACAGAGCAACAACTGAAACACTTGGCACCGCTTCCAGACATCACAATGAAACATAGAAAGGTCAGTTATTGCCCATCTTAAGTGCGATTGGGTAAGAACGATGACTATTTCTTTTAGAACTACTGAAATGATTAACGCACCTATTTTTGCGTTGCATTCTTCGGCGTCCAATAGTGGGCAATGGAACCAACTGGCGGCGGATCTGGAAGGTCGCTTTAGTGTTCACGCTGTTGATCTTCCCGGGTACGGTCGTAGCCCGTTGACTGGAGATAACTCTCAAAACGGTGCGGCGTTTTCTGCCATACCGGTAATCCGCGAAATCGAAGCGCTGGGACGCCCCGTGCATCTGGTTGGGCATTCCAACGGCGGAGGCGTCGCCATCAAGGTCGCGTTGATGCGTCCTGATCTTGTCAAAAGCCTGACGGTATATGAGCCTGCAGCCTTTCATTTTCTGCAGGCTGGCAATGATGTCAGCAAGAAACTGTTCGGGCAAATCCAGCTTCTCGCGGGTGTGGTGAGCGCCGCAGCAGCGGATGGCGATGCCGCTGCTGGTATGCATCACTTTTTGGATTTCTGGAACGAGAAGGGGTTTTGGAACTCGCTGCCCGCGCAGGCCCGAGACCGGTTCATTGGGATGATCCCATCAGTCATGTCTGATTTTGCAAAAGGTTTTGCTGAAACCTGGCAACTGAAGGACCTGTCCAAGCTTGATATACCGACGTTGGTAATGACTGGTTTGGAGTCACCTGAGATTGCGCAGCACGTCTCAGTTGAGATCGCGAAGGCTTTGCCCAATGCGCGGATCGCGTTGCTGCCCGAGCTGGGCCATATGGCGCCGGTCTTCCAGCCCGAATGGATCAACGCAAGGATTTTCGAACACGTGGCCAATGTGGAGCGGCCCGTTGAAACTGTCAGCTGGCCAGAACGTCAAGCTGCCTGACCGGGG
This sequence comes from Ruegeria sp. C6, assembly GCF_056537625.1. Lineage (NCBI taxonomy): Bacteria > Pseudomonadati > Pseudomonadota > Alphaproteobacteria > Rhodobacterales > Roseobacteraceae > Ruegeria > Ruegeria sp. C6. Next base: position 517,229 of record NZ_JBQFRW010000001.1, on the reverse strand, counting down.
CCGCATTTAGCAATGCGGCCTTCATCAAACCACTGCTACATCAAAAGGAGCAATATCATGGGTATTCAAACATCGATCAACGCCACCACAGACTTTGCGGCAATCAAAGCAAAGCAAAACGTCGCCTGGGGCTCCGGCGACTACAGCAAAGTGGGTGTCACCCTTCAAATTACGGGTGAAGAACTGGCTGAAAGCATGGATCTGATGCCCGGTTCCAAGGTACTGGATGTCGCCGCCGGGAATGGTAATGCCACCCTGGCCTTCGCCCGGCGCTTTTGTGATGTTACATCGACCGACTATGTAGAAGCCCTGCTGGACGCCAGCAGCCAGCGCGCCAAAGCGGAAGGTCTGTTCGTGACCTACAAGGTTGCCGACGCCGAAAACCTGCCTTTCGATGATCAATCCTGCGACGCGGTGGTTTCGACGTTCGGCGTGATGTTCACACCGAACCAACAACAATCAGCAGCAGAGCTGCAACGGGTCGTCAAACGCGGCGGCAAGATTGGTCTGGCCAACTGGACGCCGGACAGCTTCATCGGTCTTCTGTTCAAAACGATCGGTAAACATGTGCCTCCGCCTGCTGGCGTAAGCTCTCCGGCTTTGTGGGGCAGCCGGGACTGGATTGAAGAATCCTTCGGATCGCACAGCACCATCGTTTCGTTCCGACGCAAGAACTTCATGTTCCGCTACCGTTCAGCCGAACACTTCCTAGAGTATTTTCGGACTTTCTATGGTCCGATGCAAAAGGCCTTCGATGCACTGGACGCACAGGGACAAGAGGCGCTGCAGCGCGATATCATGGCCCTGATCGAGAAGTTCGATATCTCAGGCAATGACACACTTTGCATCTCATCCGAGTACGCTGAAATTGTCATGCAGCGTGGCTGAGATCGTGAATCACTGGCTCATCGTTCTTTGACCCAACCGTCAAAGAACGATGAAGATTACCCGGTGTAGTCGATCCACCATTTTCTTGGTATTAGTTTGTTTAAGGGGGATTTTGTTATGGCCGAGCGCACACTTTATGAAAAATACGGTGGGTTTTCACAGATCAGCAAGATCGTGTTCTCGTTCTATGACATCCTGCTGGACAATGACGAGGTTGGACCCTTCTTCGACAACGTGGATATGAGTCGCATGGTCGACCATCAGACCAAGTTCATAGCGTCGCTCCTTGGTGGTCCGGCCTCCTACACCGACAATCAACTGCGCCAGTTACACTCTCATCTCGCAATTACGGATGACCATTTCGACGAGTTGGAGGTCGTGCTCCGTGATGCTTTGCAAAGACACGGCGTGGATGCCGAGGATATCGATATCGTTGTCGCGGAATTCAGTAAACGTCGCCCCTTGATTGTTGGATAAATCATGACCATCGAAGCCATCAATGAACAGCTCCTTCGCGCGATTGGTGTGGGCGTTGCCCTACTGGACCGTCAATCGCTGAAGTTTGGGTTCCGCAATGATACGTTTGACGAGTGGTTCAGTGCCGATGGCCCTTCAGACCAATTGCAGCAGCTCTTTCCTGATCTGGATATCGACACAGTGCAAACAAGCCTGTCCGGCACCGGGCGGCATACATCAGAAATCACGTTCAAAAAGAAACGCCGCACACTGGTGATCGCACTCGATTTCACGGTCGCGCACGACGATGTGCTGGTTCTGGTATGTCAGAACATCACCCGTATCAAAGAGCTGGAGTCCATGATCGACTCCTATTCGATGATGGTGGAACGGAACACGCGCGAGTTGAAGCGGGAAAAGGAACAGGTTGAAAAACTGCTGCTAAATCTGATGCCCCGGTCGGTCTACGAAGAGTACAAGACTTTCGGCGTGGTTACGCCACAACTCTATGATCCCGTCTCCGTCCTGATGCTCGATTTCGTTGGGTTCACGGATATGGTCGCCTCGCAGGACCCAAGCGTCACCGTCACTGAGCTGAACGATATTTACAGCGCGTTTGATCGCATAGGTGAGCAATTCGGTTGCGAACGGATCAAGACGATCGGAGACGCATATATCACCGTCGCTGGTCTGCCCGATCCGACTCCGGATCACGCCAAGGCAATCGCAAACACAGCCATTCGTTTCGTACGCTATTTGACCCGCCGAAACCTGAGCCATCCGCATCAGTGGCGGTGCAGAATTGGACTGGCCACGGGATCGGTAGTCGGGTCGGTCGTTGGCATCCAGAAGTATGTGTACGATATCTTTGGTCCGGCTGTGAATCTGGCCTCCAGACTTCAGGAATTCTCTGACCCGATGCAGATTTCAGTCCAAGACGAAGTCGCGCAGGTCCTCAAAGATCAGTTCGACCTTGAGAATGTCGGCGCGCGAACAATCCGTGGGTTTGGAGAGCAAGACATCTGGCGCTTGTCCGACGATAGCTGAGCGTCAATGCCCGCTGTAATCCTTTGTTCGCACTAAATGGTGACTGATCACTGCAGTGACTACAGTAGGCTGTTTACCCAGTCCCAAAACCACTGATCTTGATCCCAAAATAAGCGGCTACTCGTTTCGGCGTTTGGTGACAACGGTTTCCAGCACCTCGCCTTCGTGATCAACAACCCGCCAGAGGCAATGTCTCTTACCATTCACCTTCACAAAATCTCGTCGGCGTGCCACTTCCATATCGAGAGTGCGCGCAGTTGTTGCATCCGCTATCTTCGGATCTCAGAGGCAAACACTGGACCGAACCGGTTCCAACAGTAGCAGTCGGTTTCGTGACTCAGGTCGATGCCTCGCTCGTGCAACAGATCTACGGCATTCCGAAGCGAGAGCGGGAATCGAATGTACAGCATCACGGTCAAGCGGATGATCTCAGAACTGGTTATTATAGTATTTGAAAGATGCAGGTCTGGTCATGGGCAAAAGCTACGCAACACCCCTACCCCGCCCAAGCAAAGCTCTTCTGACAAGACTCTTTTGACAGTTCCCCGATTGCAGTTTTCCTTGGTCACACAAACCTGTTCACATAATTCTCCAGAATCTCCTGACGCCCAGATTGTGGTTTCGGGTTGGTATTTTCCTGCAGAACCCGGGCAGAAATCTCTTCCAGACTGCTACCCAACATAGACACTGCTTCCGGCGTGTTCCAACCGGAATACCGTTCCGTCAGCGCGTCCTCCAAGCCACCGTCTTCAATCATAGCAGCCGCAGCTTTCAAGCCCCGTGCACAAATGTCCATTCCGCCGACATGGGCTGCAACAAGATCTTTTGCATCAAGCGATTGCCGACGAATTTTGGCGTCAAAATTTGTGCCCCCAGTTGTAAAGCCACCAGCTTTCAGGATGTAGTAATATGCCAAAGCAACCTCTGGCGTGTTATTCGGGAACTGGTCCGTATCCCACCCGGATTGGTAATCGTTTCGGTTCATGTCGATCGAGCCAAGCATCCCTTCGGCAGCGGCAACCGCAATTTCATGCTCGAAACTGTGTCCGGCCAGGATCGCATGCCCCTGCTCCAGGTTCAACTTGACCTCGTCCTCCAACCCGTACTTCCTGAGAAATCCAATACAAGTCGCGGCGTCGTAGTCGTATTGGTGTTTGGACGGCTCCTGAGGCTTGGGCTCAACGAGAATAGTTCCTTTGAACCCAATCTTGTGTTTGTATTCAACGACCATGTTCAAGAAACGGCCCATGTGGTCCAACTCGGTTTTCAAATCCGTGTTCAGAAGGGTTTCGTAGCCCTCACGACCACCCCACAGAACATAGTTTTCGCCGCCGAGCTTGTGAGTTGCATCCATGCAGTATTTCACGGTCGCTGCAGCGAATGCAAAAACGTCGGGATCAGGATTGGTACTGGCGCCAGACATCCAGCGACGATGGCTGAACATATTGGCCGTGCCCCAAAGCAGCTTGGTACCAGACACCTGCATCTTTTCACCGATATAATCGGTGATATCTTCCAATGTGCGCAGGTTATCGGCAAAATTTCCCTGTTCGGGCCGGATGTCAGCGTCGTGCCAGCAAAAGAATGGCTGCCCCAAAAGCGCAAACAATTCGAATGCAATATCTGCCTTCTGTCGGGCCCGGCCCATATCGTCCTGAGGATACCATGGGCGTTCGAACGTAGGTCCACCAAAGGGGTCTCCGCCCTCCCACGCGAATGAATGCCACCAGGCCACTGCAAACCGCAGATGGTCCTCCATACGCTTGCCCATGATTATTTCATCCGGGTCGTAGTGACGAAAGGCCAACGGGTTCTTGCTGTCCACGCCTTCAAACTGGACCTTCTCGATCCCTTCAAAAAATCCACTTGGCATTTCTGCCCCCTACTCTGCTTTTTGTGCTGGCTGTTTGCCGAGAATGATCATCGACAAAAGATCGTCATCAGTTACGTCTGAGATATCGACCGTCCCAACCAGTTTTCCGTTCTTCATGACCGATGCGCGGTCGCACAGTTCCATGACGGCATGCACGTCGTGATCGATCAGAAATATCCCGATGCCTTGCGCCTTCAGCTGGTGGATCAGATCCGCCACCATCTGAGTTTCATGCGGCCCAAGCGCTGCTGTGGGTTCATCCATGATCAGGATACGGGCATTGAAATAGACGGCCCGAGCAATCGCCACTGATTGTCTTTGCCCACCCGACAAGGCGGAGACCGGGTCATTGAACTTCTGAAAGTTCGGGTTGAGCTGCGCCATGATCTTTCGGCACTCGGCCTCCATGGCTGCGTCGTTGACCAAGCCAAAAGGCGTCGTCATCTCGCGCCCCAGGAACAGGTTTGATGTCGCGTCCAGATTGTCGGCCAAGGCGAGCGTCTGATATATCGTTTCGATATTGTTCGCCCGGGCGTCACGGGGATTGCCAATCTCGACCGGCTTGCCATCGATCAGAATTTCGCCGTGGTCCATCTGATAGGCGCCGGACAATACCTTGATCAACGTGGACTTTCCGGCCCCGTTGTGGCCAAGCAGGCCAACGACTTCACCCGGATAGAGATCGACCGACACATGGTCGACGGCCTTGATCCCACCGAAGGAAATCGAGATGTCGCGCATCTCGACCAATGGCGGCGCGCCTGAACCGCGCCCAGTGCCAGAAGGTTTTTTCTGCGTATCCTGAGCTTGCATCACTTTGCCCCCAGTCGCTTGCGGTAAACGATGTCGATATAGACGGCCAACACGAGGACGCTGCCGACGACGATGTTCTGAAACGGCGCGTCAACGCCAACCATTGCCATGCCCGATTGCAGCGCCTGCATGATCAATGCACCCAGGATCGCGCCATAGATAGTGCCGATGCCGCCCGACAATGCGGTTCCTCCGATCACTGCAGCTGCTATGACCCGAAGTTCGTCGAGCGTACCAATGTCGTTCGAATGGTTCGCCAAGCGGGCCGAGGCGACCACCGCGGACACGGCGCACAAGAAACCCATCAAAGCAAAGATTTTCACGGTTAGCAGTCGAGTGTTGATACCCGAAAGCTCTGCCGCATCCGGGTTGCCGCCAGTGGCAAAGATGTACCGACCAAACCGGGTTTTTCGCGCCACAATTGTCAGCGTGACAGCCACGATGATTAGGATGAGTACAGAAATCGGTATGCCGTATCCGACGACCAGCCCCTCTGGCATTGTCTCTCCGCGCGCTTCGAACATACGTTGCAGCCGACGCGTTGGTATGGCGTAGCTGTTTACGATGTAAACGTACCCAAGGATGGCGATCGCGATTATCCCGGCCAAAGTGGCCTCGGCCCAGACAGGTTTGACGGGGAACCCATGTGCCGCCTTTGCGCGACGACTGCTCCACAAAGCCCAGATCGCGATTGCGGTAGCAAACAAGCCGAACAGCCAGCTTGTCGTCGTTCCCAATGTCCCGTTGGTCCCGCCAAACATCAGGAATGTACTATCCAGAGGACCAATCGTCTGACCGCTAGTCAAATACCACGCCACGTTTCTCCAAACCAGAAATCCACCAAGCGTGACGATGAAGGCTGGTATCGTCAGGTATCCGACCATCCAGCCATGAAACGCACCAATCAGCGTGCCGACAAACAGCCCGACAACAATGGTGATCGCCCAGGTTGCTGGATTGTTCAAACCCATCCCAAGGACTTGTGGCAAAAGCTCGGTTTGCGTCATCGCCATCACGGCCGAGGTTGTTGCCAGCAGTGCACCAACCGACAAGTCGATGTGCCGTGTGACGATAATAAATACCATCCCGCATGCCATAATGGCGACCGAAACCGTCTGGATGGACAAGTTGAATAGATTGCGCGGCGTCAGGAACCTTCCATCTGTGAAGATGTTGAACCCGATGCACAGGATGACAAACGCGCCGATCATTCCCAAAAGCCGCGTATCCAGTTCCAGTTGCTGGAACAGGCTGGGTTTCGCTTTTTCAGGTACCGGCTGAGACGAAGTTTCGGTCATTTCCGATCTTTCATATTCAGCAATAGTCCCCGGCCCAGACGGGGCCAGGGACTTTGAAGTTTAGTTGCAGGGAGCAGGTCCGTTTTCAACGCCCTGACACAGATCTTCCAATGGGATCCATCCAGCGTCCACAACAACGGATAGGTTGTCCTTGGTGATCGGAACGGGTGCGAGGAAGACCGAGTTCATCTCGGTGCCACCAGGTGATGTCCAACTAACTGCACCTTCGACATCAGCAGGGCTTGTCCCACCGCTCAATGCGACTGCGATTTCGCCAGCGGCCTTTCCGAGTTCACGAGCGTCCTTCCATACCGAAACGGTTTGAGTGCCCAGCGCAACACGGTTCAACGCTGCGTGGTCGCCATCCTGACCTGACACCGGAATGCCTTCCATACCCTGTGCGGTCAGCGCAGCAACAACACCGCCTGCAGTACCGTCATTCGACGCAACGACTGCATCCACGTTGTTTTCGTTCGCGGTCAGGATTTGTTCCATGTTCCGCTGCGCGTTCGCGGGCAACCAACCATCTGTGTAGGCTTCACCAACAATTACAATGTCACCGCTGTCGACGGCTGCTCCGATGATCTCTTGCTGACCACCGCGCAGGAAATCTGCGTTCGGATCAGTAGGAGAGCCTTTGATCATCACGTAGTTGCCTTTGGGCATGGCCTCAAAGACAGCCCGAGCCTGCATTCTGCCGACTTCCACGTTGTCGAAGGTCAGATAAAATGCTCGGTCGTCCTCGATCAGACGGTCATAGGCAATCACAGGAATACCTTCGTCCGCCGCGGCCTGAACCGCCGGTCCAATCGCCTGCGCGTCTTGCGCGAGAATAATGAGTGCATCCACGCCTTGCGCAATCAGGCTTTCGATATCCGAAAGCTGTTTGGCCGAGGACGATTGCGCATCGGCCGAGATATACTCGGCACCGCCGGCTTCTAGCGCCGATTTGATCGCGGCTTCGTCTGTCTTCCAGCGCTCTTCCTGAAAGTTGGACCAGCTTACGCCGACTACCGGCTCTGCGAACGCAGTCGAGGCCAGCAGCGTGGCTACAGCTGAGAAGCTGAGAATTTTTTTCATGATTTCCTCCCATATGCAGAGCCATCTCAACTCGATTCGCGGCTCTCACAATTTTAAATAACACATTTATTTCAGTCGGTAAAATATTTAGTCTATAAGACACATCAAAATTCAAATAGATTGAACCAAAGGTAAGATTCGCGAGGGCAAGATGCTGAAAAGCAAAGCGTCTGTAGTTTCTTTGGACCAACGAAACGCGACCCGCCTACGGGTGTTGGAACAGATCAGAAGCAATGGATCCGTATCGCGGATTGATATCGCATCCGCCTTGGAGACCAGTCCTGCCACGATCACTTCAGCGACGGCTGATCTGATCTCGGCAGGGCTGATCAAGGAAACCGAAGGCGAAGCTCAGTCAAAGTCTGGAAAAAGAGGTCGGCCCAGAGTTTTGCTGCAATTGGATGGCCAATCCATTCTTGTTGCGGGCCTGAAGATTGCTCGTCAGGTGATCTCGGTCATATTGGTGGATTTTGAAGGCAACGAGGTGACGTCGCACAACGTCCCGCTTGAAGACGCCCGAATGTCGCCGACGAACCTTATATCGACTATTCGCGAAGCCCTTGAAGTTACGTGCCAACGGGTCGGTCTTTCAATCGGACACTTGGCTGGCGTTTCAATCGGATTGGCCGGGCAGATTGATGCGGCAAGGAACTTTGTCCACTGGTCATCCTCGGTAACTGAAAGAAACATTGACTTCAGCCCTTTACTTGCGAAAGAACTCCCCTGCCCTGCATTCGTGGAAAACGACGCGAACCTTGTCGCAAAGGCTGAACAGCTTTCTGGGCTAGGCAACGGGTTGAAGAATTTCCTTGTCGTCACGATCGAACATGGTGTTGGGCTTGGCATCGTTCTGGACGGCCGACTTTATCGCGGGGAAAGAGGGTGCGGGGCCGAATTTGGGCATACTAAGGTGCAACTCGATGGCGCATTATGCCAATGTGGACAACGGGGGTGTCTGGAAGCCTATGTGGGGGACTACGCCCTGATCCGGGAAATGACTGTCACAGGTCACGCCGATAATATGCAAACGGTCTCGGATATCCACGCTCGTGCCAATTCCGGTGATGATAGAGCCGCCTCGGTTCTAGCGCGTGCAGGACAGATGTTCGGGCTTGGGGTATCCAATCTGATTAATCTGTTCGATCCCCAGTGCATTATTGTATCGGGCGCGCAAATGAGTTTTGAACACCTTTGCTCAGCCGAAGTTATGACGCGCATTCGAAATGGTGTTGTGAATGTCGACGCGCCCTTGCCTGAAATCAAAGTGCATCACTGGGGTGATCTGATGTGGGCCAAAGGTGCGGCCGCCTATGGGATCGAACAAGTCTCGATCCTGAAGGTGAAGGAGCTTGCGGCGAATGCGTCCTGAACTTGCGGCATTACTCTTTCTTGCCACGGCTGCCGAAGCGGGCACTCAACCGCAATTCAAAGCAATAGATGTACCTGCACATATCTACGACGGCGGTTGGGAGCATTTTGTGGGTGGTGGCGTAGCAGTTTTCGACTGTGACGGCGACACGTTTCCCGAATTGTTCGTCGCGGGCGGATCCAATCGATCTCAGCTGTTCAAAAACACCTCTCAGGGCGAGATTTCTTTTCGGATTGAAACGCCGGATCCACTGTTCTTGACGGGAGTAACCGGTGCTTACCCATTAGACATTAACGGCGATGGCTTGACTGACCTGGCCATTTTGCGCGTTGGCGAAGATGTGCTGCTTCAAGGGCAGTCGGATTGTCAGTTTCGTCCCTTCGATAACATCGAGTTCCAATCCGAAGATCACTGGACCACAGGGTTTTCAGCCACTTGGGAAGAAGGCCAGTCTATGCCGACTCTGGCGTTTGGAACTTACGTGGATCGCTTCGATCCAGAAGGTCCGTTTGAATCCTGCGGGCCAACCCTACTCTATCGCCCGAACGGGAACAGTTATGGCCAACCCCAGCATCTGAAACCGGGATATTGCTCGCTTTCCATTTTGTTTTCAGACTGGGCGCGAACCGGACGTGCTGACCTCCGTATCAGCAACGACCGCCACTATTATGTTCGTGGCGGGCAAGAGCAACTATGGGCCATGGAGCCAGAGCCCCGATTGTATTCGCCCGAAGACGGATGGCTGCCCTATTCGATCTGGGGCATGGGAATTGCCTCTCGCGATCTGACCGGAGACGGCTTTCCTGAGGTTTACTTGACTTCGATGGGTGACCAAAAACTCCAAATTTTTGACCCCGATACCGGCGGCCCGACATGGCGCGATGCAACTTATGAAAAAGGCACGACTGCCCACAGGCCGCATGTCGGCAATGACGGAAGGCCGTCGACCGGTTGGCACGCGCAGTTTGGAGACGTCAACAATGACGGCAGAGACGACATCTTCGTCGCCAAAGGCAATGTCGAGCAAATGCCCGATGCAGCACTGAACGACCCGAACAACCTTTTGGTTCAGGATTCGGAAGGTCAGTTTATCGAAGCTTCGGCAGAGGCTGGTGTTGCGTCGATAGCGAAGTCTCGCGGCGCAGCGCTTGCGGATCTGAACAACGATGGGCGGCTCGATCTGGTGGTCGTAAACCGTGGATCAAAACTTGAGGTCAACCAGAATATATCAGCAGGTGGCAATTGGCTGTTGGTAGAAGTTACTCAGGACAAATTCAATTGGGAAGCGGTAGGCGGATTTGTCGAGGTTCGAACCAGGCGGGGCTTACAGACCCGCGAAATAACCATTGGCGGCGGACATTTAGGAGGCACGGCTGGCTATCACCATTTCGGCTTGGGGGCTGAAACTCAAGTACAGTTACGGGTAATATGGCCGGACGGAGAAGTCGGTGCGTGGCAGGAGGTCGTGCCGAACCAGATCGTTGAAATGCATAGGTGACTATTGATCTACCGGCAGACCGCTTGGAACATAGGCAGGAACGCCCAACCTCTGCGCAGGGTCTTCAAGGCTTGCCAGAAAGCTCAATAACGCGTCGACCTCATTATCTGTTAGAACAACCTTCGGTAAACTATTGCTTTTGGCTATGGCATCTAGATGTTGCTGATCCAGCAGCGGAGTTTCGTCTTCAGAACCCGGAAAATCTGGCAAATAAGCCATTTCAGTAGTGTAGCTTCGCAAAGAAGAAACCGAGTCCAGATGGTGGCGTACGATATCCTCAAGCCGTGCAAATGCTCCATTGTGCCCGTAAGGAGCGGTCAGCGTCACATTGCGGAGCGATGGCGTACGAAAGGCAAACGCGTCCTCGGGGTTACCCGTGACGCGAAGACGACCATCATCTCTGACATGGTTCTCAAATCGAGCAGCCTTTCCGGGCCCGATTTGCGGAAGGGCGATCGAATGAAACTTGTGATCTGTTTGGAACCATCCCACGTGGCATGCGCTACACCCCGCCTCTCCATAAAACAGGTTCATGCCAAGTTCGGCGTCTTCGGATAGTGTGCCCTCGCCTCGCATCGCGCGATCAAAAGGACTGTTATCTGCGCGCCATTCGAACGCGATGAAATCTGCGATTACATTTGCTATGGCCGTGAAAGATATCTCACCACCCGGCGTAATGGCTTCAAACCGCTGCTTGTATTCTGGGATAGCGGCAACACGTGCTGCAATCAGATCCCACGCGCCGCCTTGCTGTGTCAAAAGCCCGAGTCGAACTGCCTTGCTGACGTCATTTTCCGAGTAATGACCAGCCATTTCGTCTGGTGAAAGAACCGGGAACATCGCCTGCGCCGCTAATGCCGATTGGAAACCTGACCGCATATGTGTCCCCAAAGGTGTTCTAATCCCGTTGGGTTGTGATGGATCGGCCTCAAGGCGCCCATCATGAAAAAACGTCGTAAACTCTGTCGCACCAAGATTCCAAAGCGCTGGTGAATTACGGGGGATGCGTTGCTCCGGCGTATTCTGGGGATCCAGCCTGCGTTCAGCAGCCAGGCCAATCCCGCCTTCCCCGATTCCTAACGAAAGGCCGTCCGAAGTGCCAAACCTCGGGTGATGGCATGTCGCGCAACTGATGTTCTTGTTGCCGGACAAAATCGGGTCGTAGAATAGCAACTGTCCTAGTTCAACGCGGTCGAAATCAGGTTCTAGGAAAGTTGGAGGTGGCCCAAGCTCCTGAGCATTGGCGCCATTGCCGGCAATCAAAAAGCCAATGGTGGAAATGACTAACCTAGCTCTCATTGCCATCTTCCGAAATCTCGAGCGTGAGCACCTGCCTGTACGGTTTCTCGTAGGTGCATATGATCGAAGGAAACGAGGGTATGTTGGGCGCGTTCGGATATCCAGAGGGTTCGATGCACAAACCAGCCGAACCGCTTAGCGGCTTCGCCAATTGGGCACCCGAATAGACCTGTACTCCGGGTTGGTCAGAATAAGCAGTCAGAGAAAGACCGGACGGTGCGGTGAACTTCGCGACCGGACCAGTTGGATCGCGATTCAGGTCAAAGCAGAAATAGTGGTCGATGGCCTTTGGAACATGCCCGATCGATCTGGGCGCAGAGAAATCAAGTTCGCCGTTCTTGGTCGAACACATCGCACCGGACGGAACTCCTTGTTCGTCTAGTTCCAAGTAGCGGACAGAGGCCAGTTCCAGTTTGTGTGCGTCGACACCTTTTGAGCTGCCCAAGGAATAATAGTTATGCTGCGTTAGGCTGATCGGCGTAGGACGGTCAGGATAACCTCTTAATATATAGGTCAACCGTGGGTACCGCAGCGTGACGCTGACCTCGAACCGGACATTCGCAGGAAAACCGCTTTCCCCGTCGTGTGAAAGGTAGCGCAATACCACTTCGTTTGGTGCGGTCTGTCTAAGGTTCCAGAATTGTTTGGAAAGCCCCTCAGCCCCGCCATGCAGAGTATTCTTGCCCTCATTGGCGCTAAGCCCAAAACGTGTGCCTGCCAACTCGAACCGCGCACCACCGATCCGGTTCGCAACACGACCTACAACTGCGCCCACATAACTTGTATCGAGTAAGTACTTGATTGGATCATCAAACCCCAAAATAAGCGGAATATCCTTGAACCACCAACTTTGAGTGATTGCCCCGTAGTTCAGTACCGATGCCCGCATATCGCCATCGGTCAGCATAACCGTCTCGACCCGAGAAGAATATTCCATTGCAGGCGTCATCCTGCCGCCAAGGGCGCCAGTGCCATGTAATACTGTCGATATCGCCCATATTCCCTTTCATAGTGTTCGGCCAGATCGTTACGTGGATCGATAACTTCCTGAATTTTGGGTGGTGTCATGATGTCCCCAAGGTTTGCGTTGTTGGCCGCGCAGATAGCGAGGCGCGCTGCGCCCATCGCCGCTCCGAAATCACTGCCTTTTGGCAAGCCCAACGGCACTTGCAAAACGGTCGCCATTGTTTCCAACCAGAACCTGGATCGTGCGCCTCCTCCAACAGCCATCAAGTTGGTCGGTACGGTTCCTGTGCTTTTTAAGGCTTCAAGACAGTCACGCATCGCGAAGGCAACGCCTTCCATCACAGATTGTGTCAGTTCAGCGGGGCCCGACGCGACATCTATGCCTAAGAAAGCTGCTCGGATACGGCTATTGTTATGCGGCGTTCGCTCGCCTGAAAGGTACGGTAGGAACGCAATCGAGGAGGGTCCGGTTATACTGTCGGGTACCATCGACGCCAGTTTTTCCACAGATTGACTTAGATTGCGAGACAACCAATTCATACTGTTTGTTGCCGAGAGTATGACCCCCATTTGTATCCACATTTCGGGAACAGCGTGGCAAAAGCAATGTACTGCAGTTTCAGGTGCCGGAGCATATGCTTCCCGAGCAACAAGAAGAACTCCAGACGTTCCCAAAGATACAAAACCCGCGCCGTCCCGAATGCTCCCGATGCCACACGCGGCGGCCGCATTGTCACCTGCGCCACCTGCCACAACGACAGGATTGGAAAGCCCCCACGCCCGCCGCAGCTCAGTTTTCAACTCACCAGCCGGTTCGTTCCCTTCGACAAGACGCGGCATCTGCGAGGCATGCATGTGACCCAAACCCAAAGCCGTTTCCGACCACTGACGATTGTCTACGTCCAACCATGATGTGCCGGCACTGTCTGACATGTCCGATATGTACTCACCCGTCAGCCAAAACCGCAGATAGTCTTTAGGCAATAGAACCTTGGCTGTTTTTGAGAACACCTCGGGCTCGTGTGATCGCACCCATTCCAGTTTCGGGGCCGTGAAGCCAGGAAAAACGATGTTTCCTGATATGGTGCGCATCTGTGGAATCTGGTCGAGTGTACTTGCCTCGTCCGCCGAGCGTGTATCATTCCATAGAATGCAGGGCCTAAGAACCCTTCCACTGGTATCCAATAAAGTGGCACCATGCATGTGTCCGCTCAGACCAATGCCGCGAAGTTTTGCGAATGCCGGTTCGTTGTCCGCACGGAGATTCGCGACGACTTCTAAGCAAGCGCTAATCCAATCTGACGGATTCTGCTCGGACCAGCCGGGTTTTGGCGTCGATGTAGAAATGCCAGCTTCTGCGTCGCTGACGACGAGACCGGATTCATCGATCAGAATGCCTCTGAGTCCCGACGTTCCCAAATCCAATCCAAGATACATTCGGCGCCATCCTTTGAGTTTTATTTTAGTTGATAAAATTAATCATGGAAGACGCAGTGTCAAGGCGACTGTCGCGCTACTCCAACTTTACCCAAGCCGCATTTCTTGCAGAACTTTGCACGCAAGCTGCAACGAACCTGACACCATTCAATCCATCCTGAACAGTGGGATAGATCACCGATGGATCAGCTGAATTGCCACTTCGAAACGCTGTTATGGCGTCCGCAGCTTCACTATAGACATTTGCAAAACCTTCCAGATACCCTTCCGGATGGCCCGGAGGCACCCTGCTCAGACGGTTGGCGGCGTCCCCGGCTCCGGCCCCATTGCGGGTGATCAGTCGTTTCGGCTCACCATAGGGCGTAAACCAAAGATAGTTTGGATCTTCCTGCGCCCACTCGATCCCACCTTTTTCACCATAGACACGCAATCGCAGTGCGTTTTCGTTGCCGGGGGCAACTTGGGACGACCACAGCATCCCGCGCGCGCCACCGTCGAACCGCAGCAGGACATGTGCGTTATCGTCGACCCTGCGCCCCGGCACAAAGGCCTGCAAGTCAGCCGCAAGGCTTTCCGCCTTCAAGCCTGTCACAAAGCAGGCGATATTGTAGGCGTGGGTTCCGATGTCACCCGTCGATCCCCCTGCTCCGGAACGCTCAGGATCGGTTCGCCATTCGGCTTGCTTAAAGTCTTGCTGCTCGGTCAACCAGTCCTGCGGATATTCAACCTGAACCACGCGGATATTGCCAATCTCTCCGTTGGCGACCATCTCACGCGCCTGCCTGACCATTGGATAACCGGTGTAGTTATGGGTTAGAATGAACAGCGCGCCTGAACTCTTCGCCGCCTTCACGAGCTTCTTGGCATCCGCAAGGGTCGAAGTGAGGGGCTTGTCGCAAATCACGTGAATACCGCGCTTCAAGAACTCTCGCGCTGCGGCGTAATGAACGTGATTAGGCGTGACGATCGAGACTGCTTCGATCCCCGATTTCAAACGCGCTTCTCTGATCGCCATCTGCTTAAAGTCGTCATAGACCCGTTCGAGCCCCAACGCTTCTCCGCTTTCTCGAGATTTTTCTGGCGTTGAAGACAAGGCACCTGCGACCAACTCGAACTTGTCATCCAAGCGCGCCGCAATTCGATGCACACCTCCTATGAAAGCATCAGTGCCGCCACCAACCATGCCAAGGCGAATGCGGCCTGATTTTACTTCACTGCGTCCAGTTACCATCAGTCTATCCCCAGCATTTTTCGATTGGCCGCCATATCGCTGCCGCCATCCGCAAAGTCGTCGAATGCTTTCTCTGTGACACGGATAATGTGGTCAGAAACGAATTGCGCACCTTCGCGCGCTCCGTCTTCTGGGTGTTTCAAGCAGCACTCCCACTCGACCACGGCCCAGCCGTCAAAATCGTTTGCAGCCATCTTCGAAAAAACGGCCCCAAAGTCGACCTGACCATCACCAAGCGAGCGGAAACGCCCTGCCCGGTTAACCCAGCTTTGATAACCAGAATAGACGCCCTGCCGACCGGTCGGGTTGAACTCGGCGTCTTTGACATGGAACATCCGGATTCGGTCTTTGTAGATGTCGATATTATCAAGGTAGTCGAGACACTGCAGAACGTAATGCGACGGGTCGTACAGCATACAAGCCCGAGTATGATTGCCCGCCCGTTCGAGGAACATCTCATAGGTCACGCCATCATGCAGATCCTCGCCTGGATGGATTTCATAACAAACATCGACTCCACAATCTTCTGCGTGATCCAGGATCGGGACCCAACGGCTGGCAAGCTCATCAAATGCTGTTTCGATAAGGCCAGCAGGACGTTGCGGCCAAGGGTAAACATAAGGCCATGCGAGCGCGCCAGAGAATGTCGCGTGCGCAGATATCCCTAAATTTTTGGAAGCTGACAGCGCCTTCTTAACCTGATCAACGGCCCACTCCTGCCGGGCTTTTGCGTTTCCCCTGACGCTTTCGGCAGCAAAGCCGTCGAATGCTGCGTCGTATGCGGGATGCACGGCAACAAGTTGGCCCTGAAGATGCGTGGACAACTCCGTCACTTCCACGCCGTTCTCTTTGGCCTTGCCCTTGAATTCATCGCAGTAATCCGTGCTTGAGGCAGCGGTTTCAAGATCAAACAACCGGCCGTCCCAACTGGGCACCTGAACGCCTCTGTACCCACAATCCGCCGCCCATTTGGTAATGGTGTCCCACGAGTTGAAAGGCGCTTCATCTCCGGCGAACTGTGCCAGAAACAACGCCGGGCCTTTGATCGTTTCCATAATGTCTCCTCCCCAAAAACCGATGCCTCTATGGCGGTAAATTTTCCTTCAGATAGATATCGATGCGAATACGTTCTTGTGCCTTGTTGAACGGAACCTTGTCTGATGTTGCGCGCAACAGACGGACCGCGGATCGGACCAAGTGACCTGAATCCTGCGAGATTAACGCATCAAATGTTCCACGGCTCAGTGCGTCACGGCTGAGCGGCGTGAGTTCATGGGCTATGATCACCAGATCTTTGCTGATTTTGCTGTCGGACAGAAACTGGATCAAACCGGCGTTGCCAGCAGCGGAAGAATAGATACCGACAAGATCTGGATAGGTCTCAAAAATCTCGGGCATCATCTTGTAAATCAGTTCAGGGTCATCGCGACCTTCGACCGACGCCACAACTTCGAGATGCGGAAAATCTTCGGCAATCACCAGATCAAAACCCTGCCGTCGTTCCAAATGATCCCGTGCCAAGCGCGAGCCTGTCAAGACCAACAACTTTCCCTTGCGATGCACAAAGCGCCCCATCAACTGTGCCGCAGTCCGACCAGCCGATACGTTGTCAACTCCGACGAAGTGGTCGCGCTCCGAGCTGGGGAGGTCGGACACCAACGCGACGACTGGAACGCCTTTGTCCCGGACCCGTTTCACTGCATCACGTACCGACGGTGTTTCCGGACCGAAGACAGCGACGCCATCGACTTCCCGAATGTCCAAGGCGTCTAGGATTTCGACAATTTCCTGGGGATCAAATGGAGCGACACGTTGGATTTTCATACGAGTCCGCTCGATGAACTGATCGCGCGACTGGTCTACGATTTGCTTGCTGAGCGCTTCGACAAACTCGTTGTCGCTATCGGGCAGCACAAACAAGAAGTTATAGACACGCTTTCTCGCAAGGTTGGCTGCAGCGGTGTCGCGGACATAGCCAAGCTCATTAATTGCCTGTTGAACCTTTTGTACAGTCACTGCACGAACGCCCGGCCGTCTGTTCAGAACACGATCAACGGTTGCCAGACTGACACCCGCAACACGCGCAATGTCATTCACAGTTGGTTTGTTCACCAATTCTAGTTTGTGTTTTTGCTCTTTCACGTGTCGTTCAGCCTTTAATCTCCCGCGCCAACCCCTCGAACAGCAAGGCGACGGCTTCAGCGCCAGGGTCGTTGTTTCCCATCAGGTTTTCCTCGGGAACATAAGCGGCCCGACCGGCCTTGGCACGGTGAATATTTGCAGTGCTGTCCGCGCCTTCGCGCGCTGCATGTGCAGCTTGGACCAATCCCAAAGGCAGAGCGTCCAAAGCGGGTGCCAACGCGTCGATCATTGTCCTGTCGCCGACCTTCGCGCCCCCAACCTGGCTGACGCGGTTCAAACCTTCCGCCAAAGACTTCGGGATCGATGCGCCACTGGCGCAGGCGTCTCCTGCTGCATTGAAAAAGATGGCAAGAATGACCCCTGAAGAACCACCCATTGTTTGGCTGAGTTCGTTGCCCAAAGCCGGAAAAAGTTGCGTCAGATCCGCAAGTGGCATTCGGTCGAGACTACCCTGCAGAGCCCTGGCCGCAGTTGCCAATGTGCTGCCGGTATCTCCATCGCCGGACTTGGCATCTAACTCATTCAGGTCCTTCTCAGCATTTATCATCAATTCGGACAATCGCGTGATCGTTTCCTTCGTCGCGGGATTGTTGGATGGAATAGGATCAATCGGTGTCAAGCCATCAGGCAAAGGCGCGACTTGAATTGGATCAATAGAATTGACGCCTGGCCATGCCACGAGAGCGACCGGAGCTTCAAGCGCCGACAGTTCGCCTTCGCTCACGGGCAAGACAGAAACAGAGAATCCGTGCATGTCCAGAGATGTCATCATTGGCGAAGGACCGATAATGTGACGCGCCATCCCTGTTTCGGATAACGCGTGCGTCAACACGGACATTTCCAGCGGGGTTGTAGACCCGAGGTTGTTAACCAACGCAACACATTCCCCCGAGCTAATCCGTTGTTTTAACTTTCCTACGACGGTGGACATAGCCGTGACCGCGTTGGCAAAATCCACCTGCTCAACACCCGGTTCGCCATGGATTCCCAAGCCCAACTCGGCTTTGCCCGGTGCAATCCTGTCCTCTTTCGGAGATCCCGGAACGGTGCAGGTATCGAGGCTCATCCCGATACTGACCACTTTACCGATGACGCTTTTTGCAGCCTTGGTCACTGTGTCCAGGTCAGCGCCATCTTCCGCAAGCGCGCCTGCAATTTTGTGTACGAACAAGGTCCCGGCCACACCACGCGGCTGCGGCAGATCCGGCAAGGCGATGTCATCATCGACTACCACCATCTCAACCTTGCGCCCCAAGGCGCGGGCGCGTTCCGCCGCAAGCCCAAAGTTCAACCGATCACCAGTGTAATTTTTCACAATTAGCAAACACCCCGCCTCACCGGTCACGGCCAGAATGCCCGCAAGAACCGCCTCAACCGAAGGCGATGCAAACACCTCTCCACACACAGCCGCAGTCAGCATGCCAGCCCCGACAAACCCAGCATGAGCAGGTTCGTGACCAGACCCGCCACCAGACACCAATGCCACCTTGGATTTGTCCCAATCCGAACGGTAAACCACCTTGATATGCGGGTAGCCGTCCAATCGGGTCAATGCGCCGCCAGAAGCGGCCAAAAGACCGTCAATCGCCTCTGTTACAAGGGTTTCTTTTGTGTTGAGGAACTGGGCCATGCTTTTGCTCCTTAATTCACGCGCGCGCCGGACGCGTCAAAATACAACGGGTTGTGTGGGCGGATTTTTATAAGTTTTCCAGATGGATAATCCTGATGTACATCAATCAAGGTCACAACCGGGTGACCGTTCAGGTCCAGGTGTAGCCGCGTTTGATCCCCCAGATGCTCTGCGCGTATTACCCGCGCTTCGCTGCCTTCTCCTTCGATGATGTTTTCCGGGCGAAGACCTATTTGCGGACCTTTGTGATTGCCTCCGAACAGCTCGGAAGGCAGAATGTTGATCCGCGGCAGTCCCAACCGGCTGGCGACATAAACGCTACCGGGGTTTTCATAGATGTCCCGGGGTGTTCCGTACTGAACCAGCCTGCCGTTTTCCAAAACGCCGATATGCGTCGCCATTGTCATGGCTTCGACTTGATCATGGGTCACGTATAGCAAGGTCGATCCCAGATCCGCCTGAATTCTTTTTAATTCGACCCGCAAATCCGCCCGAAGCTTGGCGTCCAAAGAGCTGAGGGGTTCATCCATCAGAAATATCTGGGGGTCTCGCACCAGCGCTCGTCCAATTGAAACGCGCTGCATTTCACCGCCAGACAGTTCAGTCGCTTTGTTGTTCAACTTGTGCGGAATCTGGAGGATGTCCGCAACTTCGTTAACCTTCCTCTTGATCTCATCCTCTGGCGTCTTCAGGATCGGCGACCTCAGAGGAAAAGACAGGTTCTCCCGCACTGTCATATGCGGGTACAGTGAGTATTGCTGGAAAACCATAGCCACATCGCGCTGGGCTGGCGTTTCTATTCCAACATCCCGTCCAGCAATGCGAACGGTTCCAGAATCCAGTTTCTCAAGTCCGGATATCAATCTCAGCGTCGTTGTCTTTCCCGCGCCCGTTGGACCCAATAGCACCACAAAGGCGCCGTTGGGGATCGTCATTGAGATATCATCCACCGCCTTTAGATTGCCGAATGACTTCGAGATATTCTCTAAAACGACTTCAGCCATTACTTGGTACCTCGTCGTTCAGAGCGGACCTCAACGCGCGTCCGGTGGCCTTTTCAAACAGTGTTACTGAGGGTGAGCGGAACTCTAACCCCACCGTCTCGCCGGGATTTACGACTTCGCGCG
This sequence comes from Ruegeria sp. C6, assembly GCF_056537625.1. Lineage (NCBI taxonomy): Bacteria > Pseudomonadati > Pseudomonadota > Alphaproteobacteria > Rhodobacterales > Roseobacteraceae > Ruegeria > Ruegeria sp. C6. Next base: position 497,075 of record NZ_JBQFRW010000001.1, on the reverse strand, counting down.
CATCAATCCGGGCTTTCAGCTCTCCGTTCGGGCTTTGCAGCGTCACGATCTGGGTGGTTCCCAAATATTCTGTCGCCAGAACCTTGGCTCTGTAGGCGCTCGCATCCGATAGAAAAACATGCTCAGGGCGAACCCCAAAAACTAAGTCACCTTCCGCCCCCTCCATCAGTTTGGGCACGGCTTCGTCATGGCCATTTAGTCGAACCATTTCCGAGTCAGGCGCGACCTTTCCTTGAAACGGCAGGAAGTTCATGGAAGGGGACCCGATAAAATCTGCAACGAACATTGTGGCTGGTTTGTCGTAGATTTCCTGAGGTGTGCCGAATTGCTCAATCACAGCGTTGTTCATCACTACGATCTTGTCGCCCATTTGCATGGCTTCCAACTGGTCGTGTGTCACGTAAACAGTGGTTGCGCCCATACGGTCATGAAGCGCGCGTAACTCTTCGGCCATGTGTTCTCGAAACTCGGCATCTAAGGCACCCAACGGTTCGTCCATCATGAATGCCTTGGGTTCGCGAACGATCGCGCGGCCCAGCGCCACGCGCTGCCGGTCGCCACCTGACAGTCCACCTACCGGGCTATCGAGGATGTCGTTGATCCCCAGAATTCCCGCGACTTCTTCTACTTTGGCTTTTACAGCAGCACGCGGCATGCCCTGCGATATCAGGGGGTAGCTGATATTTTTGCGCACGTTCATGTGGGGATACAGCGCAAACATCTGGAACACGAATGCAATGTCTCGCTCTGATGGGGGTCGCTGGCTGATTTCTTCGCCGTCGAGATAGATCTCACCCGATGTTGGAAGCTCCAAGCCTGCGATCATCCTCAGCGTCGTTGTTTTGCCGCAGCCCGATGGACCAAGCAGCATGAAGAATTCACCATCTTCAATCGTGAACGAGCTTTCCCGCACAGCGGTGAAATCACCGAACATCTTCTTTACGTTTTTGACAACGATCTGGGCCATTTCTACTCCGGAAAATGGCTGACGATGATGAACATGACAGTTCCGATCAGCGTAACGATGAAGGAATAAGTGAACGCCCAAAGGACGAACGGTTGCATCAGCATAAATACGCCGACCGCGATGAGGATGGTCGCGACCATCTCCCATGGGCCTCGGCGAAAACGCATTAATCCTGATAGAAACTCGCTCATTTGCGCACCGCTCCGAATGTGATCCCGCGCAGCAGGTGTTTGCGCATCAGGATGGTAAAAATCATGACCGGAATCAGGAAGATCGTGGCACCAGCCGCAACTGCAGGCCAATCCAGCCCACCGATCCCGATGATGGTTGGAATAAAGGGCGGCGCGGTCTGCGCATTCGCGGATGTCAGCAACACGGCAAACGCATACTCGTTCCATGCAAATATAAGGCAGAAGATCGCTGTCGAAGCGATACCCGTCGCAGCCTGCGGCAGTACAACTTTGTAAAACGCCTGAAACCGGGTGTAGCCGTCTATTAGTGCCGCTTCCTCGTACTCTCGCGGGATTTCGTCGATGAACCCTTTCAGCAGCCAAACAGCCAACGAGATGTTCACACCCGTATAGAGAAGGATCATCCCCAAATGCGTGTCGCTTAGACCGAGGTTTCTGAACATCAGGAAGATTGGGATCGCAACGGCAACCGGGGGCATCATTCTCGTACTGAGGATGAAGAACAGAAGGTCATCCTTGAGCGGCACCTTGAAACGGCTGAATGCATAAGCAGCCAAGGTGCCAAGGAAGATGCTTAGGAACGTCGATCCAAACCCGATGATCACCGAATTCATAAAACGCTCGCCAAACTTGGATGGCCCGACAATAACCATGTCATATTGCCGGACGATCTCATCGGCCCAGTTCTGTGGCGGGTTGGCTTCCAGGAACTCCTGCGTCTGCCGTGTGCGAGTGGTGAAGAGATTGACATAGCCTTCAAGTGTTGGGTCAAAGACAACCTTGGGCGGATAGCTGATCGCGTCGGCTGGAGACTTGAAGCCAGTTAGCAAAATCCAAACCAGCGGGATCATCGTGATCAGCGCATAGGTGATAACCAGAAACCCGGCGATCCACTTTGAACGGTTCGAAGGTTCGGTGACGGAAAAACTGCTCATCTCTGTTTCACCTTGTTCAGGGCTTTGACGTAGATCGACGCAAGGCCGAACACGGTGACGAAAAGGATGATCGCATAGGCCGAGGCATAACCCGTGCGCCATTTCTCAAAGGCTTCGCGCTTCAAATTGATGGAGGTCAGCTCCGTAACAGACCCTGGCCCGCCGCCCGTCAGTTGCACCACCAGATCGAACATCTTGAAGTTCTCGATCCCTCTAAACAGCACCGCCAACATGAGGAATGGCAGGACCATCGGGATGGTAATCGTAAAGAACTGGCGCAGCTTGCTGGCCCTGTCGATCTCAGCTGCCTCGTAGATGTAATCGGGAATACTGCGCAGCCCGGCCAGACAGATGAGCATCACGAAGGGGGTCCACATCCAGGTGTCGACAATCACGATGGACCAGGGCGCCAGCGTTACGGACCCGAGCATCTCAAAGCTCGACGGGTCTTTGCCGGTAAACCACGATACGATGTAGTTAAACAGGCCGATCTGAGGCTGATAGAGAAACTTCCAGAAGTTTCCGACAACGGCCGGGGACAGCATCATCGGCAGCACGATGATCGTGGTCCAAAGATCATTGCCCTTGAATTTCTTGTTGATCAACCACGCCAGAGTAAATCCGATCAGGACTTGAAAAAAAATCGTCCAGAACAGGAAATGTGCGGTGGCCTGCATGTTCAGCCATGTGTCCGAGTCTGTCAGGATGCGCTCGTAATTCCTGAACCCGACATCTTTGACCTCGCGCCCGATCCGGTTGGCCTTGTAGTTGGTAAAGCTCAGTTGGATGGTCCAGATCAAAGGGAAGATATTGATCGCCAGCAGTAGAAATATCGTTGGGGAGATGAATATCCAGGCGATCGCGCGGTCGGATAACCCCCGAATTTTTCGCGCAACTCGCTCGGGCGTTGCCTGCGCAACGCGATCTACGGTCCTGTCAGACATCTCTTTGCCAGTTCTTGTTGGTTTAGGACTCACGGGTGAAGGTAGAGCGGGTTTGCACCCGCTCCTGCCTGTGTCCGGACTAAAGCTTGCCTTCGTCTTCGAAGACTTCCGTCCAATCTTCGATCAGAAGATCAAGCGCTTCTTGAGCTGTGCCTTGGTCGGCAACCACGTAGTCGTGGATGCGCTTCTGCATTGCCAGCAGCAGTTCCGCGTAGGCAGGCTCTTGCCAGAAATCCTGCACCCCGGCCATTGCTTCCAGGAAGTCACCGGCGAACGGTTGGCTGTCTACGAAACCAGGATCTTCCAGCACTGAATTATGTGCTGAGTAGCCGCCTAGTTCCCACCATTTGGCCTGAACTTCTGGCTGCGCGAACCACTTAATGTACTCAAGCGCGGCGTCCTGTTTGTCAGAGTAGCTGACAACAGAGATACCTTGTCCGCCCAGTGTCGAGCCTGCCTGATTTTGTGGTGGGTTCACGAAGAAGTCGATCTTGTCACCACCGGTATTGGGATCGGCATAGAGACCTGGGAAGAACGCGAACCAGTTCATAGCCATGGCGACCTGACCGGACTTAAAGGCGTCCAAGCTCTCTCCCATGTAGGAGTTTGTGTATCCTGGGGGTGTCGCTGTTTTGTAGAATTCTTTGTAAAACTCTAGCGCTTCGACTGCTTCGGGCGAGTTTACGGCACCCTCCATATCGTAGGATCCTGGTGTGTTTTCATATTTGAAGCCCCACGGATAGAGTGCTCCGGTCACACCCATGGTGATCCCTTCGGAACCACGCTCAGTAAAGATCGCCGCACCGTAAACCGTCTTTCCATCGATCTCACGACCCTGGAAAAACTGCGCAATTTGCAGCAATTCTTTCTGAGACTGAGGTTCACGCAAATCTTGCCCTGTTGCTTCCTTGTACGCAGCTTGGATGTCCGGATTCTCGAACCAGTCCTTGCGATAGAACCAGCCGTTTGCATCCCCCATTGCGGGCAATGCGTAGTAGTTCGGAGTACCTTTAGGCCATGTCGAATAGGCGTAAACCGTTGCCGGCGCGAAATCGTCCATGCTGATGCTCTCGGCATCGAAGAAATCATTCAGTTTTACATAATGACCGTTTTCAGCGCCCCCGCCGATCCACTGACTATCTCCGATCAACAGGTCGCAGAGCTTCCCGCCGGAGTTCAGCTCGTTCAGCATCCGGTCGGCAAAGTTTGGCCAGGGAACAAATTCGAAGTTCATCGTGTGGCCGGATTCTGCTTCGAATTCTTTTGATAGCTCAACAAGCGCGTTGGCCGGGTCCCATGCAGCCCAACAGAGCGTCAGGTCTTCAGCATTTGCCTTGGTAGAAAGAGTAGTAGCGGCAAGGACTATTGCGCTGGCCGAAGCCAGTTTTGTGTAAGTCATCCATTCCTCCCTTTTTTGCGCCGTCATTCGAGGATGTGCGAATCGCGGCATGTCTATAAGGCTATTTGAGGTACGCACCTCAAGTCCAGAAAATTTTGAGGTTCGTACCTCAAAATCACCGCCGACACATCGATATCTCCCAGTAATAATATGCTTTTACTATATATTTCTTCTTCTCGATCACTCAGGTTCATCAAGCGCAAAGGAAGAAGGAATTCGAAATCAAACGCGCTGATTCTTCAAATCAAGGCACCGACGGTATTGCATTTCCAACCCGAGCTTATCCATGATTATGCCGAAGCCCAATTCTTGCCGTTCAACCAAGATTCCAATGTAGGATCGCTAGGAGGGCGCTAGCTAGCCTCACCACACGGATATCTCGACAAGCCAGGACCCCAATTATGAGTAAACTCACCATTGTCCGGATGAACCGCTACCCGATCAAAGGTTTGAGCCCGGAACCACTAAGCACCATAAACCTGCGAGCGGGTGAAGGCATTCCTGGTGACCGCCTATTCGGCTTTGCCCGCTACAACTCCGGTTTCGACCCTCGATATCCAAAACCATTGAGAAAAGACCGCTTTGTTGTGCTTTTGAACGAAGCAAGACTGGCTGGACTGCAAACCAAATTCGACGCTCAAACTCAATTGCTGGAAATTGAGCACGGAAGGAAAACTCTCCACTTCGATATGAGTGAGCCAAACGGGCAATTGGACGCGGCGAGTTTCCTCAATACCACACTCGAATTAAGAGACCCCGAACCGCCGGTGTTTGTCTCTTCCCATCCGCATCGATTCACAGACGTTTCGGTCGTGTCGCCAAAAATGATGAACGCAATTTCCGTTCTCAACCTAGCGTCTGTTGATGCACTTAGTAGAGAGCTCAATGTGGAAATACACCCGGCAAGGTTTCGTGCGAATATTGAATTGGACGGACCACCTCCATTTTCCGAGTTGGACTCTGTCGGCTCAATCTTGGCCTTTGGCGATGTGAAGCTAAAGATAATTTCGCGAACAAAAAGATGTGCCGCTACCGAAGTTAACCCACAAACAGCCGAACGAGACCTGAAAATCCCGTTCCTCATTCGAAAACACTTGGGCCACATGGATATGGGCGTGTACGCAGAGGTGCAGGAGAAGGGAACCCTAAACGTGGGCCAACATGGAAAGATAACGCAGTAGAACAAATATGAACCAGTCTCAGCTAGGCTCTGGACCCATTGATTTGGATGCAGGTGCTGTCAGACGAATTTTAACCAGTCTCTATTTGACTCAACATCGTGAACCTATCCGGAACAAAGTTGACGCCACTCGTCAAGAGCGGCGGTTCGCGTCAGCTTGAAGGAGTCTCGGCTGGTGAGGGATCTTTCCTGGTTAAAGTGGTTGTATACGGAGGAATGGTCGGAAGCGAATTTCTGTAAACTTCGCATTCGCCTTAAACGTAGGGTCGCGCGTTCGCGTCGTCGAAACGGCAGGTGCGAATTCTCAACACGGTTGTTGAGCCACCTTCCCGTCTGTTGTTTTCGAGCGCGCCCAATTCTCTGAGCGCTGCTTTGTAGGATGCAAAACGGTCGGTCACAATCTCATCGGCACAACCATGGCGCTTCATCATTTCCTGAGGAATTTCAATGCCGCCTGCCTGTTTCGACGTTTGGTAACGATTATTTCCAGCACTTCGCCCTCATGATCGACGGCCCGCCAAAGATAATGTATCTCGCCATTGACCTTCACAAAAACCTCATCCACATGCCACTTCCATTTCGAGAATGCGCGCAGTTGTTGCACCCGCTTACTTCGGATCTCAGAGGCAATCATCGGACCGAACCTGTTCCACCCATATCGGACAGTTTCATGGCTCACGTCGATGCCTCGCTCGCGCAGCAGAACTTCGACATTCCGAAGTGAAGGCGAGAAGCGGATGTACAACATCACCGCAAGGCGGATGATCTCGGGGCTGGTTTTGAAATACTTTTAAGAGGCAGGACTAGTCATGGCCACAAGCTAGGCAACACCCCTGCCCGCTCACCCCAAGTTCTTATGACAAGACCCTTTTGAATGTTCATTGGTTTTCGCGATTCAGGTCTGCTTCCGGGTCGATGTAGCAATGGTTCTTGGCATGCCAAGGGCGTCACTTCACTCCGGCGAAGAGTATTTGTTTCTTGCGGTCTGCATCCCTTTGACACAAAACGAAATCGTTCTCATGCAAAAAGCCCTGAGGGGAGGACGCAAGTAAGAAATGCCCAAAATCATCTCGCCCTGCGACTAGCGCAACCAAAGTTTTCACGCCATTCTGCTGTTTCATTGAAGGCTTTATGAAACGCAACGCCGCACCAATGCGTCTATCGTCTGTGTTATTGGGCCCGGATGCGTGAAAGAGATGCCCGTGATGCATGGATGCCTGCCCCGCACGCAATTCGGCAGCAACTGCATCTTTTTCGTTCACATCGACTGCGATTTCCTGCCCACGTGATAACAGATTGTTTTCGCCGAAAGTGTCCACGTGAGGCACGATACGGCTTTTGTGGCTGCCAGGAATAAACTTCATACACCCGCTTTGCTCAGACGCTTCTGAAATCGCAACCCAACAGGTAACCTCTTCAGCATCATCCAATCCCCAATAGGTCAAGTCTTGGTGCCACGAGACTATCTTCGATGATCGCGCTTCTTTTACGAAAAGTGCACCGCTCCAAACCATGAGGTCCGGCCCTAACACCGTTGAAGCAGCCTCAATCAGCTTCGGATGGCGAAGTAGTGCATCGAATGATGGTATCAGCCTGTCCGGATAAGAATATAGAAGCTTAAGTTTATCTGGGTCGTCTCTGAGAATGCGCTCAGCTTTCTCAAAATCATTGCGCAGCGCTTGGACCTCAAAAGCTGTCAGGATATCCAGCGGAGCTACGAAACCATCTCTTTCATAAGTCTTTGCAATATCACGCGTTCGTCTATCCATTGTCATTATCCGGAAAAGTTAACTGCACCTTCATTGATCGGCTTCGATCGGACGCAACCTCGAAAGCTGTGATGGCCTCGCTAACCTCGAAGGAATGCGTCACCAACTGGTCTACATTTATTAGTCCGCTTCGCATCATCTCGACCGCGACTGAGAACTCGGAATGGAAACGGAAAGACCCGCGAAGTACAATCTCTTTTGCAGTCAACGCCTGCATCGGCACAGTCATATCTCCGCCCAGACCAAGCTGAACCAATGTTCCACCCGGTCGCAAGCATGCGACGCCAGAAGCCAGAGCCGATTGAGCCCCGGAACACTCCAGTTGTACATCAACCTGACCCTTGTCGTTTTCAAACTGCTCCAGTTTTTGCGGATCGGTGTAGGTGTTGATGACATCGTCTGCCCCGCATTCACGCGCCAGAGCGAGGGTCTGGTCCGAGATATCCGTCGCCACTATTCTGGCCGCCCCAGAACGACGCGCCGCCAAGATCGTGAGGCAGCCGATTGGACCGCATCCCGTGATAAGAACCGTTTTACCTAAGAGGCTCCCAGCTTGTTTAATCGCGTGCAAACAGACCGCCAAAGGTTCGGCCATAGCGGCCTGCGCAGGACTCAACCCATCTGCTGGAACGCATTGACTGGCTTTCGCTACGAGTTTGCTTTGAAAAGCGCCTTGGATATGCGGGAACGGCATCGCGCTGCCATAGAACTTCATATCAAGGCAGTGGTTTTGCTGCCCGTTCAGACAATAAAGGCAGGATTGGCAAGGTCGGGATGGAGAAACTGCAACCAGTTGACCTAAATGCAACCCCTGCACACTTGACCCAACTCTCACTATTTCCCCGGCGATTTCGTGTCCAAGCACCATCGGTTGACGCAACTTGATAGCGCCGAAACCACCGTGGTTATAATAATGCAGGTCAGAGCCGCAAATCCCTCCCGCGCGCATGGCAATCAAGACTTCGTCTGGCCCCACGTCGTGCACATCCCGGTTTTCCAACCTCAGATCTTTTGCGGCATGGATAACAACAGCAACACTGGCCGAAGACATTGCACGGACTCCCTATACAGATTGCCAAAAGATACGGATAGTCGGTGCTGACAACCAAGGGATTTTTGCATGACGCTTGAAATGTTTAGCCTAGAGGGAACACGCGCGCTCGTAACAGGCTCTAGCCAAGGCATTGGATTTGCGTTGGCTCGTGGTTTGGCTGCTGCCAGTGCGGAGGTCGTTTTGAACGGTCGCGATGCCACTAAACTAGCGGCAGCAGCATCCGAGCTGAGCGAAACAGGCGCCTCGGTACGCGAACTTTCGTTCGATGCAACCGATCATGAAGGTGTCCGATCTGCTGTGGACGACTTTGAAGAAAAAGTCGGCCCAATAGACATCCTGATAAACAACGCCGGAATGCAACACAGGACGGAGTTACAGGATTTCCCCGCTGATGCCTTCGAGCACCTGCTACAGACAAATGTAGCGTCCGTCTTTCACGTCGGTCAGGCTGTGGCACGGCACATGATTGAAAGAAAGTCTGGTAAGATCATTAACATTGCGTCGGTTCAATCCGCATTAGCAAGACCGGGTATTGCGCCTTACACGGCGACAAAAGGCGCCGTGACCAATCTTACAAAAGGAATGGCAACTGATTGGGCTAAGTATGGTCTAAACTGCAATGCCATTGCGCCTGGATATTTCGATACACCTTTGAACGCCGCCTTGGTTGCCGACCCAGAGTTTAGCTCATGGCTTGAGAAACGCACCCCGGCCGGCCGCTGGGGCAATGTAGAAGAACTTGTAGGCGCCGCCATTTTCCTTGCTTCCCCTGCATCCAGTTTCGTCAATGGTCATACTCTCTATGTCGATGGTGGAATAACGGCGTCACTTTGATCTGCAGCTTCCAATCGCCTGCTAAGTAAGACCGACTTAGATATCTTTCATAGCGCCGACCCCAAGGCAATCACCACAACCACCATTAATGAAGCGGCCATCGCAATATTGATCCTTTGATGCGATCTCTCGCTTAAATCAAGGCTACCCAGCTTTGCGCCAGCACCCAGCCAGATCATGTGCACTGGCACCCAAATCATATTGAATACTACGATTTTTATGACGACCTCCCAAACGGGCGCATCGGGTAAAAAGGCAAACCCTGAAAACAATGCTGTGCCGACCACGTAAGCCTTGGGATTAATGAACTGAAGCGTCAGACCGTTCGCAAAACCAAGCGGCGAAACCGCAGGAGAAAATCCGACCTTTGAGCCGGCGCTGGCAATACGCCAGGCGAGAAATACCAGATACCCGACAGAGGCGAATAGCAACAAAGTTCTAAGCACCGGTACAGCCAAAGCAACCGCAGCGACTCCAGAGACAACTAACATCATGTTGATGAACCCGCCCAGCATCAGACCAGCCACAAAGGCGAGTCCAGCTCGAAAACCAAATGCTGATCCGATACCCGCAGTTGTTAGAACACCCGGGCCCGGCGTAATCAGCAGAAAGAAAACCGCGACAGCAAACTCAAACACTTTTCAGATTGGCCTATTACAGATCTCTGCATTCCGGCACAGCTGTGATCACCGATCCGTCCTTATGGTGTTGCAGCAGATTGTCGACAGTCAGGTCACCCATTGCTGCACGCGTCTCAAAAGTCGCGCTACCAGCGTGAGGGAGCAGAACGACATTGGACAACTCGCGCAATGCTTTTGGAACGCGCGGTTCGTCCTCAAAAACATCAAGCCCTGCCCACCCGAGCTCACCATTTTGCAATGCAGTAATTAAGGCAGTTTCGTCGACAACCGAACCTCGACTAACGTTTATCAGAGTGCCGCCTGCCCCCAACGCGCGCAACACCTCAGCGTTGACCAGCCTATTGGTCGACGGGCCGCCAGGCGTGATGCATATGAGAACGTTCACATGCTCTGCCATTTCAACCAAATTGTCGAAATATCGGTACGGGACATCCTTTTGATTGCGGGTGTGATATGAGATTTCGGGTGCCCACGGCTCCAACTTATTAACAATCGCCTGACCAATGCGACCAAGACCAAGAATGCCTATTTTTTGATTGTCCGCTGATCGCGTCAAAGGGGCATTACCTTCAACTTCCCATCGCCCGGACCGGACGTAATCATCGTCACGTATGAGCTCTCGATAACATGACAGCAACAGCAGAACGGCGGTGGTTGCGACTTCTTTGTTCAACACATTGGGCGTGTGCGTCACAACAATCCCGCGCTCAGCCGCAGCACTTGCGTCGACGGCGTCGTAACCGACTCCATAGACGCTGATCATCTTCAGATTACTGAGTGAAATCATTAGGTCATGCGGAACGCCATCATGCCCGTTCGTTACGATATGCGTAATGCTTTCCGCGTTGAAATCGTCCAATTGTTGAATATTGAACACTGAAGACAGGCGTTCTCTCATCCGTTCAGTGATCCCTCCGATTTGCAACAAGTCAGTCATCTTGGCCGACCTTTTGCCGCTGAACACCAAGCCCATCGATACGAAGCTCCATGACGTCGCCTTTTTTCAGATAAACTGGTTCCGGTTTGATCCCCATTCCAACACCGGGCGGTGTTCCAGTAGAAATGACATCACCGGGATGCAGTGTGAAAAGTTGGCTTAGATGCTCAATGATCTCGGCAACGGAAAAGATCATCGTGGCAGTATTCCCGGTTTGCATGCGCTGACCGTTTACATCCAGCGACATACCAAGACTCTGAGGATCCGGCACCTCATCCCGGGTCACTAGCCACGGGCCGGTAGGGCCAAATGTGTCGCAGGATTTTCCTTTGGTCCATTGACCTGTCAGTTGCGTTTGAAAATGCCTTTCCGACACGTCGTTTACGATGCAATAGCCCGCAACATATTCGAGTGCGTCGGCCTTGGAAACGTATTTGGCCGTCTTACCAATGACGACCCCCAGTTCGCATTCCCAGTCGGTATGTGTAGACCCCCGCGGCATAACAACATCATCATAGGCACCTATGACAGCCGAGTTCGCCTTGAAAAAAAGTATCGGATGCTCGGGAATATCTGCGCCGGTTTCTGCAGCATGGTCCGAGTAGTTCAAACCGATGCAAAGAAATTTACCGATGTCACCGACACACGGCGCGATACGAGGGTCACCCTCTACAATTGGCAGGTTGTTCGGATCCAATGACCGCAGGTTATCAAGCGTTCCGTCATCCAACATATCCCCCGTGATATCATTGATATGAGCGGACAGATCCCGCAATTGACCCTCAGAGTCGACCAGGGCTGGCTTTTCCGAGCCCTTGGCTCCGTAACGAACAAGTTTCATTTCTGTTCCTTTTAGTGGTTATCGCGTGGCATGAAGCCTCGCGCGATATCGCGGTAGTTTTCTGCACCCTTTAGCGTCATACCGCGATCCAACCGATCTACTTTTTCGCGGAATAATTCCTGCCAGGGGGATTGGTTGGGCGGGGTTGAATAACCACCCTTTGCCTCCAGATCGCGGGCGCGTTCATGCAGTTCTTCAAGCGAAACCAGCATATCTGCTGTGCCTTTTCCAAGATCGATGCGCAGTCGGTCGCCATTTCGCACCAAGGCCAACCCACCACCCTCTGCAGCTTCGGGTGAGGCATTCAGGATAGACGGACTTCCTGATGTACCGGATTGCCGTCCATCACCGATGCAAGGAAGGGCTTCGATGCCCTGTTTCAACAAATATGCGGGCGGCCGCATGTTCACGACCTCTGCAGCACCAGGGTATCCTTTTGGTCCCGCTCCGCGCATAATCAGAATACAGTTTGCGTCGATGTTTTCTGCAGGATCATCGATCCGATGGTGAAAGTCCTCAGGCCCATCAAACACAATCGCCCTGCCCTCAAATGCATCAGGATCATCCGGGTTCGACAGGTAGGTCTCTCGAAATGCCTTTGAGATCACAGATGTTTTCATAATCGCACTCTCGAACAGGTTGCCCGAGAGATTGATGAACCCCGCCTGTTTCTTAACCGGGCTACTGACAGGCTTGATTACGTCGCTATACTGAGACCGGCGCGTCGAGCAGTTATCGCCCATCGTCTTACCGTTCACCGTTATCGCATCGGGATGCGGCAGCAATCCAGCATCAAGAAGCTCTCCGACAACGGCGGGTACACCTCCGGCCTGTTGGTAATCTTCGCCCAGATACTCACCCGCAGGCTGCATGTTAACCAACAGTGGAACGTCGTGGCCATGTTTCTGCCAGTCATCGTTGGTCAACGGAACACCAAGATGCCGAGCGATTGCATTCAGGTGGATCGGCGCATTCGTCGATCCACCAATCGCAGAGTTGATAACAATCGCATTCTCAAAAGCCTGACGTGTCATCACATCGCTGGGGCGTAGATCCTCCCAGACCATGTCCACAATGCGTTTACCCGTTTCATAACTGATTTGACCGCGCTCTCTGTACGGGGCTGGTATGGCGGCTGATCCGGGCAATTGCATACCCAAGGCCTCAGCAAGCGAATTCATGGTCGTTGCTGTTCCCATCGTATTGCAATAACCCACCGAAGGTGCTGCGGCGGCTGCGATTTCCATAAACTCATCGGTGTCGATTTCGTCAGCCGCAAGGTCTTCGCGCGCTTTCCAAATAACCGTTCCCGATCCGGCGCGCTCACCTTTCCACCAGCCGTTGAGCATGGGACCGACCGACAGGGCGATCGCTGGGATGTTGACGGTCGCAGCGGCCATAAGAAGCGCGGGCGTGGTCTTGTCGCAACCAATGTTCAGAACAACGCCATCAATCGGATACCCGAATAGACTTTCAACCAAGGACAGATAAGCCAGGTTGCGGTCGAGTGACGCCGTTGGCCGTTTACCTGTCTCTTGTATCGGGTGGACCGGTATTTCAATGCACGTTCCCCCGGCGGCGATGATTCCATCGCGAACACGTTTGGACAATTCGATATGATGCCGATTACAGGGGCTCAAATCACTGCCGGTCTGAGCAATGCCAATGATCGGTTTGCCTGATTGCAGTTCCTCACGGGTCAATCCGTAATTCAGGTATCTTTCCAGATACAATGCAGTCATCTCAAGGTTCTCAGAATTCATGAACCACTTGCGAGATCGCAAATCGTTTTTTGATACTTTTGTCATTGGCCTGACCAACCCCCGTCAATTATGTGCGTGTGTCCTGTGGTGAATGCACTTTCATCGCTCGCCAGATAGACGACCAATGCAGCAATCTCTTCTGCTTTCGCTACACGCCCCATAGGCTGACGCGCCACAAATTGTGCAAGGGCCTCTTCTCTGCTGCCCAATTGCTCTCCCAACGCATCTACGCGGTCACGCCAACTGGGACTGTCGACTGTTCCCGGACAAATGCAATTGCACCGGATTCCTTTTGTTATGAAGTCCACGGCCACCGATTTCGTCAGCCCGACAACAGCGGCTTTTGTCGTTCCATATACAAAACGATTTGGCGCACCGATTATGGAACCCAGCGCGGAAGACATATTGATTATCGAGCCTCCTCCGCGCTCTAGCATTCCCGGCAATACAGCCTTTGTCGTGCGCACCATTGAGCGCACATTAAGGTCCATGGCAAAATCCCACTCTTCATCGGTTGCATCCAGAATAGTTCCGTGATGCACGAACCCTGCGCAGTTGAACAAAACGTCCGGCTTCGCTCGCGCGACCCCATGATGAATGCTGTCATTATTCGTCACATCCATCTCGAAAATTTCGAGATTTTCGAGATTCTGACCGCGAATCAAATTTAGTTTTTTGGGGCTAATATCCGTCGCATGGACTTTTGCACCCTCTCTTGCCATTGCAATTGCGCTTGCAAGTCCGATCCCCTGTGCGGCGGCTGTGACCAGGACGCTTTTTCCCTTAAGTCTTTCTGACATATAAATATTCCGACCTCAAAAGTGGCGACTGGACAAGTGTTACGTCGTCCCACAGATCAACCGAGAAGCAAAGAAACCTTGGCGGATTTGCAACGACTTCTGGCATGTGGGCCCAGAGCCGTTAGCGTATGACAGAGATTTTGGTTTGGCCATAACCATGCGTGGCGCACCTTCGGAAGGACAGTAGATGATGAGCAAGCAGTTCAAAGTGGCTCTGTTGGGAACCGGCCTGATGGGAGCTCCTATGGCGCGGAATATTTTGCGCGCCGAGTTTCCGCTCACTGTATGGAACCGCAGCTTGAAAAAGGCAAAACCGTTGACAGCAGAAGGCGCGACATTGGTGGAAACTGCCCCGCTGGCGGTTTCGGGTGCAGACGTAATAATAACCATGCTCTCGGATGGATACGCGACCGGCGCGCTACTTGCTGACGAGGCTTTCCGCGAGCAACTCAAACCGGGGATGATCTGGATTGATATGTCGAGCGCCAAACCCGAACACGCAAGAGAGCAATCCGCGCAGCTTTCCTCGATGGGGGTGCTGCATCTGGACGCCCCGGTTTCCGGTGGCACCAAAGGCGCCGAAGCTGGCACCCTTGCGATCATGGTCGGTGGCGATCAGGACGTTATGGAGCGCGTGCGACCGGTTCTGACAGCAATGGGCCGGCCTGTACATGTTGGCCCAAGTGGTTCTGGTCAATTGTGCAAATTGGCCAATCAAACAATTGTCGCTGTAACAATATCGGCAGTCGCCGAGGCGACTCTACTGGCTCAGCAAGGTGGTGCGGACCCCACCGCGTTGAGGGCCGCACTGAAGGGGGGCTTTGCGGATAGTATTATCTTGCAACAACATGGCGAACGCATGTCTGATGGAAATTTTACACCCGGGGGTTTGTCTAAGTTTCAACTAAAGGATTTGGACAACACGCTGGAGGAAGCGGGAAGCCTTGGCGTTGAGCTACCTAGCACCCGATCTGTGCGCGACCGTTTCGTATATCTGATAGACGAAATGGATGGGGCCGAACTGGATCATTCAGCTTTGTATCTAGAACTCAAAAAACGGAACGGAATGCTGTGACGCGGATCCTGATTATAGGCGGCGGAGGAATGCTGGGCCAGAAACTGGCCCATCGCGTGTCGACCCAAGAAACTTTTGGAGCGGATGCCCAAGTCTCACTGTTCGATCTCTCGTTCCCGCCCGACAGTGCGGCAGGTAATCAAATTGTGGGGAACTTGACTGCGTCAGGCATAGCTAAGTCTTTTGCTACGCAGCGGCCAGACGTCATTTTTCATCTTGCAGCTATCGTTTCAGGCCAAGCTGAAACAGACTTTGCGTTGGGTTGGGATGTAAACCTTATGGCAACGTGGGCACTGCTGAACGCACTTAAGGATGAACACGAAGCTTCAGAAAGCGAGTACACACCTCGCCTGGTTTTTGCCTCGTCCATAGCAGTTTTCGGGTCACCATTCCCCGAAAAGATAAGCGATGAATTCCTCTCGGCACCTTTGACAAGTTACGGAGCGCAGAAAGCGGCGGCTGAATTGATGATCACGGATTTCAGCAGGAAAGGATATATCGACGGTATTTCCTTGCGCTTGCCCACTTTGTGTGTGCGCCCGGGCAAAGCCAACGCTGCCGCTTCGTCCTTCTTTTCGGGTATAATCCGAGAGCCATTGAATGGGGGTGAGGCTATCTTGCCAGTTGCCGAAACTGTTCGTCACTGGCACGCCAGCCCCCGCGCCGCTGCGACTTTTTTGACCCACGCAGCAACAATGGACACGCAGCTTTTGAATGACAGACGCGCATTGAACATGCCTGGCGTAAGTTGCACCGTCGCCGAACAAATCGAAGCTCTGCGCAAAGTGGCCGGCCAAGAAGCGGTTGGCCTAATCAGGCAAGAACCCGACGAGACAATCGAACGAATAGTCAAGAATTGGCCGCGAGACTTTCAGACAGATCGCGCTCTGGAGTTGGGGTTCGAGGCGGAATCAAGCTTCGACGAAATCATTCGCGTGTATTTGGAAGACGATTTTCGGCTTTAGTCGCCCATCGTCTTTCCAGTTAGGTGGCGTTCCAGATGATCGTGAATTTTCTCTCGTGTTAACTGCTCATCCCCTGACAATGCTGCTTCAAGTATATCGGCATGGTGTCTTATGTTCTGAGAAATGAATTCAAAGTTCCGGTCTGCAACCATCAACTGCTGCCTGAACTGCGCGTAAACTCGGCTATGCATTTGTTTTAAAGTTTCCGAGCCACAGGCAGAAATAAGTGTTTGGTGAAACTCCTTTTCCGAGGCAAACCATATCTCGATAAGGCCGCTCGGGTCGTCTGTGGCGTGAATGCGTTTTTCGATATGGCTGAGTTTGTGATGTGCGGCCGTCAATCTTGCTTCCCAATCCACCCCGCCATTACGGATCGACATTGCGGTGCCTTCGGCCTCCAACAGAACACGGACGTGCGTCAATTCGATAAGCTTCTGCGGCGAACGCATTGGCACGCGGAAACCTTTTTGTTCCTGAAAGTCCACCAAACCAACAGCCGCCAAACGAAAAAGGACTTCACGAACGGCGCTCGCAGAACAGCCATACACTTTACGAAGTTCTTCAGCCCGCACCTTCGCTCCATGCTCGAATCCATTAGAGATCAGGCGCATCTTAAGATCTTGATAAATATCTATTTCGTCGTTCATTCCAGTATGCACCTTCAAGTTTTGTCCAAGTAGCGTCCTAACCTTATTTTCGAATTATCGCAAGAATCTCGAAATTTTTAGAAATTTCAATTTTTTCTTGTTGCATTCGATTCTTCGGCTTAACGTTTACCTGCGCGACAGCAAAGGAGGCGGCAAGATCTTCCACACCGCGCACGCTCAACGTCTGGGAGGACAATATGAAAATAGTCAAGACAGCGGCCCTGGCGGCCGTAGCCACGACAATGGCAGCCGGTTTCGCGATGGCTGAAACAACGAAGCTTAGAATTCAAACCCATTTTTCGCCCGAAACTCTGTCAGGCCAGATGGCTGCAAAATTCGTTGAAGACATTCAGGAAATGTCGAACGGCGAAATCGAAGTTGAAATGTTCTATTCCTCTTCGGTGGTCAAATCAGTTGAAACCTTCGATGCCGCAGCTACCGGAATTCTAGATTGCGACATGACGGGCGGCGGCTATCAGACCGGTAAAAACCCGGCCTTCCAGTTTGCGGGCGACCTGCTCGGCGGATATCAGAACCCATATCAGCAAATGGCTTGGCTTCTTCATGGCGGCGGAAGAGAAGCTGTAAATGATCTATACAACGGCTACGACATGGAATTCATCGGATGGTGGATTCCCGGGCCAGAGTCGTTGTCTTCGACCAAGCCGATTGCAAAAGTGGAAGACTTCAAGGATTGGAAGTTCCGCTCGCCTCCAGGCCTTGCAACCAAGGTGTTCGCGGAACTTGGTGCTTCTCCGATCGTGATGGACTTCAACGAAATCTTCACGGCTTTGGAAACCGGTATCATTGATGGTGCGGATGCTGCGAACCTGACGAACAATGTGGGCCTCGGTCTGTACGAGATCGCAGGCCACACAAACTATCCCGGTTTCCACTCGATGCCTGCAGATCACCTAGCTTGTCGCAAAGACGTCTGGGAAGCGATGCCCGCGCATCACAAGAAGATCATGGAAGTCGCAATGGATAGCCTGGCATTGCACAATGCCACAATCAATGAAGTGCAGAACGCTCAGACTGCAAAAGACCTGAAGGCAAAAGGCGTTCAGTTGTACGAATGGTCGCCTGAAGACCTGGCAGCGTATCGCGCGGCCGTTCAGGTCGGTTGGACGGAGTTCGCAACGACACCTGAAGCACAGGCGCTTTTGGAAAGCCACATCAACTTCCTGCGTGACCTGGGCGCAATGCAGTAATCAGGCTTCGATCGAACTACGACACACGGAAAGGCCGCACTTGCGGCCTCTCCGGATCGGCGCCGGGATCCAGAACTTCATGAAAATCACCAGAATAATAAGTCACGTACTGCAGTACGACATGCCGGAAGTTCTGGGCTACTCGCAACAGTATTATGACAAGCGTACAACCCATCTGGTCGAGATTCAGACAGATGAAGGGGTAACCGGTTGGGGGGAGTGCTTTGGTCCCGGAAACGTAGCCATTGCGAACAAATCCATCGTGGAAAATGTAATCCAACCAATGGTCCTTGGCATGGACCCTTTGGACAAAGACGTGATCTGGCACAAGGTGTACAATCTTTTGCGAGACCATGGCCAAAGTGGAATGCCAATACAGGCTTTGTCCGGGGTGGACATCGCACTTTGGGACATCTCCGGCAAAATCTCTGGCCTCCCCCTCCATAAGCTTGTCGGCGGGGCTCATCGCGCAAGCGTTCCTTGCTACGGCTACGGCATGATGCTCCGGGATGAACCGATTTCTAGTCTTGCAAGCCGTTTTGAGGATGAAGCCGCAAAGATCAAGGCAATGGGATTTACCGCCACCAAAATGAAAACGGGCTTTGGCCCGAAGCCTGATGTGAAACTGTGCGAAGCAGTTCGACGCGGAGTTGGTGACGACTTTCCTTTTATGGTCGATGCAAACCATGCCTATACGACTTCAGACGCCTTCTTTGTCGGTCGGGCGCTGGAAGAACTGGACGCATATTGGTTCGAAGAACCGGTCGCGCCAGAAGACATTGACGGATACCGCGAACTGCGCACTTCGCTTAAAGTAAACATCTCGGGCGGAGAGGCGGTATTCAATCGCTGGGCATGGCGCAATCTTCTTGAAAACCGTGGCATTGATATCGCGCAGCCAGAGGTTTGTGCTTTGGGCGGTGTTTCAGAGTATCTCAGGGTACTGTCTCTATGCCACGCACATTTCACTCCGGTCGTAAATCACGTCTGGGGTAGCGCCATCGCCGTCGCAACTAATCTGCATTTACTAGCGGCCATGCCCGCAACTCCAGGCGGCTTGCATCCATGGGAGCCGATGCTGGAGTTCGACACAACGGACAACAAGTTTCGGGACGATCTGCTGACCGAACCGCTGGAAATTCAAAATCAGGTCAAGGCCAACAACGGCCGTGTCACGATCCCGACTGGCCCCGGATTGGGTGTCGAGCCGGACCGAGACTTTATCGATCACTACAGGATCGAAGGATAGGGACGAGGGTTACGCGATGCACAAGAACTCAGGCGGACTAATTGAATGGCTCATACCGTTGGCCTTCGTCGCAACAGCCAGCTGGCTTGTTTGGCATCTTCCCGCATTCCTATTGGACTGGCTGCCTTACACCTCTGAATCCCTCAAAAGTCAGGTAACTGAAATATATCTTCGCAGCGACGTTACGCCCGAATTGTCTGGCGTATTCGGGGGGTATGTCGACATCATCGACATGGCCGCGCTCGTCCTTCTACCGTTTCTTGCAGTGATTGGTACCAAGACCGTGCGCCCGGCGACGATGGAGTTCGAAGGCTCGACGGTAATGGACCGTTTCGCCCTGTTCATAGGTCGAGTGACGATGATGATGATCGCAATCATGACTGTCGTCATGCTCTACGAAGTCTTCATGCGCTACATACTGGAGAAGCCAACCGAGTGGGCGAACGAAATGACACTCTGGTTCGCCAGCTTTGTGTTTTTAATGTCTGGCTACTACGCCATGCAGCAACGCAGTCACATTCGAATATTCCTGCTGTACGATGCAGTTCCACGTTGGCTTCAGCGCGTTTTTGATACGGTTTCGACTATACTGATCGTGCTATTTGCCTTCTTTCTTGTCTACGGCAGCTACAAACAGGTGTTCGTCAACAAGCTCTACAAATGGGAGCTTTATGGCTCTGCCTTCAATCCGCCGATCCCGGCGACGTTGCAGCCGATGGTGCTGATCGTGATTACGCTCGTCGCAATGCAAGCAATTTTGAACCTGGTCGCGGATTGGAACAAAGAACCGGAAATCCACACAGATGAACCGGACGAAGACGAAATTGAAATGATCAAACGGGCGGTGGGACAAGACTGATGGACATTGGAACAATCTCACTCATCCTGATGGTCGCCCTGATTGTGCTTCTGGCGATCGGGATGCCCTTGGGTCTGGCCTCGGCTTCGCTTGCGGTTCTGGTTCTTGTGCTCAAGTTCGAACCGACACTGCTTTTAAACCCGTTTTCATTCGGCGACGGGATTCTCACCGGTCGGCCAGGGACTGGGCCGCTCTATATCCTGGCGCAGAAGATATACGGGCTCTTAACGGACTACGTGCTCATATCCGTGCCATTGTTTATCTTCATGGCGTCGCTGCTAGAGCGGTCCGGGATCGCGCGCGACATGTATTCGTCACTGAATGTCTGGCTGTCCAGAACACGCGGCGGCATCGCGATCGTGACCTCGATCATGGCGGTGATCATGGCTGCCATGTCCGGCATCATCGGCGGTGAGGTTGTCCTGCTGGGCCTTATCGCCCTGCCCCAGATGCTGCGCCTGGGCTACGATCAGAATCTCGCGATCGGCGTCATCTGCGCCTCTGGGTCGCTGGGCACCATGATCCCTCCTTCGATCGTGCTGATCATCTACGGGCTGATCACCGAAACCTCGATCAAGTCACTGTTCACCGCGTCTTTCATTCCCGGCTTCATGCTGGCCTCGATGATCATCCTGTACATCATCATCCGCACTCGGTTGAATCCTCATCACGCTCCGCTGCCGGAACCGGACCCGAACGGCCCCGAACCAGCCGAGAAACGCAAACTGTTTGGTGCCTTCATGAGCATCGTCGTCGCCGGATTTTCCACCGTTCTGTTTATCCGGGCCGCTTTTTTCGAGCTGTCAGGCTCCAACGCTGCCAGCCAGGGCGAACCAGCGCGATTGGGGACAGCTGACTACCTGCCCTGGTTTGCCGGTATCACGATCGTCGCCCTTCTGCTGATTTTCTTCGTCTTTGGCAGACAGCGCGCAAAAATCGGTTGGGAAATGGGCAAGGGTCTCGTCGCGCCGCTGGTTGTAATCGGCGTCGTGCTCGGCTCGATCTATGGCGGGATCACAGGTATCACTGAGGCTGCAGGCATGGGCGCCTTCGCAGTCCTGATCATCGCCATCCTAAGGGGCGAAGGATCGTTCGAGCTGGTTTGGGACAGCTTGATGCGGACACTAAAATCCACAGGCACCATCATCTGGGTTACGATCGGGGCCGCCGCGCTGGCGGGTGCCTATACCATTGCTGGAGGGCCCCAATACGTGGCCGACCTGATCGTCGGCCAGGAGCTGCCGACCATGTTGGTCATTCTGGTAATGATGCTGATCTTGCTGTTCATGGGCGCATTCATGGATTGGGTCGGCATCGTACTGTTGATCATTCCGGTCTTTCTGCCGATCGTCCTGCGCCTTCCTATCGAGGAAATCGGAGTCTTTGGCCAGTTGGAGCCGAGTCATGTCGCCATCTGGTTCGGCGTCGTGTTCTGTATGAACATGCAGGTCAGCTTCCTCTCGCCCCCTTTCGGCCCGGCCGCGTTCTACCTGAAGTCAGTGGCTCCGCCGCATATCAGCCTGACGGATATCTTCCGCGGCTTCCTGCCATTCATCGGGATCCAGTTGCTGGCGCTTTCCGTTCTTCTGATCTGGCCGGGTATCATCGCGCTGCTGTTGTGAGGTTGCACCCATGCTGACACAAGATGCGATTGGCAAGTTCCAGACCGATGGATACCTCGTGGTTGAGGATGTAATTCCCCGCGATGTCCTGGGTCGGGTGCAAGCGGAATACTCGGATGTCCTGAACCGGCTCTATGACTGTTGGTACAAAAAAGGACTGGTCAAGGACGAGCCGTCCGGAATGACCTTCTGGGACAAACTTCTGTCCGCCTATCAGGCCGGATGCGACTATTTCCAGCCGCTGGACATCTCGCTGCCCGGCGATCGGATCATGGCGGACACACCGTTCCATATTGGGCCCGCAGTGTTCGACTTGCTGACGGCCCGTCCCATGCTTGACATCGTCGAGCAGCTGATCGGGCCAGAGTTGGTGAGCAATCCAATCCAGCACGTTCGGCTGAAGCCACCTGCCCTGAAGCTGTCCAAGGACGAGGTGCGCGCGCACATCACCGCAACGGACTGGCATCAGGACCGAGCGGTTGCGCTGGAGGATGCTGATCAGACCGACATGGTCACGGTGTGGATTGCCGTCAACGATGCAACCGTCGAAAACGGCTGCCTGCAAGTGCTGCCGAAGGCACCGGACCAAACCATCCTGCCGCATTGTGCCCGGACGCAGACAGGCATTGCTGACGGGTTCATTGATGAAGGCCGCGCCGTACCCCTTCCTGTCAAGGCCGGCGGGATAATCCTGTTTCACCCTTTGACGCCACACGCTTCGCTGATCAATAAAACGGACCGGTTCCGCTGGTCGTTCGACATCCGCTTTAGTGCAGCAGGCCAACCGACCGGTCGAGATCATTTCCCCAGCTTCATCGCGAGGTCCAGATCGCGCCCCGAAACCGAGCTGCGAGATTGGCGCGTCTGCAAGTCCAATTGGGAGGCGGCACGAGCAAGACTGTCTGGCAAGCCGCATATAGATATTCACCGGTGGTCATCGGACTCACCGTTCTGCGCCTAGCTGCTGCCGCCAGGAAAGCTGATTATGACTTTTGTACGTTTAGATCGAACGGATAGCGTGGTGGTTGCAACTCGGCACCTGGAGGCCGGCAGTATGGTCGAGGATGTCACGACCAATGCGCGCATCCCCTCGGGGCACAAGGTCGCCACGCGGAATCTTGCACTCGGCGATCCGGTCAGAAAGTACGCCCAGATCATCGGCTACGCCACCCAACCGATTGAACCCGGCGACCATGTGCACACCCACAATGTCGAGTTCCGCAACACCAGCGTGAACTACGAGTTTGCGACGGATCACAGACCCACGAAACCCGCCAACTCGGTCGATACGTTTATGGGCTACCACCGGGATAGCGGTCGGGTCGGCACGCGCAACTACATCGCGGTTCTGACCACCGTGAACTGTTCGGCAACTGCGGCCCGCATGATCGCCAATCACTTCACGCCGGACAAGCTGGCCGAGTTTCCGAACGTCGACGGCGTGGTGGCCTTTGTCCACGGAACGGGCTGCGGAATGGCCGATTCCGGCGACGGTTTTGAAGCCCTTCAACGGGTCATGTGGGGGTTTGCAAAACACCCCAACCACGCTGCCGTTCTGATGGTCGGTCTAGGCTGCGAGATGAACCAGATCGACTGGCTGCTGGACGCGTATGGGCTGAAGCAAAGTCCCACCTTCCAGACGATGAACATCCAGAACGTCGCCGGATTGCGTCGGACCGTGGAAATGGGCATCAACAAGATCAAAAAGATGCTTCCCATTGCCAATGAGGCGAGGCGCAGCGAAGCCCCGGCGTCCGAACTGATGGTTGCGCTGCAATGCGGTGGCTCGGACGCTTGGTCCGGCGTGACCGCGAACCCGGCGCTCGGACATGCCTGCGACCTGTTGGTTGCGCAAGGCGGCACAGGTGTCCTTGCGGAAACACCCGAAATTTACGGAGCCGAACACCTTTTGACCCGCCGCGCCCTTAGTCGCACAACTGGGGAAAAACTGATCGGACTGATCGATTGGTGGCAGGACTATACCGCTCGCAATCACGGTTCGATGGACAACAACCCAAGCCCCGGCAACAAGCAAGGGGGTCTGACGACCATCCTAGAGAAGTCGCTGGGGGCAGCGGCGAAGGGCGGCACCACCCCTTTGACCGGTGTATTCAAATACGCCGAACCCATCACCGCCAAAGGCTTCACCTTCATGGACAGCCCCGGATATGACCCGGCCTCGGTGACCGGGCAGATCGCGGCTGGGTGCAACCTTGTGTGCTTCACCACGGGACGCGGCTCTGCATTTGGGTCCAAACCGGCACCCACGCTGAAAATCGCTACCAACTCTGAATTGGCAGCACGCATGCCCGAAGACATGGACGTGGATGCGGGCGACATTCTGACCAAAGGCGCCAGCGTCGAAGAAAAAGGACAGGAAATATACCGACGGCTGCTCCAAGTCGCCTCTGGCGCGCGGACCAAGTCCGAGGCGCAGGGCTTGGGTGACTACGAATTTGTTCCCTGGCAAATCGGAGCGGTGATGTGAAACGGATCCTTGTAGCCGGCGGCGGATTAATCGGTATCCGCCACGTCCGCGCCGTGATTGAGCATCCCGGCTGCATGTTGGTCGGGTTGGCCGATCCAGATGGCTCGATCCAGATCGACGCGCCGCGTTTTGCTAGTATGGACGAGGTGCAGGACCCGGTAGATGGCGTCATCATCGCCACTCCGACCCGCCTGCATGCCGAACATGGCATTCTGGCCGCATCCCGCGGTTGGCACATGCTGATCGAAAAGCCGGTTGCCGCGTCGGTCGATGATGCACTGCGCCTGAAGACGGCCGTTCGCCAGGCCAATGTCCGCAGTCTTGTAGGCCACCATCGGCGGTATCATACAATCTTGCAACACCTGAGGGAGGTGATCGCGCAAGGTACGATCGGACAAGTCATCAATGTCTCGTTGCTGTGGGCCATGCGCAAACCCGACAGCTATTTTGAACAGAACTGGCGGACTTCCGATGGCAGCCCAGTCATGATCAATCTGGTGCATGATATCGATGTCCTGCGCTTTGTGATCGGAGAAATCTCGGATGTCGTCGCCCTGCCCGGAGCGCCCATCCGCGGATCGGAACGGATAGAAAGCGGGGCTGTCGCGATCGCATTCGAAAACGGCGCGACGGGCACTATCAGCTTTGCCGATACCGCACCCAGCCCCTGGGGGTTTGAGGCCGGAACCGGCGAAAACCCGAACATCGGCACGACCCATCAGGACATGATCTGGATCACGGGAACCAGTGGCGCTGTGAGCTTTCCCTCCATGACCCTGTGGCGCGGACAGGATTGGGGCACTGCGGCCCAAAAAGACCAACTTACACGACCAGAACAACAACGCGCACCGCTGGAGGTGCAGCTGGATCACTTCCTTGACGTGATCGATGGCGCTCCTCCACTGATTGACGTCGAGGATGCAGCCCGAACGCTCGAGGTCACATCACGGATTGAACAGGGGCTAAAGGCGCGAACGACTCGAGCGCGGGCGCCGGCCTGATGGACATGCGGCCCGGCCAAATGCCGGACCACCCAAAAACCAATGATTATCCACCGGGCAACATGAGCATAAAAAAAGCAAAGCCGCCCGCAACAAACACAAGAATAAAAACCAGACACATTCACGGAAAGGGAAACCAATGAGCAAACCATCAATCGGGTTTATCGGCTTGGGATTAATGGGCGGAGCCATGGTGAGCCGACTGTTGGACCAAGGATATTCGGTCGCTGTATTGGGAAACCGCGACCGCACGTACCTGGACGCCGCGATTGACCGAGGCGCCCGCGAGATGCGAAACGCCCAAGAACTGGCTCAGGCCAGCGACATCGTGATGCTGTGCATGGGCACCTCCGAACAGGTCGAGAGCCGAATGCACGGTGCAGATGGAGTGATTGCGGGATTGAAGTCCGGCGCGATTGTCATCGACTTTGGCACCTCGCTTCCTGGCAGCACACGCGCCTTGGCCGAGGAGGTTGCCGCAGCCGACGGAAGCTATCTTGATGCACCGCTTGGCCGGACACCTTCACACGCGCTAGAAGGCAAGCTCAACATTATGACGTCTGGCGACAAGGCTGCCTTTGACAAGGCCGAGCCGACACTGAAAGATTTGGGCGAAAACGTTTTTTACCTTGGCCCCGTTGGGTCCGGGCACACGATCAAGCTGATCAACAACTTCTTCGGAATGACCGTTGCGAACGCGATGGCCGAAGCCTTTGCCATGGCTGACATCACCGGTGTTGACCGCAAGCAGCTGTATGATGTGATGGCCGCAGGGCCGCTGCATTCCGGAATGATGGATTTCGTCAAAGCCTATGGCGTTGAGAGCGACCCAAATCAGCTGGCCTTTGCCATCAGGAACGCGGCAAAAGACCTCGGGTATTATGACCGAATGGCGCGCGAGGCGGGCGTTACCAGCGTGATGTCGCAGGGCGCGCTTTCGGCGCTGAATGACGCCTGCGACCACGGTCAGGCGGATGACATGGTAAGCCAGATGGTTGACTACTACGTTAAGCGTTTCAACACTTGATCGATGGCTGTCTCCGCCAACCCCACCGCTGACCTGCCGCGCCTTGGCATTGTGCTGATGTTGATGGCGTGGCTGTTCTTTTCGTTGGTTGACCTTGGGGCCAAGTGGTTGGCGTTGGCCGGAGTGCCGGCATTTCAGTTGGCGTTCATGCGCTATGCGGGGCACTTCGTGATCTCAGTGGGCGTGATCGCCAAGGGCGGGATAGAGGCCGGTCGGTTCAAGACTGACTATCCATGGCAGGTGATAAGCCGGGCCTTGCTGCTGATCTCGGCGACCGTTTTCAATTTTTATGCCCTACGGTTTTTGCCACTGACCGTTGTGTCGGCAATCATGTTCTCAAGCCCGGTCATCGTGTGCTTTCTGTCCGTCTTTGTATTGAAAGAAAGCGTGGGCCCATGGCGTTGGGCGGCTATCATCCTGGGCTTTATGGGGGTGTTGGTTGTCGTACGGCCGTTTGGTTCGGCCTTTCATCCGACCATGCTGCTGATCGTATATAATGCCACCGCTTTGGCCTTGTACTCGATCATGACGCGCAGGCTGTCCGGGGTCGTTGCCGTGGACACTATGCAGTTCTACCTCGGGCTT
Organism: Ruegeria sp. C6; assembly: GCF_056537625.1. Lineage (NCBI taxonomy): Bacteria > Pseudomonadati > Pseudomonadota > Alphaproteobacteria > Rhodobacterales > Roseobacteraceae > Ruegeria > Ruegeria sp. C6. Next base: position 470,091 of record NZ_JBQFRW010000001.1, on the reverse strand, counting down.
ACCGGTACGGTGGTCCTGTTGCCGTTCGCCATCTGGTTTTGGGTCCAGCCAGAAAACACGTGGAGCCTGATTGTACTGATCGGCCTTGGTGTGTTTGGCTGGTGCGGGCATCAACTGCTGACGAACGCGCATCGGTTTGGAACGGCGAACCAGTTGATGCCATTCACCTATTCGTTCCTAATCTACGTGGCAATCTGGGGTTATCTGTTCTTTGACACGGTACCGGACGCATTCACGTTGGCGGGGGCTGCGCTGATCATGGCTGCCGGTCTCATCATCTGGAAAAGAGAAAAGAAATGACGCGAATTGCCTGCATCGGCGAAGCAATGATCGAATTGTCCATGCTGGAAACCGGCGCGAAGGTGGGCGTCGCGGGGGATACGCTGAACACTGCCATCTACATGCACCGTGCCGCGCCTGACCTGCAGGTGGAGTATGTGACATGTCTAGGCGACGATCCGTTCTCAAGGCGTATCGTGGACTTCATCGCCAGTCATGGCATCGGAACATCAGGCATCCGTATCATTCCGGACGCCTCTCCGGGACTATACGCGATCACGACATCTGCGGACGGTGAACGCAGCTTTACCTATTGGCGCAGCGAGGCAGCCGCCCGTCAGCTTTTTGCCGATCACGACTTCAGCCCGCTGAACGGTTACGACGTGCTGTACTTGTCAGGGATTTCCGTGGCCATTCTTCCGCATGCAGTCAGGCTTGCGCTTCTGGACTGGCTCGAAGGCTCTTCCGTCCGGTTGGTATATGACAGCAACTTTCGTCCGCGTCTTTGGGACAGCGTCCAACACGCTCGGCAGATTAACCAACGGCTTTGGCAACGTGCAGACATTGCCCTGCCGTCCATTGACGACGAGATGGCATTGTTCGGGGAAAGCGCGGACCAGGTGGCTGCACGCTTTGCCGATCATCACGGTGTTGGTGCGTTGAAACGCGGAGAGAATGGCCCTTTATCCATCGGGCAGAACACTGACCAAACCTATGAACCTGCCGAAAACGTGCTGGATACGACAGCGGCGGGCGACAGTTTCAACGGTGGGTACCTCGCGGCCTTGCTGATGGGAAAATCACAGGCCGAGGCCCTGATGGCTGGACACAATCTGGCTTCCACCGTTGTTCAGTTCCGCGGCGCGATCATTCCCGGATAAGTGGCGCGAGATCCTCAGCACCAACGAGACCCAAAAGCGGCACTACCGGGTCCGGCTGCTTGACGGCCTTGGCAATTTCCGACGCGCAAGGATCGTTCAGCGCCCTGCCCTTTGCGATCTCGGACATGCAATAGGAGATCCAGGCCCGCATCCCTGCAATCACCGCCTGAGAGCCGGTCTCACGGAGTGTGGGAACAAACCGATACGGCAGCTTCTGGCTGCCATCCATCGCGATTTGGTCCAGACGGTGCGCCAGCTCGGGGTTTTCAAAGCGGCGCAACAAAGCCTCGGCATAATCCGGAACCTGTGCTTGCAGTGCAGCGGGCAGCGTTGCGCCCGCATCCTTCATCAATTCGGAAACCAGCGGGCGCAAAACCGGGTCTCGAACCGCTTCGTGGACGTAGGTCAGGCCCCGCTCCAACCCGGCATAAGCCAACAGGGAATGGGCACCGTTCAGCATGCGCAGCTTTCGCATCTCGTGCGGGGCTACGTCTTCGACCAGTTGCACACCCGGCCAATCCGGGTGCGGACCGGCGAAACTGTCTTCGATCACCCACTCCGAGAACGCCTCGGTCGGAACAGCCATAGGATCGCCGCTGATTGCGCGAACGGCGTCCGTGGTAGCCGGGGTGATCCGGTCGACCATCGCGTTGGGAAAGCGAACAGAGTCCCAATTCACGTCCAGACCGGCTGCTTCCGCAAAATCGGCAACTGCCGTTTCGAGCGTCTTGCCGTTTTCCATGCGATTGTCACAACTTAGTACCGTTACTGGCTTGCGCCGTTCCGCAAGGTCATAAGCTAAAAACCCGATCAGTGTCGCAGGCCCTTGCCCTGCCAGATCGGCGGCAATCGCCGGGTCCTGAAGGTTCAGCTTGCCCGCGGCGTCCAAGTGATAACCTTTCTCGGTAACAGTTGCCGAAATGATCTCGGCATCCGCCATCACATCGAATATCTCTGCGCGATCCTTGGGCGCGACCAGAACGTCACGCAGAGCTTTGATGCGCTTGACGCCCTGCCCCTGCAAGCACAAATCGTACTCGAAACCCTGTCGGGCCAATCCATCCCGAACCGAGGATGAACGCAGGCTGACGCCGACAACGTCCCATTCGCCCGCTTGATCGGTGTAATCCAGCAAGTGCGCCCGGGCAAAGTTTCCAAGGCCGAAATGAAGAATTGTACCCATCTAGCTTTGCAACCTGTAAACCTGTTTCGCCAGATCGACCGCCAGCAATCGCGCCAGATGCTCGGCACTGTCCCGATCGAAATAGCCGCGCGCAACCTGCTCGGCCAGATGAATCGCCACACCCCGTCGCCACAGGTCGTGACGTGCAGGAATGGACAGGAAAGCCCGCGTGTCGTCATTGAATCCGGCCAGATTGTAATATCCGGCCGTTTCAACGACCTGATCGAAATACCGCGCAATCCCGGCTGGGCTGTCGTGGAACCACCAAGGCGGCCCGATCCGAAGGCACGGCCAATGTCCCGCCATCGGGGCCAGTTCGCGGGCATAGGTGCTTTCGTCCAGTGTGAACAGAATGATGCGCAGTTCCGCCGAGTTACCGACCCGGTTCAACAGCGCCTCAAGGCCCGTGACCCAATCCATCGCGATTGGAATGTCGGCCCCCTTGTCCCGTCCGAAGTCCCGCAGTACCGCGTGGTTCGTGTTGCGCTTGCTGCCAGCATGTATCTGCATTGTCAGACCATCATCGACAGACATCTGCGCCATTTCGATCAGCATATGCCCATAGAACCGGCGAGCATCCTGTTCGGTACCTTCCCGCCGTCTCAGCCGCTGGTACAGCGCTTCCGGGTCGTCCAGCCACTCGGTCTGTACGCGTTCGATACCGTGGTCGGTGGCAGTACATCCCAACTGGATGAAATAAGCCCGCCGCATTCGCAGCGCGTTGAGGTAGCCATCATAGCTGTCCAGATCGCAGCCTGTCAGCTCGGCCAACTTGTTCAGGTTCTGTACGAACTCCGGGTCCGCCCCATCCAAAACCCCGTCTGGGCGGAACGTCGGAACAACCCGCCCGCCCCAACCGCTTGTTCGAATCTCCCGATGCTCAGCCAGGCCGTCGAGAGCCGAATCTGTGGTGGCCAGAACCTCGATCCCAAACCTGTCGAACAAAGCCCTCGGACGAAATTCGGGTCGCGCCAGCTTTTCTGAGATCTTATCATAAATCAGGTCAGCCGTGCGCAAAGACAACTCTTCAGACACGCCCAGCGTTTCGTGCAGCACGTAGCTAATCCAGATCCGGGATGGCGTTCCCAGAAACAGATGCCAGTGTTCGGCAAAGGTGCGAAAAACGGCGCGTGGATCCTTCTTTCGCCCCTCTTCCCCAACGCCAAGTTCGGACAAAGGAACGCCCTGCGAATAGAGCATACGGAATACGTAATGGTCGGGAACCACAAGCAGCTCTGCCGGGTTGGGAAACGGCTCATCGGTTGCAAACCACCCCGGATCGCAGTGACCATGCGGAGACACGATTGGCAGGTCCTTGATGCCCAAGTACAGGTTTTCTGCCATGCCATTCAAATTGCCTGTCAATTCTGCCTCCGATACTGCTGCCCGCAATTGTTAACACAGTTTTTAATGGTTGCATCTTTCCCGTTCGAACCCGCAGACTGACCGTGTGATCCGGGGGAATGAATGAATATTGCGCTGATTGGTTTGGGGATGGTTTCGGGCACGCATGTCGCTGCCATTCAAGCATCGGATCAAGGCCTCAGTCTTGCCGGCGTCCTCGGGCGCAACTCTGAAAAAGCAGCTGAGTTCGCGCAGCGAAACGGCACCCGCGCATTCGGCTCGATCGAGGAAATCGCAAACGACCCAAACGTCGACTTTGCGATCATCGCAACACCGCCCGATCAGCGCTCAGAGTTGGTTCGGGTTCTTTCGAGCGCTTCGAAACCGATCCTAATGGAAAAGCCCATCGAGAGAACGCTGGGCGCCGCGACAGCCATCGTCGAGCAGTGCGAGGTATCCGGTGTGCCGCTGGGCATCGTCTTTCAGCACCGCGCCCGCGCCGCCTCGCAGGCGCTGAAATCAGCCATTGAACAGGGTGAGCTGGGCGCGATCGCCACGGTGGAGATCCGTGTCCCTTGGTGGCGCGATCAGAGCTACTATGACGAGCCGGGTCGCGGCACTTATGCGCGCGACGGAGGCGGTGTCATGATCTCGCAGGCAATCCACACGCTTGATCTTGCGATGTGGCTGCTGGGGCCGATCTCGGACATTCAAGCCATGATGAGAAAAACTCCGTTACACGATCTCGAAGCTGAGGATTGGGCAGGTGCAGTCTTTGAAACGGATAGAGGCGCCGTGGGCACTATGATGGCGACTACTGCCGAATATCCCGGGGCCGCTGAGTCCATTACCATCCAAGGCACACGCGCCAAAGCGCATTTGGAGTCAGGTGTCCTGACCTTAACGACGTTCGATGGTCATAAATCAACGGTTGGCGAAACGTCCGCCACAGGCGGAGGGGCCGATCCCATGGCGTTCACCCATGCTTGGCATCAGGCGGTCATCGAGGATTTCGCCATGGCGGTTGCCGATGACACGCTGCCCATGGCCACCGGGCGCAGTGCCCTTTTGACCCACGCCGTCATAGACGCGATGCAGATCGCCAATCGAACCGGCCAGAAAACACGAGTCATCTCATGAGCCTGACCTGCGTCGCCCTTGGCCTGGACCACCGCCATATCTATGGCATGACGGAAAACATGCGTAAAATCGGCGTGGACTGCGTTGGCTACTGGACACAAGGCGATCCGGAAACGCTTCCGGGCTACGTCAAAAGGTTTCCCGATATTCCGCGGCTGGCCCGACTGGAAGACGCCCTAACCAGTGGGGCGGATCTGGCGCTGATTTCGGCGATACCGGCAGATAGGGCCGCGTTGACGATCCGCGCCATGCAAAACGGCATGGATGTCATGAGCGACAAGCCGGGCTGCACGACGTTCGAGCAACTCGACCAGATCAAGCGAGCGGTCGCCGACACCGGTCGAATCTGGTCGGTGAATTTTTCCGAACGATTTGAAACGCCCGTCAGCACCCGGGCGACCGAGTTGGTCGAGTCCGGTGCCATCGGGCGCGTGATCCAGACGGTTGGGCTTGGCCCGCACCGATTGAACCGGGCAACCCGGCCGGATTGGTTTTCTCAGCGTGACCGCTATGGCGGCATTCTGACCGACATCGCCTCGCATCAAATCGATCAATTCTTGCATTACACAGGTTCGAAAACCGCAGAAATCACGAACGCTTATGTGGCGAACTACGCAAACCCCAAAGATCCCGGATTGCAGGATTTCGGAGAACTCAATCTAAGAAGCGAGAATGGCACCGGGTACATCCGGGTTGACTGGTTCACGCCGGATGCCTTGCCAAACTGGGGGGATGGTCGTCTGACGATCCTCGGAACCGAAGGATATATCGAGTTGCGGAAATACGTCGATGTGGGTGGGGCCTTAGGGACAGACCATCTGATCCTCGTCAATGGTGAAACCTGCCAAAAGATCGACGCAGCCGACGCCGGCCTTCCCTACTTCGCGCGCCTGGCCGATGACATCCGCAACCGGACCGAAACCGCGATGACACAGACCCACTGCTTTACGGTCATGGAACTGGCACTGCACGCGCAGGAAGTGGCGGAACGCAGATGATCAACGTTGCGATCCTTGGCGCAGGTATCGGTGCGCAACATCTGGACGCTCTGGAACGGCTTGACCGCACCTTTCGCGTAGCCGCCGTGGTCGACCAGAATACGGACCGGATCGAACAGATACGGCAGAACTCGGATTTTCGGGCACTAACCAACATTCAGGACGCTCTTGATGATCCGGCGATTGATGTCATCGACATCTGCCTGCCGCCCCATCTGCATGTACCGACCACCCTTGCAGCACTGGCCGCAGGAAAACACGTTGTCTGCGAAAAGCCTCTTGCGACCTCGATGCAAGATGTGGATCGGATCACGGCAGCCACACGCAGCGCGGGCAAGCAGGTGTTTCCGGTGTTTCAATACCGGTGGGGGCCGTCACTGGCCCAACTGCGCCACCTGCAACGCGCAGGCCTGACCGGAGCGGTCCAAACTGCCGCGCTTGAGACCCATTGGTCCCGCGGGGCAGACTATTACGCGGTGCCGTGGCGGGGAACATGGGCTGGTGAACGCGGCGGCGCAGTGCTGGGCCATGCCATCCACAACCATGATCTGCTGACTCATATCGCGGGTGATATCGCCTGGGTGTCTGCAATGGCCACAACGCGGGTCAACCCGATCGAGACCGAAGACTGCGCCGCGATCTGCTTTGGCATGACTTCCGGAGCTTTGTGTACAAGCAATATCACCCTGGGCGCCGCCACGGACGAAACCCGCCTGCGGCTAGTCTTTGAAAAGGTGACCGCCACCTCTGGCTCCGAACCCTATGCCCCGGGTCAAACGCCCTGGACATTCGTCGCGCGAGACCCTGTGAATCAAGCCGCTATCGACGAGGCCCTTGCAGCCGCCACTGACGAGCCAACAGGTTTCGAAGGGTTCTTTACCGAAGTCGGCAGGGCGCTGCGGTCCGAGGCAAATTCGGCCGTTACGCTGAAGGATGGCGCTGCATCCATCGGCCTTGTGACAGCGATTTATCACGCGGCGCGCACCGGGCAGCGCGTTGCTCTTCCCATCAGCTCCGATCACCCGCTGTATGAAGGATGGCTGCCATGAAACAATGCTGGCGTTGGTTCGGACCCGATGATCCGATCGCCCTTGCCGCTCTCCATCAAGTCGGGGTTCAGGGCATCGTCACCGCGCTGCATCACATCCCGCCGGGACAGCCCTGGGACGAACCAAGCATCGCCGATCGGCAAGCAGTTCTGGCTACTGCCGGGTACAGTTGGGACGTTGTCGAAAGCCTGCCCGTTTCCGAGGCGATCAAAACACAGTCCGCAGACATGGCTGAACATCTGCAGGCGTATAAGTCCAGCCTCAGGTCCCTGTCCGCCCGTGGCATCAAAATCGTTTGCTACAACTTCATGCCAATCCTGGATTGGACGCGCACCGCCCTTCGCGCACCGCAGCCGCACGGCGGAACGGCCATGCTGTTCGACCTGACCGATTTTGCTGCTTTCGACATACATATTCTTGAACGTCCGGGCGCGTCCGAAGACTATTCCAGCGTCGTCCAGCAAACGGCCAAGGATCGCTTCTTGCGCATGTCGGATGAATCCAAGGCCCAGTTGCAACACAATGTCACTGCGGGGTTGCCCGGCGCCAACGATCAGTGGAGCGTGCAGGACGTGCGCGCTTTGTTGCAGACCTATGCACATATCGACCGTGACCGGCTTCGCGCAAACCTGATCGACTTCCTGTCAGAAGTCGCCCCAGTCGCCCAAGAACTGGAACTACGCTTGTGCTGTCATCCAGATGATCCGCCGTTCTCGTTGCTTGGTCTGCCGCGGATCATGTCCAGTACCGATGACTACGGCGCCGTTCTGGATGCGGTTGATTTGTTGGCGAACGGCGCAACGTTGTGTACCGGATCGCTGGGAGTGTCTCCCGAATTTGATGGGCCGGACTTCGTGCGCAGGCATGGCGACCGAATTCACTTTGTCCATCTGCGGAATACCCAACGCATCGCCGGGTCAGACAGCCAGAAGCCGGACTTCTTTGAGGCCTCGCATCTGGAGGGCGACACCGACATGGTCGGCACAATTCGCGAACTGATGAACGAACAGCGCCGCCGCAAATCCCAAGGGCGTCGCGACTGGCAAATTCCGATGCGGCCCGACCACGGACAAGAACTGCTGAGCGATCTGGGCGGACACAGTACTCCCGGCTATCCGTTGATCGGGCGTATGCGCGGGCTTGCGGAACTGCGCGGCATCATGGCGGCGTTCTCGTAACGCGTCGGATCAGGCGGTTTCTTTTCGCCCGCAACACTTCTTTGCTTGCCTGAGCGCCGCATTCTTCGTTTACTTACGTCACGTAAACGGGCAGCGGGGTGTCTTCCGGACTCGCCCGACGTCTGTTCAAGACGCGTGAAACTCCCGCGAAAACCGATGCGATTAGGCATCATTTTTCGAAACGCCTGCCATACGGCAACGGCGAAATATCGGGAGGAGCCCAAATGAATACTGCAGGCGTAATAGGTCTTGGCGACATGGGCAGCGGCCTTGCCAAGAACCTGATCGAGAATGGCTTCGAAACATCAGGTTTCGACCTGAGCGAGACGCGCATGACGGCATTTGCTGACATGGGCGGCCGGCCCAAGGACAGCGTGGGACAGGTCGGTCGACACGCCTCCAGTGTGTTTGTCATGGTGATGAACGGAGATCAGGCCCGCGATGTCATTCTGGGTGAAAACGGGCTGGTTGCGAACATGGCCAAAGGCGGAACGGTCATCCTGTCGGCGACCATTACCCCGGCCGAAGCCCGCGCCATCGGGCAGGATATGGAAGGCTCGGGGATTAACTTAATCGACACGCCGGTCTCAGGTGGGTTTCCCGGCGCGCAGAACGGCACATTGACGATGATGGCTGCCGGTGCTGCGGATGTGCTGGACCGAAATGCAGAAGTCATGCAGGCAGTGTCGGCAACAATTCATCGGGTCGGCGAAAACGTCGGCGACGGGCAAACCGTGAAAGCCTGCCTGCAATCCCTGATCGGATCGATCTTTTCCGCCACATTCGAGGCTGCAGCCCTGGCGGCCAAAGCCGGTGTCAGCGGTCAGGCATTACTTGATGTGTTCTCCTCATCCAGCGCGGGGTGCGGCGTCGTGAATTCCGCCCTTGAAAACATCATTGATCGCAAGTTCGAGGCCACCGGCAGCCATATCGCAACCATGCACAAGGACCTGACGATCTCGCTGGCACTGGCCGGTGCGTTGGGCGTTCCAATGCACACAGCATCATCCGCTATGCAGATCTTTCACGCAGGAAAAACCAAATACCCGAATGGTGACAACTGGGTGTGTACTCGCGTCATCGAAGAAATCGTTGACGCAGAATTGCATCGCTGAGGGGACCGGACATGAAACTAGGTGTGATTTGCGACGGCATTTCCCGCGATTTGCTGCATGCCGTTGACGTGATGGACGAATTCGGTCTGGACTATGCAGAGCTTCAATTCGTTAGCGATGCGGAGGTCGGGGATCATTCCCCGCAGCAAATTGCCGAGATCGACGCGCTTTTGCGCGACCGGGGCAAACCTGTGTCATGTCTGTCGCGCCATATCTTTGCGGGGATGACAGCTGCCAATAGGCCCGGCGACGACCTCCACACTCGGCATATGGACGCCTTGAAACGCGTAATCGACATGGCGCATGTTGTTGGGTCTCCGCTGGTTCGGATCATGACCCAACGAAAAGAGCAGATACTGTGGGGAAAAAACGGCGCCGAGAAGTGGAACGTAGCGCATGGGGTATGGGACTCGATGCCGCCGCTGATCGCGCCGGCGGTTGAACTGGCAAGAGCTGAGGGCGTGACGCTTGTCGTGGAAACCGGAAACGGCACGCTGGTCAATTCCAACTATACAGCCCGCAAGCTGATTGACGAGTTGGACGCAAAAGACTCTTTGAAAGTGCTGTGGGACCCCGGAAACAACTGCTGGTGCCATGAACTGGCATATCCGGACGGTTATGAAGAACTGCGCGGCGGCTATCTGGGTCACATTCACATCAAGGACGTGAAGGTCGACACGCCACGGGCAACGCTGGAAGTGCGCCGCATGGGGGAAGGTCAGCTTGCGCCTTTGTTCCAACCCATCGCGGACGCGCTTAGATCCGACGGCTATGATGGCGTCATTTCTTTCGAAAGCGTTTATCACCCCGACAACGGGAATTTCGAAGATGGTTTTCGTCTGTGTGTGGACCAGTTCAAAAGCCTGTTTGCATAAAAATGTAGTCAATATGCGTTCAAAATCAAAATCTTGACCCCCATTGCTGAATGCCAAGTGAGATGTAGAAAGCTGGGCGCGCTCGCGTGAAATCAAGGAAAGGGCCTGCTGGATGAAACAACAGTTTTTTGACCTGTCCATTGAAACGCCGGGCAAATCCCTCATCGACATCAGCGGGATCGTTCAGCGTGCGGTGTCCGAACACGAATTTGTCTCGGGCCTGCTGACCCTTTGGTGCGTCCACACCGGTGCCGCGCTATTGGTGCAGGCCAATGCCGATCCCGATGTGCTCAAGGATATCGAGACGTTCTTCGAGAAACTCGTACCCAAGTCACCAGGCAAGTATCACCACCGCCCGACCGAGGACGACAACGCTCCATCGCATCTGCGGGCGCTGTTGACGCAAACTCAGGTATCGATCCCGGTCGAACACGGGCAGCTTCCGCTGGGTCGCGTACAAAGCCTGTACCTGTTCGAACATCGGGAAGCACCCAAGGCACGCCGATTGAAGGTGCACTACATCGGGACGTGATGCCTTGGATCACATGGAGCGTTGGCAGTGCTAACGCCCCATCCAGCCCCCGTCGACTACAACGATTTCACCGTTGACGAAGTCCGACGCAGCGGAGGCCAGAAAGACCACCGGTCCCGCAAAATCAACAGGCGTACCCCAACGGCCTTGGGGTGTTCGTTCCAGGATCGACTTCGACCGGACCGGATCATCCCGCAGGGCTTGGGTGTTGTCGGTCGCGATGTAGCCAGGCGCGATCGCATTCACGTTTACGCCCTGCCCGGCCCATTCGTTGGCCAAGGCTTTGGTCAGCTGTCCAATCCCGCCTTTCGAGGCCGCATAGCCCGGAACGGTGATGCCGCCCTGAAAAGTAAGCAGCGATGCCGTGAAAATGATCTTCCCCGAGCCGCGCGCCAGCATGTCCTTGCCGATCTCGCGTGACAGAACGAACTGCGAGGACAGGTTCACCTCCATCACTTCGTCCCACCAGTCGTCCGGGTGTTCGGCGGCGGGTTTGCGTTTGATCGTGCCGGCATTGTTGACAAGTATATCAGGGGTTTGTCCGTCGGTCCTCAACTGATCAATGAACCCATGCAGCGCGGCGCGATCCGAAAAGTCGCATTGGTAGGCCCGGAAATTGCGTCCCATCGCCGTCACGGCTTTTTCGACATCCGAGCCAGACAGCTCGAGCGAGGCGGACACTCCGATGATATTGGCTCCGGCCGATGCCAATGCTTCGGCCATACCGCGCCCGATACCGCGTTTGCACCCGGTCACAAGGGCCGTCTTTCCCGTCAGGTCGAAACTTTGCAAAACACTCATGAACGCGGTCCTACTTCGATCAGGCTTTTCATTGCGGTTGGGCTGCGATCCAGTGCTTCGAACGCGGCCTGGATGTCTGCCAGAGGGCTGACGTCCGTGATCACAACATCCGCGTCCACTCCGCCCGAAGCGACAACTGCAATGGCTTTCTCGTAATCCTCTGGCTCATAGACCCGAGCACCGATCAGTCGCAGCTCTCGCCAGAAGAACTGGAACAGGTCGATCTGGGGCTTTTGAGCATGGATCGCGACCATTACGATCCGGGCCCGAGTCGCGGCAACGGCGGTCATTGCATCGACACCGGGCTGCGTTCCTGACACCTCGAAAACCACATCTGCCCCTTTGTCGCCCGTGCGCGCGTTGATTGTGGACACCAGATCGGTTTCGATTGGGTTGATCGTGTCAAAGCCAAGTTTTTCAGCAATCGCAAGACGGTTCGGATTCACTTCGGAAATCACGACATTTCCACCCGCGTCCCGCGCAACCATGGCAACCAGGATGCCAATCGGGCCGCCGCCGATAACGACAACGTCCTCTCCAGGTTGCAGGTCAGACAGCCGCACATCGTGGCAGGCAACGGCAACCGGCTCGATCAGCGCCGCGTGATCCATGCGCAAGTCATCCGGCAGAACGTGCAACGTGTGGGCCGGAACAGTCCAGATCTCTTGCATCGCGCCATCGGTGTCGAGGCCGAGAAACTTGAGATTCTGACAGATATGCTGATGCCCCCGCTTGCAAGCTGGGCATTCTCCGCAGTGATCAAGCGGTCGGACAACGACCTTCTGGCCGGGTTCGACCGTATCGACGCCCTCGCCCACCGCTTCGACCACACCTGACATCTCATGCCCAATAACCCGGTTCAGGCCGACGCGGGCATCCATGTTGCCGTGGTAGACGTGCATATCCGTCCCACAAATCCCACAATAGGCAACACGAATGGCAGCCTCGCCGGGACCCGGATCTGTCGCTTGGGCTTGCTCTACTGCAAAGCTCTTACCGCCCCTGTAGTATGCGGCAGTGATCGTCTGGGTCGTCATATATGCATCTCCTTGTGTTCCGCATTCAATTTGTCCCAGTCGAATTCCACTCCTGTTCCCGGGGTGTCCGGGGCCACGGCCAGACAGTCTTCGACAACTAGTGGACGGGTCGTGTACTGGTCTATCGGGAATGAGTGTACTTCTAGCCAGCCTGCGTTGGGTTGCGCAGAAACAAGGCTGACGTGCAGCTCCTGCATCCCATGACTGCAAACCGGAATGTCGTGCTGTGCGCTTAGCGCGGCCACGCGCAGCCAGCCGGTGATTCCACCGCAGTTTGAGGCATCGGGCTGGATAAAACTCAGTTTCGCGTCATCAAAGGCGTATTCAAATTCGTGTATGGTGTGCAGGTTTTCACCCATGGCAAGGGGAATACCCGTCGCTTCGACAATCCGACCATAACCTTTGTAATCGTCTGGAATAGTCGGTTCCTCGAACCACAGAATATCGCAATCGGCGAACCCTCTGGCAGCCACGATGGACTGTTCAACGCTCATAGAGTAATTCGCATCGACCATGAAGAACCGGTCCGGCCCCAGCATCTCGCGCACCGCCCGGGCACGTGCAAGATCGTCGGCCAGGTCTGGTTGACCGACCTTGATCTTGACTGCGTTGAACCCACGCGCAAGGTAACCTTCGGTCTGACGCAGCAGTTTCTCCAACGAGAAATTCAGGTCGATCCCGCCGGCATAGGCCTTGCACCGTTTGGACGCTCCACCGGCCATCTGCCACAATGGCGCATTCTGCGTTCTGCCGCGAATATCCCACAGTGCAATATCCACGGCCGAGATGGCAAACGAGGCGATCCCGCCCCGTGCGACGTAGTGCACGTGCCACTGCATGGCATCGTACAGGCTTTCGATCTGTTCGGCGTCTTGTCCAACAAGGAACGGTGCCAGGTCATGCTGGATCATCGCCAAGATAGCATGGCCACCCTTGCCCCCGGTATAGGTATACCCGACCCCCTCGACACCATCCGAGGTTTGAATGGTGACAGTGATCAATTGAAAAAACGTGTGATCCCCATGTTTGGCATCGACTAGGACTTCGGCGAGCGGAACGTTGAACAGCCGCGCTGATACACTTTCTATGCGATTCATTAACCTAAGACCTTCTGCTGCCTGGCAATAACCCGAGACTGTAGAAGGATGACCGCAAATAGAAAGCCTCCACGTATGACCATTTGCCAATAGGCACTGAAACTGATGGTGCCCTGACCGTTTTCAAAGTTTAGAACGTTGAAGACCAGCCCCAGCAACAGCGCGCCAGCGACCGTCGCAGGGATCGATCCCATCCCACCCGTCAACAAAGTGCCGCCTACAACCACAGAAGCGATGGCTGACAATTCCCATCCGATGCCTTCAAGGGGTTGCCCAGCTCCAAAACCCGAGGCCAGAAAGACTCCAGCTAGCCCCGCACAGCCACCCGACAGCAGGTAGACAAAAGCCTTGGCGCGATTGACCTTCAGACCCATGAGGTTTGAGGCATCCTCGCTGCCACCGATCGCCAAGACGGTCCGCCCGATGGTTGTTCTTTCCAGCACCAGCCAAAGTGCCAGAGTCAGTCCGGCCACGATGACGATCGCCCATGGAAACAGACCAAAGGCCTGCCCCATGCCAAGCTTGGTGAAGTTCGACCCCCAATCGACCGAAATTGTCTGGGCGCCCGAAATCACCAATGCGCCGCCTTTTGCGGCCAGCATGGTGGCCAGCGTGGCGATGAAGGGCGGGATCCGAAGGATGATTATGCAAAAGGCGTTGATCGCCCCGAAACCAACCCCGGCAAGAACGGCCCCCGGCAACGCAACCTGAATCCCATACGGGCTGAGATAGGCCGCAACAACCGAGGTAAACGCCGCCACGGATCCGACCGACAGATCAATCCCGCCGGTCATGATCACAAAACACATGCCCAGCGCAATCGCGATGAACATCGCGTTGTAATTCAGGAAAGACGAGAAATTGTAGGCGCTGCCAAAGTTGTCATAGCGCATCAGCCCGAACAGAATCAAAGCCAGCAGTGCGATCCACACCGTCACCGAGGCCGAATTACGTCGAAGGTATTTTCGCAGGTCAAAAGCCGTTTCATCCAACATCGATTAAACCCTCCGAAACTGCTGGACCCAAACGGCCAGGATAATGATGACGGCCTTGGCGATCAGTGCAACTTCGTCCTCTACCCCGTTGGCCAACAATGTATATTTGACCAACTGGATGATGACGGCACCCAGTATGGCACCAAAGATCGGCGCTCGCCCGCCTTGCAAAAGAGCCCCGCCAACAACCGCGGCCGCGATGGCATCAAGCTCCATCAGATTGCCGTTGCGCGCGGCGTCCGAGGCCGAGTTGATTGCAACCACGATCAAACCGGCTAGGCCCGCAAGCACCGCGCAGATGACATAGGCCCCGATCTTGACCCGTCGGACGGGACCACCCGACAGATAGGCCGCACGTTCATTGCCCCCTATGGCCAACAGGTAACGGCCCCATGTGGTTCTGGTGATCACCCAAAACAGCACACAGGCAATGGCCAGCGCCAGCCAGCCCTGGAACGGCAAACCAAGCACTTTACCAGTTCCAAGATAACTGAATGAAGGGTTTGAAAACGTCTGCAGGTTCCCGTTCGTCAAGACTTGGGCAATACCGCGACCAGAGATGAAGAGAATGAGCGTCGCAACGATGGGCTGCACGTTCAACACGGCAACCATCACGCCGTTGAATACCCCGCATAGCCCCGCAATGAACAGCGGCAGGACAATGGCCAAAGTGACGCCTAGCATCGGATTGGCGGCGCCCAGATCCGACAGAAAGATCAGCGGAGCAAGCGCCCCCGCCAGCGCCATGACCGCCCCAACCGACAGATCGATCCCACCCGTGGCGATTACCAGCGTCATCCCCATGGCCACGATGGCGATCGTAGCGACCTGGCTGATATTTACGAACAGGGTTTGCAGTTGCAGGAAATTAGGTGTGAAAAACGCGTTGAATACTAATAGGGCGACCAACGCGGCGATGCCGCCGTGAAAGCGGAAGGGCATTGATGCGACCCGTTGCGGCAACTTCATTGCGCGGTCCATGAACCAGTTCCTTCTTCATGATGCGCAAGCGCGCGCACCAGTATGTTCTCGGTGACTCCGGGGTTGGTCAATTCCTTGACCGAGCGTCCCTCGTGCATGACCACGATGCGATCGGCGCCTTCCACCAGCTCTTCGAATTCCGAACTGATGAGGACGACACCAAACCCCTTCTCGACATAAGACCGAATGAACGATTGGATCTCTCGCTTGGCACCAACATCCACGCCTCGGGTCGGCTCGTCGAGTATCAGGATGTCGGGCTGCGTCGCCAGCCAACGGGCAAGCAGCACCTTCTGCTGGTTGCCGCCGGACAACTCGCGAATGGGCTGGTCCATATGCGCCGCCTTGATGCCCAGATCGTCGATAAAGGCCTGAACGATCTCGCGCTCGCGGGCAAAGTCGATTTGACCACGGCTGGCCAGTTTCGGCAGCAGGGCCAGCGTCATGTTCTCGCGCACGGACATGTCTGGAATGATCCCTTCGGCCTTGCGATCTTCGGTCAGAAAGCCGACGCCGTTTGCGATCGCGTCACCCGGTCCGGACGGTTGACCGACCGTGCCATGCAACTCGATTGCGCCGCTGCGTTTCCCGTCCACTCCGAACAACGCGCGCGCCGCCTCGGTCCGGCCAGAGCCCAGCAATCCGCCCAACCCGACGATTTCCCCACGGTGGAGCGTGAGGTCGAAATGCGTCAGCCGCGGGCCTGTTGAAACAGAGTCCGCCCGCAAAACGATATCGCCTTTCTTGGCCTTGGCACCTGCGAAGTCCGTCAAACCGTCTGCCGCGATCTCATCCTTGTTGCGGCCCAGCATGTCCGCGATCATTTCCAGTTTGGTCGTGTCCTGGACGTTACGCGTGCTGACGGTGCGCCCATCTCGCATCGTTGTGACTCGATCGCATATTTGGAACAGCTCATCGAGGAAATGCGAAACATAAAGAACAGACACGCCCTGTTTCTTCAACTCGCGCACAACACCGAACAGCACCTCGACTTCGCTGGCATCCAGCGACGACGTAGGTTCGTCCATGATGACAAGTTTCGCATCCAGCGAAACAGCCCGCGCAATTGCAACCAACTGCTGGATCGCTGTCGAGAAATTTCCTAGCGGCTCGGTCACGTCGATATCTATGCCAAAGCGCGTAAGCACCTCGCGTGCGCGCCTGTTGCCCTCGCGCCAGTCGACCAGAAAGCCGAGACGTTTGGGCTCGTACCCCATGATGATGTTTTCAGTCACTGACCGCAGCGGTACCAGGTTGAGCTCTTGATAGATGGTGGCAATTCCGGATTCCTGCGCTTCGCGCGGAGTGGAGATGCGGCTCGGCACACCCGCCAGATGAACGTCGCCGGCATCCCGATCGTAAACTCCGGTCAGAACCTTGATCATCGTCGATTTTCCGGCACCGTTCTGGCCGATCAGCGCATGAACCTCGCCGGGCGCGATTTCCAGGTTGGCCTGGCTAAGTGCCGGTACGCCGGCAAACGACTTTTCAATTCCCGACATCGAGACGAGCGCATTCATGAGATGTCTTCCTCCGATTACTTGCAGGCGGCGCCGACCACAGGCCAGCACCACCCACCAGGGAGAATCAATAGGCTTCGTCGATGTGATCGGCCGCATTGTCCTTGGTAAAGATGCGATCTTCGACTTTCACCCATTCCGGGATCGTCTCGCCAGCTGCGTATTTATTCATGACTTCACAAGCCAGAGGGCCGAAGAAGGGCGAGCTTTCCACCGTCACCCCCATCTTGCCATCGATAATAGCCTGAAGTGCATCGCGTGTCCCGTCGATCGAAACGATGGTCACGTCCTCGCCGGGCTTGCGGCCGGCCAGTTCCAGAGCCTGGATCGCACCGATCGCCATCTCGTCATTGTGGGCGTAGACCACGTTCACATCGGGGTGCGCCTGCAGCAGGGTTTCCATCACCTGACGACCCAGGTCGCGCGCAAAGTCACCGGTCTGAGAAGCCACGATCTCAAAGCGGTCATCCGCTGCAATCGCGTCGTCGAAACCTTTTTTGCGGTCATTTGCAGGTGAAGAACCAGTCGTGCCCTCCAACTGGACGATGACGCCATTGTCGCCGTCGAAATTCTCCATCAGCCACTGTGCGGCCCGGTTGCCTTGATCAATGAAATCCGACCCAAGGAACGCCACAAAATGCTCGCCCGGCTTGGCAACGGCCGGATCAACCGAGCGGTCCACCAAAAAGGTCGGGATTCCCGCTGCACGGGCCTTCATAACGGCTGGGATCAACGGCTTTTCTTCCCGCGGGGGCAGGAACAGAACGTCGATGCCTTGGGCGATCATGCTGTCCACATCCGCAACCTGCTTTGCCGCAGATCCGGCTGCATCCGTCGCGATAAGGTCCCAGCCGCAGGCCTCGGCCGTATCATGGAATGATTTTGTCTCGGCAATGCGCCACGGATTGTTCGACTCCATCTGCGCAAAGCCGACCTTGTAGCGATCTTTCTGCTCAAGCGGTGGCAGATCCTGCGCTATCGCAGTCGTGCCCAACAGCGCACCCGCGACAACCGTCGAGATCAAAAGAGTTCTGCGTTTCATGGTTATTCCTCCTCCATTGGTGCGGTCGCCTCCGTTTTGACCGCGAGTTTTAGGTCATGCCCAATTCATGTAAGTCGTCTGTTTCCTCAGATAGCCATCGAAGCCATATGCGCCGTCTTCGCCCCCAACCCCGGATAAACCCCAACCGGTGTGAAATCCCTGTACGGCCTCACCATTGGAGCGGTTCAGGTACAATTCGCCGAACTTCAAACGGCTCGGGGCCTCCATCAATCGCCGGTGCGATGCCGTAAAGAGATAGGCAGACAGCCCGAATGATGTGTCATTCGCTACGTCTATCGCCTGATCAAAATCATCGACTCGCATGGCTGTCGCCACAGGGCCAAATACCTCCTCTTGCATCGCGGCATTGCCGTTGTCGGAGACCTCGAGAACCGTCGGGGACATCCAGTGTCCTTTGCGGTGCGCGCTGTCCAACAGGGGCCCGCCTTCCAGATGGACCGTGGCACCTTCCGTGATGCTGCGCTTAATGATTTCGTCGACCTTGGACACCTCGGCCTTGCTGACTTTGGGACCCAGATCGCAGTCCTCCATCGGATCCCCGATCGACAAAGCGCGGGCCGCAGACACGAATTTTTCAAGAAACTGATCCGCAATGCCGCGATGTAGATACATACGCTCGTTGCAGGTGCAAATCTGGCCGCAATTGGCAAACCGGGCGGCAATGGCGGCCGAAACAGCAGCGTCAATATCCGCATCCTCCATCACGATGAACGGAGCCTTACCGCCAAGCTCGAGCCGGACAACCTTGATCCGGTCGGCCGCGGCGCGAAAAATCTCTTTACCGGCTCGTGTGCTGCCGGTCATTGTGATCAGTGAGGTATCGGGGTGTTCGACCAACCGCTGCCCTACCACCGGCCCCTTGCCTGTCAGTACATTCAGAACACCGGGCGGAAACGCGACCTTTTCGGCAAGCTCGGCGATCGCGAGACCGGACAGCGGCGTGATTTCGTGCCCCAACAGAACAACAGTGTTGCCCGCGACCAGCGCAGGCCCGACTTTCCTGGCGGCCAATGCCAGCGGATAGTTCCAGGCCGTCAACGCAACAACAACGCCATAAGGATGACGCCGGATCTGGATTTCCTCGGACTTGTTGTCCGATGCCACTATGTCACCCGAAATCCTCCGGGCCTCTTCAGCCGCATGGCAAAGAAAGGTAACAGCGGCATCAACTTCACTTCGGGCCTGCGTGATCGGCTTGCCCTGCTCGACCGTGATCAGAGCGGCCAGACGCCCGGCGTCAATCCGGATGGCCTCGGCCAACCGCTGAACCAGTCGCGCCCGCTCGATCGCCGGGCGCGAGGACCACGAGCCAAAAGCACGATGGGCCGCCTCGACGGCCGCATCCGCATGAGCGGCACCGCCATCTGGAACTTGCGCAAAGATCTCTTCATTTGCAGGGTTCTCGACACCAACCGTGTCCGCGTCAGAGTCGGTAAAGCGGCCATCGATGAACATCGAATGCCGAACCACCTGACCCAACTCCCCCACTACAGACCGCAATTTCGCCTCCCGCGCTTACTCGGTCAGACCACATTGGCGACCGCACCGTCGATCAAAACACTAATAATATTATTTCGTCAACACTAATATTAATTACTATTCACTAATATTAGTTGCGCGTCCCCCGTATAGTCGATAAAAAGGAAGCGAACAAAAAGGTTGAGCAATGAATGATCAAGCGAACAAGGCCGGGCAGCACAGGGGCGTGGGACGAGTCGCGGGCCGGCAGCGCATAACGATGCATGATATTGCACGCGTCGCCGGGTGCTCACAGACGACAGTATCGCTGGTTCTAAACAAGAACGATTCCGTCAAAATCTCCGAGGACACAAAGCAAAGAGTCCTGGATGCCGCCAACACGCTTGGATACGCCATGCCCTCTCAACTCAGGAAACCCCAGGACAGCGCGCCTCGGCCCTCGGCGTTAGACGGCACCATCGCTTTTGTCGTGGACGATCTGGCGTCGAGCCCCGAAATGGTAAACGCGTTTAATGGCGTGAAACAGGCCGTTCGGGACACGGGAAATCTTGTATTGCTGGCAGAAACCCAAAACGACCCCGAGGTCGAACCCAGAACGCTTAGGTATTTCCTCGACCAACAGGTTGCGGGCATCATTTACGCAACCGTTTTCACCCGGCGGGTGGTCGTTCCGGAAATACTCAGGCAGACCGCAACCCCGGTTCTGCTGCTGAACTGCTTTTGCGACGACCTCTCTTTTCCTGCGGTGATCCCCGGCGAAGTCGCTGCTGGACATACGGCGACCAACGCCCTGATCAAGGCGGGGCACAAACGAATCGCCACCATCACCGGCGAGCCGTTCATGGAATGCGCCGCAGGGCGAACGACCGGGTACAGAAACGCCCTTGCTTCCGCCGACATCCCATTTGACGAGGATTTGGTCATCGAGGGCAACTGGCTGCCCAGCGCAGGCTATGCTGCCACGCGCGAATTGATGGACCTGCCCTCTCCGCCAACCGCCATTTTCTGTCAGAATGACCGAATGGCAATCGGCTGCTATGAGGCGCTCAAGGAACTTGGCCTATCCATCCCCGAAGACATCTCGGTCATCGGATTTGACGATGACGAAACCGCGCGACACCTGTCGCCCCCCCTGACCTCGATGATCCTTCCAACTAGGGCGATGGGACGCTGGGTCATCGAACAGTTGTTCCACGGTCCGACGGATGGTCAGCGACACCCTCTCGTGAAGCTTGAATGCGAACTGGTGGAGCGCGACTCGATCAGCGAACCCAAACGCCGGGCCTGAAGGCGAATTCATGACGGAAACCTTCGATCATATCGTCATCGGCGGCGGCTCTGCCGGCGCAGCCGCTGCAGCGCGACTAGTCAACCAGGGCAAGTGCAGGGTTCTGGTGCTGGAGGCCGGGCATTCGCACCGCCATCCGTTGCTGGACATGCCGCCGGGTATCTTCAAGATGATCAACGGGTCCAAGTTCATGACCTACCACCAGACCGAACCGCAGGACCACCTGGACGGTCGCGTGCATGACATTCCGCAGGCCAACGTGCTAGGTGGCGGGTCGTCTGTGAATGCCCAGGTCTATATGCGCGGCCGCCCTACTGATTATGACGCGTGGGACGACCTGCTACGACAGACCAACGACGGGGTCGGCTGGGGATGGGATGATGTGCTGCCCTACTTCCGTAGAATGGAAGACAATAACAGGCTTCACAATGACCTGCATGGCAGCAACGGTCCGGTGCAGGTCTCGGATCCGGGGCATATCGACGACATGTCACGTTGGTTCGTTCAGTCGGTGCAGGCCCTTGGCGAACCATTCAACACGGACTTTAACGGCGCAACGCAGCGCGGTGTCGGGTTCTATCAGTTCACCAATCGCGCCGGTAAACGCAGTTCGTCAGCCTATGCGTTTCTCGCCCCTCTCGAGACGAACCCGAACTTGACCATCCAGCTTGGCGCAACGGTCAGCAAAGTCATCATCGAAAACGATAAGGCCGTCGGCGTGCAGTATCGAGACAAACGCGGAGCCCACACGGTCCGGTGCGATGGTGAAGTTGTCGTTGCGGCGGGCGCTCTGGTGACGCCAAAAATACTAATGCTATCAGGCATCGGACCTGATGCACATCTTGCCGATCACGGTATTCCCGTGATCTGCCCATTGCCTGGGGTTGGCCAGAACCTGATCGACCACCCCGAAGTTCCAATTACCGCCTTTGCCAACGGTCCCTACGGATACTTCAAACAAGGTGAGGGCTGGCGGATGCTTCGCAACGGCATCCAGTTCAAACTGTTCGGCAGCGGACCGGTGACTTCCGCCGGAGTCGAAGCCGGCGCGTTTGTCAATCCGTCGATTCCTGATGGAGAACCAACCATTCAAGCTTTTTGCGTGCCAATTGTTTATCTGGATCGCGACGCTCTGGACGAGGTGCAGGATGACTTTGGCCTGACCGTTACGACCGTCGTGGTCAAACCGAAATCACGCGGAGAGGTCCGGCTTCGCTCGGCCGATCCTCACACCATGCCAGTGGTCTCGCCCAACCTTCTGAAGCATGAAGACGACATGCAAGAGATGATCCGGGGGCAGCGGTTCTTTCGCCGGGCATTCACTTCGGGCCCGCTTGCTCAAAGGGTTCGCGAAATCGTCATTCCCACAGCGGACGACGACCAGACGCTACGAGCACATTGCAAGCGATTCGTAAAAACCAACTATCACCCGGCGGGCACTGCCAAAATGGGCCGGGACGGCGACGGAATGGCCGTGCTGGACGCCAGGATGCGCGTGCGCGGAATCGAGAGCTTGCGGGTGTGCGACATGTCAGCCGTGCCCGACATCAACGCCGGCAATACAAACGCACCTGCCATGATGCTGGGCGAACGATGCGCCGACCTGATCCTCGGCATCGGATCAGCCCGCGAGATACGCAATTCCTAACCTGAGCTGCGGCGTCGCCCGTCATTGATCCTATTTCTAACGCAGAATATGGCGTCGCCCTGCCCGACCCACCGAAAATAGACTACCCTGCCTCAATGCGCAGAACGTGGCCAAAGGTCATGGCGCGGACGGAAAACGCCTTACAGAAAATCGTCCCGCCTGGGCGTGAAGCAGTCGATCAACTCTCCGGCAGCCAGGCAAACACAACCATGGCTTACACCGGACGGAATAATCAGGCTGTCACCGGGTTCCAACGCTCGCTCCTGATCTCCGATGACAAAGTTGAACCGCCCGGACCGCACAAATGTCGACTGCACATGCGGATGGTTGTGCAACACGCCTTCGGCACCTTCTTCAAACCGGAATGAAACCATCATGAGGTCTTCATTATCCGCCAAAACCTGGCGCGTGACACCTGATGCAGGTGATACAATCGGATAGCTCTTGGTCATAATGCGAGGTCCTTAGTCAGTTGGCGGCGTTCAATTTACTCGAAATACTCGGCATGTTTCGAGTGAACCTCCTCGATGGTCTTGTCGATGCGGCCCAGATGGCGGCGTATCATCTCGGTCGCAGTCGCCTCGTCGCGGTCTGCTAGCGCTTTTGCCAGCTCAACATGATCCCGAACCAGAATGTCGGCCTCGCTCTCGCGCCCTAGGCTTAGAACGCACAGGCGATCGATCTTTCTTTTGCATTCCTGAATCGTATTGAAGGCCAGCGGGTTGCCGCTCAACCCACAAATCAGCCGGTGAAAGTCGTAGTCGAGCTGATGGAACTTTTCGGCTTCGTTCCTTGAAACGACGTCTTTCTGCTGCTTGAGATTGTCCTCCAGCAGCTTCGAATATTCGGGCTTCCAGTTCCGACATGCAGCGCGCACCACTTCCAACTCGACCGAGAGGCGAACAAAGCGCGCATGACCGATCCGTTCCATGGAAAAACTACGTACCCGCGTGGCTTTCTGTGGTCGGATCAGCAGCAAATCCTGCGCCTCAAGCCTGTTGAAAGCATCGCGGACCGGCTGCCTCGACACTTCGAACTTTTTTGCAATATCTGCTTCGGACAGTTTTGTTCCCGGCAGAATTTCCAGTGAAACGATCGCCTCGTACAAACTCTCATATACGATGTCAGTGGTTGTGCGCCGCTCGATTTTATCCGTAATACTTTGCATTTCCTGCCTTTTTCTGCGCGTGACCAACACCGGCGGCATTCTGGGCCACTAGACCTCTCCCTCCGATACTCCTCAATGTATCTCCAGCCAATCCATTTAGCACGGGCCGTGCGAAGCCTTTTGTGGCTCCCAAACAAATTTGTTGACAATACTAGTATCCTAGTCGACTACAATAGGCAACACCGCTGAATGCTCGTTAAGGCTCAAGGACCAAAACGGGCGCACTGACTGGATGACCGGGGACCCAAGGGGACAAGAAAATGACCGAATTGAACGCTGAACAGATTGGCCCGAACTTGGAACTGGCAGGGAAGGTTGCGATCGTGACCGGCGGCGGACGGGACATTGGCCGTGCCTGCGTCATGAAACTGGCCAAGGCTGGAGCGTCGATCGCGATCAACTATCACAGCTCATCTTCGGGTGCGGAATCGGCGGTTCAGAAAATAACGGCTGCCGGAGGTAAGGCGATTGCCATACAGGGCGACATGACCTCCGGTGCGGATGTGGAAAGGCTGATCTCGGAGACTATTGCGACATTCGGACCTCGGATCGACATTCTTGCCCACGTGACCGGCGGATTGCTGGCCCGGAAGACCCTGTCTGAGATGGATATGGAACATTGGCGCCATGTCATGGACCTGAACACCACTTCTTTTGCCCGCACTGTTCAGGCCGTGTTGCCGCATATGAAAAAAGGCGGCGCGATCGTCGGGTTTGCGAGTCAGGCGGGGCGTGACGGGGGTGGCCCAGGCGCGGTCGCCTATGCGGCCTCGAAGGGTGCGGTCATGACGATGACGCGTGGATTGGCCAAAGAACTGGGGCCGGACATCCGGGTAAATTCGGTTTGCCCGGGCATGATCGACACCGATTTTCACAATGTCTTCACAAAAAGCGAAGTGCGGACCAACGTGGCCGGCGCCACGCCGCTTAAACGCGAAGGCACATCTGAGGATGTCGCCAATCTGGTCGCCTATCTGGCCTCAGACGCCGCTGCTTTCATTACGGGCGCGAACATCGACATCAACGGAGGCCTGCTCTTTTCATAACCGGCCTTCGCCGGGCATCGAGTCAACTGTCTGTTTTCTAGGGAGGAAAATATGAATATCAAACTGACTAAAACGCTGATGAGTGCCGCGACCGTGGTCGCAATTACCGGGAGCGCATCCTTCGCAGAGGATTGGCGCGGGTGGAATATCCACGTGGATGGTTACCCAAACACCATCGCGATGGACAAATTCGCAGAACTCATTACGGAAAAAACTGGCGGTGAAATCAGCCTTCAAATGTTCCATGGGGGCACGCTGGGCAGTCAGCCCGACGCTGTTGAACAGGTCCGCGCAGGCGCATTGGAAGTCGGCAACTTTAACCTGGGCCCAATTGGCCCGATTGTCGCCGAGGCCAATGTTGTATCGTTGCCCTTTATATTCAAAGACGTCCCGCACATGTTCCGCGTCTTGGACAGTGAGGGTGGCGAGGCAATTGCGGCGGGCATGGCAGCCAAAGGCTTGACACCTCTTGCGTGGTATGACGCTGGCGCTCGCTCCTTCTACAACGGAACAAAGGCAATCAACGCACCTGCCGATGTTGAGGGAATGAAAGTTCGGGTCATGAATAATGACCTCTTTACAGGCATGATTTCTGAGCTTGGTGGCAACCCATCACCAATGGCGTTTGCCGAAGTTTATCAGGCCCTGAAAACCGGTGTCGTCGATGGTGCCGAAAACAACTGGCCATCATACGAGTCAACTGGCCACTTCGAAGTTGCCGGTTTCTATTCGCTGTCTCAGCACCTGATCATACCCGAATGTATCTGCATTAATACCGACACGTTCAACGCACTGTCACCTGAGATGCAGGCCGCGGTTCGAGAGGCAGCTCAGGAATCTGCAGAACTTCAGCGGCAATTGTGGGCCGAGCGCGAAGCAGCCAGCCGTACAGCCGTCGAAGAAGCTGGTGTGGTCGTGAATGAAGTGGCAGACAAAGCCCCGTTCCAAGCGGCTATGGGCCCGGTTTACGAAGCCTACTTTGCTACGAACCCCGATTTACGCCCGCTTGTCGAGACTATCCAGGCGACGGACTGATTTAGCTATATTGGGTCTGATATTGTCCGGTCCCGCACATGCGGGTCCGGACGCCTGATCAAGAGTTGTGAGCCAATGCGTTATACTTCCCTGCCCCCGACATCTGTGCGCAAGATGATCCAGATCCTGGACTGGATCGCCGACTTGTGCCGGGTTTTGACCGGTGTCGCACTGGTTGTCATCACGGTCATATTCGGATGGCTAGTATTTGGTCGCTATGTTCTGAATGCGACGCCGACCTGGGTCGAGCAAGTCGCCTTGCTTCTCGTCATGACAATTGCGTTTCTCGGTGCGGCAGTAGGCGTACACGATAACACGCACTTGTCCGTGTCTCTCGTGCGTTCCGCAGTTCCTCCACGTGTGAGGACCATTTTGGTTATCTGCTCAGACGTGCTTATGGCTGGGTTCGGCGCCTTGATGCTGTGGTTCGGAGCTCGACTTACGATCTTTAAGTGGGGATCGCTAATCCCATTGATTCAAGTCCCCGAAGGCTTGCGTTCATTGCCTCTCACAATTGGCGGAGGACTCATATTACTCTTTTCCGTTGGTCATCTAATCCGCCTCTATGTCGGTTTTGACAGCGCAATGACAGCATCGAATAGAGGCGAATGATGGGAATACTTCTGTTGCTTGGCGTGTTCGCCCTCTGCGTTCTGATCGGAACGCCTGTAGCATTCGCGCTTGGAATAGCGGCCATTTCGGCATTTTGGTTCGAAGGCTTACCCTTGATGATCGGATTTCAGCGGATCGTCTCCGGGATCAATGTATTCTCGTTGATGGCGATCCCGTTCTTCATTTTTGCAGGTGAACTGATGTTCCACGGCGGGATAGCCATGCGTCTAGTCAGGTTTGCTTCAGCCGCTGTCGGGGCCGTGCGCGGCGGCTTAGGAATTGTGAACGTGTTTTCTTCGATGCTTTTTGGGGGGATTTCAGGATCGGCCATCGCAGACATTTCCGCACTGGGGTCTATCTTGGTTCCTGTGATGAAAGAGAAAGGTTACGATGCAGATTACGCCGTAAACGTGACCGTCACGTCCTCGATTGCCGGTATAATTATTCCACCCAGTCACAATATGATCATTTTCGCGATCGCAGCCGGGGGTGGAATATCGATCTCGAAGCTGTTTCTTGCAGGCGTTGTTCCAGGAGTTTTAATGTGCCTTTGCCTTGCTGTGGCGGCGTACCTTGTAGCGGTGCGCAGAGGTTATCAAGCTGAGACTTTCCCGGGTTGGCCAGCGCTCGTAGTGAGCTTCTTCAGTGCAATTCCAGGACTTTTGACGGCTGTGATTATCGTCGGCGGTGTGTTGTCGGGTATTTTCACCGTTACGGAGTCCGGAGCTTTTGGGGCCATTTACGCATTCGTGGTCACACTGATCGTCTACAGAAGCATAACGTGGGAAAACTTTTGTATTGCCGTCGCTTCTGCTGTGCGCACGACGGCGATGGTAATGATATTAATCGCATGCGCTGGTGCGTTTGCCTACATGCTGACCTTTTACAGAGTTCCGGACAGAACCGTAGATCTGCTTACTGGGTTGACAGAAAATCCGATACTCATCCTGCTGATGGTAAATGCGGTTTTGTTGTTGCTTGGAATGATTATGGATATGGCAGCGCTAATTCTGATCTGCACACCCATTTTTCTACCCGTTGCCAACAGCCTTGGGATTGATCCGCTGCAATTCGGGATGATCTTGCTCGTGAATTTGGGATTAGGATTGTGCACACCACCGGTCGGATCGTGCCTGTTTGTCGGTTGCGCCGTGGGTAAATTGCCAATGGAGAAAGCCGTGCGAACAATATGGCCCTTCTACTTGGCAATTCTCTTCGCATTAATGCTTATCACTTTTGTACCCGCGATTTCACTAACACTGCCAAGCTTGGTTGGGTGAATAAAGTACATTCAAGTTTAAAGGCAGACACTTGAAGCTAAGCTTGTGTTCGAGTTTCTTTCTTAATGAAAAAAGGAAGCTGACATGTCGCAAAAACCCAAAGTGAATGCTCCCGTCGAGCAGATCAGTGTTTTTGATGTCTGCGGTGGCGAAATAGAGATTGGTCGGCCCAAAGATCGATGGACGATGCTTTTCGTCTATCGCGGGCGTCACTGTCCCAGATGCAAGCGATTTCTCAATAAATTGAACACCATGCTGGCTGATTGGAGCAGCGTCATGGATGTGGTGGTCGTTTCTGCCGACTCTAAAGAAAAGGCTTTGGCCGACAAGGAAGAGTTCGGTTGGACATTTAATTTGGGCTTTGGATTGACCGAAACGCAGATGCGATCACTTGGCCTCTACGTGTCGGCCCCTCTTTCAGAGGCTGAGACAACGACACTGTTTGCAGAGCCCGGCGCATTCGGAATTCGGCCAGATGGCAGTTTGATGTTGGTCGACATTTCGAATGCCCCTGCTGCGCGCCCGGATCTTGAAGAATTGCTAGACGGAATGAAGTTCAATATCGAAAACAACCGCCCGACTCGGGGAACAGTTTTATAACTGCAATTACCTACTTTGATGCAGGACTGTTCCCAGAAAGCTCTCCGGACGCCACCCGATCGCATCCAACCCCTCCTGCATTTTTGAACTGTTAACCACAAGTGGTGGGCGAAGTACTGTCAACAAAATTTGAACCAGTCTCAGCTTATCCAATAAAGTCGCCCTTTTGGTCATGGGCAAAAGGGACTGATGCTACCGCCTGGTCTGAGCTTCAATGCTGTAATTGACCGGGCGTTGGAGCAATCAAATTCCGGGACCATGCCGCGAAGCTATTGGGATTGGGGGATATGGTCGAGCCAAACCAAAAAGGACTCTTCCCTTATACTCCCGGCACAAACCCTTATACTCCCGGCACAAACCTTCTCTATGGACTGAATGAAGCCATCGACATGTTGCACGAGGAAGGGCTGGAGAACGTATTCGCTCGGCATTCGCGCCACGGAGCCGCGACTCGGGCTGCCGTGCAAGCATGGGGTCTCGAGGTGCTGTGTGCTCGCCAAGGTCAGGGATCGGGCGTCCTGACCGTTGTCAAAGTCCCGGAAGGGCACTCTGCGGACGCCTTCCGCGCGACGGCGCTGGAGCACTATGACATCTCACTTGGAAATGGCCTGTCTAAAGTGGCCGACAAGGTTTTCCGCATAGGTCACCTGGGCGATTTCAACGACCTGATGTTGATGGCCACCCTCTCAGGCGTATAAATGGGGCTCGCCAAGAGTGGCGTGCCGCGCAATAAAGGCGGTACTCAGGCTGCATTGGAATATCTCAAGGCCGCATAGCGCTGGACAACGTCTCTAAAAACGCCACAAGGTCCGTGATCTCCTGTTTCGTCAAATTCAGTTCAGAAAGTATCGCCTCGCCATCGGCGTGAAGCCTTTCCGTATCGATTTCGCTGTAGTGCCGGACCACGGCGTCCAGATCATCCATGCTGCCGTCATGCATGTAGGGGGCGGTTTCGCCCAAACCTCGCAGGCTGGGCGTCCGAAAGATTCCAAAATCAGAATGGCTCCTGCGTACATTTCGCACGGCCCAGGCACCTTTCTTTTCCGGATCGTCGTTCCAGTCGCCGTCCAATGTGTAGGGGCTGGAGAGTAAAATGTTCAATCCTCCGAACCGACCTTGGTCAACCTCGGTTTCATTCAGAAAATATGGCACACCTGCGTCATGGAACTCGTTGTTGGAAAACCTCGGACCGTTGTGGCAAAATACGCATTTCCCGCGCCCTAAAAAGAGTTGAAGACCTCGCTGAGCTGCTTCGGGGTATTCCTTAGCCGCTGCAATATCTCGGCGCTCCAAAGCATCGCGAAAATCGTCAAATATCGTCCGGTCGGTGGCTAAGGTCTCTAGGTAAGCAGAAAGAGCTTTTGCAGTATTCACCAGAAAAAGTTCAGGGCTTTGATCCTGGAGGTGACCAAATATGGCTTCAAAATCATCAATGTAGGTACTTTCAGAGATAGCTATCTTTAGGCTTTCGGCACTATGCGCCATCTCTTGTTCTTCGATGATCGGATGCAGGCTGGCTGCCCAAAGATTATCGCTTTTGCCGCCCCAACCATACCAGCGCAGCCCGGCAAGGTTTCGCAGTGATGGTGTGTTTCGATTTAACAAATCACGACCGAGTGCCCGCGCCTCCGGCATCGTAAATGCCTGTTCAGGATCATGACAACTTGCACAGGAAAATGCACCATCGACCGACAACACCGGATCGTTGAATAAAGCCTGTCCGAGCTTGATTGCCGTGGCGTCTTTGGAAAATCTATTGCTTGGATCCGGCTGGAAGGATAGTGGCCACGGCCCAAAGGACAACGTTTGTTCAATTTCGTCTTCGGTCAACAAGACATCTGCACGTACCGCCCCGGTCAGAAAAATTAGCGCAGCTGTCATCCACAGCTTCATTTCAGCGCAATTTCTGACGTGTAGAACACCGATTGGCCACTGACGTCGACATCGATTTGCAGCTCCCACAAACCCGGCATGTGAAACAACATATCATCAATTCGGAACACTCCGCCGTCCAATGCAGTAACCTTGGGAGTATAGTTCATACCATGTTGATGAGCAGGCATGATTGCATCCACACGCATTTGGCCCACAGCAGTTTCACTACAAACTGAAACCAACACCGAAAACGGTTGGGCCAACGGAATTTCGTCGACCGCCAGATAAACCTTGGGTGCGTTTTGAACTTCCGAATTCATGCGTTGCCCCGTCGCTTCACAAGCAACCGCCGCGCTGGACCATATAAGAAACCAAGCAGCGCAGTGGGTCATTCTGATGCCAGCAAACGTTCTGCGTTAGCAAAGGCAATGTTGTCTGCGATCTGGTCCGGCAGCAAATCCAACCATTCACGCGAAAAATCGGCATGAGGGCCTACGTAGTACCAACGTTCAGGTGCGAACGTATCCGTACCGACCATGAACCTATCGGGATGGGCTTGGAACGCAGCCCTCCAATCCGGGTCGACACGGCCTCGCGAAACCATGTCCGAACGAAATGCCAGATCGGCCCATAGCCCGGGATAGATGTCTAGCGCATCGACCACACTGGCTGGATCGTCAAACCCAGAATGGGCCCACAATACCCGAGCTTCCGGCCATGTTTCGAAGATCAAATCAACGGCCTCGCGATCACCATGGTGGTGCAGGATTAGGTTCCGCTCTTTCGCCAGTGCAATCATACGCTGGATGACCGGCGTCTTGATGTCATCTCCGTAAGCGTGAAACTCGCCGATGGCCTCGTAGTTGTTTTTTGCCAGGTTTGTTTCCAGATACTCGATTACAGTTTCATCGTGCATCCAGGTGTTGATCTCACCGCGACGACGATAAGGGCGAAGCGCCGGAACAACGATGTCCGGTGCCACTGCCAACAATAGCTGAGTGCCATTGTCATCCGAGCTGGAAATCAGCGCTTTACGCACGCCTGCATCTCGAAGGATTTCGGCCACCTGTTCAGGCGGAACCAGTTTGACAGCATCGTGGCTGTAGTGAATATGTGCGTCAAAGATCGGTCGCTGTTCTGCGACGGCGGTATTGCAAAATAACGCTGCACTTAAAATGGAGATATGTTTCAGCACCTCAAGCCTCCTCAATATCATTCAGACCCTGGCAAGCGTCACGTCGAAATTCACGTGCAAGAAAGGTTCGGCAATCTTACCAGAAAGCTCCATGCCATCGGGAAATTCTGATGCAGGTCGTTCAACATATGTCATTACCAGATCGTCCCGAACGCCAAAGACAGTATCCTGATCTAAATAGGGATCATTGTCCGGAAAAATCTCCGTCACGAGTGAGCGATACCCGGGGGCTTTGACGATAAAGTGCAAGTGTGAGGGCCTCCATGGATGGCGACCACAAGCGCGCAGAATATCACCGACTGGCCCGTCAGACGGCACGGTGTATTCAACTGGTTTAACTGTGGTGAACGCATATCTGCCATCATCGCCAACTGACATCAGCCCGTGGAAAGAATAGGTGTCCTGTTCTTCATCTTGACTGGCGTAGAGGCCGTTGGGTGCCGTTTGCCAGATATCCAGTTCTGCCCCGGCAATCGGATGACCTTCGGTATCGCGGATCACGCCCTCTGCAAGTAGAACCGGCCCGCCGTAGTGACGCTTCATATCGCCACCGATTGGCAGCGGGGGGGCGCCCGAGACGTGAAATGGACCTAAAACGGACGAACTGGTCGCATCGGCACTGGAATGCAGCATATCAACCAATGACGACAGGCCCAACACGTCCGAGGCCAGCACGAATTCATGCCTATCCTCGGTTTCCACCGCAGCGCAGCCTTCCAGAAACGCAATCCCGGCCCGCCACTCGTCATGCGTCAGGTTGGTTTCCCGCGCAAAGTCGTGGAGGTGTTTGACCAGGGAGCCCATGATTTCACGCATCCGTGGATCAGTATCTTTTGACAGGTACCCCATGAAGACGTCGGTGATATTGTCTTTGGTGACAGAGCGCATCTTGTCCTCCTTAAATCAGGGCAAGGCTGAGGATCGGGAACTCGATCAGAATGAACAGAACGATCAGCATCACGAACGCAAAGGGAAGTGCGCCCATGAACACGTCCTTAAGTGATATGCGGTCATCGTTAATCGTGGATTTGATAACGAAGCAGGATATACCCAAAGGTGGTGTCAAAAGACCGATCTCAGCCCCGACCACGGTGATAATGCCAAACCAGATCAGCGACATATCAAGCGCTTCGGCCATGGGCAGGAACAGCGGTACCACAATCAGAATGATCGACGCGGTGTCGAGCAATGTTCCCAGAAATAGCATCAACAGAACATAGAGCAGCATGATCGACCAGAAAGATGCGGAATTCCCCGCAAGCAGATCCTGTAGTTGATTGGGCAGCCCGGCCAGCCCCAGCATGCGGCTGTAGATTGAAGCGGCCGTGATCAGGAACAGGATCGCGGCTGTGATGTGACCGGTTTCCAGCAACGCGTCCCAGAATGCGCGTGGAGACATCGACTTACGGGCAACCGCGATGATTAGCGCAACGAGAGCTCCGGCGGCCCCTGCTTCTACGGCAGTCAACCAACCTGTGTAGATACCACCAAGGACGATGGTAATGATGAACAGTGTCGGCAGTGTTTTGGAGGCTATCTCGCGCCCTGACATCCACTCGGTGTCTTCGACAACGCGGCCACCGACGAATGCTGGGGTGAAACGACCCATAACCCAAATCGCGCCTACATAAGCGATCGCCAGCATGATCCCCGGAATAACCCCCGCAAGGAACATGTCCCCTACAGATTGCTCGGCGACAAAGGAATAGATGATCAGCATCGCCGAGGGCGGGATGATCATCCCCAAAACCGAAGACCCGGCGACCACGCCAACAGCAAACCGTGGGTTATAAGCCTGCGCCATCATCTGCGGGACCGAGACCTTGGTGAACACGGATGCGGAGGCTATTGACGACCCAGTCACTGCGGCAAAGACGGCGTTGGCTCCAACGGTTGCCATACCGATACCGCCTTTGACCTTGCGAAATCGCATGGTCATGACTTCGTAGATGTCCCTGCCCAACCCGGCTTTTGAGACAATGAGCCCCATGAAAGTAAACAATGGGATGGTTGCAAAGCTGTATTCCATCGCGCTGTCGCCGACTGCCACTTTCAGCAGGTTGAGCGCCAGCGTGAAATTGTCCCGCATCAGCCAGATCGACACGAACGAGACCACGCCCAATGCGATGGGAATGTAAACGCCTGCGTAAATCAGAAAGACGATGGCTATGACCGAGATCAGGCCAATCTCAATCGGCGTCATTCTGCGGCCTCGTCATGTTCAGGTGCACGAATTAGATGCGGGCGGTCCTGCGCCGTGACAACCTTGAGAAGGAAGATCACGCAGGCAAGCGCAGTACCGCACGCGATGACCAGTTTGACCGGCCACCATGGCAGAGTGAAAAGACCCGGAACTCCGAAGTAGTCCTGTGTCTCCCACATATGCAGGAACTCGGGAAAGGTTACATAAGCAATCAGACCCATGAAGATTGCGGAGATGGCATTGATAATGCGCCTCAGGTTGGCCGTTAGCCCAGGACGGCGGTGGTGTAGCAGGTTCAGAAACCCGTCCGAGCGCGTCAGCCGATCCACTCTGACTACGTCGGCCAGCTGCAAAAAAACGATCATCACGACCGAAAACTGCACCATTTCATAGGTGCCACGCAGAGGTGCCGAAAACAGACCGCGCGCAATGACGTCGACATTTAGAATGACCACCAACGCAAGGACGACAAGCGTACCCAATGCGTTGGCGGCGATAGCAAGCAAATTGGCGACCCGCGACAAGCCAGCAACTGCGGTCTTCAGCATGAAAGGCCCCTTTCGTGGATCGCCAGACTGTTACTCGGCCGTCCAGTCACGCACTCCGGTAAAACCGGCGTCCTGCAGCTTGCCGAGATAAGCGGCCAGTATCGCGTCGCCTTGTTCACCGTTCTCATTCAGTGTGGCTGCCCATTCCTGTGCTACATTTGGCATTGCGTTGGCCCAGGCCGCTCGGTCTTGGTCCGAAACTTCGACAATCGTCCCGCCGGCTTCGGTGTATGCGTCCCTTGAGGCCGCAGCCCGGTCCATAGCGATGCCGGCCACATGATCACGGTAGTCAATTGCGACGGCCTGCAGAACGCCTTTGACTTCATCCGGCAACTTTGCCCAATAGTCAGAATTCACCGTGATCGTCTTGGAGTTCACGGCACCCAAGTCAGCTTTGAGCATGTAGGGAGCCACTTCGGCGATCTTGAAGGTCTTGGCTGCTTCAGGCCACAGCATCGCACAATCAACAAGGCCGGTTTGCAGCATATTGTAGAAATCGGTCAGGCCACCACGAACCCCCGCTGCATCTTTGATACCTTCGAGATATCGGAGGTTCAGTCCCGCCCCTGCCACTTTTCGGCCTTCCAGATCAGAAACAGCCGAGACCGGCTCTGTACAAAAAACCTGATAGGTATCGAGTACTACGCCGGTCGCCAGATAGACTTGGTTCTGTGCAGCGAACTCATTTTGCATCGCTGGGTATTCGCGCGCGATCTCATCCACGGCTTTGGCTACCGCGCGAGAGTCCGATGACACGAAGGGGGTCGACCCCGATATCCCCTGACTGGGCAACTTGGACGAATGGAAGATAGTTGTGACAATGCCGATGTCGCCAAGGCCAAGCTGGATCCCTTCCAGGACGCCCTTCGGCTTTACGATCGAGCCACCGTAGTTCTCTTGCCAGTTCATCTTGTAGTTGCCAGAATCGGCCAGCCGCTTGTCCACTTCCGGAATGAAGAAGTTGGTGAATTCTTTCACCCACAACGCACGGTCGGGATAGCCATCAATTACGACGGCTGAGATGGTCTCTTCTGCCGCGAGGGGCATCGCCATGACGCCTGCCAGAGCAGCGCCCACTAGGCTGCGTTTGGTCCAATTTTTCATTTCTCTCCTCCCAGAAAGTCGGGTCCTGTCGATTTTTATTTGTTGGTTTTGACCCAGTTTACGGTCAGGTCCGTGCCTGCCGCTTTGAACAGTTTTGCGATGGCGCAATATTTGGCTGTCTCCTCGCCCACGCGTGTCAGCTCCTCCTGACTGGCGGGCGTATCGCAATTCACAGTGAGTCCGATTTCGGGAAACGGAACATCGATCTCCTCCTCCATCAGGACACCGCGTCGATCCAGCCTGCATTTCGCGTCGATTGTCACGGTGCCAAGATCAATTCCCAAACGGTGCGCATTCTTGTGCCCGATGACATTCGTACAGGCGATCAAAGCAGCCATTGCGGTTTCGGTCGGAGACGGGCCAAGATTTGTTCCGCCTCGCTCCACGGGCTCGTCGATAATCACGTCCAGATCGCGAATTGGGATCTCGGTTCGCGCGTGTGTCGGGCATTGAGCTGTCGTACGGTAGGTTACGACAGGTTTGACTTTCATCGCCACAGGGTCACCTCCTCATGCATAAGAGCAAACCTTTTCGAATGAGAAGCGAGGCAGCTTGTGAAACAATCCTGTTTCGTCTGCGTAGCCCAGATTGCAAAGAAAGTTCGACTTGAGCGTCGTACCCGCGAAGAATTCCTCGTCGACGATCTTGTTTGAAAAGCCAGACATGGCGCCGACGTCCAACCCGACAGCCCGGGCCGCGATCATAAAGTAAGCGCCCTGAAGCGTTCCATTGCGAAACGCTGTATCGGCTACATATTCGGGATTATTTTCGAAAAGTGACCGTCGATCTTCGTGCGGGAAAAGAAAAGGTAATTCCTTCCAGAAGTCCATGTCGTAAGCAATGATCGCAGTGACCGGCGCATCCATCATCTTTGGCACGTTCTTCGGCTTTAACGACTTGGCTAGGCGCTGTTTACCTTCCGCGCTTTTAACGAAAACGAAGCGGGCGGGCAGCGTGTTCATGCTGGTCGCGCCGTTGATCGTGATGTCGTAGATCTCTTCAAGCAATTCGTTAGAAACAGCCTTGTCGGTCCAGGCGTAATGAGATCTGGATTCGCGGAGGATCAGGGCAATTGCGTCGTCTGAAAGACGTGAGATGCGCTCGCGCAGATCGCGATGATCTTGCTGCGCCTTTGCGCGAAGTGCCTCCAGCTCTGCCCCGGCTGGTGCGCTCATGCCGCGGCCACCTTAGTCTCGGCGTCCTTTTCGTCGATGACGGGGCTGGCGCATATGCCGATGCCCTCAATTTCGACCTCGACGGTTTCACCCGGCTTCAACCAACGTGGATTGGGCTTTTTGGCGTGACCAACACCCGGCGGCGTACCCAACGCAATCAGATCACCGGGTTCGAGAGTGGTATATTCCGAGATCGTGGCGATGACCTGAGGGACCCCCCAGATCATGTTGGCGGTGTTCGAGCTTTGCAGGATTTCGTCCCCCACTCGGCTTTCGATTTTCAGGCCGGATGCTCCCTCCGGCAAGTCTTCCGGCGTTACGGTGAAAGGGCCGATCGCGCCTGTGTCATCGAAGTTTTTGCCGGGCGTCCATTGAACGGTTTTACGCTGATAATCCCGCAGCGACCCGTCGTTAAACACGGTGTAGCCGAAGACATAATCCAGTGCGTCCTCTTCCGAGATATGACGGCCGCGTTTTCCAACGATCAGCATAAGCTCGGCTTCGTAGTCGAGTTTCTCGGAACAGGTCGGCCGCACCATAGGGTGCCCTGCCGCCATGATCGAATTCTTCCCGCGCATAAACAGCGTCGGATACTCCGGGATATCATACCCGCCTTCTTTGATGTGGTCCGTGTAGTTCAACCCCATGCAAATGATCGTTCCGGGAGCGGCAACGGGCAATGCAGGAGTGATGGAAGACACGGGCACACTGTCTGCGGCGTCAATTTTGCCGGAAAGTGAGTCGGCCAGTTCAGGCTCGGCTATCAAACCCATCAAATCCGAACCGATTGCAGGATGTAAAGCCGTTAGATTCACTGCATTTTCGCCGTTTACAGCAAAAACCGCTGTGCCATCCAAAGTCTCTCCCACCAGGTATTTCATTTTCACCATCCATGTCAGTTCACTTGATTTTTGCCGACTATTTTGCAATATGTCAAATAATATCGATATTTTTGGAGGCAGCAAATGGTTGCTTGGGCAGACTACAAATCAGAAGCAAAAAGCCGCGGTGCTCTTGCTTTGGAGCTTTACGTCGCGCTGAGCACGCCAGCCAAATCGCCCGAAGATGTAAAGGCGTCACTGCCAGATCACTTGGCGTATCAGACGCAGCTGGAACGTTTGGGGCAGCTGGCTTTTGCAGGCCCCATGTCGGATGAAACTGGCGAGCATATGCAGGGGATGGGACTGATCATCTATCGCGCCGACAGCCTTGAAGCCGCCCGGAAGCTGGCCGAAGACGATCCTATACACAAAAGTGGCGCACGTAGTTTTGTACTTCGGCGCTGGATGATCAACGAAGGCTCGCTGAACCTTTCGGTTGGCCTATCGACTGGAACGAGTGCCCTCAGTTAAGAGCACTCAAGAGTATTTGCCGCGAAATAGGAACAGTCGGA
This sequence comes from Ruegeria sp. C6, assembly GCF_056537625.1. Lineage (NCBI taxonomy): Bacteria > Pseudomonadati > Pseudomonadota > Alphaproteobacteria > Rhodobacterales > Roseobacteraceae > Ruegeria > Ruegeria sp. C6. The sequence goes on along the minus strand of NZ_JBQFRW010000001.1, from coordinate 432,374 downwards.
TATGGACGCCATGCTTGATACTGAGGGCAAAGAGACATCAGCCACTCATGGAGCGTATCGAAGGCTACGCGAAATGATCCTGACCGGAGAATTACCTCCGGGACAAAAACTCAAGATCGAGCAGCTTCGGGGGCTTTTGGACACCGGCGCTAGTCCGGTTCGCGAAGCGCTTAGCCTTTTGACATCGGACATGTTGGTCGAGCGGATTGATCAGCGCGGATTTCGGGCAGCACCAGTCAGCAAGTGTAACTTCGAAGAAATACTCCTGTTGCGATGCAACCTCGAGGAAACAGCGCTGCGCGCTTCCATCGTCAATGCAGACGGAGCTTGGGAGGACAGGCTAGTCTTGCGTCATCACCATATGAAAAAGGCCAGTCAAAAAGGTGCGCCTGACTTCGAAGACGCCCACAAAGCGTTTCATATGGCCTTGTTGGAAAATGCAAAACTGCCGTTGCTGCTACGGTATTGCTCGCAGCTTTATGACCTCAACATTCGCTACCGTTATCTGGCAGCGGGAGGGTCAAGTTACAAAAAGCGCGATATCGCTGCCGAACACCAGCAAATCCTAGATGCCGCACTCGATCACGACGCAGACTGCGCGACCCAGCACTTGCTCAACCACTACCGCCGAACGGGTGAGTACCTGAGCAGTCAGATGGAGTCCTGAAATGCAGCGGAACTGGTTTCTGGGCGATCTGTTAAATCAGTTGTTCGACCGTCCCGGCAAAAGGCGCGGCAATGACGACAATCGATCTATTGTAGAGCTTTGTGAGGCCTTGTTGTCTGCAGAAGGCGAAGTATCGGGCTTTACCCTCGCTTCCACGATCCTTGATCGCTACCAGACTTTAAACGATTCCGAGAAATTTCAATTTTTTGCCTATTTGAATGATCAACTTGAGCTGGACGCGGATCAGCTTGCCGAAACGGCAAGTCTCTACGCCAAGGAGCGAAGTGCCGATTTATATCAAAAGCTTAGTGAAGTCGCGGAACCCAAACGGCAAGAGTTTTTGCGCCGATTAAACCAACCATCAGGTGCGACTCAAGAACTCGTAGCAATGCGCGTTGACCTGTTGCGCTTTCTCAGATCCAACCCCGAGTTCAAGCGAACAGATATTGATTTCGTCCATTTGCTGCGAAGCTGGTTCAATCGGGGGTTTCTTGTCCTCAAACAAATCAGTTGGGATACCCCTGCCCGCGTTCTAGACAAGATCGTTGCCTACGAGGCGGTTCATCAGATCAACGATCTGGACGATCTGCGACGCAGGCTCTACCCGCCTGATCGTCGTTGCTTTGCGTTCTTCCATCCTTCGATGCCAGATGAACCTCTGATTTTTGTCGAAGTTGCTCTGACGGCTGAAGTTCCAGACGCTATTGATGCGCTTTTGTCCGAAGGTCGAGAACCGATCCAAGCTGAACAGGCAAAGGTCGCGGCGTTCTATTCCATTTCAAATTGCCAAAAGGGTTTAATGGGTATCAGCTTTGGGAATCTGTTGATCAAACAGGTTGTGACCGAGCTGTCGAGAGAGCTCCAGGGGATTGATACTTTTGTGACCTTATCACCAATACCGGGGCTTAATCGTTGGTTGGCGGGCGAGACAGAACACCCTGAGCACGGCTATGCCGCCGAGGCCGTGCTTGCGGCAACAACATCGCCACAAGATTTGCGCGCGATGGCCGCGCGATATTTGATGTTCGCCAAGCGTGAAGATGGGATGCCGCTTGATCCCGTGGCCCGCTTTCACCTCGGCAATGGTGCCGAGTTGCACGAACTGCACGCCGAAGCCGATTTGTCGCCGAACGGACGATCACAATCCGGCGGTGCGATGGTCAACTATCTTTACGATTTGAACAAGACAGAACGTCATCACGAAGAATTCGCAACACATGCGACAATCGAAGCCTCGCGTTCAGTTCGCGCGGCCTCAACCGCCGCGATTGCGGCCAAGCCAAGGGAACATACAGAGTGACCAATACCCTCTACGATAGTTTGTTTGCCCAACATGAGGGTAACGAGGCTCCGTTCCTGCAGCTCGATGATGGCCAAGTGGTGTCCTATGACTCGTTTTTGAAGCGCGCGGCGCAGATCGCACGTGTTTTGCAAAGCAACGGAGTTTCACCTGGCGATCGCATCGTTGTGCAAGCGCCAAAGCTCGCCGATACGATTGCGCTCTACGCGGCGGCGGTTCAGGCAGGTGCTGTTTACCTGCCGCTGAATACGGCTTACACGTTGGCAGAGTTGGACTATTTCATTTCTGATGCCCAACCAGCGATGATCGTTTGCGACAGCAAAGACGAACTTGAAATCGGAAAACGGGCGGCTCGGTCTGGGGCAAAGCTGCGGACACTCGGCGGCGTTTCCGCTAGCCTGAGCAGCGAGGCCGACGCACAACCTTGTGTATTCGAGACCTTGGATCGCGCTCCGGACGATCTTGCCGCATTGCTTTATACATCAGGCACCACAGGCCGTTCCAAAGGCGCAATGCTGAGCCATCAAAACCTGTTGTCCAACGCCCAAGTTCTTGTTGATCTGTGGGGCATCACAAACGACGATCGCTTGATTCACGCGCTGCCGATCTTTCACACGCACGGGCTTTTCGTGGCAATGAATACGTCACTACTCGCCGGTTCCAGAGTTCGACTGATGGAAAAGTTCGACCTCGGCGCCATCCTGGATGAGTTGCCTCAGTCGACCCTTTTGATGGGGGTCCCCACTTTTTATACCAGACTATTGGCAGACGACCGGTTCACCGAAGAAATCACCGGGAACATGCGCCTGTTCGTTTCCGGCTCCGCCCCCCTGCTTGCCGAAACCCATCAAGCATTCGAAACGCGCACTAGCCACCAGATCCTTGAGCGCTACGGAATGACCGAGACGAACATGAACAGCTCTAATCCTTATAGTGGCGAACGACGTGCGGGAACTGTTGGTATGGCGTTGCCTGGCATCGAAGTGATCGTGACAAACCCGGATACCGGGGAACCGCTGCCTCAGGGCGAGGTTGGAATGATCGAAGTACGCGGCCCCAACGTGTTCAAAGGTTATTGGCAGATGCCCGACAAAACCGCTGAAGAGTTGCGGGACAATGGATTCTTCATCACCGGCGATCTGGGTCAATATAGTAAGGATAGCTACCTGTCGATTGTAGGTCGGTCAAAAGACCTGATCATCACCGGCGGTTACAACGTCTACCCAAAAGAAATTGAAGATGTCCTGAACGACATTGATGGTATTTTGGAATCGGCGGTGTTCGGCACTCCCGACAACGATTTCGGCGAAGCAATCATCGCCGCACTGGTGGCTGAGCCCGGCGCACAACCGGACATGGAACAGATAGCGAGGACCGTCGAAGACAGGCTGTCACGCTTCAAACATCCACGCCGCTACGAGCTCGTCTCGGAACTGCCGCGCAATACAATGGGAAAAGTTCAAAAAAATGTGCTGCGCGAACGGCACGCGCAAAAGGAGCCATTGGAAGTGTCTCAAAAGACGTACCGCGAACCTCAATCAAAAAAGGACTCCTTAATCGGATAGTACCCCACCCTTCGGACGACCAAACTCAACAGGAGATTTACTATGACCCGCATGACGGCCAGAGATTTCGACCAGGAGCTTTTGGACCTGTACGACTTTTACGCGCACGGCAAAATCACCAAGCGCCAATTCTTGGATCGTGCTGGCAAATTTGCAGTTGGCGGCTTATCCGCCGTCGCGTTGCTCAACATGCTTAGCCCAAACTATGCCCTTGCTCAGCAGGTATCCTTCAACGATCCCGATATCCAAGCGGACTATATTACTTACCCTTCACCTAATGGAACCGGCGATGTCCGGGGCTATCTGGTTCGGCCTGCGGGCGTGGAAGATCCCCTACCCGCAGTTCTGGTGATTCACGAAAACCGCGGCTTGAATCCCTACATCGAGGACGTGGCGCGCAGATTGGCGAAAGCTGGATTTATGGCGCTGGCCCCCGACGGGTTGACCTCGGTCGGTGGATACCCGGGCAACGACACCGATGGGCGCGAACTGCAAAAGACAGTGGACCGAGTCGAGTTGATGAACGATTTCTTCAACGGGTTCGAATACCTGATGAATCGGGAAGATTGCACAGGCAAGGTCGGCGCGGTAGGCTTTTGCTATGGCGGCGGCGTCGTCAGTGCAATAGCCGTGGCCTACCCCGAACTTGCTGCAGGTGTGCCGTTCTATGGTCGTCAGCCAGCAGCAGAGGATGTGGCCAAAATTCAGGCACCGTTATTGATCCAGATGGGAGAGCTTGATGAACGTATCAACGCAGGCTGGCCAGATTTTGAGTCCGCTCTGCAGGCCAATGAAAAAGTATACGAGGCCTATATCTACGAAAATGCCAATCACGGCTTTCACAACGACAGCACGCCACGCTATGACGAGGAGATGGCGAACCTAGCCTGGGACCGAACAATTGATTGGTTCAACACATATCTGAAGTAGTACGAACCCCGCGCAGCCAACGTCGCCAGCCAGCGACACGCAGGCTGGACGCTGCTGCCCGTGCCATACAACGATAATGGTGTGGGTACTGCCAGACAAACTCGGACCAGTTTCAGCAAGGTCAGAAGAGCGGCGCTTTGTCCGGCACTAAGATCACAGGGTCGGGCGGGGTCTTGCTTGCGCTCCACGGGCCTTGCAAAGTCTGGTTGCGAATATCCGCTATGGGCCTTTAGTTCGAACCCCATTTTCAGCTTTGCTTGTGATCTCTCCGAATGATTTTGACCTTGCTAGCGTGAAGAACCCCTTTTTCCAGATGGTTAAGAACCGGTCATTTTGTCGCTTTCGACATCACGAAACTGTTGCACCAGGTAATCCACGAATGCTCGGGTTTTCGGGGCTAGATTGCGCCTGTCAGCAAACATCACCACGATATCAGTGCTCGGTGGTGCGTATTCCGGCATAACATGGACGAGTTCGCCGGACTGAAACTTGCAGTTCGCGATGTAAAAGGGTAGCCGCGCTATCCCTATACCAGCCAGTACCGCTCGAAAAACGACATCGGTGCTGTTTCCCTCAAAACTGCCCGTTGCTTCAAATTTTTCGCCGACCTTTGGTTCGATACTGTTCCAAGCGTTCCGTTGGCTTCTTCCAGCAACTCTCAGGCAATTGTGTTCAGCCAACTCGGCAAAACTCGTCGGGGTTCCTGAACGCTCAAGGTATTCAGGTGAGGCGCATAGCACCCTGCGACTCTGCATAATGCGTCTGATGACCATATCTGGGTTCTTGCGTTGTTCAGCAAAGCAGATCGCCGCATCGAACCCTTCGCTCCGAAGATCAATCTCTCGGTCGGTCAAATCCAAGGACACATTAACTTCAGGGTTCTCTTCCATGAATTTCGGCAGAGCAGGGATCAGCTGTGCCTTACCAAAGGCAACCGTGGATGCGATTCTGAGCACTCCGCGTGGGATACCATCAAAGTTATGGATCATCGCCTCGGCTTCTTTGAATTTGTCAGCCATCGCTTTGCATTTTTCGTAGAACGCTTGGCCTTCCAACGTCGGGGAGATACCTGTTCTGGTGCGATTCAGTAGGCGGTAGTGCACCTGATCTTCAAGCAACCCGATCTGCTTGCTTACAGCCGAGGGGGTCTGCCCCATTGATCGTGCAGCCGCAGATATGCTTCCCTGCTCGACAACTGTCGTAAAGATTAGCATTTGCGCAGAAATATCCATGTCATGACCCTTGCTGTTCCAATCTGACATGGGGCCTATGCCAAATTGCCAAATTGTGAGCGCTACCAAACACACGTATCTCTGCATTGCAGCATAAATACTGCATTGCAGCAACGGACGAGGCAATATCATGGCAATTACTCGATCAAACAGCGGGCTGGATGTCGTTTTCGAAGCTGGCCGCACGTTCTTTCATCAAAAAATAGACACGATGCGAAAGGCACAGGCCAATCGCAGGGTTTACCGCGCGACGTATTATGAGCTCTCGGTGCTATCTGACCGCGACTTAACAGATCTGGGTATTCCGCGCAGTAGCATCAAAAAACTTGCTATGGAGGCTGCGTATGGCTGCTAACACTCAAGCTGCTGGTGCAGATCGCGGTCACGTTATCGCCTTATCAATTAGCTTCTTGGGGTGGGTTGGATCCACTACAAATGCTGCCTTGAAGGCACTGCAAATGGCTCGGATGCTCTCCACGCTTTCGAGTATGAACGACCATCAGCTCGCTCAGATCGGAATTTCGCGATCCGATATCCCGGAATATGCCGCGAAATTGATGGCTGATTAATAGAGCGGAGGCCCTCAGGGCAGAAGCTCACACGAAATTTGCTGGTTCTCGCTCCTCCCAGAGTTAGCCAGCATAAGCGGCGGCGAAAAAGCCAACAGGGAGCGCCAACGCAAAGGGCCAGCATTTTCACCTCCTCCCGAAAATGCTGGCCCAAACCACCCTGCCAAGCAGGAGCCGCGAAAGATGAGAGGCAGGAGAACATCACGAGATCCGCTCGTCCGTCATCTCCGTTTTGGCGACAAAATTTACATTTGTGACCAATACATAAATTAGCTGTCCAGATGCGATGGGCTCGGTTTTGCGGAGCTGTAAACGGAAGTGGCAGCTTGAACTCCGCATAGAACGTTCCGGGTTAAGACAAAATCGCATATGGGCCGTGTTTTGCAGGCAAGTAAGGGGCCTTGCGGAGCTACGCGGTGTCTTTCATACATAAATGTGGAAGATCTAGGCAGCGACCGCTGTTAAAGCTGAACGACCGAGCCCCTGGGATTTGCAGTGCTTTGTTTAGAGATATGTTCGCAATGGCGGAAAAAAGAGGTTTCAGCACTACCCGGATAAGGTTAACTGCGGCGGCCAAACAGTCCCGCAGGTCGCCCGGAACATCATCTGCGTCAACTTGAAACTTGAGTGCGGGGGTTGCGGTTGATCCCCCAACCCGATGACGCGTGATCGAAATCAAAACGTGTGCTCATGCTATAACTGGGCATGGGCTATTTGCATCGCGATCTGCTCGTTGCTTGAGAGCCGAACCTGGGACAAAACGGTCAAGATTGAAATGAGTGCGGAAGCGAGCAAACTTAACCCTTTCTAGCCGACTTGACACTTCGGGTCCTTCATCTCTAAATTTACTACAAGTTTCCGCGCGACATGTTGAAAATTGGTGTGAGGCAAGAATTGAAACGCAAAATCCGAAACATGGAAGAATTTGCGGCCATCAGCGGGATCTCCCGACCTACCGTTTCAAAATACTTCAACGATCCAGAAAGCGTGCGTGTTTCCACAAGAGACAAGATCGAAGCAGCACTGGAAGAGTATGAGTATCATCCGAATGTATTCGCGATGAACCAAAACCGGCGCACGACCAAGAACATTGGAGTTGTAGTCCCCAATCTGGCTGACCCATTCTTTTCCGAGATCGGCAGACGCGTAGAGCTTGCGTGCATAGAGGCCGGCTACAGCCCGATTTTACTTAGTTCACACGGCAATCCTGAAATGGAGCGAGACAACCTTAATTCACTCAAATCCCTGAAACCTGCTGGCGTCTTATTGGCACCTTTTGGCAGGCTGTCAGACAAAGACGCCGTTAAAGCATTTGATGCCGAGATTCCAGTCGTCTTGTTTGATGCCAACATGCAAAATGTAGGACGAGCATTTGTTGGCACCGATCACTTTCAGAGCGTCAATTTGATGGTCGAGTACCTTTGCCGCAGCGGTGAACCTCCCTGTTTTTTCGAAATGAAAAAACCGCTCAACCCCAACGCCAATAAGCATAGGCAAGCCTATATCGAAAGTATGGAGCGGCACGGTCAGACACCGAATATATTTCAAGTGAACGGAGAAGGCTGGGACTTCGAAGAAATTGGGAAAGTCCAGGGTGGCCGGCTCTTGTCTGAGGGGGCATTCAAGACCAACACGATCCTATGTAGCAATGATCGCTTTGCCATCGGTCTTTTGTCAGCGGCTTATGGCCTTGGCTTTAAAGTTGGTCATGGTCCGGAATGCAATCTCCGGATTGCAGGCCACGACGATCACCCGTTTTCAAGGTTCACATGCCCCCCTCTGACAACGATCGCACAGGATTATGAAGGTATCGCGAATTGGTCGGTGTCCACATTGTTTGCATTGTTTGAAAAGGGAGAAGTCCCGCCGGAAAGACAGGAAAAACTGTTCGAGGGCCGTCTGATCATGCGGGAGTCGGCATAAGAAACCACTAATCTCGCAATCAGCCTAAAATTTACGCGCGTAAATTTATAATTGACTTCGCGTTGTGATTTTGACTAAGGTCGAAGTCATCATCCAACGAGGAGGAGAATTAGGATGTCATTCAAACAAGCTCTATATGCGGCGACGGCAATGACACTCGTCACTGCAAGTGGCGCACTAGCAGAGAATCTTGTCATCGCCACCGTGAACAATGGCGACATGATTCGCATGCAGGGGTTGACTCAGGACTTCACTGATAAGACTGGCCACACGGTCGAGTGGGTCACATTGGAAGAAAACGTATTGCGCCAGCGTGTCACCACGGACATCGCCGCCAAGGGTGGTTCTTTCGACATCATGACCATCGGCATGTACGAGACTCCGATCTGGGGTGCCAATGGATGGCTGGTCTCGCTTGACGACCTTTCAGCTGAGTATGACGCTGATGATATCCTGCCAGCCATGCGAGCCGGTCTGAGCCACGATGGTACCCTATATGCAGCGCCATTTTATGGCGAGAGTTCGATGATCATGTACCGCACCGACCTGATGGAGAAGGCCGGTCTGGAAATGCCTGAGGCACCAACCTGGCAATTCATTCGCGAAGCTGCCGCAGCAATGACCGACCGTGACAATGACATCAATGGTATCTGCCTGCGCGGAAAGGCGGGCTGGGGTGAAGGTGGTGCGTTTATCACCGTAACCGGCAACTCCTTCGGTGCGCGCTGGTTTGACGAAGACTGGAATGCCCAGTTCGATCAGCCAGAGTGGAAAGAGGCGCTGACCTTCTTTGTCGAAATGATGCAGGAATCCGGCCCGACGGGCTATGCGACCAACGGCTTCAATGAAAACCTGAACCTTTTCCAGCAGGGCAAGTGCGGCATGTGGATTGACGCCACCGTTGCGGCTTCGTTTGTGACCAATCCTGATGACTCAACTGTCGCCGACAAGGTTGGTTTCGCGCTAGCGCCGAATAGTGAAGGTGTCGACAGGAAAGCAAACTGGCTCTGGGCATGGGCGCTGGCAGTTCCTGCCGGAACTCAAAAGGAAGCCGCAGCAAAGGCATTCATCGAATGGGCAACGTCAAAAGACTATATTGAACTTGTCGCCGAAAACGAAGGTTGGGCTAACGTACCGCCGGGTGCACGAACATCGCTGTATGAAAACCCCAACTATCAGGCAGTTCCCTTTGCCCAGAAGACGCTGGACTCAATTCTAGCGGCAGACCCCACAAATCCGACGGTTAAGCCGGTTCCCTACGTTGGCGTCCAGTTTGTGGCAATTCCGGAATTTGCGGGCATCGCTACCGAAGTGAGCCAGGAGTTCTCGGCTGTCTATGCCGGTCAGCAAACCGTTGATGAGGCGCTCGCCAAAGCTCAGGCACTTACAAACGACGCTATGGAAGCAGCTGGCTACCGCTGAGCATTCCCTTGGTCTCGGGCAACACTCTTCTCCCAAGTGTTGCCCGAGACGCCATCAATTCTCAAAAACTTTGCACTGTTTAAGATAGCCTTATGGCAATCAACAGAGGAGGTATGCCCGATGGCTACTAAACACTCCCGATCAGCGGCGCGGCTTATGATGGCCCCAGCGGTCATCTTGCTCCTCGGCTGGATGCTCGTTCCATTGATCATGACGCTCATTTTCTCGTTCAAACAATACCTGCCGCTGCGTGGCGGAGACCTTGGGTGGGTCGGCTTCGAAAACTATGTTCGCTTTGTCAGCTCCAGCGCGTTCTGGCCGTCGGTGATCGCCACGTTGACCATCGTTGGCGGGGTCCTTTTGATCACAGTAATCTTTGGCGTATTGCTGGCAATATTGCTGAACCAGCCAATGTGGGGCCAAGGTGTCGTCCGCATTCTGGTCATCGCACCATTCTTTGTTATGCCGACGGTTTCAGCTTTGGTTTGGAAGAACATGTTCATGGACCCGGTAAACGGTCTGTTTGCCCATCTGTGGCGCTTTTTCGGGGCTGAGCCGATCGCGTGGCTGTCTGAGGCTTCACTGCCTTCAATCGTCATGATCGTTTCCTGGCAATGGTTGCCGTTCGCAACGCTTATCCTGTTGACGGCAATCCAGTCTCTGGACGGTGAACAATTGGAAGCAGCAGAAATGGATGGTGCTCCGCCGCTGAAGCGGTTTGGTTACATCACTCTGCCACATCTCAGCCGTGCGATTACGATCGTGGTTCTTATCCAGACGATCTTCCTGCTGGCAATCTTTGCAGAAATATTTGTCACGACCGGAGGCGCGTTTGGCACCCGTACTCTGACCTATCTGATTTTCCAACGTGTTCTTGAAAGTCAGAATGTTGGCCTCGGTTCCGCTGGTGGTGTCTATGCAATCATTCTCGCCAACATCGTTGCGATCTTCCTGATGCGCATCGTCGGCAAGAACCTGGACGCGTGAGGAGGAAAAGATGGCCCGCGCAGTAACTCAACAACGTAAGATCATCAACACAGCCGCCGCTTGGGGTGTTGGACTGCTGATCTTTTTTCCGATCCTCTGGACTGTCCTGACCAGCTTCAAAACCGAAGCTACCGCAATCTCAGACCCTCCGGTGTTCCTGGCATTTGACTGGACGCTTGAAAACTACTCTGCGGTGATGGAGCGGTCCAACTACGCCCGGTTCCTTTGGAACTCGATCATCATCGCCGGGGGTTCGACAATATTGGGTATCATCGTGGCGGTCCCCGCGGCCTGGTCGATGGCTTTCGTTCCTTCCAATCGCACCAAGGACATTCTCCTCTGGATGCTGTCCACTAAAATGCTACCGGCGGTTGGTGTTCTGTACCCGATCTACCTGATCTGCATCAAACTTGGCATCCTCGACAGCCGAGGCGCGCTTGTCATCATCCTCATGCTGATGAACCTGCCGATCATCGTCTGGATGCTGTACACATACTTCAAGGAAATCCCAGGTGAGATCCTTGAAGCGGCCCGAATGGACGGTGCGACGCTGAAAGAGGAAATCCTTCACGTTCTCACACCGATGGCAGTTCCCGGCATAGCTTCGACCTTGCTGCTGAACTTCATTCTGGCCTGGAACGAGGCGTTTTGGACACTGAACCTTACAGCAGCCAATGCGGCTCCGCTGACGGCGTTCATTGCTAGCTACTCCAGCCCCGAAGGCCTGTTCTTTGCCAAACTCAGTGCAGCATCAACCATGGCCATTGCGCCAATCCTCATCCTTGGCTGGTTCAGCCAGAAACAACTTGTCAGCGGCCTGACCTTCGGCGCCGTCAAATAAGGAACTTGACCAATGGGACAAATTAAACTCAACCAAGTGACCAAAAGCTTCGGCGACGTTCAAGTCATTCCGCCTCTGGACCTCACGATTGGAGACGGCGAGTTCACGGTTTTTGTTGGACCTTCGGGTTGCGGTAAATCCACACTGCTGCGCCTGATTGCGGGACTTGAAGACATCACTACGGGTCATATCGAAATTGATGGCTCGGATGCAACGGATGTGCCTCCTGCCAAGCGCGGTTTGGCAATGGTTTTCCAGTCTTACGCTCTGTACCCGCATATGTCGGTGCGCAAAAACATCGCGTTCCCGATGAAAATGGCAGGGATCGATGAAGATGAACAAAACCGCCGGATTGAAGGAGCCGCAAAGGCGCTAAACCTCACCGATTATCTGGATCGGCGTCCGGGGCAATTGTCGGGCGGTCAGCGTCAGCGCGTTGCTATTGGCCGGGCAATTGTTCGGGAACCGGCGGCATTCCTTTTCGACGAACCGCTGTCCAACCTCGACGCGGCCCTGCGTGTTGGTATGCGGCTTGAAATCAGTGAACTTCACGAACGGCTCAAGACGACAATGATCTACGTGACCCACGACCAGGTTGAAGCCATGACCATGGCGGACAAGATCGTCGTTTTGCGGGCTGGCGTGATCGAACAGGTGGGGTCACCGCTAGAGCTCTATCACAGTCCACGTAACGAATTTGTCGCGGGGTTCATAGGGTCTCCGAAAATGAACCTGATCTCAGGTGCTGAGGCCGAGAAAAACGGGGCAACCACAATCGGCATTCGTCCTGAACACACAGATGTCAGCATGACTGATGGAATGTGGAAAGGCGTCGTTGGTGTGGCGGAGCACCTGGGATCGGACACCTTCATTCACGTCCATGACACGGGTCTTGCTGACATGGTCACCGTGCGGATTACAGGTGACATTCAGGCCAAGCACGGCGACACGATCTACCTGACACCTCAAATGGACAAGTTGCACAAGTTCGACGCTCAAGGTCTAAGGATCGAATAATGCAACTGGCTGGAAAAACAGCCCTGATCACAGGTGCCGCCCGAGGAATCGGGCGGGCCTTTGCCGAAGCCTACGTCAGTGAAGGCGCTCGAGTCGCCATCGCCGACATCAATATTGATGGCGCTCGCCAAAGCGCTGCCGCACTTGGAGAAAATGCAATCGCGGTGGCTATGGATGTGACCGACCAGGCCAGCATCGACAACGCTGTGGGCAATACAATAGGGGAGTTCGGGCATATAGACATTCTGGTCAATAACGCAGCACTTTTCACAGCAGCCCCGATTGTTGAAATCGAACGCGCCGACTATCAGCGCGCTTTTGACATCAATGTAGCGGGTACTCTCTTTACGACGCAGGCCGTAGCGCGGTGCATGATTGAGCGCGGGAAAGGTGGCAAGATCATCAACATGGCAAGTCAAGCCGGACGGCGCGGTGAGCCGTTGGTTGCAGTCTATTGCGCGACAAAAGCGGCGGTCATCAGCCTGACTCAGTCGGCGGGTCTGAACCTGATCAAGCACGGCATAAACGTGAACGCGATTTCTCCGGGTGTCGTCGACGGCGAGCACTGGGACGGCGTGGATGCGTTCTTTGCCAAGTACGAAGACAAGGCACCCGGACAAAAGAAACAGGAAGTTGATGCCGCCGTGCCCTACGGACGCATGGGCACACCGGACGATTTGACCGGAATGGCTGTTTTTCTGGCAAGTGATGCGGCGAACTACATCGTCGCACAAACTTACAACGTGGATGGTGGGCAATGGATGAGCTGATCTCCCTATCGAATTCAACACTCGATCAACTGACCGTCGAACGCCCAAGATATGACCGTGCCGCATTGAAACCTGGCATTGTTCATGTAGGGGTCGGCAATTTTCACCGTGCGCATCAGGCTTGGTACCTGCATCGTTTGATGCAGCAAGGCAAAGCCAAAGATTGGGCAATCATCGGTGCTGGCGTACGCCCTTATGATGCGATTATGCGCGATAAATTGCTCGCCCAGAATTGCCTTACAACCTTGATCGAACTCGACCCGGAAAAAATCTCTGCCGAGGTCATAGGATCCATGATCGACTACTTGCCTATTGAAGATGACAATGGGGCGCTAGTTCGCATGATGTCGAATCCTACGATTCGCGTCGTAACTATGACGGTCACAGAAAGTGGGTACTACATCGATCCAGTCACCAAGGAGTTTGACTCCAACCACCCCGACGTTCTTCACGACGCTAAAAACCCGCTGAAACCCCGCACCGTATTTGGAGCCATGGTGGCTGCGCTTGGTCAGCGACGTGATGCAGGGCATATGCCTTTCACTGGGCTCAGCTGCGATAACCTGCAAGGTAACGGTGACGTCCTTCGGCAAACTGTCATTTCGTTGGCTCGAATGACCAACCCTGAACTTGCCGATTGGATCGACGCCAATGCGTCCTTTCCAAATTCGATGGTAGACTGCATCGCCCCCGCGACCGGTCCTAGCGAACTGGCACTCGCCATAGACTTTGGCATTGATGACGCCGCGGTCGTCACGCACGAAGCCTATCGTCAGTGGGTGATAGAAGACAGTTTCTGCGCAGGGCGCCCCGACTTGGACAATGTTGGCGCAATTTTCACTGACGATGTTCATGCGTTTGAAACTATGAAAATTCGCGTCCTCAATGCTGGGCATCAAGTTCTCGCAAATGCCGGAGAGATCCTGGGGCTTCAGACGATTTCCGAATGCATGAAGCACAGGCAGCTTTCGCAGTTTTTTGGCAAAGTTCAAAGAACCGAAATAGCACCAACAGTTGCACCCGTATCCGGAAAAAGCCCGGAAGAGTATATAAGCCTAATTGAAAGTAGGTTCTCAAATCCACGAATTGTGGACACAACCCGACGAGTGGCTTTCGACGGCTCGGCGCGCCATACGGGATTCGTTATGCCGATCATTCGAGACCAGCTAAAGGCAAGTCGCTCTATTGTCGGCCTAGCCCTCGTCGAAGCTCTTTGGGCCCGCATGTGTGCAGGCAAGCGCGAAGATGGTAGTGTGATCGAGGCTAACGATCCCGTTTGGGGCAAACTGTCTGAGGCCGCGCTTGCCGCGAAATCAAATCCGGTCGCCTGGCTCGAACAATCCTGGATTTATGGCGATTTACAGAACGCTAAGGAGTTCTCAGATGCGTTCTCTGAGTGGCTCAACCTTATTTGGAAGGATGGATGTGAAGCAGCCCTTATTGAGTACGTTGAAGAAGTGTGAGTCGGACCAGTCATTTTGTGGCGAATACTTTTGTTACAAGACAAAAGTCGATCGGGTAGCACTGTCAGCCGCTTGAGTTACAGATGTGTCTGAGCTGATATGAATTAGCTCATGCAAAGCACACATGCTTCAACCGCGAAGCCCAAAGTCGGGAGAATAACGTGAAACCAGAGCAATTGAGAATGGCCCGTCACGTGCTTGGGCTCTCTATGAAAGAATTTGCGGATTTGACGCGCGTTTCTCATATGACAGTGCATCGATTTGAAGCTGGAAAAAAAGGCGTAAACCACGCAATGATTGAAGCAATGCGCACCACGCTGGAGGATGAAGGCGTTCAATTTCTAAAACATGGCAGCACGTCTGACGGTATAGGCGTCGCCATCAAATCCAATTCAGCGTAAACGGGGCAGCCACTCTAACATGAAACCAGAAATCCTCAGACATCTCACTTACTCACTCGGTAAAGATGCCGAGCACGCGTCGATCTATGACTGGCGTATGGCGGTTTCGCTTACACTTCGCGATCGCATCGTTGACCCCTGGTTTGAAAGCACGCGCGAGACGTATCAGTCTGGTGCGAAACGCGTTTATTACCTATCGATGGAGTTTTTGATCGGCAGGCTGGTCGAAGACATGACTGCAAACCTAGGACTTACAGAAAAGGTCAGGCAGGCCCTTGAGGATCTTGGTCAGGATATTTCCGTCGTTTTTAACGACGAACCTGATGCCGCTTTGGGTAATGGCGGCCTTGGTCGGTTGGCGGCCTGTTTCATGGATTCCCTCGCCACCCTTGGAATACCTGCCTACGGCTATGGTATTCGCTATGAACATGGGTTGTTCGAGCAGAGCTTTGTCGATGGGCGGCAGGTTGAAGAAGCAGAAACCTGGCTGAACCAGCGATTTGCATGGGAATTCGTGCGTCCCGAGGCCTGCTATCGTATCTCATTTGGTGGCTATGTTAGCCATCATGACGGTCAAGCTGAATGGCATCCCGCTGACACCGTTCAGGCGCAGGCTTTTGACACGCCAGTGGTTGGATGGAAAGGCGCGTGGGGCAATACTCTGAGGCTATGGTCGGCCCGGCCAGAGAATGAGTTCGATCTGGAGAGCTTTAATCGGGGCGATTATCTGGCGGCCAGCCGGTCCGAGGCTCTGGCACGTACGATTTCGCGCGTTCTGTATCCGGACGATACGACCGATGCAGGCAAGGAACTGCGACTTAAGCAAGAATATTTCTTTACCGCCGCATCGATCATGGACTTGCTGCGCCGGTTCCTGAGCGATCATGGCGACATTCGCGAATTGCCGAATGCGGTAGCCATTCAGCTTAACGATACGCATCCGGCGATTGCGGGACCCGAACTGGTACGCCTTTTGGTTGATGAGCATGATTTGCCTCTGGACGAGGCGATTTCTCTCGCCCGCCGGTGCCTTGGATATACCAACCACACGCTGTTGCCAGAAGCACTGGAACGCTGGCACGAAGGGTTGCTAGGCCGCGTCCTTCCGCGACATTTGGAGATCATTCGGGCCATTGATGAGCAACAGCAGCAGGAGTTTCCCGGCAGCCCGCGTGTCCTAGAACACGGCGAAGTCCATATGGGCGAGCTGGCCTTTATCATGGCGCATAAAGTCAACGGCGTCTCAGCGTTGCATACTGATCTGGTAAAGGAAACAGTCTTTGCCGATCTGAACCGCATTCATCCGGCACGTATCATCAATCAAACCAATGGCATCACACCCCGCCGCTGGTTACACACCTGCAACCCTGTTCTGAGCGATCTGATCACTCGCGAAATCGGTGATGGTTGGGTTGCGGATTTGGAGCAGCTAAAACAGCTCAAGCACCGCGCCGGAGATCGCGGCTTCCTCAGCGACTTCAGCGCCGCAAAACGACACAACAAGGAAAAGTTGTCGAACTGGGTCGCTGCCAAATGTGGTGTCTCGGTTGATCCTGACGCGATCTTCGACGTCCAGATCAAGCGCATTCACGAATACAAGCGCCAGCTTATGAATATTCTGGAAACTGTCGCCCTGTGGAACGAGATGCGGGACAATCCAAGAGTCGAATGGACACCTCGGGTAAAGTTTTTTGGAGGCAAAGCTGCGCCGGGTTACCACGTTGCCAAGCAAATTGTGCGGCTGATCAACGATGTGGCAAAAGTCATCAACACCGATCCTGTCACGGGTAATCTTCTGAAGGTTGTTTATCCCGCCAACTACAACGTTACGATGGCTGAAAACCTGATCCCTGCCGCAGATTTGTCCGAGCAGATTTCGACCGCAGGGAAAGAAGCCTCAGGCACCGGAAACATGAAATTTGCACTAAACGGCGCGTTGACGATCGGCACGCTGGACGGCGCGAATGTCGAAATCCGCGAACATGTGGGGTCGGACAATTTTTTCCTGTTCGGCTTGACAGCACAGGAGGTCATGGAGCGTCGCAGGGTGCATGACTATGCGCGCGCCGCAATTGCAGACAGCCCACGGTTGGAGCGTGTATTGGGGCAGATTTTTGAGGGGCTGTTTTCGCCTGAGGAAGCGGGGCGCTATCACTCTCTGATCGGAACGCTATACGATCACGACTACTTTCTGGTCACCTGCGATTTCGACAGTTATTTCGATTCTCAGCGCCGCACCGACATTGCATATCGCAACAGTCAGAATTGGGCCGCGATGGCGCTGCAGAATACGGCCAGCATGGGATGGTTTTCGTCAGACCGTACAATCAGAGGATATGCCCGCGACATCTGGCAGGCGGATAGTGTTCTGATCAAACCCCTGGGCAAGTCAGCATGAGGAGCGACCTGATCCAAGCCGAGGATAGGGCTGCCATCGCTCAGGGCGAGCATGGTGACCCGTTCTCGGTCCTTGGGCTGCATGAAGTCGATGGACGGTTGGTGATCCGGTGCTTTCACCCCGAAGCGGACACGGTCGAGGTTGTGGATCAGAAAACCGGGCGGAAGCTCTGCGCGCTGTCGCGAGTCGACGCGGAAAGCGGTGTTTTTGTTGGTGCTGTCCCGCGTAGGAAAAAACGGTTCCCTTACCTGCTACGCCTAACACACCACAGCGATAGCTGGACAGAACAAGACCCATACGCGTTTGGCCCTGTTCTTGGCGAAATTGATGAATATCTCTTGGGAGAGGGTACACACGGTCAGTTGTGGCGCGCGCTTGGGGCGCATGTGACGTCGCACGAAGGCAGCATTGGCGTGCATTTCGCAGTCTGGGCACCAAACGCGAGGCGGGTGTCGGTTATCGGTGACTTCAACGGCTGGGATGGACGGCGAAACGTGATGCGGCGACGTGGTGCAACCGGCGTTCACGAGATTTTCATGCCTGGATTGGGCGACGGTACAGCATACAAGTTCGAAATCGTGGGGTCCGACGGACATCTGATGCCGGAAAAGGCCGACCCAGTCGGGTTTGGGTCTGAATTACCGCCCAAAACGGCCTCGGTCGTGCGCGATCTCGGGAAATTCGACTGGTCGGATGCTGATTGGATGGCTAATCGTGGTCAACACCAACGCGTGGATAAACCGATTTCCATCTACGAGGTACATCTGGAAAGTTGGCGGCGCGTTCCTGAGGCTGGCAACCGGTCGCTGGACTATCAGGAGCTTGCAACCGATCTTGTGGTTTATGCCAGCGACATGGGCTTCACCCATATCGAACTCACACCGATCTCGGAATATCCGTTCGGTGGGTCTTGGGGGTATCAGCCTGTCGGGCTGTTTGCGCCTACGGCGCGATTTGGAACACCTAATGATTTTCGGGCGCTAGTGGATGCTTGCCATCAGGCCGACATGGGCTTGATCATCGACTGGGTGCCAGGCCACTTCCCCTCCGATCCGCACGGGCTGGGTCAGTTCGATGGGTCTGCTTTGTACGAACATCTCGACCCGAAGGAAGGATATCACCCAGACTGGAACACGCTGGTCTACAACTACGGCCGGGCCGAAGTATCCAGCTATCTGATCGCGAACGCAAAATTTTGGATGGAAGAATACCATATCGATGGGCTTCGCGTCGATGCGGTGGCCTCGATGCTGTATCGCGATTATTCGCGGAAAGAGGGCGAATGGGTGCCAAACATCCATGGTGGGCGTGAAAACCTGGAGGCCATCGGCTTCCTGAGACAGATGAACGAAGCAGTTTATGCAGCGCATCCCGACGCGATGACAATTGCCGAAGAATCCACAGCATTCCCGGGTGTCTGCGCCAGGACATCGGAGGGCGGGCTGGGCTTTGGTTTCAAATGGAACATGGGGTGGATGAACGACACCTTGCGGTACATGGCCGAAAATCCTGTGAACCGGAAGTACCACCACGACAAAATGACATTCGGGTTGCACTATGCGTTTTCCGAGAACTTTTTGCTGCCCCTCAGTCATGATGAAGTCGTTCATGGCAAAGGGTCTTTGCTGGACAGAATGCCCGGTGATGATTGGCAGCGCTTAGCCAATCTGCGGGCCTACTACGGCTTCATGTGGGGTCATCCTGGCAAGAAGCTGTTGTTCATGGGGGGCGAGTTTGCGCAGGTTGCCGAATGGAACCACGAACAAAGTTTGGACTGGCACCTGTTGGAGCACCCCAGCCACGCAGGTGTCCAACGGTTGGTGCGCGATCTCAATATGCTCTATCGTGAGACGCCCGCTCTTTACCAACAAGACACGCGTGCGGAAGGGTTCCGTTGGATCGACGGCGGCAACGCCAGCGACTCGGTGTTCTCTTGGGTTCGCTATGGCACCGATGACGGCCCGCCGGTGTTGGTGGTCGCCAATTTCACCCCTGTAACCCGGACGGAATTCCGCGTTGGTGTGCCGGTCGCGGGCTATTGGGCAGAACGATTGAACACAGATTCCACATATTACGGCGGCAGCAATCAGGGCAACGGAGACGGGCTGAATTCCGAGCCAGTCGCAGCGCATGGCTGTGACCAGTCTGTTGTGATGACCGTTCCGCCACTTGCCACCGTTTTCTTTGAATTGAGGCACGAATAGACCGGAACCAATAGTGGGAGGACACCCGTTGAAACAAGATCGTCGCAGATTGGCCAACCAGACCATGGCCTATGTTCTTGCGGGTGGCAGGGGGAGCCGTCTGAAGGAAATGACCGATGTCCGCGCGAAACCAGCGGTCTATTTCGGCGGCAAAACGCGGATCGTAGACTTTGCTTTGTCCAACGCGGTGAACTCGGGTATCCGGCGGATCGGCGTTGCGACCCAATACAAGGCTCACAGCCTGATCCGGCACCTGCAACGGGGTTGGAGCTTTTTCCGGGCAGAGCGTAACGAGTCTCTGGACATCCTGCCCGCATCTCAACAGCTGGATGAGGATAACTGGTACAAAGGCACCGCAGATGCCGTTACCCAGAATATAAACATCTTGCGCGGCTATGGACCGAAATACATTTTGGTGCTGGCTGGCGATCATATTTACAAGCAGGATTACTCGCTGATGATTGAGCAGCATGTTCAATCCGGCGCGAAGGTGACGGTGGGCTGTATTGAGGTGCCGCGCGAAGAAGCCAAAGGCTTTGGTGTCATGGATGTCGACGAGACGGACAAAGTACTAAGCTTTGTTGAAAAGCCTGCGGATCCGCCCCCGATGCCCGGTCAGGCGGACATGTCACTGGCCAGCATGGGTATTTACGTGTTCGAGGCAGAATATCTCTATGACATCCTTGAAGCAGACGCGAATTCGGAGACATCCAGCCATGACTTTGGCAAGGACATCATCCCGACTATCGTAGCCGAAGGCGGCGCAATGGCGCACCCCTTCAGCCGGTCTTGTGTCATGTCTGGGCTTGAGGACAAACCCTATTGGCGCGATGTAGGCACGATTGACGCCTATTGGCAGGCCAATATCGACCTGACCGATTTCAAACCGGGTCTGGATATCTACGCCACAGACTGGCCTATCTGGACCTATTCCGAACTGACGCCGCCGGCGAAGTTCATTCACAACGAGGAAGGGCGCCGCGGCCAGGCTGTTTCGTCGATGGTGTCAGGCGGCTGTATTATCTCAGGCTCGTCACTGTATCAGTGCTTGCTGTTCACCGGGGTAAAAACACACTCCTTTTCGCAACTGGAAGGCGCTGTCGCCCTGCCATATTGCGAGGTCGGGCGTCGGGCTTACCTGAAGAACGTTGTGATTGATAGGGGTGTCAAAATTCCACCCGGTCTGATTGTTGGAGAAGACCCAAAACTTGACGCCAAACGGTTCAGACGCACAGAAGGCGGTGTCTGCCTTATTACCCAAGCGATGATCGACCAACTGGACATGTGATATGAAAGTACTGATGGCCGCCTCAGAATGCGCGCCGTTCATTAAGACTGGAGGACTGGCGGATGTGGTCGGCGCGCTGCCTGCTGCGCTGTCCGGTCATGGCATCGACTGTCGCATTCTGTTGCCGGCCTATCCGTCGTTGCAGCCTTTGCTCAGCGACGGGCGGCAGGTTGCCAAGTTCAGTGATCTGCCTGGCGGCTATGGACAGCTTGTTCTGGTCTCTGTCCAAGGTATTGACCTGCTCCTATTGGATGCTCCGCAATTGTTTGATCGTCCCGGCTTGCCTTACACGGATCCCGATGGCGCGGATTGGGCGGACAATCATCTGCGCTTTGGCGCGCTGGCACAGGCGTCGGCGCGGGTGGGTCTTGACGGTGTCGACGGTTGGCAGCCGGACATCATCCACGCACATGACTGGCAGGCCGCTCTGACCCCTGTTTATCTCAAACAATCCGGTCAAGACGCGCCCAAATCGGTTTTGACCATTCACAACATTGCCTTTCAGGGCCGGTTCGGCCCGCATGCCCTGTCAGATTTAGGACTGCGCGGTGACTGGTTTCATCCCGAAGCGCTGGAATTTCACGGTGATCTTGCGTTTCTGAAGGGTGGGTTGATGTTTGCAGACCGGATCACGACGGTCAGCCCTACCTATGCCCGGGAAATCCTCACGCCGCAGTATGGAATGGGTTTGGACGGCGTTCTACAGTCCAGAACAGCGATACTTAGCGGTATTCTGAATGGCATAGACACCGGCACATGGGACCCCTTGAGCGATCCAGCACTGGCCCGAGGTTACAATGCACGAAGCCTGGGGCGAAAGGCTGACAGCCGCGCAAGTATCGCAGACCGTGTTGGACTTGATCCCGATTCCAGGGGTCCGCTGTTCTGTGTCATCAGTCGGTTGACTGAGCAGAAAGGTCTGGATGTGCTGATTGACACCGTTCCGCACATCGTCGAACGCGGCGGCCAACTGGCTGTTTTGGGCTCTGGCGAAACTGCACTCGAACAGGCTTTTGTGGACGCCGGCCAGCGCTTTGCCGGTTCGGTAGGGGCCGTGATCGGATATGACGAGGCCTTTGCCCATCTGCTACAAGGCGGATCTGACGCCATTCTGATCCCGTCGCGGTTTGAACCTTGCGGTTTGACCCAGCTTTATGGGCTGCGATACGGTACTTTGCCCATCGTCGCGCGTACCGGGGGATTGGCTGACACGGTGATTGACGCAAATGTCGCAGCACTGAACGCCGAATGTGCGACCGGATTTGTGTTTGATAACGTTACGAAAACCGGCGTTGAGGCTGTGCTTGATCGTGTTTTTGGCTGCTTTGACGACAAGAAGACGTGGCAGATGATGCAACGCGCGGCGATGCGCCAAGCTGTTGGATGGGATCGGTCGGCGCGGGAGTATGCCGAATTGTACAAGAGTTTGTCTGTATGAAGGATGTTGGACCTACACAACTGATAATTCGACAAGGGAACCCATCGCGGCTCGGTGCTCATTTCGACGGTGAAGGCGTGAATTTTGCCCTGTTCTCCGAGCACGCATTGCGCGTCAATCTGTGTCTTTTCGCAGAGGATGGCCGAACCGAGCTCACCCGACTGGCTTTGCCCGAACGCAATGGAGCCATCTGGCATGGTTACGTGCCGGGCCTGAAACCCGGAGCACTTTATGGCTACCGCGTGGAAGGCCCTTTTGCACCCGAGCGGGGTCACAGGTTCAACGCCAACAAGCTGCTTTTGGACCCTTATACGCGCGAACTGCACGGAACCGTCACCCATGATCCGGCAATCCTGGGTTACCTGCCCAATTCTCCCTACGGTGATCTGTCTTTCAGTGAAGTCGACAGCGCGCCTTTTGTGCCCAAATCCGTCGTCTCTAGTCCTGACAGTTTCACCTCGGACGCGGTGACGCTGGGACGGCGTTGGAACGGCACTTTCATTTATGAGACGCATGTCAGAGGGGTGACCATGTTGCACCCTGACATTCCTGACCATGTGAAGGGCACCTATGAAGGGATGTCGTCACAGCCGGTTCTGGATCATCTGATGCGATTGGGTGTGACGGCTGTTGAAATCCTGCCTATCCACGCCTTCACCTCTGAAGGTGCGCTGCGCGCGCGATCCATGCGGAACTATTGGGGGTACAATACTCTGGGCTTCTTTGCGCCCGAACCGCGCTATTTCGGGCCATCCGGCGTGTTCGGGTTTCGCGCTATGGTCGAGCGGTTTCATGCCGCCGGTATCGAGGTCATACTGGATGTGGTCTACAACCACTCCGCCGAAAGTGACCATCTCGGCCCGACGCTTAGTTTTCGCGGGATCGACAACGCGTCTTATTACCTGCTGCTGGATGGCCAACCGCGCTACTATGTGAACGACACCGGCACCGGAAATACACTTCAGGTAAAGCACCCGTTTGTGCTTCGGATGGTGATGGACAGCCTGCGGTTCTGGGTGCAGAGCATGGGGGTCGACGGTTTCCGCTTTGACTTAGCAACGACTCTGGCGCGCGAGGCGCATGGGTTTGAAGCAAGCGGCGGGTTCCTGGATGCCTTGCGCCAGGACCCTGTACTAGCAGGTGCAAAACTGATTGCAGAGCCTTGGGATGTCGGTCCGGGAGGCTATCAACTGGGACGGTTCCCGCCCGAGTTTTCGGAATGGAATGACCGTTACCGAGACACGGTGCGCAAGTTCTGGCGCGGCGACAGCCATTCGGCGCAGGACATGGGCTCGGCTTTATTGGGGTCAGCGGAATTATTCGATACCAAGGGTCGTCAGGCCTGGTCTTCAGTAAACTTCGTGGCCTCTCACGACGGCTTCACGTTGGCAGATACGACCCGGTACCTGCAGCGCCATAATGCAGCCAATGGTGAAGACAATCGCGATGGCCATCACAGCAACTACAGCGACAATTTCGGCATGGAGGGAGCCTGCGACGATCCCGAAGTGAAAGCCGCGCGCCTCCAAAGGATGCGAAATTTCCTGGCCACTGTCTTCTTGTCACAAGGCACCCCTATGCTGTTGGCCGGTGACGAGGGCGGCAATTCTCAGAATGGCAACAACAACGCGTATTGCCAGGACAACCCAGTAAGTTGGATCGACTGGACCACACTTGACAGCGATTTGATCGCGTTTACCGCGGCACTGTCGCGTTTCCGGTGCAATCATCCCGTACTCAATCAAAATCGATTCCTGCATGGTGCCCAACGGACAGACGGATATCCGGATGTCGAGTGGCGTGCCATGGACGGATCGCCACTGAACTGGCGCGATCCGGGACTGTCCAGCCTTTGTCTGATCCTGCGCGGTTGCGCCGAATGCGTGGCGGGCGACACTATCTTCGATGTGGTGATGCTGGCCTTCAACCGGGAAAATGAGGCGCTGGAGTTGCGGTTGCCGTCCGGCGGAGACAGAGTCTGGCAGCGAGAAATTGACACGTCGGTTTCTCATCAGTCGGCCAGCAAGATCACGACTTCAACGACGATCATTCCGGCACACTCGGTAGCCGCCTTTGTCTTAGAAGAACGGTCAGTGGAATGATGGGCAGCGACGACAGACTGCGTCAACTAGCGCAGGATTGCGGCATCCATCTGGGGTACAACGCCTGGGATGGAACGCGTTTATCATCGGATCCACCGACCCTGAAGGCTCTGCTCCGCGCGATGGACATAGACGTAGATACGGACAGCGCCGTTTCCGAGGCCTTACGGGCGGGTCAGGCCGAACAGGCAGCACGAGCGTTACCTATTGAACAGGTCATTCTGGCCGAACTGCCGTTTGAATTGGCACTGTCTCAGCCCAGCGAATGGCATGTGCTGGATAACAAAGGACACGAGGTTCAGGCGGGGCGCGGAGAAACAAGCCTGACGCTTCAACCTCTGCCTGTTGGATATTTTACGTTGGTTGTGCATAGCCCTGGTCGCTGCGAAGAAGTGTTTCTGTTGAGCCGACCGATACATGCGCCGACAATCGCAGACCTGACAGGACGCACGAAGGGATGGGGTGTATCGGGCGCAGTGTACTCGTTGCGGTCCCGATCAAACGGCGGGTTGGGAAACTACGACGACCTGGGCCATGCGATGTCTGTCATGGGGCAATCGGGTGCGATGTATTTTGGCATTAATCCGGTCCATGCGCTGGGATGGGCGGTAGGTGACACCAAAAGCCCTTATTCGCCTAGTCACCGCGGGTTTCTGAATATCGATCACATTGCAACAGGCACCCGGCTTGCATCTGTTTCGGACCGGGCGTTGATCGATTACCCGGCTTTTCGCATAAAACACCGCCTCGCATTGGACGCGGAGTTTCAGCGATT
Organism: Ruegeria sp. C6; assembly: GCF_056537625.1. Lineage (NCBI taxonomy): Bacteria > Pseudomonadati > Pseudomonadota > Alphaproteobacteria > Rhodobacterales > Roseobacteraceae > Ruegeria > Ruegeria sp. C6. The sequence continues at coordinate 407,082 of NZ_JBQFRW010000001.1, read as the reverse complement.
TCAGCAAAGCGCTGCAGCGACGGAGCACAAAGAATTTCAGGCTTTTTGCCGCGCCGAAGGTCTGGAACTGGCCCGGTTCGCCACGTTTGAAAGCATCAGCGAAATGCATGGCGGCAACTTTCGCAATTGGCCTATCCATTTAAGCCAACCTGAAAGAACAAAACCGACGCCCCGGAACGAATTCCATGCGTGGCTGCAATGGAGGGCCTATACTCAGCTCGAGGTCGCGCAAGCGACCGCAATTCGGTCCGGGATGGCTTTAGGTCTTTTCTTGGACCTTGCGGTTGGAGCGCGTCCCGACGGTGCCGAAGTTTGGATGCACCAGGATCTGATTGCACGCGGCGTCTCAATCGGGGCACCGCCAGATCAGCTCAGTCCTGCTGGGCAATCCTGGACATTAGCGGCCTACGCACCAAATAAGTTGTCGAAAAACCGCTACGAACCCGTGCGGACACTGCTGAGAAAACTGATGTCCCAGGCTGGGATTGTCCGGATTGACCATGTTCTTGGCCTGATGCGCAGCTTCTGGGTACCTGAGGATGGCAGCCCGGGTGGGTATATCTCGCAACCGTTCGACGTGTTGCTTGCGGTGGTGGCCATAGAGGCCTGGTGCAATCACTGCTGCGTTGTGGGCGAGGATCTGGGATTGGTGCCCGCCGGGTTCCGCGAGCGCCTGAATGAGTCCGGTCTCTACAGCTACGCGGTTTGGCAATTTGAAGGGACACGAGATGGCGCATTGAGGTCGGCGCAGGATTTGCGCCCTTTCAGTATGGCTTGTTTCAGTACACATGATACGCCGACGATCCAAGGCTTCTGGCGCGGGCGCGATATCGAATGGTGGCGCACCATCGGTTGGCTGTCCCGGGACAGGGCGATGGCATTGCACGCCGCGCGGGCCGTCCAGCGGAATTCACTGCGCCGTCATTGCGCCATCCCGCCGGAAGCAAGTTTGGAAGATATCCGCGGCGCGGTGCATTCAGAGCTGGGAAAGAGCCCGGCGGAACTGGTGACGGTGCAACTGGACGACTTGTTGGGCAGCGAGCAGGCCCAGAACCTACCCGGAACAATTGACGAGCACCCCAATTGGAGGCGTCCGGCACGCGTGCCTGTAGAGGAACTAGCTGCCGTTCAAAGTCTGAAAGACGTACGTAATTCTATGGAACCGGCGCGGGTAGTCCCCGCCACCGTTCAACAGAAGGAAACTGATCCATGCCTTTCGTAGTGTTTCCCTGCACCCCCTTTGCGGGTCAGAAACCCGGCACCTCGGGACTGCGCAAAAAGACGCGGGTGTTTATGGAACCCGGATATCTGGAGAGCTATGTGCAGTCGATTTTCAATGCCATTGGCGGCGCGCAAGGCAAGACTTTTGTCATCGGTGGCGACGGCAGGTTTTTTAACGCCGAGACCATCCAGATCATCTTGCGCATGGCCGCAGCCAATGGCGCTGTTCGTGCGATTGTCGGACAGAATGGCCTGTTGTCAACGCCTGCCGCGTCCAATCTGATCCGCAAGCACGGGGCCGATGGCGGCTTTATTCTGTCCGCCAGTCACAACCCCGGCGGCATCGACGCCGATTTCGGGCTGAAATTCAACGGTGCCAATGGCGGCCCGGCCTCCGAGAGCCTGACGGAAGAATTCTTTGCCCAGTCACGGAGCATGACCGAGTATCGCTCGCTTGAGTCCGGGGACATCGATCTGGGAGGGGTCGGCGTTTCAAGGCTCGAAGATATGGGCGTGGAGATCGTCGATCCGGTGGCCGATTACACAGAACTGATGCGTGATATTTTCGATTTCGGCCGGATCAGAGATTTGCTGTCCGGCGGGTTCACCCTTCGTTTTGACGCAATGCATGCGGTCACGGGACCCTATGCGACCGCCATACTTGAAGATGAACTGGGTGCCCCAAAGGGATCAGTCCTGAACGCTGTGCCATCGGTCGATTTTGGCAAAGGGCATCCCGACCCAAACCCGATCTGGGCCAAACCGCTTGTCGATCTGGTCCTATCTCCTGGTGGTCCGGACTTTGCTGCCGCGTCAGATGGGGATGGGGATCGCAACATGATCTTAGGGAAAGGGATCTATGTCACCCCGTCCGACAGTCTCGCCGTGCTGGCCGCCAACGCCCACCTCGTCCCGGGCTACGGCAAGGGGCTCGCCGGGATCGCTAGATCGATGCCCACCAGCGCAGCGGTCGATCGTGTTGCCGAAAAGTTGGGACTAGATTGTTATGAAACGCCAACAGGTTGGAAGTTTTTCGGCAACTTGCTCGACGCGGGCTGCATCACGCTGTGCGGAGAGGAAAGTGCCGGTACTGGCTCGGATCACGTGCGCGAGAAGGACGGATTGTGGGCCGTTCTACTGTGGCTGAACATTCTTGCCGAACGTCGGGTCTCGGTCCGCGAAATCATGGAAGATCACTGGCGGACTTATGGCCGCAACTATTATTCGCGGCATGACTACGAGGCCGTTGACAACGCCAAAGCCGAGAAAATGATCGCCGATTTGACTGATCGGTTACCTGAACTTCCTGGCCGCAGCACCGGCAATCTTGTTGTCGCGACTGCGGACAATTTTTCCTACGAAGACCCGGTCGATGGTTCGATAAGCAAGAACCAAGGAGTGCGCATTACTTTCGAGAATGGCTGTCGAGGCGTGATCCGCCTTTCGGGTACAGGAACGGACGGTGCCACAGTTCGTATCTATTTGGAGCAGTTCACACCCGTTGGGGGCGATATGCATATGGATACCCAGTCAGCATTGCAAGAAATCACAGAAGCAATGGCTCGAATAACTAAAATCCCCGAAATCTGCGACCGCCAGACGCCAGACGTCATAACATAACAGCTACAAGGGTGCTGTCAGACTAAGTCCAACCAGTCTTAGTTTGACGCCAAATCCGCGAATTTACGTGGAACAATGCTGACGCCACTCAGCCAGAGCGGCGGAACAGGTCTGCTTGAAGATTACTCGGCTGCTAAATGATCTTTGCTGATTGAAGTAGTTGTAGACGGAAGAAAGGACGGAGGCGAATTTCTGTAAACTTCGCATAAGCTTGAATCGCTGCATGGCGCGTTAGCGTCGTCGGAAAGGAAGGTGTGAATTCTCGACGCGGTTGTTAAGCCACCTGCCCGTCATCTGCTTTTCCGTCGCATCGATATCTCTGGGCGCGGCTCGGCATGACGCGAAGCGATCCGTCATAATTTCATCCACTACACCGTGTCTCTTCATCAATTTCTTGAGGAATCTCAGTGCTGCAACTTTGTTTCGGCGTTTGGTAACAACGGCTCCCAACACCTCGCCTTTGTGATCCACGGTACTCCAAAGGTAATGCCGCCTTCCATTGATTTTCACAAAGACCTCATCTGAATGCCATTTCCATTTCGAGAATGCTCGCAATTACTGAACACGCTTTCTTCGGATCACTGACGCGAAAATTGGACCAAAACGGTTCCACCAATATCGGACAGTCTCGTGGCTCACGTTGATCCCGCGTTCGTGCAGAAGGTCTTCAACATTCCGAAGCGAAAGCGGAAAACGGATTTAAAGCATCACCATAAAGCGGATGATCTCGGAGCTGGTTTTGAAGTACTTGAGGAAGGCAGGTTTGGCCATGGCCAAAAGCTACGCAACCGTCCCGCCCCGCTCAAGCAAAGCTCTTCCGACAAGACTCTTCTCATCTGTTAACGATGGTAGCTCAAAGCCAGCCTACATAACTGAGCTTTACAGATCCCGAGTTGTGCAACAATACAGCCCTTAGCGAAGGCTATACCAGATTTCCATTCGGGCTGGCGACATAAGCTGTTTAAGCGAATAATTTGCTGTGACCAAGGCCTTAAACGGGCGTTTGTTTCAATTTTGGAAAGCGGTCTAAATGGCCTCGAACTTAGTATCAGGGCCAAGAGCTGGCGAAGCACTTAATTCAGAATATCGGCGGTTGCTCCTATTAAGTTCAGCACTTCGTACGTCTCACGATTTACTTCGTATACGTAATCTCCGGCTCTCACGTAATAACCTTTGCGCCTTAGTCCCCAGCGGCCGGGATCATCGATGCGAACGTACCCATTATAGATGTAATCGCCACGTCGATATTTCTTAGCCTGCCCAGGCGGCACACAAGGGATCGCCTTTTTCGCCAAGCCAGGTGGACAATGTCCGGCTTTGGATTTCACTAGGATTGGCGCAGTTGCACCAGCTCGGCTAACCTGCCCAACGCTATGGCTCCACAAGCTGTGATTTGCGTTCGTAGATGATGCGCCCTGCGCCAACAGGGCCACCGCCAATACTCCAACGGCTATGTTCATTCCCTGCATCCTTCTTAGCTGTGCGGTCTACATATGCCCTTGAACGGGCATTGGCGAGTTCATCAGCAATGAGTGGCTTTCCACTACGAAGGTAGATCAGCGCTTCCACAGTAGCTGAGTAATAAGCTTCTCATTTGAGCACGCACTTACGGCACCCCATCCGGCAGCTCTTAACCCGTCAATCAACCCATTCATTCCTTTGTCTTTATTTCGCGAACAACATTAACCGAACGTGAACAATGTATTCTCAGAGTGTTCAACCAAGCTAATGCATAGTGATCGGGTTGGATCGAACGAAAGGTGTATCGTTTGATCGCTGACAAGGGGAAACGCATGATCAAGTCTGCCTTTGTGACTGAAAAGTCCAGCACAACAGCTGCGATGCAAACCTCCGGCAAAATCGCCGAAGAACGTTTGTCAACCATGACCAAATCGAGCAGTGGTCGCTTCCCTCCTATCGAAAATGCATTAACACAGATCGTCAAAAACAAGCGGCTTTCCGAGGCACATAACAACGTCTGAAGGCAGTTCAGCAGACCCCCACACAATTCCCGATATCTGTCCAAAATATTGGAATTAAAAACTGAACCCCGCTCCATCTTGGAGCGGGGTTTCTTTTTCTGCGTGGTCGATGTTAAGGATGCGAGGCTTGTAGCCTTCGTTGTTATGGCTCGGCCTCATATTATGCTGGCCAGCCATTTCTCGCCTTTGCGAAGCGTATGACTGGCCCGGCATTCAGTACTTCCGTGAGTGGTAAGTACTGCGTGTATCGTGAGGCGAATAAGCTGTTGCCTGTTCTTACAGACCCAGGAGCGACTTTACCTCCTGCTCAACGGCATCTGTGACGGGTTTGTTGGCTGCAGCTTCCAAGGCTTCCCGTTCGGTCAATTCCTGTTCTTCAACCAGATCAGCCAGTTCCCGCACTTCCTCAGTCGCTTCTTCGTATTCGACGGCGGCCTGTCTTTCATCGTTCAGGTCTTGGGCTTCTTCGACCGAACTCTCTAAATCTGCGCGGGCTTGATCAAGTTGTTCCTCAATCTCAGGATCAGTTCCACCTGCCTCCTCCAGCGCCTGTTCAAGTTCTTCGACCCTCTCTTGGTTCTCCTGCACATCATCCAACGCAGTTCGCAGGTCTTCCTCGATTTCGGGTATAGTCCGCTCTGGCGGCTCCAGTCCGGCAAGTTCTTCCAACTGCTCCGCAAGTTCCTCACGCAACGGTTCGCCAGCCAAAACGGTATCGCGATAGTAGGCAATTCGACCGACGCGAGAGTTGGGCGCTGCGTTCGCCAGTGCGGTTGCGCTGGCGTTAGCCGCGTTCAGGGCCCCCAACTCGGATGGATGGGCACCAAGAAGTGCTGCCATCCTGTTGCCTTTGGTCCGGACGGCCGGACGTATGGATTCTTCAACGATCACGGTTTTTGAAGGCTTCTTGTACGTCCGGGGCTTTTGCTTGCCGCTACCGGTCGTTGACCCTTTCCTGGAGGTGGTAACCGTTCTCGATTTACTTTTTCCGCTAAAGATGTCCTTCAACGAGATACGACCGCCATTACCGAATACAGACCGCGAAGCTTTGGACTTCGAGTTGCCGTTGCTGGATTTTCCTGCAGTCCGGCCACCTTGACCTTTGTCAGCGCCCTTCTTTCCGCCTTTGTTGCTGGCAGAGCTATGGTCGCCGCGGTCTCCTTTTCCAGAGTTGCCCTTGCCGCCGCTGTTACCCTTTCCACCGCCGTTGTCACCGCCTTTACCATTTCCTCCACCATTGCCTTTTCCTTCCTTTGCAAAGGCAACATCCGGCACGGCGACGGTTGCTATGATGGCGGTTGAACCCAGCAACGCAATTGCCAAGGTCGATGCTTTGAGCAGTCCCAAACTGGTGGTTTTCATATCGAACTCCTCGTTGGAAATCAGCGGGTAGCAGTTTTCTGAAACAACTCGCTGTGTTCTATCGTCTCGATTCGCGCCCGAATCTCATATGCTTATTCCCATTTAACTTGAGAGCGCTTGAACGCAGAGCTAACTGCTTGTTCATCATCGGTTCATGTCGAACGGCGTAATCTTACGCCAGGAAATATTGAGAGCTTTTATGCGTGCGTACGTGTTCTTGTTGGTTGCAAACGTGCTTGTTGCTTTACCCAGTGGGGAAGCGGGTGCCGAAACACGTGAGCTCAAGCAAGGTGAGCTGCGCAAGGCGACTCTGACAGGCGACACGATCCGGCTGAAGCGGGTCATCAATGGTGTTGAGAAAGCTTTCGGTGGCACACCTGTCGATGCGCGCGCCTTTCAGGCGGACCAGATTTACTATCGTATTCTCGTTAAGAAGCCCGATGGAAAAATCGTTAGCGTCATTGTGAATGCTCAAACCGGTGCCGTTGTTTCCAACCGAACCAGCGTGGCCCGCCAAATTTCAAAAGCTGCGCGGTCTGGGTCTGCAAATGCCGACAAGAACAGCAACCGCAGCACCAGTAACAACCGTGGTGCCTCTGCAAGCCGCGGCAGCAGCGGCGAGAATGGCAACAGAGGCGGCGGAAACGGGGGCGGCAATGGCGGAGGCAACGGTGGCGGAAACGGCAATGGCGGCGGAAATGGTAATTCCGGGGGAAATGGTAACGGCAATGGCAATTCCGATGGGAATGGCAACGGTAATGGCAATTCCGGTGGGAACGGCAAAGGCAAGGGTAAAAAATAGGGCTTAATTCAAAACCATTGTGATTGTAGTTTTTGAATATGAGAGTACTTCTGGCCGAAGATGAGCCGCAGTTGTGCGAGCAGATCAAAAAGCTTCTGAGTGCAGAAGGCCGCGTAGTGGACGTGGCCAACAATGGTACGGATGCGCTTCACTTGGGGGCGACCGAACCATACGACATGATCATCCTAGACATTGGATTGCCCGAGCGCGATGGCATCTCCGTCCTGCGCGAATGGCGTGGCGCAGGGATCAAGACGCCGGTGTTGATCCTAACAGCCCGCGATGGTTGGAGTGAACGCGTAGATGGCCTTGACGCAGGCGCGGATGATTACATGACCAAGCCGTTTCACATGCCAGAACTGGCCGCACGTGTCCGCGCGATCCTGCGCCGACAGAGCGGTCAATTGAATCCTGTGATCGAAATGGGGGATGTCTCTTTGGATACACGAAACGGACGGGTCAGCGTAGGTGGAATTCCCGTTGATCTGACCGCGCAGGAAATAGCTGTCCTGACATACCTTGCGCATAATCTCGGGCGCATGGTGTCGCGTACTGAGCTGTCCGAACATATCTACGAATATGATGGTGACAGGGATTCGAACACCATTGCCGTTTTCATAACCCGGCTGCGTAAGAAACTCGGCCCTGACCTAATAACAACGGTCAGAGGACGCGGCTATATGATCGATACCGCCTGATGTTATCGCTGCGCCAACGCGCGTTGCTTGGCGGCCTCGCCACAGGTGCGCTTTCTGTCGGCGTTGGAACTTTGGTTGTTTTTTCCTACATCAATGCGCGCGTTCTTGAGCAGTTCGACGAGACGCTGCGCAATAGACATACGCAGCTGGTTGTCGGGTTGAGCGCGACGACGGACAGCCCCGAGGCTTTACGTGATCTCATGTTCGACCCGGCCTATGGAACGCCGTTTTCAGGCAGATACTGGCAGGTGACCGATGCAAACGGGGTTACATTCACATCGGCCTCACTCTTTGACGAAACTATTTCTGAACCTGCGCGTGTGAGTGATGAGACCCTCGTTTGGAACACCACAGGTCCGGACAGCGAGGCCGTTCGCAGCGCTTATCAGAAAATCACCTTCGAAGACGGAACAGAATGGAGCGTGACGGTCGCCGAAAGCAGGCTTGAACTGATCAGCGAACGTCGCGCCGCGCAGAACAACTTGCTTCCAGTATTTGGGCTGGTCGGTCTAATTGGAGTTGCGGGTTCGCTGCTGTTGATGTCAGCAATTGTCGGTCCTCTCAGGAAATTACGCGCAGATGTGGCGCATCGTTGGGACAAGGGGGATGATCTTAGGCCGAAAGACTATCCGGAAGAGGTTTCGCCACTTGTCGAAGACCTCAATCAACTTCTGCACAGAAATCGCGAGATTGTGGCCGGCTCGCGGCGGCAAGCGGCGGACCTGGCGCATGCGCTGAAAACACCGACAGCAATCCTCAGAAATGAACTGAAAAGCTTGTCGGAAACCGGAGCTGATACCACTCAGGCAGAAGAGGCATTGGGTCGGATCGATGCCCAGCTTGGCCGCTCTCTCGCACGTATGCGTGCGACCAATACTGGAGAATTGACACATTCAAAAACCGATCTTTCGAACTCGGTCGGGAGATTGTCCAGACTATTTTCGGTCATGGCAGAGCGCGAGGGGAAATCACTTACTTCAGATCACGACGCCGGTCTCTGGGTGCGAATGGACACTCAGGACGTAGAAGAAGTGATTGGTAACCTTCTCGACAACGCTCTCAAATGGTGCCAAACAACAGTTCAGATCACCGCAAAGCGTGTTGAAGAGGGCATTCAGATCTGCATTGAGGATGACGGGCCTGGTATTCCTGAAATTGCACGTGAAGGAGTGCTTCGTTCGGGAGGTCGTTTAGACACTTCTGTCAGTGGCACCGGTTTGGGTTTGGCAATAGCCGTTGATCTGCTGAATGCATATGGATGCAAACTGACACTAGATACATCCCAAAAACTCGGCGGCTTGGCTTGCCAAATTCTGATTTCAAAATAAACACAATTGCACATAGGCACACATCAGCCGTTGAGTTCAGTCAATCGAATTGCAATTTTTTTCAGATTATGGGTTCGAACAGTCTTTGGCTTTGACCGTGCTGGGAATAGCGGCAGCATGAACCGCGACCGCGGTATGGCAGCTCGATGTAGCGTAACCGCTTTGAGCTGCAGCCTTCACTTTGCAAAGTCCGCTTTCTGCGCAATGCGGCGATTATTCCACGACGCAGCATTCGCTACAAAGGGCTCACAGCGGTCATTCGACAAGTTCAGATGAACGACCGCAGTGCGGACGAAGCCACCGCTGGCCGTAGTACTGCGCCTTTGTTCCGCACGAACGACCGCCTAGCGGACAAAGCTAACCGCATTTGAGATAACTTTTGCCCGTCTCAATCCATGATCTTCTTACAGATCCAGTGCTGGAATGATCCCACATTGTTGCTGTCAGACGAATTTTAGCCAGTCTCAGTTTGCCGCGGAAACCGTGAACCTATCCAGAACAAAGTTCGCGCCACTCGGCGAGAGCGGCGGTGCGCGACAGCTTGAAGGTGTCTCGGCAGGCTAGAGATCTTTCCTGATTGAAGTGGTTGTAAACGGAGGAATAGACGGAGGCGAATTTCTGTAACCTTCGCATGCGCCTGAACCGTTGGTTGGCGCGTCCTCTTGGTCGGAACGGGAGGTGCGAGTTCTCGACGCGGTTGTTGAGCCATCTACCCGTCGGTTGTTTTTCGAGCGCGCCCAGCTCTCTGACCGCGACTTTGTATCCGGTGAAGCGATCCGTGACGACGGCTTCCGCATGGCCGTGTCGATTCATCAATTTCTTTAGAAATTTCAATGCTGCAGCTTTGTTTCGACGTTTGGTGACAACGGCTTCTAGCACCTCACCTTCTTCATCGATAGCCCACCAAAGATAATGCCGCTTGCCATTCACCTTCACAATAACCTCGTCCAACTACCACTTCCATTTGGAGTATGCTCTCAATTGCTAAACACGCTTCCGCTTTATCTCAGCAGCAAATATCGGGCCAAACCTGTTCCATCAATATCGGAGGGTTTCGTGGCTCACGTCGATCCCTCGCTCGTGCAGCAGAACTTCGACATTCCGAAACGAAAGCGGGAAGCGGATGTACAGCATCACCGCAAGGCGGATGATCTCGGGACTGGATTTAAACTGTTTGAAGGAGGCAGGTCTGGTCATCTGCAAAAGCTACGCAACCGCCCTGCCCGCCTCAAGCCAAGTTCTTCTGACAAGACGTAAAAAAGGCTTGTAATAACATCTACCTATTGATAGGTAGTTTTCATGAAGCACAAACCCCGACGGAAGTATTCAGATGAAGATATATGATGTCGAAGGGTTCCCGAACCCTGCCCGTGTTCGTATTGCGCTGGCTGAAAAAGGCGCGTCAGACAGAGTTGAATTCATCCCTGTGGATGTGATGGGCGGCGAACATCGCACGCCTGAGTTCAAAGCCAAAAACCCCGATGCCGCAGTGCCTTGTTTGGAACTGGAAGATGGATCGCACATCGCTCAATGCAACGCGATCACTGAATATATCGACGCAACCTTCGATGGCCCATCATTGACCGGCGTGACTGCGCAAGAGCGCGCCCGAATCTCGATGATGAATCTGCGCGCGGAAAACGGTCTGTTGAATGCGGTCGGCACCTACTTCCACCATGCCACACCTGGCCTCGGCCCAGAACTGGAAACCTATCAATGCGCCGAATGGGGCAACAAACAGAAAGAGGTTGCCGGAAACACTATGGTCTATCTGGATGCGGTATTGGCCGAAAACGAATACTTGGCTGGAGACACATTCTCGGTGGCTGATATCACCGCCTTTGCAGGATTGGCGTTCGCCGATTTTGCCAAAGTTGAAATTCCTGAAACCCTGACCAACCTGCAAGCTTGGCGTGCTAAGATGGCGGCCCGTCCATCTATCGCCGGCTAAGCGAGAACTGCCATTTAAGTTGAAAGGACCCCTCCTATGGAACTCAACTCGGACTTCTCTTCGCGTGTCGTTGTTCACTCTGATCAGCTTGAGTGGCAGGCCTCGCCCATGAAGGGTGTGGACCGGCGCATGCTGGACCGAATTGGTGGCGAAGTCGCCCGCGCCACCACCATTGTGCGCTATGCACCAGGCAGCAAGTTTTCGGCCCACACCCATACAGGCGGTGAAGAGTTCATAGTTTTGGACGGCGTCTTTCAGGATGAACATGGCGATTTTCCCGAAGGCACTTATGTGCGCAATCCCCCAACGACCGAGCACACGCCCGGCTCAGAACCCGGCTGCACGATCTTCGTCAAACTCTGGCAGTTCGACATGGAGGACCGCAATCAGTTCCGCAAAACCATGGCCGACGAACTGGCCGCACCCGTGAACGGGGTCGCCACTGCGACCCTGCACAAGGATGACCGCGAGGTTGTCACTTACAGCCATGTTGATGCAGGCACCGAGATTACTTCGAATGCGCCGGGTGGTATCGAGCTGTTAATGATTGGCGGATCGCTGACCTCAGGCGGTGACGTTCTGAAAAAGAACGACTGGCTACGCCTGCCTGAGGGTGAAGCGCTGTCGGCTATGGCTGGCCCAGACGGGGCGAAGGTCTGGATGAAGACTGGCCACCTGCCCTTTGCACAGCCACCGGTGGTTTAATTCATGAGTAGCAAGAAACCTCTGGCGATTGTCGCTGGTGCGGGGGCTGGCCTTGGCCAGTCCCTTCTCGCGCGGTTTCAGGCAGGTGGCATGACGGCCATTGGTCTTGGACGGACGCAGCCGCAGGAAACGATCGCGCCATTTCATCAGGTCAATCTGTCCGATCCGAGTGCGGTTGCGCCAGTGATTTCTGAATTGATCGCTACGCATGGCCCGCCGAAGATCGTGGTGCACAATACGGCTGAGCTGGTGATCGCGCCATTCCCCGAAATCCCATTGGAAGACTATCAGAGAACGTGGACATCAATGGTGCAATCTTTGGTTCTACTGGGGCAATGTGTTCTGCAACCGATGGTGCGCAGCGGTGGTGGCGCGCTGATCGTTTCGGGGGCCACAGCGTCGCTGCGCGGCGGCCCACGGTTTTCCGCTTTTGCGTCGGCTAAGTTCGCCCTGCGCGGGCTGACACAATCGCTGGCACGTGAATATCAACCGGCTGGCGTACATATCTCGCACGTCGTTTTGGACGGGATCATCGATACACACCGCTCGCGGGATTTGCACTCGCTGGATCCGTCGAAGATGATGAAACCGGACGAGATTGCCGAGGCCTACTGGCAGTTAGCCCATCAACCGCAATCCACCTGGACCCATGAGCTGGACCTGCGCCCGGCATCCGAGGGGTTCTGAGCGATGCAGACGCAAACTCTGATCATTGGCGCAGGCCTTTCTGGCCTCTGCCTTGCGCGACAGCTACAGGCACGAAACCATGACTACCTGCTGGTCGAAGCGCGGGGTCGTCCGGGCGGACGTATCTTGACGGAAAGGCTGGAGGGTGGGTATTTCGACATAGGTCCCGCCTGGTTCTGGCCCGGGCAGCCGCGTATTGCAGCGTTAATAAAGCGGCTCGGACTGGAGTGGTTCGAGCAATATTCAACAGGCGCTCTCAGCTTTGAAAACGAGATCGGTCAGGTCGAGCGCGATCGCGGGTTTGCCTCGATGCAAGGATCTTATCGCTTGAAAGGTGGTCTGGGCGCCCTCACTGATGCGCTTGCCGCTGAGATACCGCCGAAGCGGCTCATTTTATCCGCGCCTATCGTCGGGTTAGAGAAGTCTGCGTCTGGGATCACCGCGACCGCTCAAACTGGGCAGGTCATCCATGCTCAGGAAGTCGTACTGGCCCTCCCTCCTCGCGTGGCGAGCAAGATCGCGTTCTCACCTGCTTTACCAGATGAAGCTTTAGCGGCAATGACTGGGATGGCGACTTGGATGGCCGGCCAGGCCAAAGTCATCGCTGTCTATGATACCCCGTTCTGGCGCACGGCCGGGCTGTCCGGTGACGCGATGAGCCGCAGGGGGCCGATGGTGGAAATACACGACGCCTCCCCTGCCGAGGGCGGACCTTATGCGTTGTTCGGCTTTATCGGCTTACCCCCGCGCACCCGCAGTAACGAAGAACGGCTGCGGCAGTTGCTCAAAGAGCAACTGTCCAGGCTGTTCGGCGCCGAAGCTGCGGAGCCAAAGACACTCTTTGTTAAAGATTGGGCCTTTGACCCGTTCACCTCTATCGAAGCGGATCAACAGCCGTTATACGCTCATCCGCAATACGGGCTGCCCCATGCGATGACCCGTCTGTGGGATGGCCGACTAATCTTTGGCGGGACCGAAGTTGCACCACAGTTCGGGGGCTATATCGAAGGCGCCCTGGAGTCTGCGGAAAACGCGCTGGCCCTGATCATGACGGAAAAGGTTTGAGCACGTATGACGAGTGATACCAAGACTGCCCTTTTGGATGTTGCCGAACACGCTGCGCGCGCGAGGGGGTTTGACGGGTTCAGCTATGCCGATCTGGCAGAGGCGGTGGGTATTCGCAAGGCGTCAATCCACTATCATTTCCCGACCAAAGCAGCGCTGTCGGCGGCACTCATGGGTCGCTATCATGAGACCCTGCAAGCAGAGTGCAACCGCATCCGGTTAGAACACAAAACCGGGGCCGAGCAATTGCTGGCCCTGATCGACCTCTACCGGGATGCACTCAATGACGGGAAAACCTTGTGTCTCTGCGTGTCGCTCATCAGCAGCCGTGAAAGCCTTTCGGATGACGTGATCCAAAAGATCAGAAAATTCCGCGCCATGATGGTTACCCAAATCGAAGAGATCCTGAAGCTTGGCCAAGAAGACAAATCAATCACCGGCATCACCGATCCTACCTCGGAGTCCCGCGCGGTACTGGCCCTTTTGGAAGGCGCGCATCTGACCGCGCGCGCAGAAGAGAATGTGAATACCTTCGATGAGGCTTTGGGCGTTTTAAAGTCCCGCTGTTGACCTTCGCCCCGACACATCGGATCGTTGCCGCAAGCAATTCATTTGATATTCGGAGCTTCCATTATGCCCAAAGTCATTCTGATCACCGGCACGTCAACCGGCCTTGGTGTTCAAATCGCCGTACAAGCAGCCCAAGCGGGCCATACTGTCTACGCTACTATGCGAAACCTCGCCAAGCGTGGCATCTTGGATGCGGCCGCCTCTGACGCTGGCGTCAATTTCAACGTGCTTGAGCTGGACGTGCAGAACAGCGCCAGCGTAAACGCCGCAGTCGATCAGATCATCGCGAACGAGGGGCGGATCGATAAGCTGATCAACAATGCGGGTGCTGGATTTGTTCGCACAACCGAACAAGCCAGCGAAGAAGACGTCGCCTGGGTCATGGATGTGAATTTCATGGGTGTCGTGCGCTGCACAAAAGCGGTGATGCCACACATGCGCGCAGCGCGCTCGGGCCATGTTATCACAATCTCATCCGTAGGCGGCCTTGTGGGTCAGCCGTTCAACGAGATCTACTGCGCCGCAAAGTTCGCCGTTGAGGGATACACTGAGGCTCTGGCCAGCTACGTCACGCCCAATTTCGGTATCCATTTCTCGACAGTTGAACCGGGCGGTATTCAATCCGAGTTTGCGACCAATGTGCTGAAACATGTCGAGGCCACGGGCGGGATGCTTGAGGATGAGTATCTACCTATTCTCCAGAAGTATATTGGCGGCGCTCAGGCGCGAATGGATGGCAGCGATATCTATCAAACTTCGGAACAAGTGGCATCAGTTGTCATGGGCGTGATTGAAGCCTCAGACCCGCCGATCCGCGTTCGCACTTCAAACTGGGGTGAGGCGTTTACTCGCCTGAAAACCGAAGCAGACCCGGATGGAAAAAAGCAACAAGCAGCCGTGATTGAGCAGTTCCTAAGCTGAGAGCTATTTGTGCGATGCTGCCCGGAAAGTGGCAGTCATGCTTCGGTTGCCGCAGGTTTCCATGCTACACCACCGGCGACGTCCGCTCTTTGAGATGACGCGAAACACCAACACGTATTTAGCATGTACTCATTTCCTGATCCGTTTCAGATCTGTCTTTGTAAGCAGAGTCGCGAAGCTTTGCGCGACCAGCGCAATGGCCGTGTTTTTTATGCAAGACTCTGGGTCTGAATGTCATCATGACGACACCAGAAGAACATGACAAAGAAACTGCTGTCGTTCAGGGGCTCACGCACCTCATAGCCAAAGTACTGCTGAGAATGGGACCGCTGCCGACGCGCATGACAACGAAGAGCTTCGACTTGTTGTCTGAGGCGATTTCCATGGTTCAGAACGATGCGCCAGAAGTATTCGAAGCGACTGAGAAGGCCAATCCCTACGCCGAGACCGTGCGACGACAGTATTTCGATTTGGCCGCGAGTCTGAGTGTGGAGCTGGAAGCAGCATTGATTACACCGCCGACAATAAAAGCGGACATTGATGCAGCAGCTTCCTAGGTCGGCTTCGTCAGCGAGGCTGCCTTTCGTATTCGTTTTACAGAACGGCCATCGCTCAACCAGAGATCGCTTGACATAAAACCGCTTCAGCAATGTTCGCGGTTTATTATGGCGCTGCAATTCGAGCGATGGTTGCAAAAATCGATCAAACTGGGAACTCTGCTGGTTTCAGCGCCAAGCTTTATCGCAACTAACTTCATGGAGTCGCCTGGCGCTCTTTTTCTGGCCAGAATTCATCTACCACGACATATGCGATAATTACAAAGAAAGCGGCGCTGGCGACTTGCAATACGCGAGTGATGCTCTTGACGTCAGCTTCGTCTGAAAACGGCGCAACCGAACCGCCATATACAATCAGAGCTGTTGTAATAGCGGAACCGGCGGCGGCGGCGAGCGGGACTTTTGACTTTCCAAGTGCTCCGAGTGTTAGGCAAAAGAAAAAACACAGCAGAATGGGGGTTAGAATAACCGGAGCTATTACGTTTATTTCATAGCATATGATGGAGACTGCCGCCCCAAGTAGATTTGCCGTCAGCATTGCTTTTGCAACTGCTTTGCCTGCAGCAGGCATTGCCGCAAGTTGCTGGCTCAGCAGGGCGACAAAAAACAGAACCAACAAAGCAGAAGCGCCGGAAATAAAGAACGCCATAGCAAAGGGCACTGTGACCAGAGACATCCTGACTATTCGGCGATGTGAGTCGAAGTCCGGCGATGTTGCCGCTTTCTTTTGAGGTGCCGTTTGAGGTGCAGCGGGTATCAACACGAACATCAGCGTCGATACGAAGCCAGCAAACAGCAGGTTCAACGGGATCCAATACACAAGCACCAAAGCCAGATCCTGTGATTGCAGCACCAAATTCGGAATCATCAACGCCCCCATGAGAGCGATGACACCCGGCAATACTCCGGCACCGGAAACTGACCAAATGAAAGACAGGATTATTCCAATGGCCACCAGAATGAGAAACACAAGAGGATAAGGTGAGAAGATTGACGACAAAAGGAATGAAATGAACATCAATCCAATCGAGAAGACAAACAGCTTACCAAATGCTGCCATAGGTAGTGCCGCAGGTGCTTGAAGGAAAAGGGCAGTGAACACCGCCCCAACAACGGCAAGGGGCCATCCAAGAAATAGGCCCAATGCAAAGACACCCGTAACACCCAGCGCAAGCCGGGTGACAGAGCTTTGATCCTCAGTACGCATAGGAGAAGATTGAAACTACGCGGATGTAGGCGCGGCCCACGAGGTTCAGCAACGAGTTGTCGCTTAGATACATGATCACATCGGCCTGCCCGTTCAGTTGAAAGCGAAGATCGTCTTCGGCACTTCCAGCTTCATAGCCGGGTAAAACAATCCTGACCGGAAACCTTTCAGGCTCCCGCAAAAATCCCTTGGTGCTTGGCGGGCTCGCCAATTGCCCCGGCTCATCACCGCCACTCAAAGAAACAGCAGCACTAAAGCTCTCAATGACGCCCGGAACAATCTTACCTGGATGCATATCCAACACCACATCAACCGGAGACCCTATTGAAGCTCTTCCCAGATTGTTTTCGGTAAAATACGCCTCTATCCAGACGTCGGTTGCATCCAGAAACGTCAAAAGATCCTGACCGGATCGCGCATACGTTCCGGGGGCAATCAGCAGATTAGAAATGACACCTGTCGCCGGAGCACGCAGTTCGGTCCATTCAAGGTTCAATTCCGCATCCGCCAAGGCCGCCAGTGCGCGCTGGATTTTCGGGTTTTCAATCCCATCGTCACCAAGCCTTTGCTTCGCTTTTTCCAAATCAGCTTTTGCGTTCTCAAAGTTTGCCTCAGATTCTGCCAGTTGTCCTCGTGCATCATCGGCCTTTGAGACGGCAATCAACCCTTTCTTTTCGAGCGCAAATACACGTTCCGTCTGAATGCGCATCGTATCCAGATCGCTCTGCGCCCTTGCGAGTTTGGCTTGTGCCGCACTTACCTCTGCCGAAGACGCACCCACCTCTTGGGTTGCCGCTTCAAGATCAGCTTCCGCCTTTGAACGCTCGATTTCGTAGGGTCTGGAATCTATTCGAACCAGAACATCACCTGCCGAAACGACTTGGCCGTTTTCTACCAAAACTTCCGTTACCGTTCCGGTCACCTGAGGCACGATTTGGGTGGCCACAGCTTTTACTCTGGCGTTCCCGGTAAATGGCGTTTTTCGATCAGCGACCAAGTACCAAACAAGAAAAAACAGAATGACAGCGAGGGTTGTCCATATTGTCTTTCTCATTTCAACGCACCTTCAGCAGCGTCATCGGCTTCGGGCGACGCATCAATCCAAACCTTGAACAGCTCATAGAAGACAGCAAAGAGAACCGGCCCCATAAAGACGCCGATCAAACCGTAGGCCATCATACCTCCGAGAACACCGATGAGGATGACCAACATGGGAGTCTCAAGGCCTTTTGAGATGAACACAGGTCTTAGGAAACTGTCCATTATCATGACTGGAACGGCCAGTATGGTGAAGATCAAAGCAGTTCCGCCAGACATGGAGCTCCATGCGTAGATAATTACCGGTATAAGAACCAATCCGGGCCCGATTTGGATAATTGAGAGTATGAGGCAGACAAATGCCAGTGTGGCGGCCGAAGAAATCCCAAACAAAGCCAGCAGTATCCAAACGAAAACAGCCTGAATGGCTGCTACGCCAATCACGCCTTTTGTAACGTTCCGGATCGTTGCGCCTGCCAGTGTCACGAATTCACCGCCGCGTGGTGCAAAGACACGGTTGGCAAAGCGCTGAAGACCCTGGACCAAATTTGGCCCCGGGCTGAACAATGCCCCCATAATCAATACGGACAGAGCTAAGCCAAGAAGCCCGATACCAATGCCCAACACCTTTCCGAAGAGCGATTTGGTGATCTCAAGGATTTGCGCGCCGTATTTTGCAAGCGCGCCGTCAAGATTGCGCTCAAACATTCCCCAGACATCGGAGATTTTATTTCCAACCAACGGCAATTCCTTGAGGCCCTCGGGCGCAGGGGGGATTTTCAATTCACCCTTGTCTGCTTGTTCCGCGAATTCAGACCCTAGTTCTGCAGCACCAGACACCGCAGTTGCGACTGGCCCCAGGGTCAGAACAAGGCCCAACAGAACGATAATTGTTGTGGCAAGCTTCTTACGTCCTCCCAGCTTGGATTGCAGCCAATCAAATGCCGGGTAGAGCGCGACGCAGAGTATCGTTGCCCAGATAACCACACTTGCAAGCGGAGCCACCATGACCAGGGCGCTGTAGAGGAATAATCCGAGAAAGAGCAATCGTATCGCGAGGTCGACAATCTTCGCGTCCTGGGTCTTTTCCATTCCATCCCTCCACTATCTGTTTTCCAAACAATACACTCAAAAAACGTAATATGTATATTTTTTGAGTTTTCGGCGATCATCTATCAGTTTGAAGGTACGAGTGAATCCGAGGCACGGCTTCAGATGCGCGGTCGCACTGATACCTGCGCATGAACTCAAATTGCCTTAATTTGGGATAATCTATTTGTCCGTTTTTTCGTCGTCTTGGGACAAGATTGTATCTGCCACTGTGGTCGCCGCAGTCACGAAAACACCCAAGCCTACAATGATATACACCATTGTGAAGATTTTCCCCGCCGCAGTTTCAGGTGAGAAGTCACCGAACCCTACGGTCGAAATTGTCACTACGGAAAAGTAGATCGAGTCTAGCCAACTCCAACCTTCGACAAAGTGGTAGAAGACCGAGGCCCATAAAATCATTCCGACTGTGAAGGCAAGAAGGCCTTTCACTCTACCGTCCTTGAAAGCGACGCCTATCCCACGTGTTATTCTAGTTAGCGAATTCATTGTGTCCCCGTCGTTTGAAGAATTCACATATAACAGTAATTAGATGGATGTGGGAAATTGAAGCATTTTAACCGCGTCTAGTTTAATTGGGGCGTCCAGGCGCAGTCGTCAAAGCTAATGCAATGTGCTCGTTTATGAAACGTTAAACGCGTTTCAAGCCAGCTATTTTGAAACTGGATCAGCAGCACATCCTAAATTTAGTCCTTTAACCGTTTCTTGGCCGCCCGACCAATTCCGCAAGAGAAGTCGGCTAAATGGTCAAGGTCATTTAGGGTTCAGCAAAATAAGAAGCCACATATTCCATTAACATGATGCTTTAATGGTCTAGTCTGCCCAAGAAAGGAATCAGAACCTTAGGAGAAAAGCGTGCGGTTCATCACAAGAGGTGTAATGGTTTGTTGCGCTGTCGCGTTCGTCGCGGTTGTTGTGGCATGGCTTTTCCTGTCCTCTGCGTTGTTTTCTTCTGTCAGAACCACTTTTGTTGAAAACCTGATCTCGAAGAAACTTGGTCAGGACGTGTTAATAGAAGATGAAGTGCGTCTAGGCCTTGGTCGGCAACTGCAGGTATCCGCAGCGGGATTGGTACTACCCGGCGCGATCAAGACTAAAGCGAATCTGGCGGCAATCGACAAACTTGAGTTCAATATTTCTGCCCGCGACCTTTGGAACAGCAAATTGTCGCTGAGTGAGCTTTCTATCTCGGGTGTTCACCTCAACTTGATCACGGACAAAGACGGTGTCGGAAACTGGCAGTCCGCTTCCCAAACGGGCGCTAAAGCCGGGGATCCGGCCAAACCTGCAAACCTGTCTGTGGCTGGAATTCTAACGGACCAAAAAATTGACCTGACCGATGTTGCCGTTCTTTACCAGAACGATCTAAACGGGCTTGTGCTGGATCTGCAGCTTCCTGAGCTGTTTTTAAAGCGTGATACGGAAACCGACGTTGCGACCGCGGTTGGGGCTGGTTCACTAAATGGAGAGAAGTTTGATCTGAACGCGAGCATTCCCGCGGACGACCCGTTTCAGGTCGCAGTGAACTTCGAACAGATTGCGATTGCCGCCGAAGAAGTCCCTGAAGAGAACGGGCTACAAGTGAATACGACCATAGAGGTTGCCGAACTTGGTCAGCTTCTTGATATCCTGAAACTCAATCGCGTTCTGGAGGGTTCAGGAAGCATTGGTGCAACATTCAAATCAGTCGACGGCGTAGCCCGGATTGATGACCTGGCTGTATTGACTGAATTGGATGGTGGGCAAAGCCTTTCGCTGACGGGACAAATCGGAGAGTTGGGAAACCCAGAAGACGTATCCCTGACAACCCGCATTCGGTTGTACCCTGAAGATGCTGAACCCGCCCCAGCCGCGTCGCGGTATGATCTAAAACTAATAGCAGTTGACATGGTTATCGATAGCGTACCCGGGCAGGTCCCGCAGCGGCAAATGGTCATTGAAACCAACGGGTTCACATTGGATACCTCTGGTGAAGGGCCGCCCCCGATTAAGTTTTCCGAGCTTTCCAGAACACCCGAAGGCGCCTTGAGTGTTGGAAACATCAATTTGAGAATTGGGAACCCTGCTGATCCATTTATCATTTTGGACGGTTCGGTCGAAGACGCGTTGCAATTACAAGGCATATCGGCCGACGGGTTAATGGATATACCCGCAAGCAGCTTGATCTCATCAGAGCTTCTGGGACCGGATGATCAACTTGGTCGATTTTCTGGTAACTTTCATTTGAACGGCGACATCAATCAGCTTTCGCTGACAAATTTGGATGGCCAGACAAGCGAAACGGAACTTTGGAACCTTGAGGTGCATGGCTCTGTCAAAAATGTGCTCAAATTCGAGAACCTGGACTTGGCAATTCAAGTAGAAGTCCCCTCCGGAGCGGACCTGTTAGAAGCCCTATCGCTTGAACGGGTGGAAACTGGACAGGCTATCTTTGAAATTGGCCTTGCCAGCGAAGGAACCGATTGGGATGCGAATGCCAAAGTCAAGGTTGCCGACTCTGTCCTGCAAATTATGGCCGATCTTGATGATGCAACGAGTGATCCTGTACTGCAGGGTTCCATAGAGAGTGACTTGATAAAGATAGATCAGATCCGAACCATCGTTCAGGCCGCTGCACAATTGAGGAAAATAGGCGGTCTAGACCCCGACGAGGAAGACTTCATTGAAGAATCCGGCGACACTAGTCCTCTAACAGATGTAACGCTTAAACCTATTGGGCGTTCAATTCTCTTGTCCGGTGTGGATATGGATGTCGACGTTGACCTTCGGCACATAGAGGGTGCCAAAGGCATAAGCAGTTTGCAGAGTGAACTGACGCTCAACGAAAATGAACTCAAGGCCGGACCTTTGAATTTTGAATACGGAGGTGCTCATTTCGATGTCAGCGGACAAATGGATCTATCGAACGACGCGCATCTGCTCACGCTGACCGGCACAGCAGGCGGCTGGCAGCTGGATGAAATTCTTCACAACCTGAACTTCAAAAAGGGCGCAAGCGGTACCATCTATGCAGATTTTTCGGTGACCGGCGGAACCGATTCACCTAAGCATTTTGCCAACAGCATGAACGGCAATGCCACGGTCTCAATGCGTGACGGCTCGATCGAGACCCAGCTTTTGGATCTGGCAGGGCTAGGGATACTACCTTGGGTGTTTACCAAAGAGAAACAAAAGATTGCTCCGATCGTATGTTTGCGTGCACCGATTAGTATTTCAAATGGAAGTATTTCGACGAAACAAACCACATTGGAAACAGATCATGTCCAAGTTGTCGTCTTTGGCGGTGTTAATGTGGCGGGGAAGGTTTTGGACCTAAATCTGCAGCCCCGCAAGATTGGCGAACCGCTTTCGAAGAGTCCCTGGCCCGTGACCTTGAAGGGCCCACTAGCAAAGCCGAAGATCAAGGTCAAAGACGGTCCCAAGCGACTGAAACGATCGGATGGTGCGGACAAAATGCCGGCAAAAAGAAAACTTTGCGTTCCGGATATTCTACAACTGCAGTAGTGGCGAAGGCAGTCGATATAAGAACACAAATAAAGTTCAAAAGGAATGACATCGCTTTCTGGATGCGATCTTTGCTTTGGGTTTTCTCTCGAAATATTCCACACTTTAGGCGAATGGAAACTCTCTTAGAGTTCAGCCGACATGATGGAAGGACTTTGAGACGCAAATGGAAAAACGTGTGCACTATTGAAATGGCAGCTAAAGTAAAATCAATAGTGCTGTCAGACTAATTCGAACCAATCTCAGTTTGCCGCGAAAACCGCAAACCTATCCGGAACAAAGTTGACGCCACTCGCTAAGAGCGTCGGTGAGGATCAGCTTGAAGGTGTCTCGGCTGGCTAGTGATCTTTCCTGGTTGAAGTGGTTGTAGACTGAGGAATAGACGGAGGCGAAATTCTGTAAACTTCGCATGCGCCTGAAACGCAGCATCGCGCGTTCGCGTCGTCGAAACGGCAGGTGCGAATTCTCGACGCGGTTGTTGAGCCACCTGCCCGTCTGTTATTTTTCGAGCGCGCCCATTTCTCTGAGCGCAGCCTTGTAGGAAGCGAAGCGATCTGTGACGATCTCTTCGGCGCAACCGTGCCGCTTCAAAAATTTCTTGAGGAATTTCAGTGCTGCAGCTTTGTTTCGGCGTTTGGTAACAACTGCTTCCAGCACTTCACCTTCGTGATCAACGGCCCGCCAAAGGTAGTGTCTCTTGCCATTCACCTTCACGAAAACCTCATACACGTGCCACTTCCATTTGGAGAACACGCGCAGTTGCTGAATACGCTTTTTTCGGATCTCAACAGCAAACACCGGCCCGAACCTGTTCCACCAATATCTGACGGTCTCGTGGCTCACGTCGATGCCTCGCTCGTGCAACAGATCTTCGACATTCCGAAGCGAGAGCGGGAAACGGATGTACAACATCACCGCAAGGCGGATGATCTCTGGACTGGTTTTGAAGTATTTGAAAGCGGCCGGTTTGATCATCTTGAAACGCTACGCAACCACCCTGCCCCGCTCAAGCAAAGTTCTTCTGACAAGACCCGCAGAGGTTCAAGAGGCGATTTCCGAAGTGCTACAGGGGAAGTCTTACTTTCCGGTCGACACCACTATCGGTGTGCTCAAAGCTACCGCGCCTGAACTCGCTGCTTCAGCCAAGAAGATACTGAACTTTATGTTCCAGGTACTGCTAGGGTTAATTCCGGCAGCAGGCCTTATTGCCGCGGTTACCGGTTTTCTGTTGCGAGAATACTGGGGGCAGATTGGCGTTCGCGTGGTGGATATCGGCGTGGATGCGAGCACCCGTGTAGCAGAGCTTGTTCTGACGTTTCTTGTGCCTTTGGGGTTTCTGGGTCCACTTCACTTTGTAGAAAACTGGCGCGGGGCATTGAAGTCATGGGCAAACGGCCGCCCCAGACTTCGGATGCTAGGCAAGAAAATCAAACCCGTAAGAATTGGGAAAACTACGCTTGGAGTTATCATTGCCAACGAGCGAGTCCAATGGGTTGCCGTCGCGGCGATCGTTCTGGCAATCACTGTTCCACTAGACTTTTCTGGCGGCAGAATTCTTACGATCATCTTGGGCGCAGTCGTCGCGCTGGTAATGCTCGCAAACCTGTTTTTATTGGAAGATTACCTTCCCGAATTGTTGCGCCCATCTAAGCAAAACATCGGGAAAGCGCTGGTTATAGATGGAATGCTGTTCTTGGTCCTGTTGCTCGTATTGAGCGCTGAAGTCTTCCTGTTGGGACCAGATCTTCGCCAGGACGGGCTGCACGGGTTTCTTGCCCCAAAAGTCCTCGACCTTTCTGCACTGCCTATAATGGTGACCGACATAAACGAAAATTTCGGACCGCTGGAAGCGCTTTATCTAGGTGGAAATGCAGATCTGTACGTGCTGTTTGACCCTTGTGACAAGGTTGTGCGAATGATCACCGTTGGTTCATCCAGGGTCGAGCACATCCCCCAGGTTCAATGCTAGCCTAAGGCAAATGACGGCATTGTGCGCAAACAAACCGTTTTTGGGTCAGCCCAGCGAACGGCTAACTGACCGACAAAGCCATAAGCGAATTGATGATACAAAGCGTGAAAGCCCCTGCGGGATTGTGGGGGCTTTTGTCTGGCCAGTTTGCAACCACCTCAGAACCCAGTACTGCTTTTCGGACCAGAGCGGAATTCAAATGACTTTATCGGCATGATCCATGCGCATTTGAAGCAATTTTTTGACGAACCAGACCCTTCCAACACTTTTAGAACAAGGCGCCACGTAACAATGGCCTGTATTGCCTTTGGTTATTCTTTGTCTTTCGTGGTTTGCCTCAAAACCAAGCGCGTGGAGGTGCGAGCATGTTGTGCCGGCGTAACTCCATCCTGCAGCCATAGCAATACAGTGTCCGCCACTTGTTCGCCAAACTCAGAGACGCCGCAGTGTACCGTCGACAGTGCTGGCCAGCATTCCGAGGCTTCCTTGATGTCGTCGAAACCAACGATCTGAAACTCCGTGCCAATCTTAACCTGAGTTTCATGGCAGGCATTAATCATCCCGAAAGCAACAAGGTCATTAAAGCAAACTGCCGCGTCGCACTCCGGATGCTCCTTGAAAAGGCTGATCGTTGCTTCATGCCCAAATGACCGACTGGATTTCCCTGTCTTCACAATAGGCTGCAAGCCATTGCGCTTCATTGCACCAATGTAGCCAGACAGTCTTTCCTGAGTGACTTCAGCGCCATCCAGGCCTCCGATAAAGGCGATGTTCCTCGCGCCTGTGTCGATCAGGTACTGCGTCGCCGCGCGCCCACCCTCTGAATAATCGGGGGCGATAAAGGGGAATCTGGCCGTTTCGCTGTCAACTTGCCGCAAGACCTGCATCAAAGGGATGCCGGCTCGCTCGACCGCGGACAAGGTGTTAGAGACATCGCCATAAGCAGGCGATAGGATCAAGGCGGAAACCCCATGCTCCAGCATCGCGCCCACCACCTGGTCCTGAAGCTCGGGGTCTTCGTTTGTATTGGCCACAACGACTGCATAGCCTCGCGACCCCAGTGCCATCTGCAAGGAAGTCGCAAACTCAGTGAAAAATGGGTTGGTCAGGTCGTTGATTACCAAACCAATAAGCGCCGTTCCCGTGGATCGCAGATTTGCCGCCGACCGGTTGTAGACATACCCAATTTCTTTCATCGCAGCATGAACCAGCTTGCGCGTATCCTGCTTCACCTGCGGACTACCCTGCAGCACTAGGCTTACAGTCGATTTGGAAACACCCGCCGAGTTGGCGACATCTATGATCGTGGGTCTGCGCATTCAGGCTATTGTTCAACTCCATGCAGGCTGAGAAGCGTGGTCATCCGTGCTTTAGCCAGTTCCGGGTCCGAGAGCAAACCGGCCTGATCCGCAAGTTTGAAGACTTGCGCGAAGTGGCAGATATCGCGGCTGGATTGGAACCCGCCCGGCATGATGAAATGAGACTGCGACCCGTTTAGCCACGCCAGATATGCGATCCCTCCTTTGTAGAACCGGGTCGGAGCCTTGAATATCTCTCGGCTGAGGGGAACGGTCGGAGCGAACAACGCGTTGTAGAGATCCATGTTTCCCATCGCCAGCGCTTCAAGCGCCTGACTGGCGGCGGGGGCAATAGCGGCAAAAATTCCAAGTAGTGCATGGGAAAAATGTGTGCCATCCCCGGCAATTAGGTCCGCATAGTTAAAGTCATCGCCGGTGTACAGACGCACGCCTTCAGGCAGCCGCGCCCGGAAGGCTTCTTCGTGCGCTTGATCCAACAGAGAAATTTTGATCCCGTCCACTTTGGCCGGATTCTCATTGATCAAAGACAGGACGAAATTGCTGGCGGTGTCTACGTCCGAACTACCCCAATAGCCAGTCAGAGCGGGGTCGAACATGTCGCCCAGCCAATGCAGGATCACCGGCTGAGCCGCGCCATCGATCAACGCGCGATAGACGTCATGATAGGTATCGGGGCCAGCGTTGATCGCCGGGAAAGCGCGCGAGGCCATCAGGATCAATTGGCCACCGGCAGCCTCAATCGCTTCGGCCTGATGTTCGTAAGCCGACAGGATTTCGCCAGCGGTGTTCAATGCGCTCAGCGGCAGGTGGTCTGTCCCTGCCCCACAGGCCACGCGGGGTGACATTGGGTGCGCCTTTGCTGCCGCCATGGTGCGCTGAATCAGCTCCAACGCAGTCGCCCAATCGACGCCCATCCCCCGCTGAGCAGTGTCCATCGCCTCGGCCAGACCCAGCCCCTGATCCCAGAGCCCTTGTCGGAAACGCAACGTTGCGTCCCAATCCACCGCCGGACGGCCATCCCAGGGGTCGCGTTCCGTCAGCGGGTCCGAGACCACATGCGCCGCTGCAAACGCCGTGCGCGTCAGAGGCACCTGCGGCTTGCGCGGTACTAACGGCGTTCCGGTCAGCGCATAGGGTTCCAGCTGCCCCTCAGGGTTTGGCAAAATCAATTTCACTGTCTCAAACCTCCAAATCCAGAACCAGAATGCCGTCGATGCCACCCACGGCGTTCTCGACCAGTTGCGCGCCCAGCGCTTTGTGCGTTTCGTTGTTCTGATAGGCCTCCAGCACGCCCCAATCGTTGAAGTCGATCACGAACCCATGCATGTATCCGCGTTCGATCTGCTCGGGGCTCTCACTGCGGCCCCCGGTAAACCCGCTGGCCCCGGGAAGGGCCTTGGACACGTCCTCGAGACCTTTGTAGATGGCTCCGATAGTCTCCTCGGTCACGTCGGCGCGGAATTTGGTCAGTACGATATGGCGGATCATTTTTAGAAACCCTGATCTTGTTTGATCATGTCGGAAGCTTTTTCTCCGATCATGATTGTAGGTGCATTGGTGTTCGATGAATTGACCGTCGGCATAATCGACGCATCCGCGACGCGAAGCCCTTCGATCCCATTGAACCGCAGGCGCGGGTCCAGAACGGCTTCGGCATCGCTGCCCATACGACAGGTACCAGCGCAGTGGTGCGATGTTTTGGAGTGTACACAGATATAATCGAAATACTCCTGCTCGGTCCGCACGTCCGGGCCCGGCAAACGTTCTGCCAAGATGTACGGCTTCAACGCATCCTGAGCGAGGATGTTCTGCACCAGCTTCAGGCCCCGAGTGGACATCTCGCGATCGTAGGGATCCGCCAGATAGTTGGGATCTATCAGCGGCATCATCGCAGGGTCCGAGCTTTGCAATCGGACGGATCCGCGTGACCTGGGTCGCAGAAAACAGGCGTTCAGTGTAACCCCACCGTTGGGCATCGCCTCGACCCCTGCCTCAATGCCGGTACCAAGCCCTAGATGCATCTGAAGGTCCGGCGAACGCGCATCCGGGTCTGCGTACCAGAACCCACCCGTTTCGAACAGGCTGGACGCGACCGGTCCCTTGCGGGTGAAAAGGTATTGCAGGCCTGCAAAAGCTGAAAGGTGCAGCTTAGCAAAACGGTCGTAGGTGTGCGGGCCGGTCACTTCGCAGATGGAATACAAATCCAGATGGTCCTGCAAATTCGCGCCCACCTGCGGCTGATGAAAAACTGCGTCGATGCCAAGGCTGTCCAAATGATCCGCCGGGCCAATTCCCGACAGTTGCAACAAGCGCGGCGAACCGATAGCACCTGAGGACAGAATGACTTCTTTCGCGGCGGAGATCTTGTCCCCGTTCATCATCTCGACACCAGTCGCCCTGCCCTTGTCCACCATAATGCGGCGGGCCTGTGCGCCAGTGCGCACTGTCAGGTTCGGGCGGCTGCGGTTCGGCGCGATAAACGCCATCGCAGCAGAGGATCGTCGCGCATTGCGCTGGGTCAGCTGATAGTACCCCGCTCCATCTTGTTTGGCCCCATTCACATCGCGTGTTTCAGGAATCCCCACTTCCCCAGCGGCCTTGATGTAGGCATCGCAGATTGGCAAAGGGGCTGCGGGCATGGACACGCCCAGCGGTCCGCCCTTGCCGTGAAATTCGTCGTCGTAGGTGTCGTTGTCTTCGGACTTTTTGAAATAGGGCAGCACGTCGGCATAACTCCACCCCTCGCACCCCATCTGTCTCCAGTCATCGTAGTCCTGAGCTGCACCCCGCGTGTAGATTTGCGCGTTAATTGCAGACCCTCCGCCGATCACCTTGGCCTGGGTGTAGTTGAAGACCTTGTTCTGCATGTGCTTTTGCGGAACCGTGGACCAGCCCCAGCTGCCGATACCCTTGGTCATCTTCGCAAACCCGGCTGGCAGGTGAAAGAACGGGTGACGGTCGGTGGAGCCAGCCTCTAGCAACAGCACACGCGTCGATGGTTCTTCGGAAAGACGCGCAGCGATCACCGAGCCTGCCGAGCCTCCCCCAACGACAATGAAATCATATCCTTCAGACATTCTCGTGTGCCCTGACTTACAGACGTGAAATCGACAAGCCACCATCCACCGGGATGGCGGCGCCGTTTGCAAAGTGCATGTGCCCCTGAACCAGTGGCACGACAACGGACCCAATATCCTCGGGCTCACCCCAGCGTGCCGCGGGAACAAGACCGCCCTCGATACGGTCGGTATACTTGTCGCGCACGCCCGCCGTCATCTCGGTCGCGATGATGCCCGGTCGCAGCTCAAAGACACCGATGCCTTCGGGGGCCAAGCGTACTGCGAACAACTGAGCCATCATCGCTGCGGCCGCCTTGGACACGCAGTACTCGGCGCGTTCGATCGATACCATTGTCGCGCTGACAGAGGTGACAAAGGTGATCGAACGATAGGTATCTTGCGGCTGCTCCAACATGCGCCGGGCCACCTCTTGCGCCAGAAAAAACGCGCCACGCAGGTTGATGTTCTGGACGAAATCCCAATTCTCGGGCTTCAGGTCCAGCATGTCACCACGCACTGGCGCCCCTACGCCTGCGTTGTTTATAAACGCGGTGATCGGGCCCAAATCGGCTTCGATCTGATCCAGTAGCTCCGGAATGTGATCAATGTCGGACACGTCGTGCTGCACATAAATTGCGCTTGGGCCAAGCTCTGCCAAAGTCGCCTCAACGACCGGTTTGTAGGGCGCCGAGCGAGAGGCTATTGCGACCTTGTACCCTGCGGCGATCAAGGCGCGCGCCACCCCGAGTCCAATGCCCTGTTGTCCTCCGGTCACCAATGCTGTTCCGGTCATGCGGCGAACTCCGTTTCAATAATGTGACGACCTGCCCGGAGCGCGAGTGCGGCTATTGTGAGAGCCGGATTCACTGCCGCAGATGTCGGAAGAACTGACGCGTCGACGATGAACAGGTTCTTGTGGTCGTGGCTGCGGCAGAACGTGTCGACGACACTGCTTGCCGGGTCATTACCCATCCGCGCTGTGCCGCATTGATGCGACGGAGTGCGCCGATCAAATGGTCGCGACAGTACCACAGGAAACCCCGCCTGCTTCAGATGCGCCTTTAGCCGCGCAACCAAGGCCTCGTGCGCCGCCCAATTCGAGCGTTTCCAGTCCAGCGTGATTTGGTCTCCTTCGACCGTCACCCGGCTGTCTGGGTTCGGCAGGTCTTCGGACATGGCATAGAAATCAAAGCTGCGATTGGCGATTAGCGCTGCAATTGGCCCCGGCAGGCTGGTTTGCGACGAAAGGATCGACCCGGTGATCTTTCCCAGCATCTGAATATTGCCCAATGGCAAACCACCCTGCCCGTCGCTGTTGTAATAGTCGTTAAACATCAACGTTTTCTGATAGACCGCCCTATTTCGACGCAGCGGATGAAGGGCCAGCACCGCCGAACAATTGTGGTTCATAAAGTTCCGTCCGACCTGATCGGACCGATTGGCAAGACCGGTTGGACAATTGTCGTTCGCGGACTGCAGCAACAGTGCCGAGGACTGTACCGCACCTGCTGCAAGCACGATGACCGGCGCATGCAGGGTACCGTGGCCATCAACTTCGACACTTGTGACACGACCAATGGCATCAGCCTTCAATTTTCGGACACGCGCGTCAGTTAAAAGCTCGACATTCCCATGCTTCAATGCCTCGGCGAGGGCACAGGTTTCGGCGTCCATTTTGCCGCCGCATGTATTGGGAAACGCATCCCAAGTTGTTTGCCCAGCCCGCAACCAGGTTTCAATATCCACGCCCAACGGCACTGAGGATGGCGTCAGGCCTGCGTGGCTTAGCCGGTTCCTCAGGTCTGCAATATCAACCTCATCCGGCACAGGTGGGTGCGGGTAACCCCTACTGTGCGGCGGTTCGGTGGGGTCCTCTTTGGTGGTCCCACGTGCGTCGTAAAGCTGTTCCGCGGTGGTGTAATCCGCCTCAAGCTCTTCATAGGGCATGGGCCAGCCGTGCGAGTAACCACCCATGTGCTGACGCGGCTCAAAATCCTCTTTCCGATAGCGTATCAAAGCTGCGCCGTAGAACTTAGAATTTCCACCAACGCAGTAGTAGTTTCCGGGGTCAAAAGGTTTGCCTGCTCCATCCAGCCATGTTTCATCGGGGCGAAAGTGCCCATTGGCAAAGATCGCTTTTGGGTCTCGATCCTGCGGTGAAGGCTGCAACCGCTTTCCTCGTTCAAGGATCAGAATGCGACGACCGGACGGAGCCAACGCCGCAGCCAGCGTTGCCCCCCCGATACCCGACCCAATGATTATGACGTCAGCTCGATTCATGGAAGGATCCGCATCTCGCTTTCGGGATCAAAAGCCACGGCCTTTTCCATGTTCACTGCAAAGTTGAAATCTTGACCCGGTGCCACTTCGGCATCCGAACGCATACGCGCGATCACATCTCGTCCGCCCAATTGCATCGAGACAAAGGTGTCCGATCCAGCGGGCTCCGTCACCACGATACGGTTGGTCATCTGCGCGATGTTCGACGACTTTCGATCCGCACCGTCCATATCGGTGATAGTCTCTGGGCGGATTCCCAACAAGATCTCGCGCCCATCCCATGCGGCCAAGTTGTCCTGGCTGAACGGAAGTTGCGCCATAGATCCGTCGTGAACGGCGACCTCTGCATGAGGGTGGCCATTCAAAACCGTAACCTTGGCCGGTACCACGTTCATCGCAGGCGAGCCCATGAATGTTGCAACGAAGATATTCGCAGGCGTGTCATAGATTTCCTGCGGCGTACCCAGCTGTTGGACATAACCGCCGTTCATCACGGCGATCCGGCTTGAAAGCGTCATCGCCTCGATCTGGTCATGCGTCACATAGACGATGGTGGTCCCGAGGTTCTGATGCAGCTTCTTGATCTCGGTCCGCATGTCGACACGTAGCTTGGCATCTAGGTTCGAGAGCGGTTCATCGAACAGAAAGACATCAGGGTTCCGTACTAACGCGCGACCCATTGCAACCCGCTGGCGCTGACCGCCCGACAACTGACCGGGCTTACGATCCAGCAACTGCTCGATCTGTAAGAGCTTGGCAACTTCTTGCATCGCTTTGTCGCGTTCAGGCTTGGGCACACCATGCATCTCAAGACCGAAAGTGATGTTCTGCCCGACCGTCATATTAGGATACAAAGCATAGCTTTGGAAAACCATGGCAATGTTGCGGTTGGACGGGTGCACCCCGTTCATCACCTGATCCTTGATGCGGATTTCGCCGCTGGTGATCTCTTCCAGCCCCGCGATCATGTTCAGCAGAGTGGATTTGCCACAGCCCGAGGGGCCGACCAGAACCAGGAACTCTCCTTCCTGCACCGAGATGTCGACTTTGTGCAGAACCTCGACCGCCCCGTAGGATTTGGTCGCGTTGTCTATGTCTAGAAAACCCATGAGGTCTTATCCTTTCACCGAACCCGCCATCAGGCCGCGGACGAAGTATCGACCGGCCACGATGTAGACGAGCAGAGTTGGCATGGCCGCCAGAATGGCGCCTGCAAAATGAACGTTGTATTCCTTCACACCGGTTGATGACTGCACCAGATTGTTCAGTGCCACCGTCATCGGTTGGCTGTTGGCATCGGCAAAGGACGCGCCGAACAGAAAGTCATTCCAGATGTTGGTGAACTGCCAGATGATCGAAACCACGGCGATCGGCCCGGAACTGGGCAGAAGAATGCGCCAGAAAATCTGGAAGAACCCGGCGCCATCAATCTGCGCCGCACGGATCAGCTCGGTCGGGAACACGGCATAGTAGTTGCGAAAGTACAGCGTAGTGAAGCCGATCCCATAGACCACGTGTACCAGCGCAAGACCCCACGTGGTACCTGCCAGCCCGATGATACCCAGCATCCGCGCCATCGGGATCAGCACGATCTGGAAAGGGATGAAACAGGCGAACAGCATCAGACCGAATAAGATGGTGTCGTACTTGAAGCGCCATTTGGTCAGCACATAGCCGTTCAACGCCCCAAGAATGGTCGAGACGATCACCGCCGGAACCACCATCTTGATCGAGTTCCAGAAGTAGGGCTTCAGCCCTGTCGGATCGACGCCGATCTGCGCCGAAGACCACGCCTTGAGCCACGGCTCAATCGTGAATACCTGCGGCAGGTTCATCATGCCGCCGCCGGTGATCTCTTCCAATGGCTTCACCGAGTTCACCAGCATGACATAAAGCGGCAGCAGGTAGAACAGACCGAACAGAAGCAGCACCAGATATATCAACGTGCGCGTAACGCGGCCCGTTCGGATTGCGGTATCCTGAGTAGCTTGAGACATCAGCGTTTCTCCCGCAATTCGGCGTAAAGATACGGGATCATGATCGCGGCAATGGTCATCAGCATGATCGTGGCCGAGGCCGCACCGATCCCCATCTGGTTTCGCGTGAACGTGTAAGAATACATGAAGGTCGCGGGTAGTTCTGTGGCGCGACCGGGGCCACCCCCGGTCAGGGCGATGACAAGGTCAAAGGTCTTGATCGCCAGATGGCTGAGGATCACGAAGGCCGACAAGAAGGCTGGTCGTAGTTGCGGGATAATGATCCGGCGATAGAGGTTCCAGTTCGACGCGCCGTCCATCTGCGCAGCCCGCAGAATTTCATTGTCGATCCCACGCAGGCCAGCCAGAAACATTGCCATCACGAAGCCGCTCGTCTGCCAGACGGCTGCTAGAACAACTGTGTAGATGGCGTAGTCGCGATTCTTAATCCAGTCGAATTCAAAACTGGTCCAACCCCATGTGTGCATCACGTTTTCCAAGCCGATGCCGGGATCCAGAAACCATTTCCACGCGGTGCCGGTGACGATGAAGCTCAGCGCCATCGGGTACAGGTAGATCGGGCGCAGCAGCCCCTCACCGCGGATTTTTTGGTCGAGGAAAATTGCAAGACCCAGCCCAAAGCATGTGCAGATCACGATATACAGGCTGGCGTAGATGCCCATATTGATCAGTGATGTTTCCCAATGGCTCAGCCGCCACAGCTTGTCGTAGTTTTCCCACCCGACCCAACCAAAGGTCGGCAGAATGCGGCTGTCAGTAAAGGACAGGTAGACCGAAAACAGAATGAAACCGTAGACAAAGACCGTCATCATCGCGATCGATGGAGACAGGACTAGCTTGGGAATCCAGTTCTGAAGGCGTGTCTTGAAATCCGCGTCGGCTGAACCAGCCATGGCGCGCCCTCCTCGTTCGAGTAGTTGTAGGTCGGAGCGAATGCGCCCACTTGGTGACAGGGCGGCCAACCTGCCGCCCCATCGGGAGGATCACGTTAAGATCACTTGGCGATCGAAACTGCGTCGACCAGTTCGACTACAGCTGTCTCGCTGTCATACTCACCGTTGAAATGGGCTGTGACGACGTCATAAACCGCGTTCTTCACCGATGCCGGCGCGGCATGGCCGTGCGCCATCGAGCCAAACAAGTTACCCGACGAAGCCGCTGCTGCCAGATCCTTCATGCCCTGTTGGCCACAAGCATCCAGATCACTACCGTCCACGTCAGTACGAGCCGGGACAGAGCCCTTCACCTTGTTGAAGGCAATCTGGAAGGATGGCGACAGGATCGCGCTGGCCAGAGCGGCCTGTTCAGCCGATACCGAACCGCCCTGATCGAACATCATGAACTGGTCAGCATTGAAGGTGACCTGATCCTGAGTACCCGGGAAGCGGAAGCACAGGAAATCCTCACCCGGCACTTTGCCCGCGTTCAGGAACTCGCCCTTGGCCCAATCCCCCATCATCTGGAAACCGGCTTCACCGTTGATGACCATCGCTGTCGCCAGGTTCCAGTCTCGGCCCGAGAAATTCTCATCCACGTTGTCGCGAATGAATGCCATACGGTCGAACGCTTCTTTCATGGCGTCGCCGCCAAGTGTTTCCTCGTCCAAGTCAACGAAGGCTGCTTTGTAGCCATCGGGTCCAAGTGTCGACATCGCCACCGCATCGAAAATGGTCGCATCCTGCCAGGCTTGACCACCATGCGCGATCGGAGTGACTCCGGCGGCTTTCAATGCCTCAACCGCTGCGACGAATTCGTCCCAGTTGGTGGGCTGTGCAAGGCCGTTAGCGTCCAGCACCGCTTTGTTGGCCCAGACCCAGTTAGTGGAGTGCACATTGACTGGTGCCGAGACCCACTTGCCGTCATGCTTGGCAAAGGCTTTCAGAGCATCTGGAACGACATCATCCCAACCTTCCTTGGCGGCCACTTCGTTCAGATCGGCCAGCGCACCCTGATTGGCCCAATCGATAATGTCAAAGCCCAGGGCCTGAACGGCTGTTGGTGCGTTGCCAGCAGTGACGCGCGCCCGCAGAACGGTCATCGCCTGCTCACCACCACCGCCCGCTACTGGCATGTCGGTCCAGCCGATTCCTTGCCCGGACAGGTCGTCCTTGAGAACATTCAACGCTGCGGCCTCACCACCTGAAGTCCACCAGTGCAAAACTTCCACGTCTTCAGCATGCGCAAGGCTGGTTGTGCACAGTAGACCGGCTACAAACAGCGATTTTGTCTTCATAAATTTACGCATTCTTGTTTCCTCCCTTAATGCGTTCTTCTTATTCGGGACCAATCCGGTGCCCGGCTTTAGTCTTGCGGAACCCATGGCGCTCGGTTGTTGCCGATGCGCATGACCACTGATTTCACTTCGAAGAATTCCTCGAACCCGTAACGTCCGATTTCCCGCCCCTGCCCGGATTGCTTGAACCCACCGAATGCAACCTCGGGGAACCCGTCCATCCAGGTGTTGGTCCAGACCGTTCCCGTTTCTGCACGACGGGCGAATTCGAGGCAGGTGTGAACGTTTTCGCTCCAGACCCCTGCCGACAGACCGTAAGCGCTATCATTGGTTAGCGCGATTGCTTCGTCCAGTGTTTTGAACGTCAAAACAGACAGAACTGGTCCGAATACCTCATCCCGGGCTATTGGCATGTCGGGCGAGACATCAGAAATCACCGTCGGCTGGTAGAACTGAGCGCCCAAGCCTTCGACCTCCAGCGGCTCACCACCCAGATCAATAGTTGCACCCGAAGCCTGCGCCTGCTTGACGTACGCGTCGATTTTTGAGTTGTGCTCGGACGTTACGATAGCACCAACCTGCGTCGTCTGGTCCAGAGGATCGCCGAATTTGACTTTGCGCGACAGGGCAACGACACGCTCACGGAAATCGTCGGCTATGTCTTCGTGCACAATGATGCGACTGCTTGAATTGCAGCACTGGCCAACATTGAAATAGACACCAAACACAACCGCATCAGCGGCTGCATTTAGATCGGCGTCGGGAAAGATGACCTGAGGGTTCTTGCCCCCAAGCTCAAGCGCGACTTTCTTGAGTGTATCCGATGCTACTGCGCTGATCGTCTTGCCCACAGCCGTTGAGCCCGTAAAGCTGATCATGTCCACGCTGTCATGGCTCGACATCACACTGCCAACGGGAACTCCGTAGCCCAGAACGATATTGCATACACCGGCGGGCAATCCAGCTTCGACCAGCAACTCGCCCAGCATCAAGGTTGTCGACGGTGTCATCTCAGACGGCTTCACAACAACGGTGCAACCAGCCGCCAACGCGAAGGGCAGCTTCTGACTGAGAATCCAGAAGGGGAAGTTCCACGGCGTAATGATGGACACGACACCGATGGGTTCCTTCAGCACGACACCCATCATGTCTGCGCCAAGAGTGTTGTGGCTGTCGCCGTGTGTGCTGCGTGCCAATGAGGCCGCATAGCGCCAAAGGTCTGCTGCACCGCCGACCTCGCCCTTGGATTGGCTGATCGGCTTACCGCTTTCCAGCGTTTCGATCAGTGCGATCCGGTCGACATTCTGCTCAATCAGGTCGGCAACCTTCAGCAAAACGGTGGCCCGTTCTTTGCCTGATGCCCGGCTCCAATCACCGTTGTCGAACACCTTGCGCGCCGCCTGGATCGCGGCCTCGGCTTCAGCCTCGCCACCCAAGGCCGAACGGCTGACGATGTGCCCGTGCGAGGGCGAGCGCCGTTCGAACGTCTCACCAGACGCGCTATTCTGCCACCTGCCATCGATGAGATGCCGACCTTCGAACAACGGCGGCAACTCGAACGGGATGGCAGGGTTGATGGTGATATCTTTCATATTGTCAAAGGCCCGAAAATGTGGGGTTACGTTTTTCCATGAATGCGGCAACGCCTTCTTCGCGGTCCGCTGAGGCGGCAATCGCTGCGCTACCAAGGGTTTCGACCACGGCATGAGTGTCTTCACCGACCGCTGCATGGATCATGTTTTTTGAGATTTCGGTGGCGCGAGGCGAAAGGTCGCTAAGTTCGGCGGTGATCTCAAGCGCGCGCGCCAGAACGTCGTCAGTCACCTCGGTCGCATAGCCCAAGGCGACGGCGCGGTCAGCACCAATACGGCGCCCAAAGAGTGCCATCTCTTTCACCGCAGCCTCGGGAAGCAGCCGGGTCAACCGCTGCGTCCCCGACCAGCCCGGCACGATCCCAACCCGAGCTTCAGGTAAAGCCAGCGTTGCACGCGGAGTTATCAAGCGCAGATCGCAGCAACTGGCCAACTCCAGACCGCCGCCGAAGGCGTGACCGTTGATCGCAGCGATAGTCGGTTTGCCGATCCGTGCCAACCGATCAAAGATTCTGTGTCCGTCTCGGACCCAGTGACGCGCAAACTCGGCGGGGCTCAGACCACCCCATGCTTCAATATCGGCTCCGCAACAGAACGCTTTTTCTCCTGCGCCAGTCAGAACAAGCGCACGAATGGACGCGTCACGCTCGACCTCTCGCAAGCGAGCCTCCAACGCATCCAGCATGTCTACGGTCAGAGCATTGAGCTTGGGCACGTTGTCCAATGTAAGTACGGCTGTCGGACC
The DNA here is from genome assembly GCF_056537625.1 of Ruegeria sp. C6. Classification (NCBI taxonomy): domain Bacteria; kingdom Pseudomonadati; phylum Pseudomonadota; class Alphaproteobacteria; order Rhodobacterales; family Roseobacteraceae; genus Ruegeria; species Ruegeria sp. C6. The sequence goes on along the minus strand of NZ_JBQFRW010000001.1, from coordinate 369,560 downwards.
CTCGATATGAAACCCAAGTTTGCTCACAGGGTCATCCCCATCGGGCCTAACGCGAACAGAGATTTGGGCATCTGAACCGCATTTTCCGCGACTTTGACGCGACCACCCGATGCTTCGACAATATCGCGCTGCGCCTCGATGCCGGGCATGATTTCCGTAGCAACCAGACCCTGATCCGTAAGGCGAATGACGCAGCGCTCCGTCACATACAGAACGTCCTGACCGGTTTCCCGGGCACGGCGACCTGAAAATGTGACGTGTTCAACCTGATCCACCATCTTGGTGAACTTGCCCGGGGCATTCACCCGGATACCGTCCTCTGCGAGGTCGATCTTAGCGCCGGCTTCGAACCAGCCCGAGAATACGATCTTTCTGGCGCGTGCCGTGATGTCGACGAACCCACCACATCCTGCGGTCAGGTAGGGCTTCTTACCCAGTTTGGAGACGTTCACATTGCCTTCGACATCAACCTCGAGGAACGAGAGGAACGACATATCGAAGCCGCCGCCCTGGAAATAAATGAACTGCTGTGGGGACGGCACGAAAGCATGTGCGTTGGACGCGCAGCCAAAGGCAAATCCGGTCAATGGGACGCCTCCAACGGCCCCTTGCTCAATCGCCCATGTCACAGCCTGAGGATGCCCCTCTTCCAACAAAACACGCGGGACCATAGCGCTGATTCCAAAGCCCAAGTTGGCGCTCATGCCGCTGCGGAGTTCTTGGGCGGCGCGACGCGCGATGACCTTTTCGACGCCATGCTCGGCCAGTGAAAAGCTGTCCCAAGGGCGCATGATCTGGCCAGAAATCGCAGGATCATAAGACGTTTCAGTCGTTTGCATCTGCTCCGGGTCTTCAACGATCAGGTCGACCAGATGCCCCGGCACGCGCACTTCATGGGGGCGCAGGCTTCCGGCGGCAGTCACACGTTGAACCTGTGCGATCACGATCCCACCGTGGTTGCGGACGCAGATCGCTTGCTCTAGCCCGCCCAAATAAGCGCCTTCATGCTCATAGGTCAGGTTTCCGAACTCATCCGCTGTGGTAGCGCGCAAAATACATACGTTCGGGTTGATGTTTGGGAAGTGCAGCCAGGTCTGACCGTCGAACTCTCTCCGGTTCACGATGGGCGTTGCCGCGCCACGCGCATTCATCGCGCACCCTTCGCGGACAGGGTCCACGAAGGTTTCAAGCCCGACTTGCGTCAGAACACCAGGCCGATGCGCTGCGGCCTCGCGATGCATGTCGAACAGAATTCCCGACGGCACGTTATATGCGGCGACCCGATCCTCGACGATCATTTTCCAGATTTCCGGCATCTCAAGGCTGGAAGGGCCCGACGGGTAAGATCCGGCAAGAACGCGGCTTAGCAATCCATCCTGCGCCAGATAATCCATGCCCTTCACGCCATACATATCACCGGCGGCTATAGGGTGCAGCGTTGTAATGTTGCGCGGATGCCCCTCTGTGCGAAACCGTTCTCCAAGTGCCTTCAGCACGAGGTTAGGGCACCCGAGCGCAGAGGACGACGACACGGTGACAACCGCATTGTCTGGGATACGAGAAACGGCCTCGGAAACGGAAACAAGCTTGGTCATCAGAAACCGCCATAATCTATGTTGATACGTTCACCCGACGCTGCGGCCTCACGAACGCTCAGCGCGATTGACAGCGATTTCACTCCGTCAGGTCCGTCGGCAGCAGGACGGCCTTGTCCCGCCGCTGCGGAGACAAATTCCGAAACGCCTTGAACATAGAGAGAGTGGTCCGAAAACGGAATCTCTTCGCTTCCGGCTTCAGTCACCAGTTTTATTGCCCCAACAGGGCGCTGCGTCATGACGCCATCCGCAAAAATCGAGCCCTTGGTCCCGTGCACTTGCAGGCCCGACCCGGCAAAGGGGTGCGTAAAGCTTTCGTGCGTCGTGACCATCGCCCCCGATGGCATCGTCCACACGGACATGCACGAGTCTTCGACCCCCTGCCCCATCCCAGAGCTGGCCATTTGCGCGACGACGGAAATCGGGTCCTCATTGAGCAGGAACCGCGTGACATCCGCATCATGAACGACGATGTCGGGGATCACGCCGCCGCCGGCATCTGCAGAGTTAATGCGCCACCCCTGTAGGTTCCCGGGCAAATGTACCGCGTGATGTATACGCAGCGAAAGAACGTCGCCGACGCGCCCGTCTGCAATGAGGTCACGAATGGCACGATGGCTGCCAGAGCATCGCAGGTGGTGGTTTGTACCAAAAGTCACGCCAGCCGCTTCGGCTGCGCGCACCATTTCGACCGCTTCCGCCTGGGTCATCCCAAGCGGCTTTTCACATAGAACATGCTTGCCAGCCGAAATGGCTGCAATTGCCTGACCGTGGTGTTTCTCATTGGTCGAGGAGACGTAGACAGCCTGAACGTTCTCGTCAGTCAGGGCAGCGCCCAAGTCTGTGGTTGCGTTGGGAATTCCATGTTCCCTCGCCCAGCTTTTAACCCGCTCAGGAGAATTGCTGACGACCCAGGTCACGTCGTTACCTGTCTGCTGGCGCACTGCAACCAACATGTATTGCGAAGCTATTGTGCTCGCTCCGACAAATGCCCAATTCATCCATTTTCTCCAAAATTGGAAGGTTCCAAAGTCTTTAATGGAACGTTCCAATTTTTACAAGAGAATTTCCTTAGCGTGCCCTAAGTATAAGAAATAAAGCAGTAAATTAGACATCAACCGCTGTGTTGAATAGGGGCGTCGGGAATCGACAGATGTTAAAGTGTCGTCACGCCCAAACTGAGTCGCTGAGGTCCGCTTTGCGCCACTTGCCTCACTGCGTCAAGGCAACCCCTTCAACCGTCACCCGGTGCATAAGGCGTCGAAAACCGTGGTAGTCGTTGATTGCCTTGTGCCACGTGGCTCGGTTATCCCAAATGGCGATATCCCCTGTCTGCCAACGGAGGCGGCATTGGAATTCGGGCTGCTTACAATGATCATAGAGCATCCCAAGCACAGCTGCAAACTCATCTGAGCTCAACCCCTTGATTTCGGTGGTAAACACAGGATTGACGAACAGCCCTCGCCTGCCGCTCAGCGGATGCGTGATTACAACGGGGTGCAAAGCGTCTTGCGTGGCAGCTTCGGCATTACCCAGCCTGCCGCTTTTAGCGGCCTCCGAATCCACGATGCCGGCGCCAAAGACATGGCGAGAGGAATGCACCGCCCATAGGCCATCCAGAAAACCACGCATCGTGGGCGACAAAGCCTCATAGGCAGCAGCCATCGACACAAACAGCGTGTCGCCCCCGTGCGGCGGGACTTCCAAGGCGTGCAGAATTGAGCCCATGGCCGGTTCCTGATCATAGGAGTGGTCTGTATGCCAGCCCTCTCCCACAGCCTCTTTCTGATCCTCCTCTTTCAAAACCGTGGCAATCTCGGGATGGCCGTCGACCGGTTTGAAAAAGCGGTTCACGTTGATCGGGCCGAACCTTCGCGCAAAGGACAGATGCTCTTGCGGGCTAACGCTTTGGGCCCTCAGAACGATTACGGAATACTCTGCAAAGGCCGAATTGATCGCATCGAATTGATCTTCGCGCCGGATGTCCGCCCCGACGATTTCCGCGCCCAATCCACCGGTGAGAGGTTTTACTTCCATGCGCCTTCCTCCCTGCTTCTCTCAGTCTAAAGAACGAGGAATATCACTTCAACGCTATCGGCGCTACTTCATACAATTCCAATGGAAGATCGTCCGGATCACTGAAAAAGGTAAACCGACGTCCGGTGTGTTCATCGACACGGATGTCCTCGACGGAAACACCCTTCTGTTCCAGACTGTCTTTCAACGTCTCGATGTCATCTACAACAAACGCAAGATGCCGCAGACCCAGCGCTTCGGGGCGGGACGCGCGTTTGGGCGGGTTGGGAAAGGAAAACAACTCGATCTGAGAACCATCCGGCAACGCCAAATCCAGCTTCCAGGATTGCCGCTCTGCCCTGAAGTTTTCCGCAATTATCTTCAACCCAAGCGTTTCTGAATAAAACGCCTTGGACCGTTCATAATCCGAACAAATGACTGCAGCATGGTGGATTGCTTTCAGACCGCCCACAGACTCGTTCCCTTTCAAAATCAAATGGTTCGGTCCAGCTCTTGAGGCAATTCTTCGCTCCACTTTCGAAGCTCATTAAGAAAACCAAGCGCTGTCTGGCCAAAATCGGTCACCGAGTATTGCACGGAAACAGGGGATGTATCCATTACCTGCCGATGCACCAGGCCCCGTTCCTCAAGTTGACGCAACCGTTCGGTGATCATCTTCTTGCTGGCCCCTCCGATCATACGCGACAGGTCGTTGAAGCGCACCGGGCCATCCTTAAGGTGCCACAAGATCGATCCGGTCCATTTTCCGCCAATGATCCGCATACCGCGTTCGATTGCACACGGCTCCAGACAGGCCTCCGAGACCCGTCGACGCCCCTTTGCATCCTCGTCAATCCGCGCTCGCATTACCGCCCTTTCACCCAGGCAACTAGGTTACTAAAAGTATACTAGTTGATTTCTTACACCCGCACAATCAAATGCTCTCTGAACCCGCCCAGAGTCAAGGGTTCAAAATTTGCACTTATTGGATATAGACATGAGCAAAATCCTGATCGTGAACGGCACCCAGCCCTACGAATTCGCCCCCGGACAATTGAACGCCAGCCTGACCGAACACGCGCGTAACACGTTGGCCGCAATGGGCCACGAAGTGCGCGTGACCACCGTTGCCGATGGCTATGACGCCAATGCTGAGGTCGAGGCGCACCTTTGGGCCGACACAGTCATCATGCAGTTCCCGGTGAACTGGATGGGAGTTCCATGGGTTTTCAAGAAATACATGGATGAGGTGTACACCGCCGGTATGGATGGGCGGCTAAGTACCGGTGATGGTCGGACGGCTGACGCGCCGAAGGCCAATTATGGGATGGGAGGCGCGCTGAACGACAAGACGTACATGCTTTCGGTGACGTTCAACGCGCCAAAAGAGGCGTTCGACGCCGTGACCGAACCGTTCTTTGCCGGTGACAGCGTTGATGACCTTTTGCGCCCGATACACCTGACCGCAAAGTTCCTCAACTTGAAGCCATTGCCGACGTTTGCGGCATTTGACGTAATGAAGAACCCGGAAATCGAAACTGATTTCGCCCGATTTAAGTTGCATCTTAAGACAGCATTTACAGAGGTTGAACATGTCCCAGCCTGATATTCATCTCTACACCGCGGGTACGATGAACGGTTACAAGCCGGTCATCTTCTTGGAAGAGGCAGGTGTCCCCTATGACCTGTCTCACATCAATTTTCCCGAGCAGGAACAAAAAGCGCCGGATTATCTGGCGCTGAACCCAAACGGAAAAATCCCAACAATCGAAGACCGCTCGGATGGGCGAGCGATCTTCGAATCCGGTGCGACACTGTGGCACCTGACTGAAAAATAATGGAAATTCCTATCACCAGACCCGGTCAAACGGTCCGAGGTCATGCAGTGGATGTTCTTTCACGTCGGCCATATCGGCCCGAAGATGGGACATGTGTCTTCCACCTATCACCTGACGGTGGGAACAAGAGAAGAGTCATGACCAAGACTAGCGATGTCGCCGATCTCGCCGCCATGGATCGATCGGATCTGGTCACGATTTGGCAACAACTGTTTGATTAAGCCGCCCCCACCATGCTCAGCCAACCCTTCCTGCGCCGCTTCATTGCCTTTGAGATGCAGTCTCGCAATCGTGGCGGGCTGTCGCGGCAGGTGAAAGCCACGCTGGAAAAAAGGTTCTGAGAAGAGACCCCGACCTACCTGCCCTGCCCTTAAACCCGGCGGGCGCCTACAGCGCGAGTGGAATGGCACGACCCATGTAGTGGACGTTACAGAAGACGGCTTCACTTGGAGCGGTCGGTCCTATCGCTCGCTCTTGGCCATCGCCCGAGAGATTACCGGCGCGCATTGGTCAGGGCCGCGTTTCTTCGGGCTCACCGGAAAGATCGCCAAATGAGCCTTCGCCATAAAATCCGATCCGCCATCTACAGGTGCTAGTCCTCAGAAGATGATCTGGACCAGGACTTCAATTCACTGGACGCGCAATATGAGGCCTGCTTGGCTTATGTCTCCAGCCAGCGACACGAAAGTTGGACCCGATTGCCAGGGCGCTACGATGATGGCGGGCTGTCCGGAGGCAAACTCGAGCGCCCCGCCCTTCAAGTCTTCTTGAAGAGATAGATGTAGGGCGCATCGACATGGTTGTGGTCTACAAGATCGACCGGCTGACCCGGTCGCTTGCCGACTGCTCTAAGCTGGGCGAACGGCTTGAACGGACGAGCTGTTCTTTTGTGTCCGTCACACAAGCATTCAACACCTCATCTTCCATGGGGCAACGGGCACTCAATGTGCTGTTGTCCTTCACTCAGTTTGAACGGGAAGTCACCGCCGAACGTATTCGCGACAAAATCGCGGCGTCGAAGAAAAAGGGGCTCTGGATGGGTGGCAACCTACCACTTGGCTATGATCGCAACCCGATCCAAAAACAAGAACGCCGGTGGTGAATGAAGACGAGGCAATAACCGTCCGGCGACTCTTCAGTCTTTATGACGAGCCGGGTTGCCTGCGCAAAGTAGTGGAACGGGCAACGGCAGAAGGGCTGCGGTCAAAACGGGTTGTTCGGACAGATGGCAGCGTGAAGGGGAGTTGTCCACTGTCACGTGGCCAGATCTATTAACTGCAGCGCAACCCAGTTTATCTCGGAAAAATCCGCCACAAGGGTAAGATCTGGGACGGACAACACCCGGTGATCATCGACCAAAGCGTTTAAGAACGGATGCAGGAAAAAATGCGCAAAGCGTCGCAGCGATCCCGTGCAGACCCTGCGCCCGATACGCGCCAACGTACCACTGACTCCGGCTCCTGGCTCAACGGTCTGCTGCAGGACGAAACTGGTGATCGCTTGACGCCAACCCACACCACGCGCAAAGGTCGACGGTTGCGCTATTACGTCTCCAATCGGTTGATCTCGGGTGGCAAGGATATCTCGGGCTGGCGACTGCCCGGCCGTGCGCTGGAACACGCTGTCATGGATGTCATCGTCAGACATCTGAAAGACGCCACCGCCGCGCACCAGGTGCTGGCGCAACCGGAGGCCGGGTCAGCGGAGGCAGTGCAGACTTCAATCACGGTTTTAGTAACCCGACTCCAACGCCAAGCCGGTCAGGCCGGTGCAGATATTCTGGCCAGCAGCAGAATTGTAAGAGGACAGATCGACCTCGAGTTGAACCTTAGAACTCTGGCGCGCACATTTGGCATTGTTGCGGACCATCTGCACCCGGATCTCACACACATCAGCACATCCTTCGATCTGCGCCGCCGCGGCGTTGAGGTCAAGGTCATCGCCGGAGATATGGCACCCCAACCCGATCCCCGCCTCCGGTCCATGTTGATCCGCGCCCATGGCTGGACCCGTGATCTGAAAGCCGGAGTTCAACTGATGGAAATTGCGCGGCGCGAAGGCTTCTCAGGCGCCTTTGTCCGTACCCGCGCTCAGCTCGCCTTTCTCTCACCGAAGATTCAGACCGCGATTCTCGACGGCATTCAGCCGCCCGAACTTACACTCAAGCGCCAGGTCAGCGTGACCCACACACTTGACTGGGCTGAACAGGAACGCATGTTCGGCTTCTGACATCTCCAAGTCCTTCGTCCCTGTTACAGGGTTCGCGCTCCCTGATCCGTAGGCACAATTCCCTGTTCGCGCGAGAGAATTCCCTGTTCCACTTATTAGAGAATTTGCAACATAAACCTCTGAAAAACATGCAGTTCCGATAGAAAAATGACGAAAATCAGACCTGTTCAACGAAATTTCCCTGTAATCTGCCGGTTATCAGGGAAATCCCGCCCAAAGCGACTCCGCCCAAATACGCCACTGAGACTGCAGCCGGAAGTGCGCACTGAGTGTACGGTCTGCTCTGTCTCTGATTGAAAGCGCATGCGTCAACGCGCGAGAATTGCGGAACAATTCCGGATCAGAAATCACAACTGAAGTGAGACAGGTATGAGTGGCGGGGAGACAGGGATTCGAACCCTGGGAACGCTCTCACGTTCAACGGTTTTCAAGACCGCCGCATTCGACCACTCTGCCACCTCCCCGCGTGAGGCTGGGTCTAAGACGAGTTGAGCGCGGAGGCAAGCCATAAAGCGGGAAATCTTGCCGAAGCGAATGTAGCAGTCTTTCCATGGCCCGATGCCCGCGCTATGATCTGCGGGAAAGACCGCACAAGACTGGCAACAAGAACCAGCAATGACGCGGTGGGGCGCGGCCGGAATGGCCTTGTCAGGCAAGGGATTGAGAAAATGGAGCGAGCTACGGGCACACGCTTTGGGCCACAACGGCTGGCAATTTTGGTCGTGGCCATGACAGCATTGGCTGGATGCGAAGAAGGGTTACTTACAACAGAGGACCCGCCTGAGGATACCGCAACCGAAGATGCGGACAACACCAACCGGTTCGAACTGTTCCCGGAGGCCGCCTCGACCAATCAGCGCGATGTCGAAGCGCCCGAGGTGTTTCAGGTCACCGAAGCCGGGCTGTGGGATGGACGGCCGTCGCTGGGTGGTATCTGGGTGGCACATCCCGATGTAACGCAACCCGAACGGGTGCTGATCAAGAATACGGCCAACAACAAATCGGTAACGGGCGCTCTGTTCCGCCGTGAACGGAATTTGCCGGGTCCCGCGCTGCAGGTTTCTTCTTCTGCTGCTGAGCAATTGGGAATGCTGGCTGGCGCTCCGACCAAGGTTCAGGTCGTCGCGCTGCGACGTGAGGCCATTGAAGAACCCCCTGCGCCGGTCGCGGCGGAACCAACCGACGACACAGATAGTGCAGAGGATGCGGATGCCACTGTCACAGCGGACGCCTCGGAAACGGGCGCTGCTGAGAAGCCTCAAAAGCGCAAGTGGTGGCAGAAAAAGCCCAGCACCGAAACAGCCGCCGGGGCTGCGGTCGTTGCCGGTGCAGCGGTTGTTGCCTCGTCGGATGAAGAAGCGCCCAGTGCAGAAGCCCCGACCACAGAACTAGCCGCGACCGAGGCCCCCGCCCCTGAGAAACCGGCCAAACGCAAATGGTGGCAGAAGAAGCCAAGCGATGAGACCGCAGCTGGCGCAGCTGCAGGCGCAGCTGCTGGCGCAGCAACCGCAGCGGCTGCCGAGGCCGAGGCCGCGCCGTCAGAAACGCAGACGGCTGCGCAGACCGCTGCCCTGTCCGATCCCGAACTGACGGCACCGGCTGAAAAACCGGCCAAACGCAAGTGGTGGCAAAAGAAAGACCCTGACGCGATCACCGAAACGCCTCTGGACCCGATTGCCGGAGCGGCAGCGGCCATCGAGGCCTCTGAACCAACGGCGGCGGCACCAGCGACGGCGAGTGCTGCGACGACAAGTGGGTTGGCAAAACCTTTTGTTCAGGCGGGCACCTTCAGCGTCGAATCCAATGCCAAGAGCGCGGCAGACAAGATCCGGCGCAATGGCATGGCTGCCGAAGTCATGGAACTGAAAAGCGAGGACAAGTCGGTCTGGCGCGTTTTGGTTGGACCCGTTGCAACCCGCGCGGAACGCCGGGCGATGTTGAACGATGTGAAAGACCTTGGGTTTACCGATGCTTTCACGGCAAAGAACTGATCAAACAGGAGGCCCATGATGCTTTCCGATTTGCGATCCACCACACTGGCCCTCGGGTTGGCGCTGTTGGCACTGCCCGCCCATGCCTTCGACACCACCGCGCGTGCGGCTTATGTGATGGACCAGAAAACCGGCACTGTGCTGTTGTCTAAAGACGCCGATCAGCCTCTGCCTCCAGCGTCCATGTCGAAGCTCATGACGCTTTATGTGGCGTTTGAAGCCTTGCGCGATGGCCGTTTGACGCTGGACGAAACTTTGCCCGTCTCGGAACATGCAATGAGCTATGGCGGCTCGACCATGTTCCTGAACACGCAGGATCGTGTCCGGGTCGAGGATCTTTTGCGCGGGATCATCGTGCTTTCGGGCAATGACGCCTGTGTCGTGATCGCCGAAGCGCTCAGCCCCGACGGAAGCGAAGCCGGATTCGCCCGTTTCATGACTCAGCGGGCGCAGCAGATGGGCATGAACAACTCGAACTTTGCCAATTCCAACGGCTGGCCTGCTGCTGGGCACATGATGTCAGTGCACGATCTGGCAGTTCTGGCCGACCGGCTGATCACCGATTTCCCCGAGTACTATCCCCTGTTTGCCGAAGAAGAGTTCGAATTCGATGGCCGAGCGCCCTCGAACGCGCGGAACCGCAATCCGCTGCTGAAGCTGGATATCGGGGCCGATGGCCTCAAGACGGGCCATACTCAAGAGGCAGGATATGGTTTGGTCGGTTCTGCCAAACAAGGCGACCGACGGGTTGTCTTTGTTCTTTCAGGGCTCGACAGCACTGCCAAGCGCGCAGAGGAGGCTGAGGCCGTGGTTAACTGGTCGTTTCGAAATTTTGTCGAGAGGACAGTTGCCAAATCAGAAGAACCGGTAGCCCAGGCCAAGCTTTGGATGGGGGCGGAAAAGACTGTGGGATTGGTGCCCGAGGGTGATCTGACCCTGCTGTTCCCCGTTTTGGGCGACAAGGACATCAAGGCCGAGGTTGTCTATGACGGCCCTATCAACGCACCGGTCAGCAAGGGCCAGCAATTGGCCGAGCTTGTGATCCAACCCGAGGGATTGCCCGAAATCCGCCGCCCGCTGGTTGCGGAAAAGGATGTTCCCTTGGGCGGGTTTGTCGTGCGTATGTTGACCGTGGGTGGCATCGTTCTGAAAGAAGTGATCAACACCCCGCTGGAGCAAATGTGACAGCGCGCGGAACGTTTCTGACCTTCGAAGGCATTGACGGATCAGGCAAGTCCACGCAGGCGCGCCTGCTGGCCGAGCACTTGCGGCATCAAGGCCGCGACGTCGTTCTGACGCGCGAGCCCGGCGGATCGGACGGGGCAGAAGAAATTCGCAGCCTTGTGCTGCAGGGTGATCCGGACCGCTGGTCGGCCGAGACCGAGATCCTGCTGTTCACCGCTGCCCGGCGCGATCATCTTGAGCGCACGATTGAACCCGCGTTGGCAGAGGGCAAGGTTGTGATCTGCGATCGCTTTGCCGACAGTACCCGGATGTATCAAGGTCTGTCGCGCGGCGATCTGCGGGGTTTGGTGGATCAGTTGCACAGCTTGATGATCCGGCGAGAGCCAGATATGACCTTGCTGATCGATATGGACCCGGAAACCGGTCTGTTGCGCGCCAAAGGTCGTCAGGGCACCGAAGAACGATTCGAAGATTTCGGTTTGGATCTTCAACAACAGATGCGGGCAGGTTTTCTGGGTCTGGCCCAAGAATTCTCTGACCGTTTCCACGTGGTCGACGGCAATCGGGACATGGACAGCGTTGCGCGGGATGTGACAGATATTGTCATGGCGTCCCTGCAATTGAGCTGACATGAGCGACGATATCCAAACACCGGATCAGGCCCCTGGTGCCCCGCATCCGCGCGAAACTCTCAAGCTGTTCGGACAGGATGCGGCCCAAGAGGCGTTTTTAACCGCGTATAACTCGGACCGGCTGCACCACGGCTGGTTGCTAACGGGGCCGCGCGGCGTGGGCAAGGCTACCCTTGCCTGGCGCATTGCACAGTTTTTGTTGGCCACACCTCCGGCAGATGAAGGCGGGTTGTTTGGTGCCCCTCCTGCGCCTGAGACGTTGGACATCGACCCGGACCACCCCGTCGCACACCGTATCCAGGCGGGGGCCGAGCCCGGCCTTGCCGCAATCACCCGGTCCGTCAACGATCAGGGACGGCTGCGCAACGAAATCGTTGTCGATGACATCCGCAAACTGGGCAAGTTCTTCGGCCTGTCCTCTGCCGATGGTGGTCGCCGTATTGTTATCGTCGATTCAGCGGATGAAATGAATGTCAGCGCCGCCAATGCGCTGCTGAAAATGCTCGAAGAACCCCCAGCGCTCACGACGCTGCTGCTGGTTTCACACCAACCTTCGCGCCTGCTGCCGACCATCCGTTCGCGTTGCCGCACGCTGCGGCTTTCACCCCTTGGCGCAGATGACATGCAGGCCGCGCTAGCGCAGACCGGCACAGAAATCCCTAGTCGGGCCCAGCATTTGGCAGCCCTCGCCGCCGGTTCAGTGGGTGATGCCGTCCGCTTGATCAATCTCGGCGGGCTAGAGCTTTATGCCGAGCTGATTGCAGTTCTGGGCTCCCTTCCCCGGCTCGACCGCCAGCGCGCCCTGAAACTGGCAGAAGCGGCTGCTCAGCGAGGTGCTGCGGAACGGTTTGATCTGCTGCTTTCGCTGATCGACGTTGCGCTCTCGCGTTTGGCGCTGACAGGTGCAAAAGGTGCCGCCCCCATACCCGAGGCCGCCCCGAATGAGGCTGAAACTCTGTCGCGCCTCTCTAACTCGCAGCACAAGGCCCGCCAATGGGCGGAGGTCGCCGCGCTCATCACGGCGCGCGCACGACACGGGCAGGCGGTGAACCTTGACCCTGCCTCGCTTGTCCTAGATACGGTGTTCAAGATACAGGAAACCGCCGGTCACAGCTGATGAGCCTCACCCCCGAAATTACCGACAGCCACTGCCATCTGGATTTCCCTGATTTCGACGGTCAGTTGGATGATATCGTCGCCCGCGCTGCCGAGGCTGGCGTGACCCGCATGGTGACCATCTGCACCCGGCTGCGCAACGAACCCGCTGTGCGCGCCATCGCCGAGGCTCACGCCCCAGTCTTCTACGCTGCAGGCACCCACCCGATGAGCGCCGCTGATGAGCCGATGGCCACGGTCGATGAGCTGGTCGCATTGGCTAAGCATCCCAAGTTCGTGGGCATTGGGGAAAGCGGGCTTGATTATCACTACACGGCCGAGTCGGCAGATGTTCAGAAACAATCGCTGCGCATCCATATCGAGGCCGCCCAGCGCACTGGCCTGCCATTGATCATCCACGCGCGCGCTGCTGATGACGACATGGCCCGCATTCTGACCGAAGAGCATCGTAATACGCCCTATTCCTGTGTCATGCATTGTTTCTCTTCATCGGCTGAACTGGCCCGGGCCGCGCTTGATCTGGGCTTTTACCTGTCCATGTCCGGCATCGCGGCCTTCCCAAGAAGCCAAGAACTACGCGATATCTTCGCTTCAGCTCCGGTTGATCGTATTCTGGTCGAAACCGATGCGCCCTATCTTGCCCCCCCACCATATCGCGGTAAACGGAATGAGCCCGCCTATACCGCACACACCGCCCGTAAAGGGGCTGAGGTCTTCGGATTGGATTACGCAGATTTCGCCGCAAAAACGCAGGCCAATTTTGATCGGCTCTTCACTAAAGCCGCCACATACAAGGCGGCTGCATGAGCGAGCTGCGCCTGACAATTCTGGGCTGCGGGTCATCCGGTGGCGTCCCCCGTCTCGGGGGACATTGGGGCGATTGTGATCCGGAAAACCCGAAAAACCAGCGTCGGCGATGCTCGTTACTGGTCGAACGGGACGGGCCGGACGGGACTACGTCGGTTCTGATCGACACCTCACCTGATATGCGTAGCCAATTGCTGGACACCGGGACTGGGCGATTGGACGGTGTCGTCTACACGCATTCCCACGCGGACCACATGAATGGGATCGACGATCTGCGGATGATCGTTTTCAATATGAAAACCCGCGTCCCCGTCTGGGCCGATGGTGACACGCAGAACGATCTGCTCAGCCGGTTTGGCTATGCCTTCGTTCAGCCCGAGGGATCGCCCTATCCGCCCATACTCGACCTCAAGACAATCAATGGGCCGTTCGAAATTCCCGGCCCAGGCGGCACGATCCCACTTCGGCCATTTCGCGTGAACCACGGATCGATTGATGCGCTTGGCTTCAGAATGGGAAACATCGTCTATCTGCCTGATGTAGCAGAGCTTTATGATGAGAGCATGACTGAACTGGCGAATCTGGACTGCCTGATTATTGACGCTCTACGTCGTTCCCCGCATCCGACACATGCCCATCTGGAAAAGTCGCTGGAGTGGATCGACCAATTGAAACCAAAACGCGCCGTTTTGACCAACATGCATATCGATCTGGATTATGCGACGGTCGATGCGGAAACACCGGATCATATCACGCCTGCCTATGATGGCATGGTGATCCGGCACGCCCTGTAAGGCATGCTGCTGCACGCGCTTACGATACCCCATATGGCGCCGCCATGTTACAAAGCCTGATTGATGTCATCCTGCCGGTGTTTCTGGTCATCGGTGCCGGATACACGGCGACGAAGTTCGGCTATTTTCGCGAAACCCATATCGATGGGTTAATGAGTTTCACGCAGAACTTTGCAATTCCCTGCCTACTGTTTCTCGCCATTGCCAATCTCGATCTCGGCACCAGCTTCGATCCTCGGCTTTTGGTCAGTTTCTATTCAGCAGCTGGTCTGTGTTTCGTCGCTGGTATGATCGGCGCGCGCCTGATCTTCGGACGAGCGTGGGAGGATTCGGTTGCTATTGGATTTTGCTGTCTGTTTTCAAACTCGGTCCTCTTGGGGTTGCCTATTACCGAGCGCGCCTATGGGGTCGAAAATTTAGTTGGCAACTTCACAATCATCGCGTTCCACTCACCCTTTTGCTATTGCCTCGGCATCACGGTGATGGAGGTGCTTCGAAACCGCGGCAACGGCGGAGTGCTGATGTTGAAATCCGTGCTGTCGGCCATGTTCAAGAATGCACTCATTCTTGGGATCTCGTTGGGGTTTGTCGTAAACCTCACTGGACTGGCCATACCCGGAGTTGTAGACGAAGCCTTGAACCTGATCACCCGCGCGGCCTTGCCCGGTGCCCTGTTCGCGCTGGGGGGCGTGCTGGTTAAGTACCGACCCGAGGGCGATCTGCGTACCATTATTTTCGTCTGCTGTATCTCATTGATGCTGCACCCGAGCCTGGTTTGGTTCTTCGGGTCAACTCTGGCGCTGCCGCAAGACCTGTTCCGCTCGGGCGTTCTTACCGCAGCGATGGCGCCGGGGATCAATAGCTACATCTTCGCGAACATGTACGGACATGCCAAACGTGTGGCCGCGTCGTCGGTTCTGATCGGAACAACCGCGTCAATATTGACGGTCTGGTTGTGGCTGACTCTACTGGGATGACGAAATTGCCAACACCGCATTGACTCTGCCCACCAGCAATACATCTATCGCAGAACCTATCCGGAGCCCTGCATGACACACGCCGTTATCGTCGCCCATGGCCAACCCTCGGACCCTGCACCTGCAGAAGCTGCGCTAGCAGCCTTTGCGCGAGAGGTAGATGAGTTATGTCAACGGGTTTCGGTATCGTCGGCCACATTGGCAGCCCCGCAGGCGTTGGAAAATTGCCTTGATGGATTGACCAGCGACACGGTTATCTACCCCTTATTCATGGCGCGCGGCTGGTTTGTCACCAGCGCTCTGCCAAAGCGGATTGGCCAGCGTTCTGTCACGATTCTGGACCCCATGGGTATCGATCCCGAACTGCCTGCCCTGATTACAGCGGCCATACATCAGGAACTGACGAACAGGGTTTGGAGCGCGGCGGACACAGATCTTGTGATCGCTGCACATGGCTCGGGCCGCAGCGCCAATCCGGCCATTGTCGCAAAGGGTTTCGCCGAGAATCTGGGTCGGCTTACCGCGTTCAATAGCATTCGCACCGGGTTCGTTGAGCAAACCCCATCAATTGCGGACGCCGCCACCGGGTGCGGTGGCAAGGCGCTGTGCCTGCCGTTTTTTGCCTGCACCGGAGGCCATGTTTTGGAAGATGTACCCGAGGAACTTGCCCGCGCCAGCTTTCACGGACACGTAATGCCCGTGATTTCAGAGCTTCCTCAGGTCAAGCGACACATCGCGGCGATGTTGGATACACTGTAGCGAAGCAAAGGGGGGCCACCTGCGTCAACCGGAATGCTGCGCATCCGATAGCTCGCAATAGAAACGGTGGCAGGATCGCCCGCTTCGTTTCGCTGCGTATAAAGCCAGATCGGCGGCATGAAGAATATCTTCGGCCTTGGGCACTTCGAATTGTGTCGAGAGTGCTGTACCAATACTTGCCGATATTCGGCAGGTTGCCCCATCGAACTGCATCGGCTTGCACAGGCGTGAAATCAGGCGCCCTGCAATACCATCAAGCTTTGTACGATCGTTCATGCCCTTAAAAATCAAGACAAACTCATCACCCCCGACTCGGGCAACCGTGTCGTCGCTGCGTGTGACGTCCAGCATGATCTTTGCAGCTTGCTGCAGAACATAGTCCCCTGCAGCATGCCCCAATCGATCATTGACTGATTTGAAGAAATCCAGATCCAGATGCATCATTGCAAAACTCGATTTCGCCGAAATCAAATGCCCTAGAATATGATCCATCGCACGTCGATTTTTCAGCCCGGTCAACGTATCCGTGTAGGCTTGTTCTTCTGCCGCCAGCATCGCACCTTGCAGACGCAAGTTCAGCGAGCGTGACGCTTCCATCGCGGCAGAATTTGCCTCGACCAGATACAACAATTCTATGGCCAGATCAGTGCCCGGGAAATCGGTGCTGGTCAGAGAATAGTCGCGTACCGCATCCAGTATCGAAATTCCAAACGACAGGTTGATGACCGCCCCGCTTCCGCCAGGAAACGGCGCGATCAGACCTTTGAACGCCGTCTGCGGCTGGTCTTGAAACCTGAGATGCAATTTTCGGTCCGGCACCGTCATCAGCGCAGCAATTGTCTTGATGGATCGGGGGCGCACCAGTTCAAAGATATCCAGAAAATTTTGGCCCGCCATCGGTTGATCCGGGCGCAGTTTCTGCAGGGTTGGTCCAACCTGCTCGACCCGACCCTTGCCATCAACAAGAACGAACATCGGGCACAAGGTGTCCAGCAACTGTCCAAGCTCCGCGGTCTTGATCATGATTTACGTGCCCCGAGATCAAAGTGACGCCCTTCGGCAAACGCGCTTTCGATCAATGTGATCGAAATCACCTCGGCCCCGCTTTGGTGACCTTCATTGGATAGGATCACCAGCGCGCCGTAGTCATCCGCCATGGCGCGCAGCACACCGGTCATGACGCTGGAATATCCCGGCAAATCAGCAGAGCAGTGCAAGTGATATTCTCCGGGTGAATGTTCCTGCAATTCCAAATCAGGCAACCTCAGATCCGACACGGCAAGGCGGACACGATCCGACAGGTCATCAAGCGAATGCAAAAATTCCAAATAGGTTACCCCGCCAAAACGCAATAACCTGCGTAGATCTTCCATGTTCGAGTGTGAGACCAGATAAGTGCCCAAATCCTCAAGAAATTCGGATTTTGGGCGGCTCAAGTCAGCGCACAAAGCGTCGAGCACTCGGGTCGATATCTCCGTGTCATAGATCAACATCGCCTCGAACTCGTCAAATCCCAGCCCGGCCGTATGAGTCGCGCGCAACCAGCATTGACGCCCGTAGGTGGCGCAGACAAAGGATTGGATCGCCCTGTTGATCAGCCCGTGCATGTGTCGCCTCAGATTGAAAGACACTCTCAAGTGATCGCAGAAAGCTTAACAAACACCCAAAATCCGATACGGGATTATGAGAATCCGATCTAATCCCAAACTGAAGGGCGGATTGGGCAGCGATCAGAAATCGGTCGGCGCACCGCCTTCGGCCTTGCGGCGCTCAACAAACTCGGCCAGCTCCTCGCGGATCGCCTCATCCATCTTCGGGGCTTCGAAATTGTTCACTATCTCCTTGAACATCCGATGGGCACGTTCCGCAGTCCAGATACCACCAGCTGCTTCCCAGGCTTCGAAGTTTTTCCAGTCACTCAGGAACGGCTGATAAAATGCGGTGGTATAGCGATCTTGCGTATGTTGGATGCCAAAGAAATGCCCGTCGTTTCCAACAGACCGGATCGCTTCAAGGGCGATGTCATCCGGGCCCGTTGCTGTCAGTTCCGGCTGCATATACCGCTGAATCTGCTGCAGGATTTCGCAATCCATGATGAATTTCTCGGGGCTTGCGATAAGGCCTCCTTCAAGCCAGCCTGCCGCATGATATACCATGTTGGTGCCTGACTGCACCGCCGCCCAAAGGGAATTCGAGGTTTCCCAAACCGACTGCCCATCGGGCACATTTGCCGCGCAAACGCCCGAGGACCGCATAGGCAAGCCATAATACCGTGCCATCTGCCCAGTCATCTGGGTCGAGCGCATGTATTCCGGTGTCCCGAATGCAGGCGCACCGGATTTCATATCGACATTCGAAGTAAAGGTCCCGATCACGCATGGAATACCCGGGCGAACGTACTGAAACAACGCAATCGCGCACAGCGCTTCGGCAAGCGATTGTGCCACTGCGCCAGCCATCGTCACAGGGGCCATCGCCCCGGCCAGAGTGAAAGGCGTCACGACAATTGCCTGCCCACGCCGCGCAAGCCGCAGGCAGCCATCGATCATTGGATGGTCGTGTTTCAACGGTGAGGTCGAGTTGATGTTAGTGTACATGCGGGGCGTGGCCTCGAATTCCTCGTGGCTCAGGCCACCCGCGATACGCACCATCTCCATCACGTCTTCGACGCGCTCTTTCCCCAGCGAATAGGCATGCATTGCCTTGTCGGTCAGGGTCAGCTTGTCATAAAGCACATCAAGGTGCCGTATGCTGGCGTGGATATCGACCGGCTCAACCGGATATCCACCTGCAAAGTGGATACAGTTGAAGTATTGCGTCAGCTTCAGCAGGTCCTGACACATCCGCCGGGTGCCGGGCACTTTTTTTCCGATTTCCATGTCCCAATAATTTGGTGGGGATGAAACATTGCCGAACAGAATGGTCCTGCCACCAATCTCGATCTGATGCTCCGGGTTGCGCGGCGTGATGGTAAATTTGCTGGGCGCCTTGCCCACCATTTCCATCACGAAATCCCGGTCCATACGGACGTTGTCGCCGGAAATTGTACAGCCCGCCTTGCGCAGGATCCCGATGGCTTCTTGATTGTAGAACTCGATGCCGATCTCTTCGAGAATCCGCATGGCACCTTCGTGAACCGCTTCGATCCCCTCGGGTCCCAACGGCTCGATTGGCTTGTCGATGTTTGTGGGCGGGTTCCAGGGCATCTGCTCGATCACCGCCGCGCCGCGCCTCGCGGCTGCGCCCGCGCGTCCACCACCGCGACGTTTGCGTGTCTTGCTCTCAGCCATCACCATCCTCCGCGCTTTCACTCCTATGAAAGCCCCGAAGATTCAGTATCGCCGTTCTGTCTGCGACAAGAGTTGTCGGTTTTATTATCCAACCCGGCGATTTGGAACCGAGGTTATTCGGTTTTCGACAACCAGCCGGGAATGTGCCCGATGTTGGGCAAGACGACATCCGCCAGCGGTTCGAGTGTTTTGGCCGTCGCCATGCCGGTCAGAACCCCGATGGTGACCATCCCTGCGGCGCGTCCCGCCTCTAGATCGTGAAGACTGTCACCAACCATCGCAACACGAGATGGCGCGACCTCGACATGCTGAGCAAAGGCCAATAGCTGCCCCGGACCTGGCTTGTAACCATGTCCGCTGTCATATCCGGCTACAAAATCAAAATGGTCCCGCACACCAACGGACTGCAGGTGCTGCAGGGCCGGCATTTCAGCATCGTTCGTCGCAACGCCCAGTTTCAGCCCGGCGCGCCGCAGCTCGGCAAGGAATGGTGCCAAGGGAACGGCTTGGATCTGCTCTGCGTTCGCTGACGCCCGGTTGAGTGTTTCGATCAGGTGCCCCAGAGATACCTCAGGCAAATGCGGTGTCAGGGCTGCAGCAACTTCATCGACTGTTCCGGCGATGACTACGCTATTCGGGTCGTAGCTCTCTTGTTCAAAATCAAATCCGATGGCCTTCCCCAACTCGGTCGCGCGCTGCACATCTCCATCAGAGAGCTGCAGCATCGCGATACGCCCGAACGCACCCCAAGTGGCTGCAAAATCAAAAAGAGTACCGTCCTTGTCGAACACGAGGGCGTCGATTGCCATGAAACAAATTTCCTTTGGGTTAGGTCCAGTGCATATCCGAAATTCCGGACAACGCGGCACGGGCTTGACCCGGCTCTTCGTAGGGCACGGAATTGGCGTCACAAAAAGCGATCACCCATGAATCGTCAAGCAGCAGAAAGTCCAACACAGACTCAAGAAATTCAGCCTCACCCGCACGGTCGCGCAAATCTTGTTCCGAGGCACCTGTCGCCCCCAGGAAAACGGGCAGCAACTCATCATTTCCCACCAGCCAGCCCAGCACATTCAGGGCCAGAGTTTCAGCGGAATTGGCGGAGATCGGCATAAACTGGCCTCGGACACTGTGTTGGAAAGGGTTTGTTAACCAGACTCATAAACACTTTAGCAACGCATGCAATCAAACGGTGAATGGCTATGTCTGTACAAGGCACCATACTCGTCCTCGACGGTGTTTCGACCAATCGCATAATGCTCAAGGTTCAGTTGACGGCCGCCTGGTACCATGTCGTGCAGGGTGAGAAACTGGCCGGGCTTGGTGCATTGCTGCGGCGGACACGGCCTGATCTGGTTCTTACAGCGCAAACTCTGCCCGACGGAACCGCTGTGGATGTTAAGAAAGTGATGACGGCAGATCCTGCCCTGATCGATGTGCCGATTGTGGCGATTGCACCGCAAAACGACAAAGCAGCGCGGTTGAAAGCACTGTCGGACGGGCTGGACGATGTGCTTGGCTATCCGTTCAAAGATACTCTTCTATTGGCCCGCGTGCGCAGCTTGTTACGTACGCGCGCCGAACGGCAGGAATTAAACATCGAAGGTTCGGTCCAAACCATTGGCTTTGGCGAGGCGCCACAGGTGTTGATCGCCCCGCCATCGACGGCAGAGATCGCGATCCTGACGCAAACAGTTCGAACCAGCGCGTTGTGGAGTAATGCTCTGACCCATCAAACTCGGCATCGTGTGACCGGCCATACTCTGCCTGATCTCAAAGGCATCCTGTCCGGAACGATCCCGGACGCGATTGTTGTTGAGCTTGCACCGAATAGCTCGGGGCGGAACCTACTGGCAGATCTTCGGTCGCGCGGTGCGACACGAAATACGGTGCTGATCGGTGTGTTGCCTGATGGTAATCCCGCACTTGCGGCCGAGGCGCTGGACCGAGGCGCTGATGCGGTCTGCATGGGCGGGTTTCAGACAGATGAGATATGCTTGCGGCTTGAAACTCTGATCGCCCGCAAGACCCGAGACGACAGATTGCGAGCGACATTGCGCAGGGATTTGGCCGAATCCCTGATCGATCCGCTGACCGGACTGTTCAATCGCCGCTATGCGATGCGCGCGCTGGACCAGATCGCGCTTCAGGCCCCAGAAACGGAACACGGATTCGCTGTGATGCTGGCCGATCTAGACCACTTCAAGGCAATCAATGACCGTTACGGTCACGCCGCGGGGGATTTGGTTCTGACCGAAACCGCGAAAAGGCTGCGAGTCGTGATAGGAAAAACCGGTTTTGTCGCGCGTATCGGCGGCGAAGAGTTCATGATCGGGCTACCGAATACCTCAACCGACCAAGCGCTGAAGCAAGCGAAACAGATTTGTGAAACAATTTGCGAAAAACCTTTTCAGCTGCCGGATCGTCCAGCCCCAGTACCCGTAACGATCAGCGTGGGGGTGAAATTATGTACCCCGCCCGAACTTTCTCATCCAGGCGAAACAGACCCGGTTGGTCGATTGATCAGCTCGGCGGACAAAGCACTTTATGCCGCCAAAAAAGCGGGCCGCAACCAGGTACAGATTCGGCAAAGCGCAGCGTGACTAGTCAGTCCCGTTTTTTGTGTTTGCGCGGGCCGCGTTTAACTACGTCCTCCAGCCGGTCCGCGTAAGCGGCACGTTGGTCATCATTCATGGCCGAGATCTGGGCCAGCCATTGCTGATGAAGCGCAGTCTGCAGATCAGCAGTTGCCTTCGACTGCTGTGCCAAAAGACTCGCAACCGCTGCGGGATCGAAAGGCACGGCCCTAAGCACTTGACTAAGAGCAGTAAAATCCTGCTTGCGCCGATGTGATCCTTTTCCGCGCAGGTCCGACAACTCACCTCTCAGAGCCTTTCGATCCGACTTTGGCAGCGCATAATACAGCGCCGGGCCAAATCCCGGAGGCGCATCGGCATGAGCGCTTCCTTTGAAGCGCAATGCCGCACCCAAAATGACTCCGACAATCAGCAGATTCAAAGCAAGAGAGACAACCAGCAATATCGGCATCCATTTGCGTTTGGGTGCGGGATGATCGCTCATTCTGCGTCCTCCAGATAGTTTTCGTCTAAATTCAGATCGGCCATCAGATAGGTCGTCTCTTGTGAGATGAAATAATCAACAGGGTCCGGCAAGAAGGCCGGAGCGGAGAACCCGATCCAGACGCCAGCTGCGCTTGCGGCCACAAGACCGCTCAACCCTTGCCACCCCCCGATAACGCCTATCTTTTGCCGCCATGTCCGCCGCTGCGGTCTTGCGGTTCGGGCCAGACGTATGGCTTCAGCATCCGTTTCGATGCGAACAGCAAGATCGTCAGGAAACGTATCCCGCGCCGCACGCGCCCGTGCAAACAGATGGTCGAGTTCGTTATCTTGATCAGCCATGTTCGTACCCCAGTTCATCCCGACGCCCCGCCAGTATCGCGGTCAGAGATCGTTTGCCACGCGCGGTCAGGCTTTCAACCGCCTCGACCGAAATATCCATGATCCCCGCGATTTCGGGATTGGACAATTCTTCGATGTGCCGCAGAACCACAGCCTGCCGCTGCCGGTCCGGCAAATGCTCCAATGCAGCCTGCAACGCGTCCTTGCGGGCACTCTCCTGCATCTGGTCGACCACACTGGCAGTCTCATCTTCGGGTTCGGCCACATTGTCCAACGCTTGAGGCCGCTTTTTCCGGCGCAAGTCCACACATAGATTCAGTGTTACGCGATAGAGCCAGGTCGATAACTGCGCCTGCCCCGGCACCCAGTCAGGTGCCATCTTCCAAAGGCGCATCATCGCTTCTTGCGTCACGTCCTCTGCTTCTGCTGGGTTTCCCAGCATTCGCAAAGCCACGGAATAACTTCGCGGCCCCAACCGCCCGGTCAGCAGGCGGGCCGCCGTAGCATCGCCATCAGAAAACCGGCCCAGCAACTCTTCGTCGCTGGGCTCGGGCATGGCAGGTGTTCCGCCATGCTCGATGTCGGGATAAGAGGTCAGATCCTCCATCCCGCATCAGTTGTTGTCGGTGTCCGACTTCTGATGCCGCTTGTGTTTCCGGCCCATTTTGTCTTTTGCATCCGCGTATTCCTGTTCTGAGATCGAACCGTTGCCGTCGGCATCGATGCGCTCGAACATCTTGGAGGCGCGGCGCGGTTTCGGCAATTCATCTTCGCTAAGGAAACCATCCGCATTTGCGTCGTGCTTTTCGAACATCTTGGTAACACGCTCGTTGGCCTTGGTCTGCGCCGCGGCCTGCATTTCTTCGACGCTCAGTTGGCCGTCGCCATCCGTATCGGCAGCGGTGAATTTCTGGTTGCGATGTGTCTCGATCTCGGCCTGAGTCACCTGCCCGTCCCCGTCGGCATCCAGTTCCTGAAATGTCGCACGCGGGCCCTTGGCCAAAGCGGAAGTGCCGGTCACAGTAACTGCAGCTACGACGATTGCCGAAATGAAGCTTTTGGTTTTCATTACATAGTTCCCTGAATTTGGCGGCCATTTGCCGCTGTTGATACTTATTCAAACGCGGCTTGGGCGGGTTTCCGTCGCTTCCGGCACAACTTTTTTTGCTTTATTTGAAACGCCAATAGAAAATGATACGCTAAGCAGCAGCGCCACAAAGCGACGCACCCCCCTTTTCCGTTGGGTCTGATCCTGCCTATATGCCTTCAGGAAAGATGCGCGAGATACATATGATTGACCAAACTATTGACAGTTCGCTCGAAGAAGACCGCCCAACAAAACCCGCATTGATCCGAGGGTTCCGGTGCAAATGCCCGAATTGCGGTGAGGGTGCGCTGTTGCACAGCTATCTCAAAGTGAATGACACCTGTTCGGAATGCGGGCAGGAATTGTTCCATCATCGCGCTGATGACGGCCCGGCCTACCTGACGATCCTGCTGGTGGGGCACCTTCTGGCACCCGCCCTTCATGTCTCTTACGTGCAGTGGCGTCCCGATCCATGGACCATGGCGATTGCATTCTCGATCGGCTGCGTCGCGCTATCCCTGTTCCTTCTGCCCCGTCTCAAAGGGGCCGTTGTCGCCTATCAATGGGCGCGGCGGATGCACGGGTTTGGCAAGGCCGGATGACGGCGGATAAAACCGCAATCCGGGATGCTGCTACCGTAATCGTATTGCGTGATCGGTTCACAGACCCGTCGATCCTGATGGGCCAACGCGGTGCCAAGGCTGCGTTCATGCCGAACAAATTCGTGTTCCCGGGCGGCGCGGTTGATGCTTCCGATGCGGGCATCTCGCTCAGCACGCCATTGCCCGATCTATGCACCGATCGCCTGTCACAACAATCAGCGCCAAACTTGCAGACCTCTCTGGCTGTCGCGGCGATCCGAGAGTTGTGGGAAGAAACCGGGCTTGTTCTGGGGCAACAAGGGGATTGGCAAGGCGCGATCCCGGCCGATTGGCAAAGCTTTGCGGCGATGGGCTACCTGCCGTCTGCAGAAGCACTGCAATTTGTCTTTCGCGCAGTCACACCACCGGGGCGACCCCGCCGGTTCGACGCCAGGTTCTTTCTGGTCGATGCGGACGCGATTCAGGGGGATCTTGACGACTTCACCCATGCCTCGGACGAGCTATCGCATTTGCAATGGGTCAAGATCAGCCAAGCGCGAGAGTTCGACCTGCCCTTCATCACCGAAGTTGTTCTGGCCGAAGTCGCCGCCCGTGCAGAGGACCCGAACCCGCCTGAAACTGTTCCCTTCTTTCTCAACAACGAAGAGGCCAGCCTTTTCCTGCAGCTTCGGGGCTATCCGATGCCCTATGCAGATTAACGCATTCGGCTAACAACCACTGTTACCTCGGGTTTCTTGCCGATCTCGGCCTGCGCGGTCTGACGTGCGATCCGGCGCAACCCTTCTTCCAGTTTGTCGTCATCACGCAGCGTCTTTGCACCCGCACGCATCAGGAACTGGTTCAGGTCCTCTTCCAGCACCTCAATCAGCCCCGCGCGGGATGATCCCATTTCGGGCAGGCCCATCGTATCGCACCACGGCTCACCCAGCGGTTCGTCTTCTTCGTCCAATATCACGGTGATGATGATATGGCCGTTCAGCGCCATCCGAATCCGGTCGCGCACCACGCCGTCCAAGGCGCCGATTTTGACTGTACCATCCAGATAGGTCCGGCCAGTCTCGATATAATCCGCCACTTTGGGCGCATTCCCAGTCAGATCCAGCATAGTGCCGTTAACAGCGAGAATCCCAGTGCGACCACCCGTTTCGGCCAGTTTGGCATGCTCACGCAAGTGGCGGTGTTCGCCATGCATCGGGATAACCATCTGCGGATCGATCAGGGCGTGAACCTTCTCAAGATCAGGCCGGTTGGCGTGACCCGAGACGTGATACAGACCAGAGCTGTCATCGACCACATCCACGCCCTTCTCACTGAGCTGGTTCATGATGCGGATCACGCCACGTTCATTGCCGGGAATAGTCTTGGACGAGAACAGAAACAGATCGCCCTCTTTCGCTTCTAGTCCGCGATACTTACCGCGCGCCAGTTGGGCGCTGGCTGCGCGGCGTTCGCCTTGGCTGCCAGTCACAATCAACATCAGGTTCGCGCGTGGCACGTCGACGGCCTCTTCGGCGCTGATAACCTTTGGAAAATCGGTCAGGATGCCGGTCTCGGTCGCCGCCTCGATCATACGCCGCATCGCACGACCCAGCAGTACGACCGAACGGCCGGCTTTCTGTCCCGCCTCTGCCAGCGTTTTCACGCGTGCCACGTTCGAGGCAAACGTGGTTGCGATGACCATGCCGCTGGCCTCTTGAACCAGACGGGTGATCTCGGGGCCGACTTCGGATTCCGAACGCCCGGGATGGCTTGAGAACACATTGGTACTGTCACAGACCAACGCTTTGACGCCGGGCTTTGCCACCTCGGCCCACAGATCGGGATCGAATGGTTCGCCCACGACCGGGTTGGAATCGAGCTTGAAATCCCCCGTATGCACCACGCGTCCGGCAGGCGAGTCGATAACGAGCCCTGCACTTTCAGGGATGGAATGCGAAACCGGCAGGAAACCAACGGTAAACGGGCCAGCCTTGATCTGTTCGGGCCATGGAGACGCAGTTTGCACCGCCTCGGTCGGGTGGCCGCGTTCATCCATCTTGCGACGTGCGATATTGGCGGTAAAAGCGCGCGCGTAGACCGGCGCGCCCAAAGCCTCATAACAGTGGGCCACCGCCCCGACATGATCTTCGTGCGCGTGGGTGACAAAAACTGCTTCCAGCTGATCGGCACGCTCTTTCAACCAGGTGATGTCTGCAAAGATCAGATCCACGCCGGGCGAGGTGTCCATGTCCGGGAAGGCAACGCCAAGATCCACAAGGATCAACCGCTCTTGCCCCGGCTTACCGTAACCATAGACATAGGCATTCATGCCGATTTCGCCTGCACCGCCCAGCGGCAGATAGATCAGTCGTTCACTGCTCATGTTGAGCCATTTTCCTTGTTATAGCGATGTATCACGGTCAACCCGTGCATCGTCAGATCATCCTCGATAGCGTCGAAACCCACGTCGGCCTGATCAAAAAGAGGCGCCAGGCCCCCGGTACCGACGACTTTCATCGCCATTCCGTATTCAGCTTTCACGCGCGAGATCAGCCCTTCGATCAGGCCGGAATATCCCCAATACACGCCGGACTGGATACAGCCAACCGTGTTTGTTCCAATCACTTTTTCGGGCCTCGTGATGTCGATATGCGGCAACGCCGCGGCACCCTGATGCAGTGCCTCAAGGCTCAGGTTCACGCCAGGGGCGATGATACCACCGACGTAGGCGCCGTCGGCTGCGACCACGTCGAAATTCGTGGCCGTCCCAAAGTCAACCACAACCACATTGCCGCCATGGCGGTCGAACGCCGCCGCCGCGTTGGCCAACCGGTCCGGACCGGGCACGGTGCCTTCGTCCACGCGCGGATTGACCGGCAGCAGGCAATCTGGCTTGCCAACAACAATCGGCCGGCATCCAAAAAAGCGATCAGCAAAGACCCGCAGGTTGAACACCACGCGTGGCACGGTTGAGGCGATGATCACATCCGAGATATCAGCTTCGATACCGTAGTGTTTCACCAAGGTTGAATACCAGGTGAAATAGGCATCCGCTGTGCGGGCATGGTGGGTTGAGGTGCGCAGAGTGCACAGGAACTTTTCGCCATCCCAGATCGAGAAAACGGTGTTGGTATTGCCGCAATCAATCGCCAGAAGCATCCCGCGCCCCTTTCAGAAGTACACATCCGCAGCCGGAATGCTGACCCGGCCCTTGGCGGTGTTTAGGACAAGGCTGCCACCCACGTCTACCGTTTCGAAGGTTCCAACCGTTTCGGACGTGGCTGTACGAGCGGTTATGACTTCGCCCAACCGCGCTGCTCGGGATAGCCAGGCGGTGCGGATAGGTTCGAACCCGTAAGTCATGAACTGGGTCTCATAATGCGCATAGGCTACCGCCAGTTCGGTTAGAAAATCCTCGGGGGTGGTGAGCGCGCCGGTTTCCGAAAGCAGAGAAACAGGTCGCACCGCTCCGGCTTCGACGCGATCAGTGCCCGGTGCCTCGGACAGGTTCACCCCAATACCTATCGCCAGATGTGACACACCCCGGCCCTGCCCCGTGCTTTCTAGCAGGATACCCGCTAGTTTTCCGCCGTTGAGCAGTACGTCATTGGGCCATTTCAGTGCCAAACCTACTGCGCGCCCCGTTACCGCCACACACGCATCATACAGGGCGAGCGCTGCGACAAAACTTCGAAGGGCCGCCTGTTCCGGATCACCCGGCGGGCGCATCAGCAAAGTCGCTGCCAGATTACCTTTGGGGTTGGCCCAGGCTCGCCCGCGCCGACCACGCGCGGCGGTCTGATGATGTGCCATGATCCAGACCGGACCGGTCGCTGTTGGCGCAAGCCGCACCGCCTCATTCAGAGTACTGTCGACTTCTTTCAGTATATGCAGGCCATATCCCTGCGGCCATTCGCTCATGTCAAAAAGGCCCGGTCGCGCGACCGAGCCTCGGTTGATCGAAACGCGGCAGTATCAGTTGACAAGCGTCGCCGCAGCAGCTGCAGCTGCCCCTTCCACACCGAACTGATAAAATACGCCAATCAACATCAGAGCCGCAGAGCCCATCAGCGCTGCCCACAAAACCGGGGTCGAGCGGATCTCGATCGGGTCTTCATTCTCCGCCCCGAAATACATGTAAAACACGATCCGCAGATAGTAGAACGCACCGATGACCGAGGCGATGGCCGAGACGATCACCAGCCCGAACAGGTCGGCATCGATACCCGCTTGCCAGACGCCGAACTTGGCGAAGAAGCCCAGCATCGGTGGCACGCCCGCCAGACTGAACATCAGGATCAGGACCGCCAGAGCTTTGCCCGGATCGCGCTTCGAGAACTGACGTAGCGCATCAATATCAGTGACCGGTTTGCCATCACGCTCCATCATCAGGATGAATGCGAAGGTTCCGATGTTCATCGTCACATAGATGGCCAGATACATCAGCATTGCCTTGATGCCCATCTCGGTCCCGGCGGCCAGTCCGATCAGAGCATATCCCATATGGGCAATCGACGAAAACGCCATCAGCCGCTTGATGTCCCGCTGCCCGATGGCCGCAACCGCGCCCAGCAGCATCGACAGGACCGAAAGCAGCACGATCACTTGCTGCCAATCCTTGATCACGCCTCCGAATGCGTCATGCATCAGGCGCGCGAACAAGGCCATCGCAGCCACTTTCGGAGCGGTTGCGAAGAACGCAGTAATCGGGGTCGGTGACCCTTCATACACATCCGGCGTCCACATGTGGAACGGCACGGCCGAGACCTTGAAGGCCAGACCCGAGATCATGAACACCAGGCCAAACAGGAGGCCAATCGAGACATCTCCATGATGCACCGTTTGGATGATACCCGAGAACAGCGTGGTGCCAGTGAAGCCGTAAACCAGCGACGCACCATAGAGCAGCAAGCCAGAACTCAACGCGCCCAGCACGAAGTATTTCAGACCGGCTTCGGTGGATTTGGCACTGTCGCGCCGCAAGGCGGCCACGACGTAAAGCGACAGCGACTGCAGCTCAAGCCCCATATAAAGCGACATCAGATCGCCTGCGCTAACCATCATCATCATGCCTACAGCCGCAAGTGCGACCAGCAGAGGATATTCAAAGCGCAACAGATTGCGGCGCGCCATATATTCCTGGCTCATCAGCAATACCGCAGCGGCAGACAGCAGAATCGCAACCTTTGCAAATCGAGCAAAGCCGTCATCCACGAACATGCCGTTGAAGGCCACGTTGGTACCTTCGCCATTCATCGCAATCCAGATTGCCAACACCGCCATCAGACCTGAAGTGGCCCAGACCAGCATGGGGGCCAGAGCATCCTTGGTGGTGTAGACAGCCCCGATCAGCGCCGCCATCGCATAAATTGCCAGAACAATTTCCGGCAGGATGATTGTCAGATCAGCCTGGATCATGTCTCCAAAGCCCCCTTAATGCGAAGCGGCTGTCTGGGTTGCGGCCTCAGCCGCGGCCAGAGCCGTGTCATAGTTCGAGATTAGCGCAGCGGTGGATTGCCCGATCACGTCGGTCACCAGCGACGGATAAACACCCAGCAGAATGGTCATCACGATCAGCGGCGCGAAGATCAGCCGCTCGCGCGAGCTCATGTCGGTGATGGCTTTCAGGCTTTCCTTGATCAGGTCGCCAAACACAACCCGACGGTAAAGCCACAGCGCATAACCTGCCGAGAAAATCACACCGGTCGCCGCAACAGCGGTCACCCAGGTGTTGACCTGGAAGGCGCCCATTAGGGTCAGGAATTCTCCGATAAACCCGGACGTGCCCGGCAGGCCCACATTGGCCATGGTGAACAGCATGAAGACCAACGCATAAGCAGGCATCCGGATGACCAGACCTCCGTATGCGTCAATATCGCGGGTATGCATCCGGTCGTAGATCACGCCGACGCACAGGAACAGCGCGGCTGAGATGAACCCGTGGCTCAGCATCTGGAAGATTGCGCCATCGATGCCCTGCTGGTTCGCAGCAAAGATACCCATGGTCACAAAGCCCATATGCGCGACCGACGAATAGGCGATCAGCTTCTTCATATCCTCCTGCACCAGCGCGACAAGCGAGGTGTAGACAACGGCGATGGCCGACATCCACAGCACCACGTCAGTCATCACTGCTGATCCCACAGGGAACATCGGCAGGCTGAACCGCAGGAAGCCATAGCCACCCATCTTCAGCAGGATCGCCGCCAGCACGACCGAACCCGCGGTCGGCGCTTGAACGTGCGCATCCGGCAGCCAGGTGTGGACCGGCCACATCGGCATCTTCACCGCGAACGACGCGAAGAAGGCCAGGAACATCAGCGTCTGCATGCCGCCCACGATATAGATGCCCAGCACGCTGAACCCATCCGACGAGAACTGATGGCTCATCAGAGCCACGATATCCGTGGTACCCGCATCCGCGTACATGGCAACCATCGCCACCAGCATCAGCACCGAGCCGAGGAAGGTGTAGAGGAAGAACTTGAAGCTGGCATAAATCCGGTCTTTGCCGCCCCAGATACCGATGATCAGGAACATCGGGATCAGGCCCGCCTCGAAGAACAGGTAAAACAGCACGAGATCCAGCGCCATGAACACGCCCAGCATCAGCGTTTCCAGCAGCAGGAATGCGATCATGTATTCCTTGACCCGGTCCGTGACCTGCCAGCTGGCCAGAATGGTCAGCGGCATGATGAAGGTGGTCAGCAGCACGAAAAGAACGCTGATACCATCGACACCCATCTTGTACTTCAGGCCCAGCAGCCACTCGCCCTCTTCCACCATCTGGAAGCCGGTGTTGGACGGATCAAAGCCGGTATAGATGCCGATTGAGACCAGAAAGGTCACGGTTGTGGCAACCAGCGCAACCCATTTGGCGTTGCGCTGCGCGGCTACGTCCTCGCCATGCAGAAACAGGGCCAGAATGCCTGCTGCGATGGCGGGGATGAAGGTGACAATAGATAGGATATTGTCCATTAGTTTGCGCCTCCGCCGATCGACATCCAGGTGACAAGAGCGGCGATGCCCAAAACCATCCAGAAGGCGTAAGTAAAGATGTAACCCGTCTGAGCTTTGCCTGCGAGGCGGGTAAAGAAGGGCACGACGCCCATCGAAACCCCGTTCAGGAAGCCATCAATCGTGTTGCCGTCACCGCGTTTCCACAGGAACCGACCCAGCGCAATGGTAGGTTTGACAAAGATCGCGTCGTAGATCTCGTCAAAGTACCACTTATTCTTGAGAAACAGGTACAGCGGCCGCTGGTTCGCCGCCAGACGAGCGGGCAGCGACGTGTTCACGATGTAGAACCAATAGGCGACGACAAAACCCAGCAGCATGGCAACAAAAGGCGATACTTTGACCCATTTCGGAGCCTCATGCGCATCGTTCAGGACATTGTTGTCAGGTGCCATATACAGCGCGCCTTCGCCCGGCTCACCGCCAAAGCTGGCATGCTTTTTGTCCGCCTTGTTGCCACCCTCGCCTTTATCAGCCTTCGCGTCGCCTTGGGCGTCATCTGCCTTGGCCTCACCATGAGATGCGTCTGCGGCAACTTCGCCATGACCGCCAGTCTCTTCCGCCAGCGGAATACCGTAGAACTTGGCCACTTTATCGGTGTAGCCGAAGAACTGGTTGTACCACAGCATCCCCGAGAACACCGCGCCCAGCGACAGCACGCCCAGTGGGACCAGCATGACCATTGGACTTTCATGCGCGTGCTCATGCGTATGCTTGTCGCCA
The DNA here is from genome assembly GCF_056537625.1 of Ruegeria sp. C6. Taxonomy (NCBI): domain Bacteria; kingdom Pseudomonadati; phylum Pseudomonadota; class Alphaproteobacteria; order Rhodobacterales; family Roseobacteraceae; genus Ruegeria; species Ruegeria sp. C6. The sequence goes on along the minus strand of NZ_JBQFRW010000001.1, from coordinate 337,501 downwards.
CGCGGCTCGCCATAGAAGGTCAGGAATATTAGACGCCAGCTGTAGAATGAGGTGAACACCGCTGCGATTACCAACATCCAGAAGGCATAACCTGTGCCACCTACAAAGGCGCTTTCGATGATGGCATCCTTCGACAGGAACCCGGCGAATCCAAACGTGGTCAGCGGGATGCCCACACCGGTAATGGCCAGCGTGCCGATCATCATCGCCCAGAACGTATAGGGGATTTTCTTCCGCAGACCACCGTACTCGGTCATCTCCTGCTCATGATGCATTGCATGGATCACTGAACCGGCACCAAGGAACAGCAGCGCCTTGAAGAACGCGTGCGTCAGCAGATGGAACATCGCGGCTGAGTACATGCCAACGCCGGCGGCGACAAACATGTAACCCAATTGCGAACAGGTCGAATACGCAATGACCCGCTTGATATCGGTCTGCACCAAGCCCACGGTTGCTGCGAAAAACGCAGTCGAAGCGCCAAGGAAGGCTATGAACCCAGTGGCCCCCGGTGCGAACTCCATCAGCGGCGACATACGGCAGACCAGGAACACACCTGCGGTAACCATGGTCGCAGCGTGGATCAGCGCGGACACAGGGGTCGGACCTTCCATCGCATCCGGCAGCCAGGTGTGTAGTATCAACTGCGCCGATTTACCCATCGCACCAATGAACAGCAGAACACAGATCACCTCAATCGCAGTCCACTCACCCCAGAGGAAGCTCAGTTTTTCCTCCGCCAATGCCGGGGCCGACGCGAATATGTCTGAGAAATTGATGCTGTCGGTCAGGAAGAACAGCGCGAAGATCCCCAGCGCAAAGCCGAAATCGCCCACTCGGTTCACGATGAACGCTTTCATCGCCGCTGCATTGGCGCTGGGCTTGCGATAATAAAACCCGATCAGCAGGTACGAGGCGACACCCACGCCTTCCCAGCCAAAGAACATCTGAACCAGATTGTCCGCCGTCACCAGCATCAGCATGGCGAAGGTGAAGAACGACAGATAGGCAAAGAAACGCGGCTTATAGCTTTCGCCTTCACGCCATTGCGGGTCGTGATCCATGTAGCCGAACGAATACAAGTGAACCAGCGCCGAAACGGTCGTCACCACGATCAGCATGATCGCCGTCAGACGGTCCAGACGAATGGCCCAGCTTGTCGACAGCGAACCACTTTCGATCCAGCGCATGATCTCGATCTGCTGGGTGTGGCCGTCAAATGAGAGGAAGACGATCCAGCTGAGCAGGCAGGCCAGAAACAGCAGGCCCGTTGCGGTCCACATGGCGGCTTTCTCACCAATGAAGCGCCAGCCAAAACCGCAGATCAACGCACCCACGAGCGGGGCAAAGAGGATGGTGGTTTCCATATTCTCTTACCCCTTCATCATATTGACGTCTTCAACCGCGATGGTGCCACGGTTGCGGAAGAAGCAGACCAGAATGGCAAGACCAATCGCCGCCTCAGCCGCCGCAACTGTCAACACGAACAGCGTAAAGACCTGCCCGACCAGATCGCCGAGGAAACTAGAGAACGCAACGAGGTTGATATTCACCGCCAGCAGCATCAACTCGATGCTCATCAGCAGGATGATGACGTTTTTGCGGTTCAGAAAGAGACCGAAGATGCCGATGACGAATAGCGTCGCCGCGACCGTAAGATAGTGTTCAAGTCCGATCATCGTCTCAAAGTCCCTGCCCCGGTTTCACGTCCTTCAACTCCATCGCTTTGGCCGGGTCGCGCATCATCTGGCCGATGATGTCCTGACGCTTGATGTCCTGACGGTGGCGCAGTGTCAGCACAATGGCACCGATCATGGCCACCAGCAGGATCAGGCCCGCCAGTTGGAACAGAAGGAAGTATTGATCGTATAGAATGACGCCGAGCGCCTCAGTGTTGTGGCGGTCGCTCGGTACCGGCTGCGCCAGATTGGCGGCGGCACCCTGCGCGCTGTCCCATGCTCCGATGGCCATGACGAACTGCATCAGGATCACCAATCCGATCAACAGCGCCAGCGGCATGTAGCGCGCCATCTCGGCCTTCAGCTCGGCAAAGTCCACATCCAGCATCATCACCACGAAGAGGAACAGAACCGCGACCGCGCCGACGTAAACGATAATCAGCAGCATCGCCACGAACTCGGCCCCCAGCAGCACGAACAGGCCCGCCGAGGACAGAAAGGACAGGATCAGCCACAGCACCGAATGCACCGGCTGGCGGCTGATCACCGTGAACAGCCCGCCGGTGATGGCGCTGATGGCAAACAGATAGAAGGCAAAGACGGTCATTGATCCTCATCCTCGTTATCACCCATGACCTCTTGCGCCAGATCCAGCGCACGGGTCATGGCCGGGATGCCGGCAAAGACCGACATCTGACCGATCGTTTCCACGATCTCTTGTTTCTTCGCGCCAGCTTCCAGCGCGTGGCGCACGGTCTGACGCACCGCCGAGTCTGCCTGAGCGCCCTGACAGGTCAGCCCGGCCAGCGTAAGCAGCAGGCGTGTCTTGGCATCCAGCCCGTCCTTGTTGACGGTATTGCCGAACATCATCTCCATGACCTCTTTCGGCATGGTCGGCCACAACGCCTCAAACCCTTTGGGCGAGAAATTCTCCATCGCCGGGTTCATCGCCTTGGCCATGTCCTGAGCTTGCTTCATCATCAGCTCGAACGGATTTGTCGGACTGTCACTCATCTGTACGGCGCGTCCATTTCCAGATTGCGAGCAATTTCGGCTTCCCAGCGTTCGCCGTTATCCAGCAGTTTCTGCTTGTCGTAGAACAACTCTTCCCGGGTTTCGGTGGCGAATTCGAAATTCGGGCCCTCGACGATGGCATCAACCGGACATGCCTCCTGGCAGAAACCGCAATAGATGCATTTGGTCATGTCGATGTCATAGCGCGTGGTGCGGCGGCTTCCGTCTTCGCGCGGCTCGGCATCGATGGTGATGGCTTGTGCAGGACAGATCGCTTCGCACAGTTTGCAGGCGATGCAGCGTTCCTCACCGTTCGGATAACGGCGCAGGGCATGTTCACCCCGGAACCGCGGGGACAAGGGCCCCTTTTCATGCGGGTAGTTCACGGTGGCTTTTGGGGCGAAGAAGTATTTCAAGCCCAATTTCATTCCGACCCAGAAGTCCTGCAGCAGGAAATATTTGGCGGCGCGGGTGTAGTCGATTTGAGTCATATCAGCCTCCTACGCTCCAACGGGCAAACGCGCCCCAGAACCAGCCGAATTTCGCCGCGAAGGCCACGAAGACGACCCAGACGAGGCTGAACGGCAAGAACACTTTCCAACCCAGGCGCATCAACTGGTCATAGCGGTAGCGGGGTGTGATCGCCTTGACCATCGCGAAGATGAAGAAGAAGAACGCCATCTTGGCAACCATCCACAATACGCCGTCAGGCAGGCCTGGGATCGGGGACAGCCAGCCGCCAAAGAACAGCAGTGTGGTCAGAGCACACATCAGGAAGATGGCGATGTATTCACCGGCCATGAAAAGCAGGAAAGGCGTGGCCGAGTATTCGACCTGATAGCCTGCAACCAGTTCCGATTCCGCCTCGGGCAGATCGAAGGGTGGCCGGTTGGTTTCAGCCAATGCCGAGATGAAAAACAGGAACACCATCGGGAAATGCGGCAGCCAGTACCAGCCGAAGAACCCGAACGAGCCATCCTGTGCGCGGACGATATCACCAAAGTTCATCGAACCGGTCGAGATGATGATGCCGATGATGATCAGACCGATGGATACCTCGTATGAAATCATCTGCGCGGCAGAGCGCAGCGACCCAAGGAATGGATACTTTGAGTTCGACGCCCAACCACCCATAATCACGCCATAAACCTCAAGCGATGAGACTGCGAAGACATAGAGGATGGCGACGTTGATGTCCGACAGGACCCAGCCATCGTTGAACGGGATCACCGCCCAGGCGATCATCGCGAGGACAAAACTGGTCAATGGTGCGAGGATAAACACTGTACGGTCGGCACCTGCGGGAATGACGACCTCTTTCACCACATATTTCAGTGCGTCCGCCACCGATTGCAGCAGGCCGTATACGCCGACAACGTTGGGGCCGCGACGCATCTGGACGGCGGCCCAGATCTTGCGGTCGCCGTAAACGAGGAACAACAGCGAGATCATCACGAACGCAACAACAGCAAGCACTTGCGCCAGAATGATGATGGCTATTCCGCCTGGGGTGTTAAAGAAGTCAGCCATTGGTCCTCACACCGTGGGTATTTTGGTTTCCGCGTGCGATGCAAAGGCCAGATGCCTGCGCAATCTGCGGCTGGGTCGGCGCGTTGGTGTAAACAGCATCTGCCGTCTGTACGCCACCCTTAATCTTCAATTTCACACGCAAATCCGGCGCGGCTATCTGCCACCCGGGCACCGCGTACGTCTGCGATATGAAACGTTTCTGGTTCATTCAGCCGCAATCTTCTCAGTCTTGCGGGTCTGCGCCTGTGCCGATAGTTCGGCCATCAATTGCGAGGCGCGGGCAATCGGGTTGGTCAGGTAGAAATCCTTGATTGCATTGCGGAAGCTGGCTTCACCCAATTTTCCGGCTTGTAGCGCCACTGCTTCATTCTCAATCACCTCATCAATGCGCGCCAGATGCGGAACAGATTCGAGCAAGGAGGTGCGCAATTGAGCCAATGTATCGTAGGGCAGAGTAGCCCCCAGCTCGGCAGATAACGCCCTTAGGATTGCCCAGTTTTCCTTGGCCTCTCCCGGTGCAAAGCCTGCGCGCATGGCGAGTTGAGGACGCCCTTCGGTGTTCACGAACAGACCGTTTTCTTCTGTGTAAGCCGCCCCCGGCAGGATCACATCTGCGCGGTGCGCGCCACGATCGCCGTGACTACCCTGATAGATCACAAAAGCACCCTCGCCGATCTCGACCTCATCGGCACCGAGGTTATAGATCACATCGGCCGCGTTGACCGCCTCCATGCCACTTTCGTTGGTCGCATCCACATCCATCGCACCCACGCGCGATGCTGCGGTGTGCAGAACGATCAGCCCACTTTCGGTATTTCTTGCAATGGCTTGCGCGGCGGCCAGAACGGCAGAGCCATCGGCCTCCTGCAGCGCGCCCTGCCCGACGATGACAAGAGAGCGCTTGCTCTTGATCTCATCGTCACCACCCATATCAACGACGGTCTGCAGCGCGGCACGGTCGCCGCCTACATGGTGATACTCATAGGTCAGATCGACGGCAGGCCCGACCAGGGCCACCTCGGCACCGTGTGCCCAGGCCTTGCGGATACGAGCATTCAAAACCGGAGCCTCGTCACGCGGGTTGGTCCCGATCAACAGGATACGTTCAGCCGCATCAATATCTTCGATTGCCGCGGTCCCGGCATAGGCTGCTCGGTTACCCGCAGGCAGTTTGGCGCCGTCGGTGCGGCACTCAACGATACCGCCTTGCCCTTCGATCATCTGTTTCAGCGCATAGATGGCCTCAACCGAAGCCAGATCACCTACGATCCCAGCCGGTTTCTCGGCCCCCTTAAGAACCTCAGCAGCTTTGTTCAGTGCTTCTGGCCATGTGGCAGGACGCAGCTTGCCGTTTTCGCGCACATAAGGCCTGTCCAGTCGCTGACGCCGTAAGCCGTCCCAGACAAAGCGGGTCTTGTCGCTGATCCATTCCTCGTTCACACCGTCATGGTTGCGCGGCAGAAAGCGCATCACTTCACGCCCTTTGGTATCTACACGGATGCTTGAGCCCAAAGCGTCCATCACGTCGATACTCTCGGTTTTGGTCAGTTCCCAAGGGCGAGCGGTGAATGCATATGGCTTCGAGGTCAACGCCCCTACCGGGCACAGATCGATGATGTTGCCCTGCAGGTTCGAATCCAGCGTCTGGTTCAGGTACGAGGTGATCTCGGCATCTTCGCCGCGTCCGGTCTGACCCATCTGGGTGATCCCGGCGACCTCTGTGGTGAAGCGCACGCAACGAGTACAACTGATGCAGCGAGTCATCGCGGTGCCAACCAGCGGACCAAGGTCCAGATCATCCACGGCACGCTTGGCTTCTTTGAAGCGCGTCCCTGACAGACCATAGGCCATGGCCTGATCCTGCAGGTCACACTCACCGCCCTGATCGCAGATCGGGCAATCCAGCGGGTGGTTGATCAGCAGAAACTCCATCACCCCTTCGCGGGCCTTCTTGACCATGGGCGAGTTCGTCTTGACCACCGGTGCCTGCCCTTCCGGACCCGGACGCAGATCGCGCACCTGCATCGCGCAGGAGGCCGCCGGTTTCGGCGGGCCGCCCACGACCTCGACCAGACACATCCGGCAGTTCCCGGCAATCGACAGACGCTCGTGATAGCAAAAGCGCGGCACTTCGACCCCGGCCTGCTCGCAGGCCTGGATCAGTGTCATCGCGCCATCGACTTCGATTTCCTGCCCGTCGATATTGACTTTGCGGAGGTCAGACATCGCTAGTTCGCCCTCAAATACACGCCGATGGCGCTGTTTCTTTCAATCTCTTTCCGCCCCAACGTGCAGAAAGAATTGGGATTTTCATAAGACACGCCGTTTTGGGTCAGATACGCCTCACCCTTGGCACGCATCCTGTCTTTCTCGGCATCCGAGTCCACATAGGCGCGGATTTCCTTGTCCGAATATCCCAGTTTGTTCGCCTTGGACCGCAGATCCCACATCACCCCAATCGCCTTAAGTCGACGCCCGCTGATCGACGGACAGTACTCCGAAATCTCATTTGCGATCGCGATGTAGTAGAGTTCGTTGTCGATCTCTTTGACATCCCTCAAGGGTGGTTTGGCTTCGGCCATTACAGGCATCGAAATCGCGCAAATCGCGGCCAGAAGTCGTACAACAGTCATGACATTTCCTTTCGTCTTGGGATTCCCAAGACGGCGGTCAGCCGGGCTGCTATGCAATAACAGCCCATGGGTTTTGCCGTGATATGCGATACGGTGGCTCATGGTCGCTGACAGCTTCCGGCATACGTCAGCTTATCGTTTTCGATCCGTAGATTTTGCGGCTCGGTCTCCGGCCCAACCTTCCATACAATTCTGGACGATCCAAAATTCTGAATGCAGAATTTTGTCGCCTCATAGCGGCCCGCTTCGCGTGCGCCTTCCAATGACTGCGAAACGCCATTCACAGTCACAGTGAAATCGGTAGGTGTCGTCTTCTTATCCACGTGTTTAGCGTTGGCGTTGAAGAAAATGCCATCAAACGCCACGCGGGTCGCCCTCGATTTCGCTGTACCGCAGGCAGATACAAGTAAGCTTCCCACCAATACCATTGTCATTACGAATACGCGTTTCGCCATCATGACCACTCCTGTTTCGTGGCTGGCGCTTGTGGCATCCGCTGATGCGCAGGAGAAAGCGTATGAAACAACATCCCGCTCACTCCGCCGCGACCTGTACGCAACGATTGTCGCGCCACTTGCTGGCCTGTTTCAATTCTGCCCACCCAAAGGCATGCTCGCTGGGTCCTTCCGAGCGCAGCTTTTCCAGACGATCCAGCGCTTCGGCCAAACTGGGGCAATGCCCTTCCCGCACCCACCACATGACAAAATGTTGTTCGCCAAGGATTTCGAACCACTCTTGCCGACGCTCGTAGAACTGTTTGTGGATAGTCCCCCAAACAAATTTCTCAAGGCTGGCGACGTCTTCCCAAACCGTCAGGTTCGCGACGAATTGCGGATCATCCCCGATGCTGTTTTCGGTGTTGCCTGTTCCCGGTTCTCCGGACCCTTCCATCATCCAGACAAAGCCGGACATCCGCTTGCCAAGCCCGTTGACGCGATCCAGGTTGGCCATGAATTCAGCCACGCGCGGATCGTCTGTTGGCGCCAACAAACGGCCGACATTCAACTCGGCCAGATGATATCCTTCGGGCTGGATCAAAACGCGGCCACCAAAGCAATAAGGCCAAGAATGAACATGCAGGCCCATCCAACCACATAAGCAACAGACCGGACCCCGCTATGCGGCTTGCCGATCCCGCGCAGGTGAATCACCAACATAACAACCCGCGCCAGCAGCGCTATTGAGGCCAGCAGGTTCACCCAGAACGGGCTGGCCCCCAACAGGATCGCCGCGACTGTAACAGTCAAAAAGGCAGGCAGAGTTTCAGTGCCGTTCAGATAAGCGCGGTTCAAACGATAGGCCCTGTCCGAATAATCCTGATCCGGAGTGGCCCCCGGTGCCAGCCCCTTGCTCGCCTTTGCAAGCGCCGAGAACGGCGACATGAACAGAACGATCAGGGTAAAGATCACCAAAGCGGCGATCGCGTGGGAATATTCGGCATAGACTTCCATCGATTTTACTCCGCTGCCATCGCACCCATGCGGCCCGATTTCTGGGCCTTGATGCGGTCCTCTATTTCTTCTCGGAAATTGCGGATCAGACCTTGGATCGGCCAGGCCGCCGCGTCGCCAAGGGCGCAGATCGTGTGGCCTTCAACCTGTTTGGTGACGTCAAACAGCATGTCGATCTCTTCCAGTTCGGCTTCACCGCGTACAAGACGATCCATCACGCGCATCATCCAACCGGTACCTTCGCGACACGGCGTACACTGGCCGCAGCTTTCGTGCTTGTAGAACTTCGACAACCGCCAGATTGCCTTGATGATGTCGGTGGACCTGTCCATCACGATGACCGCTGCCGTGCCCAGACCCGAGCCCAGTTCTCCGCGCAGATAGTCAAAATCCATGATCGCGTCGCGCATGTTCTCACCGCGCACGCATGGCACCGAAGACCCGCCGGGTATTACCGCCAGCAGATTGTCCCAGCCGCCACGAATGCCGCCGCAATGGGTTTCAATCAGCTCTTCGAAGGAGATCGACATCGCCTCTTCGACGACGCACGGGTTGTTTACATGGCCCGAGATCGCAAACAGCTTGGTGCCCGCGTTGTTCTGACGGCCAAAACCGGCGAACCAGTCCGCGCCACGACGCAGGATGGTAGGCACAACGGCGATGGATTCCACATTGTTCACCGTGGTCGGGCAGCCATAAAGGCCCGCGCCCGCCGGGAACGGAGGCTTCATGCGCGGCATGCCCTTCTTGCCCTCAAGGCTTTCGATCAGAGCGGTTTCCTCGCCGCAGATATAGGCCCCGGCTCCGTGATGCAGGAACAGGTCGAAATCCCAGCCCGAACCAGCGGCGTTCTTGCCCAGCAGACCGGCATCGTAAGCCTCGTCGATCGCAGCCTGCAGCGCCTCACGCTCGCGGATGTATTCACCGCGCAGGTAGATATAGCAGGTATGCGCGTTCATCGCGAAGGACGCGATCAGGCAGCCCTCGATCAGCGTGTGCGGATCATGACGCATAATCTCGCGGTCTTTGCAGGTACCGGGCTCGGATTCATCCGCGTTCACAACCAGATAAGCTGGACGCCCATCGCTTTCCTTGGGCATGAACGACCACTTCAAACCGGTCGGAAAACCCGCTCCACCACGACCACGAAGGCCTGAGTCCTTCATCGTCTGGATGATCCAGTCGCGGCCCTTTTCGATCAGGCCAGCGGTGCCGTCCCAATGCCCCCGGGCCTGCGCGCCTTTCAACGTACGCTCATGCATCCCGTAGATGTTGGTAAAGATCCTGTCCTGATCCTTCAGCATCGCTCAGTTACCCTTGGCTATCCTGACGCATGCGCCAGAGTTGAAATATGTTGACGCCCGCATAGATGAATCCCGCCAGAGCGGCGAAATCAAACAGCAGCGCATAGCGCCCCGGCAATCCGATTGCTGGGCCGATGAACAAGGTCATGCCAAGCCAAATCACCATCGTCACCGCAATGACGATGCCGATATGTCGGCCCTTGCGGGCTATGGCCAGTTCCTTGTCCGTATCCATCTCGTCCTGATGCCCCGAACGGGCACTCGTTTAATCTTCGTAAGTGCCGTCTTCTTTGGCACGTTTGGCAAACTCGGTTTCTTCACCTGCAGCCAGTTTCGCGGCTTGTTCGATCCACCCGTCCCGTTCGATCCGGCCTTTGAATTTCAGGCGCGCATCCACCCAGGCCACTTGCTCGGGTGTCCAGGCAGCGATCTGGTCATAGTGGTAGAAGCCCAACTCGTTCAGAGTCTCTTCCAGCTTTGGACCTACGCCCTTCAGCATCTTCAGATCATCGGGCTTGCCATCGCGCGCACTGCTCAGTGTTTCCGGCTGATCCTCTTTCGCTGCTTTCGCCTCAGCGGCTTGTTTCACCGCTGGCTTCGCCGAGGCTGGCGCTTTGGGCGGCTTCGGCGCAGCTTTTGTAGCAGCAGCCTTGCCATCCTTGCCCAGCCACGGCGTCAGGATCGGAACTTCGGTTCCGTCGATGCGCTTGACCGTATCGCCCAGATCGCTCGCAAGCTGAACACTTGCGTTATACTGCGTTCTGCCGCTGTCATACTCCGTCAGGCTGGTCAGCCCCTTCAGAGGTTCCGCCGCATAGCGCCCGTTCTGAGGACCCGGAGTCGGCACTTTGCCCGCCACCAGATCATCGAGAATCTTGCCAAAGCTCTCGGTCGTCAGATCTTCGTAGTAATCCTTACCGATCTGCGCCATCGGGGCGTTGGTGCAAGATCCGAGGCATTCCACCTCTTCCCAGCTCAGCTTGCCATCAGCAGACAGTTCATGCGGCTTTGCAGCGATCTTTTCCTTGCAAACCGCAATCAGGTCCTCGGCCCCGCAAATCATGCAGGACGTAGTGCCACAGACCTGAATATGCGCAACCGAACCAACCGGCTGCAGTTGGAACATGAAGTAGAACGAGGCAACCTCAAGAACGCGGATATAGGCCATACCAAGCATGTCGGCGACGGATTCGATCGCCGGACGGCTCAGCCATCCCTCCTGCTCCTGCGCGCGCCACAGCAGCGGGATGACCGCACTGGCCTGACGCCCCTCGGGATATTTGGTTATTTGCGCTTCGGCCCATTGCTGGTTAGCAGCGGTGAAGGCGAAGCTTTTGGGTTGTTCGGCGTGAAGACGGCGGAGCATTAGCGGTCAATCTCTCCAAATACGACGTCCATGGTGCCGATAATCGCGGCGACGTCGGCCAATTGGTGGCCTCCGGCGACGTGGTCCATGGCTTGCAAGTGCAGGAACCCCGGCGCGCGGAGTTTGGCGCGGTAGGGTTTGTTAGTGCCGTCGGCGACCAGATATACGCCGAACTCGCCCTTGGGAGCTTCGACGGCGGCGTAGACTTCGCCCGCGGGGACGTGGAAGCCTTCGGTATAAAGCTTGAAGTGATGGATCAGACTTTCCATCGAGGACTTCATGTCCGACCGTTTCGGCGGGGTGATCTTTCCGCGCGCCAGAACGTCTCCGGGACAGTCGCGGATTTTGGCGATGGCCTGACGGATGATCAGCAGCGACTGGCGCATCTCTTCCATGCGCACCAGATAGCGGTCATAGCAATCGCCGTTCTTTCCGACGGGAATCTGGAACTCGAACTCGTCATAGCATTCATAGGGCTGCGCGCGGCGCAGGTCCCATGCCAGCCCCGATCCACGCACCATTACGCCCGAGAAGCCGTATTTCTGAATGTCATCCTCGGTCACGACGCCGATATCGGCGTTGCGCTGTTTGAAGATGCGGTTTTCGGTCAACAGACCGTCGATGTCGTCCAGAACGGCGGGGAACTCGTGGCTCCACGCCTCGATATCATCCAGCAATTCCGGCGGCAGGTCCTGATGGACGCCACCGGGGCGGAAATAGGCAGCGTGCAGGCGGGCACCGCAAGCACGCTCGTAGAACACCATCAGCTTTTCACGCTCTTCAAAACCCCACAGAGGCGGGGTCAGCGCGCCAACGTCCATGGCTTGAGTGGTCACGTTCAGCAGGTGGTTAAGAATACGACCGATCTCGGAATACAAAACGCGGATCAAAGAGCCGCGACGCGGTACTTCAACACCGGTCAGTTTTTCGATGGCCAGACACCAGGCATGTTCCTGGTTCATCGGTGCCACGTAATCAAGACGGTCGAAATACGGCAGATTCTGCAGATACGTCCGACTTTCCATCAGCTTTTCGGTGCCACGGTGCAGCAGGCCGATATGCGGGTCGCAACGTTCGACGATCTCGCCGTCCAGCTCAAGTACAAGTCGCAGAACTCCGTGCGCCGCAGGGTGTTGCGGGCCGAAGTTAATGTTGAAGTTGCGGATCTTTTGTTCTCCGCTCAGCGCGTCCGTGCTGCCGTCATCGTATCTTGAGCCGTCCATCAACGCCCTCGTTTCTTCTTCGCTTCGGCCCGGACCCGGACCTTTTCCGCCTCAGCTGCCTTGGCAGCGGCCCCAGCCAGCAGAACCCCAAGCGCCCCCAACGCAATCAGTTCCCCCAGACCCATCAGCGGCGCTCCATCTCTTGCAGTTTCATGGCCATGATCCAAATCAGGATCAGCGTTCCAATCGGGATGACGCAGGCTACGACCCAGTATTTCTCGATCCCGAAATGCGGTAGCAGCTTCAGCATCGGGATAATCGTGGCAACCGTGACGGCAATCCAGATCAGGAACTCCATGACTTACGACTCCTGTTTTTCATCCCCCGGAAGAATGTAGTTCGCACCTTCCCACGGGGACATGAAATCAAATTGACGGTATTCCTGAACCAATGAGACCGGTTCGTAGACCACGCGCTTTTGCGCTTCGTCATAGCGGACTTCAGTATAGCCAGTGGTCGGGAAATCCTTGCGCAGCGGATAGCCGCGGAAACCATAATCCGTAAGGATGCGTCGCAAGTCTGGATGACCTGAGAACAGGATGCCGAACATGTCGAACACCTCGCGCTCGAACCAATTGGCAGAGGGGTGCACGTCCACGATTGAAGGCACCATGTCATCTTCTCGGATAGAGACTCGCAAGCGAATGCGCTGGTTCTGATACATTGACAGGAAGTGGTAGACCACATCGAACCGCTTGGCCCGTTCGGGGTAGTCGACGCCGGTGATGTCAACCAGGGTCGAGAACTGGCAGGTCCGGTCGGATTTTAGGAATTCGATGAATTCCACAAGGTTCGACGGAGCCACATCAACGTTCAGCTCACCATGGGTGACATCCCAAGACAGAACGCAATCGGCCCGTTTCAATTCCAGTTGCGCGCCGAGTTCTTTGAGTGCTTCGCTCATCTGCCCTCTCCCTTAGCGTACAATCGTGCCGGTGCGGCGGATTTTGCGTTGCAGCTGCATCAGTCCGTAAAGAAGCGCCTCGGCGGTTGGAGGGCAGCCGGGCACGTAGATATCCACCGGAACAACCCGGTCACAGCCACGCACAACGGAATAGGAATAGTGGTAATACCCACCGCCATTCGCGCAGGACCCCATCGAGATCACATAGCGCGGCTCGGGCATCTGGTCATAAACCTTGCGCAGCGCCGGGGCCATCTTGTTGGTCAGCGTTCCAGCGACGATCATCACATCAGACTGGCGCGGAGACGCACGAGGCGCGATGCCGAACCGTTCCGCGTCATACCGTGGCATCGACGTGTGCATCATCTCAACCGCGCAGCAGGCCAGACCAAAGGTCATCCAGTGCAAGCTACCGGTACGGGCCCAGTTGATGATGTCTTCGGTCGAGGTCAACAGGAAACCTTTGTCCTGCAGCTCGGCGTTCAGGGCCTGGGTGGCGACTTCTTTGTCGACGCCCGCGGTGTTTGCGCCCGTCATCACTCCCATTCCAGAGCCCCTTTCTTCCATTCGTAGGCAAAGCCGATGGTCAGCACCGCCAGGAACACCATCATCGACCAGAACCCAACATCGCTGATGTCTTTGAAGCCAACGGCCCAGGGGAACAGGAAGGCGATTTCCAGATCGAAGATGATGAAGAGAATCGCGACCAGATAGAATCGGACATCAAACTTCATTCGCGCATCGTCGAAGGCGTTGAAACCACATTCGTAGGCGCTGACCTTTTCGGGGTCGGGATTGCGGACAGCCAGGACCACAGCAGCCAGAATCAGTACGATTCCAAGGCCTACGGCAACGGCCAGAAACACCAGAATCGGGAGGTACTCCCGCAGCAGGTCTTCCACGTATAGCTCCTTTCCTGCGCAAGTCCCGAAAGGGTGCGCCGTCAATTGGCGATTTGACTGGACATTCTCTATCCCTGTGGGGTCAGAGGGTCAACCGAACAGAAACGCGCAGGTCGGCATTGTTACAATCATCTAGCGGGCGATTGCGGAGAACACTTCTGGAACAAAGTGATCGGCTAAACCTAACTAATCCATGCAGGTTTTCGTTTGTCGAAAAAGGCGCCGATTCCCTCTTGCGCCTCATCAGTTTCCCAACGCGCGACAAGCTGTCGAATGGTGTGGTCAATCACCGCGTCATCAATTCGCGGCCCAAGTGACTGGATCAGCTGCTTGGCCGAAGACACCGCACCGGGTGCACAGGACAGATAGGGAAGCACTTCAGCGTCGACCGCCTCGGCCAACGCCACAGCGGGCACCGCGCGGGTCAACAGGCCCAGTTCGACCGCTTCCGCCGCTTCGAACAGGCGGGCAGACATAAAGACGCGCCGCGACCGTGCTTCGCCCATTCGGGCAATGACATAGGGTCCAATCGTCGCCGGAATCAGGCCAAGCCGCGTCTCGGTCAGACCCATCTTCAGGCTTTCCACACCGATCGCCACATCGCAGACCGAGGCCATCCCGACACCTCCACCAAACGCGTTTCCCTGCAACGCGCCGATCAAGGGTTTGGGCAGCGTATTTAAGGCATTCAGCATCTCAGCCAGCTTGCGCGCTTCGGCAAAACGCGTCTCGGGATCGGCAGCCATCTGCGCCTGCATCCAACCCAGATCTCCCCCGGCGCAAAAGCTCTTGCCCGAGGCGGCCAGAACCACCACCCGCACCGCATCATCATTTGCCAATTGCCCAGCGGCCTGGGTTAGCTCTGCAATCATCTGCGCCGACAGTGCGTTGTGCTTCTCGGGTCGATCCAGCGTCAGAGTGGCCACGCCACGCGCGTCTGTGTTCAGCGTAATGGTCTCGAACATGTCTTATTCCGCCCGCATTGCCCGCGCCATGCGCGCCGCCTGTTCCAGAACCGGCACATCCAGACCGGTCTCATATCCCAACCGTTCCAGATGTGCGGCCACAGCTTCGGTTGCGACATTACCGGCCGCACCCGGCGCATAAGGGCAACCACCCAGCCCGCCCACGGCGGTATCAAATACCCGCACACCCAAGGCAAGCGAAGCGTCTATGTTGTCGATTGCCCGCCCGTTGGTGTCATGAAAATGTCCTGCAAGCCGGGTAACCGGCACTCGTTCGCGCACGGCCAGCAGCATATGAGCAATCTTGTCCGGCGTTCCCTGCCCAATCGTGTCCCCTAGCGATATCTCATAGCAGCCATGGGCAAACAGCGCGTCCGCCACCTCGGCCACCTTCTCGGGTGGGGTCGGGCCGTCATAGGGACAGTCGGTCACGCACGAGACATAGCCCCGGACGGGCAGATCAATATGTCGTGCCGCTTCGAGAATGGGCACAAACCGTTCGATGGATTCGGCAATCGTCGCGTTTATGTTCGCTTTCGAGAATCCCTCGGACGCCGAAGCAAACACCGCGATCTCATCTGCCTTGGCTGCCAACGCGTCCTCATACCCGCGCATATTCGGCGTCAGCGCAGCGTACCGCACGCCTTCGGTCCGTGTGATTCCAGCCATAACTTCACCGCTGCCCGCCATTTGCGGGACCCATTTCGGTGAGACAAAACTGGCAACTTCGATCCGGTTGAAACCGGCCCGGCTGAGGCAATCGACCAAGGCGACCTTCTCGGCCACCGGGATCTCGCGCTGTTCGTTCTGCAGGCCGTCGCGTGGCCCGACCTCGAATATTTCGACCCGTTCTTTCATCAGCGCATCCCTTCCCGGTTTCTTATCGTTTCAATTACGGATGGCCCGACTGTGCCACGCAATCCGCGGGCCGAACAGATCAATCCTCGGCCAACCGAACTAACGCCGCACCGGCCTCGACCTGTGCCCCCGCTTCGGCCAGCACTTCTGCAACCACGCCATCGCGGGCGGCTAATAGAGAATGCTCCATCTTCATGGCTTCCAGGATGGCCAGCCGGTCGCCCTCTTTCACCTCCTGCCCCGCCGAGGCGAAGACGGCCTTGACCAGCCCGGGCATCGGCGCCTCGATCACGTTGGTGTCACCTGCAGCACTGGCATCGCGGTCCAGAGGGTCAATGACCTCAAATACCTGCCCATAGTCGTCGAATACAGTGACCTGTGACCCGGCCATGACAACATTGGGCATGGGTGTCCCATCGATGGTCCAGCCAGCGCCATGCCGCCGCGCAACAAGCTGCGCACCTTCGATCTCCCAAATCTGCCGATCCGGGCCTTCGACCTGGACATCCAGATCAACAACCTCTCCGTCCCGCAGTAACTGCACAGCGCGATGTAACGGTGCCCATAGCGTAAAGCCCGTTTCAGAGACCGTCTCAGCCAGACCCAACGCCGTCATCGCCGCAGCCACTGCCGACGCGTTGCTTGCGCCAGCTTCCTGCACCAGATCATCAAGATCCCGCCCGATCAGCCCGGTATCCACGTCGCCCGACGCAAACCCGCTGTGCCGCGTCAGAGCACCAAGGAAGGCGAGATTTGTGACAGTCCCGGCGACCTCGGTCTGGCGCAAGGTCCGGTGGAGATTTTCCAAAGCGACCGCGCGTGTCGGGCCATGCACCACGACCTTGGCGATCATAGGGTCGTACCATGGGCTGATCGTATCCCCGGCGCGCACGCCACTGTCGGCACGGCAGCCTTCCGGGAACTGTAGATGAGTCAGCGTACCCGTCGCGGGCAGGAAGCCCTTGGGTACATCTTCGGCATAAAGCCTCGCCTCAAAGGAATGCCCGCGGATCGACAAATCGCCCTGCCGCTTCGGCAGGCTTTCACCCGCTGCTACGCGCAACTGCCATTCGACCAGATCAACGCCGGTAATGGCCTCGGTCACCGGGTGCTCGACTTGCAGGCGCGTGTTCATCTCCATGAACCAGAACCGATCCGGGCGCAGCCCGTCCGAGGCATCGACGATGAACTCAACCGTCCCTGCGCCCTTGTATCCAATCGCCTCAGCCGCACGCACGCCCGCCTGTCCCATCGCCTCACGCATCTCGGCAGTCATTCCAGGGGCTGGGGCCTCTTCGATCACTTTCTGATGTCGCCGCTGCAACGAGCAGTCGCGTTCAAACAGATGCACCGCATGGGTGCCATCGCCGAACACCTGCACCTCGATATGGCGGGGCTTGGCGACGAATTTCTCGACAAGTACAGCATCGTTACCGAACGCCGTCTTTGCCTCACCGCGCGCGCTGTCCAATGCAGCCGAGAACTCCTCGGGCGCCTCGACCAGCCGCATCCCCTTGCCACCACCACCCGCAACGGCCTTGATCAAAACGGGATAACCGATTGTGTCTGCCGCGCCAGCCAGATGTTCAGGGTCCTGATTTTCGCCATGATAGCCGGGGACGACGGGAACTCCTGCGTCCTCCATCAACACCTTGGCCGCATCCTTAAGGCCCATCTTGCGGATCGCGTCCGCCGATGGCCCGATGAAGGTCAGACCTGCAGCCTCGACTGCATCCACAAAATCCGGGTTTTCGGACAAGAACCCATAACCAGGATGGATCGCCTGCGCTCCTGTATCCAGCGCCGCCTGAATGATCACATCACCCTTCAGATAGCTTTCGGCTGGGGCCGCGCCACCAATATGCACCGCTTCATCCGCCATTTGCGCATGCTTGGCCGATGCATCAGCATCCGAATACACAGCCACACAAGATACGCCCATCTTCTGAGCAGTTTCCATGACCCGGCAGGCGATCTCGCCGCGGTTGGCAATCAGGATTTTGTTAAACATAGCTTACCCCTTAACCGCCAGATCTTCGACAAGGCGGAAGCGTTCGCACAGCAATTCCATCTCGGGATCGAACCCGCCATTGCGTTCGAAATACCGGCGATGATCCTCGCGCCATCCCTCAAGCGTTTCATTCTCACCCTCGGCCAACGCAAAGTCTTCGGTCACATCGCAATATCGGCAGGTCGAGACCTCGACCGTTTCGATCACCAAAGCCGGGCGATCATCCCATTCCAGCGCAATATCCTGACGCCCAACGACCGGGGTATCAGCACTGCCTTCTGGGTAGTCTCGCAAAGCACCACATGTCGCCGTTTTTCGGCCTAATCTTACCAACGCCAGCAGCTCGGCGCTTAGCGATGCGCTGTCTCCAAACTTGAAGGTCTGCGCGCCCGGGTAGCGGGCCATTACTTCATTCAATGAAACGCTCATCTTACATCCTGAACACGCCGAAACGTGTCTCCTCGATCGGGGCGTTAAGTGCGGCGCTCAGCGACAAGGCCAGCACGTCGCGGCTTTTGCGCGGGTCGATGATGCCGTCATCCCACAACCGCGCCGACGCGTAGAGCGGGTGGGATTGTTCTTCGAACATGTCCAGCGTCGGGCGCTTGAATTCAGCTTCTTCCTCAGCCGACCATGTGCCGCCCTGTCGTTCGATCCCGTCGCGTTTGACAGTCGCTAGGACACCTGCAGCTTGCTCGCCCCCCATCACTGAGATACGCGAATTCGGCCAAGTCCACAGGAACCGAGGCTGATAGGCGCGTCCTGCCATGCCGTAGTTTCCAGCTCCGAAGGACCCTCCGACAAGCATTGTGATCTTTGGAACGCTCGTCGTCGCCACCGCCGTCACCATCTTGGCCCCGTGCCTCGCGATGCCTTCGTTTTCGTATTTGCGGCCGACCATGAAGCCGGTGATGTTCTGCAGGAAGACCAGCGGGGTTTTGCGCTGCGAGCACAGTTCGACAAAATGCGCACCCTTCTGCGCGGCCTCAGAAAACAACACACCGTTGTTGGCAATGATCCCGACCGGGCAGCCTTTGACATGGGCAAAACCGGTCACCAGCGTCTCACCAAATCGCGGTTTGAACTCGTCGAACCGAGAGCCATCGACCAGCCGCGCAATCACCTCGCGGATGTCATAGGGCGTCCGCAGATCGGCCGGAACTACGCCCAAAATTTCCTCGGGATCATAGGCAGGCTCTTCCGGTGTTTCGAACTGTAGGCTAGGCTTCAGCCCGGCACCCCCCAACGACCCGACGGCCCGCCGAGCCAGGGCCAACGCATGCGCATCGTCCTCGGCCAGATAATCCGCCACGCCGGACAGGCGCGTATGCACATCGCCGCCACCCAGATCTTCGGCTGTCACAACCTCCCCCGTCGCGGCCTTGACCAAAGGCGGTCCGGCCAAAAAGATCGTCCCCTGCTCTTTCACGATGATCGTCACGTCGGACATCGCCGGAACGTAAGCCCCGCCCGCCGTACACGACCCCATTACAACGGCGATCTGAGCAATCCCCTTCGCGCTCATCCGCGCCTGATTATAGAAGATGCGGCCAAAGTGATCGCGGTCGGGGAAAACCTCATCCTGATTGGGCAGGTTCGCACCGCCACTGTCGACCAGATAGATGCAGGGCAGATGATTTTCCTCGGCAATCTCCTGCGCGCGGAGGTGTTTCTTGACCGTCATCGGATAATAGGTGCCGCCCTTTACTGTGGCGTCATTGCACACCACCATGACCTCGCGCCCTTGCACCCGGCCAATCCCGGCGATCACCCCAGCACAGGGCGCGGCATCCCCATACATCCCATGCGCCGCCGTCGCGCCGATTTCCAAGAACGGAGAACCCGGATCGAGCAGGTTCGCCACCCGACGACGCGGCAGCATCTTGCCCCGCGATTCATGCCGCGTCCGCGATTTTTCACCGCCACCCATGCGGGCCGCTTCGGCGGCATCCGCAATATGTGCCAGCGCATCCAGATGTGCGGCTCGGTTCGCCTTAAACCCCTCAGAGGTTGGTATGGCTTTGGATTTTAATTTCATTCCATATTCCCCAAGTCGCGCAATTCCACAGCGCGTTCAGCGGTTTCGGTCAGCAGGCAATTTGCGGCAACAATCGAGCGTATCGTTCCATCAGACCATATGCCGTAGGCCAGAGCACATTCAGCATCCCGAAATCCGATCCACGCGCGTTGAGCATCTCGCAACTGGTCCGAAAGTTCGGGACTTTGTTCAGCCAGTTCTGCTCGACGCAGTTTATACTGTTCGTTTAGAAATGAATCCCAAATTTGGGTTTCGGCTTGAATACACTCGGTGATGCCAAGGGTTGTTTCATTTCCCGGTATAGTTTGGCAGGCATTGGCAGCTGTACCGAGACATGATGACAAGCTATCGCCATGCTGCGTCTGAGAAAAACATTGTTGAATATACGACTGGTCTACCCAAGCGCCCTGAGCGGAAACAAGCGATGGTACTAGCATCGCAGCAAATGCAATTCGCATCATGTAATTGCCTCCCCTGCAGCCCGCGCCTTCAATTCCTTCCGGATCACCTTTCCCGTCACCGTCATCGGCAACTCTTCCAGAAAGGACACCTCACGCGGATAGGAATACTGCGCCAAACGGTCCTTAACCCAATTCTGCAACTCAGCGCCCGACGCCTCAGCCCCCGGCTTCAATACCACATAGGCCTTCACGATCTCGGTCCGCAGCTCATCGGGCTTGCCGACCACGCCCACCGTTGCCACTGACGGATGGGTCAGCAGGCAATCCTCGATCTCAGCCGGGCCAATCCGGTATCCTGCCGAGGTAATCACGTCATCATCACGACCGACAAAGCGCAGATAATCGCCCTCCCACACGCCACGGTCACCGGTGATAAGCCAATCACCTCGGAATTTCTCAGCCGTTGCTTGCGGATTATTCCAGTATTCCAGCAGCATTGAGGCCGAACCGCGCCGGATGGCAACATCGCCTTCCTCCGTCGTCGGTTGGCCATGATCGTCAATTACCGCCACCTCATGACCCGGCACCGGTTTACCGATACAGCCGGGGCGGACGGGGAAGTCCTCGGCGCAGGAGGATACGACCATGTTACACTCGGTCTGGCCATAAAACTCGTTGATCGTCAGACCAAACGCCTGCTGGCCCCAAGCCAACATCTCCGCGCCCAAAGGCTCGCCCCCAGACGCCACCGACCGCAATCCCGGTATCGACTGATCCGCAGCTTTGAGCATCCGTAAAGCCGTCGGTGGAAAGAAGACGTTCCGCACCCCCGCCCGCGCGATCACATCGGCGCAGGCCTGTGGGGTGAATTTGTCCAACCGCGTGGCGACCACCGGAACGCCCAGCGCAAGCCCGGGCATCAGAACGTCGAACAAACCGCCGATCCACGCCCAGTCTGCTGGCGTCCACAGGCAATCCCCATCGCGCAAGTGATTGTGGCTGATCGAGACGCCCGGCAGGTGGCCCGTCAGCACGCGATGGCCGTGCAGCGCACCCTTGGGGCTGCCAGTAGTGCCGGACGTGTAGATTAGGACTGCCGGATCCTCGGGGCCGGTATCAGCAAAGGGCACTGGTTCCCCTTCCTGCCTAATCTCATCAACCAAAAGCGGTTGGGCCAATTCACCCAGTAACGCAGACCCTTCCGCATCGGTCAAAACGATCCGCGCACCTGCATCTCTGACACGCGACGCCAGCGCATCGTGCTTGAACAGCTTGAACAGCGGCACCGAAATCGCGCCGATCTTCCAGATCGCCAGATGCGCGGCGGCACACCACGGCGACTGGCTGAGCAAGACGCCAACCCGGTCTCCTGGCTGGACCCGAGCTATCAACGCGCGAGCGATGCCATCAACCATAAGCTCCAGTTCGCCAAATGTTACCACGCTCGGATCGCCCCGGGTCAGATCCAGCAAAGCAACCCGATCGGATTGTTGCGACAGGCATTGCTGCGCCATGTTCAGCCGATCAGGCATCGCCCAGCTTTGGTCGCCGCGCAAACCCGGTATGCGCTCAGCGGGATGCATGCTGATTTTCCCTTATTTCATTAGCGGTTGCAGCTAGCCTCCCCGCTTCAGCAATTTCCGGAGTTTGATGCAGATCAGAGCATTTCTGCGCCGCGGCATCCAAAACATCGGCATCAACGCAAGCAAAGGCACGAATATGACAAAGAAACTCGCCGCTTTGACCCTTTCTACCGCACTTGTCGCTCTGGCTGCCCCAGCCTTCGCCCAATCCCAAGGCGATTGGACAGTCGGTGTTGGTGTCGGCTATCTGGACCCCAAATCCGACAATGGGACTCTGGCCGGGTTCGACGCCGAAATCGACTCGGACACCCGTCCGATTTTCACCGTCGAATACTTCGTTCAGGACAATCTCGGGATCGAGCTCTTGGCCTCGACCCCCTACAAGCATGACGTCACTCTCGGTCGCAGCGTTGACGCGGGCAGCGTCAAGCATCTTCCGCCTACTCTGTCGCTGAACTATCACTTCCCGACCAATAGCGCGTGGAAGCCCTATGTCGGCGCCGGTCTGAACTACACCATCTTCTTCGAGGAAGACTCGCCTTTGGGCGATCTCGATCTGGACAACTCCTTCGGCGTTTCTCTGCAGGCCGGTCTGGATTACATGGTCACGGAAAAAGGCGCGGTGCGTCTGAACGTGCGCTGGTTCGACATCGACTCGGACGTCAAACTTGACGGCAACGACATCGGCACCGCCGAAATCGACCCATTCCTGATTGGCCTGTCCTACGTTCATCGTTTCTGATCCAATCGTAAAAAGCCCCGTGGTTCAATGAACTGCGGGGTTTTCCGTCACAACATCTCGTTCATCATTTCGCGCCCAATCAGCATGCGGCGGATTTCGCTGGTGCCCGCGCCGATCTCCATCAGCTTTGCATCTCGGAAAATCCGGCTGACCGGCGAATCCGACAGGAATCCGGCACCACCCAACGCCTGAACGGCTTGATGCGCCTGCACCATCGCCTGTTCCGAGGCATATAGGCAGCACGCTGCAGCATCCTGACGGGTTACATCCCCGCGGTCGCATGCCTTGGCAACTTCGTAGACATAGGCCCGCGCCGAATTCATGGCTGTGTACATATCCGCGATCTTGCCTTGCATGAGCTGGAAGCTCCCGATCGGTTTTCCGAACTGCTTACGCTCGGCCAGATAGGGCATCACTTCATCCAAGCAGGCGGCCATGATCCCGGTTCCAATACCCGCAAGAACCACACGCTCATAGTCCAGACCGGACATCAGAACGGCTACACCCCGCCCTTCTTCGCCCAGAACATTCTCGAACGGCACTTCAACATCTTCAAAGATCAACTCAGCGGTGTTCGAGCCGCGCATGCCAAGCTTGTCGAAATGAGGCGAAGTCGAAAACCCGGTCATATCTTTCTCGATCAGAAAGGCCGTGATCCCCTTTGACCCGGCGTCCGGATCGGTCTTGGCATAGACGACCAGAGTGTCTGCATCCGGCCCGTTGGTGATCCAGTATTTGTTGCCATTCAGCCGATAGTGATCGTTTCGCTTTTCAGCACGTAGCTTCATGGAAACCACATCCGACCCAGCCGAGGGCTCGGACATAGCCAACGCCCCGACATGCTCACCCGAAATCAGACGGGGCAGATATTTTTTCTTCTGCTCTTCTGTTCCGTTCAGCTTGATCTGGTTCACGCACAAGTTCGAATGCGCCCCATAGGACAAAGATACCGAGGCCGAGGCGCGCGCCACTTCCTCAACTGCCACCGTATGCGCCAGATAGGACATACCGGCCCCGCCATATTCTTCAGGGACTGTGACGCCCAACAAGCCAAGCTCACCCATTTCTTTCCACAGCTCATTCGGAAAGGCATTGGACGCGTCGATCTCGGCCGCCATCGGCTTGACCCGCTCCTGAGCCCAGCGGTGCACCATCTCACGCAGGGCGTTCACGTCCTCGCCCAGATCGAATTGCATTGTGGCCATAAACATGCAGGGCTCCTCCGATTGCATTAATGAACAAGCGTTCAATAATCAGATAGCAGCGTTTCCTCCTCGGGTCAATGACGACACGCAGGCCAACGCAAAACGCCGCCCGGCAAGGGGCGGCGTTTTCAGATAAATCGAGCGTGCGTTGAAAGCGCACTCCGCTGGACTATAACTGATAGACAGCGCTGACTTCAGCCCGGATAATGCGCGCAATTTGGGCACAATCTTCCAGCGAAAAGGTCAGTGGAACGCGCATATCCATGATCCCTGCCAATATCCGATCACTGACCGGCATCGGGGCGCTGTCGGCATAACGCCAACTGTCATAGCGTGAGGTAAAGCCCGACGGTTCAGCCCCCCCGAACCACTTCAGTTCGACCCCGCGCGCGGCGCAACGCTGGATTACCTCGGCAATGCGCTCGGGTGTCCAGTCCAGCAACAGGAATTGTATCGATGAACCGACATAGGTCTCAGCATCAGGCCGCTCCACCATCGTCAAACCCGGCGTTTCACGCAGGCCATGCTCAATCTCAACATAGCGTTCATTCCAACGCTGTACCTGCCGATCAAGATCACGCAACTGCGGACGTAAGATCGCTGCACGCAAATTATCCATCCGACCCGAGACATTGGGGGTTGTGTACTTGATCTGCTCGAACACCTCCGGCCCAGGCGCGGCCAGATGGCGTTCATAAAGCATGTAAGACCCGGACAACATCGTAGCCTTGGCGGCCAGTTCCGGATCATCCGTGATCAGCAACCCGCCCTCGCCCGAATTGACATGTTTATAGGTCTGGCACGAGTAACATCCAATGGCCCCCTGCCGCCCAGACAGCTGCCCGCGCCAGGCGGCACCCATGGTATGGGCGCAATCTTCGATCACGATCACACCCGCCGCATCACACATCTGCATCAGGCGATCCATATCGCATAGATGCCCTCGCATGTGGCTCAGCATCAACACCTTCGCCTGATCCAGCTTGGCCTCAAGATCATCCAGATCGATGGTCAGGGCTTCGGTCACACCAACGAAGACCGGCTTTGCGCTTACGGACGCAATCGCCCCCGGCACCGGCGCCAGAGTGAACGCGTTGGTCAGAACCGGATCGCCCGGCTTGACCCCCACCGCACGCAACGCAGTGGCCAGAGCGTAGCCACCCGACGAGACTGCCAGACAGTAATTCGCACCCATTTGGGCGGCGAATTCCTGCTCCAACAAAGCCGTCTCGCTCAATTCGCCAGGGGCAACATTGTAGCGGTGCAAACGACCATGGCGCAAAACGGCCATGGCGGCCTCGATCGCCTCTTCGGGAATGGGTTCTTGCTGGGTGAAATTACCTGTGAATGTCTCAGTCATGAATCCGTTTTTATGCTGAGTGTTAAGCGGGTCAAGGGATCAGGCCGCCGCTCCGATCAAATCGGAGACCAGTTTCGGTAAATCATCAAAATGATGCAACAACGCCTCGGGCTCCAGCGCAGCCATCTCATCGCCCGACGGGCCGAATGTCACCAGTACCGACGGCACTCCCGCAGCCCGCGCCGTATTTCGGTCGGTATCTGAGTCGCCGATCAATACGCAGTGGTCAGGGTGCCCTCCGGCGCGACGCGCTGCTTCGCGTAACGGTTCAGGGTCGGGTTTCCGCACCGGTAATGTGTCTGCACCGATCAGTGAAGCAAAGTGATCACGGACACCCATCCGGGTCAGCAGCAAATCAGCCAGGCCTTCGGGCTTGTTGGTGCAAATCCCCACGCCATAACCTGCATCTTTCAGTGCTTCGACGGCTTCAAGCGCACCGGGATAGAAATAGGTATGCGTATCGATCGCCTGCCCATAGACGTCCAAAAAGACCGGATAATAGGCTTCAACAACGTCCGCGTCATAGGCGCCGACCCGCTTCAATCCATGGGACAACATCAAGCGTGCACCGCGTACCGATACCGCCGCATCAAGCTCGGGCGACAGAACATCCCCATGACCCATCTCGCGAAAACAATGGTTTGCAGCGGCCAGCAAATCACCAGATGTATCCGCCAAAGTTCCATCCAGATCAAAGATTACCGTTCGCATGCTTACCTCCTGAACCGGCGGGTTTCCGCCATGTCGTGTTGCAAACGGCAATCTTCTTTGATGGCTGAACCGCTTGCGCCTTTGCCCACAGCGGATAAAACGGGCGGCGACAAAACAAAAGAGAAAACGATTTCATGAGCACTGCCCTTGTCATTCTTGCCGCCGGAAAAGGCACAAGGATGAACTCTGATATTCCCAAAGTCCTGCATCCGATCGCTCAGGCCCCAATGCTGGTTCACGCCATGCGCGCCGGTGCTGTCCTGTCGCCCGAGCGCACGGTGATTGTTACCGGCCACGGTGCGGAAGCAGTCGCGCGTGTGGCTGAAGCCGAAGATGAAAACGCCAGCATTGCGGTGCAGGAAGAACAACTGGGCACCGCCCACGCGGTTGCGCAGGCGCGTGCAGCGCTGGAGGGCTTTCAGGGGGATGTGGTCGTCCTCTATGGTGATACCCCGTTTCTACAGCCCGACACCCTGCAGCGGATGATCGAAGCGCGCGCAAAAAACGATCTGGTCATTCTAGGATTCGAAGCTGCAGACCCCGCCCGTTATGGCCGCCTTGTGATGAACGGAGATGCCTTGGAGCGGATCGTCGAGTTCAAGGATGCCACAGATGAAGAGCGCACTATAACCTTCTGTAACTCAGGACTTTTGGCATGCGATTCCGAGACCTTGTTCTCACTGATCGATGCAGTTGGCAATGATAACGCCTCGGGTGAATACTATCTGACCGACGTAGTCGAGATCGCCCGCAGCCAAGGGCTGTCCGTAACTGCGGTTGCCTGCGACGAAGCTCAGACGCTGGGCATCAATTCGCGCACTGACCTGGCGGCTGCTGATGCGGTGTTTCAGGTGCAAGCACGGTCTGCATTGCTGGATCTGGGGGTCACTCTGATGGCCCCTGAAACCGTGTATCTGGCCGCAGATACCGTCATTGGCCGCGACACGGTCATTGAACCCAATGTGGTTTTCGGCCCCGGAGTGACCGTGGAAAGCGGCGCAACGATCCGGGCGTTTTCACATCTCGAAGGCTGCCATGTCAGCCGAGGTTCGGTGGTCGGACCCTATGCCCGGCTGCGTCCGGGTACAGAGCTGGCTGAAAACGCCAAAATTGGCAACTTTGTCGAGATCAAAAATGCCGAAATCGCCGAAGGCGCAAAGGTGAATCACCTTAGCTATATCGGCGACGCTTCGGTCGGGGCGGCGACCAATATCGGCGCGGGAACTATCACATGTAACTATGATGGCGTGATGAAGCATAAAACAACCATCGGGGAAAACGTGTTCATTGGATCGAACACGATGCTGGTGGCCCCGGTCACTCTGGGTGATGGCGCAATGACCGCCACGGGGACCGTAGTGACCAAGGATATTGAGCCAGACGCACTAGCCGTGGCGCGTTCTAAGCAGGAAAACAAACCCGGCTATGCGCGTAAATTGTTTGAAATGTTGAAGGCGAAGAAGGCTCGCCGCGACAAAGGAGCCTGAGTTATGTGTGGAATTGTTGGTGTTCTGGGCAGTCACGAAGCTGCCCCTATCCTGGTCGAAGCACTGAAGCGGCTTGAGTATCGCGGTTATGACAGCGCCGGTATCGCGACTGTGAACGATGGAGCATTGGGCCGTCGGAGGGCTGTCGGCAAGTTGGTGAACCTAAGCGACCTTCTGGTTCATAACCCCCTTCCAGGTAAATCCGGTATCGGTCACACACGCTGGGCCACCCATGGTGCCCCATCGGTTAACAATGCACATCCGCACAAGGCCGGGCCTGTCGCCGTAGTGCACAACGGCATCGTTGAAAACTATCGTGAACTGCGGGCCGAACTGGCCGAGAATGGGGTCGGTTTCGTGACGGATACCGACACTGAAACCGTCGCCCTGATGACGGAACGCTACATGTCCGAAGGGCTGTCTCCGGTCGACGCCGCGTTTAAAACCATTGATCGACTCAAAGGTGCATTTGCGCTCGCCTTTCTGTTCGACGGTCAAGAAGACCTGATTGTTGCGGCGCGCAAGGGCTCGCCCCTTGCAATTGGTCACGGCGATGGTGAGATGTTTGTTGGGTCTGATGCGATCGCGCTGGCCCCCCTGACGGATCGCATCACCTATCTTGAGGAAGGCGATCGGGCGGTTCTGACCCGCACTTCGCTTGAGATTCGAACCGAATCGGGAGAGCTTGCCAACCGCGAAATTCGGCAAATTCAAATCGATCAGACCCGTGCCGACAAAGGCGGCCACAAGCATTATATGGCCAAGGAAATTGCCGAGCAGCCTGTTGTGGTGGCCGAAGCCATCCGCTCGTATCTTCCGACCGGAGGCGATCAGGTTGTATTGCCCGGCGACGGTCTGGATTTCACCAAGCTGGACCGTCTGACCATGGTGGCCTGCGGCACGGCATTCTATGCTTGCCTGACGGCAAAATACTGGTTCGAACAGCTGGCCAAGATGCCGGTTGAAGTCGATATCGCCAGCGAGTTCCGCTATCGCGAACCTCCGATCTCGGACCGGACGTTGGCGCTGTTTGTAAGCCAGTCGGGCGAAACCGCCGACACGCTTGCTGCCCTGCGCTATTGCGAGGGCAAGGCGGACAAGATTGTCTCGGTCGTGAATGTCGCGGAAAGCTCGATTGCGCGCGAAAGCGATGTGGCGTTGCCGATCCATGCGGGTGTTGAGATCGGTGTTGCCTCGACCAAGGCGTTCACCTGCCAGCTTAGCGTGTTGCTCATGCTTGCCCTTAAGGCCGCTGCAGATCGAGGCACGCTTAGCGATGAAGAGATCGCCGATCACGCGGCCGCCCTTCGCGGTTTGCCGACTGTTCTGAATGCTGCGCTGGATCAGAACGACGCTATTCGCCAATCCGCCCAACGCCTGTCCGAAGCGCGCGACGTGCTGTTCCTGGGCCGTGGCCTCATGTACCCGCTGGCGATGGAAGGCGCGCTGAAACTCAAGGAAATCAGCTATATCCACGCCGAAGGCTATGCCTCGGGTGAGTTGAAGCACGGCCCCATCGCCTTGATCGACAAGCATATGCCGGTTGTTGTCATGGCACCGCGCGACGCAGTTTTCGACAAGACAGTTTCGAACATGCAGGAGGTGATGGCGCGCAAGGGCAAGGTTATCCTCGTCTCCGACGATGATGGAATCGCTGAGGCAGAAGATGGAGTTTGGAGTACGATCCGTATGCCACATGTGCACACCAGCCTTGCCCCGATTCTCTATTCGGTGCCCGCGCAATTGCTAGCCTACCACACGGCGGTGGCCAAAGGCACAGATGTTGATCAGCCCCGTAATCTGGCAAAATCCGTCACGGTTGAGTGATCGGGCATGCAAGCCTATCTGGATCAGATCAAAGCCCATGCCGATCCCGAACGCGCAGAACAGGTGGCGGCTTACCATAAGGTAGACCGCACCTATCTGGGCGTTCCGAACCCGGTTTTGAATGATCTGACCAAGGCTTGGCGGCGCGAACTTGAAGTCATCGACCGCATCGCTGTCGCCGATGGCTTATGGCAGACCAACATTCATGAAGCGCGGGTCGCGGCAGCAAAGCTGCTGACCCAAGCCCGTATCCGACCGGATGACGCGATGTGGGACCTGCTGCAAAGCTGGCTACCGGATTTTGACGCCTGGGCAGTGGCCGATCATGCCTGTATGGCGATGCAAAAGCGCCTGTCGGCTGATCCAACCCGGCTGGATCAGGTCGAACGCTGGACCACGTCGGGCCACATGTGGACCAAACGCGCCGCGCTGGTCGCCACCCTGCCCTGGACCAAACAGAATCATCCCAAAACGGAAGACCTGGCATGCCGCGACCGTATACTCGGCTGGGCTGCTACGTATGTCCTCGATCGGGAATGGTTTATCCAGAAGGCCATCGCATGGTGGCTGCGCGAATTGTCAAAGCATGATCCAGAGCGCGTAGTCGCGTTTCTGGAAACGCACGGCGCAAACATGAAACCCTTTGCCCGCAAAGAGGCTGGGAAATACCTGCGCGCTCAGTCGGAATAAACTTCCAGTTCCACCAACTCGTCATATGGCACCAACAACGCGCGCATGGCTTCAAGCGACAGCCGTCCGCCACCGCCTTCGGGGCCTGGTGCGGGAACAAGCGTGACATAGGCCTGCGCACCCGTGCGCGGCACAACCACGCGGCCGTTGATTTCAGTTTGCACCAGAGGCGTCTGCAACCAGCGCCCCGGTGTGTTGGGATCGCCCAGCCCGGCAACGGTCGTTTTGGCGCCAGACCACCCTGCGGCAGCCACAGGTTCAGGAGTTACCTCCGTCGCCTCTGCTGTAACGGGTTCAGCCGCCGTCTCGTTGGATGAACTTCCGAACACCCGATCCGTCGTGGACCGAACGGCATCGCAACCGGCAACGAGGCTAAAAGCTAAAACCAAAACATATTTCATAACACAAAACCTAGAGCGCTGCGCCTAACTGTACCAGTCCAAAACGCAGATGGCACTTGCCGCGAACATGCCTCCGCTTTACCTATGAGCCATGACAGCTCCGCTTATAGACCCGTTTGCCCGCGCCATCACCTATCTTCGCGTCTCCGTTACGGATCGCTGCGATTTCCGCTGCGTCTACTGCATGTCCGAAGATATGAAGTTTCTTCCCAAGAAAGACCTTCTGACTCTGGAAGAGTTGGATCGTATGTGCACGACTTTCGTCAATTTGGGCGTCGAGAAATTGCGCATCACCGGGGGCGAACCTCTGGTTAGGCGAAACATCATGTCATTCTTCAACAGCATGACCCGACATCTGGACAGCGGCGCCCTGAAGGAGTTGACGCTGACAACCAACGGATCACAATTGCACCGATTTGCGGATGATCTTTACGCAGCGGGCGTGCGGCGCGTGAATGTATCGCTCGATACGCTGGATGAAGACAAATTTGCCAAGGTCACCCGATGGGGCCGCCTGAAACAGGTGCTGAACGGCATTGACGCAGCACAAAAGGCTGGCCTGCGGATCAAGATCAACGCTGTCGCTCTGAAAGGGTTCAACGAGCCCGAGCTACCCAAGATCACCGAATGGTGTGCCGAACGTGATATGGATCTGACCTGGATCGAGGTGATGCCCATGGGCGACATAGGCAACGAAGACCGGCTGGATCAGTATTGGTCGCTCAAGGACGTCCGCAAGGAATACCAGAACCACTATACGGTCACTGATCTGGCCGAACGGACAGGTGGTCCGGCGCGGTATGTCAGGCTTGAAGAGACCGGTCAAAAGATCGGTTTCATAACGCCACTCAGCCATAACTTCTGCGAAAGCTGCAACCGCGTGCGCCTGACCTGCACTGGTGAGATCTACATGTGCCTTGGCCAGGAAGATATGGCTGATCTGCGCGCACCCCTGCGCGATCATCCCGATACCGAGAAACCGTTGGAAGACGCGATCCGTGCAGCCATCAACCTCAAGCCCAAGGGCCATGATTTCGACTATTCCCGGCAAGCCGTCGACGGTCAGATGAGCCGCCACATGAGTCATACGGGCGGCTGAGATGCCCGGCACACCCGCGCAGCCAACGCTGCTGTACAAACTGTACTGCGGTCTCATATCTATTGCCGAACCCCTGATTTGGCGAAAAGTACGCAACAAACTGCACGCTGCGGGTGTTCCCGAAAGCCGCCAGCAAGAACGGCTTGGCCATGCCAGTTTGCCGCGCCCAGATGGGCAGCTGATCTGGTTTCACGCGGCCAGTGTGGGTGAAAGCCTGTCGGTTCTAAGCCTGATCAACCGTCTGGGGCAGCGCCTGCCGAATGCTGAGTTTCTCATCACCTCAGGCACCCCGACCTCGGCGACGTTGATTGCTAAGCGCTTGCCTGCCCGGACGCGCCACCAGTATCCGCCATTGGACAGCGCCGCTCCGGTGCGCGAGTTTCTGGACCACTGGAAACCCGATGCAGGCATCTTTGTAGAAAGTGAAATCTGGCCCCGGCTGATCGTAGAGGCCGCAAATCGCGGCACGCCACTGGCGCTCTTGAATGCCCGGCTATCTGACAAATCAGTGGATAGTTGGAACAAGCGCCCGAACACGGCGCGCTTCATTCTGGATCATTTCAAGGTATTTCTGACCCAGAACGACAAAACCGCCGCTAATCTGATCGCAATTGGTGCCGACGCGAATCGCGTACAGCCCGGCACCAACCTCAAGGCCATGTCTGACCCGCTGCCCGTAAATCAGGATGTCCTGACCGAAACCCAAGCGCAGATAGATGGTCGCCCGATATGGATTGCCAGTTCGACCCATGCAGGGGAAGAAGAAACGGTTCTGGCAGCCCACAAAGCGTTGCTACAGCGCTGGCCCGACCTGCTATTGCTGCTGATCCCTCGCCATCCGGAGCGTGGAGACGACGTTGCTAAATTGGTGAGTGATGCTGGTCTTTCGCATGCACGACGCAGCGCTGATCAACAGATAACATCAGACATACAGGTCTATGTCGCGGATACATTGGGTGAAACCGGAACCTGGTACGTCCTCTGCCCCATTGTTTTCCTGGGGGGGTCGCTGAAAGAGATCGGCGGCCACAACCCGTTCGAACCGGTTCAGGCGGGGGCTGCGGTGATCACCGGCCCTGGTTATTTCAATTTTGCCGAGACATTTGAGCCGCTCATCAAAACAGGCGGCGCCGTCCGGATCAACTCGGCCAACGCATTGTCAGATGCTGTCACCCTCTGGCTGTCGGACAAAGCCGAACTGCACACCGCTCGAATGGCAGCCGATGCCTGCGTGAAAACACAGAGTTCGGCTTTGGATGCGGTGATCGAAACGCTCTGCTCCCGCCTGTCTCTCGGCTGACAAAACACACCGATCCCTCGTCATCTGGCTAAAAATACCTCGGGGGTGTGGGGGCAGAGCCCCCACCCTTCCGATCAAGCAGCAGGCATCCGCTGCTCAACAATCTCGGCCCACCAACTACACCCGGCAGGAATGGCCTCGTCGTTGAAATTATACTCGGGATGATGAACCATGGCCGTATCGCCATTGCCCACCAGAATATAAGCCCCCGGACGCTCTTCGAGCATAAAGGCAAAATCCTCACCCCCCATGACAAGGGGCGCCTCGTCACAGCTGCCCGAGACCGATTTCGCCACCTCGGCCGCGAAATCGGTCTGCTCGTCACTGTTCACCATCACCGGATAGCCACGAATATAGGTCACATCCGCCGTGCCACCAAAGGTCGCTGCAACTCCTGCGCAAATCTCGTTGATCCGTTTCTCGGCAAGATCGCGCATCTCTTTGCTCATGGTGCGTACGGTGCCTTTGATCTGCACTGTTTGAGGAATGACATTGAACGCCTTCGAGGATGTCTCGAACGATGTCACAGACACCACGACCTGATCGATCGGGTCGGCATTGCGCGAGGCAATCGTCTGCAACGCCAACACGGCCTGCGCGGTCATCACGGTCGTATCCACGGTCTCCTGCGGTTTCGCGGCGTGGCCACCGCGACCTTCAAAGGTGATGTCGAACTGATCGGTCGCGGCAAAGAACGAACCCGGACGGATAGAGAAACTGCCGACCGGACGGCCCGGCCAGTTGTGCATGCCGTAGACTTCCTGAATGTTCCAGCGCGCCATCATGCCGTCTTCGCACATTTCGCGACCACCGCCGCCACCTTCTTCAGCGGGCTGGAAGATCACCACTACAGTACCGTCAAAATTACGCGTTTCCGAAAGGTATTTCGCCGCCCCGAGCAGCATCGCCGTATGTCCATCATGGCCACAAGCATGCATCGCCCCATCGGTTTTCGAGGCGTAATTCAACCCCGTCGCCTCGTGAATCGGCAGCGCATCCATATCGGCACGCAGACCGATGACTTTGCCACTCGAGTCTGATTTGCCCTTGATCACACCGACAACCCCGGTGCGACCGATCCCGGTAACGACCTCGTCGCAGCCGAACTCTTTCAGTTTGTCCGCGACCAAAGCACTGGTGCGGTGGGTTTCAAACAGAATCTCGGGGTTTTCATGAATATCCCGTCGCCATTCGGTGATTTCGGCCTGCAATTCGGCAAAGCGGTTCTTAACTGGCATGTCTTCTCTCTCCTAATTCAAGCCGCCGGCATCCGGCGCTCGACCATTTCGGCAAACCATGAGCATCCCATCGGGATGATCTCATCGTTGAAATTGTATTCAGGGTGGTGCAGCCCGGCGCTGTCGCCATTGCCCAGCACGATGAAGGCCCCGGGGCGTTCTTCCAGCATGAACGAGAAATCCTCGCCCCCCATCACCATCGGCGCCTCATCACAGCTGCCACCTACGGAAATGGCGGCCTCAGCGGCAAATTCCGTCTGTTCTTCGGCGTTGATCGTCACCGGAACTCCACGCGTGTATGAGACTTTGACAGTGCCACCGAAGGTTTCAGCAATACCCTCAGCCACCTCGGTCAGCCGCGTCTCGATCAGGTCGCGCATTTCGTTCGAATGCGTTCGTACAGTACCGCGCACCTGCGCCGATTGAGGGATCACATTGAACGCTTTGGATGAGGTCTCGACCGAAGTCACAGACAGAACCGCTTGTAAAATAGGGTCCGCGTTACGCGACACGATGGTCTGAAGTGCCACGATCAGTTGCGACAACATCACTGTAGTATCAATTGTTTCATGCGGTTTCGCCGCGTGGCCGCCCCGGCCTTCCAGATGAATGTCGAACTCATCCGCAGCCGCCAGCAGCGGGCCAGACCGGATCGCAAACTGCCCCGTCGGCACACCTGGCACATTGTGCATGGCATAGACTTCCTGAATGCCGAACCGATCCATCAGACCGTCCTTGCACATCGCCTCGGCCCCATTGCCACCTTCTTCCGCTGGTTGGAAAATCACAATGGCCGTGCCGTCGAAGTTCCGCGTCTCAGACAAGTATTTCGCCGCGCCCAACACCATCGCCGTATGGCCATCATGGCCACAGGCATGCATGGCGCCATCGGTTTTCGAGGCATAATCAAGGCCCGTCTGCTCCTGCATCGGCAGCGCGTCCATATCCGCACGCAGGCCAATCACTCGACCCTGCGTGTCGGTCTTGCCCTTGATGACGCCAACAACTCCGGTGCGGCCAATGCCCGTCACAACCTCATCGCAACCGAACTCTTTCAGCTTTTCAGCCACCAAGGCGCTGGTGCGGTGGGTGTCATAGAGGATCTCAGGGTGTTGATGAATATCCCGCCGCCAACCGGTGATTTCTTCGTGCATTTCGGCAAGTCGGTTCTTGATTGGCATCTGATCCTCCCAAATCAGGCGACGGGTAATCGTCGTTCCACCAGCTCGGCAAACCAGCTGCAACCGGCGGGAATGGCGTCGTCGTCGAAGTTGTATTCCGGGTGATGGCACATGGCCGTGTCCCCGTTTCCGATAAAGATGTAGGCTCCGGGCCGTTCTTCAAGCATGTAAGCAAAATCTTCTGACGGCATGATTGGATCGGTGCTGTCATTGACCTTGCCTGCCACGGCCTGCGCGGCCTCAGCAGCATAGATGGTTTCATCGTCCGAATTCACCGTCACCGGATAGCCCGGTGTCCACGTCATCTTAGCCGAAGCTCCAAAGGCCGAGGCAGTGTCCTCGGCGATCCTGCGCACGCGTTCTTCAGCGACCTTTCGATATTCTGGGTCAAGTGTACGAACAGTTCCCCGCAACCGCACCGTATGGGCAATCACATTCGAGGCCACACTATCGGTTTCAAAAGTCCCGACGGTCAGCACCACCCTTTTGATAGGGTCCACGGTACGCGACACCACTGATTGCAAAGCTACAACAATGTGCGACGCAATCAGCGTTGTATCTACCGCCTCATGCGGGGCGGCAGCATGACCGCCTTTACCCGTTACAACAATTTCGAATTCATCCGAAGAAGCCAGCAATGCGCCTGGTCGAATGGCAAACTCACCAACCGGCATTCCCGGCATGTTGTGCATGCCATAGACTTCTTGAATACCCCAGCGCTCCATCAGCCCGTCCTGACACATGGCCAGACCACCTGCCCCGCCTTCTTCGGCAGGCTGGAAAATCAACACAACGGTACCGTCAAAATTCCTCGTCTCGGCCAGATACTGCGCGGCGCCCAACAGCATCGAGGTATGACCGTCATGACCACAGGCATGCATCTTACCAGAAACGGTCGAAGCATAGTCCAGTCCCGTCGCCTCTTCTATGGGCAGCGCATCCATGTCGGCACGCAGCCCGATAACACGGCCTAGCGTATCCTGACGTCCCTTGATGACGGCAACCACGCCAGTCTTGCCGATGCCGGGCGTGATCTCATCCACACCGAACTCCTTCAGTCGGTCGACCACAAACCCTGCCGTTTCCTCAACATCATACATCAGCTCGGGATGCATATGCAGGTGACGACGCCATTTGGTGATCTCGCCATGCATTTCGGCGAGCCGGTTCTTGACGGGCATCTTTAACCTCTCCTTTGAGATGTTATTCGCAGAGCCTCTTTACCAGACGCTCCATAAATTTTTGACCTGCGTTGAATTGAGAAATCGTAATGAACTCATTCGGCTGATGGGCCTGCGCGATATCACCTGGGCCGCAGATA
The DNA here is from genome assembly GCF_056537625.1 of Ruegeria sp. C6. Classification (NCBI taxonomy): domain Bacteria; kingdom Pseudomonadati; phylum Pseudomonadota; class Alphaproteobacteria; order Rhodobacterales; family Roseobacteraceae; genus Ruegeria; species Ruegeria sp. C6. The sequence goes on along the minus strand of NZ_JBQFRW010000001.1, from coordinate 301,077 downwards.
ACAGCGGAATAACCAGCTTCCTGAAACTGCCCCGCCTCGGTGCCATAGCTTACCACATGTGTCGCATTGTCACCGGTGAGCGCGCGCACCAGCGTCTCAGCCTCGCCATCTTCTTCAGGCACAAGACCTGGGATCGAAAAATGCTCGGACAGCTCGATCCGGGCGTCGGGATGAACCGCTTGCATCCGCGCCTCGACTTCACGAACCTTATCGAAATAGGCCTTCTGCCAGACCGATTTTTCATCGTCCGGAACGGTGCGGAAATCCATCATGAAGCGACAGTCTTTGGCAGTGATATTATGCGCGGTTCCGCCTTCGATCATACCAACATGGCAGGTAGTCCAAGGCGGATCGAACACTGACGCAATGTCTGAAGGTTGCGCCGCCATATTCTCGGCGTTCCGATCATTGGCCCAATTGATCAGCGGCGCGGCCTCCATGATCGCATTGACGCCTGTGTGCATGATTGAGCTGTGAACTTCGAACCCCACCACATGCGTGTCAAAGCCAAACCCGCCCTTATGGCCGGTGACGGCCTGCATCATCGACGGCTCGCCCACAATCACGGCTGATCCTTTGGGCAGAACCTCCTGCATGTGGGCGATCATCGGCGGCGCGCCGGTGCAGCCAACCTCTTCATCAAAGCTCAACGCCAGTTGCAGGGGGCGTTTGGTGTCAGCGTGATGCGCCTCGACCAAGGCCCAGATCGCCAGCGCGTCAAAGCCCTTCATGTCGCAGGTGCCACGCCCGAAATACTTGCCATCTTTCTCGGTCACGACAAATGGATCGGTGTCCCAAGGCTGGCCATCGATGGGAACAACATCAGTGTGACCTGATAGGACAATCGCGCCCTCTTCCCACGGGCCGACATGCGCGAACAGAGCCGCCTTATGCGGCTGATCCGGATCAGGCCAACGATGCGGTTCGATCCCGTGGCTTTGCAGATACGCCTCGACCCAATCCACCAGCGGTAAATTCGTATCGCGACTGACAGTCGGGAATGAGATCAGCTTAGTCATGATCTCTAGCGGAGACAGGCGCTCAGCCATGAGGGTCAATATCCGCTGTCAGTGGTCAAAACAAAATGGCCCGGTTCAACCTCATTGTATTCAGATGGCTCTGGTTTGTAGCCGATGGGATGAATCGGGGACGGAATAGGTTTGAAGTTCAGGTCTTTTTCCGACTTGCGCTTGTTCGGGTCGGCAATTGGTACCGCCTTCATCAGTGCCTGCGTATAAGGGTGCTGTGGGTTCTCAAAAACCCGAGCACGCGGGCCCAGTTCGACAATGCGGCCCAGATACATCACACCGACATGGTGACTGACCCTCTCGACCACCGCCATGTCATGGCTGATGAACAGATAGCTGAGGCCAAGCTCGGACTGCAGCTCCATCATCAGGTTCAGCACCTGCGCCTGAACCGAGACGTCCAGCGCCGAAACGGCCTCATCCGCGATGATTAGCTTGGGATTCAGCGCCAGTGCTCGCGCAATCGCAATCCGTTGCCGCTGACCACCCGACATCTCATGTGGGAAGCGGCGCATGAAGCTGCGCGGCAGTTGCACTTTGTCGAACAGTTGCGCCACGCGGTCCTGCAGTTCTGACCCCGACGCAACCCCATAGTTCCGCATCGGTTCGGCGACCTGATCAACCAATTGCATCTGCGGGTTCAGCGAGGCGAACGGATCCTGAAAGATCATCTGCATGTCCAGCCGCGCTTTGCGCAGGCCGGCCTGGTCCAGCTTCATGATGTCGACACCGTCCAGATCAACCTCACCCGCCATCGGCTCCACCAATCGCAGGATCGAGCGCCCTGCCGACGACTTGCCACACCCAGATTCGCCAACGAGGCTGAGCGTCTGCCCCCGGTTCAGCGTGAACGAGACATCTTCGACTGCATGCACGTTCGAGATGGTCCGGCGCAGCAATCCGCCTTTCACCGCAAATCGCGTGGTCAGGTTCTTGACCGTCAGCAACACTTCGTTCGTACCCGGGATCGGAGCGATCTTCTGGCCTTCCTCACCCAGCAGTTTCATTGGCTCGGGCGCGGCTTTACCCTGCATCTCGCCCAATTTCGGAACCGCCGCCAGCAACGCCTTGGTGTAATCGTGCTGCGGGTTTTCGAAGATTTCTTTGACGGTGCCTTCCTCGACCTTGTTGCCGCGGAACATAACCACCACGCGGTCCGCCATCTGCGCGACCACAGCCATGTCATGGGTGATAAACATCACCGCCGTTCCGGTCTCGCGTTTGAGGCGGTCCATCAGCGCCAGAATCTCGGCCTGGATGGTCACATCCAGCGCGGTGGTGGGCTCGTCCGCAATCAGCAGGCGAGGCTCACACGCCATGGCCATGGCGATCACCACACGCTGGCGCATGCCACCGGACAGTTCATGCGGATATTGCTTCAAACGTCGCTCGGGCTCAGGGATGCGCACCTGACGCAATAGTTCCAGCGCTCGCTCTTCGGCCTGCGCTTTGTTCATGTCCTTGTGGATTCGCAATCCTTCGGTGAGCTGCCGTCCGACGGTGAAAACCGGGTTCAAGGCCGTCATCGGCTCCTGAAAGATCATTCCGATCTCATTTCCGCGAATCTGCTTCATCAGATCTTGATCGGCGTGGGACAGATCCATTTCCTCGCCGCCGCGGCGATCGAAAAGCAGTTGCCCGCCAGCAATTTCACCGCCGCCGAACTCGACCAAGCGCATCAGCGATAGAGATGAGACTGATTTGCCCGACCCCGATTCGCCCACGATACAGACGGTTTCGCCTGGGTTGACCTCGAACGAGACGTCCTCGACGCCCACCACTGGGCCATCTTTAGTTTGAAATTCGACCCGCAGTTTTTTGATCTGGGCAATTGGCTGATCCAGCACGCGCGCTCTCCCCTTGGCGGCTTTTCGGATTGGGTGCCAAACGCTAAGGCGGGCAGATGTGAAAAGTCAAACCGATAGGTCAAATTTCGCAAGGCAAGGCTTGCAATTTTCCAAAACTCTGTTTCGATACGCCGCGTAACCGTTCTGGGGAGAGGTCTGAATACACGAAGGCGATACAATCGTTTCCGTTTGATTCCAAATCCTTATCCCTTTTGACGGCCACGCCTAACCCGCGGGCATCGCGGAGATAATCGAGACACGTATGTGTCCAACATGGAGTGTATGATGAAAATCAAAACCCTTTTGCTTGGTGCGATTGCAAGCACGGCAATGGCCCCGATGGCCATGGCCGAGCGTGGATCGGACGGCAATGTCAGCATCATTTACTGGCAAGCCCCATCGATCCTGAACCCGTTCCTTTCGGGTGGCACCAAGGATGTGGAATCCGCGTCGCTAGTGATTGAGCCGCTCGCCCGGTACAATCAAGATGGCGAAATGGTTCCGTTCCTGGCATCCGAAATTCCGACAGTTGCAAATGGTGGCGTCAGCGAAGACCTGACCTCGATCACTTGGAAAATCGCGCCGGGAATCACCTGGTCAGACGGCACACCTTTCACCTCCGCTGATGTAGTGTTCACTGCAAACTATTGCATGGACCCAGAAGGCGGTTGTGCGCAGGTGACCAAATTTGAAGGTGTCACCAATGTCGAAGCTGTCGATGATCTGACCGTCAAAGTCACATTCGATGCGCCGACCCCGTTCCCTTACGGCCCGTTCGTGGGTGGTGAGAGCCCGATCATCCAGGCGGCACAGTTCGCGGATTGCATGGGAGCCAAAGCGCCCGAATGCACCGAGCAGAACTTTAACCCGATCGGCACAGGCCCGTTTGTTGTCACCGAGTTCAAGCCAAATGACGTGATCACTTTCAAGGCCAATGATAACTACCGTGACCCGGCAAAGCCTGCGTTCGCAACGGTGACATTCAAAGGCGGTGGCGATGCAACTGCTGCTGGTCGTGCGGTCATGGAAACCGGCGAATTTGACTATGCCTGGAACTTGCAGCTTGCGCCTGAAGTGATCGCGCAGATGCAGGAAGGCGGCAAAGGTACTCCGGTCGCAGGCTTCGGCCCGCTGGTGGAACGCATCATGCTGAACCAGACCAACCCGTCGCCAGATCTGCCGGAGGGCGAGCGTTCGACTGCAACGCATCCGCACCCGTTCCTGCAGGACCCTGCTGTTTACAAGGCCATGTCGCTGGCCATCGACCGGCCGCTGCTGGTTGAAATCGGCTACGGTCAGGCCGGTAAGGTTACCTGCAACTGGGTACCTGCGCCTGCCGCGGTGAATTCCGACACATTCAGCTGCGATACTCAAGATATCGAAGGTGCCAAGAAGCTTCTGGATGACGCGGGTATCGTTGATTCCGATGGCGATGGCATCCGTGAAAAAGACGGTGTACCGCTGAAGATTGTCTACCAGACTTCTACCAACGCAGTTCGCCAGGACTTCCAGGCGCTGATCAAAGAATGGTGGAGCCAAATCGGTATCGAAACTGAGCTGCGCAACATCAATGCTTCGGTCTTCTTTGGTGGTGATCCGGGTTCGCCTGACACCTTCCAGAAGTTCTATGCCGACGTTGAAATGTATGCCAACACCTTCAACGGCACTGACCCGCAGTCCTATCTGGGCAACGGCCTGTGCGACAAGGCACCCAAGCCTGAAAGCCAGTGGCAGGGCGAGAACATCAGCCGTTTCTGCAACGAAGAGTTCGACAAGCTGCATGGCAAACTGGCCGAAACCGCAGGTGCGGATGAGCGCGCGCAGATCGCGCGTCAGCTGAACGACATCATGGTTGAAAATGGCGGAATGATCCCGCTGGTGCACCGTGGTCGTCTGTCGGCACACGCCAATACGCTGGGTGGCGTTGTCCTGAACGTTTGGGACAGCGAGCTGTGGAACATTGCGGACTGGTACCGCAAGACCGGTTCCTAAGCGTTAATCTTGCAAAACCGCGCCCCGACCCATATCGGGGCGCGGTCATTTGCAGACCACTCCAACAAGAAGACGCATATAAAGGCGCCTCTTAATGCTCAACTTTACCATCAGACGACTGGTGCTGGCCGTTCCCACGCTACTGTTCATCAGCCTCGTCATCTTCCTGCTCCTCGAACTCGCACCCGGCGATCCGATGGCGCAGGTTCCACTTACCGTCCCCCCCGAAGTCAAAGAAAAGATGCGCGAGGCACTGGGCCTCGGTCAGCCGATGCATATCCGGTTCTGGAAATGGATCGTGCAGTTCTTCTGGATCGAACCGCAGGTACTGGTCGACTCGATCTTTGGTACAACCTTCTCCGAAGGTGACCTGCGCGTGATTTCGTGGCAGACCCGCTCACCCGTCATGGACATCGTCGTTCAGCGCATCCCGCAGACCCTGTGGGTTGTTGGCACCGCTTATGTGGTCGCCATCCTGATCGCTCTGCCCATCGGTATCTATTCGGCTTACCGGCAGTATTCCTGGTTCGACCAAATGGGCACATTCGTGTCGATGGTCGGCTTCTCGGTACCGCCGTTCTTCTCGGGCGTATTGGTGATCGTGATCTTCTCAGTCCAGCTTGGGTGGTTCCCGTCGATCTATGACACTACCCATGTGGTCAATAGCTGGGACAGCTTTGTTGTACAGCTCAAACAGATGATCATGCCGGTAATGGTTCTGGCGCTGCAGATCACCGCGCAGCTCAGCCGATTCATGCGCGCCTCAATGCTGGACAACCTTAATCAGGATTATGTCCGCACCGCCCGCGCCAAGGGCCTCAGCGAATACACGGTCGTCATGGTCCACGTCCTGCGCAACTCGATGATCCCTGTGGTCACCGTTATCGCGCTGGGTATTCCGGCCATCTTCGGCGGAGCGATCATTACCGAGCAGGTGTTCAAAGTGAACGGCATCGGCCAGTTGCTGATCGGGGCTATTCAGGCCAATGACTTGCCGATGGTCCAAACCCTGACCTTCATATTTGCCGTGCTGATCGTCCTGTTCAATCTGATCGCCGACGTTCTCTATGGCATTCTGGACCCGAGGATTCGTTATGACTGATCATGATCGTACCGATACACTGGTCCCGGACGAAGGGCTTGCGCCCGCCTCGACAGCGCTGCCAACCACCGATGTGATGGAAGAACTGGCCACCCCACCACGGAGCCAATGGCGCGATGTCTGGGATCAGTTCAAGACCCACAAAGGCGCGATGATCGGAGCGATTCTGTTCATCTTCATCGTCGCAGGCGTCTATCTGGGACCATACTTATGGAGCATCGACCCCACTCAGATCGACATCCGTTCGCGCAATCAGGGCCCCAGTTGGGCGCATCCCTTTGGCACCGACCAGTTGGGCCGCGATATCCTAGCTCGCATGATGTCAGGCGGTCAGACATCGGTGTCAGTCGGCATCACCGCGATGCTGTTGGCGCTGTTTCTGGGCTCGTTCATCGGTGTTCTGGCCGGGTTTTTCAAACGGCTGGATGGCCCACTGATGCGCCTGACGGATCTGTTCTTGGCCTTGCCGTTGCTACCGCTGCTGCTGGTCATGATGCTGCTCTTCCGCGAGCCGCTATCTGCTGCCTTCGGGTTAGAACGTGGAATCTTCATCCTGATCGTCTGCGCCATCGGCATCACCTCATGGATGCCCACAGCGCGGATCGTGCGCGGCGATGTGCTGGCGATCAAAGAGCGTGAGTTCGTTCTGGCCGCCCGGTCCATCGGCACCAGCAATGGCCAGATCATCACCCGGCACATCCTGCCGAATGTTCTGTCTCCGATCATGGTGTCGGCCACGCTGGGGATTGCAACTGCGATCATCACCGAAAGCGCGCTTTCCTTCCTCGGCCTCGGATTTCCGCCGGACTTCCCGACATGGGGTCGGCTGCTCTTCGATGGCGTCGACTATCTGCAGCAATACCCCGAGCGCGTGTTCTGGCCCGGACTGGCGATCTCACTAACCGTCCTCAGTGTAAATTATCTGGGTGACGGCCTGCGCGATGCGCTGGATCCACGTATTCGCGGACGATAAGCGAACTTAGTCGGCGCGCTTCAGCGCGCCGGCCAATACGATGATAAGAACGGCCAGCGGTAAAAGAACTGCAAAGGCAAATCTCAGCGTCATCAACTCGGCCAGAAATCCGATCAGAGGCGGCCCGATCAACAACCCTCCGTATCCCAAAGTCGCGACGCTTGCGATCGCCTGTCCGGGCGGGACATGCGGGTCGTTGGCCGCACGGCTAAAGGCCAGAGGCATGATTACCGCATAGCCCACTCCCATCAGAGCAAAACCTGCCAAAGCCAATCCTGCCCCTCCCGCCGATACTACGCCAAACACGCCCAGCGCGGCGCAAACGCCGCCAAATCGTGCTGTTGCAACAGGCCCGAAACGCGCGATCACCACCCCGCCCGCAAGCCGGAACGCAACCATCGTGACCGAGAAGACCGCATAGCCCAACGCCGCGATACTCTCAGCCGCACCGGTGACATCGCGCAGGAAGATCGCACTCCAATCCGCAACAGCCCCTTCGCCCAAAGCGCCGCACAGCGCTGTGAAACCCACAAGGATCAGGGCACCCGATGGCAAGGCGAACACCGATCCAGGTTTCGAAGCCGATCGTTTCGAAGTCCAGCGTACCCAAGACAAAACAAGCGCAAGCGCGACGACAACGCCACCTGCTAGCAGAAAATGTTGCAACACCGACAGCCCCATCTGTACGGCACCGTATCCGCTGAGCGCCCCCAGCCCGGCTCCAAGGCTCCACATCGCGTGAAAGGACGACATGACCGGCTTGTCATAGGCCTGTTCGACCTCTGCCGCCCAGGCGTTCATCGCAACATCCATCGAGCCATGGAAGGCTCCGAATACAAACAGAAACGCCGCAAGCGACCAGAACCCGCCGGCGAGAGCCAAAAGGATCAGGGAAAAGGTGTAGAGAACCGCGATCACCCGCGTGATCGCCACCGCCCCAAACTTGTCCGTCAAACGGCCCGTGATCGGAAACGAACACACGGCCCCTGCTGCCATGAACAGCAAACCAAGCCCTAGCGCCTCGTGTGTCAGATCCAGCCTGTCCCGAACCGCAGGTATGCGCGATGCCCAGATGCCGAACAGCGCACCGTTCAGGATAAACATGGCGGCCACAGCCCGCCACGCCGCAACAATACCGATCACAGGAAATCCTCATAAAATCTGCCAAACGCCACCCGTTCTACAGATCATTCGTCGCCCGGCATAGACTGCTTATTCAATTCGCTTCCGGATCTGGCGCACCCCGAACCAAACGGCAAGGATGACAGGCACGGTCACAATTGCCGTCAGCATCCCTTTGCTAATCCCGGCCTGCGTCATTGGGTAGAGCAAGTAGCTGACCAGAGACACCGCATAGTAGCTGATCGCCACCACAGATAATCCCTCGACTGTGTGCTGCAATCTAAGGGCCAGATCAGCACGCCGGTCCATGCTTTCCAGCAGAGCCTGATTTTGAGCGCTGCGTTCGACATCGACACGGGTACGCAACAGGTCGCCGGCGCGAATAGCCCTGTCGGACAAGGCCTGCAAACGTCGCTCGGTTGATTTCACCGTCCGCATCGCGGGGTCATAACGACGCATCATGAAATCGGCAAAACTCTGACGTCCATTGAATCTTTGTTCACGCAACACTTCGATGCGCTGATTGACAATCGCCTCATAGGCACCCGTTGCGCCGAACCGAAAAGAACACCGTGCCGAAAGTGTCTCAAGCTCGATCGAGGTAGACAGAAGATCCGGCAACAATTCGTCCGGGTGGGCTGTTTCGTCGGACATCTGCCCCATCAGGCGGGTCAATTGACCATCCAGTTCGCCGATGCGCGGCATCAGTTGCTTGACCCTCGCAAATCCCAGCATCGACATTGCCTTGTAGGTCTCAATCTCGCACAGCCGCTGAACGATCCGCCCGGTCCGACGCCGCCCGGTGCCTTTCTTGACAAACATCGCAAGGCGCATATGCCCCGCCGGATCAATTCGGAAATCACAAGCGCAGATCGCGGCATCATCCAGCACCCGCGCCACTGCTAGGCTTTCCGGCTCGAACCACTGAGCCAGCGAAGCCTTTGCCGCCTCATCTCCCTCGTACTCGACCACGCGAATTAAGGCCGATGTCACCCGCTGCCCCGGGCTCGCAATCAACCAGTCTGGAGGAAACACCTCAAAGTCTGCCGGATTGAACGCACGTTCACTGACGTTCGGAGTGATCGCGGTATAGGTCACAAACTCGGTATGTTGTTCCCATTTCAGCCAATGACGCCCGATCTGACCCGCGTAGTGAGTGGCTGCTGGCTGAGGGTGCTGCGCGCCGTGGCGATCCAGCAGATTGATCAGGTGGGCCATATCCTCGCCACGATCGCGCGTAACCGCTTCTTTGGGCTTCTTGATCGCCAGAAACACAACCGTGCTGGGCAAGGGTGCAACCGGAAATGGGCGTGCATGCAGTTCATTGGCCAGCGTATAGCGAAGCGGATGATTGTCTATGGGCGTCATGTAAGGCTCCGGTGTATCACCGGCACTATAAGGCAGACCGACACAACATCAATTGTTTATTTATTTCAATTACTTACAAGGATACAACGGTATACAATCCCGCTATCTTATTGATTCGGCTCCCATAGCTCGATGGGATTGCCTTCAGGATCGTGGATGCGGGCGAATTTCCCGACCTCGCTGTCCCACTTCGGGTTCGTCTCGACGGTGATTCCGGCGTTCTGTAGTTGGTCGATCAACGCGCTCAGGTCATCAACACGAAAATTGATCATCCATTGCTGCTCGGAGCGGCCGAAATACTCGGTGTCCTGCGCAAAGGGTGCGAACACCGTATATCCTTCCCGCTGCTTCCAGGGCACAGGATCGTAGTGATTGACCCCCAAATGCTTCTCATACCAAGCACTCAACGCCTGCGGATCACGGGCCCGAAAGAATATCCCGCCAATTCCATTTACCTTCTGCATGGTCTGCCTCCTACTATCCCGAGCACTCGCCAAGTTTAACACAGCCCGCTTGCTTCAAATGGCTAAAAATCCTTGAGGGGGTTGGAGGCGAGCCCCCATCTCATCACAAAAGAAAAGGGCACCCTCAGGCGCCCTTTGCAATCAGATTGTCCCTTCTGATCAATCGATCATGGGCAACAGCTTGTCGAGCGAAGCCTTGGCGTCGCCATAGAACATGCGGGTGTTCTCCTTGAAGAACAGCGGGTTCTCGATGCCCGAATAGCCGGTGCCCTGACCACGCTTGGACACAAACACCTGCTTGGCTTTCCAGCATTCCAACACCGGCATCCCGGCGATGGGGCTGTTCGGGTCTTCCTGCGCCGCAGGGTTCACGATATCGTTCGAGCCAATCACGATGGCCACATCCGTATCCGGGAAGTCGTCGTTGATCTCGTCCATCTCCAGAACAATGTCATACGGCACCTTCGCCTCGGCCAGCAGCACGTTCATGTGGCCCGGCAGACGACCGGCAACGGGGTGGATCGCAAAGCGCACGTTCTTGCCCTTGGCGCGCAGCTTGCGAACCAGCTCGGACACCGATTGCTGCGCCTGCGCCACGGCCATGCCATAGCCGGGGATGATGACGATACTATCTGCATCATTCAGCGCCGCCGCGACACCATCTGCCTCGATGGCGATCTGTTCACCCTCAACAGCCATCTGTTCGCCCTGCGGGCCACCAAAGCCGCCCAGAATTACGCTGACAAAGTGACGGTTCATCGCCTTACACATGATGTAGGACAGGATTGCACCAGACGAGCCCACCAATGCACCAACCACGATCAGCAGGTCGTTGCCTAGCGAGAAGCCGATGGCCGCAGCCGCCCAACCCGAATAGCTGTTCAGCATCGATACAACCACCGGCATGTCGGCCCCGCCGATGCCCATGATCAGGTGATAGCCGATGAACAGCGCTGCCAGCGTCATCAGGAACAGCGGGAAGAAACCGCCCGAATTGGTGTACCAGATCAGACAGATCAACGACAAAGCAGCCGCACCCGCGTTCAGAGCATGACCGCCCGGAAGCTTGGTCGCCGCCGAGGTCACCTTGCCCGCCAACTTGCCATAAGCCACGACCGATCCAGTAAAGGTGATCGCACCGATGAAGATACCGAGGAACAGCTCAACATGCAGGATCGCCAGTTCGGCCGCGGTCTTCTTCGCGATCAGCTTGGCGAACGCCCCCAGATCGGACAGGTCTGCCTGAGACGCACTGTCAGCAATCGCCATGACTTGTGCCACATTGCCGATCTCGAAATGGGCATTGAATCCCACGAACACAGCCGCGAGACCCACCAGCGAATGCATCGCGGCCACAAGCTGTGGCATCTCGGTCATCTGGACGCGCTGCGCCACGTACTGACCGATCAGACCACCGCCCGCGATCAGCAGCAACGACAGCAGCCACAGGCCTGAACCCGGACCAACCAGCGTCGCAAAAACCGCGAGCGCCATACCAACAATGCCATACCAGACCGCCCTCTTGGCGCTTTCCTGGTTCGACAATCCACCCAGAGACAGGATGAAAAGGACAGCCGCAACGACATAGGCGGCAGTAGTGAAGCCAAATTCCATTTGCCCGGCCTCCTTAAGATTTCTGGAACATGGCGAGCATGCGCCGGGTTACGAGGAAGCCGCCGAAGATGTTGATTCCGGCCATGAAGACTGACAGCGCCGCCAGCAGAATGACCAGGAACGACCCCGATCCGATCTGCATCAAGGCTCCAACGATAATGATCGAAGAGATCGCGTTGGTGATCGCCATCAGTGGTGTGTGCAAGCTATGGCTGACATTCCAGATCACCTGGAAGCCCACAAAGATCGCCAGCACAAAGACGATGAAATGCTGCATGAAGCTGGCCGGAGCGATCAACCCCACCAGCAACATCAACGCACCGCCGACGCCCAGCAACGTGAACTGTTGCTTGGTCTGCGCTTTGAAGGCCGCGATTTCCTGCGCCCTTTTCTCTTCCGGTGTCAGTTCCTTGACCTCGGCCTTAGGCTGTGCCGCAATCGCCTGCACCTTGGGCGGAGGTGGCGGGAAGGTGATCTCGCCCTCATGGGTCACGGTCGCGCCACGGATCACGTCATCTTCCATGTCGTGATTGACCTTGCCGTCCTTCTCGGGTGTCAGGTCAGCCATCATGTGACGGATATTGGTCGCGTACAGAGACGATGACTGCGCCGCCATCCGGCTGGGGAAGTCGGTATAGCCGATAATGGTCACGCCATTGTCGGTCACGATCTTCTCATCCGGCACCGTCAGTTTACAGTTACCGCCCTTTTCCGCTGCAAGGTCAACGATGACCGAACCCGGCTTCATGCTTTCGACCATATCTTTGGTCCAAAGCTCAGGTGCCTCACGGTTGGGGATCAGCGCCGTGGTGATGACGATGTCCATCTCGGGTGCCAGTTCCCGGAACTTGGCAAGCTGGGCGTTGCGGAATTCTTCCGACTGGACCGATGCGTAGCCACCAGTCGATGCACCGTCCTGCTGTTCTTCCTCAAAATCCAGATAGACGAACTCAGCCCCCATGGATTCGACCTGCTCGGCCACTTCGGGGCGCACGTCGAACGCATAGGTGATCGCACCCAGCGAGGTTGAGGTCCCAATCGCGGCCAGTCCGGCCACACCGGCACCGACGATCAGCACCTTGGCAGGTGGCACCTTACCAGCCGCCGTCACCTGACCTGTGAAGAAACGGCCAAAGTTGTTGCCTGCCTCGATCACAGCACGGTACCCGGCGATATTGGCCATCGAAGACAGCGCGTCCATCTTCTGCGCGCGCGAGATACGCGGGACCATCTCCATCGCGATCACGGTCGCGCCCTTGGATTTGGCGGCCTCCATCCCGTCTTCATTCCCAGCCGGATTAAAGAATGAAATCAGGGTCTTGTTCTTGGTCAGACGCTTCAGCTCGGTGGCATCGGGCTGACGCACCTTGGCAATGATATCCGCAGCCTTCCAAAGCGAGGCAGCGGTCTTCATGACCTCAACGCCTGCGGCTTCATAAGCGGCGTCCGAAAACCCCGCAGCAGCGCCTGCGCCCTTTTCGATCAGGCACTCATAGCCCAGTTTCTGCAACTGCAAAGCCGAGTCCGGAGTCATCGCGACCCGGTTCTCGCCCTTGTACGTTTCCTTTGGCGTCCCAATTTTCACCAGTCGGTTCCCCCTAATTTTTGATTCAGGCCAGGTGGGTGTTCAGCATAGAATGACAAGCAGACATGTATCCTGCGCAAGATTATTTCGCAAGCGCAGCAATTATGACGCTGTGTCATGATGACCACACCCTTATATCCATCGTCTTGTCTTGCGTTCATACCGGGCGAAATCGGCGCGGAATGTGCGGCGCAGACGGTCTTCCTCGGGTATGATAAAGCGGCGTTCCAGCACCCAGACAAAAACCGGGATCAGCACCAGCGACAACACCGCGTCAAAACGCAGGATCAACCCGGTCAGGATCAACACATCACCCACATAGATTGGATTGCGGCTGCGCTTGTAAATCCCAGTCTGCACCATGGTCGAGGGTATTTCGTGCGGAAAGACCGTGGTTTTGTGCCGGCGGAACTCGATCACCGCCATCACGGCCAGAATGATACCGCCACCGATCAGTATGCCGCTGAGCAAATCTGTCACCGCTCCATCCAGAGACAACCCCAGCGGCAACACGCGCGCCTGGACCCAGGCGAGCAAGGCAAAGCCCACAAGCCAAACAGGTGGTATGTCGATCAGGCGCATGGCTGTCCCTTCACGCGGCGACACATGGTGGCAGATGTCGCTTCTGATCGCTCTCCTATCGTTTTCTGACCGCATTGGCAAAAGCGCAGGGTGTCGCATCGACCCAGGGCGCTGGACAACCCGCACCAATAGACAGACACAACGGGATCAGATAGCCAGTTACAACCTGACTGTTTCAGAAAGACAAAGCCTCGCCATGACCGATTTCGCCAAAACCAAATCCATGTTTCACCTGCCCGAGGGCATTCTTTATCTCGACGGTAACTCTCTGGGCCCGTTGCCGAAATCAGCCGGTGACCGTGTCGGAAGCATGATGAAGGACGAATGGGGTCAGTTGCTGATCACCGGCTGGAACAAAGCCGGGTGGATGGGTATGCCGACCGGCCTTGGGGATCGGATCGGACGGCTGATCGGGGCAGAGCCCGGCAGCGTCGTGGTAGGCGATACTCTGTCGATCAAGGTTTATCAGGCGGTCGCCTCAGCGCTGGAACTGAACCCGACCCGCAAGCTGGTCCTGTCGGACAACGGCAACTTCCCGTCGGATCTTTACATGGCAGATGGGCTGTTGCGATCACTGGGGACGGATTACGAACTGCGCGTGGTCGATCCCGAAAACGTCGCTGCACATATCACCGAAGAGGTCGCCGTTCTGATGCTGACCGAGGTCGATTATCGTTCCGGCCGTATGCATGACATGAAGGCTTTGACCGAACTGGCCCATGCGAACGGTGTCGTGACCGTCTGGGACCTTGCCCATTCTGCGGGGGCAATCCCGGTCGATCTGACCGGTTGCAGCGCGGATTTCGCTGTTGGCTGCACGTATAAGTATCTCAATGGCGGTCCCGGTGCGCCAGCGTTCGTCTATGTCGCTCCGCGTCTGTCGGATCGCGTGCGCCCGGCGCTTTCGGGCTGGTTGGGGCATGAAGCCCCGTTTGCCTTCGATCTCGACTATCGCCCCGGCGCGGGAATCGAGAGGATGCGGGTCGGAACCCCTCCGGTCATTCAGATGGCAGCGCTGTCGGCAGCGATGGATATCTGGGACATGGCTGAAATGGCCGATGTGCGCGCCAAGTCAATCGAATTGACCGAATTGTTCATTACCCGGGTTGAGGCTACCTGCCCGGGATTGACACTCGCAAGCCCCCGCGATCCAGCCCAGCGCGGAAGTCAAGTATCGTTTCATTTTGATGAAGGATACGCTGCCATGCAGGCTTTGATCGCGCGTGGCGTGATCGGCGATTTCCGAGCGCCCGATATCATGCGGTTTGGCTTCACACCGCTATATGTCGATGAAGGGGATGTAGAACAGGCCGCCCAAATTCTGGCCGATATCATAACCAACAAGCTGTGGGACAAACCGGAATACAAAATCCGTCAGCGCGTCACCTGACCTCAAGCGCCGCGCCCAAAAGCGTGGCCAATTGCGAAATGCCTTGTTCGAACTCTTCAGCGCTGGAGGCCGTCATCTTGACGCCCTTCAGCGATGTGGTGATTGTCTTTGCGGCCTCATCCGGGCCGACAGGCAAATGCGCGCGACCTGCCGCATCCTCGCGCCGTAACCATTCGGCGTAAAGTCGCGTCAATTTGGCCTCGCCCTCCTGAACGATATCCGTCGACATGGATTTGGTCGCGTCCAGCATTTCAAGCCCATGAGGTGAGGCCAAAATTTCAGCCATCCCGTTTGATTGCGCCTCGATCGCCTGAGCGAGGATCTGAGGCAAAGGACCTTCGCTGGCCAAGGCTTCAGCGACTAGGGTAACTTTCTCGCCATAATAAAACTGCGTCAGTTCGCGAACGATGGCCTCTTTATTCTTGAAATGCAGATAGACTGCAGGCCGGGACATCCCTGCCCCTTTGGCAATGTCATCCATCGAAGTTTTCTTAAACCCATAGGTCGCAAAGGCCTGAAATGCCGATTTCAGAATGGCCGCTGTCTTGGAATCTTCACTTACACTCGTCATGCGAGAACCTCTGACACTTCTTGTTCATTTTGTCAATTGACAAGCTGACACTTTTCATTAATTATGTCAGAAACCAGCCAAAGCTAAGAGAGGTGCGCCATGGCGACGGCCCTTAAGATCAACGGAAAGACCCATCAGGTTGATCTGCCTGATGATGTGCCCTTGTTATGGGTTCTGCGTGATGAGGTTGGACTAACCGGTACCAAGTTCGGCTGTGGTGTGGCTGCCTGCGGTGCCTGCACCGTTCATATTGATGGTGAGGCCGTGCGGTCCTGCCAGGTAGCGCTCTCGGATGTTTGGGGTGAGGTCACCACGATCGAGGGGCTTGGCACGCCTGACGCCATGGCAACGATCCAGAAGGCCTGGGTTGACCACCAAGTGGCGCAATGTGGTTACTGCCAGTCGGGCCAGATCATGCAGGCCGCATCGCTACTGGCTGAAAACCCGGCCCCAACGGACGAAGACATCGACGATGCGATGCAAGGCAACCTTTGCCGCTGTGGCACCTATCCTCGCATCCGCGCGGCCATCCATGATGCCGCTGCCAAGTTGAAGGAGGCTTGAGCCATGGGACGTATCGGTAAAATCGTTCGCCGCACATTCCTGATCGGATCTGCCGCCATCGTAGGTGGAGTGGCCTTCGGTGCCTACTACGTCACGCGTCCAGCTGCGAACCCGCTGAAACCGCGTGACGGGGAAACCGCGCTTAGCCCTTTTGTTCTGATCGACCAGCAGGGCGTGACCCTGTTCGCACCCCGCGCTGAAATGGGTCAGGGCGTTATGACCACCTGGGCAGCACTGATCGCCGAGGAGCTGGATGTTGAGCTGGACGAAATCCGTGTGCTGCACGGACCTGCTGCTGCCGCCTATTACAACCATGCTCTTATGGGGGAAAGCCTGCCAGGCAAGGGCTATGACATCTCGGATTTCCAGCACAATCTGGGTGAGGCACTGGGTGTTCTGGGCAAAACGTTAAGCCTGCAGGTTACCGGCGGCTCAACCTCGATGAAAGACGGGTTCGAACGGATGCGGATGGCTGGCGCTACTGCGCGCGAAACCTTGAAGCAGGCTGCCGCGGACCAACTGGGGGTCGATCGCGATCAACTCATGACCGAAAATGGTGCTGTGGTTGCCCCGGATGGCACGCGCATTCCCTATAGCGAACTGGCCGAGGCCGCAGGCCAGATCGAACCGCCCGAGGTTTCCCTGCGTGATCCGTCCGAATGGCGTTTGCTCGGCAAATCCCTGCCCCGCGTCGACATTCCGGGCAAATCCACCGGCACCGCCACCTTTGGCATCGACGTGCGCCCCGAGGGCCTGAAATTCGCCTCGATCCGCATGAACCCCAAGCTGGGCGGGGCAATGAACGGCTTTGACGCCAGTGCTGCAGAAGCCATGCCCGGCGTTGAAAAGATCGTCGATCTGGGCACGGGCGTCGCGGTGATTGCCAACAACACTTGGCTTGCCATGCAGGCGGTCGAGGCGATTGACGTGGATTGGGGCGATGCCCCCTATCCGCCCGATACTGATGCGGTATTCGCGCAAATTGCCAAGGCGTTTGATGACGCCCCGAACTCGACCATGCGCGATGAAGGCGATGTCGAAACGCTTCCTGAAGGTGCCACCGAGATTACGGCAGAATATACCGTGCCCTATCTGGCCCACGCCACAATGGAACCGATGAACGCCACGGCGCTCTATACAAGTAACAAGCTGGACCTGTGGTGCGGCAATCAGGCCCCGACCCTGATCCAGATCCGCGCAGCCAACACCGCCGGTCTAGATACCGAAGCGGTTGAGATTCACACCACCTATCTGGGCGGCGGTTTCGGCCGCCGGGGCGAGTTGGATTTCGGCGAGATCGCCACTAAGGTCGCCATGGCCATTCCAGGCACCCCTGTGCAAACGACGTGGAGCCGCGAAGAGGATATGCGTCACGATTTCTACCGCCCCGGCGCGATGGCGCGCATGCGGGGGGCAGTGAAGGATGGCAAGGCCGTTCTGATCGACGGTAAGGTTGCTTCGCAATCCCCGACCCACCAAGCGGTCGAACGTGTGACGGGTTTCTCTGGCGGCGGCCCCGACAAGGTTCTGGTCGAAGGCTTTTTCAACCAGCCCTACGCGGTGCCGAACTACAGAATGAGTGGTCACGTTGCCGATTTGGCTGTACCGGTTGGTTTCTGGCGCTCGGTCGGCAACAGCCACAATGCCTTCTTCCAGGAGACCTTCCTGGATGAAATGGCCCATGCCGCCGGGCGCGACCCGCTGGAGTTCCGGCTGGAGTTGGCAAGGTCCGAGTTCGCCCCGGCTGCGGGGTGCCTGGAGGCCGTGAAAGAGATGTCAGGCTGGACCGGCAAAACCCCCGATGGTGTCGGACGTGGCGTGGCAATGGCCTACAGCTTTGGCACCCCTGTCGCACAGGTCATCGAAGTGGTGGACGAAGACGGCACCATCCGCATCAACAAGGCCTGGATCGCCTGCGATGTCGGCTTGGCTTTGGATCCGGCGACGGTCGAGGCGCAGATGATCGGCGGCATGATCTACGGATTGTCTGCCGCCGTTCAAGAAGAGATCACCTTTGCCGATGGTGAGGTCGAACAGTATAATTTCCCGGATTATGATGCGTTAAGGATGCAAAGCACACCGATCACGGAAGTCCGGATACTCGAGACCAACAAACATCTGGGCGGTGTCGGTGAACCGGGGACACCGCCGTCGATGCCCGCTTTGGGCAACGCGCTGTTCGACCTGACCGGCCAACGCGCGCGCAGCTTGCCGCTGAACAAGCAGTTCGACTTGCTCGTATGATCAATTTGCGCCGACCCGGCTATGGGTCGGCGCTCGCTCTTTCTGATGGCCTTAGAAGTTGACAGAGAGAAAGATTGCAGCTTCCGTCGCTTCAAAATCACTTTCGAACATGTCGAGATATCCGATTGAAGCCTCCAGAAACACCGTCTTGCTTGTGCGTCCTCTCACACCCAAACGGGTTGACCAAACAACATCATTGTCAGTGTTTGCAACTGTTCCACCCCCTAAGTTCTCGCGTTCAAACCAATAGGTCGCGCTGAGCGATGCATAAGGTGAAATGACAGAGCTGCCATTGAAGAACGGACGACTTACTTCGACCTCGGGCGTTAGGGCACTGTATTTTGCTTCTTGGATTTCACCAATAAACTCGGCTGGATTTCCCAGATACGTCCCGGTGAGATCGTAATCCTCGGCACTGTAATTATAGTAATCAAACGAGATCGACGGACGAATTAAGTAAGCTCCAGCCTCATATTGTCCGATTGCCTCGAGATTCGCGCGCCAACGGGTGCGATCAAAATCACCGCTCAGCTCCAGCACATCCACATCCGTGGAAAAGCGACCGATCGTGGCGAGACCGTTTAGAACCCACCTCTCAGACATCCGCCAGGCGAAATAGGGTCCGATTGCGAATCCCGAAGTATCCTGAGAAAACTGCCCCTGAAAGCCGTCCAGCTGAGTGTTTTCGTATTCAAGCTGCAAACCAAGCACGAGGTTTTCTTGGACAAGACGGTCGATCCCAATTTCGAAAAAGCTGTCGTTCACATCCAGTTCGCTGTTTCCACGGGTGTCTTCAATGTCTGTGTAGGTGAAATTGGTCCATACATTCCAAACAGATCCTGGCCCAAACTCGCGCCCCTCCGTCAGCGGAGGGCCGACAACCGGATCGCACAAGGCAGGGTCAAGCTTACCCGTCGCATCCGCCACGCAGGCTTGATCATCGCCCGAAGGTCGCCCACTTACGTAGAGCGGATTAACGGGTCGACCTGTCTCGCCTATGTTGCCAATTCCACCGCCCGACCCTCCGGAACCGCCACCAGAGCCACCACCAGAACCGCCACCAGAGCCACCACCGGATCCGCCCGAGCCGCCGCCACCGCCGAAGCCACCCCCGGAACCGCCGCCTCCAAAGCCGCCCCCGCCTCCGAATCCGCCACCTGATCCACCCGAGCCGCCGCCACCGCCGAAGCCACCACCGGAACCGCCGCCGGATCCACCCGAGCCGCCTCCGTTTCCTCCCCCGCCGCCACCATTGCCACCACCCCAACCCGGCAGCGTCCAATCTCTTTTTTGGTTTTGCGTATCGATCAGACAGTCGCGCCCATTTGGTGCCCCTCCGCGTTTGAACAGACGATGAACGCCCCCTGATCCATTAGATACGAAGGGAGACAAGCTTAGATGAACTCCGGGCCGAGATCGGCTCCAGGTATCAACGGTCGTGTTGCCCTGTGCAGCTTCCAGACGAAAAGCACCGCTTTCCGTCTGCGATAACCACAATGAGGATGAAGAGTCAGGTGTTCGCCCGATGTAAAGCAGGTCTCCGGCCGAGCTGCATTGTTGCGCATGCCCAGCAGTTCCCAGGACCGCCAAAAAAAGTGCCGCAGGAACGAATTCTCTTAAACCGCGAGGGTACTTTCCTGAAAAGCTGTGCATGAACTGCTCCGAACCCAGTCAGATTTGAATATGGCCAAGGGTATCTCGGCGCAAATTCGCGGTTCAGGGAAGATATCCAATTATCTTTTTATTCGAATGTTGCCGACAAACCTTAGAACGATCCATCGAAAGATTAGCGTGACTAAGCAGACTGCCGGATCGCCCCGACCGTTTTCGCGTTTTTCCAATCGTATACGGCGCGACCAAATTCCTTGAACAATGGCCGCGAAACCGGGTCATTCGCCGCGTCCCATTCAGGGTGCCATTGGACCGAAAGGGTAAAGCCGGGGGCATCCTCGACATAGATCGCCTCGGGCGTGCCATCAGGCGCGTGGCCATCGATCACCACATTCTCGCCCAGCGTCTTGATCCCTTGTCCGTGTAACGTATTGGTCATCACTTCGGCCGCGCCCAGCAGGCGGTGGAACACACCACCTTCGGTTAGCGACACGACATGGCGCAGAGCAAACTTCTCCTCCAAAGTGCCGTCGGGTGGCATCCGGTGGTTCTGACGCCCCGGGAGGTCACGAATCTCAGGGTAGAGCGTACCACCCAAGGCGACGTTTACTTCTTGAAACCCGCGACAAATCCCAAAGAACGGCTGACCCCGCTCAGCACAAGCCCGGATTAAAGGCAGCGTGATTGCATCCCGCGCGCGGTCAAACTCACCATGCGCCTCGGTCGCGGGCTCGCCATATTCTTCGGGGTGAACGTTCGGACGGCCGCCGGTCAACAGGAAGCCGTCGCAAACCTCGAGCAACTCATCAACCGCAACATAGCGCGGGTCGGCGGGGATCAGTAGCGGCAGACAGTCAGACACGTTCGAGACCGCCTCGGAATTCATCGTTCCGCCCGCATGGGTCGGATACTGATCATTCATCAGATAAGAGTTGCCGATTATTCCAACGACGGGGCGCGCCATTCCAAGTCCCTTGTATCGCTCATTTCCTGCAAAACCTATCGGCAGGTTTGGCCGCGCGCAACGGCACAGACCCTGCATGGTAGCGCAAGCGCGTGTTCAGCGACGCACATCCCCGATGAAGTTCGGCATAGGGATCAGATCTCGCCCGTCAACCCAGCGGCTTCGATACCTGCCAACGCGGCCGCTGCGTCATTATCCGAAGTGTCGCCGGTTACACCTACGGCACCGATCACCGCGCCCTTGCGGTCACGCAGCAGCACACCGCCAGGAACCGGAACAACCTGACCGCCATAAACCCCGTTCACGGCCGCCATGAAATAGGCCTGCCCTTCGGCCCGCTGCATCTGCGCGGTCCCCGCCATACCTAGCATTACCGATCCGTAGGCCTTACCATGTGCGATTGCAAAACGCCCCGGCGCAGCACCGTCTTCGCGTTCGAACGCGATCACGTGACCGCCGGCGTCCAGGACAACAACCGAGAGCGGTTTCAGCTCCATCTCGCGCCCTTTTTCCAGAGCTTTCCGAATGATGGTCCGCGCTTTGCGCAATGAAATGTTCATGCCTGATCCTTTTCATCTGGCCAAAAATACCTTCGGGGGAGCACGAGGGGGCAGACAGCCCCCTCGTTCCTGCCCTTGCCCCTAGCTCAAACTTGCCTTCAGTTCCAGGCGACGGGCGTGCAGCACAGGCTCGGTATAACCCGAAGGCTGCACCCGCCCCCGGAACACCAGATCACAAGCCGCCTGAAACGCCACCCCGTCAAAACCCGGTGCCATGGGCCTGTAGGCCGGGTCTCCTTCGTTCTGACGGTCCACTACCGCGGCCATTTTCTGCATCGCCGCCATCACCTGTTCCTGACTGACCACATCGTGATGCAACCAGTTGGCCAGCGCCTGCGAAGAAATCCGACAGGTCGCGCGGTCCTCCATCAGACCTATGTCGTTGATATCCGGAACTTTCGAACAGCCAACTCCCTGATCAATCCAGCGCACAACATAGCCCAAGATTCCTTGTGCGTTGTTTTCGATCTCACGGGTGATCTCACCAGCGCTGAGATTACGACCGCCCAGCAGAGGTATGGTCAGCAGATCATTCAACGTACCCCGAGCCCCGCCAGCGGCCAATTCATCCTGGCGCGCCAACACATCGATCTTGTGATAGTGAGTTGCATGAAGCGTTGCCGCAGTAGGTGACGGCACCCAGGCGCAGGTTGCACCGGATTGCGGGTGGCCGATCTTGGTCGCCAGCATGTCCGCCATCCGATCGGGCATGGCCCACATACCCTTGCCAATTTGCGCTCTGCCTTTCAGGCCGCAGACCAGTCCGATATCCACATTGCGATCCTCGTAAGACGCAATCCATGGCGTATCCTTGATATCGCCCTTCGGCAGCATCGGGCCTGCTTCCATAGAAGTATGAATCTCATCCCCCGTCCGATCCAGGAATCCGGTATTGATAAAGGCCACGCGCGATTTTGCGGCCCGGATGCATTCCTTGAGGTTGGCCGATGTGCGCCGCTCTTCATCCATAATGCCCAGCTTCACCGTATTGCGTGGCAGGCCCAGGATGTCCTCGACCATGTCGAATAACTCGACCGAAAACGCCACCTCCTCGGGCCCGTGCATCTTGGGTTTGACCACATAGACCGACCCCTTGACCGAGTTCCCGCCCTCGCGCTTCAGGTCATGCATGGCGATCAGCGTTGTGCAGAGCGCGTCCATCAAACCTTCACCAATCTCGCGCCCTTCGGCATCCAGCACTGCGGGGTTCGTCATTAGATGGCCCACATTTCGCACCAGCATCAGCGACCGACCTTTCAGAGTGGCTGGCGTGCCATTCGGAGCCATGTAGGCCAAATCCCCAGCAAGCTTGCGCGTGAAGGTTGTGCCGCCTTTCGTAACCTCTTCGGTCAGGTTGCCGGCCATCAAGCCAAGCCAGTTTCCATAGGCCAACACCTTGTCGGTCGCGTCGACACAAGCAACAGAATCCTCGCAATCCATGATGGTCGAAAGCGCGGATTCCAAACGGACATCAGAAATACCTGCAGGATCGGTGGCGCCAATTGTGCTATGCGCATCAATCCTGACTTGAATGTGCAACCCGTTGTTGCGCAGCAATACAAACTCCGGTGCTTCAGCCGCGCCAGCGTGGCCTGCGAACTGAGACGGGTCGGCGAGCTTCGGTATCAGCGCACCGTCCCTAACGCTTAACCCGGAGACTTCCGCCCAGGACCCTTCGGATAGCGGCACAGCCTCATCCAGGAACGCCTTCGCCCAGGCGATGACCCGCGCACCGCGCCCGGCGTCATAAGCCTTGACTGTCGGCAGATCGCCTAACGCATCTGTTCCGTAAAGCGCATCATATAAACTGCCCCAGCGCGCATTTGCGGCATTCAACGCAAAGCGCGCGTTGGTGATTGGCACAACCAATTGCGGTCCGGGGATTAGCGCGATTTCAGGGTCGACACTGGCTGTCTCGATCTCGAAATCGTCGCCTTCCTCTACCAGATACCCAATCTCACGCAGAAAAGACTGATATTCAGCCGCGTCAATGGGCAACCCCCGCCGCGCCGCGTGCCAGCCATCGATCCGGCCCTGAATGTCAGCCCGCTTGTCCAGCAGCGCCCGGTTTTTCGGCCCAAGCTCATTGGCCAAGCGCGCCAGACCCGCCCAGAAATCAATTGCCGAAACTTCCGTGCCCGGCAGCGCCTTCTGTTCGATGAAATCCACCAGAACCGGGTCAATCTGCAGCCCGTTGCGGGTCTCTCTGCTGCTCATATTCCGAATCCCCTACGATTGTGTGCCATTGTATGCGCTCCTCAATTAGGGCGTTCGTTTCCGATAGGCAACTTCTGTCCCGACATGAGAGGCATTTGACCCAGCGCGAACCGTCTCAAATGAACAGCGGCAATGGCACATCGGTTGCAGCGTCCGCGCGAAGCCCATAACGTCGCGCCAGATTCCCAGTCGATGAGGCCCCCGATGCGCGACGCCGCCCCCACAACGATTTATCTGAAAGACTACACTCCGTTCGGGTTTCTAGTGGACAGTGTGCATCTGACCTTCGATCTGGCCGCACACGCCACTCGCGTCACTTCCCGCATCGCCTTCCGCTCGAACCCCGAAGCGACCGACCGCACGTTTTTTCTGCATGGCGAAGAGCTAAAGCTGATCCGTGCCGCAATTGATGGCGACGTGATCACGCCTGAGGTGACCACCGAAGGCCTCACCGCACCGGTTCCAGACGCGCCTTTCGTGTGGGAGGCCGTGGTCGAGATCGATCCCGGCAATAACACCGCGCTTGAGGGGCTGTATATGTCGAACGGCATGTATTGCACCCAATGCGAGGCCGAAGGGTTTCGCAAGATCACCTATTACCCCGACCGCCCGGATGTGATGTCTACCTTCACGGTGCGCATCAATGGCGACCTTCCCGTGCTGCTATCGAACGGCAACCCTTCGGGCAAAGGCGAGGGCTGGGCTGAATGGGTCGATCCATGGCCAAAACCCGCCTATCTGTTCGCGCTGGTCGCCGGAGAGCTGATCGCCCATCCCGGCCAGTTCACCACCAAATCCGGTCGCGACGTCGAACTAAATCTCTGGGTCCGCCCCGGCGATGAAGGCAAATGCGCCTTTGGCATGGAAGCCCTTAAAAAGTCGATGAAATGGGATGAGGACGTCTATGGCCGTGAATACGATCTGGACGTGTTCAACATTGTGGCCGTGGACGATTTCAACATGGGCGCGATGGAGAACAAGGGGCTGAACATCTTCAACTCCTCAGCCGTTCTGGCCAGCCCTGAAACCTCGACCGATATGAATTTCGAACGGATCGAGGCGATCATCGCACATGAGTATTTCCACAACTGGACCGGCAACCGCATCACCTGCCGCGACTGGTTCCAACTGTGCCTGAAGGAGGGGCTGACTGTGTTCCGCGACGCGCAGTTCACTTCGGATATGCGCTCGGCCCCTGTAAAACGTATCCACGATGCCATCGACCTGCGCGCGCGGCAATTCCCCGAAGATAACGGGCCGCTCTCGCACCCGGTCCGTCCCGAAAGCTTTCAGGAAATCAACAACTTCTACACCTCAACCGTCTATGAAAAAGGCGCCGAGGTGATCGGGATGCTGAAACGGCTGGTCGGGGATGAGGCCTACAGCATAGCACTGGACCTGTACTTCGATCGCCACGACGGGCAGGCCTGCACGATCGAAGATTGGCTGAAAGTATTCGAAGACACTACGGGCCGCGACCTGACCCAGTTCAAACGTTGGTACAGCCAATCCGGTACCCCCCGTGTCTCAGTTGCCGACGATTGGACCGATGGCACCTATACCCTGACGCTGCGCCAACGGACCGAGCCGACGCCGGGGCAAGAAGACAAGCAACCTCAGGTCATCCCTATCGCTGTGGGTCTGCTTGGCCCGAACGGGGACGAGATACGTGCGACCGAAGTGCTGGAACTGACCGAAGCCGAGCAGAGTTTTACCTTTACCGGTCTCGCGGCCAAACCTGTGCCCTCGATCCTGCGCGATTTCTCGGCCCCTGCGATCCTTGAACATGAGATCAGCAATGCCGAACGCGCCTTCCTTCTGGCTCATGACACCGACCCGTTCAACCGCTGGCAGGCAGGGCGGTCACTAGCCGAGGACACCCTGCTGCGCATGATCACCGATGAGGCAACGCCTGATACCGACTATCTTGACGGCTTGCTGGCAGTGCTACGGAATGAGGCGCTGGACCCGGCCTACCGGGCACTGATGCTGGGTCTGCCGACGCAATCGGAACTGGCCGCAACACTATTTGACAAGGGCATCACCCCCGACCCGATGGCGATCTGGCGAGCGGTTGAGACTTTGCGTCAAGCCACTGCGCAACACGTTCAAGACCTGCTCCCCCGTCTGAACAGTGAAACGCTGGTGGACGCGCCTTATCAGCCGAACGCTGAACAATCAGGCAAACGCGCCTTGGGCAGCGCGGCGCTTGCGCTGACCTCGAGACTGGATGGAGGTGCCAAGGCCGCAGAGCAATATGCACGTGCTGACAACATGACCCTGCAGTTGGCCGCGCTGTCTTGTCTGCTCCGCGCGGGCAAAGGCGAACGTGAGCTGGCCGCCTTCTATGATCGATGGCAGCATGACCGGCTGGTCATGGACAAGTGGTTCGCCATGCAGGTCTTGATGACCGGACCGGAAAAAACGGTTGAGACCGCGCACAGGTTGACCGAGCATGCTGATTTTAATTGGAAAAACCCAAATCGTTTCCGCGCCTTGATGGGATCCCTGGCAGGCAACCACGCAGGCTTCCACCAAGCGAACGGAGCAGGTTACGCGCTGCTGGCAGACTGGTTGATCCGACTTGATCCAGTAAACCCGCAGACCACCGCCAGGATGTGCAGCGTGTTCCAAACTTGGAAACGCTATGACGCCGACCGTCAGGCCTTAATACTTGCACAACTGAATCGCATTGCCGACACGCCGAACCTGTCCCGGGACACGACCGAAATGGTCACGCGCATCTTGGGCGCATGACCGCGTTTACGTTCACTCGACAGAACCGAAATCAGCGAACGGTTCTGATCCTGATCGGCGTTTACGCGATGTTGATCGCTTTGATGATCCTGCTGAACGCGGTCTGGTGGCTGATGGCGCTTCTGGCCCTGACTACCCTGCCCGCGCTGTGGGATGTCGTCAAGGACACCAGCGCAGGTATGGAGCTGACCGATGAAACCCTGCGTTGGCACACCGGCCAACGTCAGGGACAACTCAAGCTGTCCGAGGTGGATCGATTCCGGTTTGACACGCGGTGGGATTTCTCGGTGCGCGTCTCAGCGGTTCTGAAATCCGACAAACGCGTGCGTTTACCCGATGAATCACTGCCACCACACAAGCAATTCGAAATGGTCCTGAATCAGGCGGGATTCGCGGTCGAACGACATCATTTTAGAGTTTTCTGAAACGATTCATGGAGTCTGGGCCACATTGGCACCTGAATCGCGGGTTCTCCGCGACGCAGTCTTGATTTGAGCAGATTTTTTGGCAAACTGGACGGGTTACAAGTTTGTTCCAGTTCGAGTTTTGCCATGTTTTGGTCTTTGAAGGCTTTTGCCGCCCGCATTGTCGGTTCTTCTGATCCCACCCCTACACCTCTGCCTGCGTCCGTCGCCGATGCTACTGCATGGCTTGTCGCCTCGGGGCAGTTGAACATCCCAATCGCAGTAACAGATGAAAATGATGCGATCGGGCATCAGGTGATCGAACGTGGCCGCCATCTGGCGCGGCAGGATATGTGGGCAGAACTGTCGCTGGAGATGCGCGCTGCAGATGAGGGGCGCAAGGCTACCCCTTGCGGGCAGCCGATCTCCGAGCTGTTGGCATTTGGGGCCCGGTCCGATGTGGTTTTGGCGGCCGAGCACGCGCTGTCGGACGGCAAAGCACTGTCAGACTATGATCTGCTGGGCGGGATCTCGGAATTGGAAGGCGAGATTCAGAACCATCCCGATGATCCGATGATCACGCTTGTGGTTGCCTTGGCCCATATCGATTTGGCGTGGGCCTGGCGCGGGACGGCGCACCCGGACACGCTGCCGGCGCTGCACCAATCCCGTTGTGCCGCGCATTTCGACCGGGCTGCTGCGCTGCTTCCGAAATGCCGCGCTGCGCTGCCCGACAGTCCGGCGATTGCTGCAGCGGATTGCGCCTTGCTGGCAGGACACATTGATCCGCGCACCCGCGTTGCTGATAAATACGAGGCCCTGATCACGCTGGATCCCCAGAACCATCGCCACATGCGCGCGATGGGCAGCCACCTGCTGCCACGCTGGTTCGGCAGCTATGAACAACTTGAAGTGCAAGCCTTGCGCAACGCCGCACGGACCCAGAAAAATTGGGGTGCGGGTGGGTATACCTGGGTGCAATTCGACGCCATCGCGCTGGATGACGAGGCCTGCGCGCGGGTAGATGTCGAATACTTCCTTGAAGGTTTGCGCGATATCGTTGCACGTCGTCCGGATCAGCAGACAATCAACCTGCTGGCGGCCTATTGCTCGGTCACATTGCAGAACAGAATGGGCCAGAACCCGCGCGCCGATATCGCCCGCAAACAGATTTGCGAGGCCGCAAACTGGCTGATCCGCGATCACATGACTGAACTGCATCCGCTGATCTGGGCCCACGCGGCGAACGGGTTCAATAACAGCCTTCGCGTCAACTCGGCCGAGCGTTTTGCCGCCCGTGGTCGCCGCGATGCGCTGAAGGCAATCGCCAATCTGTTGAGGGATGAGTTGCGCAGTGGGCAGAGTGTGACCTTTACACCGTCAGGGCTGCAGTTCTCGGGGAACTAATGCGCCATTGCCCCTTGCCCCTTTGGCGCGCCGGGCCTAATACGCAGGCTTAGACTTCTGCGGAAATGAGGCGCGCCATGCTCGACCTGACATACGAAATGCCCAAACCCAAAACCATTGCCGGGGCCAAGCACGATTGGGAACTGGTGATCGGGATGGAGGTGCACGCTCAGGTCTCGTCCAACGCCAAACTATTCTCAGGGGCGTCGACCCAATTCGGGGCCGAGCCGAATTCGAACGTGGCCTTCGTGGACGCCGCAATGCCGGGGATGCTGCCGGTGATCAACGAGTATTGCGTTGAACAGGCCGTGCGCACCGGGCTGGGTCTGAAAGCGGATATCAACCTGAAATCGGCCTTTGACCGCAAGAACTATTTCTATCCCGACCTGCCGCAAGGATACCAGATTTCCCAGCTTTATCAGCCTATTGTAGGTGAAGGAGAAGTTCTGGTCGAGATGGGCGACGGTACCGCGCGCATGGTCCGCATCGAACGCATCCACATGGAGCAAGACGCGGGCAAATCGATCCACGACATGGACCCGCATATGTCCTTTGTCGACCTGAACCGGACCGGTGTGTGCCTGATGGAGATCGTTTCGCGCCCCGATATTCGTGGACCGGAAGAGGCCGCGGCATATATAGCCAAGCTGCGTCAGATCATGCGTTACTTAGGCACCTGCGACGGCAACATGCAGAACGGCAACCTGCGGGCGGACGTAAACGTTTCGATCTGTTTGCCGGGTGCTTACGAGAAGTATCAGGAAACACAGGACTTTTCGCATCTGGGCACGCGCTGCGAGATCAAGAACATGAACTCAATGCGCTTTATCCAGCAAGCGATCGAGGTCGAAGCCCGCCGTCAGATTGCCATCGTCGAAGGCGGCGGTACCATCGATCAGGAAACCCGTCTGTACGACCCGGACAAGGGCGAGACACGCTCGATGCGGTCCAAGGAAGAGGCTCATGATTATCGCTACTTCCCCGACCCCGATCTGCTGCCGCTGGAGATCGAACAGGCGTGGGTGGATGACATCGCTGCCAAGCTGCCGGAACTACCTGACGACAAAAAATCTCGTTTTATCAGTGAGTTCGGCCTGACCGACTATGATGCTTCGGTCTTGACCGCCGAGGTGGAATCGGCTGCTTATTTCGAAGAGGTTGCCAAGGGGCGCAGCGGCAAGCTGGCCGCGAACTGGGTCATCAACGAACTGTTTGGTCGCCTGAAAAAAGAAGACCACGACATCACCGAGTCTCCGGTGTCTCCGGCTCAGTTGGCGGGTATCATTGATCTGATTTCGTCGGATGCCATCTCGGGCAAGATCGCCAAGGATCTGTTCGAAATCGTCTATACCGAAGGCGGTGACCCGGCGCAGATCGTTGAAGACCGCGGCATGAAACAGGTGACAGATACCGGCGCGATCGAGGCCGCTTTGGACGAGATCATCTCGGCCAATCCGGCACAGGTTGAGAAGGCCAAGGTGAACCCGAAACTGGCCGGATGGTTCGTCGGTCAGGTGATGAAAGCCACCGGCGGCAAGGCCAACCCGAAGGCCGTTAACGAACTGGTCAGCAAAAAGCTGGGTTCGTAAATCTTCCGAGTTGTACAAACCCCGGACAGGGGTTTGTTCGACTTGTACATAACGAAAACTTAATTTCAGAGCGCTCAAATCGGGCAAGCCATCGGCTTGACTCCCCGCCTGAATGCGCATTCTCATCTCGCCAAGTCAGAGAGGTGAGCATCTATGAAAAATCGTTTCGATCAGGAACTGGAAACCCGGCTGGTGCGCTATGCCGCCATCGACAGCCAGAGCGATGAGACCTCGCCATCGACCCCCAGCACCGAAATCCAGTTCGACATGCTGAACCTGCTGAAGCAAGAGCTTACCGAAATCGGTGCGCAGGATGTTGAGATGACTGGTGACAGCGTCGTGGTGGCAACCATCCCCGGTACGGCCGAAGGACCGACCATCGGGTTTCTGGCGCATGTCGACACCGCGCCTCAGTTCAACGCAACCGGGGTCAAGCCGCGGGTGATCAAGGGGTATAATGGCGGCGAAATTACATTCCCCGATGACCCCGATCTGGTGCTTTCGCCCGTAGAACACCCCTATCTGGCCGAGAAGATCGGGCATGACCTGATAACCGCCTCAGGCACCACGCTACTGGGGGCTGATGACAAGGCGGGCGTTTCGATCCTGATGACGATGGCGCGACACCTGCTTGAGAACAAGGACGTGCACCACGGTCCGATTCGCATCGCTTTTACCCCGGATGAAGAGATCGGGCGCGGTGTTACCGAACAGCTGCCCAAAGACCTGGGCGCGGATTTCGCCTATACGCTGGACGGGCAGGAACTGGGTGAAATCGAATACGAAAGCTTCTCGGCCGACCGAGCGGTGATTAAGATCACCGGCGTGTCGATCCACCCGGGACTGGCCAAGGACAAAATGGTAAACGCGGCACATCTGGCTGCAAAGATCGTGCAGACCCTACCTCAGGCAACGATGACGCCCGAGGTGACGGATGGGCGCCAGGGATTCATCCATGTCACCGATATGAACGGCGGCTCGTCCGAGATGGAGATAAAACTGATCCTGCGCGATTTCGAGATGGATGCATTGGAAGCCCAGCGCGAGATCGTCCGACAAGTCTGCGCCGCCGTACAGGCCACCGAGCCGCGTGCGACCATCACCTGCGACATCTCCCATCAGTATCGCAACATGCGCTATTGGCTGGAAAAGGACATGACGCCGGTTGATCTGGCCCGCGAGGCCTGCCGTGAACAAGGGATCGAGCCGGTCTCGGTGCCGATCCGGGGTGGCACCGACGGCTCGCGCCTGACCGAATTTGGCACACCGACACCTAATATCTTCACGGGCATGCAGTGTATTCACGGACCGCTAGAGTGGATTTCGGTGCAGGACATGGCAGTCGCTACAGAAACCTGCCTGTCGCTGGTCAGCAAAGCGGCGCGAGGCTAAAGCAACAGTGCGGGCCGAAATTCGCCAATGCGCGATCTTGGCTTTCGCCCGCCTGTCAAAATGTTAATTTGCCCCGACACGGCAATCAGGACCAGTTGATGCAGCGCTACGAATACAAAGTTGTCCCCGCTCCGCAAAAGGGCACCAAGGCGAAGGGCGTGAAAACGCCCGAGGGCCGGTTTGCCACCTCGATTGAGCAACTGCTGAACCAGATGGGACAGGATGGCTGGGAGTATCAGCGCGCCGAATTGCTGCCCAGCGAAGAACGTTCGGGGCTGACCGGGTCAACCACCAACTGGCGCAACGTGTTGGTTTTCCGCCGGGCTCTGGCGTTGGAAAAACCTGAACAGCCCGAACCCGTCGAAGAGGACACCGCCCCAACCGCGCGCGCAGTCCCGGGACCCGAAGAGGTTTTGGCCAAAACTCCTGCCGCCCCTGCCCCAATCTCGGAAGAGCCCGAAGACCCGCCCTTGTCTTTGAAACCTTCGGACGAAGTGGCGGATGACGAAGTGCGCCCCGAGCAAGCACGCCCAGCCGAGCCGTGATTGGATAACAATCAATCGAAGGATACCGCGTGAAGGGGCAAGGCCCTTATATCCTGCCCCATAACGGTTATGCTTTGTCAGTTCCGACCCGCGAACCCCATCGGCGAGAAACGACGCAGTAAGGGGATTGCTGCTGAGCCAGTTGACCTTGAATTTGGCACATCCAGGAAGCTAGGCGCGCAACCGCCAGACAGGGCAATTAAATGACCTGCGAAACCAATAATTGCGGAGCCAAAAACGAGCGTGGGGTAAGAGGGTTTATTGCAAGGTTATCAATTGCAAGCTGATTGCCCTGCATACATCCCAGCGCCTGCACCTGCTGCAGTCGCGAGTGTCTTGCCTGTACCGCCACCGAACCGATTTCCAACCACTCCCCCAAGGGCAGCGCCACCAAGGATTCCCGCAGCGCAGCGGGCGTCTTGCTGTACCTGCGCCTGAGTTGGCGTCGTCGGAGCCCCGCAAGCAGCCAAGAGCAGTGAGGTCGCAAGCGCACAGGTTGTCAGTGCTTTGTTCATCTCGATTGCCTCTCAAATACCAAATAGTTATCTGAGTAAGTGGCTCTGGCGCGTCTAGCGTACAAGAGATCAGCGTCTGTTTGATTCGAGATTAATCAAAACTTAATAAAGAAGACTAAGGGTCGAGCGCCTAAAGCGATATTTGCTGGTTTCCGATCGTTGCGGGTGCCGGGTTCCTGGTAAACCCCGACATTGGACGGCCGTGTTTTAATTGTAGAAAGCGGGCGATGAGCGCGGAGCATCACAGTAAGATTTGACGCACAATAAAGCGCGACTACTGAATCTTCTGTTCCCCTTTATTCCCCCAAAACCACATAGGTCGCGAGCCAGATCGAGCAAATATACATAGATATCTGAAGAGATGGTGCCCCCACACGGACTCGAACCGCGGACCTACTGATTACAAATCAGTTGCTCTACCAGCTGAGCTATAGGGGCACTGGGTGTCGATTAATATCTCGGAACAGGGACTGCAAGCCCGAAATTTCGGGTCATCTTAACTTTGTGCTGGTTTGCCTTAGGATAACAGTAATATCAGGCCTCATCCGAATTTGACTGCACCGGGGACAGGTTGTAACCCAAGCGGCGATCCCGACCGAGGTAAGGACAATTCCGATATGCAGATGGTTATCCAAGCCGGAGCGCACTTTACCGACCATGATCACCTGCTCAATCTACTGCAGGCGAATGCGGATCTGGTTGCGGGAAATCATACCGCCTTCTGGGGGCTTCGTCCGTTCAGAAAGATCTTTCGACCTGCGCTGAAACCCTCTGCCGACCGGCCATCACATCAGGATACACTGGCGCGATTTCATAAACTGTTCCCCAACGGGCAACAGGTGGATCGGGCGATCCTGTCGAGCGCGCTGTATCTGGGAGAGCGGGCTTCGATCATCATGGACGGGCAGTTCTACGCCAATGCCGGGCAGCGGATGGCTTATCTGGAACAACTGTTCAGCGACTCGACGGTGGAACTGCTCGTAGGTCTGCGCAACCCCGGCAGCTTTATTCCAAAGGTGCTGATGTTGCTATCGGCACCGGAACGCGCGCATATTCTGTCGACCACCGACCTGAGCTGCCTGAGTTGGCTTGCGATGATCGAAGACATTCGCGATCTAGCACCAGATGTCAAAATCACCTTGTGGAGCAATGAGGATTCGCCGCTGATCTGCGGCGACATCGCGCGCGCGCTAGTGGGGCTACCCGAGGACACGCCGCTGGAACAGGAATACGCGCTGCTGTCCTCACTTGTCTCAGACATGGGCAAACAGGAGATTCAGAGCTTGTTAGAGCATCAAGCGGCCCCCAATGATCCCGTGCTCAGGGGCAGGCTGGCGCAGGTGTTTCAGCAGCATGCGCTGACGGATGAAATCGAAGAAGAGGTGGAGCTGCCTGGCTGGAACGAAGATATCGTTACCGCCTTTACCGAGCTTTATGAGCAGGATCTGGCACGGCTGCAGACCATGCCAGATATACGTTTTCTGAACCCGTAAGCGGCTGGCGCTACATGCCCAGCGCTTCCTTGTACATTTCCAGTACCGCCTCTTCCTCGGCGATGTCGTCCTTGTCGCGCTTGCGAAGAGCGACGACCTTGCGCATGACCTTGGTGTCGTAGCCGCGGGCCTTGGCCTCAGCCATGACCTCTTTCTGCTGGTCAGCGATATCTTTCTTTTCGGCCTCAAGACGCTCGAACCGTTCGACGAACTGGCGCAGCTCGCCTGCGGTCACTCGGTAGTTGGCTGCGGCCTGATCTTCGGTGATGTCTTCCATCTGCGTCTCTCCCAAGGGCTGAAAATAAGGTGCCGGATACATCGGCACCGACCCGACCGCAAGCGTGCATTCTGCACGGCGGGCTTGTCTGACCTGCGCCGATCCGATAAGCGCGGTCACGGATTCAAAGGGTGAGCGTAAACAACCATGTTCGACATTATCGTCTGGGGCGGGGCCGCCCTGTCTGTGGCCGGGCTGGTCGGTCTGGTCTGGTGCATCCTGCAAGTGATGAAAGCGCGCAAAGCCAACCTGACGGATGACGAGTTGCGCGCTGCAGTTCAGGGTGTTCTGCCTTGGAATCTGGCGTCGCTTTTCCTGTCGGTACTTGGGCTGATGATGGTTATCCTGGGCATTTCGCTGGGATAACCAGATCGATCAGATCGGCATATTGTCGAACCGCGCCTCAAGCACGTCTTCGCATAGCGCAGCATCCAGCCGACGCAAGCGCGATGGGATATGAACCCCCTGCGCGCGCATTTTATCCAGAACCATGCTGACATGTGGCTGAAGCTCTAGCCGGGTCTCAAGACACGCACCATTCAGCTTTTGTTCAAGCCGTTCCGCTTCGGTAAAAAGATCCTGAGCAGTCATTTCCTTCCTCCCATATGGTGCCAATGTGCCTGATATAGGTAACGAGTTTAAGACGAGCACGAGACCGGAACAAAACATCGCGAATTCTTGCCTATTCAGGCAAAAAACCGTCAATATGTCCGTGGTCGCCTAAAGCATACGCTCAAATTGCGGAGATTGCTTTGACAGACATCAACTCGTGATTAGGGGCTTTAAACATATTCCACTATTGTTATATGTATGCAAGCTGAACGGAGGAACCCATGACGCCCAGTGTGAAAGCTTTTTTCGACCCGCAGACCTTCACCGTCTCATACGTTGTGCAGGAACCTCAGGGGCAGGCCTGCGCCATCATCGACAGTGTACTGGATTTCGATCACGCCTCGGGGCGGACCGATACCAGCTCGGCCGACCAGATTGTCGACTATGTGACGGCACAGGGACTGAAGGTGGAATGGATTCTGGAAAGCCATGTCCATGCCGACCACCTGTCAGCAGCCCCTTACCTACAGGAAAAGCTGGGTGGTCAGATCGGGATTGGCGAGAATATCGTGGTCGTTCAGGACACGTTCGGCAAGGTCTTCAACGAAGGCACCGAGTTTCAGCGTGATGGCAGCCAGTTCGATGCACTGTTTGCCGAAGGGTCCAGCTTTCACATCGGCCAGATGCGCGGGGACGTTTTGCACACGCCAGGCCATACGCCAGCCTGCATGACCTACGTGATCGGCGATGCGGCCTTTGTGGGCGATACGCTGTTCATGCCAGATTTCGGAACTGCCCGATGCGATTTTCCCGGCGGGTCATCGGCGGACCTGTATGCCTCGATCCAGAAAATCCTGTCTCTGCCTGACGAGACGCGGATTTTTGTAGGCCATGATTACAAAGCGCCTGGTCGCGATGAATACGCGTGGGAGACCACGGTTGGCGAACAGAAGGTGCTGAACGTTCATATCGGTCAGGGCCGCAGCGTCGAAGAATTTGTCGAGATGCGCGATGCGCGGGATGCAACCCTTGCGATGCCGCGCCTGATTTTGCCCTCGCTGCAGGTCAATATGCGGGCCGGTCAGATGCCACCAGCGGATGAGCAGGGCGACGTTTTCATGAAAATCCCAGTCAATAAGCTTTGATAAGAGGGCAGATGAGACAATGAATATCGAATGGATTTCGGGTCTGGCTGGTGGTCTGCTGATCGGGCTAGGTGCCAGCGTTTATCTGCTGTGTAATGGGCGGATCATGGGGGCGAGCGGCATATTGGGCGGGCTGCTGGAACGCAGCGACCGGAGCGTAATGACTGAACGCCTGGCTTTCGTCGCGGGCTTGATCGTGATGCCCTTATTGCTGCGCCCATTGATTGCGCCGCAGGCCGAGACCCATTTGACCCCGGATATGGCGATCGTGATCCTTGCTGGGCTGCTGGTGGGGGCTGGAACACGGATCGCCAATGGCTGCACGTCGGGTCACGGCGTTTGTGGGATTTCTCGCTTCTCGTTGCGCGGGATCGTCGCAACGGTGTTCTACATTCTTGCAGGTGGTCTGACGGTTGCGCTGTTTCGCCATGCTTTGGGGGTGATCTAATGCGCTCAGTGTTTGCTTTTCTCGCCGGATCGCTGTTCGGCATCGGGCTTTTGATCTCAGGCATGACCGACACCACCAAGGTGCAGGGGTGGCTGGATGTGTTCGGCAATTGGGACCCGACGCTCGCCTTTGTCATGGGCGGGGCGATCCTGCCGATGCTGGTGGCGTGGCGATTGACACGGAACAGGATCCCTGTAGTGGGCGGACAGTTCCCCGCCCCGCCCCGTGTTGAACTGGATCGCCGTCTGATCGTCGGGTCGGTCCTGTTCGGCGTCGGTTGGGGATTGGCGGGTTTGTGCCCGGGCCCGGCGATGGCCTCGCTTGGATATGGAGGCGTTGGCGGGATTGTGTTCCTGATTGCGATGATCGCGGGCATGTTTGCGGCACCAAAGCTGGGTGCGCAACTGGACAGGATCGCCGACGCAGCCTAAGCAATTGCCATGGAGATTCGACCGATAACCCCCCGCTACGCCGTCTCACCTCAGATCTCGGTGGAGGACGTGCCAGCCATTGCCGAGGCCGGTTTCGTCAAGGTGATCTGCAACCGTCCCAATACCGAAGTTCCGCCGGATCAGCAGTCAGACGCCATCGGTCAAGCCGTTCGCGAGGCCGGGATGGAATATGAGGTTCTGGAGTTGACACACCAGACGATGACACCGGAAAACGTGGCGCTGCAACGCGATCTGGCCGAAAGCTGCAGCGGGCCGGTTCTGGCCTATTGCGCCTCTGGCACACGATGCTCGGTGGTCTGGGCGCTGGGACAGTGCGATCGGCTAAGCACGGATGAAATCCTCGATGCGACCGGAAAAGCGGGCTATGCGCTCGACGGGTTGCGCCCGGCATTGGAACAGCTGCGAGGGCGCGGATAAGCCTCTTAATCGCGGCCATTGCCTTTGGGCGCTGGCAGACCGGCGAGGTGCGAGATTTCCGTGACACGCTGTTCGGAACTGGCAGGCAACAAGTCGTCGGGTTCCAGGAGGGAATCCTCGGTCGTCAGATCATGCGCTACAATATCGTCATCAAGCGGGGACGACATCTCGTCATCCGGGGCCGAGGGCGTCAAGCTTGAATTGCTGGCCAAAAATCCGGCGCAGTCTTTGGAGGGCAACGCAGAAGGAGGGCCTTGTTCGTTGATCCGTACCGCACGCATTCCGCCGCACTGTCCCAGACGTCCGATGGCGGTTCGGGCACGATCGATTGACAGTACTTCAACCCGATCCACCCGCGCGCCCAGCAGCGGCAGGACATCCCCGACGGACAATTCCGAAAGCGCTGTCAGCGGCAAAGACAGGCGGCAGATCACGGTGTTCAGCTCAGCCCGAATTACCCCGGATGCCTGATCCAGATTCACCCCCGATTGGGTGATATCCGCAACCTGTTCCTGATCCGAGAGCGGGCGCTCGGGCAGCAGGATACAGACCTCGCCCTGGCGCGGACCACCGGCAAGTTCGACCGTCAGATCAAACATGCGATAGACCTCATCCACCAGCGCCAGGTTCAGTGCGCGCCGACCTTCGGCGCGTGAGGTGAACTCATACCCGGACAGGCTGGCCATGTCTGCCGGAGACTCAACCAGTTTCAGAGCCCTGCTCAGCATATCCTCGATCAGAGGGGCGACCATGGCAGCGTCGGTGTCGGTAAACGCACGCTCGGGTGGTGGGTCAGAGGTGACCATGGCAATCGTTTGCTGCTGGACGATGGCAGAGACGCAACCCGGGTCCAGACAGGCCGCAGCCAGGCCGCCCTGATCCGAGGTAAACAGCAGCATCAACCACCCCTCATTCAGCCGGTCGGCTATATCTTCCTGCGCACGTACGGCCTGCTTTGCCCCGATGACCGACAGCGCCAGCCCCATGCTTTCGCCGGAGGCGCGTGCCAACCCCAGCCGCAAGGCGCGCAGGACCGAGCGGGGCGTGTCGGCACCGCATTGCCCCGCTGAAAGCTTTCGTGCCAGTGCTGATGTGGTCATGGCCCCGTTCCGCCGTTTGTCGATGCGATGACAATTTGTCTAACCCGGCGGAGGTTACGAATGTCTTTATGACGCCCTCATTGCGCGGCCTGACGAAAGGCCAGCGGAAGGCTGACGCGGAAGGCCGCCCCTCCCTGCCCCGGCAGATAAGCAACTTCGCCGCCTAGGCGCTGCATAATCTCACGGCAGATCGCCAGCCCCAACCCTGCCCCGCCTGCCTTGTCCGAGCCGACGCGGGCAAATTTCTCGAATACCATCGATTGCGCCTCGGCCGGGATACCACCACCGTTGTCGATGAAATCGATTACCACTTGCCCGCCGACATCATGGGCCGAGATGGTCAGCACCGGTTCAATGGCGTCGCAATATTTCTGGGCGTTGGAAATCAGGTTGATGAACACCTGCCCCAGCCGGTCGAGATCCGTGTGCAGCGGGATACGTTCACTTGCGCGCACCCGCCGTACGCCAATCTTTCGATCACTGCCCGCCAGCGCGCTTGAAACGGCGCGGTCCAGAACTTCGCTTAGGGTGGCTTCGCCCATGTTCAGGCTAACCTGGCCGCTTTCCAGCACGCTAAGGTCGAGCAGATCATCCAGTAGCCGGGTCAGACGCAGCGATTCATCATGTATGATCGCAGCATAACGGATTTGTTCCTCGGCGCTGAGGCCATCGGTGTCGCGCATAATTTCAGAAAACGCCCGAATCGAGGTCATGGGCGTGCGCAATTCGTGGCTGACCTGGCTAAGAAACGCGTCTTTCTGTTTCGAGACTTGCGTAAGCTTGGCATTCGCCTCGCGCAATTGACGCGCTGTGCGGCTGAGCTCAGTCGATTTCGCCTCAAGCTGGCTGGAATATTCCAACATCTGCGCGGATTCGTCGGCAACGGCCAACAGGTCTTCGACAGAAACAGACGCCCCGCCAACGATCTGACCGATCATCGCATGGGCGGTTGCGGCCCCGACCGAGCCGCTGAGTTCGCGTTCCAGCCGTTCCAGAAACTGCGGCGTAGGCTCGGGCAGTCGTCCGGGGCGACCATTCTGGCGCTCGGCTTCGGCATGAAAGAACTCTTGCGCGGGAATAGTGCCCAGAATCCGCTGGGTCATAATCATCAGGTCTTCGCTTTGCGCCACCGAACCGGTCCAGCCACGGGCTGAAACCGAATGGTCAAATACATTTACGAATTGCGCACCCTGAAGGCGTTCCAGCGGGCTGGGGAAGCTGAGCATCGAGGCGACACAGAAGGCGATTGTATTCAGCGACAGCGACCACATGACCGTATGCACCATCGGGTCGATCCCTTCGATCCCGAACAGCGCCTGCGGGCGGAGCCAGCCCCAGCCGAAGGGTCCGTTTTCAATCACCGATGCCGGGACAATGCCGCCACCCATGCCAGGCAGCAGCAGTGTGTAAATCCAGAGAAAGAACCCGACGCTGAGCCCGACCAACGCCCCAGTTCGGGTCGCGCCGCGCCAGAACAGGCCG
This sequence comes from Ruegeria sp. C6, assembly GCF_056537625.1. Classification (NCBI taxonomy): domain Bacteria; kingdom Pseudomonadati; phylum Pseudomonadota; class Alphaproteobacteria; order Rhodobacterales; family Roseobacteraceae; genus Ruegeria; species Ruegeria sp. C6. The sequence goes on along the minus strand of NZ_JBQFRW010000001.1, from coordinate 261,304 downwards.
CCCACCAGTGCGGGCAGAATCTGGGAAATCCCGGCAAAGGCCACCAGCCCGATCGAGGTCAGGGCAGCCCCGCCCCCCGAAAGCTGGAAGTAGAAATAGCCCAACGCCATGATCGCCGCGATCGAGACGCGCCGCGCCATCAGCACGACTGTTCGCACATCACCAGAGACCGACGCGGTGCCTTCCTGCGTATTCAGCCAGATCGGCATGACCACATGGTTCGAAACCATGGTTGACAGCGCCATCGCGGTAACGATCACCATTGATGTGGCCGAGGAAAACCCGCCGATGAACGACAGCATCGCCAACCAGTCATTGCCCTGCGACAGCGGCACGGTCAGCACAAACAGGTCGGGGTTCGAGCCTTCGGGCATCAGGTCCAACCCAACGACGGCGATGGGCACGACAAACAAGCTCATCAGCAGCAGGTAGAGCGGAAAGGCCCAGGCGGCGGTGCGCAGGTGGCTCTCATCGTCATTCTCGACCACCATGACCTGAAACATCCGCGGCAAGCAGACAAAGGCCGCCGCCGAAAGGAAAATGAAAGTGGTCCAGCGCCCGGCATCCACATGCCATTGGCCAATTTCCGAGGCATCGATCTGATCCATCATCGGCCCCAAGCCGCCAGCGACGCCCCAGACAACAAAGATGCCAACGGCCAGAAGGGCGAAGAGTTTCACCACAGATTCCAACGCAATAGCGGTAACAACGCCGTGGTGGCGCTCATTGGCATCCAGATTGCGCGTCCCGAAGAGGATCGCGAAGACGGCCAAGCCCGCCGCGACCCAGAACACACTGGAGCCTTCGCGATAGAGACCTGAGGGATCGGCCTCGGCAAAGATCGAAAAGGACAGTGTGATCGACTGCAATTGCAGCGCGATATAAGGCGTGCCGCCCAACACCGCCAGAATGGTCACGCAGACCGCCAGTGTGTTGGACTTGCCGTATCGTGACGAGATCAGGTCAGCGATCGACGTCACGCGCTGGCTGCGTCCGATGCGCACGAGTTTGCGCAGGCCCCACCACCAGCTGATCATCACCAGTGTAGGACCCAGATAGATGGTTACGAATTCAAGCCCAGAACGCGCGGCGTTGCCAACCGCGCCATAAAACGTCCATGCAGTGCAATAGATCGACAGTGACAGGGTGTAGATCAGCGGGGAACGCAACCATTTCCCGCCGCCACGCGCAGCCAGCCGGTCCGCTGCGAAGGCGACGCCGAACAGAAGAACCACATAGCCCAGACAGACCAGAATCAGGACATTCAGGGTTGCCATGTCTCGGCCTCGGGCTCGGCAGTCTCGCGCGCGGTCATGCGTTTGGCGACGAAGCCGAAGATGACGCTGATCAGGATCAGAACACCCCAGCACGCAAAGATGTAGAACATGGCCGTCGACAGCGACAGAGCCTCGGCGCCTGCGCTATCATCCGGCCATAGAAGCGGCAGCGCGAGCATTGCGGCACCTAGAAACGGCAGCAGCCGCGCTGCATCCGCCAGCCTGCGCCGACGATAGCTTTGCCGTTCCAGAAACAGGGACGGACGAACTGGCGAGGGCCGATCTTTGCCGTCGCCCGCGGGGCTCATAACTGAGACGCCTGCGCATGCAGGTCGCGCACCGCTGTCAGGACTTCGGTGTTCGAAAACGGCTTGGTCATGAATCGGCTGACCCCTGCCTGCTCGGCCATTTCACGATCGCGGGATTGCCCGCGCGCGGTCAGCATCAAAACCGGCAACGCCTTCATATCATCATGTTCGCGCAGATCACGCAGCACATCCATCCCGCTTTTTCCCGGCAACATCACATCCAGAATCACCAGATTGGGCCGCGCGGACAGAATCACCTGCACCGCATCCGTTCCCTCGGCATGGGTTTCAACCTGCCACCCCTCGCGTGTCAGCAGAAACCGGATCGCCTCGGTGATGTTGGGCTCATCCTCGATCAACAGAACCTTGCGGCTCATATTTGCATATCCTCCCCATGACGGATTGCACGTCCGGCCACCCGTCCAGCCCAGATTAAGCGCTGTGTCACGAAACTGTCAAAACCCTTCGCTCAGGATCGATGGCTCGCGCCGCGCGCTGCATTCGCGTTTCGGGCATATCCGACAACTGGCTCCGGCTTGCGCCGCGTTTTCCGCAGGCTGCACCGTGTCTTCGACCGGCAGCACCAGCATGACCGAACGATAGACCGGCTCGGCCCCGAATTCCTTAGCTGGCTGAGGGGTTGCGATTGCAAAACACTCAAACTCAGCAGCGGTTCGACCAAGCTGAACGACCCGTTTCCGGATCGGGACCAAGGGCCGATTCAAGGCGGTGAACAAGGGCCAGAGCGGACAGGCCTCGCCATGGCGCGGCAGGGCAAACCCCGGCGCGGGTTTAAAAAACAGAACGCTGCCGGAGGCGTCGCAAATCACCAAGCCAGCCGGACGCGCCAGCGTGCCTTCAGGCAGAAAGGCCAACCGTCGCAGCACCGTAGCAAGGTCCACTGAAAACACCTTCGCCAACGCCAGAGGATCGGGGTTTGCTGCATCCAGCGCGGCACACACCTGATCCAGCGGCATAGCGCGCGCGTCGGCGGCATAAAGGTCCAGCAACCCCGAGGCCACAGTGTTGGCTGCAGCGGAATCGAGCCCATCCAGCGGCACTTCGGTCAATTGCCCGCCGGCTTCGAGTTCCGGGAAATGATATCCTTGCTCGGCAAAAAACGCCTCGACCGCGTCCAGTGGGATACCGCGCAGATCGCGCTGCCCGTCACTGTCATCCAGATAGGTCACCAGCGCTTTTGAGCTTTCGGCCAGTCGTTCGGCATCCTGATGCAGGTTGCGATGGAAACGGTCGCGCCATTCCGGTTCGATCTCTCCCGGTTCAGCCAAGATTGCAGCTGTTGAGCGGATGGCGGCGGCGGTCGACAGCACCTCGTGCATTGAGGCCGCCAGATGCGGGTCATGGGTCAGTCGGTCGGAAAGAACTTCGACAGTGCGCTCCAGCGACACTACGCGGCGATGCATCTGCGCCAGAACACCCGACCAACCGGGAAAGCGGCCGGCGAATTCTTCCAACCCGTCCACCTCGGCCTTTTGGCCGACTGCATCCGCCGCGGCCTCGCGCAGAGCGGCGATGAGCGTCTCTTCGATCCCTTGAGTCAGCAGCGACGGCTCGACGGACAAAGCCGCCGCGATATCGACAAGCAGTTTGCCCCCAATGCGGCGGCGGTTGTGCTCGATCAGGTTCAGATACGATGCCGAAATCCCCACCTGCCGCGCCAGTTCCGCCTGTCGCAGCCCAGAGATTTGCCGTCTTTCGCGTATCCGGCTGCCGGTCAGCGTGTCGCGCATGGCGTTTAGATCCTTGGCTGTTGCGGCTGGATTTGCAGATTAACTAAGTGTTTATTATCTGTTGCTGACTAATTTTCAAAGAAGATTTACAGCTTTGACAACAGCAACAGAAAGAAACCCGCCCTTTCCTGCCGCCCACCCTTCTCTTTCGACGCAATACCCGTCACCATAAGAACATGAGCGATCCCGCCTTTGAATACGCCCCCATCGGCCTTGTTGAGCTTGAGAACCGGATCATCCGACGGTGCAATCTGCAATTTGCGCGGACCTTTGGCGGGGATGAGGTTGACTATCGCAACATGCCCCTGCTGCATCTTTATCCTTCGGTCGCCGATTGGGAACGGATCGGCGCGCGTAGTCTGCAGGTGATGCGCGATACAGGCTATTACACAGACGAACGGGTGATGCGGCGACGCGACGGTGACCTGTTCTGGTGCCGCGCGCGGGGGCGTTCGCTGACGCCAGACGATCCGTTCCGGCACGGGATATGGAGCTTCTCGGACATCTCGGAAGAGCGCCCCTTGGTGCAATTGACAACCCGCGAACGCGAAGTGGCCATCCTGTCATGCCGGGGTTTATCCGCGAAGGAAATTGGCGTTGAACTTGGGCTAAGTTACCGCACGATCGAGGCCTATCGCGCCCGACTTTTGGAAAAATACGGAGCCCGCAAGCTACCAGAACTGGTCGCAAAATTGTCTGGAACGCCGCTGTAATCGCGACAGCCCTCGTAATTCGCGCAAAAACCCCCATTTGGCAGGCTTAGACGGCGCTTTTCATGGCCGTCTGCATGGCTTATAACCCTGCGTAATCAAACCAAGCCCGCAGCAAACAGACGGGCATAGGGGAACCTTCGAGGACACTCATGACAGATACCAAACACGAAGCGGATGTCGCGTTTATCAAGGCACTGGCCGAACTGCTGCGCGAGAATGACCTGACCGAATTGCAGGTCAAGCGCGAATATGGCGAGGAAGACAGCCTGAATGTCCGTGTCAGCCGCATGTCGCAGACCGTGGCCGCTCCGGTTCAGGTTGCGGTTCCTGCGGCTGCACCGGTTGCCGCACCTGCTGCCGCGCCGGCCGCTGCCGAAGCACCCGCTGCCGTGGATGATCCCGCCAGCCATCCAGGCGCTGTGACCTCGCCCATGGTGGGTACGGTTTACATGCAACCGGAACCGGGCGCGCCTGCGTTTATCTCGGTCGGTGCATCGGTCTCGGAAGGTGACACGCTATTGATTGTCGAAGCCATGAAGACAATGAACCACATCCACGCACCCAAGTCGGGCACCATCAAACGCATTCTGGTCGGCGATGGTGATGCTGTGGAATTCGGCACGCCTCTGGTCATCGTTGAGTAAGGCGGGCCCATGTTCGACAAAATCCTGATTGCCAACCGAGGCGAGATCGCCCTGCGTGTGATCCGTGCCGCGCGCGAGATGGGGATCAAGACGGTCGCCGTGCATTCCACCGCCGACAGCGACGCGATGCATGTACGCATGGCGGACGAATCGGTCTGCATCGGTCCTCCGCCCAGCCCGCAAAGCTATCTGTCCGTGCCCGCGATCATCTCGGCCTGTGAAATCACCGGCGCGCAGGCGATCCATCCCGGCTATGGCTTCTTGTCCGAGAATGCCGAGTTCGTGCAGATCGTCGAAGATCACGGCATTACCTTCATCGGACCCACCGCCGAACATATTCGTGTCATGGGTGACAAGATCACCGCCAAGGACACGATGAAAGAACTGGGCGTCCCTTGTGTTCCGGGTTCTGACGGCGGTGTGCCAACGCTGGCCGACGCCAAGCGCATCGGCGAGGAATTCGGCTATCCCGTGATCATCAAGGCCACCGCCGGCGGCGGCGGTCGCGGCATGAAAGTCGCGCAAAGTGCTGATGAAATGGAAAGCGCCTTCATGACCGCACGCGCCGAAGGCAAGGCCGCCTTTGGCAATGATGAGGTCTATATCGAGAAATATCTGACCACCCCCCGCCATATCGAGATTCAGGTCTTCGGCGATGGCAAGGGAAAGGCAGTGCATTTGGGCGAACGCGACTGTTCGCTGCAGCGCCGCCACCAGAAGGTGTTCGAAGAAGCCCCCGGCCCCAGTATCACGCCGGAAGAACGCGCCAAGATCGGTAAGATCTGTGCCGATGCGGTCGCCAAGATCAACTATATCGGCGCGGGCACCATCGAGTTCCTCTATGAAAATGGCGAGTTCTACTTCATCGAGATGAACACGCGTCTACAGGTGGAACACCCCGTGACCGAAGGCATCTTCGGCGTCGATCTGGTGCGCGAACAAATCCGCGTCGCCGCTGGTGAGGACATGTCGTTCGGTCAGGACGATCTTGAGATCAATGGCCACGCCATCGAGGTTCGCATCAACGCGGAAAAACTGCCGAACTTCTCGCCCTGCCCGGGCAAGATCACTGCGTATCACGCGCCGGGTGGCCTGGGTGTGCGGATGGATTCGGCGCTGTATGATGGCTACTCGATCCCGCCATACTACGACTCGCTGATCGCCAAACTGATCGTTCAGGGCCGTGACCGGGCTGAAGCTTTGGCCCGTCTGGAACGTGCTTTGGGCGAGTTGATCGTCGACGGTATCGACACCACCGTGCCGCTGTTCCACGCGCTGCTGCAGGAACCTGACCTGCACAGCGGCGAGTACAACATCCACTGGCTGGAGCACTGGCTTGCGGAGAACATGGCCTAATCTGACCAAAAGGCCGAAGGACAAACCCCCTTCGGCCCCGAGGCACCCGGCATGAGCCTTTCCCCTGAACTTCTGCTCCATGGCTATTCCATCGGCATTTTTCCGATGGCTGAGCATCGCGACGACCCCGAGTTGTTCTGGGTCGACCCGAAGTTTCGCGGCGTGTTCCCCCTGGATGGGTTCCACATCTCCCGCAGCCTAGCGCGGCGTATCCGGACCTGTGGGTTTTCGGTAAGCATCAATCGCGATTTTGCGGGCGTCGTGGATGGCTGCGCCGACCGATCGGATACCTGGATCAATCCCGAACTGCGCCATCTGTATCAGGAACTACACCGGACCGGCCGCGCGCATTCCCTCGAAGTCTGGGACGGCGCTTCACTGATTGGCGGCGTTTACGGCGTAGTCCTCGGCGCGGCCTTTTTTGGCGAAAGCATGTTCTCGCGTCGCACGGACGCATCGAAGATTGCACTTGCCTATCTGGTGGATCGACTGCGCCAAACCGGGTTCACGCTGTTCGATACGCAGTTTCTGACGGCGCATCTGGCCTCGTTGGGCGCGATCGAGATCCCGCGTGCGGTTTATCATAGCGAATTGAAACAAGCGCTTGACCTGAAAGCAGATTTCACCGCTGATCTGCAACAGGTCCCTCAGGGTGTGATACAACGGATCACCCAGACATCGTAGCGGGCGTGATCCAACGCGTTCAGCGCGGGTGAGGTCGCAATCATCCAGCCATCAAACAGCTGCTGCGCCTTACCCTGCTCCCAGATGGTCAGATAGGCAAAGGCGTCACCTGTCGGGTTTTCGGCTGGATAGCGACAATCACCCAGCGCGACATCCAGACCAAAGACCGACGTGGTCTCGCCGTTCTGCATTTCGATGTCCACCGTCTGCCCGCTGACCTTGTCCAACCCGCGCAACATGGCGCCGGGGCCGGATTCGACCTTTTGCTGCGCAGCAGCTCCGGTTGCGGTGACTATCAGAGCCACCAGTGCAGGGCGGATCATTCGCTTCCGTCCCCGGCCACGAATTTGACCAGCAACGAGATCAGGCTGACCGCGCCTTGCGTATCGGTAATCTCATCACCCGCCTCAAAATAGAACGGGGAACCGCCCGGCATAACCTCAACAAAGTTGCCACCCAGCAAGCCTTCGGAAGAAATCACAGCGGCGCTATCGTCTGGAATAAGAATACCATCTGCCACGGAAAATCGGGTGTCCGCGCGGTACGTATCAGAGTTTAGCGTAACGCCGGTCACCGTCCCAATCTTGACCCCGGCAAGGCGTACATCCGTGCCAACGCCCACACCTTCGAGCGAGCGGAAAGACGCGCCCAGCTCGTATCCTGCGCCGGATTGAGACAGGCCTGTGGATTGGCTGGCGTAGACACCGAACGCAATGGCGCAGGCCAGCACGGCACCGCCGACGATAACTTCGGTCTTCGTATGAGTAGACATCAGGCCTCGCTTATTCCGGGCTCCACGCCTCGTAATCGCTACGTTCAACCGGATCGGCACGACGCAGAGAACCGGCAGGTGCATAGGCCAGCGCGGTGCCGGTCAGATTCTCCTGATGCGGTTTTTCCCAGGACTTGTGCGCCAGAGGTTTATCGGTAGGCGGTTCATCCCATGTGCGGTGCAGCCAGCCATGCCAATCGGGATCGATCCGGCTGGCCTCGGCTTCGCCATTGAAAATCACCCAGCGCTTGCTGTCGTCGGCATTGCGATAGAACACGTTGCCCTCGTCGTCCTCACCGACCTTGATCCCCTTGCGCGCAGTGTAGAACTGCGTGTTCAGGGTGGCCCCGTTCCACCAGGTCACGGCCCGCAAAAGACTGTTCAGGATTCCCATCGGCTGCCTCCGGCATTTCTGTCACCGAAGATATGGACCAAAGGCACGCTAAGGTCCAGTACTGCCAGCGCTACCTGCGTCATTCCGGCAGGATAGCGGTGACTTCAATTTCAATCCGGTATTTCGGATCGATCAATCCGCATTCGATCATCGTCGCTGCAGGAGGGTTCGCACCAAAGGTTTCGGCCAGAATGGGCCAGCAAGGTTCAAATTCGGTTCGATCCGGCAGCATATAAGTGATGCGCACGACATCAGAGAATGAAGCACCCGCCTCGGCCAGCGCGTTTTCGATGATAGACAGCGCCGAGCGGCATTGCTCCACGACCGTTTCACCTTGCCCAACAGTTCCCGCAACATGAACCCAACCACCCGCGACAACCGCGCGGCAATAGCCAACCTTGGCTTCAAACTCACCACCCGAAGAGATACGTCTTACTGTCATCGTGTCCTCAAACGAAAACGGCGCGGACATTGCCGCGCCGTGTGTGCATTATTCTATGCGGTTCAACCCGCCGAAGCCGATTCCGCTGCGTCTGCGTAGATGATCAAAGGCTGAGAGTCCGACGTCACAGCCTCTTCGTTGACCACAACTTCGGTCACGTTCTTCATGCCCGGCAGTTCGAACATTGTATCCAGCAGGATGTCTTCCAGGATAGAACGCAGACCGCGCGCACCGGTTTTACGCTCGATCGCTTTCTTGGCGATCGCCTTCAGCGCATCATCGGTAAAGGCCAGTTCCGCATCTTCCAACTCAAACAACCGCTGGTATTGCTTGACCAGAGCGTTCTTCGGGCTGGTCAGGATGGTGACCAAAGCGTCTTCGTCCAGATCTTCCAGCGTCGCCAGAACCGGCAGTCGGCCGACGAATTCGGGGATCAGGCCAAATTTCAGCAGGTCTTCGGGTTCCAGATCCTTGAAGATCTCGCCCACGCCGCGCTCGTCATTGTCACGCACGTCGGCACCAAAGCCCATGGCCGAGCCTTTGCCACGCTGTGCAATGATCTTGTCTAGTCCGGCGAATGCACCGCCACAGATGAACAGGATGTTCGTGGTATCCACCTGCAGGAATTCCTGCTGCGGATGTTTGCGTCCGCCCTGCGGCGGAACGCTGGCAACGGTGCCTTCCATCAGTTTCAGCAGGGCCTGCTGAACGCCCTCGCCCGATACATCGCGGGTGATCGAAGGGTTTTCAGACTTGCGGGTGATCTTATCGACCTCGTCAATATAGACGATGCCGCGCTGTGCGCGTTCGACATTGTACTCGCTGGCCTGCAGCAGTTTGAGGATGATGTTTTCAACATCTTCACCCACATAACCGGCTTCGGTAAGCGTGGTCGCGTCCGCCATCGTAAACGGCACGTCAAGAATCCGCGCCAGCGTTTGCGCCAGCAGGGTTTTGCCACAGCCGGTGGGGCCAATCAGCAAGATGTTGGATTTTGCCAGTTCTATATCGCTGCCCGCTTTCTGGGCATGATTGAGACGCTTATAGTGGTTATGTACCGCAACCGACAGCACCCGCTTGGCGGTGGCCTGACCGATCACATAGTCATCCAGCACTTCGCAGATATCCTTGGGTGTTGGCACACCGTCCGAGGATTTCAGACCGCTGGACTTGGTTTCCTCGCGAATGATATCCATGCACAGCTCGACACACTCATCGCAGATGAACACGGTTGGGCCTGCGATCAGCTTACGCACCTCATGCTGGCTTTTGCCGCAAAAGCTGCAATAGAGCGTGTTCTTGCCGTCACCGCCTGAATTCGTCGCCATGCTTTACCCCTCGGGCTCCGTCTCAGCGGCCCCTCTCAAGGGCCGCGCTTGCCGTATATGCCTGCAGCTTAGGCCAGCGTTCTGGCAGCTACAATCTCAAAATCATCCCTCACGCCGGACGCGCGCGGATTTGAACCTAGGCCTCTTCACCATCCATCTTGGCGCGGTTCTCGACGATCTCGTCGATATGGCCCCAATCCTTTGCCTCTTCCGGGCTCATGAAATTGTCACGATCCAGCGCCTTTTCAACCGCCTTTTTGGTCTGCCCGGTATGGCGCACATAGATGTCATACAACCGATCTTTCAGCTTTTGCGTCTCGGCCGCGTGGATCATGATGTCGCTCGCCTGGCCCTGATAACCGCCGCTGGGCTGGTGCACCATGATCCGGCTGTTAGGCAGCGAAAAGCGCATTCCCTTCTCGCCCCCGGCCAGCAGAACCGAACCCATCGACGCCGCCTGACCGATCACCAATGTGGAACATTTCGGCTTGATATACTGCATTGTGTCGTAAATCGACAAACCACTGGTGACCACGCCACCGGGAGAGTTGATGTAGATCGAGATTTCCTTGTTCGGATTTTCCGCCTCAAGGTGCAGCAGCTGAGCGACCACCAAATGGCTCATACCGTCATGGATGGGGCCGTTGATGAAAATGATCCGCTCTTTCAGAAGGCGCGAGAAGATGTCGTATGCGCGCTCGCCCCGGCTGGTCTGCTCGACGACCATGGGGACGAGTGTGTTCATATATGTATCAACTGGATCGAACATTCGGAACCTGCCTGTTTTGCGATGGATCGGGACATTACCCGAAGAGTAGTTACCCGAGTCTTAGTGCCGCCACAGGGGGGCTGCAAGGGGGGCCGAACGTTCCCACGAATTCCGTCTACCTGCACAACCCGAATGCACACGCCGCTACAGGTCGGTTGACGGATTGCGCGGAAACGTGCTGGTTACATCACGCTATTTTGATCCATGCATATGGAAATACATGCCTGGAAATTGTACCAAGAGTTCTCGCTGCGGATGCGGCGCCGGTCAGGCGTCGGGATTCGGCGGCACTAACGAGGGAATACGATCATGGCTTTTCCGCAAATGACCGAGGATATGTCACCCGGCGACCTTGACCGGATGGTTGAAAACGCAACGCGCGCGTCGAACTTTCTGAAAGCCATAAGCCACGAAGGGCGTTTGATGATCCTGTGTCACCTCGTCTCGGGCGAGAAATCCGTTACTGAACTGGAACAATTGCTATCGGCCCGCCAAGCCGCCGTTTCTCAGCAACTGTCGCGGCTCAGACTTGAGGGGCTGGTTGTTCCTCGTCGCGAAGGCAAGGCGATATATTACCGGCTGGCAGATGATCGACCAGCCCGAATACTGGAAGTGGTGTACGAACTGTTTTGCGCTCAGGATGCGACCTGAGCCTAGTATTTAGCCCTTCGAAATCGGCCATGCAAAACCTGTAGCTATGGCCCGGGAAAGCTGCTAGTCAATTCGTAACAAGCACTTATGGAGCAACCGATGATCCGCGCAATTCTGATTGGCCTGGCCCTGTTCACCTTGACCGCATGCGAAACCGCAAAGGGCGCTGGCAAAGATATCGAAAACGCCGGAGATGCCATCCAGAACGCGGCCGAGGACGTTCAGGAAAACATCTGATCGTGACGGGATGTTGCGTTCAGGCAACGCTTACACGCAATATGTAGTTGCCACACCGACCCAACCCGAGTAGTGTGCCGGTACAGGTGCATAGACGCGGCATTGCATTTCTGACACTTTGACGGGGTTCTTTTGCGCAAGCGAAAGAACCCCGTTCTGGTCCGGAGGGTGGTGCGTGGTAGCCTGTATGAACCTTGGGTTCTCAAAAAGGAAAAGGCGTCAGGTGCTCAGACGCGGTCTTTGCATGCATCCTTGCGGACACTCCTGACGCCTTGCCGGTCCGTTCCGCCCGAGGGGCTTCCCGGTCCAGTTGCCTCGGCCCCCGAAGGGACTTTGGCCACTGCCACACGCGCTATGTCGCGTCGCAGTCCGCGCGGACCTTCTGAGAGGCTGAGCATTTAACCCGAACCGAAGCCCAGACCACCTGCTCCACCACCGGTAAGCCATTGCAACTACAAACAAATCCTAAAATCCGCCTTCGCTGCTGTGGCCCCCTTGGCCCTTGCGTCCCGCCCCTGTTCCGAAGATCAGAAGCAGTAACCAGACTGTTACATCAGCGTCATGATCCGGCAAGAAAATAGCACTGCAGCATAAAAATTAGACGGGGATAAGCTGTTGATATCCGCCGGGAGAGCCATGTGGATAACCCGAGAATTCGCGTCATCGCGCAGGCTTGGAGATGGAAAAAGTCAAATATGGATCTCGGGCCAGAATTCGCTTGGTTTCTGCACCTGCGAAGGTCCCGTGCGCTGAATTAGGGGGGGTATTGTCCGAGTTGTACAACACTCAAGCCCCCAATCTTTCGAATCGTACAACCGGAGATTCGTCTATGCGCCTGACCATTTCTCAAGCTCGCGCCCGTTTGGGCGAACTGGCCACCTTGTCGCAAGACCCCCGGCAAGTGATCGTGCTGACCCGTTATGGCAAACCGATCGCCGCACTGGTGTCGATAACGAGGCGCAGCGGATTTGGGAGTTAATGGATGATGACACCATCGGACGCAAACACCCGCTTAGCGGGGTGCGCGGGTGGTGGTCGAAGGGGCGTGGTATTCCGGGGATGGAACCTGGGCCGGACGGTTCTTACCTCACCGCGCGCGACGCCGCGCTGAAGGTCCGCGAGATCCAGATGACCCGTGCCGAGGAACGCCGCATTCTCAAACGCGGGGGTCTGGACCCTGTCGCGGGCGGCGAGATCGCCGCCCGGCCCGTCGCCTCCCTGTGGAGACTGTTGTTTATGAGAAGCGCTCCGACCTGACCGGGGTACCTACTACTCCTGCCGCAGTCACAAATCTCAGCGGCATTAACCCCCTTTAACATCCGATCGGGCCGGAAACGCTTCAGTTCACCTGACGTTCCAGAACGGTGCTGTAGGTCGTTCCGTTCCGCAGGCTACGGAAATCGGCAAAGATTTTGCCGTCCTCGTACCGCGCATCGATCAACGCATTGGCGCCAATCACCAGCGGGGATGTTTCAACGATGCCGATCGCGCCCGAGCCGTCGAGGCTGATGGTCCCGGTGGCTTCGTATTCGTTCCATTCAGTGTCACCCTCGCGGCGCCATTTGCTGGGGCCCCAGAAGACATTGTCTTCCTGCATCTGGACGTCGAGCATCCATTCGGCCTGATTAAAGCGGGGCTGATCGCCCTTGTAATAATGGCTGGGCTGCACGGTCGTATAAGACCCGACCCATGTGCCGCGCAGGTCCGGTGTGGTATCGGCCAGTGCAGCGGTTCCGAGGGCGAGGGACGTGGCCAGAGCGGCGGCTCCGGCAGTCATGTATCTGGTCATGGGGATCTCCTCCTGAAAGCGACCCTTTGGAGTTCAAAAGCGAACATCCTTGCTGTGGCATACAGATTGGGCGGAGGTGCGCCGGTTACAACTTACCTAAGGGAAACTTCATGAACCGGTAATGTTTGCGTCAGGCCCAGGCCAGCGCGGTGCCGAGGATGACCAGACCGATACCTGCCGCCTCGCGATACGAGAAGTTCTCGCCGAACAGAAAGAATGAGGCGATGGCGATCAGAACCACCTCGGCCCCCAGAATGCCGGTATAGATGATGCCCAGCCGTTCCTCGCGCAGCGCGGCGAGTTCCAGCGTGGCCCCGGCCAGCAGGGTCGCGACGATCAGTAGACCAAGACCCACGCCGGGGAGTTTCCACCAGAACTTCATCGCGATCATGGCAACGGAATAAAGGCCTGCTGATCCAAAAGCGATAAGGGGAACAAGCGATGTAGACATAAGGGCCTCCTGCAAAGGTTGCCGTTAGGTCAACTGTAGCAGATGGGCTGATTTAGGGCTGTGAGGTGGGTCACAGTTTCAGGTTCCATTCTCGCTTTTCTTCTTGTGTTTTTTTGCCCCCGAACTTGCAGTGATGGGTCGACCTGTTCAAAATTCAATTATTCATATGCGACTGGGGAGGGGTGCAATGACAACACTTTGCGAAATAGGTCAAACCGGAGTGCGAATCCCACGAATTGGCTTTGGATCAACCGGTATAGGCAACATTCCACAGATTTACGGTTACGAAGTTGATGAGAATAGGGCGCACGAGACCATACGCGCCATACTTGCCCGGCCCGATGGGTTTATCGACACCGCCCGAGGCTATGCGTTGGGGCGTAGCGAGGAGCGCATCGGGAGTGTCATCCGTGAACTCGGTGGCTGGCCGAAAGGCCGCGTTCTGTCCACAAAAGTAGACCGTGACATGGAAACGAATGTTTTCGACGCCGCCCAAGCGCGGCGGTCCTTTGAACAAAGCCTCAAGGCTCTTGAGGTAGATCGCGTGGACATCCTTCATCTGCACGACCCGGAATACGCTGGTGACGTAACTGAGATTACCCGCAGCGGAGGTGCGCTGGACGAATTATTCAAAATTAAAGAGGAAGGATTGGCAACTGCAGTTGGTCTGGCGGGCGGGCAGTTGGATGTGTTGATGCCAATGCTGCGCGAACGGGATTTCGACGTGGTGATGACTCACAACCGGCACACGCTTGTAAACATGAATGCGGCGCCGCTGATCGAACTGGCCAACTCGAAGGACGTTACGGTATTGAACGCAGCGCCTTACGCCGGCGGAATCTTGGCCAGAGGCAGCGCAATCCATCATTTCTACGTCTATCGGCCAGCAACAGAAGAAGCGCTCGCACCTGTGCGCGCGGTTGAGGAAATCTGTGCCCGCTATGACGTGCCCTTAGGCGCCTTAGCGCTGCAATTCTCGATGCGGGACGCAAAAATTGCGTCAACGGTGTGTGGAGTGACTTGGCCACAGCATGTGAGACAAACACTCGAATGGGCGGATTGGGATATCCCAAGAGCGGTTTGGAGTGAACTCGCGGAACTTGGTCAGAGTGACGCTGATCCTGAGGCCGTATAGAACCGATCAACGGAGAGGAAGGACAGCCTTAGCTGTCCATCTTCAATGCTGAAATAAACGCCTCCTGCGGGATATCGACCTTCCCGAACTGACGCATCTTTTTCTTACCGGCCTTCTGCTTGTCCAGCAGTTTGCGTTTCCGCGTGGCGTCGCCTCCGTAGCATTTGGCGGTCACGTCCTTGCGCAAGGCCGAGAGGGTCTCGCGGGCGATGACCTTGCCTCCGATGGCGGCCTGGATCGGGATTTTGAACATGTGGCGCGGGATCAGGTCCTTGAGCTTTTCGCACATGGCACGGCCCCGCATCTCGGCCCGGTCGCGGTGAACCATGGTCGATAGCGCGTCAACGGGTTCGTCATTCACCAGCACCGACATCTTGACCAGATTATCCTCGGTATAGCCGATCATCTGGTAGTCGAACGAGGCATAGCCCTTGGTCACCGATTTCAGGCGGTCGTAGAAGTCAAAGACGACCTCGTTCAGCGGCAGGTCATAGACGACCATGGCGCGGGTGCCCGCATAGGTCAGGTCCAATTGGATGCCGCGGCGGTCCTGGCAGAGTTTCAGCACGTCACCGAGGTATTCGTCCGGCACCAGAATGGTCGCCTTGATGCGCGGTTCCTCGATATGGTCGACCTTTGACGGATCAGGCATGTCGGCGGGGTTGTGCAGCTCGATCATCTCGCCGTCTTTCATGTAGACGTGATAGATCACCGACGGCGCGGTGGTGATGAGCTCGATATCATATTCACGTTCGATGCGGTCTCGGATGACCTCAAGGTGCAGCAGGCCAAGGAAGCCGCAGCGGAAGCCAAAGCCAAGCGCGGCCGAGGTTTCCATTTCAAAGCTGAAGCTGGCGTCGTTCAGCGCCAGCTTGTCGATCGCATCGCGCAGGTCTTCGAATTCGGAACTGTCGACGGGGAAGAGGCCGCAGAACACCACCGGCTGCGCGGGTTTGAATCCCGTCAGGGCCTCTTCGGTGCCGTTGCGGTCATTGGTGATGGTGTCGCCGACGCGGGTGTCGCGGACCTGTTTGATTGAGGCGGTGAGGAAGCCGATCTCACCGGGGCCAAGCGAGTCGACCATCTCCATCTCGGGGCGGAAGACACCGACGCGGTCCACATGGTGCAAGGTGTTGTTCGACATGAACTTGACCCGCATGCCCTTTTTCAGCGTGCCGTCCATGATGCGGACCAGAACAATGACGCCGAGATAGGCGTCGTACCACGAATCCACCAGCATCGCCTTGAGCGGCGCATCCAGATTGCCCTGCGGCGCGGGCAGTTGCTGCACGATTGCCTCAAGCGTTTCGTGAATGCCCTGCCCCGTCTTGGCACTGACCTGAATGGCGTCGGTCGCGTCGATGCCGATCACATCCTCAATCTGTTCGGCCACGCGGTCACAGTCGGACGCGGGCAGGTCGATTTTATTCAGGACCGGCACGATTTCGTGGTCGGCGTCGATGGCCTGATACACATTCGCCAGCGTCTGAGCCTCAACACCTTGGGTCGAGTCCACAACCAGCAGAGAGCCCTCGACCGCACGCATGGAGCGGCTGACCTCATAGGCAAAGTCCACGTGGCCGGGGGTGTCGATCAGGTTCAGCACATATTGCTCGCCATTGTCGGCGGTATAGTCGATGCGAACCGTGTTGGCCTTGATGGTGATGCCACGCTCGCGCTCGATATCCATGCTGTCGAGCAGCTGTTCCTTCATGTCGCGATCCTTGACCGTTCCGGTCTCTTGGATGAGCCGGTCAGCAAGGGTGGATTTGCCATGGTCGATATGCGCGACGATGGAGAAATTGCGGATATGAGCGAGGTCTGTCATGGGTTGGGGATATGCGTCGGAAATGGGCTGTGGTCAAGGTGGGACGAAGCCCCAGTGAAACCCTTTGATTGCGAGGCCTCTGACCGTTCAGAGCAACCTGTTTTTGACCAACTCCGCGTTCATCCAATGCGTATCACTCTGCACGTGACCCTCGCGCACGTATTTCGCGTGGTGAGTGGGCATGTCTTCTTCGTTAAACGCTGCAGTTGTGCGAACGACAAAACCCTCCTGAGTATCCAGATCCAGGCCCGCGATCACATCTGCCAGAACCTTAACAGAGAACCGTCCGCGATAGAGTTCGGGAACGGCAGCAATCCCCAGCTCGAGAAAGCGTGAAAACGTCGCGTCCCACGATTGCACGCGCTTTGCCTTGATCCAGGCGAAGCCCAGGAAATAAGTCGGCAACGCCGAGTACGCTATCGAGTGGCGCGCAAACAGATATTCACCGACTATGCGCTCATCTTCGTCAAGCTGTGGCGAAATTCCGGTAGCGAAGGCCTTCATCCAATCTCGGGACGGGTGGTAACGCGCGTCAATACTGCGGGGGTGGCAGCCCTGACTATGAATCGTTGTATTCTCACCGTCCAGTTTTTCGGTGAAGACGACCTCATCAGCCGAAGCCAGTTTATCAACGCTGGACATGATCTTATCATCGCTGGTCGCCCCGGGAGACTCCGGCAGATGGAAGTGCGCCCGTATTTCTTAAGCATAGTGGTCTCATGAAAGAGATTTAAACAATGTCTGGCCAGAAAACGCGACATCCCAGCCGCGTGCAATCACTTTTTCGAACCACCCAATTGATCCCGAATCCACTTTGATTCATACTCCGCCGCAGACCGAGAGGGGCATAAGACCCGTCCGGGCAGGCAAAAAACGAGGCTCGAGTATGAAACAGTTCCTCTTAATCGCATTTTGTGCGGCATCGCTGACGTCGGTGGCCCACACAGTGGACGCGGCGCAGATCAAGCGGGCGTGTCTGGCATCAGACCGTGAAGCGGCGACGCGGGCGCGGTGCCGGTGTATTCAGCGCGTGGCGGATCAGGCGCTGACGCGTAGTGATCAGAAGACCGTCGCCAAGTGGTTCACCAACCCGCATCAGGCGCAGGAGTTGAAGATGTCGCAGACCGCGCGCGATGATGCGCTGTGGGATCGGTATCAGAACTTTGGCCAGATGGCGCAAGCGATCTGCAACTGAGCCCTGTCAATCCTTGACCTGATGCCCGCTGCGCCTCAGAAATGGCGCAGCGAAAGGTATGTGCGATGGTGATGAAAGGGCTGACCCTGCGGGGCCTTGAAGTGTTCGAGGCGCTGGCGCGGACCGGATCGGTGGCGCAGGCGGCCGAGATCACGGGGCTCAGCCAGCCCTCGGTTTCCCAGCAATTGCGCAATCTGGAAAAGGCTTTGGGCACCGATCTGGTGGATCACGGGCGGCGACCGATGCGACTGACGCAGGCCGGCCGCAGTTTCCTGGCGCGGGCCGAGGCAGTGCTGGCCGAGTTGCAGATGGCGCAAGGCGAACTGGCAGTGATGGATCTGGGGCATCTGACCACCCTGTCCATCGGCTTGATCGACGATTTCGACAACGACCTGACGCCGCGATTGGCGACGTTGCTGGCCGACAGTCTGACCCGGTCGAAATTCAAGCTGATCACGCTGCCCAGCCTGGACCTGTTTGCCGAGCTGGAAGCGCAGCGCCTGCACATGGCGGTCTCGGCCCATTCTGGCGAGGTGCTGGAGGGCGTGGTCGAATATCCGCTGGTGCAGGATCCGTTCATTCTGGTCGCGCCTAAGGGCGTTGCGCAACCAGTGCAGGATCTGCCCTTTCTGCGCTATGCCCGCGAGCAGTTGATCAGCCGTCAGATCGAAAGCCATCTGGCCCGGCAGCAGCTGGAGTTCGAGGAACGGTTCGAAATCGGCTCACACCTCGCGCTGATGGCGATGGTTGCGCGCGGCCTCGGCTGGGCGATTACCACGCCGCTGGGCTATATGCGCGCCGCCCGCTTCCACGACGGGATGGAGGCGCACCCTGCCCCGTTCGGTGAATTCGCGCGCACCATTTCCTTGTTTACACGGACCGACTGGTCCGATCAGGTACCGCAGGAGGTGGCCGACATGATCCGACGCCTGATGCGCAGCCAGATCGTTGATCCAGCGATTGCGCAATTGCCGTGGTTAGCTGGTCAGTTGAAGGTGGTGGGGTGAACCGGAAAGTGAGCATCCAGGCTCTTTTATTTGAGCCATGCGTGATCCGTCCTGCAAACCAAAAGACGTTTAATGAGCGTTAGTATGTCCGGAATAAAGGCTGTTCTTACCTGCTGAATTCAGCTTCTACTAACGCCTCGTAGGCGTCCAGTTCAGCCTCTTTGACAACGTCGCGATCAGCCAGCAATTCCAGAGCCATAAGTGCGACATCGGGGCTTTGAAACACTGCGTCCGCCAGGATCGCAAGATGTTTCAAGCTTTCTGTCGGTGAGTCCTCCAGTGCGAAGAACCTTTTCAGGAACACGGCGTCGCCATCGATGGCCTGATTGCGCATAGCGCGCATCTTCAGGCGGGACGAGGCACGGGTCTTGACCGCCATCGATTTTAGAAAAAGAAACTTGTGGAAATGAAATCCCTGCGCAGACAACTCGCTCATTTGTGAGTCAAGCAGTGGCTGACCCTTGTAAAGCGGAACCATGGCGATTTCGGATATCACAGCGACCGCATTCTTGAGTTTTTCGCGCGCATTCCTGAATACGTCCAATTCTCCGCCCTGCACGTCAATCTTCAGCAGATCGAACTCTGGCAGCTCTTTCAGGTCGTCCAGCCGATGGGTGGTTATTGGTACAACTTCTTCGACCCGCATTTGCCTGGGCCACCTTCCCATAACTCTGATGAAGTCGGGGTTGGGCTCGAATAGCGAAGTGAAGCCACTTCCCTTGCAAACATGAAGGCGCTCACTTCCTCCTCTGCCGATCGCATAAGGAAGATAGGTTTCATTTTCTCCTCCCTCTTCAGAGAGCCGTGCAAATGCATCTTGCTGTGGTTCGAAACCCCAGACATCGCATATGCGGTTCTTCAGGAGGGTTGAATATGGGGTAGCGCCAAGAGGATTGGCACCCACATCCACCACCCGTGTCAGTCTTTCCGGTGACAGAACTTCGTGCAGGAACAGCGCGCGCTCGTCGTTCATTTTTTGTCACTAACCTTTGGGGTATTCAGCTGGTTAAACGTGCCTGTGATCATATGTCTAACTCACTTGGATTAGCTGGCTGTAGTCGCTCTTGGAGCTTGGAGATTTATGTGTGCTGATGACAGCCTCGTGCGTGCATCAGGAATTTGTATCATTCCATCAAATGACCATTGGGGATCGGACTACTATTCCATGCACTTAATGCGACTATCTGCATAGGCACAAGGGTTTGCGCTAAGAGGGCAGATGATTTGACCCCTGTCGCTGATTGCGATGCAGCCTGCGGAGGCCGAATAAACGTTGGTTTTGGGCTCAAACATGCTGTCGCTCTGGATTGATTGAATACGCAAGGCAAAACTACCGCTGAGCCCGTACATGCGCATCCAGCCCCGCCACGGCCTCTTCGATCAGGTCCAGAGCGCCGTCGAAATCCCGGGTGTAGTACGGGTCAGGCAC
This sequence comes from Ruegeria sp. C6, assembly GCF_056537625.1. Taxonomy (NCBI): domain Bacteria; kingdom Pseudomonadati; phylum Pseudomonadota; class Alphaproteobacteria; order Rhodobacterales; family Roseobacteraceae; genus Ruegeria; species Ruegeria sp. C6. Next base: position 241,144 of record NZ_JBQFRW010000001.1, on the reverse strand, counting down.
ATGGTCGGCACCGGTATGGGGGGCGAAATCGGTCAACAGGCGGACCGGGGTGTCGTTGCCGTCCGGGCGCAAATCTTCGATGTTCGCGATGTTTTCTGCGTCCATTCCGATGATCAGGTCGAAGTGGTTGAAATCCTCGGCCACGAACTGGCGCGCGCGTAGGTCGCTGAGGTCGATATCACGCGCGCGGGCGGCCTTTTGCATTGGGCCGTAAGGCGGGTCTCCGATATGCCAGCCCGAGGTTCCGGCGCTGTCGGTCTGGTGATGCGGGGCGCGGGCGCGAAAAGCGCCCTCGGCGGCGGGGGATCGGCAGATATTGCCCAGGCAGACGAAAAGGATACGGTGTGTCATAAGAGTGGTTTAGCGCGTGGGGCGGATATGGAAAAGATCGTCATTCTGACCGGGGCCGGGATTTCCGCCGAAAGCGGGTTGGGCACGTTCCGCGATGAAGGGGGCCTGTGGGCGCAGCACCGGATCGAGGATGTGGCCACGCCCGAGGGCTTTGCCCGCAATCCGTCGCTGGTGCATCAGTTTTACAATGCCCGCCGAGTACAGGCCGCCAAGGCGCAGCCCAACGCGGCGCATCAGGCGCTGGCCCGGTTGCAGCAGGGCTGGCCTGGAGAGGTGATCCTTGTCACCCAGAATGTCGACAGCCTGCACGAGGCAGGAGGGGCCGCGCATGTGATCCATATGCATGGCACCTTGGCTGGGGCTTTGTGTGCGGCGTGCGGATATCGTTGGGCTTCGCCACCCGAAATGGATGTGTATGAGCCCTGCCCGTCCTGTCACCAGCCCTCGGCCCGGCCCGACGTCGTATGGTTCGGCGAGATGCCATATTTCATGGATGAGATCTACGACCATCTGATGGAAGCATCGCTGTTCGCCTCGATCGGCACCTCAGGGCAGGTTTATCCGGCGGCAGGGTTTGTACAAGAGGCGCGGGCCGTGGGCGCGCGGACGATCGAATTGAACCTTGAGCCATCCGCCGGAATATTTGATGAAACCCGGCTGGGGCCAGCCTCGAAGGCAGTACCGCGCTGGGTCGATGAGCTGTTGGCGCGAGGCAGCACGCGATAGGGGCAGACAGCGGCGCGTCTTCCCGTCTATGGTGCAGAAAACGCAAACCCGAGTGAGTGACATGACCGATCTACCGCCCAAAGACGGAGAAATCCTTGACGACAGCAGTATCGACGCGCGCGATACGTTAAGTACCAATCTGGCCAGCCTGTGGTGGACCTTTCTGCTGCGTGGAATTCTCGCAGGTCTGATCGGAATTGCAGCGCTGTTCTGGCCGACCAGCAGCATCTCATTACTGCTGCGATTGGTAGGGGCGCTGCTGATTCTGGATGGCGCGCTGACCTGGCTGGGTTTTGGGCGGCGCGGGCTGATCGGAGGCGTCGGGATCGGTGCCGCGCTGATCGGTTTGGTGTTGCTGATCTGGCCACAGGGCGTGGCCTGGCTGGCCTTCACCCTCATGGGGGCGATGGCGCTGTTCGTTGCGATCGGCTCGTTCATGGCGCTGCCGCAAATGCATCCACAAGACCCCGAGCGCGCAACGGTGCGTAATTCAGGTATCTTCGCACTCATCGTCGGGCTGGTGCTGATCTTCTGGCCCGGCAGCGGCATGGTGGCGTTGGGCTGGGCAATTGCCTTCTTCGCGCTGACCTCGGCGGTGGTGATGTTCTTTCTGGCGGCACGGTTCAAAAAAGCGGGCGATCGATTGGGGATGAAAACCGTCAACAGATGACGCAACAGGCCGGGCATTGCCCGGCCTGACGTATGGATGATGGCTGTACCACAGCCTGAAGACAGGCGTTAGTTCGAATGGCCGCCTTTGTCCTGGCGCTCAAGATCGACCGGGATCTCGACCGCGACCTCTCCAGCATTTTCGAAGATCAGAGTGACGGGAACGGTTCCGCCCTGTTCGAAAGGCGCGGTCAGGCCCATGAACATGACGTGATCACCGCCGCGTTTCAGCATGTGGGTTTCGCCCGCCGGAATGGCGAAGCCTTCCTTCACATGCACCATCTTGGCGACACCGTTTTCGTCAACCTTATGAGTGTGCAGTTCCACTCGGGCAGCCGCATCCGAGGTCACGCCGATCAGGCGGTCATCGGTAACGCCTTGATTCTGGATCATCATGAAGGCGGCACCCGCCTTCGCGGTTTTGCCCGAAGACCGTGCATAAGGGTCTTCGACCGAGATGGTATCGGCAGCCAGCGCCGCACCGGTCAGCGAAAAGGTAGTCAGGACTGCAAGCAGGCTGGATTTGAGGGTCATTGTGCCTCTCCTTGGTAACTGTCTGATAGAATTTGGAAACTGGAATCAGGCAGAAACCGGCGGGGCACGAGCTGGGTGTCGCGGCAGCGGCGCGGCAATCAGATGCTGGGAAAGGAGCGACGGCGCGGGGAGCGCGCGCGACGGAGCCGGAGGTACGGCAACCGAGGCTTCATGTATCGCGCCCAGCAGGTTGAGCGCATAGTCAGGGCAGTATTGCGGTGCGCGGGTCGGTTGGCCGTCTTCGTCCATATAGACGACGACCGGCCCGCTGCCGGTGCACAAAACCATCTGCCCGACCGCGCGCTCCATACCCCGCGACACGGCCAGTCCCTGCCCGGTGAGGATCACCATCAAGGACAGCGCATAAGGCAGAAATGTGCGGAAAAAGCCTGTCATGTCAGCTTGGTATATACGCCGCCCACTGAACCGGCTTCAAGCGCAAAGCAGTAGCTGAGACAGTATGGCCTAGCTCAGCTTTTCGGCGGCCTGAACGCCTCGGCATTCATCCCCGTATGCAGTCGGTTTACCCGGCGCTGCATCCGGGTGCAGCGGATCACGGCTTTTGCAATTGATCGTGGCAGTAAAAACAGAAAATTCTTTGCTTTGAGTGACATGGTAACCCCCTCAACATGAATATGCATAAACATATGCGATATTCAGCAGGCGTTCTGTGAACAACGTCACGAAGCGGGGCGTTTTATTACCATTTCAGAGACAATCATTCGCACAGGGGCAGCGAATGCAAAAAAGAAAAGCCCCACACCGCAGGGTGCAGGGCTGAATTCTTGCGTGAGAAAGCGCTTAGGCCGAGGCTTGTGCCTTGGCGATTTCTTTCTTCACTTTCAGGGCGTTCGCCGACAGCTCGTCATCCTTGGCTTTGGCCAGGAACGCGTCCAGACCTCCGCGGTGGTCGACCGAGCGCAGGGCAGCTGCCGAGATGCGCAGCTTGACGCCACGACCCAGAGTTTCCGACTGCAGGGTAACGTCGTTCAGGTTGGGCAGAAAACGGCGACGAGTTCTGTTTTTGGCGTGGCTGACATTGTTGCCAGTCATCGGGCCTTTTCCGGTCAGTTCGCAACGGCGCGACATGGTTTCTTCCTTTGTTTCTGGAGGCCGGGTACAAGACCCGCGGCCAAATCACAAGGGGCGCAACCCGAAGTCGCGCCCGAAAACTGGTTGGATGCGTTTAGTGGGAATCGCGCGAAGGGTCAAGACGGCTGCGGCGAAATCTTTGCACCCGAGTTGAATTCATTTGAGGTCAAGATCGGCGACATCCGCAACAGCGGCTTGTTATTCTTCAAATGCCGCGTGATCAACTCCGCTTGCAGCCGCCCGCCGGGGATCATGCGGGCCGGGTCGGCGCGATAGTCAAGGTCTGTCAGTTCGGGAAAAATCTCGAATATCTCGCGACGCGACGCGGCGCTCAGCATTTTCAGCGCTTCGGGGCCGGTATAGAGGCTTTCGGTTGGCGCGTCCTCGGCAAAGATCACCTGATGGCGGTCGAACAGCAGGTGGTAATACTCGACGCTTTCCACGCTTTCATCAACGTAGATATCCGGCATTGCGGTGAGTTTGATGGCCGGAATCAGAACCTCGGTCGTGCCGAACATGCGTTGGGCGATCTTTGAGTGCACCAGCATCCGATGCTGGCGCGAGACCAGCAGATCGCGATGCGGCAGCCCCTCGCCCAATGCCCCTGCAAGGATACGCACAGGCCAGAGTCTGGGGTTGGCTTCAAGCTGGAAGCGATCAAATTCACGCCGCCCGATCCAACGGATCGGGTGCAGGCCCTGCCCCAGCGTGGGGATCAGGTCACCGGTGCACAGCGACTGGATGGGGGTCTGGCCCTGCTGCGTCGTGATCAATGTATCGCGCGTGAAACAGGGCATACCCGACCCGTTCTCGAACGCTGAATACGTGACGGTGATGCCTGAAGGCAGGGTAAATGTGCCGCTAGAGACTGAATAACCAACCCCGTCTTCGACCGTAATCACCCCGAAAGTATCGTCCGTGATAACAGTGCCCTCAGGGAGGTTCAGCGTGTCGGTTCCGCTGCCGCCGCGAATGTCACCCGACACCGTGGTGCTAGTGAAATTCAGCGTGTCATTACCGGCACCAAGCCGGATATCGCCGACGGTTGACCCCCTGATATCAACCGTATCCGCATCGGACCCGCTAGCGATGCGCCCGCCAACCGTGCTGTTGGTGACAATGATCGTGTCGGTGCCTGCATTGCCCAGGACATTGTTGGCAATGGTGCTATTGGTGATGGTGATATCGTCATCGCCGCCACGGCCACGGATACCGGTCACCGGAGGCGTCGCCGGGTTTCCGTTCAGAGTACCGTTGTCATTTGTGACATCGATATCGTCGTCGCCGTTGGTACCATTGATATTGGGCATTCTGACGTGTCCCGTTCCTCGGAGAATCCGGGCACGATCCGAGCTGACCAAGCCCTTTCTCAACCCGGTTCAAACGCAGTGACTTACACTCAAACACAACAATATATGTAGCTTTAATACACGATTAGCGGTCAGCGCACCAGCCGCGCACGCATCATACCGCCCGAGTGTTACGTGTCGGACAGCCCGGCGAGGATTTGTTCGGCTGCCGCCGACGGGCTGAGGCGGCCCGCGCTGACCTGCGTGCCCAGATCGCTCATCCGGTCGCGCATCTGTGGCGTGTCGAGACGCGCCAGCAAGGCGTGGCGTACCTCTTGTTTGAACCAGTATTGCGCCTGTGTAGCGCGGTTCAATGCCCAGTGTCCGGCTTCGCGCCGCCAAGTGGTCAGGGCCTGCATTTCGTCCCAGGCCTGTTCCAGCCCATGCTCTTCAACCGCTGAAACGGTCATGGCTTTGGGAAACCCTTCGGGGTCCTGCGGGCGTTTGCGCAGCAGACGCAGCGCGCCCGCGTAATCGGCGCAGGTGCGGGTGGCAGTCGCTTTCAGGTCACCATCGGCCTTGTTGATCAGGATCATGTCGGCCATCTCCATGATGCCGCGCTTGACGCCCTGCAACTCATCCCCGCCTGCCGGGGCCAGCAGCAGCAGGAACAGGTCAGACATCTCGGCCACCACGGTTTCGGATTGGCCAACGCCGACGGTTTCAATCAGCACCACGTCAAAACCCGCCGCCTCACAAAGCGCAATCGCTTCACGCGTGCGGCGCGCCACGCCGCCGAGATGGCTTTGACTGGGGGATGGACGGATAAAGGCGTTTTTCTCGCGGCTCAGCCGCTCCATTCGGGTTTTGTCGCCCAGGATCGAACCGCCCGAGCGGGCCGAACTGGGGTCGACCGCCAGAACCGCAACGCGCAGCCCCAGCCCCGTCAGCATCATGCCGAAGCTTTCGATAAAGGTCGATTTGCCCACACCCGGCGTGCCCGACAACCCGATCCGCAACGCCTGGCGTCCGGCGCCGCTCAATTGATCCAGCAGCGCGGTTGCCTGCGCTCGATGATCTTCACGCCCGCTTTCGACCAGTGTGATCGCACGGGCCAATGCCCTGCGCTCTCCGTTCAAGATCCTGTCGCCAAGCTCGGCAATGTTCATCGGTAAGTCCCCGGCTGGAATTTGCCCTAGATGAGGGGGGATGACCCGGTTTGTCCAGCCCCAACCGGAGCCGAGTTTGGCGACGCTGGACCTTGGCCGAGGCTTTGGCGATAAGGCGATATGACCCGGTTGCCCATTGATGACGCCATTCCCGATCTTCTGAACGCCTTGCGAACGCATGGGCGCGCGGTGCTGCAGGCGCCGCCGGGTGCGGGCAAGACAACCCGCGTGCCGCTTGAGATGCTGCAGGCTGGTCTGTGCGAGGGCCGGATCGTCATGCTGGAACCCCGGCGGCTGGCCGCCCGCGCCGCCGCCGAACGCATGGCCGAGACGCTGGGTGAACCCGTGGGCCAGACCGTGGGCTATCGTGTCCGTGGAGACGTGAAAGTTTCAAAGGCGACGCGCATCGAGGTTGTGACCGAAGGTATCCTGACACGGATGCTGCAATCCGAACCTGACCTGCCCGGCGTCGGTGCTGTGATATTCGATGAATTCCACGAACGGTCCCTGAACGCCGATCTTGGGCTTGCACTGTGCCTTGAGGTGACTGGAGCGTTGCGCGATGACCTGATCTTGCTGGCGATGTCCGCGACGCTGGATGCTGAACCGGTGGGCCAACTGATGAACGCGCCTCTGGTAACTTCCCAAGGGCGCAGCTATCCGGTCGAGACCCGCTGGTTGGACCGGCCTTTGGGGCCGCAGGCGCGGCGACTGGACGCGCTGATCGATCTGGTGGTGCGAGCCGAACGGGAAACCAAAGGGGGCATGCTGGTGTTCCTGCCCGGTGAAGGTGAAATTCGGCGGGCCGAGGCGGCTTTGGCCAGCCGTCTACCCGACACCTGTTCAGTGTGGCCTTTGTTCGGAGCACTGCCCTTTGCCGCCCAGCGCGCGGCGATTGCGCCGGTTAAGCAAGGTCGCAAGGTGGTTCTGGCGACGTCGATTGCCGAAACCTCGCTGACTATTCCCGATATCCGCGTGGTGGTCGATATGGGGCAAGCCCGGCGGGCGCGGTTCGATCCCGGATCAGGCATGTCGCGGCTGGTGACCGAGCGGGTGACGCGGGCCGAAGCGACGCAGCGCGCAGGCCGTGCGGGGCGTGTGGCCGAAGGTGTCTGCTATCGGTTGTGGTCCAAGGGCGAAGAAGGTGCACTGGTCGCCTACCCGCCTGCCGAAATCGAGGCTGCCGATCTGACCGGGCTGGCGTTAGAATTGTCGCTCTGGGGCGCAGAACCGGGTGATCTTGCGTTTCTGACCGCGCCGCCCGAAGGTACGCTGGCCGAGGCGCGCGCGTTGCTGGCGATGCTGGGTGCCCTGGATGGCAAAGGCCGGATCACCGAACATGGTCGCGCGCTTGCGGCGCTGCCTTTGCATCCTCGGCTGGGGCATATGCTGCTGCGCGCGGGACCTGAGGCCGCGGCCCTGGCGGCGCTAATGGCGGAACGTGATCCGCTGCGGGGCGCTCCGGTCGATCTGTTTTTGCGGCTTGAGGCGTTGAGGGACATGCGCGCGTTTCAGCGCAATCGGGTCTGGCAGGTCAACATGGGCGCGTTGGATCGGATCAAGGGTGAAGCAAAGCGGCTGCGCGCGCAGGCCAGGGGTGCGGGCGGTCTGGGCCCGGCGACGATGGCGGCGCTGGCCTATCCCGATCGCATCGGCCAGCGGCGCAAGGGAGATGTCCCGCGATATGTCCTGTCGGGTGGCAAAGGCGTCGTGCTGGAAGCTGGTGATACGCTGGCAGGTGCGCCATATCTCGTGGTGACGGATACGGATGGGAACCCGCGTGAGGCGCGCGTGCGCATGGCAGCTCAGATTTCCGAGGGGGAAATCCGCGATCTATTCGGCGATCAGATCGCATGGGTCGACAGCTGCGACTGGTCGAAACGCGAACGCCGCGTCGTGGCGCGCAGGCAAGAGCGGTTCGGGGCGATCACGCTGGACGACCGCATCTGGAAAGATGTCACCGAGGATGCAGTGGCGCGCGCGATGTTGGACGGGGTGCGCGATCTGGGCGTGCGGCTGAACGGGGCCTCGGCGAGATTGGCCGCTCGGGTCGAGTTGATCCGCGCGGAAGGCGCTGACCTGCCGGATTTCTCGGAAACAGGGCTAATGGAGACGCTGGAAGACTGGTTGCTGCCGATGCTCTCGGGCGTGCGCAACGCCGACGACTGGAAGCGGTTCGACCTGCTGCCCGCCCTGCGCGCCCGGCTGGACTGGGACCAGATGCAGGAACTGGATCGGCGGGCGCCGGGCTCGTTTGTGACTCCGTTGGGCCGCAAGCTGCCGATTGACTACGGCGGTGCGGTGCCCGAAATCTCGGTCCGGCTGCAAGAAGTGTTCGGCGTGACGCAACATCCGGTGGTTGGGGGCGAGCCTTTGAAGATCACTCTGCTGTCACCTGCCCAGCGACCGATCCAGATCACCCGGGATCTGCCCGGATTCTGGGCCGGGTCTTATGCGGATGTGCGTAAGGACATGCGGGCGCAGTACCCGAAACACCCCTGGCCCGAAGACCCAACTCAGGCGGATCCGACGCTGCGCGCGAAGCGGCGCAAAGGATGAATTGATCCGTCGGGCGGGCAAACTTCGTTGGCAGAAACGGCGCAAAGCGCCAAAATCGCTGCAAAAATACACGAAATACGAAGAAATCAGGCCATATTTCGCGGCTATCCGGGGGTGGTATTGTTAACTCAGCGATACATGATTATGTAACTTCTTCGAATTACAAAAAGAATACGCCCGAGCAGGCCTGACATGACGAAATGGATACGCAACATCTGGGAAGAGGTCGCGCGACCGCTGATCCAGCGCCCTAGCCAGGTGCAGGTTGCTGCTTTGTGTACCCGCAAGGCAGGCCCAGAAAGCGACGTTCTGTTGATCACCAGCCGGGGCACCGGACGCTGGATTATCCCCAAAGGCTGGCCCATTGATGGGCTCAACGGGCCGGAAACCGCGCTGCGGGAGGCCTGGGAAGAGGCCGGGGTGCGCGCAACCGAAGTGCAGAAAGATCCGGTTGGTCATTACTCCTACGACAAAAGATTGAATGACGGCACGGCGCAGCCGGTAATCACCAGCGTCTATCGGATTGAAGTCACCGATCTGGCGGATGAATACCCCGAGGCCGATCAACGCAAACGCTGCTGGGTGTCCCCGAAGGTGGCCGCCGGACGCGTGCAAGAGCCGGAATTGCGCGACTTGCTACTGCAATTGTAACAATTCTGTAAAAAACTCATGACAAAGGTTGCCGCGTCCATCGGAACCGTTTAGCGGCGGGCATCAATCAAAACAGCCGTTGTGAACCGATGTCAGACCACCCCACCAAAGCCCGTTGGCACGCGCTGGACCGTGACCTTAAGCGCATCTCGCGTGTTGAGCACGCCAATGCCCAAGTCGCACGCCCTCTGTTGGCGCCTGGAATTGCACTGGTCTTTATTGCGCTGGCAGGCTTGGCAGCAGCGCTTTTGTTTGGGCGGGCCGATGGCGGGTTGATCGTGGTCGCGGCGGCGGCGTTCGGGGCCTATATGGCGATCAATATCGGCGCCAACGACGTGGCCAACAATATGGGCCCGGCCGTGGGGGCCAACGCGCTTACGATGGGCGGTGCGATCCTGATCGCCGCCCTCGCGGAAAGCGCGGGCGCGTTGCTGGCCGGGGGCGATGTGGTTTCGACCATCTCAAAGGGCATCATCGATCCGATGTCTGTGCAGAACAGCAATGTGTTCATCTGGGCGATGATGGCGGCGCTGATCTCGTCTGCGCTGTGGGTCAATCTGGCCACCTGGGTCGGAGCACCGGTTTCGACCACGCATTCGGTTGTCGGCGGCGTGATGGGCGCGGGCATCGCTGCCGCGGGCCTAAGTGCGGTGAGCTGGGGCACGATGAGCGCGATTGCCGCCAGTTGGGTGATCTCACCCGTTTTGGGCGGGATGATTGCAGCCGCCTTTCTGGCATTGATCAAACACAAGATCCAGTATCAGGACGACAAGATCGCGGCAGCGCGGCGCTGGGTGCCCATTCTGGTTGCCGTGATGGCAGGGGCGTTTGCCACCTACTTGTCGGTCAAAGGCCTGAAGCGGATCGTCAAAATTGATCTTCAATTTGCCCTTTTGATCGGTCTGACCTTTGGCGGCCTGGTCTGGGCTGCGACGGTACCGTGGGTCAAGCGCAAGTCTGAAGGGTTGGAGAACCGGACCCGGTCGTTGAAGACATTGTTTGGTCTGCCTCTGGTGATTTCGGCCACATTTCTGAGCTTTGCGCATGGGGCCAATGATGTGGCCAATGCGGTGGGTCCATTGGCGGCAATCGTGCATGCGGCCGAGTTCGGAGATTTTGCCACGAAAGTATCGATCCCGACATGGGTCATGGTGATCGGCGCGTTTGGCATCTCGTTCGGCCTATTCCTGTTCGGTCCCAAGCTGATCCGTATGGTCGGCAGCCAGATCACCAAGCTGAACCCGATGCGGGCGTTCTGTGTCGCGCTATCGGCGGCGATCACGGTCATCGTCGCCAGTTGGCTGGGTCTGCCGGTCAGTTCGACTCATATCGCGGTTGGGGCCGTCTTTGGTGTTGGCTTCTATCGGGAGTGGCATGCAGAACGGCGGTGGAAATACTCGAACCGCCAGCGGCCTGCAGAGCTGCGACTGGCGCGCGAGGAACGGCGGCGGCGCAAGCTGGTGCGGCGGTCGCATTTCATGACCATCGTAGCGGCCTGGGTGATCACGGTGCCTGCAGCGGCAGTGATGTCGGCGCTAATTTTCTGGGTTTTGACTGCGTTCGCTTGATCGGAATTTGCGAGGCTCTGCCTCGCGCTCCGAGGTATTTTAGGCCAGATGAAGAGACGGATCAGGTTATGATCTGGTCGACTGTGAGCGGCGTGTCCGGTGATTGGTGGATGAGTTGAGAGACTCGGCTATTGATCGGGGTTGGGATCGCGTACTGTTGGCCGAGTTTGATGATTTCGCCCTGTAGACTGTCGATTTCGGTCGGGCGACCCGCCGTCAGATCATAAGCCATCGAGGTGCGCGCATTTGGGTCGATGGTCAGCATTTTTGCCGCAATTCGTGTAAAAATTGGCGTTGGCAGACGTAGAATGTGCGGTGTCATCCATGCGGGTAGTGGCGTTGTGGAGGTGGCCTCGATCTCGGCGACTTTCAAAACACGCTGCGCCTCGGCCATCTGATCAGCCATCAGGCGACGCCAGTTTCGGTCGAGCAGTTGGTTTTGCAAGGTCAGGCCGGACAATGCGTTCAATGCATTGTTGAGGTTGATCACCAGCTTACCCCATTGCACTGCCTCGATCTGATCGCTTTCGCTGACGGGTAGATCTGGGGCGCTTAGGCGTTCAGCCAGAGACCGGGAGCCACGCTCGATGACGATCTCGCCCGATGTGGCGCGGTGATAGGTTGCCGGGCCCGTCGGCACCACGTTGAAGGGCACCATTCCAGCCCGAACGTCGCGTCCGGGAAGAGCGGTGCGCAGGGTGCGGGCGTTCTCGAGCCCATTCTGCCAAGACAGAACCGGGGCCGTTTCCGTGGCGTATGCGGCGATCAGCGTGGCCATCTCGGCGGTCGCGCCGGTTTTTACCGTGACGATGACTAACTCGGCATCCCCAAGACAGGCAGGGTCTTCGCTGAGCAGGAGTTGTGCGGCGGCGACGTGCCGATGCAGGTTCGAGAAATCTGTCACCGTCAGCCCCTGTCCCCGGATGGCGTCCAGCACCCGCGCGCGGCCCAGCAGCGTCACGCTGTGTCCCGCTGCGGCCAGCAATGCGCCGCAAAAGCAGCCAATGCTGCCTGCACCGGCGATGACGATATTCATGGCTTACCTCCGCTGTGCCTCCAAGGATCGCCGGGATCGTTCAACGGAGCCAGCGTGACGTGAGGTCAGACGCGGGCGCGTCTGGGTCGGGTGCGTTCGAGGTCTTCTGAGATCGGAATGAACTCCTGATCATCACCGGGCGGCAGGTGGAAGGCGCCGTTCGCCCAGTCGGCAGTTTTCCATTCGCGTGTGGCGGTTTCGATTTTCTCCTTCGAAGAGGAGACGAAGTTCCACCAGATGTAGCGATCTTCGTTCAAGGTCGCGCCGCCCAGCAGCAACAGCCGCGCACCCAGTGGTCCGGCCTTCACGGACAGGTGATCGCCGGGGCGGAAGACCATCATGCGACCCGCCTCGAAGCTGTCGCCTGCGATCTCGACCGAGCCTGTGGTGACATAGACACCGCGATCCTCGTGATTGTCGGGCAGTGGGAAGGAGGCACCCGGTTCGAGCTGGACGTCGAGATAAAAGGTCTCGGACAGCATGGTGACCGGGCTGGTTTCGCCATAGGCGGAACCAAGGATCAGGCGGGCGCTGACGCCTGCATCCTGAATATGAGGCAACGCGCCCTGTTTGTGGTGTTCGAAATCGGGGGCCATATCTTCGTGAGTTTCGGGCAGGGCGATCCAAGTCTGGATGCCAAACAGGCTGTGTTTCTTGCCGCGTGTTTGGTCACTGGTACGTTCGGAATGGGTCACACCACGCCCAGCGACCATCCAGTTGACCTCGCCGGGATAGATCATCTGATGCGTGCCGAGACTGTCGCGGTGTTCAAACTCGCCCTGATATAAATAGGTCACGGTACCCAGTCCGATATGGGGATGCGGCCGAACATCAATACCGCCTTCGGTGATGAATTCGGCCGGACCCATTTGGTCGAAGAAGATGAAAGGGCCGACCAGTTGCCGTTTGACCGAGGGTAGCGCGCGGCGCACCTCGAACCCGCCCAGATCACGGGCACGGGGGATGATCAGGCTGTCTAGCGCCGGGTTCTCGGACCGGCAGTCGGGGGTATGGGTCGGATTCCAGCTCATTCTCGCTCTCCCTTAGGTCAGGATCTGGCTTGGGCTTCAATATGTTTGATAATGTGGAATATAGTATGATTTATTATCTGGCATAGCGCATGAGTGCACATATACAGTGCACGATGGGCGGAAACGGCGGCAACGCTCACGTGACGGTGATGAAATGACCCGATCTTCAGACCAGCTTAACTCGGCTTTCGCAACAAACGTGCTAGATTGAGTATCAGGCCAGACAACATGCCCGTTATCGAAAGGAGCCCTCTCGATGTCGCACGTTCTTCTTACCCGCCGCAGCGCGTTGGTTACGGCGGGCTGTTTTGCAGCGCTAGGCACGGCCGGGCTGACCACGCCCTCGCGGGCGCAGGGCGTTGCACCGACCCCGTCCATGCGGGGCGGATCGAACAACTATCGCCCCGGCGCCCCTATTGTGCAGCGCATCGGCGGCGGAGGTTTCTGGATGACCGGCACCGTGCGCCGCGCAGGCGACGGAGCCCCCTTGCCCGGCCAGCGTATCCAGATCTGGGCGCATACGACCGAGGGGCACGAGCGCGACCAGCGCAGCCATGGGGCGACGCTGACGGATGCGAACGGTGAATTTCGGCTTGAGATGCCACAAATCGTACCCGCCTTTGGCCAACCGCATGGGCATCTCGCCTATGACAGCGGCGAATTCGAAACGGTTTTCCTACGCCCGGTGATGTCGAGCGCGAAGGATAAAACGCTTGCCGCGCATTTCGTCTTGCAGCCTGCCTGATACGTGTTGAGGCGCATACTGATCTGGGCAGCGTTGATTGTCGCCCTTCTGGTGCCGGTTATCGCGGCAGCATTCAGCCCTTATCTGGCGTGGCGCGAGCCGATCTACATCCTAGCCGGGTTTGCGGGCATCGTCGGGATGTGCCTTCTGCTGATGCAACCCTTGCTGGCCGGACGCTGGTTGCCTGGGCTTTCACCTGTGCGCAGCCGCTTATGGCACAGGCGGTGCGGTCTGGCCCTTGTCGCAGCGATCGTAATCCATGTGGGCGGTTTGTGGATCACGAGCCCGCCGGATGCCGTGGACGCGCTTCTATTCGTATCAGCCACACCCTTTTCCGTCTGGGGTGTGATCGCGATGTGGACGGGTTTTGCTGCAGCAACAATGGGTGTTTTGCGGCTACGCCTGAACCTGCGATTTCGGCTCTGGCGTCTGGGGCACACAGGACTGGCGCTGGTAACCATTCTGGGCAGTGTCGTACACGCCCTGCTGATTGAGGGCACAATGGAGATCATGACCAAGATCGCATTGTGTGTGCTGGTAGTTCTGGCGTGCGTCGCTACGCTCGCCAGACTACGGGTCTGGGATGTGACCCGACGCGTTTAGTCATCCCATACGCATACCGGGGCCGCGTCAGGCTGACAGGCGTTTGGCATAGGTCGCGCGATCTATTTCAACATCCCGCACGGTGATACTGCCGACCGTGGGCGCAGACGCAGCCAGAACATTCAGAATGATCGCGTTCAACTCGGCGCGCGTTGCCTCATCTCGGCCTTGCAGCAACAAGAGCGTGGCATGAATGAAGGTCTGCGGTTCGGTCCCGATGCGGAAATACGGAAACGAGGTGGCACGGATTTTGAGTGTTGGGGCATCGAATTCTTCATGCGCGGCAAGCTCGGAATAGAGCTGCTCACAGATGGCTTGAAAATCATGAGTTTTTTCGAGCCCGGCAGAGAATTCCAGAGTGATGTGTGGCATTGGTTGCTCCGAGATTTAAGAGAGCCATCTATGGCTCTCCCAGATTGCTGTCGGCCTCAGACGCCCAGACACCAGCGCATCACGGCTTTTTGCGCATGCAGGCGGTTTTCGGCCTCGTCAAAGATCACCGAGTTCGGGCCGTCCATGACCTCGGATGTGGCCTCTTCTTCGCGGTGCGCAGGCAGGCAGTGCATGAACAACGCGTCTGGCTTGGCATGCGACATCAGCTCGGCGTTGACCTGATAGGGGCGCAGCATGTTGTGGCGGCGCTCCTTCGCGGATTGGGAATCGTGCATTGAGACCCAGGTGTCGGCGACTACAAGGTCGGCACCCTCAACAGCTTTGTGCGGGTCCCGTTCGATCACGATTTTCGAGCCCTTCTGGCGCGCAAGCCCCATGAATTCTTCTTCTGGGTCCAGCTGCGCCGGGCCGGTGAATGTCAGGTCGAAACCGAATTGACCGGCGGCATGCAGAAATGAAGCGCAGACATTGTTGCCGTCGCCGGTCCAGACGACCTTTTTTCCTGCGATGGGACCGCGATGCTCTTCATAGGTCAGCACATCGGCCATGATTTGGCAGGGATGTGTACGATCGGTCAGACCATTGATGACGGGAACGTCCGAGTATTCGGACATCTCGGTCAGGATGGTTTCATCAAAGGTTCGGATCATGATCATGTCGACATAGCGCGACAGGACGCGGGCGGTGTCGGCGATGGTTTCACCATGGCCCAGCTGCATGTCCTTGCCGGACAGCACCATGGTCTGCCCGCCCATTTGGCGCACACCGACATCGAAGGACACGCGGGTCCGTGTTGACGGCTTTTCAAAGATCAGCGCAACCATGCGGCCTGCCAGAGGCTGTTCGTCGTCCGGGGCTGCTTTGGGACGCCCAAGGCGCGCCTGTTTCATCGCGCTGGCCTGATCGATCATGTTCCGCAGATCACCTGCGTCAGTTTTGTGGATATCAAGGAAGTGGTTCATTTTAATTCACTTTTTAATCAGGCGAGTTCAGGCCGAAGCCATTGCGTTTTCGACTTGTGCCGCAGTTTTCTCGAGGCGGATCAGGGCTTGTGCGATGTCATCCTCGGTGAGGGTCAGCGGCGGCAGCAGGCGGATCACGTTATCTGCGGCGGGAACCGTTATGACCTCGTTGTCATAGCCAGCGTTGACCACGTCGATATTGGCGGGCTTGCATTTCAGGCCTAGCATCAGGCCTGAGCCGCGCACCTCCTCGAATACTTCGGGGTGGTCCGCGATCAGGCCTTCGAGCTTCTGACGCAGCAGGCCTGCCTTGCGATTCACACCTTCGAGGAAGGCCGGAGTAGCGACCTGATCAATCACCGCGCAGCCAACGGCACAGCCCAAGGGGTTGCCGCCATAGGTCGAGCCGTGGGTGCCTGCCGTCATGCCGCTGGCGGCCTCTTCGGTGGCCAGAACCGCACCCAGAGGAAAACCGCCGCCGATGCCTTTGGCGACCATCATGATATCCGGCGTGATGCCGGCCCATTCATGGGCAAAGAGTTTGCCGGTCCGCCCCACGCCGCATTGGACCTCATCGAGGATCAGCAAAAGGCCGTTATCATCGCAAATCTGGCGCAGGGCTTTCAGCTCTGCATCCGGAACGGGGCGGATGCCGCCTTCGCCCTGAACCGGTTCGATCAGGATGGCCGCCGTGTTGTCGGTGATGGCGTTGGTGACACCGTCGAGGTCTCCGAATGTCAGATGGACAAAGCCTGGCAGCAGCGGGCCGAAACCTTTGGTCATTTTCTCTGACCCGGCGGCGGCGATACCCGCCGATGACCGGCCATGGAATGAGCCGTCGAAAGTGATGATCTCGACCTTCTCGGGCTGACCTTTGTCATAGAAATACTTGCGGGCCATTTTGACGGCCAATTCGCAGGATTCGGTGCCCGAATTGGTGAAGAACACCGTATCGGCAAAGGTGTGTTCCACCAGCTTGTCCGCCAGTGCCTGCTGTTGCGGGATGTTATAGAGGTTTGAAACATGCCACAGCGCATGCGCCTGTTCTGTCAGGGCCGCCACCAGCGCCGGATGCGCATGACCCAGCGCGTTTACCGCTATGCCCGCGCCCAGATCCAGAAAACGTCGGCCATCCGCCTCGGTCAGCCAGGCGCCTTCGCCCTTCACGAATGTCAGGGGCGCGCGGTTATAGGTCGGCAGAACGGACGGGATCATCGGATCATCCTTTTCGAATAGCTTGAGCCCTGTGAGTGATACACTGGGGCCATGGTCGTCAACTGATTTGGTGGGGTTTGCGCGGATTTGGACAGCGCAAATGGATCAAACGGGCCGATTATGCGGTCAGGCGTCGGCGTCGGAGGCGCAGGATATGTGCGGTATTGATCATGTGAAGCCATATAGCGGGGCGCACCGGGTCTGAAAACCCCGTTTTTGCGATCGGGGCAAAAATCATTCTGAGACCGGGATTTACCGCTTGTCATTTACCCGACGCTGGCGCACGGCTGAACCATGACACCGATACGTCAGAATCCTGCCCTTGCGGCCCTGCTGATCCTTGCGGCCAGCGCCCTTCTCGCAGGGACCACATTGCTGGCGAAAGCACTGGGGACGGATGTGCTTGGCCCTGCCCTGCATCCGATGCAGATCAGCCATGGACGGTTTCTGTTTGCCTTTCTGGTAATCGTGACAGCCGTCGGCATCATGCGCCCCCGCCTGAGCCGCCCGCATTGGGGTCTGCATTTAGGACGGACAAGCTTCGGCTGGCTGGGGATCACGCTGATGTTTGCATCCGTTGCTTTCATACCGATTGCGGATGCGACGGCTATCTCGTTCCTGAACCCGGTCTTTGCCATGATGTTGGCGATCCCGCTGCTGAAAGAAGGTGTCGGCCCGTGGCGCTGGTTGGCCGCCATCGTGGCCTTGATCGGTGCTTTGGTTCTGTTGCGTCCGACGCCCGCTAGCTTTCAACCCGCTGCATTACTGGCCCTGACCGCAGCAGTGATAATTGGGATGGAACTGATCTTTATCAAAAAGCTCTCGGGCCGAGAAATACCAATCCAGATTCTGCTGATCAACAATGCGATGGGTCTGACCATTGCGACAGTCGCGGTAAGTTTCGTTTTCCAGATGCCGACGCCTCAGCAATGGGCGGCGCTGGCCTCGATTGGTGTGCTAATGGCCTGTGCGCAGGCTTGTTTCGTCAACGGAATGGCGCGGGCGGATGCCTCTTTTGTGGCACCGATCAGCTACGCCACCCTGATCTTCGCTGCCGTCTACGATTTCGCGGTATTCAAGGTGATACCGGATGGGATCAGCCTGATCGGCTCGGCCATCATCCTGACCGGAGGTCTGATTCTGGTCTGGCGCGAGGCGATACACCGTCAGGCCTTGAGCCGGTAGCCGGTGCGCAACATCTGCCAGGTCAATCCTCCAACCAACAACGTCGCGCCGGCGCAGATCGCCATGCCCAACCAAGGAGAGCTGTCGGACACGCCGATCATCCCATAGCGCAACCCGTCAATCAGATAGAAGACCGGGTTCGCATGGCTAAGCCGATTGAGAACTGGCGGCAGCGCCTGCACAGAATAGAACGTGCCGGACAAGAAAGCCAAAGGCGTGACGATGAAGTTGGTGATCGCCGCCATCTGGTCGAACTTGTTGGCAAAAATCCCGGCAAAAAGCCCAAGCGCGCCCATGAACGCGCCACCTAAAACTACGAATATCAGTGCGATCAGCGGGTTCTGCGGCACGATGCCCAGAACCAACGCCAGAGCGATTGCGACAACAAGGGCGATCAGGATTCCGCGGGCGATGCCTCCGGCCAGATAACCCAACAGGATTTCCAGCGGCGATAGCGGCGGCATCAGCGTATCGACGATATTGCCCTGAACCTTGGCGATCACCATCGATGACGATGTATTGGCAAAGGCGTTCTGAATCACGGTCATCATCATGATGCCCGGTGCCAGAAAGGTCAGAAACGGCACCCCCATCACATCCGGTCGGCTGGGACCAATGGCAATGTTGAAGATCAGCAGGAACAGGCCTGCCGTCACCAGCGGTGCCAGCAGGGTCTGCGTCCACACGGCCAGAAAGCGCAGGGTTTCGCGCTGCGCCAGTGTATAGAGGCCCATCCAATTCACCGCGCCAAAGCGGCGTGCGTCGTGATCCATGAGATTATGCATGCTCTGCCCCATACCTGATTCGAAGACCGCTTGTAACTCGGGCCGCAGTGTTTAGAATAGGGCGCTGAGATGATTTCCCAAGGCGGCCCGAATCCGGGGCCGCTTTCCGCTTTTGAAAGGCAAATGATGTCCTGGACTGACGAGCGTGTAGAGCTGCTGAAAAAGATGTGGGGCGAGGGCCAGTCGGCCAGCCAGATCGCCAAGGAACTGGGCGGCGTGACCCGCAATGCGGTGATCGGCAAGGTGCACCGTCTGGGTCTGTCGAATCGCGCCACCGGTGCAAGCCCGGCAAAGGCCGAGCCCAAGGAAAAACCGGCCCCCGCGCCCAAGGCCGAGGCCAAACCGAAACCGACACCCAAGACTGAACCGGCCCGTCCGGTGCCAGCCCCCGAGGCCAAACCGGTCACCCCGGCCCGTCGCCAGATCATACCCGCCGGCCAGCCGCTGCCTCCGCAACCGTCGGCCAATGAGATCAGCCCCGAGGCTTTGGCCAAGGTCAACGAGATTGAAAAGAAGGCCAAGAAGCTGTCTTTGATGGAGCTGACCGAAAAGACCTGCAAATGGCCTGTCGGCGACCCCGCGACCGAGGATTTCTGGTTCTGCGGCCTGCCCGTCGAGGCAGGCAAACCCTATTGCGAAGCGCATGTGGGCGTGGCGTTCCAGCCGATGAGTTCGCGCAGAGATCGTCGGCGGTAATTCTTAGACATGACAGCGGGCGTTGGCCTTGATTGGCCGGCGCCCGATCGACATTAGTCTGCGGAACGGGTGCTTTCCGTATAGTCGGATAGCAATGATCGGGCGTGTTGAGCGTGGCGCGACACCAGCTGTTTCTGACGCGCGTTGTCCGGCACCAGATAACTGGTATCCGATAGGCTCCCGGTCGAAATGCCCGAAAACAATACAGTAAGTTCCTCGACCATTGCAGGAGGGAGTGAATTCAACGCTTCCTGTCCCATCAGCAAGCTCTCGGTCGGGGCACCCTCGGCGATAATCACTTCGTGCGTCGCCAGGACCAGATGGAAATACGTGACGCTGTCTACGGTTTCATCGACATAAATCCCCGGCAGATCGGTCAGCCTTATCGCGGCGACCAGAACCTCAGAACGACCGAACATGCGTTTCACAATCGCCGAGGACACCAGCATGCGATGCTGACGCGAGACAAGCAGATCACGTCGGGGCAGGCCTTGTCCAAGTGCGCCCGCGCAAATTCGCACTGGATAGAGTTTCGGATTGCGGCGCAACTCGCGCGCAGTGAGTGAACGGCGCAAGATCTGCAGCAAAGGCTGGTTGCCACCCCGCGCCAGCAAAAGCAACTGGCCAGGCTTCAGATCTTCTACCGGCACCGGACCCAAATCAGTGGATACGAGTGTGCCCGCAGTCAGACAGGGGATGCTGCCCGGGGTGGGATCGGTATTGACTGTATATGTGCCGCCATTGTCGGTCGAAATCAGGGAATCGCCAGCGCCGGCCTGCCCGATGACTGTGGATTGCATACCATTGGCCGGGCCAGTGTTCGCAGTGATCGGGCCGGGACTTGGAGGATCGCTGAAAGAATTGAACTGATAAACCGTTGTCCCTTCGGAAAGCGAGATACCATTGGTTTTACCCAATCCGTTAAATGTCCCGGAACTTGTCGTGTCGATGACATAGATATCGCGACCGGCAACCGTTGTCGGCGTGATACCGGCCAGAGTATTGGTGGTTCGGATCGAGCCATTGCTCAAATAGATCGTCACGACCAACCCCGAGACATCCGTACCAGCGTCAACCGCGACCTCAATAAAATCCAAGGTCGGGCCACCTAAGTATTTGAGCTCAGAAAAGTATGGATCCGGCATAAATCACATGTCTTTCGATGATGCTAAGACGTCCACCCGGCACTGACGGGACAGAAATGCTGTGGCTGCTGTTGATACAACTTTCATAGGAAGGCAAGCTGTTGCTTCTGTTACTGCGCCGGATGCGAAGGCAGATTTGGCATCGGCACCCATCGGGGTAGTTCCTCGGGCGAAACCGAGACATGCAGTTTCTCTGACCGGTCACGCCCTACTTTGCGATGCTTGCGCAGCAGGAAAATCTTACCCCAGCCACGCCAGGTGCCCACGGATTGCGCATGCGGATCGGTAGGGAAACGGTCGCGCCAACCTTCGGGCAGGGGCAGGCCGTGCAGCTCGGCCTTGTCCAGCATCCAGATCAGGGAGATGTTGCTGAGGGGGCGGGCCTCTTCGAACCCGTTCAGCTGGCCGCCAACATCGCCGTGGGTGCCGCGGAACCAAACCTGCTCGATATGGCCTTTGAAGTCAGGCGTGCATTTCCACAGCACCGGCTCGAACACTTCGCGGGTCTCGTCCAGCGCCATGGCGTGATAGCCGTGGCGGGTGGCAGGGCCAAGCTGGTGGTTGTGGAAGGCATGGCGTTCCTCGGCCCAGCGCCACAGCAGCGGCAGGCGCAGGCCCAGCGCCTTGACCGTGTCCCAGACGCCGACCATCTCGATGGCGACATCCTCGTGACAGAACTCCCGACGAAAGACCGCCGCCGCTTCGCCATTGGCGTTACATTCATAGTGTCGATAGGCCTGTTTGATATTGCGGACAGTGGCGTGTTCGGCCTTGAGCAACCCGATAGCATCGATCACGCCCGCAAGGCTGCGGACCCCGTATGCGCCGCGTGAATAGCCGATGAAAAAGATCTTATCACCGGGTTTGTAACGCGAAGCCAAATAACCATAGGCCCGACGAATCTGACGGTTGATACCCCGCCCCATCATCACGTCCATAGTCGACTTCCAGCTTTCCCACTGCACGCCGGATTCGTAGAAAACCGAAACCTGGCTGCCCATCTCGCAGCACAGGCGCAGGGTCTGGCCCGCGTGGGTTTCCCGCCCTGCTTCCAGCGTCGACATGGTGCCGTCAAGAATGATGACATGGCTGACAGGTTCGCGGTGGCGCGTTTCGGCCGAGTGCTCGGACCGCAGAGGCCGTCCGAGCCATCCCAGTACCTTTCTACTCAGCCGCGACAGAACCATGCGTCAACAATTCCCAAACTTTGTGAGGTGTGAAAGGCATATCCGCCTGCCGCACCCCGTGATCCCAGAGCGCATCGTGTACCGCGTTCGCCACTGCGGCCAGTGCGCCCACGGTGCCTGCCTCGCCACAGCCTTTCATCCCCATCGGGTTGGCGGTTGACGGAACCGGCGCCGAGGTAAACTCTATCATGGGTATCTCAGCAGCGCGGGGCAAGGCGTAGTCCATGAACGAAGCCGTGAGCAGTTGCCCCTCGGCATCATGAACAACATGCTCTGTCAGTGCTTGGCCGATACCCTGAACCACGCCGCCATGTACCTGCCCCTCGGCCAGCATCGGGTTGATAAGATTGCCGAAATCATCCACCACCGTGTAGCGGTCGACCCATGTTTCACCAGTGAAAGAATCGATAACGACTTCGGCAACATGTGCACCATTGGGATAGCTGCGTGCATCTAGCGTGGCGCGGGCTTCGTGCTGCAACAGATCGGTGCGCCCGTCTGCGCGCGCCATCTCGGCCGCCTCGGTCAGCGTGGGGGTCAGGTTGGACCCCGGCGCGCGGAAGGTTTCATGGTCGAAGGTCACATCGCATTCCTCGACCCCCATCTTATCCGCAAGATAGGGCGTGAATGCGGCGATCATCGTATCAACTGTGACCAGTGTCGCGTTGCTTTGGGTCGTGACCGAGCGTGATCCGCCAGTCCCGCCGCCCTGCGCCAGCCTGTCCGTGTCGCCTTGCACAACATTGATCAGGTGCGAAGGAATCCCTGTCTGGTCCGATAGGAACTGGGCATAGACGGTCTCGTGCCCTTGCCCATTGGACTGAGTGCCGACATAGAGGTTCACCGTTCCGTCCTCGCAAAACTCGATCTTCGCGCCTTCGGAAGGGTCTCCCAAAATACTTTCGATATAGTAACAAAGCCCCTGCCCCCGGATCAGGCCGTTTTCCGCATCCGCCGCTTTGCGGGCCTCAAAGCCCGTAGTCTGTTCGGCGGCGCGGCTGAGGACCATGTTGAACTCACCCACATCATAGGTTTCGCCGGTTGCGGTCTTATAGGGGAAGGCTTCGGGTCGGATGAAATTCTTGCGCCGCAACTCCCACGGATCAATCCCCAACTCACGCGCAGCACGGTCCATGACGCGTTCCAGCACATAGATCGCCTCGGGTCGCCCGGCACCGCGATAGGCGTCGACCTGCGTGGTGTTGGTGAAGAATCCTTCGACCCGCAAGTAGGTGGTCTGAACATCGTAGACACCCATCAAAACCTTACTGAACAGGCTGGTCTGGATCGCCTGCGCGAAATGGCTGTTATAAGCGCCAAGGTTGATCTTGCTGTGGACCCGGTAAGCAGTGATCTTGTGATCGGCATCAAAGGCGAGCTCCGCCAGTGAGGTCAGGTCGCGGCCGTGGTGATCGGACAACATCGCTTCGGACCGGTCCGACATCCAGTGCACCGGCTGGCCCAGTTTCATGGCAGCAACAGCAACGGTGAAATATTCGGGATAAGGCATCGCCTTCATACCAAATCCGCCGCCGACATCTGGCGTAGTGACGCGGATCGCCTCGGGGTCCAGTTTCAGCTTTTGTGCCAGTTGCGCTTTCATCCCCCAGACACCCTGCCCGCCATATGAGAAATGCATACGGCCATCCGACCAATCGGCCTGACAGCCACGCGGTTCGATCGAGCTCACGATGACCCGGTTGTCATGCACGTTCAGCGCGACGGTGCGCGCCGCTGCCTGAAAGGCGGCATTGGTCGCCTTCTCATCACCCAAGCCCCAGTCAAAGGCGCGGTTGTCGGGGGCTTGTGGATGCAAAGGTTCCCCACCCGCAGCGACATCCATCTTGACCGGCAGGTCCTCGGTTTCCATCCAGATCAATTCGGCTGCATCGCGGGCCTGTAACAACGAGTCGGCAATGACGACCGCAACGGGTTCTCCGGCGAAACGCACGCGGTCCTTGGCCAGCATGTTCCGCTCGGACGCAGCGCCTTGACTGCCGTCGCGGTTGGCGACTGTAGTCGCGTTCATCACCGTATCGATCCCGGCAGCAGTCAGATCTTCCAGCGTCATGACCAAGCGCACCCCATCCGCTGTACGTGCATCTTCAAGGTCCAGCGACGTGATCGTGGCATGCGCCACCGGGCTGCGAAAGAATGCTGCGAACAGCGCATTCTCGGGCACAGAATCGTCCATGTATTGCCCCTGCCCGGTCAGAAACCGCTGGTCCTCGGTCCGTTTGATGGGCTGGCTTTTGCCGAATTTTTCCATGGGATGATCCTCTGGCTGCCTGAATGCGCGACCCTAGCGTGAAGCAGGACCTTGTCCAGTGGCTGAGAAAATTAACCCCGCACGGTCTGAAAGCGACATTCATGTCTGGAAACAGCGTTGCGCGCCGATCTGGGCCGCGCCTAGGCTGAACCTAAATTCAGTCGAGTGGAGGTTTCCATGCCCAAAGAAATCAAGCTGACGAATGGCCGATTGGACAGCCAAAGTGCCGAGGCCTATTGGGATGATGGGTTTATATTTCCGATCCCCGTGTTCTCTGCCGCAGAAGCCGCCGGGTACCGTGCCGAGTTGGAAGATGTCGAGGCCAGCTGGCGCGAGGCTGACCTGCCGCTACCCCTGAACATGTACAAACGCATCAACGCGCATGTGGTGATGCCATTTGCCACTCGCATCGCGTTGGACCCGCGCGTTTTGGACGTTGTCGAAGGTGTTTTGGGCCCAGACCTGCTGTTGTGGTCGGCTGAGCTGTTCATCAAGGAACCGCGCACGACGCAAGTGGTGGGCATGCATCAGGACCTGACATATTGGGGTATGGGTGAAACCTCGGACCAGTTGACCGCCTGGATCGCCCTATCCCCTGCGACGGTTGAGAGTGGCTGCATGGATTTCGTGAAGGCCAGCCACAAGAACCCGATCCTGCCGCATAATGATACGTTCTCCGACAACAACCTGCTGTCGCGTGGGCAAGAGGTGGCAGTCGATGTCGCGGAGGAAGACAAAACCCATATCGAGTTGCAGCCCGGCCAGATGTCGCTGCACCATGGGCTGACCATTCATGGGTCAGGGCCGAACGTATCTGATGATCGTCGAATTGGCCTGGCTATCCGTTATCTCAACCCCAATGCGCAGCAAAAAGTGGCGGATCGCGACTATGCCATTCTGGCGCGGGGCGAGGACCGGGTGGGGAATTTCATCCATATCCCTGAGCCGACCGAGCTGTTTGCTCCTGAGGCGCTGGACCTGCACGCGCGCATCCGCAGCGATCAGGCCAAGGCGATGGGGCAAGGGGCCAGCGAAAAGCTGGATCTTTATGCGCCCGCCCCATCAAATCCCGGCTGATCATTGCAGGACCGCCGCGCAGGGCCTTCCCCTTCCTGCGTCCATTCGCTATTGCAGGCGCTGACCCGATATTGTTGACGCAGGACGCATCCCATGGCGATGGAAAAGACATTCAACGCGGCCGAGGCCGAGGCCCGCATCTATCAGGCCTGGGAAGCGGCCGGAGCCTTCAAGGCAGGCGCGAACAAATCGCGCGACGAGAGTTTTACCATCATGATCCCGCCACCGAACGTGACGGGTGCGCTGCATGTGGGCCACGCGTTCAACAACACACTGCAGGATATTCTGACCCGCTGGCACCGGATGCGCGGGTTCGACACGCTATGGCAGCCCGGTCAGGACCACGCTGGTATCGCCACGCAGATGCAGGTGGAAAAGATGTTGGCCAACACCCAGCAGCCGGGACGTCGTGAGCTGGGACGTGAGGCGTTTCTGGACAAGGTCTGGGAATGGAAGGGAGAATACGGCGGCACGATCATCGAGCAGCTCAAGCGCCTGGGCTCGTCCTGCGATTGGTCGCGCAACGCCTTCACCATGGCGGGTGCGCCGCGTGACCCGCGCACCGGGCACGAAAATTCTGCGAATTTTCACGACGCGGTGATCAAGGTCTTTGTCGACATGTACGAAAAGGGTCTGATCTATCGCGGCAAGCGGTTGGTCAACTGGGACCCGCATTTCGAGACCGCGATTTCGGACCTTGAGGTCGAGAATATCGAAGTTGCGGGCCATATGTGGCACTTCAAGTATCCGCTGGCGGGCGGTGAGACCTATACCTACGTCGAGAAAGATGAGGACGGGAATATCGTGCTGGAGGAAGAGCGCGACTATATCTCGATCGCCACGACCCGCCCCGAAACCATGCTCGGCGACGGCGCAGTTGCGGTTCACCCATCCGATGAGCGCTATGCGCCCATCGTCGGAAAACTTTGCGAAATCCCGGTAGGCCCGAAAGAGCATCGCCGTCAGATCCCGATCATCACCGATGATTACCCTGATCCAGATTTCGGCTCGGGCGCGGTGAAAATCACCGGTGCACATGACTTCAACGACAATATGGTCGCCAAGCGCGGCGGCATTCCAATGTATCGCCTGATGGACACCAAAGGCGCAATGCGCGCCGATGGTGCGCCTTATGCCGAAGAGGCGGACAAGGCGCAGGAATACGCGCGCGGGCGTGAGTTCACCGAGAACGAGATCGACGCGATCAACCTGATCCCTGATCATCTGCGCGGCCTCGACCGGTTCGAGGCACGTGCGAAGGTGGTTGAGGAGATCACTGCAGACGGTCTGGCTGTCATGACTCGCGCCGATGATCCACGTCTGGGTTCGACCGCTTTAACGCCGGAACACGAAGGCGCGGACAAGCTGGTGCCGCTGGTCGAAAGCAAACCGATCATGCAGCCCTTCGGCGACCGCTCGAAAGTCGTCATCGAGCCGATGTTCACCGACCAATGGTTCGTCGACGCCGCCAAGGTCGTCGGCCCTGCGCTGGACGCGGTCAAGGACGGCACGGTCAAGATCATCCCCGAGTCGGGCGAGAAGACCTATTACCATTGGCTGGAAAACATCGAGCCGTGGTGCATCTCGCGCCAGCTGTGGTGGGGGCATCAGATACCTGTTTGGTATGGCCTCGATCTCTCGGCTGAGAATTTCAAGGACGACGAAAACGACGGCGACCTTGATTTGGTCGAATTGGGTCGTTTGCTGAACGAAGGTGGCATGCTGCATCGTGGCAATGTCATGGAATGCGCGGCAAGCCTTGAGGCCGTTACAGAGAAATTCCTCGACGACAATGCCAATATACCCAGCCCGCTGAGCCACGCGACGGTCATCGAAGTTGCCGATAAGCAGGAAGCGATCCATCAGTTCGCCGAAAGCCTTGCCCTATACGCAGTCGAACAAGACCCGACCAAGCTGGTCTACCCGGTCTGGCGCGACCCCGACGTGCTCGACACATGGTTCTCTTCCGGCCTCTGGCCTATCGGCACGCTGGGCTGGCCCGAAAAGACCGAAGAGTTAGAGCGCTATTTCCCAACCGATGTGTTGATCACCGGCTTTGACATCCTGTTCTTCTGGGTCGCGCGGATGATGATGATGCAACTGGCCGTAGTGAACGAGATCCCGTTCCACACCGTCTATCTGCACCAGCTCGTCCGCGACGAGAAGGGCAAGAAGATGTCCAAAACCACCGGCAACGTGATCGATCCGCTGGAGATCGTGGACGAATTCGGTGCTGACGCGCTGCGCTTTACCAATGCCTCGATGGCGGCTATTGGCGGGGTACTGAAACTGTCGCGCGAGCGCATCACAGGTTACCGTAACTTCGGCACCAAACTGTGGAACGCCGTCCGCTTTGCCGAGATGAATGAGGTCTTCACCGACGCTGTCCCGCAACTGGACGTGGCTGACCTGAAACCCAAAGCCGCCGTGAACCGCTGGATCATCGGTGAAACCGCCTGTGTGCGGGAAGAGGTCGACGCGGCGCTGGAAAGCTATCGTTTCAACGACGCGGCCAACGGGCTCTACGCCTTTGTCTGGGGCAAGGTCTGCGACTGGTACGTGGAACTCTCTAAACCCTTGCTGCAAGGCGACGACACCGAGGCACAGGCCGAGACCCGCGCCACCATGCGCTGGGTTCTGGATCAGTGCATGGTTCTGCTGCACCCGATCATGCCTTTCATCACCGAAGAGCTGTGGGGCCTGACCGGTAAGCGTGCCAAAATGGTTGTACACGCAGATTGGCCGACCTATGCGGCTGCCGACCTGATCGACGCGGATGCGGATCGAGAAATGAACTGGGTGATCTCGGTGATCGAAAACACCCGCTCGGCCCGCGCGCAGATGCGAGTTCCTGCTGGCCTCTACGTGCCGATGCTGGTGACTGAGATTGACGCGCACGGCCAAGCGGCATGGGACCGCAACGAAGCGCTGATCAAACGTCTGGCGCGGATCGACAGCCTGACCAAGGCGGTTGAACTGCCCAAGGGCACGATCTCGATTGCCGCCCCCGGTGCCTCCTTTGGCCTGCCACTGGCGGACATCATCGACATTGGTGCGGAAAAGGAACGGCTGGAAAAAGCCAAAGGCAAGTTGGCCAAGGAACTCGGCGGTCTGCGCGGGCGCCTGAACAACCCGAAATTCGTGGCATCGGCCCCGGAAGAGGTTGTTGCGGAAGCCAAAGCTAACCTTGCCGCCCGCGAAGAAGAAGAAGCCAAGCTAAACGAAGCTCTCGCCCGTTTGGCTGAAATCGCCTGATCTTTTTCCTGCTGCTGATATATTGAAATCGAACCTCACCACCCAACCGGCGGTGAGGTTTTTCTTTACCCTCAGAGCTTTCCCCTTGTTCACGCCACGCCCCGCTTGTTAGCACTTCGACGACACAACCTGGCGAGGCACTGACGATGCGATCTTTCCCTCCGATGCAGACCGTCTCAACCGGGTTGGTTGTGGCCATTGTCGGGTTCTTCAGCTCGTTTCCCATCGTACTGCAAGGGTTGGGCGCGATGGGAGCTTCATCGCAGGAAGCCGCCTCGGGTCTGATGAGTGCGGCGATTGCCATGGGGCTTGCAGCCATCGTCCTCAGCCTGCGGTACAAAATGCCGATCAGCGTTGCGTGGTCGACCCCGGGGGCCGCTCTGTTAGCCGTCTCGGCCACCCCGGTCGAGGGATTTTCAGGCGCGATTGGTGCGTTCCTGTGCGCCGGAGCATTAACGGTTCTGGCAGGGCTGTGGAAGCCGCTGGGACGATTGGCAGCAGCAATTCCCACAACACTGGCGCAAGCAATGCTGGCAGGCGTGCTCTTGCCACTATGCCTTGTGCCCTTCCAGGCGGCGGTCGAGATTCCATGGCAGGCGTTGCCGGTGATCCTGACGTGGTTTGTCGCGGGCCGTTTCAATCGGTTGATCGCGGTTCCGGCAGCTGTGGTCGCGGCGGCTATCATTGTGTCGCTGAACGCAGGAGATGCCCAATTGATGCCGGATCGTTTGATCGCGGCTCCGATCTGGACCATGCCATCATTCTCGGTCGCGTCGGCCATCGGGATCGGCGTACCGCTGTTTATCGTCACGATGGCGACACAGAATATCCCCGGCGTCGCGGTGATGCGCAGCTTTGGCTTTGATCCTGTTCCCGGCCGGTTGTTTTCATCCGTCGGTGGCGCAAGCATGCTTTCGGCCCCTTTCGGGGCGCCCGCAACCTGCCTGGCCGCAATCACCGCAGCGATGTGTTCCAACGAGGAAAGCCACCCCGAACCGGCGCAGCGTTATTGGTCGGCAATCATGGGTGGCGTGTTCTACTGCCTCTTCGGTATCTTTGCCGTGGCGATCACCAGTTTTGCCGCCCATGCCGACCCGCTGCTTATGGGCACTCTGGCAGGTGTGGCCCTGATCGGGGTCCTGGCCAATGCCATGCATGCCGCGCTGGACGTCGCTGTCGAGCGCGAAGCGGCTATTTTGACACTGGCCATCACAGCCTCTGGCATAACGGTTTTTGGGTTGGGCGCGGCAGTCTGGGGGCTGTTGGCTGGGGGTATCGCATATCTGGCAACAAACCGAGTGCGCTGAGCCCTTTCATCAGAACCCTTCAGGCGGTAAAATAAGCGCATGTTCGGATCGCTTGGAAAACTGATTGAACGCCAGATCATAAAGGCGCAAGCCGAGGGCCAACTGCAGGGTCTTGAAGGCGAAGGTGCCCCGTTACCCGACCGCTCGGGCGAGGCACAAGGCGATCCCGCCATTGCTGCGGGTCATCGGATCATGGCGCAGGCCGGAGTTCTGCCCGAGGAGTTCGACATCAAGAAACAGCTCGACGCCGCCCGCAAGGAGTTTGCAGCGCTGACTGACAATCAGGACCGCAGGGCCGCAATGGCAAAGATTGCTGATCTTGAGATGCGATACAACATGGCCCGCGATGCACGGCGCGCATTCATGCGGTGATCATTTGAACTCGGGCTTTCGACCCTGCATCTGTGCCATGACAACTTCCATTTGATCCGACTTACCGATCAGGTCGATCTGTTCGGTAGATTCGGCCAACAGCACATCAGCACGGTCACGGGTTTCGGCCACATCAATCAACCGTTTGGCGGCGCGGATGGCGGACGGGCTTTTACCCGCGATGTCCTCGGCCAGCGCCAGCGCTTCGGTCAGGGGATCATCCGACAGTTTGGTAACAAGCCCCCAATCTGCCGCCTGTGGCGCACCGATAGGGCGGGCGGTATAGGTCAGCAGGCGCAGCACGTCCGAGCGCACGAGCTCTGGCAGCAGAACCATGCCGCCCATGTCGGGGATAATGCCCCATTTCATCTCCATCACTGCCAGCTTGGCTTCGGGATGCGCGATGCGGATGTCGGCACCCAGCGCGATCTGTAGCCCACCGCCATAGGCGACGCCTTGAATAGCGCAGATCACCGGCACCGGGACGCGCCGCCAGATCAAGGCAAGTTCCTGCATTTCGTTGGCATCTTCGTGGCTGCGGGTCATCAGCCATTCGCTTGGGTCTGTGTGTGCCATGCTGGCAAAGCTGGCCATATCGAGCCCTGCGCAAAAGCTCTTGCCCTCTCCCGATAGCACCACGGCGCGGATATCGGCTGCGGCGACTTCTTGGCCTGCCGAAAGGATCGCCTTGATCATCGCATCGTCCAGCGCGTTCATCTTGTCGCCGCGAGTCAGCGTGACATGGGCGATGTGGTCTTTGTATTCGACGGATACGCGGGACATGGGACCTCCGGGGCGTGATTTGCTGTATAAACATGCCAGCAAGACGCCAGCAGCGCCACAGCGACGTCAGGGCAAACCGAGCATCCGAAGCCTCCGTTGAACTTCTGGCAAGGCTTGCCCCGCCTGATCGGTTGCGCTTATCTGCGGCCATGACTGGTCCTCGCTATACCCCGCTTGCCCTCACACTGCCCGCGACCGTGCCTTTTGTCGGCCCCGAAACGCAGGAGCGCCAACGTGGCGCGCCCTTCGTGGCCCGGATCGGTGCGAATGAAAGCGTGTTTGGCCCGTCCCCGCGCGCCATCGATGCAATGCAACGGGCCGCAGGCGAGATATGGATGTATGGCGATCCCGAGAATTACGAACTACGCCATGCGCTGGCGGTACATCATGGGGTTGCGCCTGAAAATATCGTGGTTGGCGAAGGCATTGACGGGTTGCTGGGCTATCTGGTGCGCCTGCTGGTTGGTCACGGCGATGCAGTTGTGACTTCGGATGGAGCTTATCCGACTTTCAATTACCACGTGGCCGGGTTTGGTGGGGTATTGCACAAGGTCCCTTACCACGACGATCACGAGGACCCGACGGCGCTGTTCGCTAAAGCGGCGGAGGTAGACGCCAAGTTGGTCTATCTGGCCAACCCGGACAACCCGATGGGAACATGGCATTCAGGTGAGGATATCGTGTCCGCTCTGGAGGCTTTGCCAGAGGGCTGTTTGGTGGTTCTTGACGAGGCATATGTCGAATGCGCGCCCGAAGGGACCGCTGCACCTGTCGCTGCTGATGATTCGCGTGTGATCCGGATGCGAACGTTTTCCAAGGTTTATGGCCTTGCCGGGGCGCGGGTAGGCTACGCTATCGGCTCGCCCGAGTTGATTGCGAGCTTCAACAAAGTGCGCAACCATTTCGGCATGAACCGAGCCGCGCAGGCAGGGGCATTGGCCGCGCTAAAAGATGAAGATTGGCTGACGCATGTGCAGCAAAGGATTGCCGGGTCCCGGAACCGCATCGAAGAGATTTCACGGTCGAATGGTCTGGTGCCTTTGCCGTCTGCGACAAACTTTGTGGCGATTGATTGTGGGCGCGATGGGGTGTTTGCCAAGGCCGTGTTGGACACGCTCGTTGAACAAGGCGTGTTCGTGCGGATGCCATTTGCCGCGCCCCAGAACCGGTGCATTCGGGTCAGCTGCGGAGGTGAGGCGGAAATGGCGGCGTTTGAAGCTGCTCTGCCCACGGCCTTAGCAAAAGCCCGAGCCTCGTAAAGGGGGCTGTCTGCCCCCTATCGCGCCCAAGTGCGATTTCCCCGAAGGTATTTTAGGCCAGATGAAGAGGCGGATCGGGCTTATCCGGCCAGCGTCGCGGCGGCGGCTTCGAGCGCACCCTGACCACGGGGGATATCGAGCGCAGCCATAGCGGTTTCGACGCCACCCAGCATGGCCATGACCATTTGAGCGTTTACGTGCCCCATGTGGCCAAGGCGGAAGCAGCCATCCCAATCCTCCATTCCCAGACCGATGCCCAGCGTCAGACCCAGTTGGGTTTCGGTATAGCTGCGCAGCGGCGTGCCGCGCCCCTCGGTCAGGCGGAGGGCAGTGACCGCGTGGCTGCGATGGGCCGGGTCGGCGACGTTGAAATGCAGCGCGCCACCTTGCGCCCAGATTTCACAGGCGGCCCAGATGGCCGTTGCCAGGTGTTCGTGGCGGGCCCAGACCTGTTCGATCCCTTCGCCATGGATCAGGTCGAGCGCGGCGCGCAGGCCATACAGGTGGTGGGTTGGCGCGGTGCCGTTGAAATACTGATAGAACAGATCTGGATTGGCGCGTGGTTGCCAGTCCCAATAATGCGAGACGCGGGGCATTGTGGCGCGCTTGGCTTGCGCCTTTTCGTTGAAGAAGACAAAGCCGGTGCCCGCCGGGGTCATAAGCCCCTTTTGGCAAGCCGTGACAGTGACGTCGACACCCCAGGCATCCATCTCGAACCGGTCGCAGCCCATCGACGCGATGCAGTCAGCCATCAGCAAGGCTGGGTGGTCAATGTCGTCGAGCAACGCTCGCAAGGCCGTGATATCGTTGCGGATCGATGTGGACGTATCGACGTGGACTGCAAGGACCGCTTTGATCTTGTGGCTTGTATCGTTACGCAGGGCCTCGGCGATGCGGTCAAGATCCCAGGGCGAGGACATTCCGAAATCGATCAGGTCAACCTTAGCGCCGATTCCTTCGGCCATCTCGGCCCAACCGTGGGTGAATCGGCCAGAGGCCGGGGCAAGCACGGTTTCACCGGGTGCAATGACGTTGGAAAGCGCAGCCTCCCATGTACCGTGACCATTGGCGATATAGATGGCGACGTTGTGCTGGGTTCCAGCAACGCGTTTCAAGTCTCGGGTGAGCGCGGGCATCATCTCGATCAATTCGCCGTCATAGATATTGGGCGACGGACGGTGCATCGCCTGCAGCACCGTATCGGGCATGACCGAAGGGCCGGGGATGGCCAGATACTCGCGCCCATGCGCGAGGGAGGTTTGGTTTGTCATGAGGGCAACCTGTTTGAATTGAGGCCTACCCTAGCGTCTTGCCCTGCGGCGTCAATCCAGCAGACTGGCGGCCTCGCGGGCAAGTGTTTCGATCCCGGACCAATCACCGTTTTGAACCATCTGCTTGGGCGCGACCC
Source organism: Ruegeria sp. C6 (assembly GCF_056537625.1). Lineage (NCBI taxonomy): Bacteria > Pseudomonadati > Pseudomonadota > Alphaproteobacteria > Rhodobacterales > Roseobacteraceae > Ruegeria > Ruegeria sp. C6. The sequence continues at coordinate 207,823 of NZ_JBQFRW010000001.1, read as the reverse complement.
AGCTGCCGCCGGCGCAGACAACATTCGACAGTGACAGGTAATCGAGGGCATTTGACGGCGATACGCCACCAGTTGGGCAGAAGGTGATCTGCGGTAGCGGTGCGCCGATGGCTTTTAGGGCGGGAGCCCCTCCTGAGGCCTCGGCGGGGAAGAATTTCAGCATGTCATAGCCCTTTTCCAGCAGAGCCATGGCTTCGCTTGCAGTAGCCGCACCGGGGAGAAGGGGCAGACCTTCGGCTTCGCAGGCGGCGATCAGGGCATCGGTCGCACCGGGCGAGACGCCGAACTGAGCGCCAGCCTCTTTGGCAGCGCGGACATCTTCGGGCGTGACCAGTGTACCCGCCCCGACAACACCGCCGGGGACGTTGGCCATGGCGCGGATCGCGTCGAGCGCGGCGGGAGTGCGCAAGGTGACTTCAAGCGCCGGGAGGCCACCGGCGACCAAAGCTTCGGCCAACGGGCGCGCATGGGCCGCGTCGTCGACGACCAGGACTGGAACAATCGGGGCCAGCGCGCAGATCTCGCGGGTGCGTTGGGTTTTGGACATTGGGTTACACTCCGAAAATGCTGGCGCCGGTGTCGGCTGAGCCGACATTCTGACGGAAGGCGCCGAAGAGGTCACGGCCAACACCGTGTTGGTTTGCCGTAAGGTCGGCGGTGGCCGGATTGCGGTCGAGAACACCGGGGGTCAGGATTTCCAACTCGCCCTTGACCGCATCAACGCGCAACAGGTCACCGTCTTGCAGATAGGCGATCGGTCCACCATCCAGCGCCTCGGGGCAGACATGGATGGCGGCGGGCACTTTGCCGGATGCGCCCGACATACGGCCATCGGTGACCAGAGCCACCTTCTGCCCCCTGCCCTGCAGGATCGACAGGATCGGCGTCAGCGAATGAAGTTCAGGCATTCCATTGGCTTTTGGCCCTTGGAAGCGAACAACAACGATGACGTCATCGGTGAATTCTCCGGCTTTGAAAGCGGCTTTAACGGCGTTCTGGTCGTGGAATACACGCACGGGCGCTTCGACCACTTGGTGTTCAGGTGCTACAGCCGACACCTTCATGACCCCTGTGCCCAGATTGCCCGTCAAGCGAGAGAGCCCGCCCGTGGGTTGGAACGGGTCTTTGGCCGGGCGAACGATCTTTTCGTTCAGACTGTGGCCCGCGCCCTCTTCCCAGACCAACTCGCCGTCTTTCAGCTTGGGTTCTTTGGTGTAGTTGTGCAGGCCCTGCCCCGCGACAGTGAGCGTATCGGGGTGCAGCAAGCCATCTTCCAGCAGCGTGCCGATGGCAAAGCCCAGGCCACCCGCAGCGTGGAAGTGGTTCACGTCTGCCAGACCGTTGGGATAGACGCGCGCGACCAAAGGCACGACAGCGGAGATGTCGGAAAAATCCTCCCAGTCCAGCACGATACCACCGGCACGCGCCATGGCGATCAGGTGGATCAGTAGGTTGGTGGAACCGCCGGTGGCCATCAGGCCGACGATGCCATTGACGAAAGCGCGCTCATCAAGGATCTGGCAGACCGGTGTGTAGTGATTGCCTAGTGCACTAAGGGAAAGGGCGCGGCGCGCACCTTCTTCGGTCAGCGCATCGCGCAGGGGCGTGTTGGGATTGACGAAGCTGGAGCCCGGCAGGTGCAAGCCCATGAACTCCATCAGCATCTGATTGGTGTTGGCGGTGCCATAAAAGGTGCAGGTGCCGGGGCCGTGATATGCGGCCATTTCGGCCTTCATCAGCTCTTCGCGGCCCACCTCTCCGGCGGCGAATTTCTGGCGGACCTTGGCCTTTTCGTCATTCGGCAGGCCACTCGTCATCGGACCTGCAGGCAGGAAGACGGCAGGAAGATGCCCAAAGGCTTGCGCGCCGATGATCAGGCCGGGCACGATCTTGTCACAGACGCCCAGGAAAACGGCGGCGTCATAAGTGTTGTGGCTTAGCGCCACTCCGGTCGCCAGCGCGATCACATCGCGCGAGAACAGTGAGAGTTCCATCCCCGCCTCGCCTTGAGTGACGCCGTCGCACATGGCTGGCACGCCGCCTGCAACCTGCGCTGTGCCGCCTGCTGCGCGGATCGCATCGCGGATCAGGGCCGGGTAGCGTTCGAAAGGCTGATGGGCCGAGAGCATATCGTTATAGGCGGTGACGATCCCCAGATTGCCAGCCGTGCCGGTGGCCATGGAGTCCTGATCTTCGCCCGCCCCGGCATAGGCGTGGGCCTGCCCGCTGCAGGACAGGTGCGCACGCGCAGGGCCTTTGGATTTGGCCTGCTCCATTCGTTCAAGATGCGGGCCACGCAGATCGGCGCTGCGGTCGATGATGCGTTTGGTGACGTCGGATATAACTGTGTTGACCATGATTACCCTCCGATCTGACGCCAGCGGCGCCCATCGCGATGCATCAGCATCAATGCTTCTTCAGGCCCCGAACTGCCCTGATCGTATTTCGCGGGCTTATCGCCACGCTCTTCCCAGCCGTGAATGATGGGATCGACCCAGGCCCATGCGGCCTCGGCCTCATCGCCTCGCATGAACAAAGTCTGGTCGCCGCGGATGACATCCATGATCAGGCGTTCATAGGCATCCGGGGATTGGCCGTCGTCGCCCAGCGCATCAGCGAAACTCATATCGAGTGCAACGTCGGACAGGCGGAACCCGCCCTGCCCCGGTTCCTTGATGGTGGTGCGGAGCGTGATGCCTTCGTCCGGTTGCAGGCGGATCACCAGCACGTTGCCATGCAATGGTCCGACATTCGGAAAAATCGTATGCGGCGGATCGCGAAAGAACACTGCAATCTCGGATTCACGTGCGCGCAGGCGCTTGCCGGTCCGCAGATAAAACGGGACACCGGCCCAGCGCCAGTTGCCGATATGCGCCTTCAGCGCAATGAAGCTTTCGGTACGGCTGGCGGGGTTGCCGACGTGATCCAGATAGCCATCGCCCCCTTTTTCGGTGCGGTACTGACCACGAGCGATATCCTTGGGTTCCACCGGCTCCAGCGCTTCGATCACTTTGACTTTCTCATCGCGCACCGCGTTGGGTGAGAATTTCGAAGGCGGTTCCATCGCCGTCAGGCACAGCAATTGAACCAGATGGTTCTGGATCATGTCCCGCATCGCGCCGGACTGATCATAATAAGCACCGCGCCCTTCGACGCCCACGGTTTCGGCCACGGTGATCTGGACGTTATCAACATGAGTGGCGTTCCAGAGCGGTTCGAAAAGCGAATTGGCAAAGCGCAGCGCCATCAGGTTCTGCACGGTTTCCTTGCCCAGATAATGATCGATCCGGTAAATCTGATGTTCTTCAAAACAGGCCCGTAGCCCTTCGTTCAACGCTTTGGCTGATGCCAGATCGTGACCAAAGGGTTTCTCGACCACGATACGACTGTCAGGTGTGGACAGGCCATGCTCGTTCAGACGTTGGGCGATGCCCGAGAAAAGGCTTGGGCCTACTGACAGATAGAAGGCGCGTACCACATCCGGTCGCAGCGTTTTCGCTAGGTCAGACCAACCCGCATCGCCAAGCGCATCTACCGGAACATACTCGACGCGGGACAGAAAGCGATCAAGCGTATCCTTATTGAAACCCGGCGCAAACTCTTGCATCGACGCACGCAGCTGTTCACGGAACCCGTCGCTGTCCATGTCGGATCGGGCGGTTCCAATGATGCGCGCATTCTCAGGCATCTGGCCGACTTCGAAGCGATGATAGAGGCCCGGCAGGATTTTACGCTGCGCCAAATCGCCCGTCGCGCCGAACAACACAAGGTCGAACGGATCTACCGGAATTACGCGTGAGACCATTGCAAGGCTCCTTTCGAATTCCCCGCCAGCATAAGCGAGGTTTCAGCCCGGGATTAAAACGCATGTGCGTCATTAGCTATGTTATCGCTAACATTCACCGGCTGAATAGAAAACCTGAGCGCAAAAATCAAGCGCGGATTTGCAGCTGGCATCGCGGAAGATCAGTCAGGACTGCGTCCGCAGCCAGTCCATCACCGCCGGACGCACGGATTGTTCCCCACGATGGCGGGCATCGGCGATAATTTTACGCACATCCTGAAGGTTCGACCGCAACAACAGGCTTTTGACTGGCCCGATTGAGGCCGGGCGCATCGAAAGGGTACGGATGCCCATGGCCGCGAGACACAGCGCCTCGACCGGGCGACCGGCATCTTCGCCACAGAAGCTGAGCGGTGTGTCCGAGATCGAGCATCTCTCAACGATACGTTCAATGAAACTCAGAAAGCTGACATTCAGCGTATCGTAGCGACGGCGAACCAGTTCATTTTCGCGGTCGGCGGCGAAGAAAAACTGTTTCAGGTCGTTCCCACCGATCGAGATAAAGCCGACTTCGTCAAAGAACTTCTGCGGCGCAAAGGCAAGTGAAGGCGTTTCCAGCATCGCCCCCACTTCGAGCGATTCAGGCAGAACATGGCCCAGACGCCGTTCACGCTCGATCGTTTTCTTGACCTCCCAGCGCGCCTCACGGAATTCGTCAGCCTGCGCGACAAACGGGAACATGATCGTCAGGGGGCGGCCATCGGCGGCCCGGATCAGCGCCTGCAACTGCATCCGCATCACGCCGCGCTTGTCCAGACCCACCCGGATCGCCCGCCAGCCCAGCGCCGGGTTCGGCTCTTCCACATGTTTCATATAAGGCAGAACCTTATCTGACCCGATATCGAGCGTGCGGAACACCACGCGCTTTTCGCCCGCAGCATCCAGGACACGTTTGTATTGCGTCACCAGCTCGGATCGCTTGGGCATCTGATTGCGGATCAGAAACTGCAGTTCGGTGCGGAACAGGCCCACTCCTTCGGCGCCAGAGGTACTAAGCGAGGGCAAATCGGCCATCAGGCCCGCGTTCATCACCATGTTGATTCGCGCACCATCCTGCGTGACGGTGGGCGTTTCACGGATCGAGGCGTAGCGTTCCTGCGCCTTGGCTTCCATCGCGATTTTATCACGGAAAGCACTAACGACGGTGTCCTCGGGGCGCAGATGTACGACACCGCTATCCCCATCCACCAATATGTGATCGCCATTCAGCGCTTCGGTGGTGATGCGGCCTACATGCACCACCAGTGGGATCGCCAACGCGCGCGCCACGATAGTGGCATGGCTTCCGACCGAGCCTTCTTCCAATACGATCCCTTTGAGAGAACGGCCATATTCCAGCAGATCACCGGGGCCGATATTTCGCGCAATTAGGATCGGATCGGGCGGCAGGTCAGCCCCGTTGCCGTTGCCCTGTCCAGTCAAAATTCGCAGCAACCGATTGCTGAGGTCGTCCAGATCGGCCAACCGTTCACGTAAATACGGATCGGTGACCTGCCCCATGCGGGCCCGCGCCTGAGATTGTTCTTTCTCGACCGCCGCCTCAGCGCTGAGACCAAGAGCGATGTCCTCCTCCATCCGGCGCATCCAACCCTTGGAGTTGGCGAACATCCGGTAGGCTTCCAGAACCTGCAACTGCTCCTTGTCGCCACCCTGAGAAATCTCAAGCATCTTGTCGACGCCGACGCGTAGCTCTTCAACGGCCTCGGTCAGCCGCTCACGCTCACGATGCGGGTCTTCGGCAATGGGATTGGTGACAACAACACGAGGTTCATGCAGCCAGACATGGCCTTCAGCAGATCCCTCCTGCGCCGGGCCACCGGTAAGTTGCACCGATTGCTGGTGCAGCGGTGACAAGGCCGCGCCTTCGCCGACGAACGCGCCCAGTTCGGCCATTTCGGCCAGAACCATCGCGACAACTTCCAGCGCATAAACTTCATCCGCTGAAAACTCGCGCGCGTCCCGGGACTGAACCACCAGCACGCCCAGTTTCTGACCCAGACGCTGTACCGGCACACCAAGAAAGGACGAATACCGTTCCTCGCCGGTTTCCGGCATGTACCGAAAGCCCTTGGCCGAGGGCGCGTCCGCCGTATTCACCACCTTGCCAGATTTGGCGACGCGACCGACCAGCCCTTCGCCCATACGCATCCGCGTCTTGTGCACCGCTTCTGGGGACAGACCTTCGGTGGCGCACAGTTCAAGCGTATCCTCATCCCGAAACAGGTAGATCGAGCAAACTTCACGACCGGTACTGTCGGCGATCAGGTGCGTGATCCGGTCAAGACGTTCCTGACCGGCGGCTTCGCTCGCCATTTCTTCGCGCAGCCGTCCCAGCAACTTGCGAGATTCTGTTTCCGTGCCTTCCGCCATGGCCCACCCACGTTACGGTTTCAGACAGGACACTTGGCTGAAAGCTCAGGCCGCCTTGTCCAGTTCAAAGGCATCATGCAGTGCCTGAACCGCAAGTTCCATGTATTTCCTGTCGATCAGGACGGAAATTTTAATCTCGGAGGTTGTAATGACCTTGATGTTAATCCCCTCATCCGAGAGAATCTTGAACATCTTGGCCGCAACACCGGATTGCGAGCGCATGCCGATCCCGACAACTGAGACCTTGCAAACGTCCTCATCCGCAACCAGTTCGGCGTAGTTCAGCTCACCCTGATCCTTGATCGCCAGCAATGCCTTTTCGGCGCGGGAGACCTGATTGGTCGGACAGGAAAAGGTCATGTCGGTGCGCCCTTCGTCCGAGATATTCTGGACGATCATGTCCACGTTCACGCCCTCGTCGCTGAGCGCGGTAAAGATGATCGAGGCGATGCCGGGACGGTCCGCCACCGAAACGACGGTCATCTTGGCTTCGTCGCGGGAATAGGCCACACCGGCCACAACATTGGATTCCATGATATCCTCCTCGTCGCAGACCAGTGTACCGGCCTCGTCGGATTGTTCCTCAAAGCTTGAAAGAACGCGCAGTTTCACCTTGTAGCGCATCGCCAGCTCGACCGAGCGGGTTTGAAGCACTTTGGCCCCCAGCGAGGCCAGTTCGAGCATTTCCTCGAACGAGATTTTGTCCAGCTTGCGCGCCTTTTCACAGATGCGCGGGTCGGTCGTATAGACACCGTCCACATCCGTATAGATGTCGCAGCGCTCGGCTTCGAAAGCGGCAGCAAAAGCCACGGCAGTGGTGTCCGAACCGCCCCGACCCAGCGTGGTGATGCGACCTTCGGGGCTGATGCCCTGGAAGCCCGCGACCACCGCAACGCGCATCCCTTCGCCGAATTTCTGGTTGATATTCTCGGGCGGGATTTCTTCGATCCGGGCCGCTGAATGGGCACCGTTGGTGATCAGCGGCACCTGCCAACCCTGCCAGCTGCGCGCCGGGATGTCCATTTCCTGCAGGGTCAGCGCCATCAGGCCAGCTGTAACGTTTTCACCAGAGGAGACAACGGCATCATATTCGCGCGCGTCATAGAGCGGAGAGATTTCATCGACCCAGCCCACCAGCTCGTTGGTCTTGCCGGACATCGCCGAAACGATGACGATGACGTCATAGCCTTTGGCTACCTCGACACCAACCCGTTTGGCAGCACGGCGGATCCGGTCCAGATTGGCGACCGATGTGCCGCCGAATTTCATCACGAGTACGGGCATGGGGGCTAGTGTCTCCGCGCCTTGAATTTCTGATCCCGTGCCTCTTATGCGAGGGGGGGCGCAAGGGCAAGTGGGCAAAGTCTGCACCGCAGTGCTTTACTTTGGTCGTGCGTGGTGTAAGCGTTCGGTCAAAGTCTTATTCCACGAGGATTTCAATGTTCCGCTTTGCCCTTGCCCTAAGCCTGGTTTCGACTGCCGCAAATGCCCAAGTGGCCACCCTATCGGGAACGGATGGCGAGAACTCATTAGGCACCGTTCCATGCGCTGCATTGGCAGGTGATACACTGGCCAGTTGTCCGGCCGAATTGCGGAAGCGCGAAGATGGAACGGCGACGTTGGCGGTTCAGTTGAACACTGGCGAGGTCCGGCGGATTTACTTCACCAAAGGCGTGCCGGATTCCAGCAGTTCGACATCGAAACTGACCTATGAGACACGCGGTGATATCATGGTGATCTTCATTGATCCCGGTGAAGTCTACGAAATCCCCAAGGCGGCCCTGAACTCTCAGTAAGGGTGCGCCCGACCATCCCAGGTTTCAAAACAACCGGTAGTATCGAGCGAGAGAGCCGCAAATCGCTCGATCAAGCCGTTTGCCGCCTGATCGACCGTGATCTCTGCTGCAGATCCGCCCATGTCCGTCTGCACCCAGCCCGGATGGTAGATTCCCACCGCAATGCCATCCGCCAGTAGGTCAGTCGCTAGGTTGCGGCCCAAATTCAGCGCCGCCGCCTTTGACGCACGGTAGATATAGCTGCCACCCGGCGCGCGCGTATGTGACGCCATCTGAGACGAAACGATGGCGATCCGGCCCCGCGCGGTACACAGATTCGGCAACAAGGACTGGATGGTAAGAAACACGCCTGTCACGTTGGCGGCGAAGCTTTGCGCCCACATCTCGGCGGGATAGCCACTAATGTCGTGTCCTTTGTCCAGATAAACGCCCGCATTGCAGATCAGCAGGTCAATCTGGCGGCCTCGCAGTTGCTCGGCCATTGCAGCGTGCTGTTCTGGGTCCGTGACATCCAGCACGATATCTGCGCTACCGTCCCGGGCAGTTCCGGTCACTTCATGACCTTCTGCACGATACTGATCCGCAATGGATTTCCCGATCCCTCGGTTCGTGCCCGTAATAACGATGTGCATGGGTCAGTTGGTCTTGCGGCTAGGAACAAACGGCAACGGTGCGACCGGCACGCCGTCTTCAATCAGCGATTGCGCCTCTTCGGGCTTGGCCTCACCATAGATCGCGCGCTCGGGCGCATCCCCCAGATGGATTTTGCGGGCTTCTTTGGCGAAATCCTTACCCACATAGTCCGAGTTTTCCTCGACCTTTCGACGCAGTTCGCTGAGGACCTCAGCGATCTCGGGCGAAGGTGTTGCCATGCTGATCTCATCCGCAGAAGGCTGCGCTGGTGCAACCTCGGTCACCGCCTTGCGCGCAGGCCGGACACGCGGTGTCATCACCGCCTTTTCTACCTTGTCGCAGCCGCATACCGCGCAGGTTACCAACCCGGCCGCTGACAGTTTGTCAAAGCCGGCTGCGGATTGAAACCAACTGTCAAAGCTGTGGTCATTGCTGCATTTCAATGCGTATTGAATCATATCACATCCAAAGTCCGGTTGGCGAATAGATACCGACCAACATGGCAATATCAAGTCTTGATCTTGGCCCGCTATTGCCGATGCAACCCGAATCCGCCCAAAAGCGCAGCGAGATCGGGCGACGACACCTTCAACGATGCCTTTTTGGGCGAAACCCATTTGCGCCTGCGCTCACCCGCTTCGGGAAACTGCGCCTCCAATCGCTGCACATGCAGCGGAAACACATCAACTAGACACAGCGCCGATGGCTTGCCAGGCCGGTTCTTGATATAGGCAAACCGACCAAGGCTTTCGCTTCCGCACTGCCCCAAAACACCAGCCTCTTCCCAGGCCTCGCGGGCGGCTGTTTCAGACGGGGTCAGCCCGTTGATCAACCACCCCTTCGGGATGATCCAGCGCCGCGCCCTGCGCGTTGTGATCAACAAAATCTCTGGCAGGTCATCATTGGTTCGATAGCAAAGCGCAGCGGATTGAGCATAAACAGGCAGCGCCCCGGAAAGGGAGAGGTTTTCCGCCGAAAGCCCGGCAATCGCATCAATACTGCGTCCGTCAAACACGGTTCATATCCACTGCTCGCTCCGCTTATGTTGCGGTTTATAAAGTGATATTTAACATATCCGGCAAAGTCTGCCAAGCTTTACGGGAAAGCGCCCTTATTAAGAGCCATCCGCCCCGACAAGCGCCGCACCAGCTCGTCATGAGGTATGTCGGCATCAATCGCCAATCGACGCAGCCCAAAATGCACATGCGCGATCTGCTGGTAGTAGCGGGTATAGACAAAATTTGTACCGCCCCCGGCAAGCGCCCCAAGCAACGGTACAGACTGCGCCGCCAGCTTCTGGCCCAGCACTACGGACAGGCGCGGCGCCACCATCGCAATGAGGCGTTGCATGGTCGGTCCGGTCAGGGTCATGCGCATTGAGAAAAAGCCCAGATCAGCCCCGTCATCCTCGACCAAAGGACCTGCGGCTGACAACACTCGGATCGAGTCGAATTTCACGTTCTCGGCGGTCGGATCAAATCCTTCCCGCATCGCTGCGCCTTGGATCGCGCGCAGCATCATGGCGGTTGTCGCGGGCAGCTCGACAAGTGCTGTGGAAACTCCACCCAGACCTCCGGCTGCGCCCATGGCAGTAGTCAAGGCTGTGTTGACCCATGGTTTCTGGTCCGGCACGGCACGCCGAGAGCCTTCGGCCGCATGCATGGCAAGCCAAAGCGCCTGTTCGGTTGCTTCGGTCAGACCTTCTCGCACCGGCTTAGGTAACTGATCCAATAAGGATTCCGCCGAACCACCAAGCTTGTTCAGCAGATTCACTCCTGCGCCACCTGCCGCACCGTACAGCTGCGCAAGCCGATCAAGCTCGGCCTCGGGATCGAGTTTTTCGACAAGAACCACGTCCTGCATCTGTGCCCTCCTGTCCTGAAAACATCGGGACTTTGCAGCGGGTTTTCAATGGGTCAACGGGTCCAGCGACTAACAAGCCCCTGAATTTCGGACCAAACTCCGGGGGTCAGTTCCAAACCCAGTATGCGATCAGGGTTGGTGGGCGGGGGCATTTCGACACCCGTCAGCGGGGTGAACCCGAACCGGGCATAATAGGGCGCATCGCCCACAAGCATGACGCGATCCCACCCTTTGGCGCGCCCGGCCTCTACCCCCTGATGGATCAGATATCCGCCCAACCCTTCGCCTTGATGGGTCGGGTGGACCGCCACTGGACCTAGCAGCAGCGCGTCATGTTCACCCACATGCACGGGCCAGAACCGGATTGCACCGGCCAGAATGCCCTGCCCATCGCGCGCGACCTGCGACAGGCCAGCGACAGGCGGCACGTCATCGCGCAGACGATAAGACGACAACGCCTCGCGCCCCGGAGCAAAGCACAGGTCATAGAGCGCTTCGACCTCCCACCAGTCTTCCGGCTCTTCCGGCCTGATCTTGAATTGCTGCACGCGCGCCCTCTTATCCTTGCTGGAAATCGCCCTAGCACTTCGATAGGCCTTGGGCAAACGCTTGGAGTCCATATGTTCTATCGCCCCGAAGACGGCCACGGCCTGCCGCACAACCCCTTCAACGCCATCATAACCCCACGCCCGATCGGCTGGATTTCGACGCGCGATGCTGACGGGATCAACAACCTGGCCCCGTATTCCTTCTTCAATGGTGTCGCTTATACACCGCCTCAGGTGATGTTCGCCTCAACCGGCTCCAAACACGATCAGGATGGCGGCAAGGACAGCATCGCCAATATCGAGGCCACGAAGGTATTCTGCGTCAACGTGGTGGCCCATGCGCATCGCGACGCAATGAATGCCAGCTCAGAGGGTTTGGGAAAGCACGTCGACGAGTTCACTCATGCTGGGCTGACACCCGTTGAATGCGAAACCATCAATTGCTCTCGGGTCGAGGGAGCGCCCGCAGCGCTGGAATGCAAACTTACTCAGATCGTAACTCTGCCGGGTGAGTCCAATCGGGTGGTGTTCGGAGAGGTCACTGGTGTGCACCTGCACGATGACCACATCCGTGACGGCAAATTTGACGTGACCTCATTCAACCCGCTCGCGCGGTTGGGTTATCGGGACTATTCTGTGGTGACAGAATTGTTCAGCCTTTCACGCCCGGATGACTAATGCCACTGCCTGATCCTACACGCAGATATCCGATTGTTCTGCCCGACGGCTCTAGCCACAACGGAACAGTGTTTCTGTCTCAGGCCATCGATCATCCCCGCTTTGAGGCCGGAGCTTACACTTATGCTTCGGATTTCGATGCGCCGAAGGACTGGGCGCAGCGGCTTGCACCGTATCTGTTTCCCTTTTCAGAAGAAAAGCTGATGCTGGGCAAGTTCTGCCAAATCGCTCATGGAGTAAGGTTTATCACTGCCTCCGCAAATCACGCGACCGATGGCTTGACCTGCTTTCCATTTCCAATCTTCGATCCGGATCGCATGTCAGGCTACCAGCCTGATACACGTGATACCGTTATCGAGCACGATGTCTGGATCGGTTACGGAGCTTTGATTTTACCCGGAGCGCAGATCGGAAATGGCGCGATTGTTGGCGCAGGCTCGGTCGTGCGGGGTCAGGTTCCACCCTATGCAGTCGTTACCGGAAATCCGGCAAAAGTCCGGCGCTATCGTTTTGATCGCGATGTGATTGAAAGGCTGCAAGACTTGCGATGGTGGGATTGGCCCGCAGAAACAATCACTCGGGCCGAAGATGCCTTGCTTTCAGGCAATATCGATGCGTTGGAGCGCATTGCTTCTGAGATATAAGGCGGCCAATCCGGCCGCCCTTTCGCGTATTCAGTGCCCGCCCAGAATACCGGTGCGGACCGAATAATCCACAGCCAGTTCGTAATCCGGGTCATCATCGCTGTCGACCATCAGATGGCCGGCCCTGTTCAGCAGTGTATGACAGTCACGGCTCAGGTGCCGCAGCATGACGCGTTTGCCAGCCGCTTCGTATTTGGCGGCGATGTTTTCGATAGCCTGCAGCGCGGATTGGTCCACCACACGGCTGGCTGCAAAGTCGATGATGACGGTCTCGGGGTCGTTTGTTACGTCGAACAGCTCCACGAAGCCCTCGGACGAACCAAAGAACAGCGGGCCCTGAATTTCATAGACCTTCGCCCCTTCTTCCGTTTCCGAGTCGCGCGTAACCGCGTGGATGCGTTTGGCGTTATTCCATGCATAAGCCAGGGCTGAGACAATCACACCAACCACAACAGCCACCGCAAGGTCTTCCATCACGGTGACGACTGTCACCAGTACGATCACGAACGCATCCATCAAAGGCACCTTCCGCATGATCTTCAGCGAATTCCAGGCGAAGGTTCCGATCACCACCATGAACATCACACCGACAAGTGCGGCCAGTGGAATCTGCTCGATCAGAGGCGAACCCACCAGGATGAAGAGCAACAGAAATAGCGCTGCAGCGATACCTGCGATACGCGTGCGCCCGCCTGACTTCACGTTGATCATCGACTGACCGATCATCGCACAACCGCCCATACCACCAAAGAAACCGGTGACTACGTTCGCTGTGCCCTGCGCGATACATTCCTGCGAAGCACCACCGCGCTTGCCGGTGATCTCACCCACAAGGTTTAGCGTCAGCAGGGATTCAATCAGACCGATTGCGGCAAGGATCAGGGCATAGGGCAGGATGATTTCAAAGGTCTCCCAGTTCAGCGGCACCATAGGTATATGGAAGCTGGGCAGGCCGCCTTCGATCGAAGCCAGATCACCGACACGCGGGACGTCCAGCCCAATGCCAATGACCAAAGCAGCGACAACAAAAATCCCGGCCAGAGGCGCTGGGATGACGCGGGTGATGCGGGGCATGATCCAGATCACAGCCATGGTCAGAGCGACCAGACCCAGCATTGTGTAGAGCTGAACGCCCGAAAGCCACTCGCCACCGCCCATGCCGTGGCCGGTATTTTCCATGGTTCCGGGCACTTTGAATTGCCCCAGCTGCGCCAGAAAGATCACAATCGCCAGGCCGTTCACAAAGCCCAGCATCACCGGATGCGGCACAAGTCGGATGAACCGGCCCCAATGCATCGCACCTGCGATGATCTGCATAATCCCCATCAGCACCACCGTTGCGAACAGGTATTCGACCCCGTGTTGTGCGACCAGTGCGACCATGACAACCGCAAGCGCCCCGGTCGCGCCCGAGATCATGCCGGGGCGACCACCGATCAACGCAGTGATCAGACCGACCAGAAACGCCGCGTAAAGCCCGACCAGAGGGTGCACCCCGGCGACAAAGGCAAAGGCTACGGCTTCGGGGACCAGCGCCAAGGCGACGGTGAGACCGGACAGCAGTTCGATCCGCAGGCGGGAAAAGGTCAATCCCTCATCCGGGACCCAGCGCAAATCGGGTTTGGCTATACGATTGGCAAAGCTTGCCAGCATGGCTCGGGGCATGGATCGGTCCTGTTGGTCGGTATTGTTCGCGCGAAAGGGGCCTTCTAGCGGTCAAACCGGTCTTGAGATACCGCGCCAGGCGGGACCCTGATATGCGCCGTGCGCATAGCTTGACCCAAACGCACACAAACCGTTGAACCCACTTGTCAAATGAAGCTGTGGCCCGCAGAACTCACACAGCAGGAATTTTCAACGGAGAGCGCTCGTGACCCAAACAAAAATCGCCGTCATTGGAGGATCGGGCATTTATGACATCGATGGTCTGGAGAATGCCGAGTGGGTCACAGTAGAAACGCCATGGGGCGATCCGTCGGATCAGATCCTGACCGGGTCGCTGGATGGGGTCGAAATGGCCTTCTTGCCGCGTCACGGTCGCGGACATGTGCACTCGCCGACCGAGGTGCCCTATCGCGCCAATATCGACGCGTTGAAACGGCTTGGCGTAACGGATGTGATCTCGGTCTCGGCCTGCGGGTCGTTCCGCGAACATATGGCGCCGGGTGATTTCGTGATCGTGGATCAGTTCATCGATCGAACATTTGCCCGTGAAAAGAGCTTTTTCGGGACTGGCTGCGTCGCCCATGTCAGTGTTGCGCATCCGACCTGCCCGCGCCTGTCGGACGCTTGCGAGACTGCTGGCAAGACGGCTGGCATCACCATCCACCGAGGTGGAACCTATCTGGCGATGGAAGGACCGCAATTCTCGTCATTGGCGGAATCCAAGTTATACCGCGAGCAATGGGGGTGCGACGTGATCGGCATGACCAACATGCCCGAAGCGAAACTCGCCCGCGAGGCCGAGCTTTGTTATGCCTCAATCGCGATGGTCACCGACTATGACAGCTGGCACCCTGATCACGGTGAAGTCGACGTGGCCGCCATCATCGCCACGCTGACCGGTAATGCGGAAAAAGGCCGGGCATTGGTCAAAGGTCTACCCGCTATGCTGGGGACCGACCGTGCGCCCTGCCCGCATGGCTGCGACCGGGCGCTGGAGTATGCCATCCTGACCGCGCCTGAAAAGCGCGATCCGGAATTGTTGGCCAAGCTGGATGCTGTGGCTGGGCGGGTGTTATAAACTCAGTACTGCGACAGTTTCTTTTGCACTTCGTCCCATAGGCCACGCGACCACAAATCGTTGTGGGTGCCGTCGGGGATCACGTAAATCTGCGCGGTATCGGACATCTCGGCCAGAGCTTTTCCGTGATGCAGTGGAATAGTTTCATCCTCGGTGCCGTGAAAAATCAACGTCGGCACCGAGATCTGTTCGATAAGATCACGTGTGGCGAACTGATCCCTCATCAAGGCTGAGACCGGCAGGAAAGGATAGCGTTCCGCCGCGACATCAACGGTTGCAGTGAACGGGGCCTCAAGCACCAGAAGTTCTGCATCGGGACGCTCGGCTGCCACAGCGGCAGCAATGCCGGTGCCGAGGCTCTGACCGTGCAGCACCACAGCTTCGCCCTGACCCGCCAGCCTGTCATAGAGCTGAACTCCATCAGAGATCAGCGCCAGTTCCGAGGGCTCGCCTTCGCTGCCCGGAAAGCCGCGATAGCTGGGGGCAAGCAGCCCGTAGCCCGAGTTGAGGATTTCGCGCAGCCGTTCAGCACGGTCCCCCAGATTGCCGCTTTGGCCGTGGAAGAATAGGACGGTCGGTGCATCCGGGATTGCAGCGGGTGCAGCCCAGACCGTCAGGGCAGTACCATCAGCCATTGTCAGCGACAGCGCATCAACATCCGACAACCCCACCGAAGCCGGATCCGGTAACGTACCTTCGGGTTTGTACAGCAGAGATTGCTGGTTGAAAAACATGTATCCGAGGACGCCCGCATACAAGATCGCCCCGGCCAACAGCAGTCCTACCAAGATGCTTTTGAGGCGCTCGACACCGGATCTGGCGCGGCCGGTATCGGCCTCAGCGTGTTGGGTTTGAACCATGGCTCCCTCCTTTGGGTCGCATTGCGAGAGTGGGGTACATTGGAGGCGTTTCAAGATGCATAAGCCAAGCTTCATCCAATCTTAAACCTGTTGCGGCAATCCCAGATCGCATTGCACGCCTGAATTCCCTGCCCCATGTCCTCGGTATTTAGGCGACCCCGGCTTCGCAAATCCGAACGCCAACCCGTTGGAGCCGGTGTTTCACCACGAGAATGTGCCCGCAAAGCCTTGACCAATACGTCGTGCCAAGGCTTGGTGTGGGAAACACTCTAATAGGATACTCCATGTCCATTGAAATCTGGCTGGCCTTTGTGGCCGCTTCGACTGCGCTGCTGCTGATCCCAGGCCCGACCGTGTTGCTGGTGCTTAGCTATGCGCTGTCGAAAGGACGCAGTGTGGCGGTTGCCTCGGCCACTGGGGTCGCATTGGGGGATTTGGTGGCGATGACCGCGTCGCTGCTGGGGCTGGGGGCGCTGGTGCTGGCCTCTGCCACACTGTTTACCGTGCTGAAATGGGTTGGGGCAGCCTATCTGGTCTGGCTGGGTGTAAAACTCCTGCGCAGCGCACCGTCGGGCGGGCTGCAAGCAATTGAAACCGAACGTGACGTGACCGCCCGCAGTGTTTTTGGCCATGCCGCTGCAGTCACCGCGCTGAACCCGAAATCCATTGCCTTCTTCATCGCTTTCGTACCGCAATTCTTGCGTCCAGCCGAGCCTTTGGGTCCGCAATTCGCGATCCTGATCGCAACATTTGTGGGTCTCGCGGGGTTGAACGCGCTGGCCTACGCGCTGCTGGCGGACAAGCTGCGCCGGATGATCGGACGCGCGAATGTCATCACGACCATGACCCGGTTCGGAGGGTTGACCCTGATCGGAATGGGCATCGCCACAGCGGTTCTGCGCCGCCCGGCGTGATTTCAGTTTTCAGCGTTTTCCTTCATGAACCCCCGGATAAACCGGCGAATTTCGCGGGCGGCGGAGGTGTCCAGATCCCTGCACAACTCGACGAATGCATCGCGCTCATCCTTGTCGAGACGCAAAATCAACTGACTGTTTTTCTTGGTAGATTTCTTTCCATCTTTCTTGGTCACACGTCCAGTCCCCGTCCTGCCCTTGATTCTAAGCGCGATGCATTGTATATACATAGAATATAAAATGTAGATATCGCGCACATAACAGCAAAAGTGAGATTAAAGCAATGAACCTTCATGTCGCGCAAGCCATTCTTCTTCGGGATCAACGCAACTGGCGCAAGCCGCACCTGTCCTGGCTTCCGAACGCGCTGTATCGCTACTACGGCCTGCCTAACGCCATGCGCGGCCGCAGCAAGTAGCCGCAGGGGCCAGAGTTCTCTTGCATGACCGCACCTTATGGGCGAAATACCCCGCGCGTGTTTGATGCCAAAGGGGTGGCCCATGTCCAGAAACAAAACGGTCAAGGATTACATTCGGACCATCGTCGATTTCCCGCATGAAGGGATCATGTTCCGCGATGTCACCACCCTGTTTGCCGACCCGCGTGGGTTCCGCATGGCAATCGACCAGATGTTGCACCCTTACGCCGGTGAGCGAATCGACAAAGTTGTGGGCCTTGAGGCGCGCGGCTTTATTCTGGGCGGTGCGATTGCCCACCAGCTGAGCGTTGGATTCGTGCCGATCCGCAAAAAGGGCAAACTGCCCGGCACCACGATCAGCCAGGACTACAAGCTGGAATATGGCGAGGCGATCGTCGAAATTCACGATGACGCCATCCAGCCGGGTGAGAAGATCCTGGTCGTTGATGATCTTCTGGCTACCGGAGGCACCGCCGCCGCGGGGATCAAGCTGATCGAACGGCTGGGCGGCGAGATCATCTCATGCGCGTTCATCATCGATCTGCCCGAATTGGGTGGTCGCAAAGCGCTGGAAGATTTGGGCATGGACGTGCACGTTCTGTGCGAGTTCGAAGGGCTCTGATCTCCACAAACTTCACAAACTCGTGACTGGAAATCGCGTGCGCCGCAGGCTTAGCGCGATTGGGGTCACATTCAAGAAACAGTTGCCTCTGGATTCTGTGATCTTGTCGCGACCTGACTGCGTACCCCGAATGATGCCACCTAAGGCATTCTCAACAAGGGAAATCATGTCATGTTGCGCAAATTCGCTGTTGCTGGAGTTGCCAGTTTTCTGTTGACCACCTCTGCTTTGGCAGATGGGCACGCCAAGGATATCGTCGATACTGCGGTGGGCGCGGGCAGTTTTGAAACGCTCGTCGCTGCCGTTCAGGCCGCCGAACTGGTTGAAACGCTGAAAGGCGAAGGGCCGTTCACCGTTTTCGCCCCAAGGGATGAGGCTTTTGCAGCGCTGCCCGAGGGCACGGTCGAAAATCTTCTGAAGCCCGAAAACAAGGACCAGTTGGTCGCAGTGCTGACCTATCACGTTGTCCCGGGCAAAGTGATGTCGGGTGATCTGTCCGATGACATGACCGCCGCCACCGTGCAGGGCGGAGATATCACCATCGATCTCGACAATGGCGTCATGGTGAATGATGCCAACGTTGTGCAAGCCGATATCGAAGCCGAGAACGGCGTGATCCATGTGATCGACAAGGTCATTCTGCCCGCGTCGTAAAGAACCGCAGCGCCCCGGTATACGTCCGGGGCGCGTCTATTAGGCCAGAACCGCCCCGGGGTTCATAATCCCCTGAGGATCAAGCGCTGTTTTAATCGCCCTCATGGCCTGCAACTTGACCGGATCACCATAGCGTTCCAGATCATCTGTCTTGAGCCTACCAACACCGTGTTCGGCGCTGACCGATCCACCAAATTCTTGAACCAGATCATGTACCGCGCGTTTGACCGCGCCCCGCTGTGCGACAAACTCCGCCTTATCCTGCCCGGCAGGTGGAAACACGTTATAGTGCAGATTACCGTCGCCCAGATGTCCAAAGCAGTTCACGCGAAACGGCCCCTGCCCAGCCACCACATCCGCACCGCGCCGAATGAACTCTGGAATGCGGGAAATCGGGACCGAGATATCATGGCTGGAAACTGACCCGATCAGCCGGTTGGCCTCGGGGATGCGCTCGCGCACGGCCCAGAGATCTGACCGCTGTGCTTCGCTCTGCGCGATGACCGCATCGCGGACCAGATCGCGCTCATCAGCGGCGACATAAATCGCCTCAAGCATGTCCGAAGGGTCTTGGCCGACAGACAGGCCCAGCTCGATCAACACACTCCATTCCGGTTTTGCCGCAAAGGGTTGCCGCACGTCGGGCAAAACCTCGGTCAGGAATTTGAGTCCCTGCCCATGGATCAACTCAAACGTACTGACCGCTTCCCCCACTTGATCCCGCGCCACTGACAACAGATCAATGGCAGCCTCGGGTGAGGAGACCTGAAACATTGCGGTTCCAACGCCCCTGGGTCGCGGGAACAGCTTCAACGCCGCCGCCGTAATTATGCCAAGTGTCCCTTCGGACCCGATCATCAGGTTACGCAGGTCATAACCGGTGTTGTCCTTACGCAACCGGCTAAGCCCGTGCCATATCTCACCACTGGGCAATACCACTTCAAGCCCCAGGCACAGATCGCGTGCATTGCCATAGCGCAGCACATTCACGCCACCCGCATTGGTGGCCAGATTGCCACCAATCCGGCAAGAACCCTGCGCAGCCAGCGACAGGGGAAATAGACGGTCCGCATCTTCAGCGGCGGTCTGGACGTCGGCCAGAATGGCACCGGCCTCGGCCACAAGTATGTTCTCGGTGGGGTAAGTCGCGCGTATCGCCGTCATCCGTTCCAGGGAAACGATCAAAGGGGCGGGACCATCCGGAACAACCTGCCCTCCTACCAGACCGGTGCCGCCGCCATAAGGGACAACAGGCACCCGAGCGTCTGCGGCCAATTGCACCAGAGCCGACACATCTTCCACAGTGCGTGGCAAGGCAAGCAAACCGGGCTGCCCGACAAACCGCTGACGCGGCTCTTCAAGGTAACGATCTGCAATCGGGCGCAAAACGTCAGCACCCAATCGGGCTCTGATTGCTTCGGCAAGGCGGCTGTCTGCAGAGTTCAGTTTCATGGCTCTTCCCTGCCAAAGGCCACGGGCCGCGACAAGCCCTATTCCAGCTCTATGAGGTACTGAGGCTCCAGCACCACAACCGTCGGCCTATCGGGCAGCGTGCGCAACGAGACGACAATCTCGGACACCCCATCCCGTTCAACCGGGAATTCATCCCGAATATCCACCAGAAACCGCTCAAGCGAGAAATTCGAGAACCAATGCATCGGGATAATGACCGAGCTTTTGAGGCGTTTCAGAACCTGAACCATCTCGGGCAAGGGCATCGTGGTGCCTCCGTCCACCGCCGCCATGACCACATCCAGCCGACCCAGTGCAGCGAATTGTTCATCCGACGGAATGTGATGCAGATGCCCCAGATGGCCGATGCACAACCCTTCGACCTCGAACACAAAGATCGAGTTTCCGCGATCTTCAATACCGCCATAGGCCGAACGGATATCGGTCGACACATTGCGAATCAGCATCTCACCCAGATCAAGATGGTGCTCGATGCCTTCGCCGAACTCGCCCCAGCCCGGCAAGACATACGGGATGGCCGGATCGGGATGGGCAGTCCAGTGGGTGCTGTGCGCATGGTTCATTGTGACCACGTCAGGAATTAGCGCAGCGCCGCCGATAAAACCGGTGAAATCGGTCACCGCGTTCAGCCCGCCCTGTGTCTGGATCAGAAACGATGCATGCGCGACATAGCTGATACGAACCGAAAACTCGGGCACGGGATCCTGCCACGCCGCTTTGTGAAGATATTCAATCCCCGGTGCCGCATCTGCGATGGCGATACAGTGACTAGGCCGCCGCTCCTGCGCCACAGCCCCGCCTGCAATCATCATCAGTCCCGCAACAAACCGCCACATAGGGCAAGTGTAGCGCAATGGGCCAACAAGTCATGCCCTTGTTGATCTGGCCACGGATATCTCCATGACAGGAGGCTTGCCATGCCTGGCGGCAGAGCCCTCTAGCCTGCCTCAGTCTTGCCCCGACGATCGGACCTTAAGCTGGCATACAGAACATGCGTTCGCCAGCGCCCATTGATCTGCAGATAAGACTGCGCCACGCCTTCGTATTTGAAGCCTGAGCTTTCCAGCAGACCGCGAGAGGCCTTGTTCTCAGGCAAACACGCGGCCTCGATCCGGCTTAAATCCAGACGGGTGAAGGCGTGATGAACAACGGCGCCAATTGCTTCGCGCATGAACCCCTGACGCGCAAAGGCCTGCCCGGTCCAATAGCCCAAGGTGCCAGCCTGCGCCGGACCACGGCGAACATTGTCCAACGTGATCGCCCCCAGCAGAATATTGTCTGTGCGACGAAACAGGAACAGAGGTATCGCCGTTCCACTCGCGACTGAGCGCTGGGCCCAATAGACCCGGTTGGTAAACGACTTGCGGCTCAGATGGTCCTTGGCCCAAACCGGCTCCCACGGCACCAGATAGTCCTTTGAAGCACGCCGCAAGGCGGTCCAGTCGTTGAAGTCGGAATGCATGGGCGGGCGCAGCGTCAAGCGCTCGGTTTCGAGTTTTAGCTTGCGTCTGCCTAACAGCATCACGCCGCACGCCTCTCCTGCAGATCCACCAGCGTCGGTGCGCCCGAGACCGGCCCATATAGCGCCAGCGCTGCAGGGGCTTTGACTGCCATGTCTTCGGCAAAAGCACGCACGTCCTCGGTGCTGACCGCATCGATCTTGGCCACGGTGTCCTCAAGCGAGGGCACACGTCCCCAGATCTGCACCAGCCGCGCCAGCCGTTCGGCCCGGTTCGACGGGCTTTCCAGCCCCATCAGCATCCCGGCCTTCATCTGGGCCCGCGCGCGGGCAACCTCTTCTGCGCTCATGTCTTCGGCAGCGCGCTTCATCTCGTCGATGGTAATCGTCGCCAATTCGCCCACCTGATCGGCCGAGGTGCCTGCGTAAATCGTTGTCGTACCGGTATCCGCATAAGCACCGGTCTGAGCAAAGATCGTATAGCAAAGCCCGCGCGTCTCGCGCACTTCCTGAAACAGGCGCGAGGACATGCCTCCACCCAGAGCGGTCGAGTAAATCTGGGCCGTATAGATCGCATCATCGCGATAGCCCGGACTTTCCAGCGCCAGCGCGAAATGCGCCTGCTCCAGTTCTTTCTCCTGCCGCGCCTCACCACCAGTGAACCGCGCAGCGTCGGGGATCAGACCCTTGCGCGGCTGCAGGTGGCCGAACATCTCTTCGGCCAGTTTCATCAGCGCATCGTGGTCCACAGCTCCAGCTGCAGACAGGATCATCTGTTCCGGCCCGTAGTGTTCGGCCACGAAACCAGACAAGTCCTCGCGGGAAAACGCACTGACGCGCTCGGTCGGGCCCAGAATGGTGCGGCCAAGGGGTTGGTCGTGATAGCTCTGCTCTTGCAGCCAGTCAAAGATCACATCGTCAGGTGTGTCATAGGCCTGACCGATTTCCTGCAGGATCACGCCGCGCTCGACCTCGATCTCGCGCGGGTCGAATACCGGGTTCAGGACGATGTCGCCGATCACGTCCATGGCCAGCGCCACATCGTCCTTCAGTACGCGTGCATAATAGGCCGTAACTTCGCGCGAGGTATAGGCGTTGATGTACCCGCCCACATCCTCGATCGCTTCGGCGATTTGCAGCGCAGAACGCCGCTGGGTTCCCTTGAACGCCATATGCTCAAGGAAATGCGCGATACCGTTCTGCTCGATCCGCTCGTGCCGACCACCGGCGGTTACCCAGATGCCGATGGCCGCAGATTGCAGCCCCGGCATATGTTCACTGACGATACGAAATCCGTTCTTCAGTTGGTCCTGTCTGACTGTCACTCAGCAATATGCCTTCTGATATGATCCTCAAAGGCACCCAGATCGTTCGCAACGCGGGTCACCCGTTCCGGACGTTCATACAGATCAGACATGCGGGATGGAAGAGGCGGATGTTCGCCGCTTGCCTTCTCGACCGCCGCCGGGAACTTCGCGGGATGCGCGGTTGCGAGCGTGATCATGGGCACATCGGCAGCGCGGTGGTCTTCAGCCACTTTGATCCCAACGGCGGTGTGCGGACAAACCAACTCGGCGCTGTGGACCATCGTGCGCCTGATCTTCTCAAGCGTCTCGTCCTCAGAAACGCGGCCCGAGTCAAAGCTTTCTCGCAGAGCCTCCATCGCGCCTTGGCTGACATTGAAGCCTCCGCTCTTGAGTTCATCCATCAACTGAGCGACTGCGCCGCCATCTTCGCCATAGGCGTAGTACAGTGCGCGCTCAAAGTTCGAGCTAACCTGAATATCCATTGAAGGGCTGATTGAGGGGATCGTATCGCCCTTGAAATATCCCTCGCCCGAGAGACAGCGATGCAGAATGTCGTTCTGGTTGGTCGCCACCACCAGACGATCGATGGGCAGCCCCATGCGTTTGGCCAGATAGCCTGCGAAGATATCGCCGAAATTCCCTGTCGGCACGGTGAAGCTGACCTTGCGATGTGGCGCGCCGAGGCTGACGGCGGCGGAGAAATAGTAAACGATCTGTGCCAACACGCGGGCGAAGTTGATCGAATTGACGCCTGCAAGTTTCACACCGTCGCGGAAATCAAAGTCGTTGAACATGTCTTTGAGCGCGGCCTGACAGTCATCGAAATCGCCGTCTACCGCCAAAGCGTGCACATTACTGTCTGCAGGCGTAGTCATCTGACGGCGCTGCACTTCGGACACACGGCCATGTGGGAACAGGATGAACACATCGACCGCATCCAGCCCACGGAACGCTTCGATTGCGGCTGAACCGGTGTCACCGCTCGTCGCGCCGACAATGGTCACGCGATCTTCGCGCCGTTTGAGCGCGACCTGGAACAGCTGGCCGATTAGCTGCATGGCAAAATCTTTGAAAGCCAGTGTGGGTCCGTGAAACAGCTCCAGCAGAAAATGGTTCTCGTTCAGCTGCTTCAACGGCGCGCGGGCGTCATGGCCGAAGCCCTCATAAGCGCGCGCAATGATCTTTTTGAACTCATCATCGGAGAACGAGCCACTCACATAGGGCCACATCACGCGGAATGCGATTTCTTCGTAGGACAGGCCAGCCAACGCAGCAATTTCGTCCTGCGACATCACCGGAATTTCAGCGGGCAAGTACAGACCACCATCACGGGCCAGTCCGGTCAGCATCGCCTCTTCAAAGGTCAGTTCGGGCGCCTGCCCGCGGGTCGAGATGTATTTCATGTCGCGTCACTTTCGGAATTGGCACGGCTGCGCCACAGGAAGTATCCGGTCATTGCGGCCCAGACCAGAGCAAGACCAAACCAGATGATTGCATATTGCAAATGATCGTTGGGGATGCCCGCCGTATCCACCGGCATTGGCGTTACATTCGGATCGGTTTCCGAGCGGGCAATCAGCAACACAGGCTCAGCCCCCAGCACGGCAGCCAGATTGGGCACATCGCGGGCGAACCAGATGTTGCCGTCAATATCTGCGTCAGGCGTGTAGCCATCGACTTCATCGGGCCAGTGCAGGTTGCCGGTGATTTCCATCGGGCCAGTCAGTCGATCAGCCTGCCTGGCTGTGGTCGGCACAAAACCGCGATCCACCAGAATAGTCCGGTTGTCGGTGGCAAAGGACTGGATGATCCGATACCCCGGCCCCACCTGCTTGACCGAAACCAAAACGTGGATCTCGCCCGGTTCGATCTCGCCTGCGACCGTCACCGGAAGGTATTTGTCCACATCCTCGGAGACTTGCTCTGGCAAGGCGACAGGATCGGCAGCGATGCGGCTTTCGATCTCGGCCAGCACCTCCTGTTTCCAGGTCAGCCGCTGCAATTGCCAAATGCCCAGCGACAGCAGCAGGCCCAGACCGGCAAGACCGAAGATAAGCAGAAACAGAAAGCTGCGCATGGTGGGATCAGACCTTATTGCGGGAACCGGCGCCTTGTTAAGGGGCACGTGAACCGAAGTGCAACCATGTAATTGTATCGGGCGCAATCTTGCGCCCCTGATTGAGAAAAAGCCGCCCCGTGGGGCGGCTTTTGCAATTGGATCACCTGCGTGGCGTTACATCAGCGGGGCCTGACCCCAGATGTAGACGGCGAAAAACAGGAACAGCCAGACGACGTCAACGAAGTGCCAATACCATGCGGCAGCCTCGAAACCGACGTGTTTCTCGGGCGTAAAGTCCCCCTTCAGGGCGCGGATCAGACAGACCGACAGGAAGATGGTGCCGATAATCACATGCGCGCCGTGGAAACCGGTTGCCATGAAGAAGTTCGAATAGAACTGATCGCCACCGAACTCCCAACCCTCATGGGCCAGTAACTCATAGTATTCAAACGCCTGAAGCGCAGTAAAGGCGATGCCCAGAACGATACCAATGGCCAGACCATTGATCAGCGCCTTGCGGTCATTGTCATGAACAAGCGCGTGGTGGGCCCAAGTAATCGCACAACCCGACAGCAACAGGACCAAAGTGTTGATCAGCGGCAGGTGGAACGGATCAACGGCGTGGATATCCGGCTGGATGTATTCAGTACCGGCATAGTCGTACATCGGATACATGCGATGTTTGAAGAACGACCAGAACCAGGCGAAGAAGAACATCACCTCGGACATCACGAACAGGATAAAGCCATAGCGCAGGCCGATACGCACGACCGGCGTATGATCGCCCTGACGGCTTTCAACCACGACTTCGGACCACCATGCAAACATGGTATAAAGAACCCCGACCAGCCCCATCCAGAAGATCCACGGGGTGATCCCGTGCATCCAAAGAACGGCCCCGAACAACATCACAAATCCGCTTACCGCGCCGATCAGTGGCCAGATTGACGGGTTCAGAATGTGGTAATCATGGTCTTTTGCGTGTGCCATCAGCGTCCCTCACCTACAGGCGTTAGTTCTTGTTTGTTTCAGCCTGCACATCAAGGGCGGCATAGCCCTCGGGCAGATCAATCTCATAGAATGTATACGACAGCGTGATCGTATGCACATATTTTGCTTCGGGATCTTCGATCAGTTCGGGATCGACGAAGAACGTAACGGGCATCTCGACTCGCTCACCCGGCTCCAACACCTGTTCATCGAAGCAGAAACAGGCGATTTTCTGAAAATACCCCCCGGCGGAATAGGGCGCCACGTTGTAGGACGCCTGCCCTGCGACGGGCTTGTCGGTTGGATTGTACGCTTCGTAGAACGCCAGACCTGTCTCACCGATACGTATTTTCATCTCGCGTTCGACGGGCTTGAATTCCCACGGCATACCCTTGGCCTTGGAGGCATCAAATCGGACCGTCACCACTTGGTCGAGAATGTCATCAGGGGCTTTCTCGGCAACCCCCGTGGTCCCTCCATACCCCGTGACCCGGCAGAACCAATTATAAAACGGCACCGCTGCCCATGCCAAACCGCCCATAAGGACGACGACGCCGACCAGTTGCGCGACCGTTTTCTGTGGCCCCGTCAACTTCATCAGTTCTGCACCTGCTGCGTCGCCAGACTAAAATCTGTGTTCGAGACCTTGACGACTGTCAGGCCGAAGATGATCACGATGAACGCGGCCAGTGTCAGGCCGACGCCCAGATTGCGGCTGAACCGTCTTTGGTGAAGTTCGTGAGTTTTGCGCAGGCTCATGACCAGCCTCCTAATCCGTAAGGTTTCAACAGGGCCTCGACGAGAATCGCGCCGAAATGCAGAAACAGGTACAGCAGCGACAGTTTGAAGAAACTGCGTTCGACCTTGAAGTTGTCGGCCTCCGAATCGTCTTCGTTTCGACGAGAAATCTGCCAGGCCCCCCGCAGAAACAAGCCATTCAGAACCAGCGCAACGACCAGATAAATCGGACCTCCAATATCCGAGAACGCAGTCCCCACCGCCAGCAACGCCAGCAACGCGGTATAGACCAGAATGTGCCAGCGCGTTGCACGGCGGCCGTGCGTGACGGTCAACATCGGCACCCCGGCATCGTCATAGTCCGAGCGCATGAACAAAGCCAACGCCCAGAAATGCGGAGGTGTCCACATGAATGTCAGGGCAAACATCAACCACGGTTCGAGAGTCATCGAGCCAGTGGCCGCGACCCATCCGATGACCGGCGGGAACGCCCCCGCGGCACCACCAATGACGATGTTCTGCGGAGTCGAGCGTTTCAGCCACATCGTGTAGACGACGACATAGAAGAAAATTGTGAAGGCCAGAAACGCCCCTGCAAACCAGTTGGTTGCCAAACCCAGCATAATCACGGACAGGCCAGACAGAGCCAGACCCAGCGCCAATGCCTCGCCTTCTTCAACTTTGCCAGAGGGGATTGGACGGCCTTTGGTGCGCTTCATCACGCGGTCGATATCCGCGTCCCACCACATGTTCAGCGCGCCGGATGCACCGCCACCAATAGCGATGAACAGGATGGCGCAGAAGCCAACAAATGGATGTATCGGAACCGGAGCCGCAAGCAGTCCGACCAAAGCCGTGAATACGACCAGCGACATCACGCGCGGCTTCAGCAGGGCGAAATAATCGCCAAAGCTGGCCTCGTCCGCGCGGGTCTGCGCAGAGACGGTGCTGGCATTGAAGCTTGCGTCGCTCATATCCGGTCCTTTTCGGGGCAAAAGCTGCGCGATTTCCGCGCAGCCCGCATGTGTTTACCTAGGCCGCAAAGGGCTTAGTTCGAGGCCACTTGGTAGGAAGCAGGCTGACCTGCATATTCTTCAAGCGCACCCTGCAGCCACTGTTCATATGCCTCTTCGCTGACCACTTTGACAGTGATTGGCATATAGGCATGGTCTTTACCGCACAGCTCAGAACACTGTCCGAAATAGACGCCTTCCTTGTCTGCTTCGAACCACAGTTCGGCCAGACGACCAGGAACGCCGTCCTGCTTCACGCCGAACGAAGGAATGGTCCAGGAATGGATCACGTCCGATGCAGTAACCTGCATCACGACAATCTTGCCGACCGGAACAACGACCGCGGTGTCGGTGGCGAGCAGCCATTCGTCTTCGCCATAGCCTGCATCGGCCAGCTTCGCCCGCATCGCATCGTCTAGAACAAATGGGGTTACGTCGGCATCCGCCGGGCGCGCGCCCTCGTCGAGGGTGGCCGGGTGGCCCAGGAGATAGCTATCGAAGGCAAAGTCATGATCGACATATTCGTAGGTCCAGTACCACTGGTTCCCCACGACTTTGATGGTGATATCGCCTTCAGGAATTTCCTGCTGTTTGAACAGAACCGGCAGCGAGAAAGCCCCGATGAAGACCAGAATCAGGATCGGGCCCAAAGTCCAGGCAATCTCAACCGGAGTGTAATGCGAGAACCGAGCCGGGTTCGGGTTTACGCGCTGGTTGTAGCGTACGATGCAGTAAACCAGCAGACCCGCAACAAACACACAGATCGCGGTGATGATCACCAGAATCATGTTGTCCAGCGACTGAATCCCTTCGGCAAGGCTGGTGGCAGCAGGCTGGAACCCCATGCCGCCGTCAACCGGCTTGCCAATAATCTCAAGCTCCTGAGCCATGGCGGGAAGGCTGGAGAGGGCCGTAGCAAGCCCGGAAAGCATCAAAGCATTCTTCATTTTCTGTCCTGATCGTTTGATCTTTGCGTCTCTCGCGAAAAGGTGTGAATCGGTCGCACCTCTCCCGTTGTCTTTGGCCGCGTTAAAAACCATATTCCGTCGGGTAGATAAAGCAAAATGCTTGCGTCAAACAGACGCTATTTTTGATCTGGATCAAACCCGAAAGGTCACAACTGATGACTCAGGCCCCGTTTCGCCCGTTTGAGAGCGTCCTTCCGAAGGATGAAGCGCTTGCTGTACTGAAGGCTGCAACTGATGGCGCCGAGGATGGGGAACTGTTCGTAGAACGGCGCAAATCCGAATCTTTGGTGTTTGATGACGGTCGATTGCGCACGGCCTCTTACGACGCTTCCGAGGGATTCGGTCTTCGCGCGGTGCAGGGTGAAGTGGCTGGATACGCGCATTCAACGGATGTTTCGATTCCCTCTCTGAAGCGCGCAGCCGAAACCGCACGGTTGGCGGTCGGCGATGGTGGTGGGACGCTGGCCGGGCCACCACGTGCCACCAATACCAGGTTATATACCGATGAAGACCCGATCGAATCCGCCGCCTTCCCGGTCAAAATCGAGACACTGCGCGAGATAGACGCTTTTACCCGTGGTCTGGATTCCCGGGTTGTGCAAGTCAGCGCCACGATTGCCGCTGCAGTGCAGGAGGTCGAGATTCTTCGCCCCGATGGTGTGCAGGTGCGCGATATACGCCCGATGACCCGCCTGAACATCTCGGTTATCGTAGAACAGAACGGCAGACGCGAAAGCGGTTCTGCCGGAGGTGGCGGTCGCGTGGGGCTGGATGGCTTGATCGATCCCTCAGACTGGCAAGATAAGGCGCGTGAGGCTCTGCGGATCGCGATGGTCAATCTGGATGCCGTCCCTGCACCTGCCGGCGTGATGGAAGTCGCGTTGGGCCCCGGTTGGCCCGGTATTCTGTTGCACGAGGCCATCGGCCACGGGCTTGAAGGTGATTTCAACCGCAAGGGCAGTTCCGCTTTTGCCGGGCTGATGGGGCAGCAGATCGCTTCGAAAGGTGTAACAGTCGTGGATGATGGGACGATTGCAGACCGACGCGGTTCGATATCAGTGGATGACGAGGGTACACCCAGTTCGCGTACAGTTCTGATCGAGGATGGAATCCTCACCGGATATATGCAGGACCGCCAGAACGCACGCCTGATGGGCGTTGCTCCAACCGGGAACGGCCGGCGTCAAAGCTATGCCCATAAACCGATGCCGCGCATGACCAACACAATCATGTTGGGTGGCGATGCCGATCCGGCCTCGTTGGTGGCAGATATCAAAGACGGCATCTGGGCTGTGGGCTTCGGCGGTGGCCAGGTCGACATCACCAACGGCAAGTTCGTGTTCTCCTGCACCGAGGCATATCGTGTCGAGAACGGCAAGATCGGCGCTCCGGTCAAAGGCGCGACGCTGATTGGCGACGGCCCCTCGGCGCTAAAACGCATTCGGGGACTGGGCAATGACATGGCGCTGGATCCCGGCATGGGCACATGTGGCAAGGATGGGCAATGGGTGCCGGTCGGTGTCGGCCAACCTACCGTTTTGATGGATGGGCTGACTGTGGGCGGCTCTGCCACCTGAGTCAGCTCAAAAGAAGAATCAAGGCGCGAAGGGTTAACACACTACCCTTCGCGTCAAATCAAAAACTCATCCATGGACTATGTGTGCCAAGAAAATTCGCACGAATTTTCTCTTTTTCTTTCAATGAGATAATCACCTCTCCGAGGGATGGGTTCGAAAAATACCGATCTAATTTTCTAAGATTCACAGGCTGTTAACCCGCTGCACCGTAAACCAGTTTTGCAATCAGGCGGAGCATCGGATGACCGAAGAGCAGCTTTCTTCCAATCACCCCCCACTCCCACCCACCACGGAAGAGGACCGGTTTTCCTGGCTCCGTCTGTTGCGCTCACGCAAAGTAGGGCCGGCAACATTCCGGCGCTTATTGCGCGAACATGGCTCGGCGCAGAACGCGCTGGCCGCGTTGCCGGAAATGGCGCGCGCTGCCGGGATCGAGGATTATGAAATCTGCCCGCCCGGCGTAATTGAGGCGGAGCTCAAGGCCGCAAAGGTCGCCAAAGCGCGGCTTTTGTGCCTTGGGGCCGCCGATTACCCTTACGCGTTATGTGACCTTTCGGATGCGCCCCCGATGCTTTGGGCAATCGGCGATCCGTCGATCTTGAAACGCCGGGCAATTGCCATGGTCGGGGCACGGAACTGTTCTTCGCTGGGCGCGCGCATGGCGCGGGCGTTGGCGACGGATCTGGGTAAGCAAGACTATGTCGTGGTCTCGGGGCTTGCCCGCGGCATTGACACCTCGGCGCACCTCGCCACGTTGGCGACCGGTACTGTGGCAGTGTTAGCAGGTGGGGTAGATGTGATTTATCCGGCCGAAAATGCCGATCTTGCGCGAGATATCGCAGAAACCGGTCTTCGCCTGTCTGAACAACCGATGGGCACAACACCTCAGGCACGACATTTTCCGCGCCGCAATCGCATTATCTCGGGTCTGGCGCAGGCAGTGGTCGTTGTCGAGGCCGCGGCGAAATCCGGCAGCTTGATCACCGCGCGGGACGCCCTGGACCAAGGGCGCGAGGTTCTGGCCGTGCCCGGCCATCCCTTTGACGCCCGCGCGGCAGGATGCAATCTGCTGATCCGAGACGGGGCTATACTCGTCCGCAATGCAGAAGACGTGATTGATGCTTTGCCCAAGCAACAGCTACAATCCTCCGCCAAACAAATCCTACCCCTTGGACCCGAGGCAGACACAGCCGAAATCACGCCCCAAGCCTTGCACGAGGCGATTCTGACTCGACTTGGCCCATCTCCGATCGCGGAAGACCAGTTGATCCGGGACATCGCTGCATCTGCGGGCGAAGTCGGCCCTGTGTTGGTCGATCTGGAGCTTGAGGGCAAGATTCAGCGGCAACCAGGCGGCCTGCTATCACTTTGCGCCTAAGCTATCGAACGGATTCGACACCGGATTCCGCGAGCGGTGCGGCCAGAACCGGCTTGAATTCAGAGTATTTTTAGTAGTGAAAACGAACGCATTGACAATTCGATCTTGCCCCACACATTTTGCACGGTCATACAAAGCGCAAAATCCGTCGAGCGAGGATTCCTCTTAAATGCCCGTAGTTGTTGTAGAATCTCCGGCCAAAGCAAAAACGATCAATAAATATCTTGGCCCCGACTACACCGTTTTGGCCTCATATGGCCATGTGCGGGACCTGCCGCCGAAGGATGGGTCGGTCGATCCCGAGCATGAATTTTCAATGAAATGGGAGGTCGGCAATGACAGCCGTAAGCATGTCAAGGCGATCGCCGACGCTCTGAAAGAAGACAACGCACTGATCCTCGCGACTGACCCTGATCGCGAAGGCGAGGCAATCAGCTGGCACCTGCAAGAAGCGCTGACCAAGCGGCGTTCGATCAAGAAGGACACGCCAGTCAGCCGCGTGACGTTCAACGCGATCACCAAGGACGCCGTGACCGAGGCGATGCAGAACCCGCGTGAGGTCGATATGCCGCTGGTCGAGGCCTATCTGGCCCGCCGCGCGCTGGACTATCTGGTAGGGTTCAACCTGTCGCCCGTTCTGTGGCGCAAGTTGCCAGGTGCCCGTTCAGCGGGGCGCGTGCAATCGGTCTGCCTGCGCCTCATCGTCGAACGCGAGATGGAGATCGAAGCCTTCAAGCCGGTCGAATACTGGTCGGTCAAGGCTGTGTTCGAGACGCCTAGGGGACAAACCTACGAGGCGCGTCTAGTCACGCTGGCAGGCAAGAAACTGGACAAGCACGATCTGGCCAACGCAACGCAGGCTGAGCTGGCGGTTCAGGCGATCACCAGCCGTGATCTGAGCGTGACATCGGTCGAGGCCAAGCCTGCCGCGCGCAACCCCTCTGCCCCGTTCATGACGTCGACCTTGCAGCAAGAAGCCAGCCGCAAGTTCGGCATGGGTGCACGCCATGCGATGCAGGTGGCCCAGCGGCTGTATGAGGCCGGATACATTACCTACATGCGAACCGACGGTATCGACATGGCCCCCGAGGCCGTGGCGGCAGCGCGCGATGCAATCGCCGACCGTTATGGTGCGGAATACGTGCCAGACAGCCCGCGCATGTACAAAAACAAGGCCAAGAACGCTCAGGAAGCACACGAGTGTATTCGCCCGACAGATATGTCGCGCGATGCCAAGGCGCTGAAGGTGACCGATGAGGATCAGCGCAAGCTTTATGATCTGATCTGGAAACGCACCATTGCCTGTCAGATGGCTGCCGCACGGCTTGAACGCACGACTGTCGAGATTACCAGCACGGACGGTCAGGTTGGCCTGCGCGCCACCGGTCAGGTGGTGCTGTTCGATGGCTTCATGCGCGTTTACGAAGAAGGCCGCGATGACGTGGTCGACGATGACGACAAGCGTTTGCCACAGATCATGCAGGGCGATCCCGCACGTTTTGCCAAGACCTCGCTGCGTGATCAGTTTGCCAAGGCCACCGCCGACTCGGAAAAGGCCGCCATTCTGGCCGAGAACGAATCCGTTCTGGCGCTGCAGCATCACACCCAACCGCCCCCGCGCTATACAGAGGCGACGCTGGTCAAACGGATGGAAGAGCTGGGGATCGGGCGTCCGTCGACCTATGCCTCGATTGTCACCACGATTCAGGATCGTGAATATGTACGTAAAGACAAGAATCGGCTGATCCCCGAAGAAAAGGGCCGGATCGTCACCATCTTCCTGCTGAATTTCTTTCGCCAGTATGTGGGCTACGAGTTCACCGCCAATCTGGAAGAAGAGCTTGACGACGTCAGCGCAGGTGAACGCGACTACAAGGATCTGCTGGGCAAGTTCTGGCGCGATTTCTCTGCCGCGATTGGTGAGACATCGGAGCTGCGTATCTCGGAAGTGCTGGACAAGCTGGACGAAGCGCTGGCACCGCAGCTGTATCCGCCGCGTGAAGATGGCTCGGACCCGCGCATTTGCCCGAAATGCGGTGTTGGCCAGTTACATCTGAAAACTTCGCGCACCGGCGGGTTTGTCGGTTGTGGCAACTATCCTGAGTGCACTTATACCCGTCCGATCGCTGGTGAGGGCGCGGAAGGTGACGAGCGTTTGCTGGGCGAAGATGGGGGCGATGAGATCTGGCTGAAATCCGGTCGATTTGGGCCATATGTCCAGCGTGGAGAGCCCACGCCTGAGAACAAGAAGCCTCCTCGTGCGTCCCTGCCCCGTGGCTGGAGCAAAGACGACATGGATCTGGAGAAAGCGCTGACTCTTCTGTCCTTGCCCCGTCAGATCGGCGAGCACCCCGAAGGCGGCATGATCAGTTCGAACTTTGGTCGCTTTGGACCTTATCTAATGCATCAGTTGGCCGACGAGGCAAAGCCCGTCTACGCCAACCTCAAAGACCCGAACGATGTGTTTGAGATCGGCATGAACCGCGCCGTCGAACTGTTGGCCGAAAAACGCG
Source organism: Ruegeria sp. C6 (assembly GCF_056537625.1). Classification (NCBI taxonomy): domain Bacteria; kingdom Pseudomonadati; phylum Pseudomonadota; class Alphaproteobacteria; order Rhodobacterales; family Roseobacteraceae; genus Ruegeria; species Ruegeria sp. C6. Next base: position 173,761 of record NZ_JBQFRW010000001.1, on the reverse strand, counting down.
CCAATCCAGGTCGCGGACGTCGGGCGGCCGCGAAGCCGCTGAAAGAGCTGGGCGACCATCCCGACGGCGGCGCGATGCAGGTGTTGGACGGGCGCTATGGGCCGTATGTGAAATGGGAAAAGGTCAACGCGACGATCCCCAAAGACATCAAACCCGAGGATGTGACCCAGGAAATGGCCATCGAACTGGTCAATGAACGCGCGGCCAAGAAAGGCACAAAGAAAAAGGCAGCCCCCAAGAAGAAAGCTGCTGCCAAGAAGACCACCAAGAAAGCAAGTTAGGTAGAAATACCACCTGCCCCTTGGATTCGTTGACTTCCCCGTGACGTGGCGGCACAAATCGGCCCAACACCATGTCATTGGGGGAGTTTTCCATGAAGAAAATCTATGACAATGCCGATGAGGCGCTCGATGGGGTGATATCGGACGGCATGCTGATCGCTGCGGGCGGCTTTGGGCTGTGCGGTATCCCGGAAATGCTGCTTGAAGCAATCAAGGCCTCAGGCGCGAAGGATCTGACATTTGCCTCGAATAACGCAGGTGTGGATGATTTTGGCATCGGCATCCTACTGCAAACCAAGCAGGTCAAAAAGATGATCAGCTCTTACGTTGGGGAAAACGCCGAATTCATGCGCCAGTATCTGAGTGGAGAACTGGAGCTGGAATTCAATCCACAAGGCACACTGGCCGAGCGGATGCGGGCCGGTGGCGCTGGCATCCCCGGGTTTTACACCAAGACGGGCGTGGGAACGGTGATCGCGGAAGGCAAAGAGCACAAGGAATTCAACGGCGAGACCTATATCATGGAGGAAGGCATCTTCGCCGACCTCGCGATCGTAAAGGCGTGGAAAGCCGATGACACCGGGAACCTCGTGTTCCGCAAGACCGCCCGCAACTTTAACGTGCCCGCAGCGACTTGCGGCAAGATTTGTGTGGCTGAGGTTGAAGAAATCGTCCCGCGCGGCTCGCTGGACCCGGATGGCATCCACCTACCCGGCATCTATGTGCATCGCATTATCCAAGGCAGCCACGAAAAGCGCATCGAACAGCGCACCACCCGCAAGAAGGAGGACGCATAATGCCCTGGGATCGCAATCAGATGGCCGCACGTGCGGCAGAAGAGCTGGAAGACGGCATGTATGTGAACCTCGGCATCGGTATTCCGACGCTGGTGGCGAACTATGTAGGGGACAAGGACATCACCCTACAGTCCGAAAACGGTATGCTGGGCATGGGGCCTTTCCCGTTTGAGGGCGAGGAAGACGCTGACCTGATCAACGCGGGCAAGCAGACGATTACCGAACTGTCCCGCACCTCTTACTTCGATAGCGCGACCTCGTTCGCCATGATCCGAGGCGGTAAGATCGCTGCTGCGATTTTGGGTGCGATGGAAGTGGACGAGAAAGGAGACTTGGCCAACTGGATGATCCCCGGCAAGCTGGTCAAAGGTATGGGCGGTGCGATGGATCTGGTCGCTGGCGTTGGTCGCGTGATTGTAGTGATGGATCACACCAACAAGCATGGTGATTCAAAAGTGCTGAAGGAATGCACGCTGCCTCTGACTGGCCAGGGCGTTGTGGATCGCATCATCACCAATCTGGGTGTTCTGGATGTCGTCGAAGGCGGCCTGAAGATCGTCGAACTGGCCGATGGCGTCAGCGAGGACGAGATGCGAGGAGCGACTCAGGCAACAATCGTAGATTGACCTCAGGCCAATGAAATATAAGGCCTGCTGCGACGCGGGCCTTTTTTAGTTCGAAGTCTGAAAAATGCAGGGGTCCGAAACGAATTGCGGTGTTGTGGTGCAAAGCGCACTCGCGACCTGAAACGCGGCCAGAACCTTGGGCACGTAGTCTCTGGTCTCGGCATAAGGTGGCACACCACTATGCTTGCGCACGGCCCCTTCGCCGGCATTGTAACCTGCCAATACGAGAATCGGGTCATTGTCGAACTCGTTCATGAGCCAATGCAGGTATTTGACTCCACCTTCGATATTCTGTTCAGGTTTCAGGCTGTCCTCTACCCCAAAACGTTCGGCGGTAGCAGGCATCAATTGCATCAAGCCCTGCGCCCCGGCAGAACTGACAGCCTGTGTGCGGCCCGCAGATTCTACCGAGATAACGGCTAGGACAAGTGCGGGTGAGACATTCGTCCCTACGGTCGAACGTAGAATATCCACACCTCGCTTTTCTGCGATGTCTTGCAAGGTCTGCAGACGCGGCGCCGCGACACCCGTGGCAGTAAGCGCTTGAACGGCCTCTCTCAGCCTACCTGCGCTGGCCTGCGCTAGATCGGGGGATACCCGGCTCCAGAATGCTCTATAAGAGCCAACTGGCTTGGTCGCCGCCGCAATCTTCTGAGGAACCGATGGGGGCGGCTTTGCGATAGCGGCAATCTCAGGCACTTCCAGCTTGGCGCCAGTGCTGGGGGCTGATGGTGATGCTGCATGTTGTTCGGGCGTGATCTGAATCGTCACGCGCGGACGTGTCCCCGGTTTAGGGGCCTTTATGCGCTTATAGACGCCGCGCGGCTCGGTTTCGGTTGCAGTGACAGGAATCGCACCCGCCATCAGAAACACCGCTGCACCGGCGCATAATACTGCGTCCCGGAAATACATTTGCCTGCCTCGATTTCTTATCTTTTGAAGCATTTTGAACATCATAACGGCCCGCAACACCAGAAAAACCAAGCGAATTGGGGCAATTTCGCCTCAATTGCCGCCATTTTGCATCGCCCACACAATTGAAGTGCAAAAAATATTCTATTTTTCTTATTTACTTTCAGTCTGTTACCAAATTCACCAACGAAAAATTAGGCTTTTAGCAAAAAAATATTGGTTTGGCCCAATTCCTGCCACGCACAGAGGTCAAACATATATGCATACCGAGACGATCGGGAGCGGACTGAGAGAGAAAGCTCTGAAAGACGCCGAGGTTAATTACTTTTTGATCCTTTAGGAGGGACGTAACATGATCAAGTTCATCAAGAACTTCCGCAAAGACGAAGACGGCGCCGTAACTGTAGACTGGGTCGTTCTGACCGCAGCCGTTGTTGGCCTGGCAGCCGTTGCTTACAACCAGATCTACAACGGCGCCAGCAACTTGGCGGGCGACATTGATACTGCTCTGTCCGGCGTTACTGTGACCACTCCGGACCCAGACGGCAACTAATCCAGTCTTGGTATAGAGTAACAAATGGGGGCCATGTCTTTATTCAAAGGCGTGGCCCCTATTATTTTCAATGAAATCGCTTTGGCGTGAACCAATGTTGTACAAAATTAAGAGATACAAAGCCGATGAAACCGGTGCGATTACAGTGGACTGGGTCGTTCTGACTGCTGCTGTCATTGGTCTTGCGACATTAATGTACAGTATCCTTAGTCAATCTCTTTCAACTTCAGGGCAGCCAATCAGAAATGTCGAAGTTGAAGAGATGGATTTCAATTGAAGTATCGCGCTGGCACGTTATCCAACCACCATTATCGTGCACATATACATATTTTTGCAAAATAATCGTGTGATTGTCCGCTTTTTCGACACAATTGAATAATATCTTGGACCCTGAAACGATGTGACTTCCAGAGTCGCGGTCTACGGAAAATAATGAGGGACAAATGCGAGCTGTTTTTGGACTTGTTCTTATCATCGGGGTCGCTTTGGCCGGTGGTGCTGTCTATATGGCACGCGAGTACATTACGGACAATCAGGCCAAACTCGCGAACGAACGCAAGTTGCGCGAAGAGGCGCTTGCCAATGCGCAGGCGGGCATTGTCCCGACAGTAGGCGTTTTGGTTTCGAATCGCTCCTTCAAATACGGCGAACGTTTGAACCAGGAAGATATCCGCGTCGTTCAGTGGCCAGAGGATGCGATTCCCGAGGGTGCCTTTGTGGACATGACAACCCTATTCCCGGAAATCAAAAACAATGAACGATTCGTTCTCCGCGCGATGGAGAAAGACGAAGCGATTATGGAAGTCAAAGTCACCAATCCAGGCGAGACTGCTGGCCTCAGGTCACAATTGCCCAAGGGAATGCGCGCATTTGCGATAAGCGTTGATGTGGCATCTGGCGTATCGGGCTTTTTGCGCCCGGGCGATACGGTGGACGTGTATTGGACCGGCTCATTGCGTGGCACCAGCGATTCTGGCCGCGGTGAGATTACTCGTTTGGTACTGACGAACATCGAATTGGTCGCTGTTGATCAGTCGGCGGGTCTGGATGTGACCGGCACAACCATTGCTCGCACGGTCACAGTTGCAGCGACGCCACAACAGATCGCCGCTTTGGCACAGGCTCAGAACACGGGTCGCATGTCGCTGGCACTGGTTGGCGCTCAAGATGACAAGGTGGCAGAGGTGGTTGAAGTCGATCAGCAGTCTTTGCTTGGCATTGAAGAGAGGGCCCCGGCCCCCGTCGCAGCTCCGGAGAAGGTCTGCACAATCCGCACCCGTCGTGGTGGCGAGACGGTAGAGACCCCAATTCCCTGCACAAACTAACTAAGTTTCAGACCTTTACGAGACAAAGACCGCGCATTTTGCGCGGTCTCTTTCTTTGTGTTGTTGCGCATAATCCACATAAGGAACTTTCCAGAAACCATTGATTATTGCAATAAATCTGGTTCTGTCGCAGGGTTTCATAGCATAGGGCATAAGACCCAAAAAAAAATCGAGTGGTGATCGGAGAGGCAGGTCACATGACAATACGTTCCTGGATCAGCGCAACCCTGCTGGGGTTGTCGCTAGTTGTGAGCCCAATCGGCGATGCCGCTTGGGCCCAAAACCTTCGCGTGGTTAAAAAGGGTACAGCGGAAACGCTGGATGTCCCCGTAAATCGCGCAATCGTGGTGGAAAGCGAACAACCGTTCGCAGACATCAGCATTGCCAATGCAGGCATAGCGGATATTTCGACCCTGTCGGACCGCACTATCTATGTTCTCGGTCGGGCACCGGGTACAACCACCCTGACAATGTTCGACGGCGCGGGTAATCTGATTACCAACGTGCGTGTGCGTGTTTCACCTGATGTTTCGGAATTCAAAGAACGCTTACGTCAGATTCTTCCCAGTGAGCGAATCGAGGTTCGGACCGCCAATGATGGGATCGTCTTGTCGGGAACAGTTTCCAGCAGTGCCAAACTGGCGCGTGCGCTTGAGTTGGCAGAACGGTATGCCCCTGAACGTGTATCGAACCTGATGAATGTCGGTGGCGTGCAGCAGGTCATGCTGAAAGTGCGCTTTGCGGAAATGAACCGCTCTGTAGCCAAAAACTTGTCGGCATCGTTGGGCTTTGGCGGTGGCGACACCACTGCGGGCTTCAATTCCTTGAATAACCAGGGCGCACTGAACAACGCACTGGCGAACAACATCCCGTTTGTTCAGACAAATTCCGGTGCCATTCTGTTCGGTTTCGGCGCGGGTTCAACGCAGGTTAGACTGCTTTTGGAAGCCCTTGAAACCAAGGGTTTGGTTCGCAGCTTGGCAGAACCGAATCTTTCTGCACTGTCTGGCCAAGAGGCGGAGTTCCTTGCCGGTGGTGAGGTGCCAATCCCAGTACCCCAAGGCGACGGTGTCGTTGCGATCGAGTATCGTCAGTTTGGCGTACAGCTGCTGTTTGTTCCGCGCGTCGTCGATGGCAACCTGATCAACCTGGAACTGGGTGCATCAGTATCGAGCATCGACCAGAGTGCGAACTTCACGATCAACGGCGACAATGTTCCCAGCTTCATCACGCGTCAAACACGGACAACCATCGAGTTGCGCGACGGTGAGAGCTTTGCCATTGCAGGCCTAATCCAGGATGATTTCACGGATCTGAACAGCCAGGTTCCCTGGCTTGGCGATGTGCCTGTATTGGGCGCGTTGTTCAGGAGCGCTCAGTATCAGCGTGAGCAGAGCGAATTGATCATCATCATTACCGCGCATCTGGTGTCGCCCACTCGTGGCGAGGCGCTTGCCCTGCCGACCGATCGTGTGAAACCGCCCAGCGAGTTCGATTTGTTCGTAAACGGCAAGATCTCTCGGACTGAACGCGCCGGAAATGGTGCAGCCTCTGAAGTTGCCAATCAGGATTTTGGCACCTCTTACGGCTACGTGCTGGACTGATAGAGAGGATAGAACCAATGGAAAAGTGGATCATCACACTGGGTCTTTCGGTTGCTGTCGCCGGTTGTACACGCGAGGCCGGGTACGAAATCGACCAGGGCACGTTTGGTAACGCTACACTGAACAACATTCAGGTCATGAATGGTGAGTTGACGTATGGCCAAATCCTCGCGCGGCGTTTCGCTGCCGAGGTGCCAACACAGATCAACTTTGCCTTCGATAGCGCGCAATTGGACGCTTCGGCGCAACGAATCCTGTTGCAGCAGGCGGCCTGGATCAAACAGTTCCCCGAGGCGCGGTTCCGTGTCTATGGGCACACGGATGCCGTTGGCTCTGAGGCATATAACAAGCGATTGGGCCAGCGCCGCGCCAATGCCGCCGTTGCATTCCTGACACGACAAGGAATATCGCGCTCACGGTTGGAAGCCGTTGTTTCTTTTGGTAAATCCAGGCCGTTGGTTGCCACGCAAGATCGGGATCGACGCAATCGGCGGACAGTGACCGAGGTATCCGGCTTCTTCGACCGGCATCCAAATATTCTCGATGGAAAGTATGCGGACGTGATCTATCGCGAATACATCTCAAGCGCGATCCCGCAGAGCTACATCCAAAGGCAAGAAGACGCCAGCGGCGGCGAATAATAAACGGGAGATGGGCGACATTGTCGCCCATTTCCCTACAATTGGTTCTTTTGCGCCCAATTCTCGCCCAACTTCCAAGCCACTTTGTGAACAATTGGGTGACCTGCGGCCAAAATCGACCGCATCGGGCGACAGCATACCAGAACTGAATCTTCTCGCGTTCAAATGGTTTGCTCAGCCCTCTCGATGAGGATTGTGTTAATGACGAGCGCGACGCCGCAAGACGATAATAACGCCATTTTGGCCTGCACCATCAGCCGTGATGTCCAGAACTTCGACCTTTTGATCGAGGATATGGAAGCTGCGCTGGGCGAACGCTGGGGTGATCTTGGATTTGCCGAAGCGCTTGCGTTTTTTAGCCAACCCGAAGCCAAGACGCTTCAATTTGTAGCGCTGGCGCTGGACGGCGATGACGAAGACAACCTGACACTGATGGGTGAGATTATCACTCAGGCCAAGGAAAAAGGCATTAAGGTTGTCTTGATCGCCGAGGATGTCACCCCTGCCGCATTGCATCAGCTGCTACGCAGAGGTGCGGACGAGTTTGTCCCCTACCCGCTTCCCGAAAATGAACTTCAGGAAGCCATCGATCGTATGCAACAACCCGATCCGGTTGTGGCACCACAAGCAGCGCCTACTGCGACGAACGGCTCCTCGAAAGAAGGGGCGCTTTTTGTCGTACAGGGTCTGGCAGGTGGTGTCGGTTCTACAACCATGGCGGTCAATCTGGCATGGGAACTTGTAACGGTTTCAGCCAAAGAAGCCCCGAAAGTGTGCCTGATCGACCTGGATCTGCAATACGGCACTGTTTCGACCTATTTGGATCTGCCTCGTCATGAAGCCGTGTTCGAAATGCTCTCAGACACGGATTCGATGGACGAAGACTCCTTTGGACAAGCGCTCCAGACGTTTGAAGAGAAGCTGCAAGTTCTAACGGCACCATCTGACATGGTGCCGCTGGACATCATCACGCCTGAGGACATTCAGCGTGTGATCGACACCGCACGCGCGAATTTTGATTATGTCGTCATAGACATGCCAAAAACACTTGTTCACTGGTCAGAAACGGTTCTGCAGGCCGCCCATGTCTATTTTGCGTTGCTTGAGCTGGATATGCGCTCGGCCCAGAACGCATTGCGTCTGAAACGGGCACTGCAGGCCGAAGAATTACCCTTCAACAAACTGCGGTTTGCTATGAACCGGGCTCCTAAATTTACCGATCTCAACGGTAAAAGCCGGGTTAAACGTATGGGTGAAAGTCTGGGTATTTCCATTGATCTGCTTCTGCCTGATGGTGGCAAACCCGTCATGCAAAGCGGCGACCACGGTTTACCGCTGGCAAATTCAGCGGCCAAGAACCCGCTGCGCCGGGAAATCGCCAAATTGGCTCAATCGCTTCATAGCCTTGGCAGTAGTGACGCCGAAGCCGCATAACTCAAAGGGGAGCTGCCGTGTTTTCAAGATACAAAAAACAGCCTTCGGCGCAGCCGGTTGAAACCCAGGCGTCGAAAGTCGAGGCCCCGGCAGCAGCAGCGGCGGTACCAGCTGCCAACGCAATTGCGCGCAAGCCGGTCAAGAAAAAGGCAGCAGAAGTTGTTGGAAACGACAAGGAACGCAAGCGCAAGGAACGGCTGGGCGAAATCAAGCTTGAGCTGCACCGCGAGCTTCTTGAAAACCTGAACCTCGCAGCCCTTGAAAAAGCTGAAGAATCAGAACTGCGGACAGAAATCAGCGCGATTGCCAGCGAAGTTCTGGAAGCCCGCAACATCGTTCTGAACCGTGAAGACCGCAGCCAGCTAAACAAAGAGCTTTATGACGAGGTCACTGGCCTCGGGCCGCTGGAAGCGCTGCTACAAGACGACTCGGTCAACGATATTCTGGTCAACGGCCCCCAGCAGATTTTTGTCGAACGGGCCGGTAAGCTTGAGATCAGCGACATCACGTTCAAAGACGAAAAGCACCTGATGCGGATCATCGACAAGATCGTTTCTGCCGTTGGTCGCCGTGTCGATGAATCCAACCCGTATGTTGACGCCCGCTTGGCTGATGGCTCACGTTTCAATGCGATGGTGCCGCCGATTGCGGTGGATGGTTCGCTTGTTTCCATTCGTAAGTTTAAGAAAGACAAGCTCGGCATCGACGATCTGGTCAATTTCGGTGCGTTTACCGAAGAAATGGCAGCCTATCTGCAAGCCGCTGTGTCGACCCGTCTGAATATCATTGTTTCGGGCGGTACCGGTTCCGGTAAAACGACAACGCTGAACGCGCTGTCGAGCTTTATCGACGACGCCGAGCGCATTCTGACCATTGAGGATACGGCGGAACTTCAGCTGCAGCAGACCCATGTGGGTCGGATGGAAAGCCGTCCGCCCAACGTTGAAGGCAAAGGCGAGGTCAGTCCGCGCGATTGTTTGAAAAACGCCCTGCGGATGCGCCCCGACCGCATCATCGTGGGCGAGACCCGTGGCGCCGAAGTAATCGATATGCTGCAGGCCATGAATACCGGCCACGACGGATCAATGACCACGATCCACGCCAACTCGGCCCGTGACGGTATTTCGCGTCTTGAAAACATGATCGCCATGGCGGGGATCGAAATGCCGATCAAAGCGGTCCGCAGCCAGATCTCGTCGGCTGTGAATCTGATCGTTCAGGCCAGCCGTCTGCAGGATGGTTCGCGCCGGATGACATCAATCACCGAAATTACCGGCATGGAAGGTGACGTCATCTCGATGCAGGAAATATTTAAATTTCAACGTGTTGGCCTGACCCCAGACAACAAGATCATCGGTCATTTCACCGCCACAGGTGTGCGCAGCCACTATTCCGAGCGCTTCCGTCTGTGGGGCTTCGATCTGCCCGCCTCGATCTACGATCCAACCACGATGTAGGAGAACCAAGATATGCAACTGCCTGTCGAGGCGCTCATCTACATCGTGATTTTCGTCGGGGTCTTTGCCCTGGTCGAAGGTATCTATCTCGTCGCATTCGGAAAATCGATCAGCCTGAACAGCCGCGTCAATCGCAGGCTGGACATGATCGATAAGGGCGTCGGGCGCGAGCAAGTACTGGAGCAGCTGCGCAAGGAAATGCAGCAGCACATGAAGTCGCAGAGCATACCGCTCTACTCGCTATTGGCAGACAAGGCGCAGAAGGCGGCGATCGCCTTCTCTCCTCGGCAGTTGATTGTGATCATGGCACTGGTTTCAGGGCTGGCTTTTGTAGGTTTGAGCGTAGGAACAGCTACCGAACCGACGCTTCGGGCGGCTCTATCGGTCGCGATCGGGGTCGGAGCGGTGTACGCTTGGGTCAATAACAAAGCCAATAAACGTATGGCCTTGATTGAAGAACAATTGCCCGACGCGGTGGAACTGATGGTTCGGTCACTTCGCGTCGGAAACCCATTTGTTTCTTCGATCCAAATCGTTGCTAACGAGGTCGAGGACCCCCTTGCGACCGAGTTCGGTGTTATCTCGGATGAATCCGCTTATGGCCGGGATGTCGGTGAAGCACTCAAGGATATGGCAGAGCGGCTGGACATGCAGGATTTACGGTTTTTGGCCGTCGCCGTTTCGATCCAGCAGCAATCGGGGGGGAACCTTGCCGATATTTTGGCCGGATTGGCCAAGGTGATCCGCGCACGTTTCCGACTGTTCCGCCGGGTGAACGCCATCACCGCAGAAGCCAAATGGTCGGGCAAATTCCTGTCGGGCTTCCCGGTCGCCTGTCTGCTGTTCATCATGGTCAAAGATCCGAACTATTACGACGCCGTGATAGACGATCCGCTTTTCATTCCGGCATGTTTCTTCGTCGGCATCACGCTGACCTTGAACCTGATCGTCATGCGTATCCTGACCGACATTAAGGTTTAAGAGGCCCAAAGATGGAATTTTTGAACCAGATCAATGAACTGTTGAAGCAGAACTTGGGTGAATTCGGTCCGCTGATTGTCGTGGGTGTTTTGGGATTGTTCATGATCCTTGTCACAATCCCGCTGATGCTGAACCAGCCGGAGGACCCACTAAAGAAGTTGCAGCGGTCAAATTCACCGCCCAAAAACAATAAAAAAGAGAAGAAAGAACGGCTCAGAACCGCCAGCCGAAACGAGCAGCTTGAAAAATTTGCCAATTTCCTCGAACCAAAGAATGAGGAAGAGTATACCGCTGTTCAGCTCAAGCTACGGCAAGCCGGCTACCAGTCCAAGGACGCGGTTCGTTTCTATCACTTCGCTCAGTTCGCATTGGGCATAATCGGAATACTGATCGGCGTCTCACTGGTTACCGTGTTTGCCGGCGATCAGGAATTTGACTCAACACAAATCCTCATACGCGTACTTGGACCTGGTACTGCGGGATACTTCGTGCCTAGATACTGGATCACGCGGCGCGTAGAGGAACGCAAGGAAGCGATCGTAAAAGGTTTTCCTGATACGCTCGATCTGATGTTGGTATGCGTCGAGGCCGGGCAGTCCCTGGATCAGGCCATTGTAAGGGTCGCGTCCGAGATGAAAGCATCTTACCCAGACATCGCGCTTGAGTTCGAGGTTGTCGCCTACGAAATGAAAGCGGGTAAAGAAAAAGACACCGTTTTGCGCGACTTCGCGACGCGATGCGGCGTTCAGGACGTTAGCGCGTTCGTCACCGTGATGATCCAATCGGCGACATTCGGGACATCCATTGCCGAAGCGTTGCGGGTTTATGCCGATGAAATGCGTGACAAACGCGTGATGCGCGCCGAAGAGGCAGCGAATAAGTTGCCAACCAAAATGACGCTTGCGACAATGATGTTGACCGTCCCTCCTCTGCTGGTCATCCTTGTTGGACCTTCGGCAAAAGGTATTATGGAGTTTGGAAACCGATAACGCCTTCCCGCTTCTTCGCTGGGTTGCCAAATCAGGTTGTTGGCACCTTCGTATGACAATTCCGGCCGCCATGGTTTTCACCATGGTGGCCTCTTGCACTGAAACAGGCGCGACAGACGATCCGTTTGCCCCTGGCGTCGATCCTGATGGGCCTGCGGTAGATGAGGTGACGGTCGGAAACCGATTGATGGCGGCGGGCGAATATGAGCTTGCACTTGAATCCTTCACCCGTGCCGCGTTGCAACAGGGTATGACCCCGCAAATCCTGACTTCGCTTGGGACAGCTAATTTGGGATTGCGCCGGATTGGCCAAGCTGAACCGCTATTGCGTCGTGCTGTCGAGGACGATCCCGAGTGGCCTGTGGCATGGAACAACCTGGGTGTCTTCTTGGTGGAAACGGGCGAATATGCCGAAGCCGCGCAGATGTTCCGCAGAGCCTATGCGCTGGACAATGGCGAAAGTGACGCAATCCGCGACAATCTGCGGTTAGCACTCGCAAAAATGGAAAATCCTGTTAATAATACCCCACAAGAACAAGAATTTGAACTGGAGCAGCGCGGCAACGGGCAATTTGTTCTGCGTAAAATCCAGTAATAGAGGCAGAGCAGTAAAGGACGCACAAAAATGCGCCAACCCTTCTTGATTCCGACGATGCTGGCGTGCGGGCTGGTTTTGGCCGCCTGCGCAAAGGAAACCGAAGAGGAAAAGGTTGAACGTACTTTTCAGGAAGTGAACGTTATCGACGAGACCAACCTGAATGACGTGATGCTGAATGCGGCCGATCCCAATGAGGCGGTGACCTATTTCCAAAGTGCGGCCGCCAAGAACCCCGACCGCATCGACCTGCAACGAGGACTAGCGATCACGCTGACCCGTGCCAAGCGCAGCACTGAAGCTTCCGCCGCGTGGAAACGTGTGCTGAGCATGAAAGGGGCCAACAACGCCGACCGTGTCGAATACGCTGATGCTCAGATTCGCAGCGGCAACTGGGATGGCGCAAAGGCGACATTGAACAAGATCCCCCCTACATATGAAACCTTTAAACGGTATCGGCTTGAAGCGCTGGTGGCAGATGCCAAAAAAGACTGGAATCGCGCCGACCATTACTACGAAACCGCGGTGGGCCTGACGACCCGCCCTGCCGGAGTCATGAACAACTGGGGCTATTCCAAACTAACGCGCGGGCAATATGCGGAAGCCGAGCGGCTGTTTACCGACGCCATTAGGCAGGACAATTCTATGTTCACCGCTAAGAACAACCTTGTTCTGGCGCGCAGCGCGCAAGGCAACTACAGCGTCCCTGTTGTCCCAATGACGCAGACCGAACGGGCGAAACTGTTGAACACCATGGCCATTTCAGCCGTGAAACAGGGGAATATCAACCTGGCCAAGAACCTCTATCGCGAGGCGATTTCCACCCACCCGCAGCATTATGACGAGGCGGTCCGCTCGCTTCGGGCCCTTGAGGACGCCTGATCCATGATCATACCAGCGGCAGCGGCGGCCTGGTTTCTACCTTTTGTTCTGCCGATCTGTTTCTACGTTGCCTTTACGGATATGCGTGAGATGCGGATCAAGAACCACGCTGTCGTCGCGCTGGCGGTTGTTTATCTCATCGTCGGGCTTATCGCATTGCCACCGTGGTCCGGTCCGTGGATCCCCGGCAACATCGGGCCGTTAACCCTGACCCTGCCTGTCTACGGATGGCAGCTGCTTCACATGGTTGTCGTTCTTGTTATCGGCATCGTGCTAAATGCAGCTGGTGTGATGGGGGCCGGAGACGCGAAGTTCTGTGCCGCAGCCGCAGCGTTTGTCTGGGTCGGTGACCTGATGTGGGTCATGGTGATTCTGACGGCAACTCTGCTGGGAGCGTTCTTTGCCCACCGGTTGGCGAAATACACCCGGCTGCGCCAGATCGCACCACATTGGGAAAGCTGGGATCGCGGCAAACAGTTCCCTATGGGTCTGACGCTGGCTGGCAGCCTCGTTGTTTATTTGATTTTGGGCATAATCCACGGATCGTGAACAATCATCAGCGCGCCTTGCCCGCGCCTTTGTCCTGCCACAAATCCGCGCCAAATTCTTCCAAAGCGGCCCCGCAAGGGCCTTTTGCGTGATTTTTGGATGGACGAGCCCCGCTCATGAATATGCAGACCTCCTCTGTGATTGCCCCCCCTGCCCCTAAAGGCCTGGGAGAAATGCAACTTCCGCTGGTGATGATGCGGGACATTCTGTTGAAGACCGTCTTTCGCAAGAACGTGGATACGGTCAGCGAAATTGCGGGTGCCATCTGTCTGCCCGGGTCCGTGACACAGGAACTAGTTGATATCGCACGCGAGCAGAAACTGCTTGAAGCGACCGGGACTCTGAACGCCAACTCCGGCAATGAAATGGGCTATCAGCTGACCGATGCAGGCAAGGCCCGGGCGCTGGACGCGTTGAGCCAGTCTGAGTATTTCGGCGCGATGCCCGTGCCGCTCGATGTTTACCGCGAGCAGGTCAAGCGCCAGTCGATCCGCAACATTCAAGTCACCCGCGACCAGCTAACCGGCGCGATGGGCCATCTTGTTCTGCCCGACAGCCTGCTGGATCATCTGGGCCCGGCGGTCAGCGCCGGTCGCTCAATTCTGATGTATGGCCCTCCGGGCAATGGTAAATCCTCGATCTCGAACGGCATTCGTGATGCTTTGGGGGACAACGTCTATGTTCCGCGCGCAATCGAATATGCCGGTCAGGTGATTACGGTCTACGACCCGATCGTGCACACCGCGATCGAGCAAGAAGAGGACGATCCCAACAGTCTGCGCCGTCGCAAGCGGTTCGACACTCGCTATGTTCAATGCGAACGTCCCACCGTTGTGACTGGTGGTGAACTGTCACTGAGCATGCTGGATTTGGTCTACAACCCCACCGCGCGTACCTATCAGGCGCCTTTGCAGCTGAAATCCACCGGCGGCATCTTCATCGTGGACGACCTTGGACGTCAGGCAGAGCCCCCTCAGGCCCTGATCAACCGCTGGATTGTTCCGCTTGAAGAAAGCAAGGATATCCTTGGCCTGCAATCGGGTGAGAAGTTCGAAGTACCATTCGACACGCTGGTTATATTTTCGACCAACTTCCACCCGAATGAGATTTTCGACCAAGCGGCCCTGCGCCGGATTTTCTTCAAGATCAAAATCGACGGCCCGAACCAAGAGAACTTCCTGAAGATCTTTGCCATGGTCGCCCGCAAGCGCGGTATGCCACTAGACGAGGCGGCGCTAGTGCATTTGCTGAAGGTCAAATACCCGACCATCAACAACATCTACGCAAACTATCAGCCGATCTTCCTGATCGACCAGATGATCTCAATCTGCGAGTTTGAGGGTATCCCGTATCAGATGAGTCCGGACCTGATCGACCGAGCCTGGGCCAACATGTTCGTGAAGGAAGAAAAGATCATTCACTGATCCCCTGGTCCTGGTTTCCATGGCCTGAGGGCTGCGCTAGGTTCGTCGGATGGTGCAGATTCCTCCGGCAATCCAAAACTGGTTTTCGAACAAAGGCTGGTCGATTCATCCGCATCAGCAAGAAATGTTTGAGCGGGCGAATGATCCCGCGACCCTTCTTATCGCTCCAACTGGTGGCGGCAAAACCATGGCCGGTTTTCTACCTTCCCTGGCCGAGTTGGCCGAAGGGCAGCATGACGGATTGCACACGCTTTATGTGTCTCCTCTCAAGGCGCTGGCAGCGGATATCAGGCGCAATCTGCGCGTTCCCGTCGAGGAAATCGGCCTGCCAATTCGGATCGAAGATCGCACCGGCGACACATCGGCCACGCAGAAGAAACGCCAGCGCGCCGATCCTCCACATATCCTGCTGACCACGCCCGAAAGTCTGGCGTTACTTACTTCATACGAAGATGCTCCGCGCATGTTTGCTGGGGTCCAGCGCATTGTTGTCGACGAAATACATGCACTTGCAGAAAGCAAACGGGGGGATCAATTGATGCTGGCGCTCGCACGATTGCAGACACTCTGCCCCGATCTGCGCCGCGTAGGCTTGTCCGCCACGGTTGAAGACCCCGAAGGCATCGCACGATTTCTAGCCCGCAATCCCGATCCTTGCCGAGTTATTCAGGCTGATCCCGGCCCTGACCCCGATATCTCGATGCTGCAAACACAAGAGATGCCGCCATGGTCGGGCGGTGGCGCAGCCTATTCCATCCCCGCTGTGATGGAGCAGATCAAAAAGCACAAGACGACACTTATCTTTCACAATACTCGGGCGCAGGCCGAGATTTTCTTTCACAACCTCTGGCTCGCCAACGACGACGCTCTGCCCATTGGTATTCACCACGGCAGTCTGGATCGGCAACAACGCGAACGGGTCGAGGCTGCGATGGTCAGGGGTGATCTGAGGGCAATTGTCTGCACCGGCAGCCTCGATCTGGGGATCGACTGGGGCGATGTGGATCTGGTGATCCAGATCGGCGCGCCGAAGAACGTCAAGCGGCTGGTGCAGCGGATCGGGCGCGCAAATCACCGCTACAATGCCCCTTCCAAAGCTATTCTCGTCCCAGCCAACCGGTTCGAAGTGGTCGAATGTGTTGCTGCACTGGAAGCTGTGCAAGAACATGATCTGGATGGCGACCCCCGCGGGCCAGGACCCAGGGACGTTTTGTGTCAGCATATTCTGATCGCCGCCGCAGCGGGACCCTTTGATGCAGATGCACTCTACGCCGAAATGACGGCTGCCGGGCCTTATGCGCAGATCACCCGTGCTGAATTCGATGCCTGTTTGGAATTCTGCGCCACCGGTGGATATGCCCTGCGAGCCTATGATCGGTGGCAGAGGCTTCAGCAGCGCCCGGATGGAGCGTGGCAATTGCGCGACCCGAGGGCGGCACAGCGTATCCGCATGAACCTTGGCACGATTCAGGACACCGACACGCTGAAGGTTCGGCTTAAGCGTAATCGCGGGGGCAAGCCTCTGGGTGAGGTAGAGGAGGGATTCGCGGCCTCGCTAACCCCCGGTGATACCTTTCTGATCGGTGGTCAGATCGTCCGCTATGAGGGTCTGCGAGAGATGGTGGTCGAGGTCAGCCGCCGCGCTGACCGCAAGCCCAAGATCGCGACCTTTTCGGGCACCAAGTTCGCCACGTCCACCCAGCTGAGCGACCGAATCCTACGGATGTTCGCACAGCCGGATTGGCCTCAACTGCCCGGACATACTGCCGAATGGCTGGGTCTTCAGCGCGAGATATCACGCCTGCCGCAAAGTGACCGCCTGTTGATTGAGAGCTTCCCTGACAGGGGGCGCGAGCATCTATGCGTCTACGGATTTGCCGGCCGCAATGCGCAACAGACGCTGGGCTTGCTGTTGACCAAACGCATGGAGGAAACCGGCCTTGCGCCGCTGGGATTTGTAGCCACTGACTATGCCACCTTAATCTGGGGGCTGGATGCGGTGACCGATCCGCGCCCACTATTTCAGTTGGACGCGCTACGAGAAGGATTGGAGACTTGGCTGGCGAGTAACGCCGTGATGAAACGCACATTTCGTGCTTCGGCCACAATCGCGGGCTTGATCGAACGCAACACTGGTGGGCACCGCAAGAGTGGTCGGCAGGCGACATTTTCGTCAGATATCCTCTATGACACCTTGCTGAAATACGATCCTGAACATCTGCTGATGCAAATCACCCGCGAAGAGGCCATGCGCGGGTTGGTCGATTTCGGACGGATCGAAGCCATGGTCGCCCGGATCGGAGACCGGATTGACCTGCTGCGGCTGGACCGCGTCTCACCCCTGGCGGCGCCTCTGTTCCTCGAAGTTGGCAAAGTCCCCGTCAAGGGTGAAGCCGAGGAACGCCTGCTTGCGGAAGAAAGTGCCCGTTTACTGCAGGCGGCCGGATTGCAACCGGCATAAACCACTTGCGCAATCCGCAAAATCGTATGAAGAACGGATCATGAACAAGATCGCGTTTTCATTTTCTGGCCAAGACCTGACTGCGCTTGGGTCGGGCGCACTATGGTGGCCGGAACAGGGCTTGCTCTGTGTTTCCGATCTGCATTTAGGCAAATCCGAACGGATCGCCCGCAGGGGCGGCCCGACATTGCCGCCGTATGACAGCCGCGAAACATTGACCCGATTGGCAGGTGATCTTGCCCGTACCGGTGCCACGACGGTCATCTGTTTGGGGGACAGCTTTGACGATCTCGATGCCTCGGGCGCGTTGGCTGCCGAGGATAGGCAACAGATCACCGCAATGCAGGCTGGTCGACGTTGGATCTGGATCGAGGGGAACCATGACCCCGGCCCGGTAGAAATGGGCGGCACACATCTGTCCGAGTGGGCTTGCCACGATCTAATTTTTCGCCATATCGCCCAGCAAAACAGTGCAGGTGAAGTCTCGGGCCACTACCACCCCAAAGTTAACCTGAATGCCCGAGGGCGCTCGATCACCCGCCCGGCTTTTTTGTTGGATCAATCACGTCTGATCCTTCCAGCTTATGGCGCTTACACTGGGGGGTTGCGCAGTTCAGCAGAGGCTCTGAGCGGCATCATGGCACCGGATGCGCGGGCAATTCTGACCGGCGCGCAGCCTCAACTCATCCCGATGCCCAGATAGGTTCTAGAGCAACCCGTCGTCCACGAGCTGTTGCTTGTATTTCCTGCTGACAGGAACCTGATCGCCGTTGCTTAGGTGTAAAAAGGATTTTCCCTTTTCTTTTTCGACCCCAACAATCGCCGAATCCACGACCCAGTGTGAACGGTGCGTACAATGGCCTTGTACCGGCTCCATCTCGGCAATCGCGTCGGTAAAGCGCGAGCGAATTGTAAACGTACCATCGGACGTGACCACGTCGACATAGTGATCGCGCACGGTTAACCGATAAACCTGCCCCTCGAACTTGGCAGGCAAACGATTGAAAAGACGTGGTCTGGGTTCGAATTCCGGTGCTGCGGTTTCTTCCCGCTGACGCACCAGCAAAAGTCCGGTGGCGAAGAGAAGACCATAAGGGGCGACTTTCAATATGCCCGGTGCCATCAATCCATTTAGCGTGAACAGAATCCAGGTCAGCAACCACAGCGACGGGGCAAACAATGTCAGGATCAACAGGACGAAGGCAAAATCACGCACCAGCAATCCTGATCGATTGAGCCGTTCGCGTACAAACTTTCCAGCCGACCAAGTCGCTGCAAGCGCGAGCAGCATAACACCTGTCCAGAACACCATCCGCTGACTGAATGGCAGTGTCATATCCCGAAAGGGGGCAAAGGAATACGCCAATAAAGGAATAAAAACGAGGCCCGCCACTACCCGTTGAAGGCTTATTAACGAGAAGATCGGACTCAGCTTCATCATACCAGGTAACGCACCTCGCCAAAGGTAAAACCATGAAACACGAACAGACAGGATTATAACCCCTTAAACGGCTGGAATAGAAGGATTATCACCGACCGACGCTAGGTCAAGTCAAGATGTAGTTATATAAATATCCTAATCTAATGAAAAAGGCCGGAGAGCTTTTCGCTCTCCGGCCAATTCAATCATTGACCTTGCGCCCGAATTGAACTCGGAGGTTGCAATTAGGCAGTCAGGCCTTCCGGTTCAGGCAAGCCGTTTGCGCGGCAAGCCGCGGTGAGCGTGTTCGCAAGAAGGCAGGCGATCGTCATAGGGCCAACTCCGCCGGGAACAGGGGTAATCGCACCAGCGCGTTCTGCCGCAGTGGCGTAGTCAACGTCGCCAACCAGCTTGTTCTTGCCGTCGCGTTCGATCCGGTTGATCCCGACATCGATCACGGTTGCGCCTTCCTTGATCCAGTCACCCGGAACCATCTCGGGGCGACCAACTGCGGCGACCACAATATCAGCACGGCGTACAACATCGGGAAGATCTTTGGTGCGGCTATGCGCGATGGTCACGGTGCAACTGTCGCCCAGAAGCAACTGCGCCATCGGCTTACCCACGATGTTCGACCGACCGATCACTACAGCATCCATGCCGGACAAAGAGCCGTGGTGATCGCGCAACATCATCAGACAGCCCAGCGGAGTGCATGGCACCATTGACTTCTGACCTGTTCCCAGCAGGCCCACATTCGAGATGTGGAACCCGTCCACATCCTTTGCCGGATCGATCGAGTTGATCACCAGATCTTCGTTCAGATGCTTGGGCAGCGGCAGTTGCACCAGAATGCCGTGCACCGCAGGGTCATTGTTCAGTTTGTCAATCAGCGCCAGCAGGTCCGCCTCGGACGTGTCCACATCCAGCTTGTGCTCGTACGAGTTCATGCCGACCTCGACGGTCATCTTGCCCTTAGAACGGACATAGACCTGGCTGGCCGGGTCTTCGCCCACCAGAACCACCGCCAGACCGGGGGTGATGCCGTTCTCTTCTTTCAGCTTTGCAACCTGGTCAGCCACCTGCGCGCGCACTTTGGCGGCAAAGGCCTTTCCGTCGATAACCTGCGCTACCATTCTTTGATCCCTTCTTTCACAAAACGGATCGGGCGCACTAGGCGCCCGTTTCTTCAGTCTGGGCCGAGCACGCGTTCTTCGCGGGCAATCGACCAATCAATCAGTATACGCCAGAGCTTTTCGGCAAGATCGGGGTCCATACCCAACTCATCCGAGCTCTTGCGGACGCGCTGCACCACATCTTCGACACGTTCCGGGATGCGGGCGGGCAGGCCCTCGCCGGGTTTCAGCTGCGACGCGCGGTCGATATAGGTTGCGCGCGTTACCAGCAATCCAATCAATTGGCGGTCCAGTTTGTCGATCTGAGGCCGCAATTCCTGCATCGAATGACAGTCTTGCGGAGGTATCAGAGTGGGCATTTTGGTCTCCTGAGGCCCGGGGATATCCCCGGACCACGAGATGTCTTATTTGAGCGCTTAGAACAAGCCCTCGATCTCACCTGCGTCGTTAAGGCAGATGGTTTCGGCTGCCGGTTTGCGCGGCAGACCGGGCATGGTCATGATCTCACCACAGACAACGACGATGAAACCAGCACCGGCGCTCAGGCGCACCTCACGCACCGGAACCGAATGGCCGGTGGGCGCGCCACGCAGGGTTGGGTCGGTCGAGAACGAGTACTGTGTTTTCGCCATGCAGACCGGCAGGTTGCCATAGCCCGCTTCTTCCCATTCGCGCAGTTGGTTGCGGATCTTGTTGTCGGCCAGAACTTCGTCGGCGCGATAGATACGCTTGGCGATAGTTTCGATCTTCTCGAACAGCGGCATGTCGTCTGGGTAGATCGGTGAGAAGTTCGCGGCACCATTTTCGACGATTTCGACAACTTTTTCGGCCAAAGGCGCAGAGCCGTCCGAACCCAGCTCCCAGTGACGCGACAGGATCGCCTCAACACCATGCTCGCCGCAGTAGTCCTTGACCGCCAGAACTTCGTCATCGGTGTCGGTGACGAAGTGGTTGATCGCGACGACAACCGGAACACCGAAGGATTTGACGTTTTCGATGTGGCGACCCAGGTTGGCGCAACCTGACTTCACAGCGTCAACGTTTTCCGCACCCAAGTCAGCCTTGGCCACGCCGCCATTCATTTTCATCGCGCGCACGGTGGCCACCAGCACCACTGCCGACGGAGCAATACCCGCCTTGCGGCACTTAATGTTCATGAACTTCTCGGCACCGAGGTCAGCACCAAAGCCCGCTTCGGTGACAACATAGTCGGCCACTTTAAGCGCGGTCTTGGTTGCGATGACTGAGTTACAGCCGTGCGCGATGTTCGCGAACGGGCCGCCGTGGACGAAGGCCGGGTTGTTTTCCAGCGTCTGCACCAGGTTCGGCTGCATAGCGTCTTTCAGCAGAACGGTCATAGCACCTTCTGCCTTGATGTCGCGGCAGTAAACCGGGGTCTTGTCGCGGCGGTAAGCAACGATGATATCGCCCAGACGCTTTTCCAGATCTTTCAAGTCGTTTGCCAAGCAGAGGATTGCCATGACTTCGGACGCCACAGTGATGTCAAAACCTGCCTCACGCGGGAAGCCGTTAGATACACCACCCAAGCTGGCAGTGATCTGACGCAGCGCGCGGTCGTTCATGTCGACCACACGGCGCCATGCAACGCGGCGGGTGTCTATTTCCTGCTCGTTACCCCAGTAAATGTGGTTGTCGATCATCGCCGACAGCAGCGAGTGGGCCGAGGTGATGGCGTGGAAGTCACCTGTGAAGTGCAGGTTCATTTCTTCCATCGGAACAACCTGCGCGTAACCGCCACCTGCGGCGCCGCCCTTCATGCCGAAGTTCGGGCCAAGCGAAGCTTCGCGGATACAGATCATCGCGTTCTTGCCGATGCGGTTCAAGCCGTCGCCCAGACCTACGGTGGTGGTGGTCTTGCCTTCACCTGCGGGGGTTGGGTTGATCGCGGTCACCAGGATCAACTTGCCGTCTTCGCGGTCCTGTACCGAGTTGATGAAGTCCTGGCTGACTTTGGCCTTGTCATGGCCGTAAGGCAGCAGATCATCGCTGGAGATACCCAGCTTCGCGCCGATTTCCTGAATCGGCTTTTTGTTCGCCTCGCGGGCAATCTCAATGTCGGATTTGTAGCTCATTGGGCAGGGTCCCTGATTGAATTCCGTGCAAAACCGACGCACGGGCGTCGGCGCTGCGCAACATATACTGACGTACACAACTCTGATGGCTAAGGATTCCGACATTTTCATGCCGCGAAACGGCGTTGCGAGAAATCGTAATGCGCAAATCGGAAACGGATTGAACCTATGGGTTCCAAAGGGGCTGATCCGGCACAAACAATTGCATCTTGTCGCCGCGTTTCAGAGCCCCCGGGCGTTCGACCCAAGCCGTTATCCCGCGTCGCCCTTTGGCCGCAGGTTTGAATGCCGCCCCGTAACCGGTATGATCCGCCTCGATCTCGCGGCCCGGAAGAACGCAGGGGGCGTTTTCCATGTCCACAGTGATCGTCAAACCGCTCTCGGCCTTCAACCGCGACGACGGAGGGATATGAGAGAAATCGGGAATGCCCTTCAGGACAATCGAAGCCCCAAGGTAAGACGGATCAAGCGTTGCCAACTCCATCTCAGCCGCGACATCACCCAATTCCTCTGCCGACAGCACTGACAGTTGCCGCACATTCCGGATCTCGGTGCCCTTTGGATAGAGATTCGCTACCCGAACACAGGACGCCCTATTGAGCCCCTGATGCCGTTCCCCCTGAACGCCATCAAAATTCAGATCCAAAGCGTTGACAGGCTTGGCCCGCAAAGACTGGCCTGCTGGAACATGGCCCAGCCATACCACCTCGGCTGAATATTCTGTTTCACGCAAGAATGGCATGAGGCGCCCCCTTCAATGACAGGTTAGCAGGCATAATGCCCAGCAACGCCCTGATGAAAAGAGAAAACCCGGAGGCTGGCTCCGGGTTTTGCAATTATGCAGTGGGTTCTGGTTCCATCCCGCCATCTGGCGGCGATTTCTTGGACTTGGTCTTCGGGATGGCAGTTACGCTGGGGGCGTTGCCCTCATCGGGGCTGTCACCCTCATCATCGCTTTCGGTGGGCGGTTCGCCATTCATGACGCGCTTGATCTCCTCGCCGGTCAGGGTCTCATACTCAAGCAGGCCTTGCGCCAGTCGCTCCCATTCCTCGTTCTTGTCGGTCAGGATCTTGTGCGCGCGTTCATAGCCTTGCTGGATCAGGCGCTTTACCTCTTCTTCGATCAGCTCTTTGGTATGGGCCGATACCGAGAACCCGGCGGTGTTGCCCTGATAGCCTTCATGCGCCTCGGCATAGTCGATGTTGCCGACCTTGTCGGACATGCCCCAGCGCATCACCATGGCGCGCGCCAGTTGGCTGGCCTGCATGATATCGCCCGCAGGGCCATTCGAGACGTGGTCCTCACCATACTTGATCACTTCAGCGGCTTTACCGGCCATGGTCATGGCCAGCTTCTGCTCACACTCATCGCGATGATAGTTCAGACGATCCATTTCGGGCAGCGACACAACCATACCCAGCGCTCCACCGCGCGGAATGATGGTCGCTTTATAGACCGGATCGCACAGCGGCAGTTCCAGACCCACAACGGCATGGCCGGCCTCGTGATAGGCGGTTTTTTCCTTCTGGTCCTGCGTCAGCACCATCGAACGGCGCTCAGCCCCCATCATCACCTTGTCTTTGGCGTTCTCAAAGTCCTCCATGGTGACAAAGCGACGACCGACGCGGGCGGCCATCAATGCGGCCTCGTTCACGAGGTTCGCCAGATCAGCACCCGAAAAGCCCGGCGTGCCGCGCGCGATGATGCGCAGATCGACATCGGGACCCAGAGGCGTCTTGCGCGCGTGAACGCCCAGAATTTTTTCACGGCCTTTGATGTCGGGGTTGCCGACGGTCACGTTACGGTCAAACCGGCCCGGACGCAGCAGCGCGGGGTCCAGAACGTCCTTCCGGTTGGTGGCAGCCAGAATGATCACGCCTTCATTGGCCTCGAAACCGTCCATCTCAACCAGCAGCTGGTTGAGGGTCTGTTCGCGTTCGTCGTTTCCGCCGCCATAGCCAGCACCACGATGGCGCCCCACGGCGTCAATTTCATCGATGAAGACGATACAAGGCGCGTTCTTCTTGGCTTGCTCGAACATGTCACGCACACGCGATGCACCAACACCAACGAACATTTCAACGAAATCGGAACCCGAGATCGTAAAGAACGGCACACCTGCCTCGCCCGCAATCGCACGGGCAAGCAGCGTCTTACCAGTGCCCGGAGGGCCCACAAGCAGCGCGCCTTTGGGAATCTTACCGCCCAAACGCGAAAATTTCTGCGGGTTGCGCAGGAATTCCACGATCTCTTCCAGCTCTTCCTTGGCCTCGTCGATGCCCGCAACGTCGTCGAACGTCACCCGGCCATGCTTTTCGGTCAGCATCTTGGCCTTGGACTTGCCAAAACCCATCGCACCACCTTTGCCGCCACCCTGCATCCGGTTCATAAAATAGACCCAGACACCGATCAGCAGCAGGAAAGGCAGCAGCGTGATCAGGAACGACTGGAAACCCGATTGCTGCTGTTTTTCAGCACGTACGGGGATGTTCTTGTCGATCAGCAGCTTCGTCACCTCGGCATCGGTGGGTTTGATGGTGACAAAGTCCTGATTCTCATTCGTGCGATAGCGGATCTGTTCGCCATCTAGCGTGACGCTGGTGACGTCTCCGGCGTCCACGGCGCTGACGAATTCGGAATAGGTGCGTTCATTGTTCTGAAGCGACCCGCTGGGTCCACTGAACAGGTTGAACAGTGCCAGGATCAGCAGAAACAGAACGACCCAGAAGGCGATGTTGCGAGCGTTGCCCAAGGAAAATCTCCCGAAAGGTTTCGGCAGGTGGGGACCTGCCGGGGTTGTTCCTTAAAATAGAGAGGATTGTGGCAGGTTCAATGAGATAAAATCACCGCATCGAAGTCGGACCTTTCTGGAAGCAGTTCGGCCCGCCATTCGTTTGCAAAACCGACCAGGGGTGCAGCCAGTAGATTGCCTTCGGCCCAGACCGAGGGCGTCGACAACACTGCAGCGCGAGGTTTGCCCACAGAGCGCCAGTTTTCCAGCTGCAATATACCATCCTCACCAAGCGCCCGGATTTCCGCAACTTCAGTTTTTGGCCCGGATATAATCCAACGCCTGTCCCAAGGTTCTGAGGGGCGCGCGTGCTGATTGCTGACAGCGTTTAGCTCTCTGCAAATCCAAGTTTTTTTGCTTTCCGGGATTAAAATGCATCCCCCCAGGGTGGCCGTCTGAGCAGACGAAATCGCATCCAGCACTTGATCCACCGCTTTGTGTCGCGGCGGATATTCTCCCCCTGCGATCCATGAAACAGACGCGGTCACAAGCCGACGACGGATTTCTTCGGGCAGAGTTTCGAAACCTTCGCGATCAATGCAAAGATCGCCATCCGCCACCGTCATGTACCGGAAAGCGGATTCTTGCGCGTATTGCGCCAATGCTTCACGCGCTTGCGCCATATTTTCAGCGACCCGTGATAATGACTCTGCCGTGATCCCGATTTGATTTAATCCGGAAAGTGCCTGGCGGGCTTTGATCCGGTCAAAACGAGGGTCCTGATTCGACGGATCATCAATCCACGAAATACCTTGCACAGTCAGATATTCCCGAAGATTTGAGCGTGTTGTGGACAGCAAGGGGCGCAGCAATGTGACCCGACCTTCTTTTCGCGATACAGCCATGGCCGAAAGCCCCGAAACGCCCGAAGCACGGGCCAGCCGCATCAGTACCGTTTCAGCCTGATCATCCTCCGTGTGGCCCAGCGCAACTGCCTCTAGGCCCTTCGATTCGGCCCACGCGACCAGCAACCGGTATCTCGCACGCCGCGCCTGATCCTGCAGATTTCCGGATCCATCCCACCCCTGCCATTTCAGCGTTTCATGAGGAATGCCTAAGCGCTGCACCAGTGTCGCGACGGCCAAGGCCTCTGACGCAGATTCAGCTCGCAGGCCGTGATCAACGGTCGCCGCAAACAGCTCGATCTGCTCTTGTCGCGCGATATCAACAAGTAATCGCAACAGGGCAGTCGAATCACTGCCCCCTGAAACCGCCACCCCCAGACGGCGCGGCAGTGGATCGGGCAGACCTGCCCGCAAATTGGCCCGAAGCGTATCGGCGTCAGAGGTCAAGAACAGCCCAGCGTTGCCATTTCCTGTGTGGCCGAAGCAGCTGGTGCCGATGCCGGAAATCGTACGCCAACTTCGCCGAGGGTGATGCAAGCCTGATCGGTTTGGCCCAGCTGTCCAAGCGCTGCGCCCAACTCAAACAACGCCTCGGGTGCCAGAGGTCCTTCGGAGTCGCCCGTGAAGCTGGCCAGAAAGGCGCGCGCCGCTTCGCGTGTATCGCCCACCCCTTTCAGCGCCTGCCCGCGCCGCAGGTTGGCTTGGCTCGCCAGCGGGCTGCCCGGATAGGACTGGTCGAATTGCGCAAACAGATCGGCCGCGGTCTGGAATTCTCCATCCACCAGGGCCTGCGAAGCGGCATCAAAATCCGCTTGTTCACCGACTGCAAGCTCACCCTGATCAGTGACCGTGGGTTGCGTAGGGTTGGGGGTGGGTGCCACAGCCACATCGGTCGATGTCTCACCACCCAGCGTTGAGGTTTCGCCCAGCGCGCTCAGATCACCGCCTTCAAGTTCAACCAGACGAAACTCCAAATCACCGATACGGTTGGTGCCATCGGTCACGACATTCTGCACCCGTTGGTTCAACTGCTCGGTCTGACGAGTCAGGCGCTGTAGTTCGGCCTCGATCGCATCAACGCGCTCAAGCACGGAACTGCCGGACAGGTTTGGCGCAGGGGAACCAGTGGTTGAAAACTCGCGCTTGAGACGCTGAATTTCCACATGCAGCACGGTTAATTCCTGACGGATATCCGCCAGCGTCTGCTGATCCTGTGCCTGTGCCATACCAGCGACAGTCACGACCGCCGCCAGAACCAAACCTGCAATTCGCATCATCTTACCCCAAGGTTGAACCGGTCAGCACCGTCACCGCGCGGCGGTTTTTCGAATAGCAATCCTCGGTGCTGCAAATTTCGATCGGGCGTTCCTTGCCATAGCTGACGGTGGTCAACCGGTTGCCTGCCACCCCGCGCGAGATCAGATACTCCCGCGCCGCATTGGCCCGGCGAGCTCCAAGCGCAAGGTTGTATTCGCGCGTGCCCTGCTCGTCCGCATGGCCTTCGATATTGGCGACAAAATCCGGATTCGCGAGCAGCCAATCGGCCTGCCCTTGCAGAATCGTCTGCGCCTGCGGGCTGAGCGTGGACTGATCGACTGCGAACAGGACCCGGTCACCAACTGTCTGCTGGAAATAAGCCGGTGAGCGCGGATCACTGGGTGAGCCCGGAACCAGCGCGCCGCTGCCACCAGCGCCGCCACCCAGAGCCGACGGATCATTATTGGAACAGGCCGCAATCAGGATCAGCGCCCCAATTGCCGCGACTTTGCTCAACAGTTTCATCTCAAGTGCCTCGTGTTTCGTTGTTTATTGCCGCGCTTCTATCACATTGCGGGTTTGTTGTGAACTTTACCTGCTGTCAGTTCCGATCAATTCTGCAGTGGCCCCCAAGACGGGTCGCTACCGCCATCCGGCGTTCTAACAGGACGCAAGTTACGGCCCGAAATATCCACGGAGTAAAGCGTCGATCGACCGCTTGCCCCCTGCGTTTCGCGGGTGAACATGATGACCCGCCCGTTTGGCGACCATGTGGGACCTTCGTCCAGGAACGAGGCGGTCAAAAGGCGCTCTTCGCTGCCATCCGTGCGCATAACGCCTATGTGGAAGCGACCTTTGTTCTGCTTGGTGAACGCAATCAGATCCCCGCGAGGAGACCAGACCGGCGTGCCATAGCGGCCTTGCCCAAAACTGATCCGCGTTGCCTCACCTCCGTTAGCGGGCATGATGTAAAGCTGCGGAGTGCCCGACCGGTCGCTTTCAAACACGATCCGACTGCCATCCGGCGCATAGCTTGGTGCAGTTTCAATCGCGGGCGTATTGGTCAGTCGCACGCTTTGGCCCGAGGCCAGATCCATTTTCCACAAATCCGTGTTTCCGCCTTGGGTCAACGAATAAACAATTGAACGACCATCCGGAGAGAAGCGCGGTGAGAAACTCATGGTGCCTTCCTGCGTTTTCAACTCCTGCCGCTTCACGCGGCCGACATCCAGAACGTAAATACGCGGCTGACCGGTCTCGTAGCTGGTATAGAGCAACTGGTCGCCCGTCGGTGAGAACCGAGGCGCCAGAACAATCGCTGCGCTGTCGGTCAGATACTGCACATTAGCGCCGTCGTAATCCATTATGGCCAACCGTTTGCGCCGTTGATCCTTTGGGCCGCTCTCCGACACAAACGCGACACGGCTGTCGAAATAGGCGCCCTCTCCCGTGATCCGGGTATAAACCTGATCCGCGACCTTATGCGCCATGCGCCTCCAACCGTCGGTTGTTCCTGCAAACTGCAAACCGTTGCCGAGTTCCTGCCCCGAAAAGACATCCCAAACCCGGAACCGGACCGTCAGGCGCTTGCCCGACACGTTGACCGCCCCTGTCACCAGTGCTTGAGCGTTGATCGCCTTCCAATCAGCGAACTGTACCGGCGCATCGAAACTGCTGACGCGGCTGATATATGCATCCGACGAGATTTCACGAAACAGGCCCGTTCCGGTCAGGTCAGACACGACCACCCGCGAGATATCTTGTGCATATTGTGCCGCCGAGGGACCGTCAGGCACAAAGCTTGGCACGGCAAACGGCATTGGTTCGATGATCCCTTCATCGATTTCCAGACGCAGCGGGCCACTTTGGGCGTAGGCCGAGGTCGAAAGAAGGGTCAGGCCAATTAAGAGGCTGGTCAGAAGTTTCATCATTTGATCCGCATCCTCTCGGGATTGAATGTAATCTCAATATCCTGCCATTGATCGTATTTGTCAGCAGGTAGGTCATATCCTTTAGACCCACAGCGCAAAATTGCGCGCCGCGCGGCTTCGTAGGCTTGTTTTGCTGATGCGGCCGAGCCGCCTGTACTGTCGAGTAGCTGCAAACTGCCGCCAACCACTTTGCCATCTCTGGTTAACGAAAACCCGACAACAACCACGGTTTCCAGCGCATCCGTCGACAGGGACCCGACATTCCAACACCGCGACACCGCAACCCGCATCGCGTCTTTTTCACCGCTTGTCAGTGGTGGGCCCGAAGGTTCGGTGCCATTGCCCAATGCTTCGGCCAGGGCGTCATTGATCGCTTGCTCGTTTTGCACAGGTTCAGTCGGCGCGGGCTCGGGCGTTTCTGCAACTTCAGGCTCTGGCTGGGGTGCCGGTCGGTTCGGGCGCACGCGCGGACGAGGAGAGGTTCGCGGGGCCGGATCTTCGACTTCTTCCGCCTCGGTCACGATCTCGGGCGCGGCCTCTTCCGGTGCCGTTTGATCCTGCTGTTCTTGTTGGATTTCCGCCCCTTCATCCAGCGAAACCGGAGGGGTTTCAATTTCATCCGGCTTGGCCTCGGGCGGAGGAGGAGCAATCTGCTCGGGCGCGATCTTATCCGCAGGGCTTGGTTCTGCCTCTGGGCCTGGAGGCGCAGGAAGCGCCGCCAACTCAGGCTCGGGCTCTTCAAGCGTTGGAGGCTGTTCTATCAGTTCGGGTTCAGGTGGGACTTCCACCGTTTCCGGTTCCGGCTCGGGCTCAGGTTCCGGCTCGGGCTGGGCAACCGGCTCAGGTTCGGGCGTTTCTTCCGGCGTCGGGTCCAGTATTTCGATCTTATCAGGTTCTGCAGGCTGTTGCAGTTCAGCCGGGTCAGTCGGCACCTCGGGTGCCTCGCGTTGCGCGGTCATGGCCGCAAACTGCTCAGCCGAGATCACCGAGACATCCTGTACAGCCATCGGCAACGGCTCGGACCGGAAGGTCCCGCCGATCAGCGCCCAGCCAATCAGGCTGACATGCGCAATTGCCGAAATCTTGGTGCCGGTATCCACCGCGCAGCCTCACTCTCACCCTTCGTCCAGCGTTGGCCCGCCGGTATCGGTCACAAGGCCAACGTTGGAAAACCCGCCTGCGTTCAAAGCACCCATGACCTGCATCACTTGCGCGTAGGGAATCGCGCCGTCAGCACGCAAGAACACACGGTCGCTGCTGCGCTCAGCTGCGATCGCGCGCAGCCTACCGATCAGTTCTTCGCGCAGCACATCCGTGGTCTGGATCTGCACGCGCCCATCTGCGGTCAGGGTCACAGTCAGCGGCTCTTCGTTGTCACCGGGTAAGGCACTTGCGGCAGTCTTGGGCAGATCGACAGGTACGCCGACGGTCAACAATGGGGCCGCCACCATAAAGATGATCAGCAACACCAGCATGACATCAACAAAGGGCGTCACGTTGATCTCGGCCATCGGTTGGGCGCGCCCGCGCCGCCGTCCGCGCCTACGTCCGTTCCCGCCCGAGCTTTGCTGAACTGCCGCACCCATCGTCAGCTATCCAACTGACGCGACAGGATAGTGGCGAATTCATCGGCAAAGGCCTCGTAGCCGCCGACGATGCGGTCACTGTCTGCGCTGAGTTTATTATAGAATATCACCGCCGGGATCGCGGCCAGCAAGCCAAGACCGGTGGCCAGCAACGCCTCGGCAATACCCGGGGCCACAACGGCGAGGTTTGTGTTCTGCTGCTCGGCAATCTCGATAAAGGCATTCATGATGCCCCAAACGGTGCCAAACAGGCCGATAAACGGCGCTGTCGATCCGACAGTGGCCAGAATGGGCAACCCTTTTTGCAGCCCCTCAGCCTCTTTCGCGATCGCCACGTCCATCGAGCGATCGATCCGCGCCGTCGCGCCTGCGATCAAGCCGCCATCGGTGCGGTGCGAGCGTCGCCACTCGATCATCCCCGCCGCGAAAATCTTCTCGGAACTGCCATCGGGTTGGGTTCCGATCTGCTCGAACAGCTCATCTAGCGGATTGCCAGACCAGAAGCTTTCATCGAATACCTGCGCCTCGCGCCGCGCGGCTCGGTAGTTGATCAGTTTCTGAATGATAATGCCCCAGGACCAGATGGATGCACCGATCAGCATCAACATCACCAGTTTGACGATAAAGGTCGCGCGGGCATACAGCCCCCACATGGAGAAATCGATCTCCTGCGCCAGCGCCAGCGTTTCAGCTTCCATGAACCTGCTCTTTGTTTTGCCTGATGGCCATTTGGCCTTGTTTTGCCAAACGCTAACGCAGATGGAGATGAAAAGCCAACAGAACCACCCCGGAGGCTGAAAATGTTACATCAATGCGCGAATCTCTGCCGGAAGGCGCACGGGCTTACCCTGCGCGTTCATGCAGACAGCCGTTACCTCGGCGCGGAAAATCTCGGTCTCGCCACGCTTGACCAATTGCGACATTGTCAACCGAGCGCCCGATAGCGAAACCATCTCGGTCTCGACCATCAGCTCGTCTTCAAACCTAGCGGCGGCGAGATAATCCGCCTCGATCCGCCGCACGACCCAGACAATGCCTGCGTCCCGCATCGCGTTCTGATCATTACCCAGTTTACGCACCCAGTCCGACCGGGCGCGTTCGATGAATCTCAGATAATTTGCGTGATAGACCACGCCTCCCATGTCGGTGTCTTCGTAATAAACACGGACCGGGTAGTGATGCTTCATTGCGACGGCTCCAATCTGGCGAACAAGCGCAACGCATGAGAGGGGTCCTGCGCGGCACCGGGCAGAACAGGATCGTAGGCGGCGCGGATCAAGGCCGCAATATCAGGCCGCAAGATCGTCGCGTCACCAGCAATCGCCAGAGGTGAGGCGCTGCGAAACGCAGTATCGGACCAAAGCAGGATCGTTTGCACGACCTGGTTTAGCGCCAGCGTTTCTGCCGGCACTTTCGACAGCTCTTTGTCCATGCGCAAAAACACAAATGCCGCGCGGATAGCGCCGTCATCCTCGAACCGAAATATGCGATACTGATTGGCATCGGCAGCCACCAGCCGGTCAACCAGTGGAGCCAGATCCGGGATCAGGCGATCCAGATCGGGCACGTCCAACAATTCCTGCCACTCACGGAAGAAGAACACCATGCAATTGGCACCCAGTTCGGGATCCGTCTCGGCCATCTTGTGATTTGCCAGAGTGACAACCGCCTCGAACGCACCTTTTACGGTCGACAGCGTTTCATCCTCGACACCAAACACGATGGGCACGATGGGTCTGCCCCAGCGCGCAAACAGAAACTCACCGCTATCGCGTGTGAACAGCGCCTCAATCTCATCGGGTGTCA
Organism: Ruegeria sp. C6; assembly: GCF_056537625.1. Classification (NCBI taxonomy): domain Bacteria; kingdom Pseudomonadati; phylum Pseudomonadota; class Alphaproteobacteria; order Rhodobacterales; family Roseobacteraceae; genus Ruegeria; species Ruegeria sp. C6. The sequence goes on along the minus strand of NZ_JBQFRW010000001.1, from coordinate 141,384 downwards.
CGCCCCAGTCCTTCTTCTCGATTTAGATACGACCGCCTGAGGCTTAAAATCTAATGCGCCCCACTTCAACCAAACAGATCGCTCTGTCCTTTGGGTGCAGCCATCCCCAGATGCATCCATGCCTTTTGCGCCAGCATCCGTCCGCGCGGAGTGCGCTGGATCAGGCCTTGCTGCAGGAGATAAGGCTCGATCACCTCTTCCAGCGAATCCCGGCTTTCGGACAACGCCGCCGAGAGTGTTTCAATCCCCACTGGCCCGCCCGCATAGTTTTCGGCAATCAGCTTCAAATACCGGCGGTCGGCCCCGTCCAGACCAAGGTTATCGACCCCCAGCCGGGTCAGTGACCCATCCGCCAAGTCGCGCGTAATCCGCCCATCGCCTTCAACAATGGCAAAATCCACCACGCGTCTCAGCAGACGACCGGCGATCCGTGGTGTTCCACGAGACCTGCGCGCGATCTCACGCGCGCCTTCGTCATCCGCAGGTGCGCCCAGTTTGCGGGCATTGCGGGTGACGATCTCGTGCAACTCGTCGACCGTATAGAACTGCAGCCGGGTCGGGATGCCAAACCGATCGCGCAACGGCGTGGTCAGCAACCCCATCCGCGTTGTCGCCCCGACCAGCGTAAATGGCTGCAGCTCGATCCGTACAGTCCGCGCCGCCGGACCTTCACCAATGACAAGATCCAGCTCGAAATCCTCCATCGCGGGGTACAGCACCTCTTCGACCGCCGGGTTCAGACGGTGAATCTCGTCGATGAACAAGACATCCCGCGATTCCAGATTGGTCAGAATCGCCGCCAAATCCCCCGCCTTGGCCAGAACCGGCCCCGAGGTCATGCGGAAATTCACTCCCAACTCGCGCGCCATGATCTGCGCAAGCGTGGTCTTACCCAATCCAGGTGGACCATGGAACAGCGTGTGATCCATCGCCTCACCGCGTTGGCGGGCCGACTGGATGAAGATGCGTAGGTTGGCCCGCGCCTCGGCCTGACCAATGAATTCATCCAGCCCCTGCGGGCGCAGGGCGCGGTCATTGTCCTCGGGCATCGGTTCGGGTCGCAGGGCGGGATCAGCGTCTACCATTCAGTTACCCTTTCACTCAGCCCTTGGGGGCCAGTAGCTTCAGCGCGGCGCGTATCAGATCGGCCTCGCCCGCATCTGGCATATTAGCCGCTGCCTCGGCCACGGCCGATGCCGCCTCGGACGGTCCATAGCCCAGATTGCCCAACGCCGACAGCGCATCCGCAGAAGCAGCGGCAGCGCCCGAGGCCGGTTTGGCCACCCGTTTCGGAACAGGCGCAGGCTCGGTCGTCTCAACCACTTCAAGTGCCGGGCCATCCATCGCTTCGGTCACCGTGCCGCCCATCGCCATCACACCCGGGGCCTTGTCCTTGAGGTCAAGAACGATCCGTTGCGCGGTCTTGGGGCCGACACCCTTTGCGGCCTTCACGGCCCCCCAGTCGCCCAAGGCAATCGCGCGGCTGACACCATCGGGCCCCAGCGCACTAAGAATGGCCAGCGATACCTTCGCACCCACGCCCTGAACCGAGCACAGCAGACGGTGCCATTCCTTCTCGACCAAGGACAGAAAACCATAAAGCTGCATCAGGTCTTCGCGCACGACCATATCGGTGTAGATTGACATTGCCTCACCCACCCCCGGCAGGGCCGCCATGGTCCGGTCCGAGCAATAGACGATATAGCCGACCCCCCGCACGTCGATCAGAACGTGATCCGCCGCGCGGTAATCCAGCCGTCCAGTGAGCTTGCCGATCATGCGCGTACCTCTTTCATCCGTGCCTGCGGTGCGGCGCCATAGTAAGAATGGCAGATGGCAATCGCCAATGCATCCGCAGCATCCGCCCCTTTGGGGGAACAACCGGGCAGTTGGAGTTTGACCATATGCAGAACCTGCTCTTTTTCGGCGTGGCCGACGCCCACCACAGTTTTCTTGACGCGGTTGGGGGCGTACTCGCCAACCGGCAAACCCGCCTGCGCAAGCGTCAGAAGCGCAACACCACGCGCCTGACCCAGTTTCAGTGTACCGGCCCCATCTTTGTTGACGAAGGTCTGTTCAATTGCCGCCTGATCTGGATTGTGCTCGGCGATGACTTCGACGATTTGATTGTGTAGCGACAGCAGCCTTTCCCCCAGATCATCACCATCGGATTTGCACAATCCATTCGCAACGTGGCTCAGGCGGCTGCCATGCGATTCGATGACGCCCCATCCCAAGGTTCTAAGCCCTGGATCAATGCCCAGAATTCGCATGTTTTGTCTCGGCCTGCTCGGGTTTGTGTGATCTTTTTTCATCGACTAGCACGAAGCGTGAACATTTTCCAAGGAAATCAACTCAGGGTCCAAAACCGACATCCATGTCGCCTCTGGTTCCTCGCGGCCTGTTTGCGACCGGGTTAGGTTCGTTTTCGACGCTTTTCCGATCGAACTTTAACCAATGATTTAAGGGGTTTTCATCAATTTCGAGCGTTGCAAAAAATGCATAGGACACATGCAATTTCTGAGCTTGCGCACGGCGAAACTCATCACTAGATGCCGCTCAGATCGCAAGATCAGAGTTTAACACAAACCAGAAGGAAACAGGATATGGCTGCACTGGATACCACCCGCACCACCACTGGCTCATTCGGCCTCGTCGGCCGTATCGGCGCACTTTTTGCATCGGTTGTAAACGCCGTTGTTGAATGGAATGACGCCCGCGCAACCCGTAACGCGCTGAACGGTCTTTCTGACCGCGAACTGGACGATATCGGACTATGCCGCGGCGACATCGACGTTGTCGCCGAAGGCCGCCGTTACTGAGATAACGGACTACCGCATACGCCCCTTCCTCCTCCCTGTGGGGCAAACAGAAACACCGCACGCCGTGAGGCATGCGGTGTTTTTATTAGGAGGGTGCAAGATATCCGATTAGAACCATAACTTGTTCAGTTGGCTCGAGAAAAACGCGGTCACCGGATCGGCCTGCATGATCCAGGCGCCAGCTTTCTCAACCGGCGTGCCCTGATTCAGGCTTTCAACACGCGTTTCGTACGCAGTCGGGCCAAGATGGGACAGTAAAAAGGCCTTGAATGCAAAGAAGCCAATCAGACACAGCAACAAAACCCTCGCTGAAACTGCTGAACGCATACGCTGTGGTTTCATCACCACCAGCCCGTCTGAGCGCAACGTGGCACGATAGCCGCGGCTGAGTTTCTGATGCTTTTTGTTCAAACGCGAGATGCGTTGATCGAATTCGAGTTGTTTTCCTGTCATGGCAGCCTCCGATAACCGCCCCCCCGAGTGCATTGAAAGACGGTAATTAGAGAATGCGACAAAAACGTGGCAAAAATCCACAAAACTCCCGTAAATGGCCTAAATTCAGCCCTGTTTGCTTAAGATTAGCGTCGCCCACTCACCAATTCGATCCTGGCGAACCAGATTGAAGCCGTTTTGGAGATAAACCGAGATCACGTCATCGGCCTGTTCATTGAGGATTCCCGATAGAATCGCTTGTCCACCCCCCCGCAGGTTCGCCGAAATTTCAGGCGAAAGGGCCACGAGCGGACCTTTTAGGATATTGGCGAATATCAGATCGTAAGGCGCATGCGCCTTCAGATCCGGGTGATCGAAACCTGCCGCTTCAACGCATTTAACCGCACCCGCCATACCGTTCGCCCGAAGGTTGGCCTCGGCCACGTCGACGGCAACCTCATCAATGTCGCTGGCGACAATCTGGCCCTCCCAGACCCGCGCTGCGGCCATCGCCAATACGGCGGTGCCACAGCCGATATCGGCAACCTTGCTGGCCGTGAACCCAACATCCAGAAGATGGTCCAAAGCCTTGAGGCAACCAAGCGTTGTCCCATGGTGCCCTGTGCCAAAGGCCATCGCAGCTTCGATCAGCAGCGGAATGCGGCCTTCGGGCAGTTTGTCGGCATCATGGCTTCCATAGACAAAAAACCGGCCGGCCTCGACCGGGGCTAGTTCGCGGCGGACATGGGCGACCCAATCCGTTTCGGGCAGCTCTGAGACCACAAAGGGCTTGGCCTCGAACGCGGCGGCCAGAACCGCCAGCGCGGTTTCATCCGGGGTTTCGGTAAAATAGCCGCCGACCTCCCACAGGCCCGAGCCATCCTCGACCTCGAACACGCCGACGCCGGTTGGTTCCGGGTCCAGCCGTTCCATCGCCTCGCCCAATCCTTCGGCGGCTTTCTTGCCGGTCAAAGTGGTCAGAGCAGTGAATGTTGGCATGGGGGCCTCCTGTTTCGATCGAAACAGCGCCTAGGGGCACCGACCGCCAAGGTCAAGCGGAGTCGCTTATTCGGCGGGCGCGGGGGCGTATTTCGACAGGATGGTTTCGTTGCCCGGTTCCGGATGACGCGGGATCAGTAGTGACAGCAGAAGCGAGATGATCGCCATTGCAGCGGCCAAACCAAACACTGCGCCGGGCGAAACGACCCATAGTAGACCTAAAAGTGCTGGCAGGAAAACAGCGGCGATATGATTTATGGTAAATGCCACCGCCGCAGTGGGCGCAATATCCGCCGGGTCGGCGATCTTCTGGAAATAAGTTTTCAAAGCCAACGCCAGAGCAAACAGCACATGGTCGATCACATAGAGAATCGCCGCCAGCAGCACGCCCCAGCTAAACCAGTAGATGCCGCCATAGGCTGCGAAAACGATGGCGAGTCCGGCATATTCAAAGATCAGCGTGCGGCGTTCGCCAAACCGTGCGACTGCCTTGCCCAGCAGCGGAGCCGCCATCATGTTGATCATAAGGTTGATCAGGTACAGGCTGGTCAGTTCGTGCACTTCAAAGCCGAATTTCTCGACCATCATGAAACCGGCGAACACGACAAAAATCTGCCGGCGCGCGCCCGCCATGAACTGTAATGCATAATACAGCCAGTAGCGGCGGCGTAGGATCAGCTTCTTGGTCTGCGGCGTCGGTGCGTCGAATTGCGGGTAAGCAATCAAGCAAAACACTGCCAGCAAAGTTGTCACGCCGCCTGCCGCCATGAACACGAAGTTATAGGACAGGTCGAAGCGGTCCCATGTCAGGACGATCAAGCCATAGACCACAGCCGTCGCAGCCGAGCCCATAGCCACCAGCCAGCCAAGCACCTGCGGCGCACGGTCTTTAGGCAGCCATTGCAGCTGCAGTGACTGGTTCACCGTCTCATAGTAGTGAAACCCGATCGAGCTGAACAGCGTCACAAACAGCAGCCCGCCAAGGCTGGGAAACCAGGCCGTCACCGCCGTCGCCACGCCCAACATCATCAATGAGATCATGGCCAGTACCTGCTCGCGGATGAAAATGATCACCGCAATCACGCCAACGGCCAGAAAGCCCGGAATCTCGCGTACCGTGTGCAAAAGCCCGATATCCGCCCCGTCGAAGTTCGCCGCCTCGATGACGAAATTGTTCAGCAATGCACTCCACGCGTTGAACGCGATCGGCATGGTCAACGCCATCACGAACAAGAGCGTCATAGGTCGGCGCCAGAGCGGAAGACTCTGCGCCTCAGACAAGGGCATGGGTTTCAGCATGAGGATGCTCTACGCCCATTTGTACTTTTTGGCGAGGGGAAAGCGGCCGGCGCACAGCGGCTCTGCACTGATGCAGGGGTCAGTAGAAGCTTTGCGGATCGATATCCACGGTCAGGCGGATATCGCCTTTCAACTTCAACGGGGCGATCCAGCGGGCTATGGCGTCCTGAATAGGCGCACCTTTCGGGGCTTTGACTAACAGCCGGACGCGGTGACGCCCGCGTATGCGCGCGATCGGGGCTGGAGCAGGGCCAAATACCTGAGCACCAACATCGCGCAACGGCGCATCGTTGCGCGCCATGGCGTTGCCGATGTCGAAGACCGGCCCGACCTCGGGGCCAGACAGGACAATCCCGGCCATTCGACCATAAGGCGGCACCCCGGCGGCCTGACGCCCGGCGGCTTCAGCCTTCCAGAACCCTTCTTCATCGCCCGATAGAATCGCCCGGATCACCGGATGTACCGGCTGGAATGTCTGCAACAACGCCTGCCCCGGTTTTTCCGCACGACCTGCCCGGCCCGCTACCTGCCGCATCAATTGAAAAGTTCGTTCCGCCGCGCGCAGGTCAGCACCATGCAGGCTAAGGTCCGCATCGATCACCCCAACCAGTGTCAGCTTTGGAAAATTATGTCCTTTGGCCACGAGTTGCGTCCCGATAACGATATCCGCATCGCCTTCGGCAATCTCTTCGATCTTGGCCTTCAGGGCACGAGCCGAACCAAACAGATCAGAGCTGAGCATAGCGATTTTGGCTTCAGGGAACGCCGCCTCGGCTTCTTCTGCCAGCCGTTCAATCCCGGGTCCGACCGGTGCCAGTTTACCCTCGACCCCGCAGGATGGGCAGGCCTCTGGCATTGGCTTGGTCTCACCACATTGATGGCACATCAGACGCTTGAGGAACCGATGTTCAACCATTCGCGCGTCGCAATGATCGCAGGCAATCTGCTCCCCGCACGCCCGGCATAGTGTCACGGGCGCATAGCCACGGCGGTTGATGAACAGCAGTGACTGCTCTTCGTGTTCGATACGCTGTTGCACCGCCTGCCGCAGCGAGGGGGAAATCCAAGTCCCGGCCTGCATCTGCTCGGCGCGCATGTCGATCGGCTTCATTTCGGGCAGGACTGCTGCACCAAAACGCGAGGTCAGGTCCAGCCGTTCGTATTTACCCGCCTCGGCATTGGCCCAGCTTTCCAGTGAAGGCGTCGCGCTGGCCAGAATCACCCGCGCTCCGCAGATGGCCGAACGCAGAACGGCCATATCCCGCGCACTATAATGCACCCCATCTTCTTGCTTGTACGAGGTGTCGTGTTCTTCATCGACAACTACGAGACCAAGATCGCGAAATGGAAGAAACAGTGCTGACCGGGCCCCAACGACCAGTTGCGCATCACCCTGACCGACCATCCGCCAAACCCGGCGACGTTCAGTCATGGTCGCGCCCGAATGCCATTCCGCCGGACGCGCACCAAATCGCGCCTCGACACGGGTCAGAAATTCAGCCGTCAGCGCGATCTCGGGCAGCAAGACCAGTGCTTGCCGCCCTACGCGCAGGGCCTCGGCGACCGCCTCAAGATAAACTTCGGTCTTGCCCGAACCCGTCACTCCCTTCAGAAGAGTCGTTCCATAATCTCCCGTCCGTTGCCCGGTCTGAAGCCGCATCACGGCCTCCGCCTGATCCTCGGTCAGGTCCTTTCCCGGCAATTCTGGATCAAGATGAGGATAAGGAAGATCACGCGGGCTGTCCTCTTCACGCACAGCGTTCTGTTTGACCAACCCCTTGATGACCGAAGATGTGACCCCCGCTTGCTCGGCCAGTTCCTTCAGCGTAAAAGCCAAGCCGCCATAGTCTCGCAAAACTTCAAGTACCCGCATTCGTGCGTCGGTCATTCGGTCCGGTTGACCACCGCCCAAACGATAAACCTTGCGCATCGAGGGCGGATCGCCCAACCCCGGCGCGCGCGTTGCTAGCCGCAGCATCGCAGGCATCGGCGTCAGGGTGTAGTCAGCCACTTTCCCCAGAAACACCCGCATTTCTTCACGCATCGGCGCGACCTCAAGCACCCGGTTCACCGATCGCGCCTTGGCCAGATCAAAACCACCCTGCCCCGGCCCCCAAACCACACCCAAGACTTTGCGCGGGCCCAAAGGCACCTCGACAAACGCCCCAAGAAAGCACCCGCCCTCGGGCGCTTTGTAATCCAACGTCCGGTCCAGCGGCTGCGTGGTCAGCACCGCAACCAGCTCTCCTTCGTCGAAAAATCCGTTAGCGCTCACGGTATATCCTTCGCAGGGGGTTCCAGCATGGGTCTCTTTGAGGTAAAGCCATCCGCGACCAAGGCCAACCCATCAAAGGACTGCCCTCATGAAATTCTTCGTAGACACCGCCGAGATCGACGCCATCGCCGAACTGAACGATCTGGGCATGGTGGACGGCGTAACCACCAATCCCTCGCTGATCCTGAAATCGGGCCGCGACATTCTGGAAGTCACCAAAGAGATCTGTGATCTGGTCGACGGCCCCGTCTCGGCCGAAGTTGTCGCCACCGAGGCCGAAGACATGATCGCCGAAGGCCGTAAGCTGGCCAAGATCGCGCCCAACATCGCAGTCAAAGTACCGCTGACATGGGCTGGTTTGAAAACCTGTAAAACACTGACCGACGAAGGCCAGATGGTCAACGTGACCCTGTGCTTCTCGACCAATCAGGCGATTCTGGCGGCCAAAGCGGGCGCAACCTTCATCTCGCCGTTCATCGGACGTCTGGATGATATCAACCTCGATGGCATGGACCTGATCGCAGATATTCGCCAAGTTTATGACAATTACGGGTTCGAGACCGAAATCCTCGCCGCCTCGATCCGCACCGTAAACCACGTGACCGACAGTGCCCGCATCGGGGCTGACGTGATTACAGCACCTCCGGGCGTGATCAAAAAACTGGCCGACCACCCGCTGACCGACAAAGGCCTTGAAACTTTCCTGGCCGACTGGGCCAAGACAGGTCAGAAAATCCTCTGATCCCAAGCATTGCCGCGCGGTGCCATCAGGCACCGCGCCCGGCCCAACGGCAAAAGCTGATCTTTGATCAGCGCCGGGCAGGCGGGAGCGCCCGCCACAGCAGCGATGAAATTCGCCTTTCGCGTGCATTTTTCCCAAGGCAAATCCAGCAACCCATGTTATAAGCCCGCCAAACAAAAAAACGACCGGACGGGACATGAGCAGCGATCCTAAACTCAAGGACAATCTCCGCGCCGCAATTCTGGCTGAGCCTGACGCCGTGCTGGATGACAAAGACCTGATGCAGGCCTTGGTGGCTGCAAATGAGCAGGCGCGTGGTGACAACGTTATCGACCTGCGCGGTATCGCCATGCAGCGGCTTGAGGCGCGTCTTGACCGCCTTGAGGACACTCATCGCTCAGTCATCGCGGCGGCGTATGAGAACTTGGCGGGCACAAATCAGGTGCATCGCGCCATTCTTCGCCTGTTGGAGCCAACCGTGTTCGAGGATTTCCTGCGCGCGCTAGGCAATGACGTGGCCGAAATCCTGCGTGTCGATCACATCACTCTGGTCCTCGAAACAACCGTCGTACGTGATGATCCGGTGGTGAACCAGCTCGGCGGCGTGCTGACTGTGGCTGAGCCTGGTTTTATCGATAGCTATCTGACCGCTGACCGCAACGGTCAGCCGCGCGAGGTTACCTTGCGCGAAATCCGCCATCCCAATCCGCAAGTTTACGGTAAACAAGCCGATCAGCTACGATCCGAGGCCTGCCTGAAACTCGATCTTGGCACTGGCCGCCTACCCGGCATGATTGTCATGGGCGCGCGCGATCCGAGGCATTTCTCACCTCAGCTTGGCACTGATCTTCTTGCCTTCTTTGCCGGCGTGTTCGAACGCTCTATGCGCCACTGGCTGTCGTGAGCCTGATTTCCCCAGCCTGCCGCGATGCTCTGCAGCATTGGCTGGACAGTCTGGGGGCGCTGGCGGGGCGGTCTGAAAATACGCTCAACGCCTATCGCGGCGACGTGACAGAATTCCTGTCCTTCATGACCTTGCATCACAGCGAGCGCCAAGGACTGGCCGCGCTGGAACGCATCAGCGTTTCTGACATGCGGGCCTGGATGGCAGAGCAGCGAAATTCTGATGTCGGCGCGCGATCTCTGGCGCGCAAGCTTTCAGCCGTCAAAACCTTCTATCGCTGGTTGGCCGAACGCGAAGGGTTCGAACCTACTGCGGTGCTGTCCACCCGAGCGCCTAAATTTACCAAGAAACTGCCCCGACCCCTGGCCGAAGATGCCGCGCGCGCAATGATCGACACGGTCGAGCTACAATCCTCATCGGACTGGGTCGCTGCACGGGATGTTGCGGTTGTGACGCTCCTCTACGGGTGCGGGTTGCGGATTTCCGAGGCGTTGTCTTTGACCGGTGTGGACGCTCCTCTGCCAGAAACGCTGCGCATATCGGGTAAGGGCGATAAGGAAAGAATCGTACCGGTCTTGCCTGCCGCTCGGGCTTCGGTGGATCGCTATCTTCACCTCTGCCCACATCCGCAATCCCCCGATAAGGCGTTGTTCCGAGGTGTCAGGGGCGGCCCGCTCAACCCCGGAATCATTCAGGCTGTGGTCGCCAAGGCACGGATGCAACTTGGCCTTCCCGCAACAGCCACCCCGCACGCGATGCGCCACAGCTTTGCCACCCATCTGCTGTCTGCGGGCGGCGACCTGCGCGCGATCCAAGAGCTTTTGGGTCACGCCTCGCTTTCGACCACGCAGACCTATACCGCAGTCGATACGGCCCGGTTGATGGAAGTCTATAACCGCACGCACCCAAAAGCCTGAAGCAAAGACCCTTTTTGCTTTGCATCTGCGCCTTGCTTCCGTCATGACACCACCATGACACTCAGATTCAAAGCGCTTTCCGTTCATCTCTTCACCGCCACAGGTGCCGTTTTCGCAATGCTCGCCATGTTGGCAGCAGTCGAAGAGAAATGGAGCCTGATGTATCTCTGGCTCGTTGTTTCGTTCATCGTCGATGGCATCGATGGCCCGCTGGCGCGGCACTATCACGTTAAGAAGAACGCACCCGAGTTTGATGGAGTCTTGCTGGACCTGATCATCGACTATTTGACCTATGTTTTCATCCCTGCCTTTGCCCTGTTCAAATCGGGTCTGATGGACGGTTGGACCGGCTGGTTCGCAATCATCGTCATCACCTTTGCAAGTGCGATGTACTTTGCGGATACACGTATGAAAACCAAGGATAATTCCTTCTCTGGCTTTCCAGGTTGCTGGAACATGTTCGTCATTGTGATCTTCGCCCTGGAGCCCAACTTCTGGGTCATCCTGCTGCTGGTCACCTTGCTGTCTGTCGCAATGTTCCTGCCGCTGAAATTCATTCACCCAGTCCGGACCGAGCGTTGGCGCACCCTGTCATTGCCTATGGCTTTTGCGTGGACATTCTTTGCAGGCTGGGCCGCCTGGGTCGACTTTCACCCCGAAAGCTGGGCCCATTGGGGGCTGGTGATCACCAGCTTGTATTTGGTCTCGGCCGGTATTGCGCAGCAGATCATTCCGCCGCGCAAGGCCCGGGATTACAAGACTTCCTGAACCTCGAACTCAGTCCCGTTATGGGTGAACACGTCACCCTCTTGCAGGCCAACCATAGCCAGATAGATCGGGCTTTGGGTCGAAATGCCCATGTAGGTTTTGCCGTCCACCTCAAACCGAGTCGTTGAGACACATACGACGAAGCGGCGATTGTTGAACTTGATTACGGCGCCGGGCTGCACCGTATCCGTGAGGCCAAAATCGGTGTTCTCGATCACGTCAATCTTGGCGTGATGCGCATGAACAGGCGCATCAAAGGCGGCCGCCAGATCTGCATTCTCGCGCGAGGCAGCGATGTCGTCCTTGTCATGCCCTTCTCGGTCATCCAACTGCGAGTCCTTAAGGAAGGCATCATAATGTGCCTGTGCGGTTGCCAGTTCCTGTTCTTCCAAAGACATCAGATGATCGATGATGGCTTTCTTGCGTGCGGCGGGGTCTGTCTGGCCGGTCATTCAATTCGGTCCTTCAAATTCACTATTCGATATAGGTTGGGGCCGTGCCGCTCCGATTGCAACAGATAAGTACTGATCAGATCAACAGGCTGGCAGCACCTTCGTGACGCAGCAGAGCCACTTTGGTCTCAACACCGCCGTGGCCTGAAAACCCAACCATCTTCCCATCTGCACCCAGAACCCGGTGACAGGGAATAATGATGGGGATGGGATTTCCTCCGCATCCGCGCCCAACCGCTTGCGCCGAGTAGCCAAGGTCGTTAGCCAACTCGCCATAGGTGCGCGTATCACCAAATGGGATAGCATACATTGCATCGCACACCTGACGCTGAAATTCCGATCCCTTGATCCGGTAGGGCAGTTCGAACTGCTGCAAACGCCCTTCGTCATAGGCACGCAACTGCGCCGCCGCTTCTTGCAGAACCGGGGTGGCCAGGCCTTCGTCACAGCCATTCCAGACAAGGCGCGTGATGGCGCCGCTGGTCTCTTCGACACCAAGGCAACCAAACTGAGTTTCTACGGCGATCATCGGCATAAGAGAACGGTTGCAGATGTTTCACCTCACCTGCAACCCGAATCCTGACGATCCGCCTCTTCATCTGGCCAAAAATACCTCGGAGCGCGAGGCAGAGCCTCGCATCAGCGATCTCTCTCTCGCGCTCCGTTCGAATGTCAGCTCAGCGCCTCGTTACATCGCCCGCATACGCCCGGATGGGCGTGCAGCCCAACATCAGGAAGGATTTTCCAGCAGCGCTGGCATTTGTCGCCTTGGGCTTTTTCGAACACTACAGCTACGCCCTCGATTTCCGGCACTCGGAACGCCTCGGCCGGGGCCGGATCGCCTGTGACGGCCAGACCAGAAGTGATGCACATGTCATCCACGTCGAAGGTCGCAAGCAGATCGCGGGTTTCCTGATCTTCGACATGCACGATCGGTGCGGCCTCAAGGCTGGATCCGATCACCTTGTCCTGACGTTGAATTTCCAGCGCAGCGGTCACGGCGCGGCGAACGCGGCGGACTTTGGCCATGCTGGCTTCCAGGTCTTCATGGCGCCAATCAGCGGGCGTTTCAGGGAAATCCATTAAATGGACCGAACTATCATCGGCCGGGAACCGTTCCAGCCAGACCTCTTCCATGGTGAAGACCAGAACTGGGGCCAGCCATGTGGTCAGACGGTGGAATAGGATATCCAGCACAGTCCGCGCGGCACGGCGGCGTAGGCTGTCACCGTCGCAATAAAGCGCGTCTTTACGGACATCGAAATAGAACGATGACAGATCAACCGTGGCGAATGTGAATACGGCGCTGAATAAACCCTGGAAGTCAAATGCTGCATAACCTTTGCGCACCTGCTCATCCAGATCGGCCAGTCGGCTTAACACCCAGCGCTCCAGGCGCGGCATATCTTCAGGCGCAACCCGATCCGCTTCGGTGAAGTCCGCCAGCGAGCCCAGCATGAACCGCATGGTATTGCGCAGGCGGCGATAGCTGTCGGCTGTCCCTTTCAGGATCTCCGGTCCGATCCGCTGGTCGGCGGTGTAGTCGGTCTGAGCCACCCACAAGCGCAGGATATCGGCGCCGTATTGTTTAACGACCTCTTCCGGCACGATGGTGTTGCCCAGCGATTTGGACATCTTGTTGCCCTTGGAATCCAGCGTAAATCCGTGGGTCACTACGTTGCGGTATGGTGCACGCCCCTTGGTGCCGCAAGCCTGCAGCATCGACGAATGGAACCAACCGCGGTGCTGGTCGGTGCCTTCCATATAGACGTCAGCGATGCCGTCCGCGGTCCCGTCCTCACGATCACGCAGCACAAAGGCATGGGTCGAGCCAGAGTCGAACCACACATCCAGCACGTCAAAAACCTGATCGTAGTCGTCGGGGTTCGCGATACCGTCGAGGATCTTCTCCTTGAACCCGTCCGTGTACCAGACGTCTGCGCCATCCTTCTCAAACGCGGCTTTGATGCGGGCATTGAGTTCGTCATTGCGCAGCAGGTAGTCCGCGTCGGTCGGCAATGCCCCCTTCTTGGTGAAGCAGGTCAGCGGCACGCCCCAGGCGCGTTGGCGCGACAGAACCCAGTCCGGGCGTGTTTCGATCATGGAATATAGACGGTTGCGGCCGGTCTGCGGCGTCCATTTCACCAGTTCATCAATCGAGCGCAGGGCACGTTCACGGATGGAGTCGCCCATCTCGCCCATGCCGTCCTCCAGCTTGCGGTCGACCGAGGCAAACCACTGTGGCGTGTTACGATAGATGATCGGAGCCTTCGAGCGCCACGAATGCGGATAGCTGTGCTTGATCTTGCCGCGCGCCAGCAGCCCGCCGACCTCGGCCAGCTTGTCGATCACGGCCTTGTTGGCATCACCCTCACCGCCCTTTCGAGACAGGATGTATTTACCGCCAAAGAACGGTAGATCGGCGCGGAAGCTGCCATCATCCATCACGTTGTAAGTGATGACCTGTTCCAACATCCCCAGATCACGGTAAAGCTCGAATTCCTCCATCCCGTGCGACGGCGCGCAGTGGACAAAGCCGGTGCCTTCGGTGTCGGTCACAAACTCAGCGGCGCGGAAATCGCGGATGTCGTCCCATTCGCCATTGCCACCTTCGGCCCCGGCCAGCGGGTGTGCCAGTTGGATCTTGGCAAGATCCTCCTGCGTGACATCACACAGGCGGCGGTACATCGTATCGTCCAGACGCGCGCGGGCAAACACATCCGCCGCGCGGTCATCGGCCAGTAGATAGCGTTCACCGATCCGCGCCCAGCACTCCTCGGGGCGGCCGATGACTTCGTAGAGGCCGTAGGAGATATCCTCGCCATAGACCACGGCCTTATTCGAGGGCATCGTCCATGGGGTCGTCGTCCAGATCACCACATAAGCGTTGTCCAGCGTCACATCGCCGGTGTTCACAACCTTGAACTTCACCCAGATGGTGAAGCTTTCCTTGTCGTGATACTCGACCTCGGCTTCGGCCAGCGCGGTCTTTTCGATGGGGGACCACATCACGGGCTTGGAGCCCTGATAGAGCGTGCCATTCATCAGGAACTTCATGAACTCGTCGGCGATCACGGCCTCGGCATGGTAATCCATGGTGATATAAGGATCGGGCCAGTTGCCGGTGATGCCCAGACGCTTGAACTCTTCGCGTTGGATGTCGATCCAGCCTTCGGCGAACTTGCGGCACTCCTGACGGAAGTCGACGATGTTCACCTCGTCTTTGTTCTTGCCCTTCTTGCGGTACTGTTCCTCGATCTTCCATTCGATGGGCAGGCCATGGCAGTCCCAGCCGGGTACATAGCGTGAATCGTAGCCCATCATCTGATGGGACCGAACAATCATGTCCTTGATGGTCTTGTTCAGTGCGTGGCCGATATGCAGATGGCCGTTCGCGTAAGGAGGGCCGTCATGCAGGGTAAAAGGTTTGCGACCCTCTTTCTCGCGCAGGCGGTCATAGACGCCGATCTTTTCCCAGCGGTCCAGCCATGCTGGCTCGCGCTTGGGCAGGCCTGCACGCATGGGGAATTCGGTTTTCGGCAGGTTCAGCGTGTCTTTGTAGTCAGGTGTTTCGGCGCACATTTGGGGCGTCCTCAGGATGTTCTGGTCGTGTATGGATCGAAGCGGTCAGTGCGATAACTCAAGCACCTTTGCCCGGCGTCTCGCGATATCAGAGCGCCGGGGATATAATTCGAATAATGATGGCCAGCCGGTCAAACATGGCCGCGCTTATAGGACGCCTGCTCTCAATGGTCCAGAGGTTCCGGGTCTTGCGACGAATGGCGCAGCTTGGCCCAGCGATTGAGCCATGCAAGACCCGCCAGTGCGAGACCGAGCGCCAACAGCGAAAACACCCGGATCAGCCCGCCCAATCCGGCAATATCGATCAGAAACACCTTGGCCACCGCGAGGCCAATCACGGCCAAACCGGCCTTGCGCATCAAATCGGACCGGCGGGCCAGCGACTGGTAGAACAACCCTGCGCCGACCACCAACAAGGTGATGGTGTATGAATAAAGCTCGGGCTGGGTGACGCCGTTGCCTTCATACATGCCACCCGCCCCCTGCCAGACATGACGGATTGTAAGCCCCAGCCAAAAAGCGATCAGGGCACCGGCGACCCCATAACTGATCTGCTTCAGTAGCACGGGCTGCGTCACGACGCGCCAAGCCGAAAAGCCGATGGCCAGCGCAGGCAACAGATAGGCCACCGCCAACGTGTTCAGCACCGGCGGGCCGAACACGGGATCGGCAAATGGGTCGAGCAACGGGTTAGCCTCAGACAAAGCCTGAACCAGACGCATCATGCCGTGTGCCGCAAAGAACGCCGCGAGCGCGTAACGCGCGTAGTTCAGCTTACCGCCAAGCTCGAACCGCTGTATTTGTGCAAAAGCCAGCATCAGCCAGATCACCGCCAGCAGCCCGAGCCCCCAATGGCTGTCTGTCGCGCCGCCTTCTCCGAAGCTTTCCAGCCAACGCAGCAACAAGAGCGATAGCAGTATTCCCGCCGTTGCCCAGGCCGCGCTTTCAAGCAGCAATGAGGCAATCGGGCGGTCCAAGGACCTTAGCAACGCCCACCCCATGATGAACCCGGCAACCGCCACTGCATAGACCAAGGTCATTTCGATCAAAGGCGCGGTTTCGGCCCAATCGAGCCCCGGGTCGAGCACCAGCCGTACGGTCACCGTGAACACACCCGCCCAAATGAACCAACTCATCGGAGCCAGAACAAATCGCCGGTCCAGCGCCGCGGCCACAACAATCATGGCGACAAGTGCTACGGTCAATGCGGCAGAACTGAGTACGATGATGCAGGCAAAGCTAAGGCACGATAGCGCAGACAGAGTTGCCAGGGCAGGCCGCATCCGTTTCTCACCATCGGCCCGCGCAAACCGTTCGGCCAAAACCACCATCATCGCGCCTATTGCGATTGCGTGTAAGGCCCACGCATAAGCTCCGATCACGTTTGCAGGCTGCCATCCGACTTCAAGCGCGATCGCCAGCGTCGGAGCATATAGGGCTGCACCCCCGGCCCAGACCACAGCGTCGCGCCCGGCGTGGAAGGACCGCCACGCAGCGAGCACGCTGATCAAGGCCCCGAGGGCAACCAATAGCGTGACTACCCAAGGATAGTCGGCCTCGGCCGTTTCCACGTATGTGTCGGCAAAGCCGCGCCACACGGAGCCACCGTCCAACCCGTGCAGCAGAACAAACCAGATCAGACCCAACGCAGGCAGCACGGTCACATCTTGCAAGGCGCGCGCATTCTTTGCCCAAAGGATCAGCGCCAGAATCAACGCAGAAAACAGTGCAACGCCCAGCCAGAATTCACCGTTTGAGTCCGACCAGTGCAGCGACAGGATGATGGAACTGGTGAGAACCGCACCAAAGGCAATTCGGGTTGGAAACACGGGCCATGGAATCCCTTTCCGTCGCCGAATGACTTCAGCAATCATCGGGCCGGTGTGGTCGGGCCAGATACTGCGCACGGGTATCGCCATCGCAATAAGCGCCAGTGCTGTCACACAGGTCAGATACCCCGGTTCCGTGGAGGGGGAAGACAGCACCAGCAAAAACGCCGCCCCGTATGCACCCACCAGCGTCAGAATGGAAATCCATGCCCAACGCCTGACGGTATCGATACCCAAGCCCAAAATGGCGATGATAAAGAAATAACCATAAAGCCAACTGGGATCGTCCGATGCGCCTCCAACCATAAAGGGCGCGGCAAAGGCTCCGATTAGGCCTACGGCGGCGAGCAGCGGCCCGTGGAACCATCCCAAGACCAACGCAAACAGAGCGATGATAACGAGACCGGCCAGAGCGGCCTCGGGGCCGATCAGATCATAAAGCTGGCGCGCGGCAAGGACGCCACCAAACAAGGTCACCAGACCCGCGCCCGAGAAGACCGATGGTAGATAAGCGGTCGACGCGTCCTCGTCATCGCCGAAACGGCGGCGGATCACTTCACCTGACCCAATCAGCAGAAGGCCAAAGATCAGGGCTGCGGCGACCCGCGCGGTGGGTGGCAACAGCCCGTTCTCAACCCCGTACTGAACCAGAAAAATCCCTGCCAACGCCAGTGACAACGCCGAAACCGCATAGAACCAGTTCTCACGCAACCACGCGCCCAGCGCGGCGATCTTTTCCACACGAAAAACGATGGTGGCAGGAGGATCGGCGGCCTCAACGGCCTGCGGCGCATCCGATGGGCTTTCGTCATTGGTAGATGAGGTTTTCGCCGCGGCCCAGGGATCATGCTTGGTTTGCGTCGTCGTCGGCTCCGGCCTTGATGTCTTGGAGGTTTCGGCGCCGCTTTCCGGTATTTGCCTGGCCAATTGCCGCTCAAGCTGTTCGACGCGCTTACGCAACCGCGATTGACCAATCAGCAAAGCGATGATCGAAACAGGAATGGCCAAAACGATCAGACCAACGAGGACAAGCAAGGATTCCAACCGAAACCTCCGGGATGCGATGCGCCAAACGTACCGTGCAGACAGGCTGGTTTATAGTCTGGAAATCCGCATGGATACCGCCTGCTGCACAGGTAATCGGCCTAGAAAAGCAGGATGTGAGGGCGTGCCAGCATCAGCCAAGGGATCGCCAGCACTGCGGCAAAGGCCGGAATACCGCAAACGAACCATGTGCGGAACAGTTTGTAGTACTTGCTTGGCAAGGTCGCACCAGCCAGATCAGCCTTCCTTGCATAATCCCTCAGCCGAATCTGAATCCAAACCACCGGTAGCCAGAACAGGCCAGTCAGTATGTAAAGCAGCAGTGATATCGCGATCCAACCCTCCGACAGCGACCAGCCCAGTCGCCGGGCCAGCAACACGATTCCCGCCGTATGAGCAATCACCCGTGCATCTGCCGTGCGGTGCGCCATCAGCATGAAAATGGCGATCCCCGCGCAAGTGCCCAATAGAACGCATGCTCCGATCACGTGAAGCCAACGCAAGATCAGATCCGGGTCCATCAGCGGCTCTCCAACATGGGTCGCGCGATCAGTGATAGCATCAAAGCCGGTGCTATCTTGACCAACGGTCCCAAAGGGTCGAGCCACAGTTCAGGCACCGTCAATCCGCCGCCGACTTGAAATCACGTAGATCCCTCGAGATCAGCGCAATATCCGAAAGGGCCCGTTCAGCCGTCTTCCGGCTGCGCACAAGACCCTTCACACAGGCACCATCCGCATGCAGCGACCCACCCACCGCAGCGCCGATGAAGCCATAAGCGCCCCGCACCTAAACAGTTTTCTCAGGACGGTCCGTAGCCACGAGGTGCCTCGCATTAGTTTACAACACCTTAGCGGATCAGATTCTGAGGACCAGCCTGATCATCCCGCCCGCGACAACAGCACCATTCAGGGGTGAAACAACGAGCCAACCCAGAAAGCGATGGCTGCCGCGGCACCCCCGATCAGCAGGGTTTCTCCGCCTGATCGCCACCACGGGGCAAGCGACCACCGGCTTTTCATCGCGCCAATGGCAAAGAACACGCCCGCAGTCATCCAGGCCGATACCGTGAACGCATTTGCAACGGATAAGAGGAACGGCAACAACGGAATCATCCCCGCGATCAGAAAGGCGAAGAACGTCGCCATCGCGGCTTTGAGGGGATGCGGGTCGACGCTGCCCAGCCCGTACTCGCCCTCGATCATCAGGTCGACCCAATTGTCGTGATTCGAAGTGATTTCAGCCGTCGCGTCATCCAGAACGCTGCCTGAAAGGCCTTTTTGTGCGAGGATTTCGCGCACCTCCTTTCGCTCGCCATCCGGGTACAACTTGATATGCCGTTCCTCGATAGCGCGAATACGGTGGATGTTATCGAGCTCGGCCTTGGTTCCCGAGTAGTTGCCCGCCGCCATCGAGAAACCATCCGCCAGCACGTTGGCCAGCCCAAGTGCCACGATGACAAAAGGCGACAACCCTGCCCCGGCCACCCCGGCAACGATCGCGAATGTCGTGACTGAGCCATCGATGCCGCCATAAACCACATCGCGCAGAACCCCACGACCCGGAGGCGAATTGATCCGTTCGAAAATCTCTTGCTGGCTGTGGCCGTGTTCGGTCATGGCTGGCTCCGTCCTGTTTATGCAGGACAGGTTCAGGCACGGCCTTGCGCCAGATCAAGTCCTGGAGAACAACCCGCTGAGCGCGCGTTTGATCATGCCACGGGTCGAGGGCTGGTGGCGTTTCGAGAAAGGCAGCGGGCGGCAGACCTCCATCGCGGCAACACCAACACGGGCGGTGAGCGCGCCGTTGACCAGCCCCTCGCCGAACCGGCGGGACAGTTTGCTGAGGACTGAGCCGCCCAATATCGGTTCCAGCAGATCATCCCCAACCGCTACTGCACCCGTTGCCACCAAATGCACGAATACGGCGCGGGTCAGTCGCCAAATGCCCAAGAAACCTGCGCGACCGCCATAGATTTCGGCAATACGTCGGATCATTCGCAATGAGCTTGCCAGCGCGGTCGCGACATCGGCCAGCGCGAGCGGAACCAAAGCGGTAACGGTGGCAACCTGCCGGGCTGCGGCCTCGACCTCGCGGCTGGCAGCAGCGTCCAGCGGGGCCAGCAATTCGTCTTCGGCCAAGCTCAGCAGGGTTGCCGCATCGAATTGCTCTCCCATGCGTTCGGTCAAACGGTCGCGACCCCAGCGTGTTTCATCGCGTCCCTTATAGAACGCAATCAGCCGTGTGGTTACAGCGCGGGCTTGCGACAAGTCCTCGTCTGATAAAGCTGTGTCCGCCGCGCGCCGCAGCCCATCGACGCGAGACAGACGGCTGATTGCGGCCAACTCGCGCAGTGCAATGATCAGGACGACCAGCAAAAGCGCAGCGATCAGACCGGTGACGATCCAACCCAGAATTGGTGCGCGTTCCAGCAGAGAGATGGCGAAATCCCATGCGGCGACCGAGACCACCGCCCCCACAACGGCTAATGCCAGCCCCCAGAACCAACGCGCCAATACCGAAGGTTTCCGCGCTGCAAATCGTACCGCTGCCTGCATCGCCTGCCCCTGCGGGGGCGCGATGTCCGGCACCGGAGGTGCGGTCGAGACATCAACTGCCTCGGCGTCGTCTTCCAGATCAATCAGAACGGGGCCTTTAGCCATCGACCACCTCCTCGCGTGTCCAGACATATTTGATGTCGGGCAGGTTTTCGTCATTCTCGGAGCCATCGCCGCGTGCGACCTCGACAAAGCCGTTGCGCTCATAGAACCGGCAGGCGGAGGGATTGGCCTGAAACGCATGCAAGTTGAGCGCGGGTCGCTGCGCTTTGGCACGCTCCAGCAATTGCTGCCCGATCCCCTGCCCGCGCGCGCCCGCCGCCAGATAAAGCGACTGCACTTCGTCCCCGTTCAATGCCAAGAAACCAGCCACCTGCCCGTGCAATTCGGCCACCGTAACCCAGCCAAGGTCAATCATCCTGCCGCAAAACGCGATGGTTTCAGCCTCGGAATGCAGGTCCGGCATCCAGTCGTTTTCGCGGGCGAACCCATGCAATATTGCACCAGTGGTTCCGGCATCGGTACTGCGCGCGGGGCGGAGGATCACGTTCACAACCGGTCTCCAATTAGAAACTGCGCGGCTCGGTCCAGCCGAATATGCGGCGGACCATCTCCGGGATTCAGGGTCAAATATGCGGGTGCAAAGGCCATATTGCCATAGTCGTCGCCCAACCAACCCTCGGCTCCGCTGCGCGCTTGGCCCAGCAGATGGGCCGGGTCTTCCGGCAGATCACCGGGATAGAACGCCGCCTGCTTGCCGCTGTCCAGCAGAGTGCCGCGCACGCAAGGGAGTTCCACGCCGTTATGGCTGCGCATCTCTTCCGTCGTGGTCCGAAGCGAGGCCAACGATAAGGCCGACGTTTCAGCGCCCGCAAAGCTGGCGCGGTCGCGGGCCTCTCGGGTCAGGGCCTCGATGATCGCGGTCAGGCGTGGGTGCTGCAGATGGTGCAGATGGTCCGCCTTGGTGGCCGCAAACAGGATACGCTCGACCCGCTTGCCAAGCAGCAGCTTGTTCAGCCACGCGTTGCGACCGGGGCGGAAAGCGGTCAAGATATCGGCCATGGCGCGGCGCATATCTTCAACCGCTTGCGGGCCTTTGTGGATCGCGCCCAGCGCATCGACCAGAACGATCTGACGGTCGATCCGGGCAAAGTGATCGCGGAAGAAGGGTTTAACCACCTGCGCCTTGTAAGCCTCGTACCGCCGCTCCATCTCGCGGTGTAGCGAGCGGCGACGTGAACCCCCGGACACGGGCAAAGGTGCGAAGGTCAGCACAGGGGAACCCGCAAGGTCGCCCGGCAGGAGGAACCGACCGGGTGTGCAATCATAGAACCCGGCCTCACGCGCGGCGTTCAGGTAGTCGGTGAAGCTGCGAGCCAGATCCTGCGCCTGCGGCTCATCATGTGGCGCGGTTGGGTCGGCCGCCTGAGCCTTTGCCAGAAATGCCTCGGCTTGCGGGCGGCTCGAAATATGCTCCAGCGTTCCCCGCGACCAATCTTCGTAGGATTTGTCCAGCAGGGCCAGATCCAGCAGCCATTCACCGGGGTAATCCACGATGTCCAGATGCAATGTTCGCGGTCCCTGCAGCCCTGACAGCAGACCTGCGGGCTGGACTTTGAAAGACAGGCGCAACTCGGATACCGCCCGTGTGCTGTCCGGCCAGTGCGGTGCGGGTCCGGTGAGCGCGGACAGATGGGATTCGAAATCGAACCGGGGCACGGTATCATCGGGTTGAGGCTGCAGATAACTGGCGGTGATCCGCCCTTCTTGCTGCGCCACAAGGCCGGTCATGCGGCCCCGATCCAACAGGTTGGCGACCAGTGATGTGATGAACACGGTCTTGCCCGACCGCGCCAATCCCGTAACGCCCAGCCGGATGACCGGTTCGAAGAATGTCTCAGACACACGGTCACCCACGGATTCTACACCGCGCACCAGACTGTCTGCCAATGATGAGATGACCAAGCCGTCGCCCCGCAATTATCGTTTTGCCCAAGATAGGTAGCGGTTGCGGCACTTGCCAGAGCTTTCGCCCCCTTGCCCGTCCGACCAAGGCGCGATACCAGCGCCCCATGCCCAGATACGCGCTGCAAGTCGAATACCAAGGGGAACCGTTTGCCGGATGGCAGCGGCAAAAGGAGCTGCCTTCAGTTCAGGGCGCGATCGAACTAGCGCTTTCGCGGATCGAACCCGGAGACCACACAATCGCCGCCGCCGGTCGTACCGACGCGGGGGTTCACGCGCTAGGACAAGTGGCGCATTGCGATCTGGTCAAAGAATGGGACCCATTCCGCCTGTCTGAGGCGTTGAACTATCACCTCAAGCCGCAGCCTGTCGCCATCGTGAAAGCCGCACGAGTGGATGATGACTGGCACGCTCGGTTCTCGGCTCTTGAGCGGCAATATCTGTTTCGCATCCTGATGCGCCGCGCGCCCGCAACCCATGATCGGGGGCAGGTCTGGCAGATCAATCATACGCTCGATGTCGAGGCGATGCAGGCCGGGGCTGATATGCTGATCGGGCGGCATGACTTCACCACCTTCCGGTCCTCCATCTGTCAGGCCGCCAGCCCGGTCAAAACACTGGATGAGTTGCGGGTGGAACAGGTGCAGGGCTTCTCTGGCCCCGAAATCCACTTCCACGTTCGCGCGCGGTCGTTCCTGCACAATCAGGTACGTAGCTTTGTTGGCACGTTGGAGCGTGTGGGGGCTGGAGCTTGGACGCCCGAAGACGTGCGCAATGCTCTGGTGGCAGTTGATCGCGCGGCCTGTGGCCCGGTTTGCCCGCCGCAAGGATTGTATCTGGCACGGGTCGGGTATCCAGAGCCGGTTTTCGACTAAGTCTACAAGGCCCGCAGTAGCAACCCGCTTGCAATCACGGCGATGATAAGACCCGCCACCAGTTCGATGGTTGGGGCCAGTACTGATGCAAAGCGCGTAGCCGAGGCAGAGGCCAACAAACCGCCCCGCAACCCAAAAGACGTCCAACCGACCAAAGTAGTGACAGTTGCGGTGCCTAAAGCCATGGCGAATGCGCCCGCGATGCCGACCATTGCGATACCCATCTGCCATGTCAGGATCAGCACAAACAACGCGCCGGTACAGGGGCGCGCGGCTATGCCAGCGATCAGGATCAATGCCTCACGCAAGCTGCCGACCTGAGCGACCTCATCGGCCGTCGGGCCGTGGCGGTGGCCGCAGTCAGCGCAAACCTCGTGGTCGTGATGATGGTGGTCGTGATCATGCCCATGGTGATGGTGGTCGTGATCATGCCCATGGTGATGGTGGTCGTGGGTTTGAGAGGCCTGATTTCTGTGACGCCGGGCAAAACTGCGGATGGCGCGGAAAACCAGCCACAGGCCAATTGCGGCAATTGCGCCGTAGCTGATCGGTGCCATGACCTGTTCGGTCGTGCCGACAAGCGACTCGCGCGACATCTGGAACACCAATACCCCAGCATAAACCAGCACAACAGCCGTCACGGCCTGGCCTAGGCTTGACAGGACACTGATCGCAGAAAGTCGCCAGAATGCGACACGACGGCCCAGCCCGTATCCCCCGATCAGAACCTTGCCATGGCCCGGTCCGATGGCATGGAAAAACCCATATGCAAAACAGACCGTCAACAGTGTTGCCACAGCTTCGGGCTGCTCGGCGCGTGCTGCACGCAGGGCGCGGGCGATCTGGTTCTGGAACTCGCGCTGCTCTCCGGCGGCCCAGGCGGCCAGATGGTCAAAACCACCGCTGCCCCAGAACCAAAGTAGCACCCCGCAGGCGATGGCAACGGGAACGATCAGGTACTTGGACATGAAAGCCGAATCTCGGTTGCGAATTTCTCACCAACCAGAGGGATATCGTTTTCTTCAAGGTCATACTCGGCATCCAGCGTCAGCAAAAAAGCCTGCATCTGGGCCAGTTCGTTGTCGATATCCGGATCGTTGCGTTCGATATTACAAGTCGTGGGGCCTGAAACCAGAACCGGGCGGGTCACTTCGTATGCGGTATAAAAGCTCTCATCAAAGGCTTTGATCGACAGCGCATCCGCGGGAACGGGGTCTCCCTCGATTGCGCGCAGATGTGTGGTTACGATGCGCGCATCCTCGGTCGTGGCCTGCGGCTCAAGCGGGCCAGATAGCGGGATCACGGTTTCGCCCATGCGAATGACCAGATCGCCATTGTAACCTTCGACCCACTGCGCGTCGAAGCCGCTTAGAAACTGCTCTTCGGCCTCGGTCAGGACGCCGTCCGCATCCTGATCCAGTCGCATGTCTTCGAGAACCAGCAATGAATAGAACTCATCATAGGCCCAGGTCACACGCACATGGGTCAGGTTGCCTGCGTCATCGACCATGAACTCTAGCCCCGTGTCGATAAAAACATGGGGATGAGCCAGTGCCGGTATCGGCAGAAGGCAGGTCAAGGAGAAGGCAAGCCAGCGCATGTTGCAAAGATAGAATGCGCAGCGGGTATCGGCAATCCGACTAAACACTAGGCTGCAGAATCCCGCCATTTACTCCGGCGGGAACAAGACCAATGTCTGCAAAGCCGTCCCAACTGGCCCCTGCGTATCAAATAGAACTGACTGCGACATACCGATCCCCGAGGGTTGCCAGTGCGAGATCGAGTCAGAGGCCAGCCAGTCCGAGACAGGCTCGCGGTGGACTTGCACAGTCAGGTCGGTATTCATGAAACCCATCTCAGATGTGGGCGCGTTCCACGATATGCCATTGCCGCAATCTGCAAGCGGGCAGAGCGCTTGGATCGGCGATGGGTCCTCTCCTTCCAGCAAGGCAGGTGTGCGCATCCAGACGGTTTTCGGACCCGCCCCTTGCTTGCCATCAGCGGGATAGCCGATCTGGGAGTGATGGGCAAAACCGGGCAACTGATGGCGCATCTCACCGATCGGAAACGGGCCATCGACCATATCTTCGACCCTGGGCGCGGGCAGTTCGACATTAGGCACGGCCCCAAGGTCTTTGCGCACCATATGCATGGTTGTGGCGGTGGCGCAAAGCGTGTCGTCCAGATCATGTACGGTGACCCGTGTGGTCGCCAGCGTCTTGGTATGGCGTGTCGTCTCTGCCGCGACTCGCAAACCAGCCAGAGGCAATGGACGCAGCAGATCGACGGTCAACCGGGTCAACATCTTCTCAGGGCCGACTTCGGTTTCTGCCGCCCGCACGATCAATCCGCTGACTGGCCCAGCATGGCAATGATCGGCTGACCAAGGCCCGCGCGCGGGGTCATTTCCGACAAACACACCCTGCGCATTTTGGTGGAAATACGCCTGCCCCAACACATCCGATGTCATTGTGGTTCTGTCGCCTCAGACTTTTTCCTGCGTGTATTTCTTCAACTCGGCGCGAGCGACCTGACGGCGATGCACGGCGTCAGGACCATCCGCCAGGCGCAGGGTGCGCACATGGGTCCATGCATTTGCCAAGGGCGTATCCTGACTGATCCCCTGTGCGCCGAACATTTGCACGGCCTCATCGATCACCTTCAGCGCGACCTTGGGGGCAACGACCTTGATCTGGCTGATCCATGGGGCCGCCGCCCTTGCATCGCCCTGATCCATGTACCAGGCGGCCTTGAGGCACAGCAAACGGGCCATTTCGATCTCCATCCGACATTCGGCGATGATGTCGTAGTTTGCCCCCAGCTGCGCCAGTTTCTTCCCAAACGCCTGGCGCTGTAGTGAACGCTTGCACATCTGCTCCAGCGCAGACTCGGCCTGACCAATCGCGCGCATGCAATGGTGAATACGGCCCGGCCCCAAGCGACCTTGCGCAATCTCGAACCCGCGCCCTTCACCCAGTAGAATGTTTTCGGCTGGGACCCGAACTTCTGTGAAACGGATGTGCATGTGTCCATGGGGCGCATCGTCGTGGCCATAGACCTCCATCGGGCGCAGCACTTCGATCCCGGGCGCGTCTGCTGGAACTACGATCATCGACTGGCGCTGGTGCTTTGGCAGATCGTCCCCGCCGGTTTTGACCATCACGATATAGACCTTGCAACGCGGATCGCCCGCCCCAGACGACCACCATTTCTCGCCGTTCAGAACATATTCGGCCCCGTCCCTCACGCAGGACATCGAAATGTTGGTGGCATCTGATGAGGCCACATCGGGTTCGGTCATCAGATAAGCCGAGCGAATCTGCCCGTCGAGCAAAGGCTTCAACCACTGCTCTTTCATCGCGCCTGACCCGTAGCGTTCAAACACCTCCATATTCCCTGTATCGGGCGCGGAGCAGTTGAAAACTTCGGCCCCCAAGGGCGTCTTGCCCATCTCCTCGGCGAAATAGGCGTATTCAACTGTACTGAGGCCAAAACCTTTGTCGCTGTCTGTCAGCCAGAAGTTCCAAAGCCCCGCCGCCTTGGCCTCGGCTTTCAGCCCCTCGAGAATCTCGGCCTGTCGCTCGGTATATTTCCAACGATCGCCTTTATTGATTTCTGCCTGATACTCATCTTCAAGCGGCATGACCTCGTCGTGAATCATATCCCTCACCCGCTGTAACAGGGCGCGGTTTTCCTCACGCAATCCGAAAGTCATGGTCATGTCTATTCCTTCCCTGTGGCGCAATGCGGGTCTTTGGCTTTGGTCCGAGGATGGCTTAGTGGCCATGAGCGTGTCCAGCTAAGTGACGGAACGTCATTCACGCAAATTGAGCCCGGTCCAGCATCAATGCGATGCCCAGCAGGGGGCCTGCGGTAAAATTAGCTGGAGCAAATCACAAGGTTGCAGCTGTGCTAGTTCGGGTGCTGGCCAGTGCAACGGCCTTTAAGGTGTCAGGATCCAGTTCCCATCAGCGGTCTTGCAGCGGCGCGTTCTGATATCGCGGGCCTGTGCAGCACCTTCAGGCTGCACAAAGTGCTGAAGTATCACACAATTGCCCTGAACGCTTTGCACGCGGATTGTCCCCTTCGAGCCGGTGTCCTGATTGAGCCAAGCCCTCTCCTGCCCCACGGATGGAGTGCCCGTCGACAGCAACGCGTTTGAGGTGTCGTTCAACACCTCAAAGTCAGCGGGGCTCAATCCCATTTCCGCGATGATTCGGGAAAGTGGTTTAGCCTGTGCTATTCCACCCACCCCCAGAAAAAGTGCAGCAACCAGCGCTGTGTAAACAAAGGCTTTCATCAAAGGGCCTCGCCGATTTGAATGACTTTCACGTCCATAGATATACCTCTATGCGTGTGCGGCCAAGCCCCACTTGGCCACCTTCAAATTATCCCGAACAAACCTTTCGCAAGGCAGGCGCTAGGTCCGCCCGTGAGATCGCCTCATATTGTCCCCAGACGAAGCAGAGGCATTTGATGACACATCCTAACTATTATGCACCGACAGGCGGACATCCGGGGCAAGAGCAACTGTTGACCGACCGTGCCATGTTCACCGATGCCTATGCGGTAATCCCCAAAGGCACGATGCGCGACATCGTCACCAGCTTTCTGCCTTTCTGGGAGAATACACGTCTTTGGGTCTTATCCCGGCCTCTGAGTGGTTTTGCCGAGACATTCTCGCAATACATAATGGAGGTGCAGCCCGGCGGTGGCAGCGATACGCCCGAAACCGACCCAAATGCGCAAGGGGTGATCTTCGTGGTCGAGGGCAGCGTCACGCTGACCCTGAACGAAGCGGATCATGTTCTTGAGATCGGTGGATATGCCTATATCCCCCCGGGCAGCGACTGGACGCTGCACAACCATGGCGATTCAGTTGCCCGGTTCCATTGGGTGCGCAAGGCTTATGATGCAGTGCCCGGCCTGCCCGCCCCTGACCCGATCATCACCAATGAACGCGACGTGGTACCCAACGAAATGCCCGGCACCGAAGGCCGCTGGTCTACCACCCGCTTCACCGATCCGCAGGACCTGCGTCACGACATGCATGTCAACATCGTCAATTTCGAACCCGGTGGCGTGATTCCCTTTGCCGAAACCCATGTGATGGAACACGGCCTTTATGTGCTTGAAGGCAAGGCTGTTTACCGGCTCAATCAGGATTGGGTCGAGGTCGAGGCCGGTGACTACATGTGGCTGCGCGCTTTCTGCCCACAGGCCTGTTACGCAGGCGGACCGGGACGGTTTCGCTATCTGTTGTACAAGGATGTGAATAGGCACATGCCGTTGTCTGTACCGTCTAGGTAGCTGACGATCGGGGCTTTACCGGGTCAAGTTCTGGTAAAGGGGTTCACAGAATCGCTGGAATCTGATGAAATCAAATGAGTTTTCAGCACTGGAGATTGTTCGATGTTACTGCGCGGTACGATGATTGCACTGGTTGCCACCCTTGGCCTTTCGGCGTTCAACGCCGCCCCGGTCGCAGCCAAGGAAGAAACCAAATCCGTTTTCGTCATGAGCCGCACATGGGCGGTGACGCAGGTCTCGGACGCGCCTGTGGTTTATCGGGCGACGCGGGATAATAACAATCTGAACCCCTTTGGCCCGCCGCCACGTCTTCGCACCATCCAGGCAATGGCCGCGATACAGAAGGCGACCGGCTGCAAGGCGATCTATTCCAGCATGTACCAGAACATTTCGGGCCAGTTCTTTTCGCAGGTCAGCTGCAACTGAAATTGGTACAATACTTTGATTGAGATCGCCTGATCTGCCTGCCATAGCTTGCGCATGAAACTCGCGATCAACGGATTCGGTCGTATCGGCCGCACCATTCTGCGTCAGGTCTTAAGCCTGCCGCAGCATTCGGATGTAGAACTGGTGCTGATCAACGATATCGCACCGCTGGAAACATGCGCATACCTGTTCAAATATGACAGCACGTTTGGCCCCTATCAGGGTTCGGTCACGACCGAAGGTGAAGCACTGAATATCGATGGCCGCGTTATTCTGATGTCTCACAGCGCCGATTTGGCACAGGTCGATCTGTCCGGCGTCGATGTCATGCTCGATTGCACCGGCATCGCGCGAACATCCGACGTGGCCAGCCGGGGCTTGACTGCTGGGGCGGATAAAGTGTTGATTTCCGGCCCTTCACCCGCTGCCGAAGTCACACTGGTACTGGGGGCAAACGAAGATCAATTGGGCAGCGCACGGATCGTTTCAAATGCATCCTGCACCACCAATGGTCTGGCACCGCTCGTCAAGCTGATTGATGAAATCGGCAGGCTTGTGTCCGGGCACATGACCACCATCCACTGCTATACAAACAGCCAGCCGATGGTCGATGCGCCACGCGGGGATTTGGCCCGATCGCGCGCCGGGGCATTGTCGATGGTGCCCACGACCTCGAGCGCGACGCATTTGATTGATATCGTCTTGCCAGACCTGGCCGGTCGTATGTCGGGGGCCGCGGTGCGTGTTCCGACGGCCAGCGTATCTGCCGTTGATCTTGTCGCCACGCTAGAACGTGGCATGAGCGCAGATCAATTCGAACAAGCGTTTCGCGACGCGGTCGCAGCTTCTGACGTGCTGGGCTGGACTGATTTGCCCTTGGTGTCATCTGATTTGCGGTCCCGCCCTGAGTCACTGGTAGTGGCGGGGCCCGAGACGCGCATGATTGGAGAGAGGCAGATCAGGGTCTTTGGCTGGTACGACAATGAATGGGGGTTTTCAGCCCGCATGCTGGATGTCGCGCGCCTGATGGCAAACGCTGGGTAATCCGCAGCGCTGAAGCACGCTGCGGATTACTTCAAGACTTCAATCGTGAGGTAGGCTACCCGCCCCGTGACCGGCCATACCCCCTGAAACCTCTTCAGTCGATTCTTCGGCCAATTCTTCTGGCAGGACCAAATTCAGTACAATGGCGATCAGCGCTGCGGGCAGCAGGCCGCTGGTCATCAGGATACGAAGTGTATCAGGTAGGTGCTGAACCGCGCCGGGTTCCAGCTGCAACCCAAGACCGATCGACAGCGAAATCGCAAAGATCACCATGTTGCGACGGTTCCAATCCACGTCTGACAGCATCGAGATACCTGCCGCGACCACCATGCCGAACATGACGATCACACCACCGCCCAGCACTTCGATAGGCACGGTGCGGATAATTGCCCCGACTTTTGGCACAAGGCCACACAGGATCAGGAAGATAGCTCCACAGGTCACGACATGGCGGCTCATGACGCCCGTCATCGCAATCAAACCGACATTCTGGCTGAAGGACGTATTGGGAAACCCGCCAAACATACCGGCAATCGCTGTTCCGAAACCATCTGCATAAGTCGCGCCCGCGATTTCCTTGTCGGTTGCTTCGCGACCTGCACCACCTTTGGTGATTCCCGATACGTCACCGACGGTCTCGATGGCCGAGACGAAAGACATGAGACAAAAGCCGATCACGGCGGCCAGAGAGAACTCAAACCCATATTTGAATGGTACGGGCAGAGCAAAAGCTGAGGCGCGTGACCAACTTGTGCCAATGGCCTCGAACGTCACCATCCCGACCATCAGAGCATAGACGTAACCAACCGCCAATCCGACCAGTACGGCAGACACCGACAGCATGCCGCGCGCAAAGAACTTGAGGCCAAGCGTCACAACAACCACAACCAGTGCAGCCGACCAGTTGAGCAGCGATCCATACTCAGGAGTTCCAATCGCAGGCACACCACCAGCGGCGTATTGTATGCCGACCTTGACCAGCGCCAAACCGATCATTGTTACGACAAGTCCGGTGACCAGCGGCGGAAGCGCAAACCGTATCTTGCCTATGAAGAGGCCAAGAAAGGCATGAAACAAGCCGCCAACCAGGACACCGCAAAACAGCGCCCCTAAGGCATCCACGCCTTTTCCGGCGACCAGAGGGATCATGATGGGCAAAAACGCAAAGCTCGTTCCCTGTACAATCGGCAGAGCCGCTCCGACCGGGCCAATCGTGATAGTCTGCAGCAGTGTCGCCAGCCCTGCAAACAGCATCGACATCTGGATCAGGTACAGCAGTTCGGGAAAATCCGGGGAGTTCGACCCAAATCCAAACCCGGCAGCACCCGCCACGATGATGGCCGGTGTCACGTTCGAGACGAACATCGCCAATACGTGCTGAATGCCCAGCGGTATCGCCTTATGCAAGGCGGGTGTGAAGTTCGGGTCCCGAAGCTGTTCAGGCGTCCCTATCGAAGTTTCAGCCATGATCTCATTGTCCTCCCTAAGATCCAATGGGGTTCTTACCGCTTCTCCGGCGGCTTCGGTTCTGGTTTCAGCGGTTGACCACCTCGTACGGTGTGCTGAACCAGTATTCCTCCAAGTTCGGGCCTTCCCCGATCCGATCAACGACTGCGAACAGACCGGGTCCATGCAAGGGTGTCAGAACTCCGTGCCATGTTCCCCGGTGATAGTTCACCGCCTGTCCTGGCTGTGTAATGAACGCGCGAGGACGACCCGGTTGCCCCTCCTCATCCGGGGCGACGATCACGAGAAAGGGCTGGTGAGTCATCGGAATGAACGCCTGGCTGCCGTCGGGATGACGCTCAACCATCTCTAGCTGATAGGGCAGTTCGCGTGGGTTTGCATTGAACAGGCTGATGCCCGCTTGGGCATCACCGAAATCCAGCCTTGCCCGATCATGATACCGCCCGCACTGGCCCTGGTTGATGATCTTGTCGGCCTCACCTGACACATCAATCAGATCACCAAACGGTGCGAAAGCTTCGGCCGAGATCGGTTCAGCGACAATCCGTGTCATGAGGGCAGCACATCGCGAAGACGGAACTCGGCAATCCGCTCGACCTGTCGGCAGGCCTCGGCGAACTCGGTTTCGCGATCCTGTTCGATGCGCCGTTCGAATGCGTTTAGGATCGAAGCCTTGTTGTGGTCCCGTACGGCAACGATGAACGGAAAGCCGAATTTTTCCGTATAGCGCTGGTTCAGTTCGGTGAAGGTGGCGCGTTCCTCATCCGTCAGCGCATCAAGCCCTGCCGAGGCTTGCTCGGACGTGCTTTCCTGTGTCAGCCGCTTAGCCTGCGCCAGTTTTCCCGCGAGATCAGGGTGGGCCGTCAAAACGCCCAACCGTTCCTCGGTTGAGGCGGACCGGAACATGCGGGTCAAAGCATTGTGTAATCCGCCTGCCGTGTCATGCGCCGCGCCCAATTCCAGATCATAGGCGCGCTCGGCGATCCAAGCGGAATGCTCGAAGATACCTCCATACGCAGAGACGAATTCTTCGCGGCCCATTTGCGAGGGTTGTGGACGCTCAGCCGCCGGGTGCTTTTCGGCCCAATGCTCGGCAATCTGCAATCGCGTCGCGAACCACACGTCCGAGAACCCGCGCGCGTAATCCAGAAATCGTTTCAGTGCCATAACACGACCCGGTCTCCCGATCAGGCGACAGTGCAAGCCGATCGACAGCATCTTGGGAGCGCCAGCTTCACCTTCCGCATAAAGCACGTCGAAACTGTCTTTCAGATATGAATAGAACTGATCCCCGGCGTTGAACCCCTGTGGCGTCGCAAAGCGCATGTCGTTGCAATCCAGCGTGTAGGGAACAATCAACTGATCCCGACCACCGGTTTGCATCCAGTAGGGTAGATCGTCTGCATAGGTATCGGCAACATAAGCAAAGCCACCTTCCTCGGCGACCAGACGCACGGTGTTGTCCGAACAGCGCCCAGTGTACCAGCCGCGCGGGCGATCCCCTACAACTTCGGCATGCAGACGGATCGCTTCGGCGATCTGGGCCCGTTCTTCCGCCTCGGGCATATCCTTGTGCTCGACCCATTTCAGGCCATGGCTGGCAATCTCCCACCCTGCCGATTTCATCGCCGCAACCTGATCTGGCGAACGCGCTAACGCGGTAGCCACACCATAAACGGTGATCGGTAGGTCTTTCATCAAGCGATGCAGGCGCCAGAACCCCGACCGCGAGCCATATTCATAGATCGATTCCATGTTCCAATGACGCTGGCCCGGCCACTGCGCCGCCCCAACGATCTCGGACAAGAACGCCTCGGACGCAGCGTCCCCGTGCAGAACACAGTTCTCGCCGCCTTCTTCGTAGTTCAACACAATCTGCACAGCCAGTTTCGCCCCGCCGGGCCATGCGGCGTCAGGTGGGTTGGCTCCGTATCCGATCATATCGCGGGGGTAACGAGGCGGCTGCATAGGGTCTTCCAGTCCGATTAGGTGTTTTGACAGCTTTACCGCAGAAACGGTCTATTGATTATCAAATCAATCCGAACACTGTTTCCACTTCTTTCGGCATTTCAACCATTTTGCGGTTTGGCCCAGACTGTGGCACACCAAAAGAAACGCATAGGAGAGACCCTTGGCTGGCTATCTGACAACCCACGTTCTCGACACGGCGCGCGGCTGCCCCGCTGAGGGGTTGAAAATCGCGCTCTACAAAGTGTCAGGGAACTCGCACCGTAAACTGGTCGAGATGGAAACCAACGCGGATGGCCGAACCAATAGCCCGATCTTACCGCAGGACGACTTTAAAACCGGCACTTATGAGCTGATATTCTTCGCCGGAGATTACCTGCGCGCGACGGGTCAGGATGGCGATGATCCTCTGTTTCTGGATCAGGTGCCGATCCGCTTTGGCATGTCCGATGCGGACGCGCACTACCACGTTCCGCTGCTGTTGTCCCCCTACGGCTACTCGACCTACCGGGGCAGCTAGCCCTAGACTTCGGCGCTTCGAACCACTTTGCCGATCCGGTCAATCATGAAATCCATAAACAGCCGCGCTTTCGGGTCCTGATGGCGGCGATGCGTATACAGGCAGGCCATTTGCACGGGAACCGGAGGCGTCTTCATCGCCACCGGGATCAGCCTCCCCGCCTTCAAATGCTCTGACACCTCAAAAACGGGTTTCATGGCAATACCTTGCCCAGACAGCGCCCAATCGGTCAAAACATCACCATCGTCACATTCATACCTGCCCGAGACAGCAAATCGTTTCGGGCCATCGGGAGTTTCCAGCATCCACTGAAACTCTGCCGCGCCAGGGAAGCGCAGGTTCAAGCATTCATGCTTGCCTGAAATCAGATCGGATCCAGCTTCGGGCATCCCACATCGGCTCACGTAATCAGGGGCCGCGCATAGCACACGCTGGCAATCCGCAATCTTGCGAATGCGCAATGTGCTGTCTTCGGGCTGACCGATGAAAAAAGCCAGATCCAAGCCTTCGGTGGTCAGATCAACCGAGCGGTCTGTCAGTCTTAGACGCACATCAATCTCAGGGTATTCTGACAGAAAATCAGGCACATGAGGCGCCAATAACCGGCGCCCGACACCCAAGGGCGCAGCAACAAACAGAGACCCGCGGGGGGCTTCGGTCAGATGCGTGACCTGGGCCTCTGCCTCATCAACTGCATCCAGAACTGCAACCGCGCCGGGGTAGAACGCCCGTCCCTGTTCCGTTGGTGTCAGGTTCCGGGTTGTGCGCTGAAACAGGCGTACTCCCAGAT
The DNA here is from genome assembly GCF_056537625.1 of Ruegeria sp. C6. Lineage (NCBI taxonomy): Bacteria > Pseudomonadati > Pseudomonadota > Alphaproteobacteria > Rhodobacterales > Roseobacteraceae > Ruegeria > Ruegeria sp. C6. Next base: position 106,396 of record NZ_JBQFRW010000001.1, on the reverse strand, counting down.
GATCCTCCAACTGCGAAATTCGCGCCGACGTCACCGCAGGCGAAATTCTCATATCCCGCCCGGCGGCTGACATGCTGCCCAAGTCATAGACCCGGACAAAGGTTCGAATGTTGTCGAGATAGGACATCTTATCGTTTTTTTTGATACAGTTTGACAATATACGGGAATACCGAAGAAAAGCCCGTTTGCCTAGTGTGGCGCAACGCAATCGGAGACATAAGCATGTACGACTTCGCCGTGTTCTGGGATTGGATTGGTTTTGGCGTGCGCTGGTTGCACGTTATCACCGCGATTGCCTGGATCGGATCATCCTTCTACTTCATCGCGCTGGATCTTGGTTTGAACCGCGATATCCCCGGACCGGCGGACGGCGAGGAATGGCAAGTCCATGGCGGAGGATTCTATCACATCCAGAAATATCTCGTCGCTCCGGAGCGTATGCCCGACCACCTGACCTGGTTTAAATGGGAAAGCTACGCCACATGGCTCAGCGGTGCCGCGCTACTGATGATCGTCTACTGGGTAGGCGGAGAGCTCTATCTGATCGATGCCCAAAAGGCGGATCTGGCGCTATGGCAAGGCATATTGATCTCGGCTGCCTCGTTGACTGTCGGTTGGCAGGTCTACGATTTTCTCTGCAAGTCGGGATTGGGCGAGCGTCCGACATTGCTGATGATTCTTCTGTTCGTGCTGCTGGTGATTATGGGCTGGGGTTATAACCAGATATTCACCGGTCGCGCGATGATGCTGCATCTGGGGGCCTTCACGGCCACAATCATGACCGCAAATGTGTTTTTCATCATCATGCCAAACCAGCGCATTGTGGTGGACGATCTAAAGAACGGGCGCACACCTGATCCGAAATACGGCAAGATCGCCAAGCTGCGTTCGACCCACAACAACTATCTGACATTGCCGGTCGTGTTTCTGATGTTGTCGAACCACTATCCGCTGGCTTTTGCGACCGAGTACAATTGGATCATCGCCGCGCTGGTCTTCCTGATGGGTGTCACGATCCGGCACTATTTCAACACCCGCCATGCGCGCGCTGGAAACCCAACCTGGACCTGGTTGGTAACGGCTTTGCTGTTCATGACCATCATGTGGTTGTCGACTGCTTCGATGAACGACCCGTTGGAAGAGGCCGAAGCACGGCAACTAACTCCCTACGAACAGAAATTCGCATCAGCGGATGGCTTTGAAGAAGCACAGGACATAGTTCTGGGTCGCTGTTCTATGTGCCACGCGCGCGAGCCTGTCTGGGAAGGCATCCTGTGGGCACCCAAAGGTGTCCTGCTGGAAACAAAAGCTGACATTGCTCAGAACGCGCAGCAGATTTATCTGCAATCCGGCGTCACACATGCCATGCCTCCCGCGAACGTGACCTATATGGAACCTGAAGACCGGGATGCGATTGTTCGCTGGTTCCGAAATGCCGGTCTGTAGCGGATTGGCACACGAGTTTGCCAATAAAAACACCTGAACTTTGTTTAGTTCTTCCCCTAAGCGCCGTCAGATGCTCTAAATGAATTCAACACGCCGCATTCGTTTTGTTTCGCGGCCATAGCGATTTCGACTTGGGGCAGTTGGAGCCAGACAATGACAGGGAGCAGACCGCGCAGCGATCTGAGAGGCTGGCTTTTTGGTGCGTTTGTGGCCTTGTCCCCCAATCTTGCTACCGCGCTAGAAACGACCCTATCCGCCCCTGGTGCATCTGAAGATCTGGTCGACCGCTTGGAAGAGACTTCATCCATCTTCACCTCGGAATCGCGTGGTCTTGATACGTCACTGGAAATACTGTCGGCAGCTTTGTCCGACTACCGCACCATCGTTCAAATCATGTACGACGAAGGCTATTTCAGCCCCGTCGTCAGCATCAAGCTTGACGGGCAGGAAGCCGCCAAAATCAATTCGCTGAACGTTCCAGCCCAATTCAAACGGGCGACTATCCTTGTCACACCAGGGCGGAAGTTCAAGTTCGGAACGGCTGTCGTGCAACCGCTGGCACTGGGCACGGAACTGCCCGAAGAGTTCGCCACGGGTAAGACCGCGACCACCGGAGCGATCCAACAGGCGGCTTCGGCCGGGGTGCAGGGCTGGCGCGATACAGGCCATGCCAAGGCGGAAGTGGAAGATCAGAAAGTAATAGCGCGCCATGCGCAGGCACGGCTGGACGCGACAATTGATCTGGCTCCGGGGCCAAGGCTGCGGTTCGGTAAAATGATCATTCAGGGCGATACAAATGTCCGCCATCGATCGATCGAGAAAATCGCGGGCTTCCCCTCGGGTGAGGTTTATTCGCCTGAACAGGTCCAAAAGGTTGGCACCCGCCTGCGGCGCACCGGCACATTCGCTACGGTTTCGCTCAAGGAACATGAAGAACCCAACCCGGATGGCACGCTTGATTTCGACGCGACGTTTGAAGACCTGCCACCGCGCCGCCTGACCTTTGGGGCCGAGATTGCTTCGCGCGACGGGGTTGATCTTACCGCTACGTGGACCCATCGAAACGTTTTCCGGCGAGCCGAAAGGCTGCGGTTCGAGGCGGCAATCCGCAATATCGGCGGGGCCGAGGATATCGATGGACGCATTGGTCTGCGGCTGGATCAACCTGATCGTCTGGGCCCTGACGACAATACATTCTGGAGCGCGCTGTTGGAGCGGCGCAATACCGAAAACTACAACGTCACCGTCGCCTCGCTTGCCTATGGTGCACGCCGCACATTCTCTGACCGCCTTTACGCCGAAGCCTCGGCAGGTTTCCAATGGTCGGACGCGGATGACGCCTATGGCGATGGTCGCAAGTTTCGATACTTCATTCTTCCGTTCCGGTCAGAGTGGGATGAACGCGACAGCAAAGTCAGTGCTACGCGCGGTTATTATCTAGACTCGCAAGTCATGCCCTTTGTCGGGTTCTCCGGGTCGGATACCGGCCTGAGAATGTTCTTTGACGGTCGCGCCTATAACGATCTGGGCACCGCCGGTCGGCTGGTGTTGGCAGGCCGGGTGCAGTTGGGATCGGTCCTCGGACCTCCGGCAGATGGTGTGACTCCAGATTTCCTGTTCTTCTCGGGTGGTGCCGGTACAGTACGGGGTCAGCCATTTGAAAGCCTAGGTATCCCCGTCGGGGATGGTGTCGCCGGTGGCAAATCTTTTCTGGGGCTCTCAGCCGAGGTCCGAGGCAAAGTCACTGACGCAATCTCGTTGGTTGGGTTTTATGACTACGGTGTGGTCGACACGTCCTCATTCATCGGCAGCGGCGCGGAAGAGCATTCTGGCGCGGGCCTTGGAATCCGTTATGATCTGGGCGGCTTCGGGCCCTTGCGCTTTGACCTTGCGGTGCCGGTTCAGGGCGATACGGGTGACGGGCTGCAATTCTACCTCGGGATCGGGCAGGCCTTTTGATGCGTCGCGTTGTATATCCCCTGTTGCTAAGTTCAGCAGCGATCACCGTTCCCATCGCGGCGACCGCTCAGGACGAGGGCGGCAGCATGATCGAGCAGTTTCTGCAAGATACCCTGTCCGGTGATGATCAGAATGTGCGGGTGATCGGCCTTGAAGGTGCCTTAAGTTCGCGTGCGACGATTCAGGAAATCACAGTCGCCGATGACGACGGCGTCTGGCTCACCATTAAAAACGCTGAATTGGACTGGAACCGATTGGCACTGCTGCGCGGTCGGTTCTCGGTCAACACACTATCGGCGCAGGAAATAGATATCGCCCGCGCACCCGGTACAACAACTAAGGACGCACCGCCCCCTTCAGCCGAAACCCAACCCTTCCAACTACCTGAGCTTCCGGTTTCGATCGAAATCGGAGAGCTGCGTGTCGATGACCTGTATTTAGGTGAGCCGCTGATCGGCGTCGCTGCCGAGCTTGCCGTGAACGGCAACCTATCGCTGGCTGATGGAACACTGGATACTACGCTGGATATCGACCGACTGGACCGCGCCGGGGACACGATTGATCTGAAAGCAGGCTTTCAGAACGACAGCCGCCAGATCGATCTGGACTTGACCGTAGCCGAAGCCTCAGGCGGGCTGATCGCGACGGCCCTATCCATCCCCGATGCCCCGCCGCTTGAGCTGACTGCAAAAGGCTCGGGGCCGATAACGGATTTTAATGCTGATATCGGTCTAAGCAGCGATCAGCAGCTTCGCGTGTCCGGTCAGGTACGACTGCGCACGGCCGAAGAGAGTGGCAACGCCTCCGATGGAATCGCGTTTACTGCCGATGTCGGAGGCGACCTGACGCCGTTTCTGGCCGAAGAGATGGACACGTTCTTCGGTACCGACACACGGCTGTTTGTAGATGGGCGCACCCATTCTGACGGGGCGCTGGATATATCGGATATCGAGATTACCTCGGAAGCGCTGGACCTCAAAAGCGAACTCAGCCTTGCTTCGGGTGGTGTTCTGAAACTGGTCGCCCTGCAAGGGCGTATCACACCGCCGGAAGGTGACAAGGTCGTTCTGCCCGTCAGCGGCGGCGATACGTCAATCGGCGCGGCTCAGATTTCGGCCTTGTACAATACCGAGAATGGCAATCTCTGGGACCTGAGCCTGACGACCAACAAGATTGAAACCCCCAACCTGAACCTCGATCACGCACGGATCAGCGGGCAAGGCACGCTAGATCAATCCAGCGGGCTGTCGGTCGATGGCGATCTGCAGGCTGTGCTCGATGGCATTGATCTGACAGATGTCGCACTGAATGCCGCCGTCGGAAATCAGATCACACTGGATGGACAGTTCGAGTACGGCAGCGACCAGACATTGCAATTGTCCGGGGTCGAACTGGTCGGCAGCGACTATACTCTAGACGCTGATGCGTTGATCAGCGGGCTTGCGACCGGGTTGCAGGTTGATGGCACGGCACTGCTGCAGGCGACCGACCTGTCGCGGTTCTCGGACCTGGCACAGCTTCAGCTTGGTGGCGAGGCTTCGGTCCAGGTGGCTGGAAAGGGCTCGCCACTGGAACGCAGCTTTGACGGCAAGGTCACGGTGAATGGGCGTGATCTGGTGACCGGGCGTGACGATATTGATCCAATGATCACGGGTGAAACCGAAATCGTTCTGGATGCCAAACGCGACACCGATGGGGTAACAATTCGCGATTTCACCGTGAATGGCGACGCTCTGACAGCGCAGGCCAGCGGCACGGTCACGACGCCAAATGGCAATCTGACAATTGACGGTCAGGCCAGCGTGAACGCCCCCGATCTGGCGGTGTTCTCAGGCATCGCACAGCGTGATCTGGCGGGCGCATTACAGGCCCGGCTGGATGGCAAAGGCACCGTACAGACGTTGGAATTCGACGGCCAAGCCAGCGTGATCGGAACAAATATCGAAACCGGGATGAGCGAGTTCGACCCGCTGTTGAAAGGCCGGACATCAATCAATCTGGACGGTGCGCGTTCGGGCAACCAAATCGTTATTCGAAACGCAACGGTCAAAAGTGCTGCTCTTACTGCCGAGGTGGGCGCAACCATCGATGACCCCACCGGAAACATCACGGTGGATGGAAGCGCCAAGCTGAACGCCCCCGACCTGTCTTTGTTCTCCGGCCTCGCCGGGCTTGATCTGGCCGGGTCGATTGATGCCGACGTCACCGGTCGGGCCGCGCAAAGCAGCAAGGCCTTTGATATCAAAGGCAACCTGAGCGCAGACGACCTTGCCACGGGTATCCAAGCCGTAGATGCGTTGGTACAGGGACGAACCACGCTGAACGTGGATGCCGCCAACGATGATCAGGGGCTGAACATCCGCACTTTCAGTCTGAACGGAACCGCGCTGACCGCAGATGCCTCGGGCCGATTGGATCGGGAGGCCGGTGGCCTCGATTTCTCGGCCATGCTGGACGACATCGGCCGTCTATCTTCGACATTGTCCGGGCCGCTCACGCTGGATGGCAACGTCGCCCCTACAGGGTCCGGTTTGGAAGGCAATGCGCGCCTGCAGGGACCAGATAGCTCGTACGCCAATTTAACCGGAACTGTAGAAACCGGTGGCACCGCGGATCTAAACTTTGACGCCCGCCTGAATCGGGTCGAACGTTTTGTGCCCGATTTCCCCGGAACCGTCGCCGCCAGTGGTACCGCCCGCCGCGACGCCGGGATGTGGACCATCGACGCAAAGGCTAATGGCCCCGCCGATATCAATACGACAGTTGCCGGGACCTTTAACGAAACCAGCGGCGAAGCGGACCTGAAGATGCAGGGCGGTGTCAATATCGGTATCGCCAATGCATTTATCTCTCCCAACAATCTGGCCGGTACTGCCCGGTTCGACCTGGCCCTGAAAGGGGCACCTGCGCTGGATGCGCTTAGCGGAACGATTTCAACATCCGGCGCGTCGATGGCCTTGCCCGATGTGGGACAGACAATCACTGGCATCGGGGGTTCCGTAAACATCGCGCAAAGCCGCGCCACGATTGCACTGCAGGGTGGGTTACGAGCGGGCGGAGGGTTTACCGTCAACGGCCCGATTGATCTGACGCCACCCTTCAACGCCCAGATAACCACAGCGCTCAACAATCTCGTGCTGACAGACAAGCTGCTCTATGAGACCACATTGAACGGTCAGATCGCCCTGACCGGGGCATTGGCCGGGAACAGTTCGCTGGCCGGGCAGATCAACTTTGGCGAAACCAACATCAATCTTGCAGCCGCCGCAGGAGCAGTCGGCGCAGCACCAATTCCGACGATCCAACACCTGAACGAAAGCCGTGCCGGTTTCGTAACGCGGGAACGCGCCAATCTGGTGGAAACCGAGGAGGAGACTAAAAGCAACTCGCGCATGTCGCTCGACATCGGATTGCTTGCACCCAAGGCAGTCTTTGTCCGAGGACGCGGCGTGAACGCGGAACTGGGCGGTCGCATACAGATTGGTGGAACTACAACTTCTGTTGTGCCGTCAGGCCAGATTGAGCTTATCCGCGGTAATATCGATATCCTTGGTCGCCGCCTTGCGCTGACTAAGGGTGTGGTCACTCTGCAGGGTGACCTGACGCCATATATCGAGTTTGAATCGTCCTCCAGCACCTCGGACGGCACCGCAACGATCGAGATCGCCGGGCCGCTGGACTCACCCGAGGTCGACGTTTTCTCAGATCCTGAACGCCCGACCGAGGAAGCACTTGCAATGCTCTTGTTCGGCAACCGGTTCTCAGAACTGTCACCGTTTGTCATTGCGCAGATGGCGGCCTCATTGGCCCAACTCAGCGGCGCCGGCGGGGATACTACCAAAGGGGTGCGCGAGGCCACGGGCCTGGACACTATCGACCTTGGCGCGACTGAGGGCGGTGGGGGCAGCCTTGGTGCGGGCGCATATCTAAGCGACAATCTCTACACCGATTTCACCGTCAATACCGAAGGTGACACCGAGGTGAACTTGAACCTCGACGTCACCGACAGCTTCACGGTGCGCGGCACGGTGGATGGCCGGGGTGAGACGGGCTTGGGTATCTTTTTCGAACGCGACTACTGAAAAAAAAGGCGACCCCAAAGGGCCGCCTTTTTTTTTCAGTTGATTGAAGACTATTCCGCCGCGACGGCGTCTGCGATCTTTTCAACGCGAATTGCCGAGAACTTGAACTCGGGGATCTTGCCATAAGGATCGATGGCCGAGTTGGTCAGGATATTCGCCGCCGCCTCGACATAAGCGAACGGGATGAACACCATATCTTCGGCAATCGCCCGGTCGGCCCGCACCATGATTTCAATCGAACCGCGGCGAGTAGTCAGACGAATCATATCGCCCGGCTCAATCCCCATCAGTTTCAATGTACGCGGGTTCATCGAGCAGTTCGCTTCAGGTTCCACGGCATCCAGAACGTTGGACCGGCGCGTCATCGACCCGGTATGCCAATGCTCCAGCTGGCGGCCTGTAGTGGCGATCATCGGGTATTCATCATCCGGGGCCTCATCCGGTGGGATGACACTGGCTGGCGTGAACCGGGCGCGACCATCCGCACGTGGGAAACCATCGCCGAACACAATCGCCTGACCTGGGTCTGTCTCGGACAGTGACGGGTAAGTGATCGTCTCCGTCTCAAGCCGTTCCCACGTGATGTTGTCGAGCGAATTCATCGTCAGCTTCATCTCAGCAAAGACCTGAGAAACATCGGAATAATCCCAGTTCAAACCGATCCGCTGCGCCAGCTCAACGGTGATCTTCCAATCCTCGCGCGCCTCACCCGGAGGGGTCACGGCGGGCCGGACCCGCTGTACCTGACGGTTGGTGTTCGACACGGTTCCGTTCTTCTCATAGAGCGCTGAGGCGGGCAGAATGATGTCGGCATAGTTCGCCGTTTCGGTCAGGAAGATATCCTGCACGATCATCAGTTCCAGCTTGGCCAGTGCGTCGCGCGCGTGATTCACATCGGGGTCGGACATGGCGGGGTTTTCCCCCTGGATGTACATACCCTTGATGTTGCCCACATAAGCCTGATCGATGATCTCGGTGACGGTCAGCCCCTTCTCGTTCGAGAAGTCGCGGTCGTCATTCCAGACGTTGGTGAACTTGGCCCGAATGCCGTCGTCGGTAACGGACTGATAGTCCGGCAGGAACATCGGGATCAGGCCCGCGTCTGAGGCACCTTGCACGTTGTTCTGCCCGCGCAGAGGGTGAAGACCCGCACCGGGTTTACCAACATTGCCGGTCATCAGAGCCAACGAGATCAAGCAGCGCGAGTTGTCGGTGCCATGGATGTGCTGGCTGACACCCATACCCCAGAAAATCAGACCGGCCTTGGCTTGCGCAAAGGTACGCGCCACTCGGCGCAGTTGATCCGGTTCGATGCCGCAGATCGGCGACATAGCCTCAGGCGTGAACTGGCGCAGGTGTTCTTTCTCGGCTTCCCAGTTCTCGGTCCAGCGGTGGATGTACTGGCTGTCATAGAGCTCTTCTTCGACGATCACGTTCATGATCGCGTTCAGCATCGAAACATCCGCACCGGGACGGAATTGAAGCATCTCATCAGCAAACTTGCGCATCCCGACGCCGCGCGGGTCCATAACTATCAGCTTGCCACCACGTTTGGTGAACTGCTTGAAGTAGGTCGCAGCGACAGGGTGGTTTTCAATCGGGTTGGCCCCGATGATGATCGCCACATCCGTGTTTTCGATCTCGTTGAAGGTCGCGGTCACAGCGCCCGAGCCCACATTCTCAATCAGGGCCGCAACAGATGACGCGTGGCACAGACGGGTGCAGTGGTCGACGTTATTGTGGCGGAAGCCCTGACGAATGAACTTCTGGAACAGATAGGCTTCTTCGTTGGTGCATTTCGCCGAACCAAAGCCCGCGACGCTGCGTGGGTCCTCGTCACGCAAAGCCATCAGCTTGGTGGCGGCCAGATCCATCGCCTCTTCCCAGGTCGCTTCGCGGAAGTGAGTCGACAGATCGCTGGGATCAACATTCAGGCCCTTCGCAGGCGCATCCTCGCGACGGATCAGCGGCTTGGTCAGGCGATGCGGATGGTGAATGTAGTCAAAGCCAAAGCGGCCTTTGACGCACAGACGACCTTCGTTTGCGGGGCCGTTGATGCCCTCGACATACTTCACCTTACCGTCTTTGACCTTGAGCGAAACCTTACAGCCCACGCCGCAGAACGGGCAGACGCTTTCCGTTTCCGAGTCGTAGTCCTTGCTGTCGCCTCGCTGCTGGTCATCCAGTACGGTTGCTGGCATCAAAGCACCGGTCGGGCAGGCCTGCACGCATTCACCACAAGCCACACAGGTCGAAGCACCCATCGGGTCGTTCTGGTCGAACACCACCTGCGCTGTGTGGCCACGACCGGCCATACCAATCACGTCGTTGACCTGCACGTCGCGGCAGGCCCGGACGCAGAGGTTGCAGTTGATGCAGGCGTCCAGATTGACGCGCATCGCAACGTGGCTGTCATCCAACAGCGGGATTTTCTCGGCCTCTTTCGCCGGGAAACGGCTGTCGCTGACATGGTTCAGCTTGGCCATATCCCAGAAGTGGCTGGAGGTGTCGTGCGCTTCCTCAGGCTGATCCGCGACCAACAGCTCCATGACCATCGCGCGCGATTTCTCGGCCCGGTCGCTGTCGGTCTTAACCACCATGCCGTCGGCTGCCGGACGGATGCACGAGGCGACCAGCGTGCGCTCGCCTTCTACCTCGACCATGCAGGCACGGCAATTGCCATCGGGTTTGTAACCGGGTTGCGGCTTGTGACACAGGTGAGGGATAGTGAACCCCTGCCCCTTTGCGGCTTCCCAGATGGTCCAGCCCTCGGGCACGGTGACATCTTCGCCATTCAGGTTGAAGGTGACGGTCTTGTTTGGGCTTGCATCAAGCATGGCTGTCTCCCTCAGATTTCGTCAGCGAAATGTTTCATGACCAGGCGGATCGGGTTCGGGGCCGCCTGCCCCAGACCGCAGATCGAGGCATCGCCCATGACCTGACACAGGTCTTCCAGCAGGTCCTGATCCCATTTGTCGGCTTGCATCAGCTTGACCGCCTTTTCGCAGCCTGCACGGCAGGGCGTGCACTGGCCGCAGCTTTCGTCTTCGAAGAAGCGCAGCATGTTCAGTGCCGCATCGCGGGCGGTGTCCTGATCGGACAGAACCACAACCGCAGCGGACCCGATGAAGGTGCCATGTGGTTGCAACGTGTCGAAATCCAGCGGGATGTCATCCATCGATGCAGGCAACAGACCCGAGGATGGACCACCCGGCTGATAAGCCTTGAAGGTCTGGCCCCCGGCCATGCCTCCGGCAGCCTCGATCACGTCCAGAATGGTCGAGCCAGCGGGCAGAAGGTAAACGCCCGGCTTTGCGACACGACCCGAGACCGAATAGCTACGCAAACCCTTTCGACCGTTCTTTTCAGTGCTGTTAAGGCATTCAGGCCCTTCACGGCAAACTTTGGTCACCCAATAGAGCGTCTCGACATTGTGCACCAAGGTCGGACGGTTAAAGACCCCAACCTGCGCCACGAATGGAGGACGGTGACGCGGCAGGCCTTTTTTGCCTTCGATCGACTCGATCATCGCGGATTCTTCGCCGCAGATGTAAGCGCCAGCACCACGGCGCAGGTCGATATAGCCTTCTTCGACGATCCCGGCTTGTTCGAGCGCGGTAATCTCACGACGCAGGATTTCCAGAACTGCCGGGTATTCGTCGCGCATATAGATAAAGCAGGTCTCTGCCTCGACGGCCCAAGCGGCGATCAGCATCCCTTCGAGGAAGACATGCGGCGTGCGCTCAAGATAGTAGCGGTCCTTGAATGTCCCGGGCTCGCCCTCATCGCCGTTGACAGCCAGATAACGCGGGCCTTCATTCATGCGAACAAAGCCCCATTTCTTGCCCGACGGGAAGCCAGCGCCGCCCAGACCACGCAGGCCCGAGGACAGGACGTCTTCCTGCACCTTCTCCCAATCGTCGCCCTCGCGCAGCTCTTTCAGTTTGGCGTAGCCGCCATTGGCTTCATAAACCGCAAAGGCTTCGTAATCGGGCAGATGGGCGTGGGTGTCATTCGCCGCAATCGCGGCCTGCACCTTTTCGGGGGTCGCGTGGTCGATGTGGTTGTGACCGATCTCCAGCACTGGAGCGGTGTCGCAGCGTCCCATGCAGGGCGCACGGACAACGCGGACCTGCGAGGCATCCAAACCGTCTTCCAGCGCTTTTTGCAGCTGCTGGGCACCGGCCATTTCGCAGGACAGCGAATCGCACACACGGATCGTCAACGCCGGAGGAGGCGTTTCACCCTCTTTCACTACATCGAAATGGGCATAGAAGGTTGCGGTTTCGTAAATCTCAGCCTGCCCGATCCGCATCTCAACCGCCAGAGCGGCGATGTGGTCGGCGCTGATATGGCCGTGTGCGTCCTGAATCAAATGCAGAAATTCAATCAGCAGGTCGCGACGTCGCGGGCGGTCACCCAACAGTCGTGCAATTTCCGCTTGTGCCTCGTCCGAGAATTGACGGCCTTTGGGTGTGTGCCGCCCCTTGCCTTTACCTGACTTCCAGACGCCCTTTGGCGCGCCTGATGGCTTGGTGTCTAATGGTGCCATGATGCCCTCCGATTGAGGCCCCGTGTCTCATCAGACTAGCATATCGTCAAATCGCATATTTCAATCGCACGATAACGACAGTTTATCACCGCAAAGACGCCGTCACTGTGCGCAAGGCCGCGACCGTAGGCAATTCCGGGTCACGAGTGAGTGTGGCCAGACAAATCGGCTTGCTCACCACGGGTTCGATCAGGGACAGCACCCTTGTGTCCTTCAGGTCGCCCAGCGCCCGCACCAGCACGCGTGGAATCACGGTGGCCGCTAGCCCCTCGCGTGCCATGACCATCGAGGCTGTGAATCCGCTTGTCTCGGCTACAATATCCGGGTGCAAGCCCTGTTCGGCGAATATCCGATCCAAAATCCGCCGGTTCTGCATCTGTGGTTCCAGCAGGCTCAGGGGAAACTCGGCCACGCGGGCCCATGGGATCGGGCCTGTCTCATCGGTCATATGCGAGGGGACCAATAGGACATAAGTTTCTTCGTACAAGCGCTGCACTTGCCGTAGATCGGTACCGATACTGTCGCCATAAGTGATGCCAGCATCCAGACTTCCTTCGTCCAACCGGTGCTGAATGGCCGTTGCAGACATTGTTTCAATCCGGGTCACGATACGTGGATGCGCATCGCGCAACCGCTTCGTCAGACGCCCGGTGAAGGCAATCGCTGTAGGGATCACACCCAAAATAAGCGTGCCGGTGATCTCACCCTTTGCAGCGAGCACCTGTTGTTCCAAAGCCTTGGTGTCGTCGAGAATGCGCCGCGCGCGCTGGACAATCATCTCGCCCTCTTCGGTTAGCCCCTGAAATCGGTTTGCGCGGCGAACGATGGAGACACCCAGCCGATCCTCCAGGTTTCGGATTCGCATCGAGAACGCAGGCTGTGAAATCCCGCATTCCTCAGCTGCCTTAGCGAAATGACGATGCCGCGCCAATGCGCTGAGCAATTGCAGGTCGCGGATTTCGATCATCTAGAGCTGTCTCAAGTATCAGGTCAAAATCCAAACTAACCACATTTCTGCACGAGAGAAATGTGTGAGATGCGAGCATCGTCAATTTGTTGGCTGCCACAGGATCGACGCTTCAGATACATGCAATACTCGGGTGGTTGAGCCTGCCGAACTGCTGTTCCAGCCCAAATGAAACTAACAGGATCGCATCTTGCCACCTGAGCGGTTTTGACACTTCGCCATAACGCGCGATATGCCGGTTTAACAACAACATAGAACCGAATTATTCCATGAACCTTACGAGAAACCAAATTGAGGACTTCTTGGTGCGTGAATGCGTCGATTTTGATCCTCTCAATTCCAAAGAAGGTGGTGAGGTTGTTCAATGCTGGCATCAGACATTCGCCGGGAACGTAAAGAAATCAACCGGTTCCTGGATTCACAATCGCTTTCGCTGGCATGGTTTCAGTTACGGGTTTCAAATCGCGCGGGCGGGCGATGACGCTTTAAATGCCTATAAGAACCAGTGGCCTGCCGCGTATGTTATCTTTGATGAAGATATCAAATGGTCGTATCGCTGCGTCTCAGAAACATATCCAGATTTCACATCTTTTGGCGCGGATATCTACGTAGCCCACCACAACATGAAGTGGACAATGGCATTCACACACGAGCAACCCGATATCGGCCCGTTCTTCGCAGAAAATCCGAGGTTATAAGCTGAGCAGTGGCTGCTTTGGTGGCTTCTCAGGTGTTGAACAAAAAGTGCATCACATCGCCATCCTTGACGATGTAGCCTTTCCCTTCGGCCCGCATCTTACCCGCCTCTTTGGCACCTTGTTCGCCATTGGCAGCGATGTAGTCGTCATAGGCGATAGTCTCGGCACGGATGAAACCCTTCTCAAAGTCTCCGTGGATGACACCTGCGGCCTGTGGTGCGGCGGTGCCGGTGCGGATGGTCCAGGCCCGGGCCTCTTTCGGGCCGACGGTGAAATAAGTTTCCAGCTTAAGCAAGTCGTAGCCCGCGCGGATCAGACGGTCGAGGCCGGGCTCTTCCAGACCCATTTCCTCTAAGAACATCTGTGCCTCGTCGTCTTCCAGAAGGCTGATCTCTTCCTCGATCTTGGCACTGATAATGACATGAGCATTACCTTGCGCGGCAGCCATCTCAGCGACTTTGGCAGAGTACTCGTTGCCTTCGGCGGCCTCTTCTTCGGACACGTTGCAGACATAAAGCACCGGCTTGGTGGTCAGAAGTTGCAGCATTTTCCATGCCTTGGCGTCTTCATCAGACACTTCAACCAGACGCGCTGGCTTGCCGTTTCCCAGCATCTCCTGCGCCTCGGCCAGCAGGCGGTCCTGCTGTTGCGCTTCTTTGTCATTGCCCTTCAGCTTGCGCACCAGATTGGCGCGACGCTTTTCGATGCTTTCCAGATCGGCCAGCATCAGCTCGGTCTCAATCGTATCGGCATCGGCCACCGGATCAACGCGGCCATCCACATGGGTCACGTCACCATCTTCGAAACAACGCAGCACATGGGCAATCGCGTCAGTCTCGCGAATGTTTGCCAGAAACTGGTTGCCGAGCCCCTCGCCTTTCGAAGCGCCCTTCACCAGACCAGCGATATCCACAAAGGTCATGCGGGTTGGAATGATCTGTTTCGAGGACGCAATCGCCGCCAGTTTATCCAGCCGGTCATCAGGAACGGCGACATCCCCCACATTGGGTTCGATGGTGCAGAACGGGAAATTCGCCGCCTGAGCTGCCGCAGTTTTGGTCAGTGCGTTGAAGAGAGTCGACTTGCCAACATTCGGCAAACCCACGATTCCCATTTTAAAGCCCATGACGGCCTCCTGATACCATTCGAGCGCCGCTTCTAGGCAGGTCCGGTGCAATGCGCAAGGCAAAGCGCCTGAACACAGCCGCGAGTCTATTCTGCCACATCACAAAATCGACATCGATTTGTGTTCTTGCGTCCATTGAAAACATGCACCTACATTCCTCAATAAAACCAATACCAACGAACGACGGACATAGTAGGTAAAAATGAAATCCCTTGTTATTCTGGCTTTTGCGCTGACAGCCGCTACTGCAGCACAGGCCCAATCCATCATTTTCGGAGCAGGCTACGCAGATTATTCCAGCGCTGAGAGCGAAGATCAGGCAATTGTTTCGCTGGAATACCAGCATCGCTCTTTCTACGAAGCGACCCGTTTCAGCGCCACCTGGGGTGCGTCCCTGTCTGTTGATACCGACGGTGACACGCATGTTGGCGCGGGCCTGATCGGGCTTTACACTTTTGCGGACCGTTGGTTCATCGAGGGCAGTGTCATGCCGGGATACTATAGTGAATCCAACGAACTGAATGATCTGGGCGGCAGTTTTCAGATACGCAGCTTACTGGGCCTTGGCTATACGCTGGAAAGCGGCAACAAACTGTCTGCCGCTATCACTCATATATCCAACGCCAGCACGCAGGAAGACAACCCAGGTGTAAACGCACTTTTGCTGAGATACCATTACGCCTTCTGATCGGAAGCCCCCCAAGCGGGA
Organism: Ruegeria sp. C6; assembly: GCF_056537625.1. Lineage (NCBI taxonomy): Bacteria > Pseudomonadati > Pseudomonadota > Alphaproteobacteria > Rhodobacterales > Roseobacteraceae > Ruegeria > Ruegeria sp. C6. Next base: position 90,857 of record NZ_JBQFRW010000001.1, on the reverse strand, counting down.
TTGATTTTCAGCGAAAGTTTCTGCACATCAGGTCCAAACCCGAGTGCAAGGATTTCCGATGACCCGTATCGACGCCAAATTCGCCGCCCTGAAGGAACAGGGCAAAAAGGCATTTGTAGCTTATGTCATGGCCGGGGATCCCGACTACGACACATCGCTGGAGGTCGTGAAGGGTTTGCCCGGCGCAGGTGTCGACGTCATCGAGTTGGGCCTGCCCTTTACCGATCCGATGGCCGATGGCCCGACCATTCAGGCTGCTGGCCAACGGGCGTTGGATGGTGGAATGACATTGCAACGCACTCTGGATTTGGCCCGCGCCTTTCGTGAATCCGATGACACCACACCGATCGTGCTGATGGGATATTACAATCCGATCTACAGCCGAGGTGTCGAGAAATTCCTGGCAGATGCAAAATCAGCGGGGATCGACGGGCTGATTGTCGTCGACCTGCCCCCCGAAGAGGACGAAGAGCTTTGTCTGCCCGCGCAAGCTGCCGGGCTGAACTTCATCCGCTTGGCGACGCCGACGACCGATGACCAACGCCTGCCTCGCGTACTGCAAAACACATCCGGCTTTGTGTATTATGTATCGATTACCGGCATAACCGGTGCTGCCGAAGCGCAGGCAACCGATGTTGGGCCCGAGGTCGCTCGGATCAAAGCTGCAACTGATTTGCCCGTGATCGTCGGTTTCGGGATCAATACGCCAGAGAAGTCTCGCAACATCGCGAGTGTATCCGATGGCGCGGTAGTTGGATCTGCCATTGTCAGCCAGATCGGTTCCGGAAAACCGGTGACCGAGGTTCTGGATTTTGTCAAAACACTGTCAGATGGCGCACACTCCGCCTAACAATTTCTTTCCATTTTCAGATGGTTCTTCACCGCAGCAGGCGCGCCGCCTACTGCGGTGTTTTTTGTTTTGACCACGCGGCAACCAACCGCAGCAAGCGGGCATTGCAGTGTTTCAAAATAATTGGTAAAGAAACTTAACCAATCCTGCGAGAGCCTGATCAATGCCAGTCATTACCAATATCGAAGACCTCAAACGGATCTATGAGCGTCGCGTTCCCCGCATGTTTTTTGACTATGCAGAAAGCGGCAGCTGGACCGAACAAACCTTCCGCGAGAACACGTCGGATTTCGAAGATATCCGCCTGCGCCAACGGGTCGCCGTAGACATGACAGGGCGCTCGACCGCATCGCAGATGATCGGGCAAGATGTATCCATGCCCGTTGCATTGGCTCCGGTAGGTCTGACAGGAATGCAACACGCGGATGGCGAGATCAAAGCGGCCAAAGCCGCCGAAGCCTTTGGTGTACCCTTCACACTGTCGACCATGTCGATCAATTCGATCGAAGATGTTGCTGAAAACACTTCGGCCCCTTTCTGGTTTCAGCTCTACACTATGAAAGATCAGGACTATGTCGGGCGACTTATCCAGCGCGCGAAGGATGCGAAATGCTCGGCCCTTGTTATTACGCTTGATCTGCAAATCCTTGGCCAACGACACAAGGACCTGAAGAATGGCCTATCTGCGCCGCCAAAGCTGACCCCCAAGACCATCGCCAACCTGATGACGAAATGGGCCTGGGGCATCGAGATGCTAGGTGCCAAGCGCCGAGAATTCGGGAATATCGTCGGTCATGTCGATAGCATCACAGATACACGCTCGCTCGGCACATGGACCGCCGAGCAATTCGATCCCAGCCTCGACTGGGGCAAAGTCGAGAAGCTGATGGAACAATGGGGCGGCAAGGTGATCCTTAAGGGCATACTCGATGCCGAGGATGCCAAAATGGCTGCCAAGCTGGGCGCAGATGCAATTGTTGTCTCAAACCATGGTGGACGGCAGCTGGATGGTGCGCTCAGCTCGATCCGGGTTCTGCCCGAGATCATGGATGCCGTCGGCAGTGATGTCGAAGTGCATCTGGATAGCGGCATCCGTTCAGGGCAAGACGTGCTGAAAGCTCTGGCGCTTGGGGCCAAAGGCACCTTTATTGGTCGCGCCTTTGTCTATGGGCTGGGTGCAATGGGTCAGAAAGGCGTGACAACGGCATTGGAAGTGATCCAGAAAGAGCTCGATACAACGATGGCACTTTGCGGTGAACGTAACGTAGCCGATCTTGGACGCCACAATCTTCTGGTCCCCGAAGACTTTGGCGGTCGCTGGCAGGCTTGATCCTACGCCTCCCACGTAGATGGAGACGCCGCATGGTCGCCCATTGAGTGTCTCGTTCAAGGTACTTGCAGCCAGATGAAGCAGAGGATCCGTCCTTCATCTGGCCGTAAATACCTCGGAGCGCGAGGCAGAGCCTCGCAAAATTCCTCGGACTACAAAAAGCCCTTTCCAAACCAACTGAATCAAGCTAAGGACGCGGCTTCACGCGGGCATACAGCCTTGGAGGATGCCCGCCCTAACATTGGAGAATTATCATGGCTGGAGAGATTCCTGATCTCGTAGCTCTGGAACGGACGGGGACAGGCAAGGGCGCCGCTCGTCAAGCACGCCGCGATGGCATGGTTCCGGGCATTGTTTTTGGTGGCGACAAAGAGCCGCTGCCGATCCAGATCCCGTTCAACGTACTGTTCAAGCGCCTGAAAGCAGGCCGGTTCAAGTCGACCCTGTGGAACCTGAAAGTCGAAGGTCACGAAGACGTGCGCGTCATCTGCCGCGATGTCCAGCGTGACGTTGTCAAAGACCTGCCGACCCACCTGGACCTGATGCGCCTGCGTCGGACCACCAAGATCGCGCTGTTCATCCCCGTTGAATTCATCAACGAAGAAGAAGCCCCCGGTATCAAAAAAGGTGGCGTTCTGACCGTTGTCCGCCCCGAGGTTGAACTGCTCTGCACAGCCGGTGACATTCCTGAGAAGATCACTGTTGATCTTACTGGCATGGAAATCAACGACGTTGTCACCATCTCTTCGGTTGTGCTGCCCGAAGGCACCAAGCCCACCATCGATCGTGACTTCGTGATCGCCAACGTCTCGGCACCCACCGGTCTGTCGACCAGCGACGACGAAGAGGGTGATGAGGAAGAAGTGGCTGCAGATGAAGTTGAAGTCATCGGCCAGGAAGAAGAATAAATCCGGATCAAATCCAGATTTGAAACGGGGCGCCTTCTGGGGCCCCGTTTTCTTTTGCGTGTACGGGGCTGGAAAACATCCCCTGATCCATGCAATGAGATAACGACGCGAGACTGTAAGGGACAAAGCGATGAAACTGTTTGTCGGTTTGGGAAATCCGGGATCAAAATACGCTCGCAACCGGCACAATATCGGCTTCATGGCGTTAGAGCGAATTGCCCAAGATCACGGGTTTGGTCCATGGAAGTCCAAGTTCCAGGCGGAAATTGCCGAAGGACGTCTAGGCGGCCAGAAAGTGCTGCTAGTCAAGCCGCAAACCTTCATGAACCGCTCTGGCCAGTCAGTGGGAGAGGCAATGCGCTTCTACAAGCTCGACTCGACGGACGTGACCGTCTTCCATGATGAGCTGGACTTGGCACCCGGTAAAGTGCGCGTTAAGGCAGGCGGTGGCCACGCAGGCCATAACGGGTTGCGGTCGATCCACGACCATATCAGCCCGGCCTATGATCGCGTGCGGCTGGGTATCGGTCATCCGGGCCGCAAAGAAATGGTCTCGCCTTATGTTCTAAGCGACTTTGCAAAGGCGGATGCGGACTGGCTGGATGACGTGCTGCGCGGCGTCTCGGACGGTGCCACTTATCTTGCCGATGACGAAAGCGGGAAATTCATGAATGCCGTTGCACTGCGCACTGCTCCACCCAGATCATCGAAGCAGCCCACTAAACCTGAAACGCCCCCCAAAGCTGCCGCCGAAGCCGTTTCAGCGCCCGATGAGCGTTCGGCCATGCAAAAGCTGCTGGATAAATTCAGATAATCATTCCGCAACGTTGCGCTTGCGCAAAGCCTCAGGCCAAAGTCCAATGTCAGAGGCAAAGGGAGGTGACGAATGAAAACAGCGCTCAGATGGCTGCTGCGTATCCTGTTGACCTTGGCATTGGCAGCGGCGGTTGTCGGATTTTGGAAACGCGAGGAAATCCAGCGCCTGATGGCGGTGAATTCGCTGTTTTCAGAAGAAAAGATCGTCCACAACTTTTCGAATATGGACGAAGCCTTTCTGACGGTCACTCTGCCGCGTGGCAATGGCCCGACCTGGGAGCTGCCGTATGGGCTTGGCTTCGATCTTCCCGATGGAACAGACCAGTGGATCGAAGATCGCTCGGTAACATCCCTGTTGGTGATGCAGGACGGAGAAATTCGTTTCGAAGAATACTATCTGGGCACCGGGCCGGATGATCGCAGGATCTCCTGGTCAATTGCTAAAAGCTATTTGTCTGCCGTGTTCGGTATTTTGCTGGATGAAGGCGCGATCAATTCGCTCGACGATCCGGTTGTACAATACGCACCCGACCTCAAGGGCAGCGCCTATGAGACCGCCACGATCCGCAACGTGTTGAACATGGCCAGCGGCGTGACCTTTGACGAGGATTATCTGGACTATAATTCCGACATCAATCGCATGGGCCGCGTCGTGGCGCTGGGAGGTGAACTGGACGACTTCGCGGCTTCGTTGAAGGACAGTTTCGTCGCGCCGGGTGAAACGTGGCAATATGTGTCGATCGATACTCATGTGATCGGAATGGTCATCCGGGGGGCAACAGGACGCAGCGTTGCAGCGTTACTGACCGAGAAAGTGATCACACCGCTGGGATTGGAGCGAGAAGGCTACTACATCACCGATGGAGCAGGCGTTGCATTTGTTCTGGGTGGTCTCAACTTCACAACGCGCGATTTTGCCCGGTTCGGGCAGTTGATTTTGCAGGATGGCGAACGCGATGGACGGCAGATTGTACCCGCGGATTGGATCGACGCCGCTACTTGGCCAAGCGCACCGACCGAACCGGGCAAGATAGGGTATGGCTATCAATGGTGGATCCCGATCGGTGCCCATGAAGGTGAATTCATGGCGCGGGGCGTGTATGGGCAGTACATTTACTTCGACCAGCCACGTGGTGTTCTGATTGTCACGACGGGCGCAGACCGGAAGTTCCGCGATCCCGGTGTCGGTGAGCAAAACATAGAAATGTTCCGCAAAATTGCGCGAAGCCTGTAAGATACCATCATGCAGAAGCAAGACAGCATCAATGTTCTGGGCGGCGTGCTCGCGCCTTGCTCGCGCACACCGTTAACCGGTTTCTTTCGCGATGGCGCCTGCAACACCTGCCCCGAGGATCAGGGAAGCCATACGGTTTGCGCCGTGATGACGGCCGAATTTCTGGCCTATTCAAAATATGTCGGAAACGACCTTAGCACGCCCCGGCCCGAATTCGATTTTCCCGGGCTCAAACCCGGTGATCGCTGGTGCTTGTGTGCGGGGCGCTTTTTGCAAGCCCATGACGAGGGATGCGCGCCCAAGGTGCACCTTGAAGCCACGCACCAGAGGGCGCTGGATATCGTACCTCTCCATATTCTAAAAATGCAGCGCGCTGAAGACGAGCACTAGATGGCGATCGCCCGATATCCGCGAGACGTGCGCGACGGCGGCCCGGTTGGAAAGCCATGCTCGGCCTGCAGATCCCAGCCCGAACGCGCGAGCATCTCCGCCACAATATCCGGTCGATAGGTTCGGTGCCGCCATTGGAACCAGATGATCGCATTACACCAATGTGGCTTGCTGACTACCAACCAAAGCGTTGCACCCGGTTCAGCCAGATCGCGCATGCGGCGCAAAGCATCTATCGGATCAACGCAATGCTCCAGAACATGCGCAGCCAACAGGCAGTCAAAACGGGATGCCGGATGGAACTCTTCCAAGCGCGATTGGACAGTCTCGGCGTTTCCACCGCGCCGTTGCAACGCTGACCCTGCCAGTTGCAGCATTCGGGCCGAAGGTTCCAAAAGCGTCACATGCCCTTCGCGCCGGATCACGGCGCGTGCTTCGGCAAAGGCTCCCGTACCGCACCCGATATCCAGTGCGTTACGGCCCAATTCGACCTGCGGGTCCGAGGACAGAAAACCCAGATAGGCATCGAAATACCCCAGCAGACGCATCTTGTCTGCCCAGCTCGGGGCGGCCTGATCGTATTTCTGGTCAAGTCGGTCGGGTCCGGCCTTTGAGGAAACACTGCACATGCAATGCAAACTGGCACAGTTCCTCAAAGGCGCAAAGCCTGTTAGGCCTAATCAGTCCGCTGCGCGACCTTCGGTATCCGACATATCAAAGTTCAGGTACCGTGCGACGGTCTGCACATCTTTATCCCCCCGGCCACACATATTCATGCAGATCAGGTGGTCCTTGGGCAATTCCGGCGCGATTTTCATAACATGCGCCAGCGCATGGCAGGGCTCCAGCGCAGGGATGATACCTTCGGTGGCGCAGCACAACTGGAACGCTTCAAGCGCTTCTTTATCCGTGATCGAGACATAGTTGGCGCGACCGATGTCGTGCAGCCAGGAATGCTCGGGGCCAATGCCCGGATAGTCCAGACCGGCCGAGATCGAATAGCCTTCGAGAATCTGCCCATCATCATCCTGCAGCAGATAAGTGCGGTTGCCGTGCAGCACGCCCGGACGACCTCCGGTCAATGAGGCGCAATGCTCCATCTTCTCGTTAACCCCCTTGCCGCCCGCTTCAACACCGATGATATTCACATCCTTGTCGTCGAGGAACGGGTAGAACAGGCCCATCGCATTCGAACCACCTCCGATGGCGGCGATGATGGTGTCGGGCAAACGGCCCTCGGCCTTTTGCATCTGTTCCTTGGCTTCCTTGCCGATGATCGACTGGAAGTCGCGTACCATCGCCGGGTAAGGATGCGGGCCAGCAACGGTGCCGATGCAGTAAAAGGTATCGCGCACATTGGTCACCCAGTCGCGCAGAGCGTCGTTCATCGCATCTTTCAGCGTACCCCTGCCGGATGTTACCGGGATCACTTCGGCTCCCAACAGGCGCATACGGAACACGTTCGGGGCCTGGCGCTGAACGTCATGGGCACCCATGTAGACAATGCACTTCAGGCCGAATTTGGCGCAGACGGTGGCTGTGGCCACGCCGTGCTGCCCTGCCCCGGTCTCGGCGATGATCCGGGTCTTTCCCATGCGCCGCGCCAGAATGATCTGGCCCAGCACATTGTTGATCTTATGCGCGCCGGTGTGGTTCAGTTCGTCACGCTTCAAGTAAATCTTTGCGCCGCCCAGATGTTCGGTCAGGCGTTCCGCGTAGTAGAGCGGCGAAGGGCGACCCACGTAGTTTGCCCACAGATCGTCCATCTCGGCCCAAAATGTGGGGTCATCCTTGGCTTTGTCATATTCCTCTTCCAGTGACAGGATCAGCGGCATCAGCGTTTCGCTGACAAAGCGCCCGCCGAAGATGCCAAAGCGGCCTTGTTCATCGGGGCCGGACATGAAGGAATTAAAAAGATCGTTGGCCATGGAAGTCTCCCTCGTCGTACCCGATGTTCATAGGAGGTGATGGAGTGATTTGCCATCGCAAAACGTATCATTCCGCCGCCTGAGCGCGCTGTTCCCACACCTGAAGTGCCTGAACTCGACTTGGAACAGCAATGCAGGGAAATTGACAGAACACATTGATATCGGCCAGACGGGTCGACGCGCGTACTACACGGCGATGAGGGCCGGAATATGCGAATGTCAGCATAGCTTCGACATCATGCCAGACTGTGTATGAAAAATAACAGCCTTGACGCACAAATACCTCGGCATGCAGGCACAGCGCGTCACCGCGTGCCTGCCGCAAGGATTGATGAGCGCGCCAGAAGAACTCGGGCCCGTGATACCATCGTTTAAGTGAAACTCCGCCGATCACTGCCAGCATGCTCTCCCCCATTTTGAGGAGATACGCAGGTTCGTGCAGATCAGATCAACTTGCCGCGTCGATAAAGGCGCGGATCAGCCCGGCATCCTTGACACCCGGAGAGCTTTCGACGCCGGATGAGACATCCACCTGCTGTGCGCCGGTCATTCGCACCGCTTCTGCGACATTGTCAGGGGTCAGACCTCCGGCCAGCATCCATGGCCTACGCCAGTATTTACGACCTGCCAGCAGGCGCCAATCAAAAGACAAACCGTTACCACCAGGCAGCTCCGCGTTTCGCGGTGGCTTTGCGTCGATCAACAGCTGATCCGCCACATCTGAATAGAGATCGATGGCCGCGAGGTCTTCGGCCTCGGCCACACCAATGGCCTTCATTACTGGCAGGCCGAAGTGGTCTCGCACTTGCTGCACACGCTCAGGACTTTCTTTGCCATGCAGTTGCAACATATCCAGAGGCACGATCGAAAGAATGTGGTCCAGATCCTCGTCCGTCGCATTCACTGTCAGCGCCACCTTGGCGACGCCCGCGGGCACCTCCTGTGCCAATGTCGCAGCTGTCTGGGGCTCAACATGCCGCGGGGATTTGGGGAAAAACACAAAACCAACATAACCCGCGCCCGCATCCACAGCAGCGCGCACGTGGTCAGGGGCGGTCAGGCCGCAGATTTTAACTCGGATATCAGCGGGCATCGTAGGGCCTCAGCTTGCCTCATCCAGAATGGCCAGCACATCATCCTGACCTTCATTCTGCTTTTTCTTGAGCTTCTTAACTTCACGCTCAAGCTTGCGCACTTCGCCTTGCTTCACGGTCACATCCTTGCGGTGTTTATGCTCGCGCAGCCATTCCCACAGGAAGCCGATGACCAGGCCGGCAACAACCCCACCCAGCACGACCAGAAACAGCGGCAAGGAGGTTGACAGGTTGAACCCCAGCAACTCGGACAAAGCATCCGGCATAAGCTTAAGTTCAACAATTTGGCGATTGGCCAGCGAAACCGAGACCAGAACGATCCCCAATGCAGCCAGAAAAGCATAACGAATGTAGCGCATCATGAGGCTAGGCTTTACCGTTCAAACGGTCCCTTAGCAACTTGCCAGTTTTGAAAAATGGAACACATTTTTCTTCAACCTGCACAGTCTCACCAGTGCGAGGATTGCGGCCTACACGTGCGTCACGCTTTTTCACCGAAAACGCGCCGAAACCGCGCAGCTCTACGCGGTCGCCGCGTGCCATGGCGTCGGTCACTTCTTCAAAAACGGTATTCACGATCCGCTCGACGTCGCGTTGATAGAGATGCGGGTTTTCGTCGGCAATTTTCTGAATCAATTCTGAACGGATCATACGCAATACCCTCCCAGGCGGACGATGTGACAAGCCTATTGTTCTGACAGTATAGGAAAAAACCCGGATCGGGGGAACGGATACTCTGCCAGCAAAGGCGGCATTTTGCGACAATCTCACGCGAATTTTTGCCCGTTGGCCTGATTTCCACACTTCATGCGCGAACGATAGGCAAATTAAGCCGACTATTTGGAAGATATTGATTCGCAACAAAAACGGCCCCGCACCATGGTGCGAGGCCGAATTTCATGTTTGGGATACGCCCCGGAATTAGTCGCCCGACTTCAGTGCTGCACCCAGGATATCGCCCAGCGACGCGCCCGAGTCGGAAGAACCGTACTGTTCCACGGCCTCTTTCTCTTCGGCGATCTCGCGTGCCTTGATCGACAGGCCCAAACGACGGGTCTTGCTGTCGACGTTGGTGACGCGGACGTCGACCTTGTCGCCGACCGAGAAACGCTCGGGGCGCTGCTCAGCACGGTCACGCGATAGGTCCGAACGACGGATGAACGACTTCATGCCTTCGTACTCGACCTCGATGCCGCCATCTTCGATCGCGGTCACTTCGACGGTGATGACCGAACCACGCTTCACGCCGCCCACGGCTTCAGCGAACTTGTCACCGCCCAGGGCTTTGATCGACAGCGAGATACGCTCTTTCTCAACGTCAACTTCCGAGACGACGGCCGAAACCATGTCGCCTTTGCGGTAGTTCTGGATCGCATCTTCGCCACGCTCGTCCCAGGACAGGTCGGAAAGGTGAACCATGCCGTCGATGTCGCCTTCGAGGCCAATGAACAGACCGAATTCGGTGATGTTCTTGACTTCGCCTTCGACCTCGGTGCCCTCGGGGTGCGTTTCTGCAAACACTTCCCATGGGTTGCGCTGGGTCTGCTTCAGGCCCAGAGACACGCGACGCTTGGCGCCGTCGATTTCCAGAACCATGACGTCGACTTCCTGGCTGGTCGAAACGATCTTGCCGGGGTGGACGTTTTTCTTGGTCCAGGACATCTCGGACACGTGAACCAGACCTTCGACACCGGCTTCCAGCTCGACGAACGCGCCGTAGTCGGTGATGTTGGTGACGCGACCCTGATGGACCGAGCCCAGCGGGTATTTCGCAGCAACCAGATCCCACGGATCTTCCTGCAGCTGCTTCATGCCCAGGCTGATGCGGTGGGTCTCTTTGTTGATCTTGATGACCTGAACCTTGATGGTTTCGCCGATCGTCAGGATCTCGGACGGGTGGTTCACACGGCGCCATGCCATGTCGGTGACGTGCAGCAGGCCGTCAACGCCGCCCAGATCAACGAATGCACCGTATTCGGTGATGTTCTTGACGACACCCTCGACGGTCTGACCTTCGGACAGGTTGCCGATGACTTCGGCACGCTGTTCGGCACGCGATTCTTCCAGGATAGCGCGACGCGAAACAACGATGTTGCCACGGCGGCGGTCCATTTTCAGAATCTGGAACGGCTGCTTCAGACCCATCAGCGGGCCAGCGTCGCGCACGGGGCGAACGTCAACCTGCGAGCCGGGCAGGAACGCAACTGCGCCACCCAGATCGACGGTGAAGCCACCTTTGACGCGACCAAAGATTGCACCTTCGACGCGCTGGTCGTCGGCATATGCTTTTTCCAGACGGTCCCATGCCTCTTCACGGCGGGCCATCTCGCGCGAGATGACGGCTTCGCCACGGGCGTTTTCTGCAGCGCGCAGGTACACTTCGACCTCGTCGCCTACAGCGATTTCAGGGGCTTCGCCGGGATTTGCGAATTCTTTCAGATCAACGCGGCCTTCCATTTTGTAGCCTACGTCGATGATGGCTTGGCCGGCTTCGATCGCCAGAACCTTGCCTTTGACAACAGAACCCTCTTCGGGCGTGTCCATTTCGAAGCTTTCATTCAGGAGGGCTTCGAATTCCTCCATGGATGCGTTAGCCATGTGGCGTTGTTTTCCTTTACATAACGTTTTTGCTGGCCGAGCGGTTGTCTCCGCCGGTCTTGTTTCATGATGCCTGAATGCGTGATCCAGAACGCGCCCGAGCTAACAAACACAAAGGGCCGAGGTAACCCGGCCCTGCTCAGATACGTCATCCGGACGTTAACCGCCCTTGTTCAGACAGCGCGCGTATAGGCGGATTCCGTGTCATGTGCAAGAGCAAAGCCCTTAAACACTGGCCAATCCCACAAAATCCGAACATCGGGTCCGGGCATCGAAGCAAACGCGATCCGATCCCCGGCCTTCTATGTCAGTTCTGCCTAATGATACCATGCGGCGCTAGAACAGTTGCAGATCCTTCTTGCCGCTTTGAATCTCAGCGAGGTTTGGCATGTTCTCGATCACCACGGGTGCCGGTTTCGCGCCCGGCATTGCGACAGTCGGCTGCCCCATTGCGGCCTTGCCAAAGGCAGGCTTCTCCAACTCGCCCCGGATATCTCGCAGCAGGGTTTTGTGATCCGGCATGGTCTTGAGGATCTGCGCAAGGTCCATTTTTGCCCCCTTCCACCACTGGAACCAAATCGGTTTCTTCAGCGGTCGCAGACGATCACGGATACCTTCGCCATAGCCCGTATCATACACCTGTTTGCCCAGAAGAACCGTCTGATAGACGCGGAAATTGAACAGCGTCGCAAACTCGATATCGTGTTCCATCGGCAGACGATGCTGCCACAGCTCAAGGTTCTCGGCCAACCGATCCGGAATCTTCATCTCGGTGCGGGCGTCGATCCAATATTGATCATCGGTGCGGTTACCCAACCGGTAGTGCAGGCAGATAAAATCCAGTACCTCGTCATAAAGCTTGTTCATCTGCCGGTTATATCGGTTGCGCAGCGCGGGCTCGATATCGCGGGTCGGCAGATGCTCGGCAAACCAGCGGATCGCGTGATCGATCATGTGGATCGCGGTACTTTCAAGCGGTTCGATAAATCCACCAGACAAACCGATCGCCAAGCAGTTCTTAACCCAGGCATTGCGTACACGACCAACACGCATGGGGATCACGCGCGGTGTCAGCCCCTTGCCGCTGTCGCCCAACCACTCAAGATATTCGTCCGCCGCCTGATCATCCGTGCGATGCGCCGATGAATACACATACCCCGTACCGACACGGTTGTAGAGTGGCACACGCCACGTCCAACCTGCACCAAGCGCGGTCGAGCGTGTAACGCTTTCGATCTTTTCGGGGTTAGGGTGCTCGATCTGCAAGGCCATGGCGCGGTCGTTGGGCAGATAGTCCGAATAGTCCATGAACGGCTCGCCCAGCGCTTGATTGATGATTAGCCCCCGGAAGCCGGTGCAATCTATGACCATCTCAATGTCATGGCGTCCCTTGCGCTCTAACATCAGGTGACTGACATTGCCCTGCTCGTCCAATTCGACCGATTGCACTTCGTCTTGAATATGCTCTACGCCGCGCTTGGCGCAGACCTTTGTTAGCATGCCCGCAAACTTCACGGCATCCAGATGATAAGCATAGCCAAACCGCTGCTCGAATTCAGGTGCACCCAAAGGACGCGCACCCTTGCACAACCGGGCCAGATCATCATGCGGTGAGATTGACTGCGTGAAATCCCGATCCCCGTTACCAAAACGCAGAAAATACTCGGCAGCCTCCAATCCCTCCAGCAATTGACCATGGGCAAACGGGTTTACGTAGTCGATCCGATTGCCCTTGGCGTCGTTGTTCCAATTGCAGAACTTAACTCCCAACTTGAACGATGCGTTGGTTTCGCGGAAGAAATCCCGCTCTGATATGCCCGCCTGACGGAGCGTGACCGGCATACGCGGCACCGTCGCTTCACCGACACCCACAGTCGAGATGTTGGGGCTTTCGATCAAGCAAATGCGTGGGCGATCCTTGGGTGCTGACGTGCGGGAGAACACCATGTCCAGGATGAGCGCAGTCATCCAACCTGCCGTACCACCACCCACGATGGTGATCTTACGCAAACGATTATTCATATTTTTTTGTCCCTGTTGGCTTGGGAATTATTAGCTGCTTCCCCCTTTTTTGAGTGTTGGGGATTTCGTAGCAGCTTTCCCTTATTTAGCTGTGGAAGGACTATAACAGCTTTCCAGCATCCAGCTAGAGCCTATGACGCCAAGGACCGCAGGCACATTCATCGTCAGATTTCTGGCTGCGCACCTGTTTTAGCGGAGTGTTAGATTTCCTCACCCTTTTTAAGTAGTTCTTCGATCAACTCACGCTGCAGATCATGGCTGTCGCCCCCTCCGAATTCCGCCGCGCCACCGGTGTACAATGTGCCATAGGTGTTGGCGATATTCACAGTCTGGGCCAGCCCCGAGATCAACTGATCCCTTTGCAACAGCGAAAGCGGGTGAATGAACGCAGCCCATAAGGTGCCATTTGCGATCGCATAACGCGCATCCAGCGTGCTGTCGAAATTTGCCTGCATCATCCGTTGCAAATCGGCTGGCGACAAATCCGCAGCACTGCCGATCGCGACCATCGCCCGCATGCGGTCAGCATTGGTATCGGTGACAACCAGCACCGTCACATCAGATATCGTCAACTCAAACCCCGGCCCGATCGGTTGCGCCTCGGGATCTAGCGCAAAGATGATTTTTCCCAAACGCTCGTAAGTCATCGGAGGTTCGGCCTCGGGCACCGGCGCGTCTGATTGCTGCGCAGCTACGCTACCTGCAAGGAAGAACAAAAACAGGGCTAGTCTGATCATGGGCCACTCCTACGGTTGTCCAACAAGCTTAGGCGGCCATCGGACAGGTGGCCAAACAAAGCTATGTGAACAGTTTTTGCAAAACGCCCTGATCTATGAACGATCTGCAAAGTATCATGACCTATCTGCGATTACCCGTCCGAAGAACCTTTTCTAACTTAGTTACATCGGCTTGGGGCGGACCCGAGCCTTGAACCAAAAAGGGAAAGGACCTCTACTATGAAATCGCTCGCACTTACTGCATTAGCCGCAACTCTGGCCCTGGCAGCTCCGGCTTTTGCCGCAGACGAAATCAACGTCTCCAAAGGCCTGTCGGCGGCTGGTGCACCCCTGGCAGCCCATGGCGTCGATCTGGTCGCGCTTGTCAACAATGGCAATCCGGTCGAAGGCTTCGCCAATCATTCGGCGACTTATGACGGCGCATCCTATTACTTCACCAGCGCGGAAAACCTTGAAGCGTTCGAGGCCAATCCGGCGGCTTACTTGCCCCAGCACGGTGGCTATTGTTCGTTCGGGGTGTCTGTTGGCAAAAAGTTCGACGGCGACCCGGATCAGTACCTGATCGCAGACGGCAAGCTGTATCTGTTCCTGAATGCTGATACCCGCGCTGCTTTCCTGAAAGACGTCACCGGCACCGCTAAAACCGCAGATGACCAGTGGACCAACATCAAGAGCATCGCAGTTGGTGAATTGTAGTTAACGGACACCTGTCCGCATCCACTTCAGGCTGCGGGCAGGTTCTGTTCAATTGTTTCGAGCGCCCGTGCCAGCGCGGCCTCAATGCTCAGGTTTGACGTATCAAGCTGCACGGCGTCATCTGCAGGTTTCATCGGTGCGGTGCTGCGATCCGCGTCACGTGCGTCACGCTCTTTGACATCCGCGAGCACCTGTTCGCGTGACACGTCCGAACCTTTGGCCGAAAGCTCAAGATATCGCCGTTCCGCCCGGACTTCGGGGCTGGCGGTGACAAACAGTTTGACCTCAGCTTTTGGGCAAATCACGGTTCCAATATCGCGCCCGTCCAGCACGGCGCCTCCGGCGCGACGGGCAAACCCCCGCTGAAAATCAACGAGTGCACTTCGAACTTCAGGAATGACCGCAACTTTCGAGGCCGCTTGTGCGATCTCAGCCGTACGCAGATCACCCTGCTGCAATTCTTCTGCTGTCAGGGACCCTGCCGCTGCAACCGGTTCGTCACCTTGCAGCATACGACGCCCCACCGCGCGATAGAGAAGACCGGTATCCAGATGCGCAAACCCGAAATGCGCAGCAACGCCCTTGGAAATCGTCCCCTTGCCCGCCGCCGCAGGGCCGTCGATAGCTACGGTGAATCTCATGTACGCTCGACCTTGGCACCGAGCGCGGCCATCAAAGGCTCAAAAATCGGGAACGACGTTGCGATCGGTCCGCCGTCATCCACCGAAACCGCCTTTTTAGCCCCCATCCCCATGACCATGAACGACATGGCAATGCGGTGGTCCAAGAAGCTTTCGCAGGTCCCACCACCGGGCACACCGCCGATGCCGAGACCGTCGACTGACCACCATTCGTCACCCTCGTTCACGGTCACACCGTTGGCGCGCAGGCCACGGGCCATTGCGTCGATCCGGTCACTTTCCTTGACGCGCAGTTCTTTCACGCCGCCCATCATTGTTGTGCCCGTCGCATTTGCGGCCACAACAGACAGCACCGGGTATTCATCGATCATCGACGCCGCGCGCGCGGGCGGGACGTTGATCCCCTCCATGTTGGGCGAGTATTTTGCACGCAGATCGGCAACCGGTTCACCCCCCTCTTCGCGCTCGTTTTCGTAGGTCAGATCGGCACCCATTTCGCGCAGCGTGGTGAACAGGCCTGCGCGGGTCGGGTTCAGGCCGATACCGGGGACCAACACGTCCGAGCCCGGTGTGATCAGTGCGGCACAGACGGGGAAGGCCGCACTGGACGGGTCGCGCGGCACGGCGATGACTTGTGGCTTCAGCTCGGGCCGACCGGTCAGCGTGATAACGCGCCCTTCATCCGTGTCCTCGACCGTGATTTCGGCACCAAAGCCCGCAAGCATCCGTTCGGAATGATCGCGGGTCGCTTCCTTCTCGATCACGATGGTCTTGCCGGGAGCGTTCAGCCCTGCCAGCAGAACGGCGGATTTCACCTGCGCCGAAGGCACAGGCACCTCATAGCGCACCGGGGTGGGGTCCGCAGCTCCGACAATGGTCATCGGCAGACGTCCACCGTCTCGGCCGACAGATTGCGTTCCGAACAGCGCCAGCGGATCGGTGACCCGCGCCATCGGACGTTTGTTCAGGCTCGCATCTCCGGTGAAGGTCGCTGTGATCGGAGAAGTCGCCATCGCCCCCATGATCAGGCGCACGCCAGTGCCCGAATTGCCACAATCGATTACCTGATCTGGTTCGGAAAAACCACCAACGCCTACGCCATGCACCGACCATTCGCCACCGCCATGATCCGTTACTTCGGCTCCAAAGGCACGCATGGCCTTAGCGGTGTCCAATACGTCCTCGCCTTCCAGCAGGCCCGATATCTTGGTTTCTCCCACAGCCATTGCCCCCAGGATCAGGGACCGGTGCGAGATCGACTTGTCCCCGGGCACCTCTGCGGTGCCTGTCAGCGGGCCGCAAGGCTGCGACGTCATCGGGATGGGCGTGCCGTGTCCGGACATGGGGGCTCCTGTTTTCGCTATCAGTCCTCAGGCCGATTAGCGAATTGGGGCCGGTTGGTCCAGCGACAATCAGTCTTTGCGGCGGAAGGTCAGGTAATGGGGTGTACGGCCTTCGCGCAGCGCCTTCTGTTCGTAGCGCGTGGAAATCCAGTCATCCCACGGCTCACGCCAGTCGGCGGGGCGCTCGGCCAGCCATTCGAAGCCCGCCCGCGGCACCTCTTCCAGCGTTTGGCGCACATAGTCAGGGATGTCTGTGGCAACGCGAAAGATCGACCCTGGCTTTAACGCGCGCGCCAAGGGCTCCAGGTGTTCAGGTGTGACAAACCGACGGCGGTGATGCCGTGTTTTGGGCCATGGATCGGGATAGAGCAGAAAAGCGCGCGATATGCTGGCTTCTGGCAAAACGTCGAACAAGTCTCGCGCGTCCCCGGGATGTACGGCAAGGTTTTCAACACCGGCCTGACGGATTTTACCCAACAGCATCGCAACACCATTGATATAGGGTTCGGCTCCGATGATGCCGATATCCGGGTTTTGCTGAGCCTGATGCACCAGATGCTCACCGCCGCCAAAGCCGACCTCAAGCCAAACAGGCTTGCCTCTGAATAGACCGTCGAGATCAAGCGGATCGCGTTCAGGATTACCGTCCCAATCCACCGCACCGGGGGACAAGGCAGCAAGATCTTCCGACAGATAAGTCTTTTGACTGGGCTTCAGGGTTTTGCCCTTAAAGCGGCCATAAAAATTTCTGCGCGGGCGTTGTGGGGTCTTTGTACTCATGGCGCAGCCCTTACTGCGGGGCTGAAATTGTTGCAAGTGGTCGCCGACTTGCAAAAAACGCGCCGAAACCGGCGCGTTTTTCTAATTTTTTGATCAGACCGCCTGTTTCAGCGCGTCCACTAGATCGGTGCGCTCCCAGCTGAATCCGCCGTCCGCATCGGGTTCACGACCAAAGTGGCCATAAGCAGCGGTCCTCTGATAAATCGGCTTGTTGAGTTGCAGATGTTGGCGAATTCCGCGCGGAGTCAGGTCCATCACCTGCCCAACTGCTTTTTCGATCACTGCATCGGCAATCTGGCCAGTTCCATGCGTGTCGGCATAGATCGATAGGGGCTTTGACACCCCAATCGCATAACTCAACTGAATGGTGCAGCGCTCTGCCATCCCTGCAGCAACGACATTCTTGGCCAGATAACGCGCTGCATAAGCCGCCGAGCGGTCCACCTTGGTTGGATCTTTGCCCGAGAATGCGCCACCACCGTGAGGTGCTGCACCGCCATAAGTGTCGACGATGATCTTGCGACCGGTCAGACCCGCATCACCATCCGGACCGCCGATGACGAACTTGCCGGTGGGATTCACGTGCCATTCGGTTTCGGCGGTCAGCCAGCCGTCAGGGAGGGTTTCACGGATATAGGGCTCGACAATGGCGCGAATATCACCCGAGGTCAGCGCCTCATCCATGTGCTGCGTCGACAGCACGATTGAGCTGACACCGACTGGCGTGCCGTCGCGATAGATAACAGACAACTGTGATTTTGCATCCGGGCCAAGGGCGGGTTCACTGCCATTTTTGCGAACTTCAGCGAGACGGCGAAGGATAGCATGCGAGTATTGGATCGGTGCAGGCATAAGCGCTGGCGTCTCGGTCGTGGCATAGCCGAACATGATGCCCTGATCGCCTGCACCTTCGTCTTTGTTATCGGCAGCATCCACGCCTTGCGCGATATGAGCCGACTGCTCGTGCAACAGGTTCGTCACTTCGACGGTTTCGTGGTGAAACTTGTCCTGCTCGTAGCCGATATCTTTGATACATGCCCGCGCGATATCGTCGATATGCGCCATATAATCATGCAGCTTGTCCTGATCCGACAGACCCACTTCGCCGCCAATAACCACACGATCGGTAGTGGCAAATGTTTCACAGGCCACGCGGGCCTCGGGTTCTTCGCGCAGGAATGCGTCTAGTACTGCATCGGAAATACGATCGCAGACCTTATCCGGGTGCCCTTCGGAAACGGATTCCGAAGTAAAAATATAATTCTGTCGGGACATGAATGTGCTCCATTAAGTTTACCCCACCACGTCAGGAAGCCGTTGTGACAGGCGTGCGACCGAATACGCTTAGCGTTTGACAGGGTCAATCGGAATTTGGTCGTTTACGCGCCGGGTGTGTCGCCATAGCAGCGCGAATAGCACCAATAGAGCTACTAATACCGGACTATCACCAATTCGGGAATAAACGGTCGGAGTTTGTGGGCGCGGCAATTCGGCGTCGATAAACCCCGCCTGCCCAAGCGCCAGCGCCTCGGTGATCTGCCCCGCTGGGTCAATCATTGCCGAAACTCCGGTATTGGCCGAGCGCAACATCGGCAGGCCTTGTTCGATTGCACGCATCTGCGCCTGGGCGAGGTGCTGATACGGGCCGGAACGCGTTCCGAACCAAGCGTCGTTTGTAATCTGCAAAAGAAAATCCGCACGATCCGGCGCGGATAAAATATCCTGCGTGAAAACCGCCTCGTAGCAGATCAGCGGCAGCGCCTTGCCCAGCACGCCTACATCCATCAATGCGGCACCCGGTCCCGCGCTAAAGCCATTCCCTGTGGTTGCGGCCATCCCGTAGATGCCGAACCTTGCCATCACTTCACCAAATGGCACATATTCCCCAAAGGGCACCAAGTGATGTTTATCGTATAGCCCGTCTTGCTGACCCTCCTCATTTAGATAGATCATCGAGTTATAAATCTGCTGCCCATCTGCACGCTGAATGCCCAGGATCACCGGGGTGCCCTGTGCCGCTTCGCCAATGGCTGAAAGATAGGACTGTGCGCTGCCCAGCCATGCCGGGACCGAGGTTTCCGGCCAGACGATCAGGTCCGGGCGGGGCTCGGCCGCTGTGAATTCAAGTTGGCGTGCGAAAAACACTGACGCATAGGCAGGATCCCATTTCTGGTCCTGGGGTGCATTGGGTTGAATCAGCCGCACGATATGACCAGAGGGCATGACTGGAGGTCGGTTCGCTGCATAGATCAAAGCCAATACCGCACAGCCTGCGGTCAACGCGATCGGTACAACGATGCCGCTTCGGGTACGATTGCTGAACAAGGCTGCGCCCAATGGCACTGTGGCAAGCAGTGTCAGCGCCCCCAAACCATAGGGGCCGACAAGTGACAGAGTCTGGGCAAATGGCGTATCCACCCAAATCTGCGCGATGCCTGCCCAAGGAAATCCGGTCAGAATGTAGCCACGCGCAAACTCGACCAGCGCCAGCGTTACAGACAGCAAAGCCCCCTGCAAGACGGGCGCTCCACCGATGCGCTTCGAAACACCGAAGGCCAACGCCCAGAACAAGGCCAACCCGCCTGACAAAAAGATCAGAGCAAAAGGGGCCATCCACGCATGGCGTTGGACATCAACCAGAAACGGCTCGATTATCCAGCTTAATGCGTGCGCAAAATAGCCCGTTGCGAAGACCCAACCCAGCAAACCCGCTCGACGATTTGTCTCAGTGCTCAGATACAACGGCGCTATCAGCACCAGCGACAGCAAGCTTATTGGCCAATATCCCAATGGTGCCTGACCACTGGCCGCTGCGACACCCAACAGCGCCGCCAGCACCAATCGCAGCCAAAAGGGCCACCCCTCGGCAGGGTTCATGCAACAATATCCGGCAGCATGACACGCAACCGTTTTATGCGGCGCGGGTCTGCGTCAATGACCTCGAACTCGGGACCTTCGGGGTGGCATACAACCTCACCACGCGCCGGAACCCGCCCCGAGAGCATGAAGACCAAACCGCCCAATGTGTCGATCTCTTCTTCGTCTACATCTTCGTGGCTGGTCAGAGAGCGGCCAATCTCGGCCTCGAACTCTTCAAGTGGTACGCGCGCCTGAACCACGTAGCAGCCGGGTTTCTCTTGTATCCATAACTGATCTTCGTCGGCATCATGTTCGTCGGCGATTTCTCCGACAACCTGTTCAATCAGATCTTCGATAGTCAGCAAACCATCGACTCCACCGTATTCATCGATCACCAGAGCCATATGGCGACGTTCTGTCTGCATCTTGGTCAGCAAAACGCCAATTGGCATCGATGGTGGCACGAACAGCAATGTCCGCAGCATCGACCTCAGATCGAACTCGGAGGAGTTGCCGTTAAAGCCATGGGTCAGCGCAAAGTCCCTGAGATGCACAAACCCCAAGGGCGTATCCAAAGTGCCATCGTAAACCGGAATGCGTGACAAGCCGCTGTCGCGGAAAATCTGGACAAGTTCGTCTTTCGGGGTTGTCGAGGGGACCGATACGATTTCGGCTGTTGGGATCGCAACATCTTCGACCCGCATTCTGCGCAGGTTGATCATGCCCCTTGGCTGAGCGCTGACGACCTCTGCCCCGTTTAGCTGGCTGGTCTCTTCGCCCTGAGAAGAAAATACGTCGATGAGGCGAGAAAAAAGCCCGCCTCTTTCGTCGCTGTCATTGCTGCTGTTCTGAGAATGCGCGCCATGCGCCGCCCTAGAACTGCCGTCTGTTTCGCCCATTATCCTGTTCCAAATGATCGGGCAAAGGTGCCCATGTCATACATTATATGGGTCATCTATACCCAGTTTGCCAAGTATCTCGACCTCGACCCTTTCCATCAAAGTGGCGTCGAGGTCACGAATGTGATCATACCCCAGCAAATGTAGTGTACCGTGAACGATCAGATGCGTCACGTGATCGTCGGTGCTTTTGCCGGCTTCAGCTGCTTCGCGCGCGCAGGTGTCATAAGAGATCGCAATGTCGCCCAGCACGATTTCGCCAGTAAAGTCAGGTTGCGGAGCCGGCGGAGTGTCTCCCGCCCGATCCGGGGCCAGTTCTTCGGCAGGCCAGCTGAGGACGTTGGTCGGCGTGGATTTTTCACGAAATTCAGCATTCAATTCAGCGATCCGTGCATCATCGCAGCCCAGCAAGCTGATTTCGCATTGATCCGCCTCAAGATCGCAATACTCCAGAACAGCAGCAATTGCGCGCGTGGCCAAAGGCTCCAGCCCGCGCCAGCGATCATCCTCAAGCGTGATTTCCAGATTCATACCTTTGGCTCCGAGCCCAGCTTCAATCGGCGCCTTGAAAGTTATCCGGTTTCGCGCCCCGCATCGGCCTCATACGCCTCGATAATGGCGGCGACAAGCGGATGGCGGACGACATCTTTCGAGGTGAAATAGTTGAAGCTGATATTCGGGATCGTTTTCAGCAACCGTTCGGCATCCTTGAGACCTGACTGCACACCGCGCGGCAGATCAACCTGAGACCGATCGCCGGTGATAACCATCCGACTACCTTCACCAAGCCGGGTCAGGAACATCTTCATCTGCATCGTTGTGGCATTCTGCGCCTCGTCCAGCACCACAAATGCATTTGCCAGCGTACGACCGCGCATGAAGGCAAGCGGAGCAATCTCGATCCGCTTTTCTTCGATCAGCTTGGCAAGTTGTTTTCCGGGCAGGAAATCATTCAGCGCGTCATAAAGCGGCTGCATGTAGGGATCGACCTTATCCTTCATGTCACCGGGCAGGTAACCGAGCTTTTCACCGGCCTCGACCGCCGGACGGCTGAGAATGATGCGGTCAACGTGCCCGCCAATGAACATGGACACCCCGACCGCAACGGCCAGATAGGTTTTGCCGGTGCCCGCGGGACCAATGCCAAAGGCCAGTTCGTTGTTGAACAGCGACTGTACATAGGCCTTCTGGGCGTCGGTGCGCGGTTCGACCAGTTTTTTGCGTGTCTTGATCTCGACCGTGCCACCCTTGAACATCTCAAGCTGGTCACCATCGCGCGTGCCAGTTCCGACCTCGGAATTGCCCATGCGCAACTCGCGGTCGACATCTGCGGCTTCCACATCACGCCCACCTTCGAGCCGTGTATAGAGGGCCTGTAGAACCTCAATCGCCTGCTTTTGCGAATCCTCGTCGCCCAGCACGACAAGCTGATTGCCGCGTCGCACAATCTGCACCGAGAGCTTCTGTTCGATATCGGTCAAGTTGCGGTCATACTCTCCGCACAAATCGATCAATAATCTGTTGTCTGGAAATTCAACAAGCGCCTCACGCTGGGGCATGTCATCTTGCGGTGGGGTCAGGGCACCGATGGCCAATCCGTTCTCCTGTCTTGGCGGTTCACCTTGAGCGTAGACAAACTGAAGAGGTAGACGCAAGCGGCAGTTTCAAAATTTGCACACCTCATGACAAATGCGCCGATGAACGCTGAAACAGCCAACTTTAAACGCCAATCGCGCGGATATCAGAATGTATAGTTCAACCCGATCCGCAGTCCGCGATAGCTTGGCGTCGATTTGGTCGAGAATGACGGACCCAGTTCGACCGTTTTTGATTCGAACTGCAGATACTCGATCTCGCCGGTGATCGACCAATTTTCGTTCAGTTTGTGTTCAGCGCCCAAGCTGGCCGAGAAACCTTGTCGGCGGTCCTCGCTCTCAAATCGGCTTGTCCCGCTTGCATCAGTTAGTGAGCCTGACGTGGTGATATCGCCGCGGACATAACCCACAGTCACGAAATAGAGGACACTGCCGCTGCGGTTGGTAAGCCCGTTCCGCAGGCGGATGGACAATACATCCGAGATCGCGGATCTGCCGCTGACCTCTGCCCCACCGGATCGGGACGAGGTGATGTCATCGAGCGTGCCAAAGTCATAGCCGACTTCCAGCCCATACACATAGTCGCGCCCACCTCTGGCTGGCAGAATGCCGCGCCAGCCACCGCGAAAACCTGCGAAATTTCCGCTTGGCTTAAGGTCGCCCGCAGCAAACGTGTTTCCGTCGTTCACGCGCAGGCCAAACTCGTCCGAACCGCCCGAGGCATGTCCGGCGCTGACCCCCAGATAGAACGCATTGACGTCGCGCGCGAAACGCTGAGACGAGATTACGTCGGGCTCAGTGACTTCCCCGACGACATCGCCGGCCAAAGTCGGGGCAGCGCAAGATAGAAACACGACAGTCGCCGACAAAACACGGGAAAGGTTTACACTCGGAAAACGTATCCAGCTCACTACTCGTACCCTCCGCAAAGGCGGGCCGTCAGGCGGGGTCGGTGCGTTTGTCGACACCCAAAATTCGGCCCAGAAAAATCTAGCCTTCCTCGGAACATAGTTCCAAGCCATAAATCAAGGGTTAAATTTCAAGGCGAAAACCCTTTGCGGGCCAGCCACAAGGGATCAGACCAACTCACCACCCAGCGAGTTCGCGCCAGACGATTTTATCCTTACCTTACGTAAGTCGCCGCTCGCGATATCAGCGTCCGCGACGTGAACCGCATGCAGATACTCGGATTTTCCAACCATCTGGCCCGGTTGCCGCCCAGGCTTTTCAAACAGGACATTAACTGTCTTTCCGACCATCGAGTCCTGAATCTCGCGCTGGTGGCGCGTGATCAACCCTTGCAAGCGCTGCAGGCGTGCATCCGCCACTTCGGCCTCGACCTGTGGCCGTTCTGCTGCAGGTGTGCCGGGTCGCGTCGAGTATTTGAAGGAATAGGCGTAGCCGTATTTGACCTCTTCGACCAAATCCAGAGTGGCCTGAAAATCCTCTTCCGTCTCTTCCGGGAAGCCCACGATGAAATCGCCGGACATCAGAATATCGGGGCGCGCTTCTCGGATACGCTCGATCAATCGCAGATAGCTTTCAGCCGTATGGCTGCGGTTCATCCGCTTCAGAATTTTGTCCGACCCCGACTGCACCGGCAAATGCAGATATGGCATCAACTTCTCACAGGTGCCATGCGCTTCGATCAGCGCATCATCCATGTCGTTCGGGTGCGAGGTGGTAAAGCGTATGCGCTCTAGCCCGTCGACCTTGTTCAATTCCCAGATCAGACCGGCAAGGGTCATGTCTCCGTCCGGTCCAGCCCCGTGATAGGCATTGACGTTCTGCCCCAGCAGCGTGATCTCACGCACACCGCGTTCAACCAGATCGCGGGCCTCACGCAGGATGCGATCTGCCGGGCGGCTGACCTCGGCCCCGCGTGTATAGGGCACAACGCAGAAGGCACAGAACTTGTCACACCCCTCCTGCACGGTCAGGAATGCCGTCGGTCCGCGCTTGGCCTTGGGGCGGTTCTCGAGCTTTTCGAATTTGTCTTCTTCGGGGAACTCGGTATCCAGCGCCTTTTCACCCGCGCGCGTCTTCGCCTCCATCTCGGGAAGGCGATGATAGCTTTGCGGCCCCACCACCAGATCGACAAGCGGCTGGCGGCGGATGATTTCCTCGCCTTCGGCCTGAGCGACGCAACCTGCGACACCGATTTTAAGGTCCGGTTTTTCCGCCTTGAGGCCCTTGAAACGGCCCAGTTCGGAATAGACTTTCTCAGCTGCCTTTTCTCGTATGTGGCAGGTATTGAGCAGGATCATATCCGCATCATCGGGCGATTTGGTCTCGACATAGCCCTGTCCGCCCAGCGCTTCGGCCATGCGTTCGCTGTCATAGACGTTCATCTGACAGCCATAGGTCTTGATAAACAGCTTTTTCGGTTCAGACATGGGTTGGCCTTTGCAGTCGCTGGGTCGGCGTCGTCTATACGTATCGAACGCCGCTTGCAATGCTGGCGCAATTACCCGAATTTGGCGGGAATTTCCAGCAAGGCGGCAACGAAACCAACGATGCAGTACGAATCCCTTGATCACCTTCTGAAATCCGATCGGTCGATCCTGAGCAAGGGACCCGTGGCACTGATATTTGCCGAAGATAATGTCGAGCTAGAAGGGACGCTGCACCATCATTTGAAGCTGGGGTTCAAATCCGTGATCACATTCCTGCCCCAGGAATTCACGCTGGATGAAGCGCTGAGGGAAAGAGTTCATCGAGTGACGATGACCTGCGCGCCCAGAACCGTAGTATTTGAGGCCGTCAATCGGATCATTCAGGCGGCTCAAGGCACATGGGTATACTACTGCTACAACTCTGAATTTCTGTTCTACCCTTTCTGCGAGACCCGCTCGGTCGGAGAATTACTGGCCTTCCATTCTGAAGAACGGCGCCAGGCCATGCTGACCCATGTGATCGATCTTTATGCGAATGATCTGACGGCCTATCCAAACGGAGTGGCCCCCGATCACGCAATGCTGGACAAGACCGGATACTACGCCCACACGCGGCATGACGCATCTGGCAAGCCGCTAGAGCGGCAACTGGATATGTCCGGTGGTCTGCGCTGGCGGTTCGAAGATCATATCCCGTATGAACGACGCCGGATCGATCGGATTTCGCTGTTCAAAGCAAAACCCGATCTGAAACTTCTGCCTGATCACACTTTCAATGAGCCGGAATACAACACCTACGCCTGCCCATGGCACAACAACCTGACCGCCGCGATCTGTTCGTTCCGGGCGGCCAAAGCATTGAAGACGAACGCCGGATCGACGTTTGATATCTCCAACTTCTGCTGGAACCACTCAACTCCGTTCGAGTGGGATTCGCGCCAATTGCTGGATCTGGGCCTGATCGAATCGGGCCAGTGGTTCTAGGTTCTAACGCTGTAGCAGAACTGGGAACCAGTCCTCGCGCAGCCTTTGCCCAGGCACCATTTCATGTCCCGGAAATGGCGGCGAAGTCCGGCCTGGACGCTCGACATAACGTGCATCATCACCAACCAATCGCAGCGAAAATGCCCTGCGTCGGCTATCGGAAGTATTGCCTCGGGCCCCGTGTAGCGTGCGATAGTTGAAGGCCACTGCATCACCGGGCTCCATTTCAAATTCTACAATCTTCATCCCTTCGGCATCTGGGTCCGGAATCGGCATGTACTGGCCCTCGTCGGGGAAGAAACCTTCTTCCGAGACCCAGCGGGTAGGCAGCACTTCTTTTTCCCAGCGGTGCGAACCGGCAACGCAGCGCAAGGTCGCTTGTTTCACCGGGTCCAACGGTGACCAGAAGCTGATATTCTGTTGACCATCCACAAAATAGTATGGCCCATCCTGATGCCACGGCGTTGCCATCGAGGTTCCGGGTTCCTTCACCAGAACATGGTCATGGAACATCTGCACAGATTGCGACTGCATGAGGTCGGCCGCTACTTCAGCAGCAGGAGATTTTTCGATCACTTCACGAAACTGCGGGATACGGGACCAGTTGCAATAGTCGTCAAAAAAACGGCCGGTTTCGCCATCTTTCCTGTTCTCCGAAGCATAAAGACCCGGCTCGGCCATATTCGCGGCAACCCCGGCCCGTAGGGTTTCAATATGATCGGCGAACAGGCCTTTGACCAACACAACGCCGTCCGTCTGGAAGTTGTCGATCATGGCCTGAGAAACAAGAGGGTGAGTCATTGCGGTCTCCTTAGATTTGTCGCCCGATCTGCGCATGAATAAGACATCTGTTCAAATCATATCTTTCAATTTAGGTATTAACTATATGTTATACCTTACTCTGCGCCAATACGAATATGTTTGCGCCATCGGTCGGCATGGCAGCCTGTCTGCTGCGGCACAACGCCTAAATGTCTCGCAACCTGCCTTGTCCAATGCGCTGACCCGGGTCGAATCACGTTTGGGATATCCACTGTTTGCCCGAAGACGGGGTGCCGCGATGGCGCTGACCCCGCAGGGCCGCAAATTCATCGAAGAGGCCGAGGCCTTGTTGAAGCGAGCTGCGCTTTTGGAACAGTCAAAGCAGCCGATAACCGGCGAGCGCCGATTGCGCCTGGGATGCTTTGTCGATCTGGCACCCTTTCTTCTGGCCCAATCTCTGCACCGCCTGCAAGAAGCTTTGCCCGACGTCGTCCTGACACACGGGGTTGAGACGTTCGAAGGCCTGATATCCGGCTTGATCGATGGCAGATACGATTTTGCACTCACCTATGACCTCGGCATGGATGCCGGTTTTTCCTGCAAGAAGTTGTTCGACAGCACCCCACACGCACTGCTTTCACCTGATCATACACTGGCGGCGGCCAATCAGGTCACCCTGACCGAGCTAGCGTCATATCCACTGATTCTGTCTAAAGAGGGTTTGTCTGCACAGCATGTACTCGCGCTTTTCAGACGCAAAGGTTTGAACCCCACAATCTCGCACCGAGCGGAATCATTGGAGCTTTCGCGTAGTCTGGCCGCTCATGGGGAAGGCATCGGGATAAGCTATACCAGCCCTAAAAACGGCTTCAGTTATGATCAGGTCCGCGTGATAAGCCTGCCGATCACCGATCCAGACGCAACCGAATCTGTTGTATTGGCACGGCATGGCACGGGGCCGACAGATCCGATGATCAGGCAGGCTGAGCATGCGTTGGTTACGTTGTTATGTAAGGATTAGAGGTTACTTCTTCCGCAGGCGGATCACCACATCGACCGATGCGATTTCGACGCCTTCAGGAGCTTCCGGCAATTGTTGGATCACCAATTGGTCGGATGGTGCATCGCTCAGACGGCTTTCGTCTTCCCAATAGAAATGCGGATGGTCATGCGTGTTGGTGTCGAAATAGCTTTTGGACCCGTCAACAGTGATCTCTTGAAGCACCCCGGCATCGCAAAACGCCCGCAATGTGTTGTATACGGTCGCCAGCGAAACCGCGTCACCTTTGGCTTTTGCGGATTCAAACAGGCTTTCCGCTGTCACATGACGATGCAGACCGTCGCCCACAAGCAATTCGGCCAAAGCAACCCTTTGGCGCGTGGGGCGCAAACCTGCGTCAACCAACCAATTTGCAGCGATCTCACGGCTCTGAGGTGTCATGAATCCGATACCTGTGTTTTACTGGCCTTAATATAAGTGCGCCCTGCCTGCAATTTCAAATGAAATTCATTCGCAAAGAATATTGTAGTCACAACAAGATATGGAGTGCTGGTCTTGCAGGACCTTGCATACGGGTGATAGACGAGGCCAGATGTAATAAACGGACCCAGGCAGGAGAGGCGGCAGAATGGCCCAATTCCCGAGCAGTTTTGACAAGGACGATCTGCTGAAATGCGCCCGCGGCGAACTATTTGGCCCTGGCAACGCGCAGTTGCCGGCTCCGCCGATGTTGATGATGGACCGCATTACCGAGATTTCCGGCGACGGTGGAGCGCATGGCAAGGGTCATGTGCTGGCCGAATTCGATATCACACCTGAGCTTTGGTTCTTTGACTGCCATTTCCCTGGCAATCCGATCATGCCCGGCTGTCTGGGCCTGGACGGTTTGTGGCAACTGACCGGCTTCAACCTCGGCTGGCGCGGCTGGCAAGGACGTGGCATGGCCGTTGGCGTCGGAGAGGTCAAGTTGACCGGCATGGTGCGCCCGGACCGGAAGATGCTGACCTATAAGATTGATTTCAAAAAGGCGATCCAGACGCGCCGCCTGACCATGGGTGTGGCAGATGGCATCGTCGAAGCCGATGGCGAATTGATATACGACGTCAAGGATATGAAGGTCGTTCTGTCAGACGCCTGAGCCTGACCGGCCGCAATAAGGAGTACGCACATGCGTCGAGTAGTCGTCACCGGTCTGGGGGTTGTGTCCTCGATCGGGAACAATGCCGAAGAGGTGCTCGCCTCGCTCAAAGCAGGCAAATCCGGCATCGTAGCAAGCGAACAGATGGTCGAGCACGGCTTTCGCAGCCAGATCGCCGGTTCGCTGAAAATCGATGTGGCCGATCACGTGGACAAGCGGACCCTGCGGTTCATGGGTCCGGGTGCTGCCTATGCCCATATCGCGATGAATCAGGCCATCGCGGACGCCGGGCTGACCGAAGATCAGGTGGTCAATCCGCGCACAGGTCTGGTGGCAGGTTCGGGTGGACCATCGACCAGCGCGATGTTGACTGCGCACCAAACCGTGCTGAATACCGGCGCAACCAAACGGATCGGCCCGTTTGCCGTGCCAAAGTGCATGTGTTCGACGATTTCTGCGAACTTGGCGACCGCGTTCAAAATCAAAGGTATCAACTACTCGATCACCTCGGCCTGCTCGACCTCGCTGCACTGCATCGGCAATGCGGCTGAACAGATCATGCTGGGAAAGCAGGATGTGATGTTCGCAGGTGGAGGAGAAGAGCTGGACTGGACCCTGTCCTGCCTGTTCGACGCGATGGGTGCGATGTCGTCCAAGTACAACGACACACCTGATAAAGCCTCGCGCGCATTCGATCAGAACCGCGACGGATTTGTGATTTCCGGCGGTGGCGGCATCGTGGTTCTGGAAGACCTCGAGCATGCGCTGGCGCGCGGTGCGAAAATCTATGCCGAAGTAACCGGCTATGCCGCGACATCTGATGGGCACGACATGGTGGCACCATCCGGCGAAGGCGGCGAGCGCGCGATGCGTCTGGCGCTGTCGACCGTGCCCGAAGGCCGCAAGGTCGGCTATATCAATGCCCACGGCACCTCGACCCCAGTGGGCGACGTCGGAGAAGTCGAAGCCGTACGCCGTATCTTTGGTGAAGGCAGTGTGCCTCCGATTTCATCGACAAAATCGATGACCGGTCACGCGCAAGGCGCAGCGGGGGCGCTTGAGGCGATCTTCTGCCTGCTCATGCTGGAACATGATTTCATTACTCCGTCGATCAATGTCGACACACTTGCCGACGGCATCCTGCCCGGTGAAATTGCAACTCAAGTGGTTGAAAACGCAGGCTTGGACAGCGTGATGACCAATAGCTTCGGCTTTGGCGGCACCAACGGATCCATGGTTCTGTCGAAGTATAACGGGTGAACAAGATGTCGGATATTCTCAAGGGTAAACGCGGCCTGATCATGGGCGTGGCTAATGACCGCTCTATCGCGTGGGGCATCGCCAAAGCCATGCACGAAGCGGGCGCTGAGCTGGCTTTCACCTATCAGGGCGAGGCATTTGGCAAACGGCTCGAACCGCTGGCCCAAAGCTTGGGCAGCGACTTCATGGTCAATGCGGATGTGATCGATGATGATTCACTGGATCGCGCGTTTGGCGAGTTGTCCGCCCGCTGGCCAACAATAGATTTTGTTGTCCACGCTATCGCTTATTCGGACAAGTCCGAACTGACCGGTCGATTCTTGAACACCACGCGGGCAAACTTCAAACACTCGCTGGATGTGTCGGCCTATTCGTTCATCGAAGTTGCCCGTCGCGCCTATCCGCTGATGAAGGACAATGGCGGCACGTTGTTGACCCTGACCTATCAGGGGTCGAACAAGGTTGTTCCAAACTACAATGTCATGGGCGTCGCCAAGGCTGCGCTGGAATCGGCGACGCGCTATCTGGCGAACGATCTGGGCCCCGAGGGTATTCGCGTGAACGCCATCTCGCCCGGCCCGATGAAAACATTGGCGGGTGCGGCTATTGGTGGTGCACGCAAGACCTACAAGTTCTGCGACCAGAACGCACCGATGCGTTCGAATGCCACGCTGGAGGCCGTCGGAGGCACCGCCGTTTATCTTGCGTCCGACGCCGGCAGCTATACTTCGGGTGAGATCATCCGCGTCGACGGCGGGTATCATATTCTGGGCATGCCCCAGCCAGAGGCCATGTGACTATATCTTTCCCTGCGGGTGCCAAGATTTGAACATCTTTGCCCCGCAGGGATTACGATATGAGCAAACTTGAACAGATCCTTGCGAGCAACACGCGCTCGCCAGCTTTGAAACGCAAATCAGGAAGCGGACGTGCGCGTCTTTTGCTGCTGATTCTCACATCGCTGCTGATTGCCTTTGTGTTTCTGACCCAACCGCCCGTGCGCGATGCGATTGAGCCGTTGTTGTCACATATGCCGGGCCTTTGATCCAATCAGCATCAGTTGATCGAAACGATTTCGATATCGAAGACCAGATCTTGCCCCGCTAGTGGATGATTTGCATCCAAGGTCACTGTCGCCTCATCTACCTCGACGACAGTCACTGGCAATGCCTGACCGTCAGGAGTTTGCATCTGTAACTGCGTGCCGGGTTCAAGCGGAATGTCATCCGGGATGCCTTCACGCGGGATCTGCTGCCGCATGCCCGGATTGATCGGGCCATAGGCGTCAACGCAATCGATCTCGACACGCTTTTTCTCGCCAATCTCCATGCCCGGCAGGGCAGCGTCCAGTCCGGGTATGATCTGCCCGGAACCAACCGCAAACTCCAACGGATCGCGCCCCTCGGAACTGTCGAAGACTTTGCCGTCCAGCAGAGTTCCGGTGTAGTGGATGCGAACCGTGTCGCCTTGTTTGATTGCGGTCATGATGGCCTCCGGCCTGAAATGAAATGAACGGCGCAGCCTAGAGGCTGACACAGCATTGTAAACCCTGCCCTCTTTAACCCCGGAACCGGTTGTGTTTACCTGCGCCCGATCAGGGGAGGATCGGATGGCTATCACCACGTGTGTATTCGACGCTTATGGCACTCTGTTTGACGTGGCCGCCGCCGCCAGGCAGGCCGCAACAGAGCCCGGATTTGAAGCGTTGGCTAGCAAATGGCCTGAGTTGGCCAATCACTGGCGTCTGAAGCAACTGCAATATACATGGTTGCGTGCTGTCGCTGATGCGCATTGTGACTTTTGGGATGTCACGCAAGATGGGCTGGATTGGGCCTTGGAAGCGGTAGGCCTTCAGGGGGATAACACCCTTCGGCAGCGTCTGCTCGATTTGTATTGGGAATTGCAGGCCTATCCCGAGGTCCCCGATATGTTGAAGGCGCTGAAGGCCGGTGGGTTGCAGACCGCCATCCTATCCAACGGTTCACCCCCGATGTTGAACGGGGCGGTGCAGTCTGCCGGGATCGGTGATGTGCTGGGTGATGTTCTGTCGGTCGAAAGCGTGGGGGTCTTCAAACCCCATGCCAGCGTATACGATCTGGTGCAGAACCGCTTCGGCTGCGCGCGCGAAGAAGTTCTGTTCGTCAGCTCAAACGGCTGGGACGCTGCCGGTGCAAGCGGCTATGGATTTGTCACAGCTTGGGTCAACCGCGCTGGCGAACCAATGGATCGCCTGCCGTGGAAACCTGCACATGTGCTGCCGGACCTGACGACGATCCCACAATTGGCAGGGCTTTGATGGCATATTTCACCACCTCGGACGGCAAACGCCTGTACTATGAAGATACCGGCACGGGCCATCCTCTGCTTTGCTTGGCTGGCTTGACGCGCAACTGCCGCGACTTTTCATTTCTTGCGCCACATATGAGTGATCTTCGTATGATTGCGATGGATTATCGCGGGCGCGGCAAGTCCGATTTTGATGCGAACTACATGAATTACAACATCCTGCGCGAGGGGCTGGATGCGGTTGATCTGCTGGATCAACTGGGCTTGAAGAAAGTGACCCTGTTGGGCACATCACGCGGGGGGCTGATCGCCATGGCCTTGGCCGCCAGCCATCCTGACCGGCTGGCAGGTGTTATCCTGAACGACGTTGGCCCGGTGATCGAACCCGGTGGCATTGCCAAGATTATGGACTTTGTCGGCAATCCCCCAAGTTCACAATCCTATGATGAGGCTGCGCAGGTCCTGCAAACGATGATGGCGCCACAGTTCCCGGGCATCGCTCAGGACGTCTGGAAACTGCAGGTAGAACATCAATACATTCAAACCGATACCGGGCTACAGCTGCGTTATGACCCCGCATTGCGACAAGCGCTGATCGAGCAGGCCGCCATCACCCCGGTACCGGACCTGTGGCCTTTGTTCGACGCCCTGAGCACGATCCACACCGGCGTGATCCGCGGTGCAAATTCCGACTTGTTGAGCAAAGCCACGGTGCAGAAGATGCACGCACACCACCCCGAATTGATCTCGACCGAAGTGCCGGACCGAGGACATGTCCCGTTCCTGAACGAGCCTCAATCCCTAGACCTGATCCGCAAGATATTGGACGCCAAATGAGCAACATAGACATGATCGAAGCCGCCGCCGAGCGGCTGAAAGGTCACGTGCGCGAGACGCCGCTTCTGTCATCGCCTTTCCTGGATGAAATCGCGGGTCGCCGCGTGCTGATCAAACCCGAATGCCTGCAACACACCGGCAGTTTCAAATTTCGCGGCGCGTGGTCAGCTATTTCGGCATTGGATGAAGCGGCGCGCAACCGGGGCGTCATCGCCTATTCCTCGGGCAATCACGCACAAGGTGTTGCCTATGCAGCGGCTCAACATGGAGTCTCGTCCGTCATCGTCATGCCCTCGGATGCGCCGAAGCTGAAGATTGAAAACACCCGCGCGCTGGGCGGTGAGGTCGTCCTTTATAACCGCGCCAGCGAAAGCCGCGAAGACATCGGCGAGGCATTGGCTGCCGAGCGCGGTTTGACCTTGATCCGGCCTTATGACGAACCGCAAGTGATCGCTGGCCAGGGAACAACGGGACTGGAGCTGGCGCGTCAGGCACGGGCGCTGGGCGTGACCGAAGGTGACGTGCTGATCTGCTGTGGCGGCGGCGGGCTGACATCTGGTATAGCGCTGGCATTAGAGCGTCACGCGCCCGGTCTGCGCCCTCGTCCATGCGAGCCTGAAGGGTTCGAAGACGTGAAACGCTCGCTGGCAAGCGGGACGATCCAAAGCAACGACGCTACTTCCGGAAATATCTGCGACGCAATCCTGACGCCACAGCCGGGGCAGATTACCTTTCCCATCCTACAGCGGCTTTGCGGCCCTGGTCTGTCGGTATCTGAACAGGAATCACTACGCGCCATGGCCCTTGCGTTTCTGCGTCTGAAGATCGTGCTGGAACCGGGCGGAGCTGTTTCGCTGGCCTCTGCCCTGTTTCGCAAGGATCAGATTGATGGGGATGCGGTGATCGTAGTCGCCTCGGGCGGCAACGTGGATCCGCAGATCTTTGAACGGGCGTTGGAATTCCTTACCTGACAATCGCTTACAGCCGGTGCAAAATCCGGTCGTAGTCGTTTTAACCGACACCCTGAGCAGACGGGGACGCTAAACATGCATATCGCTGACCTCAAAGATGTTCGGATACACTACCGAATTGATGGCGACGCCGCTGGCGCCCCCATCGTGTTTGCTAATTCACTGGGTACGGATATGCGGCTGTGGGACCCGATATTGCCGCTACTGCCCAAAGGCCTGCGCATCATTAGGTACGACAAACGCGGGCACGGATTGTCAACAGCACCCTCAGCGCCCTATTCCATGGGAAATCTGGTGCGCGACGCCGAGCAATTGCTGGATTATCTAGAGGTCAAGGATTGCGTATTCGTGGGTCTGTCCGTCGGTGGCATGATTGCGCAGGGCCTGGCGGTCAAGCGTATGGATCAGATCCGCGCGCTGGTGCTGTCGAATACGGCCGCCAAGATCGGCACTCCCAAGATGTGGCAGCAGCGTATGGATGCTGTCCGTACCGGCGGGATCGAGGCACTGGCGGATGCCACCATGGATCGGTGGTTCTCGAAATCATTTCGCGCCAGCGCCGAGATGACGCTTTGGCGCAACATGATGGTCCGACAACCGGTCGAAGGCTATCTGGGCTGCTGCGCTGCAATCTCGGGCACCGATTTCTATACGCCAACCAGCGGATTGCGCCTGCCGACCTTGGGGATTGCGGGCAGCGAAGACGGCTCAACCCCGCCCGATCTGGTGCGCGAAACGGTCGATCTGATCCCTGGTTCACGCTTTGCGCTGATCCGAAAGGCAGGCCACCTGCCCTGCGTCGAGCGACCTCAGGACTTTGCCCAATTGATTGGTGATTTTCTGACCGAGATCGGACATATTTGAAGGAGGGATTGTTGGCAGATTTCTTGCTTGTACATGGCTCATGGCACGGTTCCTGGTGCTGGCGCGATCTGATCCCGGAACTGACCACTTTCGGACATACCGCCCGCGCCATCGATATGCCAAGCCATGGCTCGGACCCGACGCCTATCCGCGATGTCACCCTTGGAACGTGCAGAGATGCCGTGCTGAAGGCTTCGACACCAAAGACCATCATCTTAGGGCACTCGTGGGGTGGATATCCCGTAAGTGCGGCTGCCGAGACCGACCCGAACGCCATGCGAGGTGTGATTTATCTAAGTGCCTATGTTCCGAAATCCGGGCTATCTATGGTCGAAATGCGCAAACGAGCCCCACGCCAACTGATCGGAAATGCCGTCGAAGTATCCGGCGACGGGTTGTCGTATTCGGTGGTACCGGATCAGGTGCACGACCTGCTTTATCACGACTGCGCGCGCGAGGTGGTTGCCTATGCATTCGCGCGCCTGTGCCCCCAGGCGATTGCACCGCAGACTACCCCCCTAGACGTCGGCGATAACTTCGCGCGCGTTCCAAAAGGGTACATCAGAACTACCGATGACAGAATCGTTCCGACCGAATATCAGGCCGAGATGGCGGGCTGCGCGGACCCTGATATGCACCTTACGATAGACAGCTCTCACTCGCCGTTTTTTTCGCATCCTGAGCATCTTGCCGGGTTGATGCACCAGATCTCGCAACGAATGTAGCGAGCCACCGTCGATGTCCCGACCCCGATACGCCGTGCGCCGATCTGTTTGGTTGTCGCACACTGAACCGATGACCCACACAATGCTTATCAATAGGTGGATTCTTTTGCGTCTACCCCACTTTGGCAGAACAACGACACATCCGTGACGGTTTCCACCTTGCAGGTCCCGCCGGGACGGGTCACCGTGATCCCGTTAGGGAGCGGGAAAACACATGCAAACCATCAAAGCAGCCGTATGCCGGGCCTTCGGCGAACCTCTGGTCATCGAAGACATCCTGATCGCACCACCCGGCATGGGCGAGGTCGAGGTAACGCTGGATGCAGTGGCGATTTGCCATTCGGACATTTCCTTTGCAAGCGGCGCATGGGGCGGCCACTTGCCCGCGGTTTACGGGCACGAAGCGGCTGGCATCGTTTCTGCTGTTGGCGAAGGCGCAGGGGATTTCAAACTTGGTGATCCCGTTGTGGTAACCTTGATCCGCGCCTGCGGGTCCTGCCCGTCCTGTGCCGGTGGCATGCCCACCATTTGTGAAACACCTTATGACACGGTGAAAGGTCCGCTGCAGACTGCCGACGGTGATGCGCTGGAACAGGCCATGGCATGCGGGGCCTTTGCCGAAAAGGTAGTTGTCAGCCACCGACAAATCGTCCGCATTCCCGAAACGCTGCCCAAGGACCTTGCCAGCCTGCTGTCCTGCGGGGTGATCACCGGTGTTGGTGCAGCAGTCAACGCCGCCCAGCTTCGCCCCGGGCAGGACGTGGTTGTCATCGGCGCCGGGGGCGTCGGCTTGAACGCAATCCAAGGCGCACGTATTGCCGGAGCTCGCCGTATCGTTGCGGTCGATATGACACAGGATAAGCTGGATATCGCAATGGAGTTCGGCGCGACCCATGGTGTTTTGGCCAGCCAGAAAGAGCCGTGGAAAAGCGCCTACAAGGCGCTGGGCGGACGTGGCGCAGACGCCGTCTTGATTACTGTTGGTGCAATCCCGGCCTATGATCAGGCCCCGCGTTACCTTGGTCGGGGCGGCAAGGCGATCATGATCGGGATGCCCCATTCTGGTGACATGTCCAGCTACGAACCCGTCGTGCTGGCCGCGCTTGGCCAGGGCATGGTGGGCTCAAAAATGGGCGATGTAGTGATCCAGCGCGACATCCCGTGGATGATCGATCTGTATGAACAGGGGCGGCTGAAACTGGACGAGTTGATCTCGGGTCGCTGGACCCTGTCGCAGATCAATGAGGCCATCGAAGACACCAAGTCCGGTGCGGCCAAACGCAATGTAATCTTGTTTGATCGCGACTGAACCCCGCAAAAGGAACACCCGATGAAACTGCAAGATCTCGATGTCATTGTCACTGCGCCTCCGGCACCGGGTTGGGGTGGGCGCTATTGGATTTTGGTCAAGGTCACCACGGATACGGGCGTGATCGGTTGGGGGGAATGCTACGCGTCCTCGGTTGGTCCCGAAGCCATGACCCATGTCATTCGCGATGTATTCGAACGGCACATGCAGGGCGAAAACCCCGAGAATATCGAGTTGATGTTCCGCCGCGCCTATTCCAGCGGCTTCACTCAGCGACCAGACCTGACCGTCATGGGTGCGTTCTCGGGGCTCGAAATCGCCTGCTGGGACATTTTGGGCAAGGATCGTGATCGTCCGGTCTATGCGCTGCTGGGTGGGCGGATGAACGACCGTATCCGGGCGTACACCTATCTCTACCCACTTCCTCAGCATAACCTGACGGACTTCTGGACTTCACCTGAGCAGGCCGGAGAAAGTGCTGCTGAAATGGTCCGGCGCGGCTATACCGCCGTCAAGTTTGATCCCGCCGGGCCTTATACGATCCGCGGTGGGCACATGCCCGCTATGTCCGATATCTCAATGTCGATAGCGTTTTGCAAAGCGATCCGTGAGGCAGTTGGAGACAAGGCCGATCTGCTGTTCGGCACTCATGGTCAGTTCAACACAGCCGGAGCTATACGTCTGGGCCAAGCGCTCGAACCCTGTTCGCCGCTGTGGTTCGAAGAACCCACACCCCCCGACATGATCGAGGATATGGCCCGTGTGGCGCGCAATGTCCGTATCCCTGTCGCGACCGGTGAACGGATGACAACCAAAGCGGAATTTGGCGCGGTCCTGCGCGCCGGGGCCGCCGAAATCCTTCAGCCTGCGTTGGGACGCGCTGGTGGTATCTGGGAGATGAAGAAAGTCGCCGCGATGGCCGAGGTTTTCAACGCCCAGATGGCACCCCATCTGTATGCGGGACCGATCGAGTGGGCGGCGAATATTAATCTGGCGGCGTCGATCCCGAACCTGCTGCTGCTTGAAAGCATCGAGACCCCATTCCACGATCAACTGATAAAGGGAAGCATCCGCGTCGAGAAGGGCTTCGTCACTCCTCCGACCGAGCCCGGCCTTGGTATCGAGGTCGATGAAGGCCTTGCCCGAGCCCATCCCTACAAAGGTGACGGGCTGCACCTACAGATGCAGGAAACCCCATGTGACTATGCAAATGGGAATGCGTTTCAAGGCGGTGCACCCGCAACCGAAGGGTAACAATCGACAGGCGAGCAAGCCGATCAGTTCGAGACATACCCCGCGATGACCTGCAACAGTTTAAAGGCTGTGGCTGCATCGTTCTCGACGACCGCCAGAAATTCCTCCTCACCGATCCGTAGGCAGGACAGTTCCGTTTCAGCCACCATGCTCAACGCCCGAGGCTCTTTTCGGATCAACCCCAGCTCTCCCACCAACGCGCCCGCACCAACCGTTGTGATCAGTTGATCGGCCTCGCCCGAACGCGGCAGGTACAATCCTGCCTCGCCCTCAAGGATGACATAGGCGCCATCGGTTGGCTGATCATCCTTCAGAAACACCACCTGGCCAGGTTTCGCTTCGAACCAGCGCGCACCAAAGGCCAGCAGTCGAAGCTGGCGACGGTCGAGCCCAGAGAACAACGGGGTCTGCTCAAGCGCACGCAATTTGCGTACCAGATCGGCAGACGCCGCACCGTCGCCGTCGACGTCGGTTGGGCCTTCACCCGTCACGACCCGGCCCTGACGGATTTCAACATACATGTCGAAAACATCTGGATTTTCGAACGCATCATTCAGATAGATTACAGTAGTTTCGGGCAGCAATTCACGCAGATTTTTATAAACTGCGACCTGTGTCTCCATATCATAGCTGGCAAGCGCGGTTTCCAGGATCAGAATATCCGGCTTTTTGATCGCAGCGCGGGTAAAGGCCAGCGGTTCGGCAAATACCGCAGGCAAGTTCTGGCCGCCAATCGAGACCGGAACATCATAGATCAGTTCCACCACCATCGGTCGCGCCCCGTTCTCGGCCAGAACATCGACGATCAGTTTGCGCGCCTCGTCGGTCCGCGCACCGCCGATCTGGCTGACCTTGCCAAACAGTGCGTTTTCCATGACCGTCAAACCGGGTGCAAAGGCATCTTCATCCAACGGGACGAATACATCGTGCAACGGTTCCAGCAATTTGGCCGAGTGGCTGTGGCGAAGCTCAAGAATGCGGTTCTTCAGCTCATCCGAAAACGCCGGGCCAATCTGCTCGGCCGAGATCACAAATGGCACCGAAAGCAAGCTAGCCAATTGTTCGTCATCCAGCCCGTTTGCGCCTTCTTTGCGGGTTTGCTCGACCAATTCAACCG
The DNA here is from genome assembly GCF_056537625.1 of Ruegeria sp. C6. NCBI lineage: Bacteria > Pseudomonadati > Pseudomonadota > Alphaproteobacteria > Rhodobacterales > Roseobacteraceae > Ruegeria > Ruegeria sp. C6. Next base: position 51,234 of record NZ_JBQFRW010000001.1, on the reverse strand, counting down.
CGGCCTCGTAGGTCTGGGCCTCAAGCCCCAGCTTGCGAAACAAAGGATGATCTGTTCCATCAAGCCCAAATATCTGGCGCAGCATCTCAATTACGTCGCGTGTCAGGCTGATCAGGGTTTCATCCAACCCCAACTCGCGCAACTGGCCCAGAAACACGGTCTGCTGTGCCAGCAATTGCCGTGTCACTGGAACACAAGGGGTGGCAAACAACAGGTTCTCAGCAACGGGTAGCGCAGGGTTATACGCGCAGCGATCGAAAATCAGCGCCTGCTGATCAAGCCCGGCCTCGCGCACCGCCTTCTGCACCCGAGGGCGCAATTCGACCAGCTTTGCTGCCAGTTCCGGGCGCTCATTCGCATCAAACACCTGCTCGGCACCGCGCTGAAACAACGCAGCGCCCGAGCCCATGCCATCGATCAGTTTCAGCCACCAATCGCGCAGCCGCGCCGTATCGTCAAAACCCGCCATTCCGGGGTCAAGCCATTCGGCGTTGAATGGATCAGCACTATTGCCTGCCCTCAGCGTCTCGGGGAAATCCGGATCCTCGGTGGATTTGGACAGTGGATGTGACCGCATCGGCATCATCACATTTTCACCCAACGTGCCCTGAAACATTATGGGGCGCGAGGTTGCTAGACCTATTCGTTGGGCAACAACGCTTTGATGCAGGCCAGCCATATTGATGCCGCCGATTTCAATACGGCCAGAGGTTGGCAGAATCTCGCGGGTCAGCAACTCGGTCAGCGCATGGCGATCTTCCTCGCTGGTGGCCGAAATGCCGACCGTTTTACCTGCTGGGAACGTCAGGTCCAGATCATCCAAAACCTGATTGCCGTCGATATCACGAACCGAGACCTGATTCAGTACGATATCGCCATTCAGATGCGGACGATCCGCTGGCTCTCCGTCAAACAGGGCCTCATCAATCATTCCATCCGGTGCGAAACGATCAATCACAACATCCCATCGCAGCGACATGTCCTGCGTTTGATTATAATAGGTCAGCAGTTCTTTCCAGGGTGAGCTCAAGTCTTTGTAAGCCGCCAGCGCAGCCACCAGAGCACCCAGCGAAACAGATCCCTGCAACACCAGCAGGCCACCGACAAGGTAGAACATGAATGGCGTCAGCTGCGATATGAAGTTGTTGATGAACTTCATAAAGAACTTCTTCTGATAGATCTCAAAGCGGATGGCGAACAGCCGCCCCAGCTGATCCGAGATCATCGCCCGCCGATATCGCCAACCGCCATTGGCGCGCAGGGTCGAAGCACCGGCAGCGTTCTCGCCGATCTGGGCAGCCAAAACGCGGACCTCTTGAATGCGCTTCTTGTTCAGAAGATTGATCTGGCGTTGCAATCGCGGGATCAGCCAGGCCTGCAGCGGGATCAACGCCACCGCGGCCAGTCCGAACCAAACGCTTTGGAGGAACAGAAAGGACAGGATCGTGATCATTTGTCCCGCCTGCAGCACGGGCTGACTGATCGCATCCCCCATCAGCCCACCCATCGGTTCGCTTTCAGCGGTTATCATCGAGACCATTTCGCCCTGACTGACCCGCTCAAAATATGGTTGTGGGAAGCGAAGCGCGCGGTTGATCAACTGATAGCGAAAGCGACGCAGCATACGCTCGCTCAGAACACCCTTCATGGTGTTGATACGCATCTTCATCAGCCCGTGCGCCAGCACCGCAGCCAGAAAGGCAAAGCACAGGATCATCAGAAAAGTGGTCTGCGTCAGGCTATAACCCCAGACATCGACAATCTGACTTGTCGCGCCGATTGCGTCATTGATGATGCGCTTGGGCAGCTCCAACGTCAGGTAAAGCAAAGGAAACAAGGTCGACGTCACGGCCAGCAAAATCAACTGGTCGCGCTTCGAGTATTTCCAGATGAACTGAAAGATCGATCGTTCTATTGAACCCGCCCCTACTAACGATCCGCCGCTCAAATCACTGATTTTGGCGTGAATACAACGGGCCGAATTTACCGCAATCGTATCCTCGGAAGCAAATGAATTTCCGATTTGCGCCTAATTTGCGTTGTGTGAACAAGTTCATTTGCGCGTTTCGCGTTTACCCCCTAATCTCCTGATTCAGGACGATATCGGGAGGATTCATTTGCCTGCCAGCTTTGGCGCTGTGTTTCTGTTGCTGTGCCTGCTTCAGATCAAACACATGTTCGCCGACTATTATTTACAGACGCCCAAGATGCTTTCCGGGCGAGGCACGTATTTCCACATGGGGCGCGCGCAACATGCTGCTGTGCATGTTGTGGGTTCGGTCGTGATTTTCGCGCTCTTTCGCGCCCCGATTGAATTCATACTGATCATCGCTGCGTTGGAATGGATCGTGCATTTCCACATCGACTTTGCCAAAGCCAACTATTCTGACCGCAAACAGTTGCAACCCAATCAGGCCGCTTTTTGGCGTGCCGCTGGTCTGGATCAGTTGTTTCACAACCTTACTTATATTGGCATGGCCTGGGCTTGGGTGGCTTTCGCGGCTTAAGCTTCAGGGTACCACCGGTCGGTTCCGCTTGATCGTCCGCAGCACGACATTCGTTTGCGCGCTGGCGACGGCGGGCAATCGAAACAAGAAATCTTCCAGAAACGTGTTGTAAGCAGACAGATTCCTGCACAAGACACGCAGATGATAATCGGCCTGACCAGTCGTGGCGTAGCATTCCTGCACTTCGGGGCTGATCTCGACGGCCCGGATGAAGTCGACAATCTTGTCCGGGTCATGCCGGGTCAGGTGAACATGCACGATTGCTTCGAACGTCAACCCCATCTCGGCAGGGTTCACCAAAGCGCCGTACCGTTCGATCACCCCAGCCTCTTCCAGCGCGCGCACCCTGCGCCACAGGGCTGAGGCTGACATGCCGACAGCATCTGCCAATTCGGCGTTTGAAACCCGGCTGTCATTTTGAAGCAGCGTCAGAATGCGGCGGTCCCGATCATCAAGTATGGCCATCTTAGAAAGATTAATCCGTAATTTTAACTAAATCTGGTGAATTCTATCATAATTTGCAGAACTCGCACAAACTCTGAAACATAAATTCACCTGCGGGGGGTTAAAATAACCGAACACCAAAGACAAAAACCCATGGACGCGCAGCAATGAGCCACCACGAACCCTCCCCTCGCACCTATCGGCTTGAAGACCGCTATACCCTGACGCAGGGCCGGGTTTTTCTAACAGGCACGCAAGCCTTGGCGCGGATTATGATGGACCAGGCCCGACGCGATCGTCAGGCCGGGCTGAACACGGCGGGGTTTGTCTCGGGCTATCGCGGATCGCCACTGGGCGGGCTGGATCTTGAGTTATGGCGCGCAAAGGACCGACTGAAGACGGATCGCATCACGTTTATGCCCGCCGTGAACGAAGACCTCGGCGCAACGGCGGTTCTGGGTGCGCAACAGGCCATTTTGGACCCGCATTGCGAGGTCGAGGGCATCTTTTCGATGTGGTACGGTAAAGGCCCTGGTGTCGACCGATCAGGCGATGCATTGAAACATGGAAATGCATATGGGTCTGCGCCAAAAGGTGGCGTGCTGGTCGTGGCAGGCGATGATCATGGTTGCGTCAGTTCTTCGATGCCGCATCAGTCGGATGTGGCCTTCATGTCGTGGTTCATGCCGACATTGAACCCAGCCTCGGTCGAGGAATATTTGGAATTCGGCGAGTACGGGTTCGCTCTGTCCCGTTTCTCAGGCACGTGGGTCGGGTTCAAGGCGGTCTCGGAAACGGTCGAAAGCGCGCGGTCCGTCGATCTGCACCCGGATCGCAGCTTTTCCCTGCCGCAGATCGACTTGCCCGAACGCGGCTTGCACGTCCGCACTGCCGATTTGCCCTCGCCCGAGATCGAGACCCGCATCCAGCACAAGTTGCGCGCCGTTCGGGCCTTTGCCGAAGAAAACCCCATCGACCGGCGTATTTATGACATCGACAGTGCGAAGTTCGGCTTCGTGACCACCGGCAAGGGGCACCTCGATCTCATGGAGGCGCTGCGTTTGCTGGACCTTGATGAAGCCGCCTGTCGCCGCTTGGGGATCGACATCTACAAGGTTGGCATGGTCTGGCCGCTGGCCCGTCGCAACGCGTTGCGCTTTGTGAAAGGCAAGGCCGAGGTTCTGGTCGTCGAGGAAAAGCGCGGCATCATCGAAAGCCAGTTCAAAGAATACTTCTATGACTGGCCCGGCGACAAACCCCATAAGATGGTAGGTAAATATGACAGCCATGGCGAACCGCTGATCCCATGGACCGGGGAACTCAGCCCTTTGATGCTGGCCCCTATTGTTGCCGCCCGACTTAACACGTTCTTCCCTGAAGAAAACCTGCCTGCCAAAGCGCGTGCACTGACTGAGACAGAACCGCCCGTGATCAATGTCCCGGGCGCAACACGGACACCCTATTTCTGCTCGGGCTGCCCGCACAATACATCAACCAAAGTTCCAGAAGGCTCTACCGCTGCCAGCGGCATTGGTTGTCATGTAATGGCATCTTGGATGGATCGCGAGACGGTCGGCTATGCACAGATGGGAGGCGAAGGCGTACCCCATGTGGTGGCCTCACAATTCAATGGCGGCAAGCATATCTTCCAGAACCTTGGCGAAGGGACGTGGTACCATTCTGGATCACTCGCAATCCGTCAGGCGGTCGCGGCCGGGACAAATATCACGTATAAAATACTCTACAATGATGCGGTCGCAATGACCGGAGGGCAACCAGTGGATGGACCCGTCAGCGTTGCAGGCATCGCCCAAACCTGCCGGGCTGAAGGCGTTGCGCGGATCGCGCTGGTCTCGGACAACATTGCCAAGTTTCACCGATCCGATTTCCCGGCTGGCACCACATTCCACGACCGGGCAAAGATGGACAGCCTGCAACGCGAATTGCGCGACATTCCCGGTGTTACGGTCCTGATCTACGAACAGACCTGCGCCACCGAGAAACGCCGCCGCCGCAAGCGCGGTACGATGGAGGACCCCTCGACCTTCGTCTGGATCAACGATCTGGTCTGCGAAGGTTGCGGCGATTGTTCGGTCGCATCGAATTGCCTGAGCGTTGAGCCGCGAGAAACCCCGCTAGGGCGCAAGCGCAAGATCAATCTAAGTTCGTGCAACAAGGATTTTTCGTGCTTGAACGGGTTCTGTCCGAGTTTTGTGACCGTTGAGGGCGCAACCCGACGAAAGCGCGCCATCGAAATGGACTTCAATGCGCTTGAAACAGGCCTGCCGGACCCAAAGCTTCCATCTTTGGACACACCGTTTGATCTGCTTGTGACAGGCGTGGGTGGCACTGGGGTTGTCACGGTTGGGGCCCTGATCACTATGGCCGCGCATCTGGAAGGCAAAGGTGCCTCGGTCCTGGATTTCACCGGATTTGCGCAGAAATTCGGCACGGTACTCAGTTACATCCGCCTTGGCGCAGCTCCGGATGCGCTTAACCAAGTACGCATAGATCAAGGCGCTGCGGATGCGGTGATTGGCTGTGATGTGGTGGTGAGTTCGGCCCCTAAAGCCTCAACTCATTATGCCCGCGGCACACGCGTTGTGCTGAACAGGGCTGAGATGCCCACCGGCGATCTTGTCCTGCGTCGCGATGCCCAATTGCGGGTCGATAAGCGGGAACAGGCGATCGCAGATGTGGTTGGGGTGGACAATCTCGCCAGCCTTGACGCAAATGCAATAGCTGAGGCGCTACTGGGGGATTCCGTCTTCGCCAACGTCATTTTGCTGGGTTATGCATGGCAAAACGAGCTGGTTCCGGTATCGCACCTTGCATTGGCTCAGGCCATCTTGCTGAACGGTGTTGCCGTCGAAAAAAACCGGCTGGCCTTTGCTCTTGGGCGTTGTCTGGCGGCTGACCCCGACCGCATTCACGGGCTGGCACTACCCGAAGAGGCAAACGGCACCTTGGATCAGGTGATTGCGCGTCGGGTGGCGTTTTTGACAGATTATCAGGATGCCGCATATGCGGATCGCTATGCGCAACAGATTGAAGCAATCCGCGCGTCGAACCCGAAAATATCCGACGATCTTCTAGAATCCGTAGCCCGTAACCTGTTCCGCTTCATGGCCTATAAGGACGAGTTCGAAGTGGCCCGGCTGCAAACGTCCCAAAACTTCGACAACGAACTGAAGCAACAGTTCGAGGGAGATTTCAAAACCAGTTACCACTTCGCCCCGCCAATGCTCAGCTGGCGCAAGGACGAACGGGGCCGCCCCCTCAAGTTTGCACTGGGTCCATGGATGCGCCCGGTTCTGCGGGGACTGTCCCGTCTACGTGGTTTGCGTGGCTCGGTCCTGAACCCCTTCGGCTATCACTCCGAAGCGCGACTGCATCGAGATATCCTAAACTGGTACCAATCGCTGTTGGACATGTATCTGACAAACCCCTCCACCCATTCCGAGACCGAGTGGCTGGACGTGCTGTCAGCTGCGGACCAGATACGCGGTTTCGGTCCAGTACGGGAAGAAAGCTATGAGAACGCGCGCGCGAGGGCGCGTTAACCAAGCACCGAGAAACTGCTATCGGTATTGACCGGTCGCTTGCGGGAATAAAAACCGGTGTCGATTGTGCGCCCGATGTAAGGCAGTTCAAACTGCATCGGCTTGTCGTCATGATCCGCGCCGCCTTCGACGTAGTCGATCAGCGCAGCCATCATTTTGCCCGCAATCGGCGCGTTCTTGTATTGGTTACCGCTGGTGCCGCAGGCCATGTAAAACCCCGGCAGGCTGGACTTGTCATAGATCGGAATCCAGTCAGTCGAGGCATCATACAAATCCACCACCCCACGGGTTCTGGAGGGTATCCCCAAGCTAGGGACCCGTTGGGCATAACGCATGGCCTGCGTGGTCCATTGATCCGTAAAATCGTGGTTATAGCTTACATCATCTTCGCACCATTGATGCGGATCACAAGCCGGATCCTCGGAACCGATCAGAATATGATTGCCATGTTCTGGACGGCAATACAGCGCGATATCACTATCCGAGACAATTGTTCCTTGCGTTTCGAAATCAAATCCTTCGGGCGCGGGTACATGCACCACCTCCTGCCGCAGCGGGCGGGTTTGAATGGTCATGTCACCCAGAACCCCGGCCATTTCGTTGACAAACGCTGACCCGGGACCGGCAACATTCACCACCACTTTGGCGTGGATTTCTTCACCAGAGGCAAGTCTGACACCTGCGACGCGCCCCTGCTGCGACAGGATTTCGCGCACGTCTGCGCCCGTTCGCACTTCGGCACCATGCAGCTTGGCGGCATCCATCAGGTTTTGCGCCGACAACGCCGGATCGGTCACATAACCTGCTTTCGGCCAGAACACTGCGCCCTGAATCCGATCTCCGTTCGGTTGGCCGAACTCCGGATCATCCATGCGCCGCGCCGGGGCAAAGCTGTCCAGAGAATAGATCGGCAGACGTTCGGTAATCCGCTCAGGTGTCCATTCTTCAAACGGACAATCCAGTTCGGCGCTGTATTTCTTATGTTTCTCAAGAAACCCATTGGCCTCGGTCTTGACGACCAAACAACCGGTCTCACGAAACTGCGCCAAATCGGCTGTGTCGGGCAAGCCCAGATAGTTCGCCCAATCACGCCAATAGTGATAGCCTTCCCAAGCGAATGCGGTTCCATCGAGGGTCGAATAATGCATCCGAATTATCGCGCAAGAGCCTCCGGTCGAGCCATGCCCAACCTGCGCATTGCGATCCAACGACAGAGTTTTCCAACCGGCCTTGGACATCTCGAACGCGATGGCGGCTCCGATCACACCGGTGCCAATGATGATTGCGTCAGGTTGGTTCATGTCCTGCCCCTTCCCAGAAACGTTTCGCATACGCGCTGAATTCGGTGATTTCCTCGGGTCGCGGTTCGACCCCTGTAAAAACATAAAGGTAGTGTGGAACCATCGACAGCCTGATCGCCAATGGTTCGTTTAACTGCGCCAGATCATATCCGATCTGCATATAATATAGCACCCGCGCCCGCGTCTCTGCCTCGGTCTCATCATAGTTAAACCGGATGAACATCGCGCGCAGCGCGGCCAGGCGACGGGCATCGGACTGGTCCAGCATACGCCGCACCTTTCCCGATCTTCGTGCCCAATCCCGCACAGCAAAATCAAGAGCCGTATCAAATAGTTCGGTATTCACAACGCAGCGCTGAACATTGCACACCGCAGCCGTGATCGTTTCAGCAGGCAATTCGGATTGCGCGATCAAGGCCGCCGTATTTGTCGCCTGCCATCGCGCCAGCAGCGCATCCAGTAATTCCTGCCGCGACTTGAAGTACCAGTAGAATGATGAGCGCGAGACCGCCATCCGCTCGGCAAGGTTCATGACTTTCACCTGCTCGACCCCGTCCGAAATCAAGACGTCCATGGCCACGTTTAGCCAATCATCGCGCGTGACCTTGACGTTACCAATCAGTGGCTCAGCTTCGGGATCGTCCCGGTGCAGGATGGGTTTGGTGTTCATTCAACTCTCCGGCGGTGCGCCGCCCTCTTCTGTACGGCGCGCTATGAAATCCTTCAACGCACCAAGGCGATCCGTATCTGATGCCGGTGCTTTGAAATTTGCCAGGATTTCCTTCCATACACCGGTCGCGCGATGGTTGGCGTCGATCGCGCCACGCTCGGTCCAGGTGCCAAAATTTGCGTAATCATGCAGGTGCGGCTCATAAAATGCGGTATTATAGCGCTCCATTGTCTGGCTCGTGGCGAAGAAATGTCCGCTGGGTTCAACCTCGCTCAGCGCAGTATCAAACCCGATCTCTGCACCATTGGCCTGTGCCCCTGCACAAAGCTCGGCCACCATGTTCAACACTTCGGCATCGCAGATCATCTTCTCGAAAGATACGGTCAGGCCACCTTCGAGCCATCCGGCCGAATGAATGATCACCGTCGCCCCGGCCATCAGGCAGCCCCACAGGCCGAACTGGTTTTCATTGGCGGCCTGAACGTCGTTGATATTTGCCGCAGACCCCGCCGCAGACCGCCAGGGCAGGCCTAGATACCGGGCCAACTGGCCCGCCGCCAAAGACGCTTGAAAATGCGAGGGTGTCCCGAATGCAGGCGCCCCTGATTTCATGTCGACATTGCTGGTAAAGGTCCCATAGCACACCGGCGCACCGGGGTTGGTAAGCTGGGTCAGCGTCAAGGCCGCAAGTGCCTCTGCATGGGACAGCGTGATGGCCCCGGCCACCGTGATCGGAGCCATTGCGCCCATCAGGGTAAAGGGTGTGATGATCGACATCTGACCATGGCGCGCAAAGTCGATCAGCCCCTGAGCCATTGGAATATCCAGCGTCCGCGGGCTGTTGGTGTTGATAATCGTGTAACAATGGGCGTTAGCGCGGAACTCCTTGTCAGACAGACCTCGCGCCGTCGAGAGCATCTCGAAGCAGTCCATCACTTGCGGCGTGCCTCGCGAGAAGAAGAACGGGAACTTATCCGTCAGCTCCATCTGCGCTTGTGTGGTGAAATAGTGCCGCACATTGGTTGGCACGTCCTGCGGTTCGACCTGCGGTGAGATCATCTGGAAGACATCAAAGTGATGAGTGAGCTTTAGGAACTCCAGATAATCCTGCCCACTCGCTGGCCGCCGACCGCGTTCCAGATCGGTCGCGTTTGGAGCGCCAGCGCCGGGTTGGAACACCAAAGAGCCCAGCTCCAAAGTGAAATCCCGGTGCCGAGCGCCTGCGCGGCAGGCTATGGATTTCGGGGCCGAGGCAACGGCGGCCTCAACCATATCCCGCCCGATAAAGACCATTTCGCTGTCTTCATCCACGCGTGCGCCACCCTGCGCAAAGATCCGCCGCGCTTCGGGCAACAGAACTTTCACGCCCAACTCTTCCAGCGTGCGCAAAGCGGTGTTGTGCATTTCTGCGATTTGATCTGCGGGGAACACTTCCATCTGCGGAAACGGATTGCGCAATTGGCGATAATTCACCTCGCGAGTGGGTTGCGGGGCTGCCTCTGTTCCGCGCCCACGCCGTCGGCGTCTTTGACCCAAGTCCGACATGGTCAACCTCGCATCGCTTTGCCCAGCGGGTCATAGGGCGACGGCGCAATCACGCGGGCCGGGCGTTCGACACCGACCACATGCACCGACAACTCGGTGCCCGGTTCAGCCTTGTCGCGGTTGACCAAAGCCATGGCCAGCGACTTGCCCGTGTAGTGGCCATAGCCACCCGAAGTCACAAAACCCACTCGCTCTTCCCCGGCCCAAATCGGTTCATACCCGCTGGCATCGGCATCCAGCGCGTCAACCTCAAGCGTCACTTGAACTTGCGCCGGACCGTTGCCATCGCGTTCAGCCAGCGCAGCCTCTTTGCCAACGAAATCCTTGTTCCAGTCGATCCAGCGGTCCATTCCGGTCATGCCTGGCGTGTAAAGCTGAGTGAATTCTGCAGACCAGATACCAAAGCTCTTCTCAAGCCGCGTCGACAGCATCGCGTTGAATCCGCATTCGCGGATACCGTCCCCGGCCCCGGCCTCTAGCAGCATCCGGCGCAGTTTGATGTGGTCGCCATAGCGGCAGTTTATCTCATACCCTTTTTCGCCCGTCACAGACATACGCGCCACACGGGCACGCACCAGACCGATATCAAAGTCGCCGCAGCCCATGAATTTCAGGCCCGAGATATCTTGTTCTGCCAGTTTCTCGACCACAGCCTGCGATTTCGGCCCAACCACGGCAAAGCCGCAATATTCCTCGCCCAGATCGCGGATGTTCACAGCGTCCATCATGTGATCATCGAACCAGCGCATATGCCATGCGCGCAGATAGTAGCTGCCCATGATCCACCAGGTCCCGTCGCCCCAGTTCAGCACGGTCAGATCACCCTTGAGGCGACCGTTTTCACCCAGCATTGGAGCCAGTTTGGCACGCCCCGGTGCAGGCAGTTTCGACGCCATGATCCTGTCCAGCCAAGCCTCGGCATTTGGGCCTGTGACCTCGAAGCGCGAAAAGCCCGAGATATCCAGTAGTCCCACGCCTTCGCGGATGGTTTTGCACTCCTCAGACACGATGTCGTGCGCATTCGAGCGTTTCAGCGTCGGCGTCTCTTCAAAGCCCTTGGGCGCAAAGTAAAGCGGTACTTCCAGATCCCAACTGACGCCCCATTTGCACCCCGCCTCGGTCATTGCATCATGGGCTGGGGCCATCTTCAGCGGGCGACCTGCGGGCAGTTGCTCGTTCGGGTAAGTCATCACGAAACGACGGGAATAGAACTGACCGGTTGTTTCGCGGATGTAGCGTTTGTTCTGAGCGAAATCGCCATAGCGCGCCACGTCCATAGGCCATGCGTCGGCCTCAGGCTCGCCATGGATCATCCATTCGGCCAGCGTCTTACCAACGCCGCCACCCTGCAGGAATCCGGCCATCACCGCACAGGCTGACCAATAGCCACGCTTGCCTGGGACCGGACCGACCAGCGGGTTACCATCGGGTGAGAAGGTGAACGCGCCGTTCACCCATGTTTTGATGCCAACATTCTGGATCGACGGGTACCGTTCAAAGCCCAGCGTCAGCTCGTTCTCGATCCGGTCCAGCTGTTCCTGAAACAGCTCTTCGCCATAGTTCCATGGCGCGCCGTCCATGGCCCAGTGCTCGTGATCGACCTCGTAAATACCAACCAAAACGCCCTTCTGGTCCTGCCGCATATAGGTGAAACCTTCGAGATCCACGGTCATCGGCATCTCGAAATCTGTCTCAGCCACCTCTGGCACCGTGTCAGTGATCAGATAATGGTGTTTCAGCGGCGAAACCGGCAGCTCCACTCCGGCCATCCGCCCCACCTGTTTGGCCCAGAGGCCAGCTGCGTTGACCACATGTTCACAAGTGATAGTGCCTTTGTCGGTCACAACTTCCCAACCATCCGCAGTCTGCGTCAGGCTTTCGACCTTGGTTTCTTCGTAGTATTCCGCGCCGCGTTTCTTGGCCGCTGTTGCATAAGCCTGAACCGTACCGGTTGTATCGATGTAACCTTCGCGATCCGCCCACATCGCGCCCAGCACGCCGTCGGTGGACATGATCGGGCAGCGTTTCTGCGCCTCCTCTGGCGACAAAAGCTCACAGTCGTCGATGCCGATAGACTGGAAAATGCGGTAGTTGGCCTGCAGCCACTCCCACCGTTCGGGTGTGCCCGCCAGCGTCAGTCCACCGGTCATGTGCAGGCCGATATTCTGGCCCGACTCTTTTTCGATCTCGCTGAGTAGATCAATCGTATAGGCCTGCAGCGACGCCATGTTCGGATCTGCGTTCAGCGCATGGATGCCTCCCGCCGCGTGCCACGAAGACCCCGAGGCCAAACGCCGCCTCTCCAGCATGACCACATCTGACCAGCCAAACTTGGCGAGATGGTACAGAACCGAGGCGCCGACAACGCCGCCACCGATGACTACGACACGATACTGAGATTTCATCCTGCGCTCCCCTGCATGACTCGCAAAGGACGCTAGAGGCACTGTTCACCTCTGTCTAGACATTTCTGTACAGTTCGAGGGACAGCACCCGGATCAGCTTAAAGCCGGGCGCTCGGGCGTGTCTGAACGGCATCAAACCAGGCGCGTGTAGCCGTGTTCTCTTCTGGGATACGCATCTTGATGACACGTGCGAAATCGACAAACACAAATGTGGTGATATCGGCCAGTGAAAACATTTCACCCGCAACGAAACCGCTCACTTGCAGACGGGCCTCAAGAAAATCGAAGAAGGCACGCACCCGCTCAGCCCCCCGCTGCGCTAGTTCAGGGATTTGCGCGTGGTTTGCAGGCCCGGTGATCGCGCGGTCTTTGAACGAAGGATGGGTGTTTCGCAAAGTTTCCGCGATTGGTGCGCCACATTGTTGTTCGGCGATGGCATTCCACATCTGAATTTCGCCTTTTTCATCCGGCGTTTGCCCCATCAAGGCAGGTTCCGGAAAGCGCGCCTCGAGATAGGCGGCGATGCCAAGATTTTCTGTGAGCGTGGTACCTTCATCCGTAACAAGCACAGGAATCGTTGCACCGGGGTTCACGGTCCGGAAGGCATCACTAAACTGTTCACCCTTGGCGATTGAGATATGGCGGGTTTCAATCTCCAGCCCCTTTTCCGCAATAAACATCCGGGCACGGCGCGGGCTTGGCGCGGTTGAACAATCGTAGAACAGCATTTTTGACGGTCCCCTCCAAAGCTTCACGCCTCAGACGTTAGACCGGCCCGGTACTACAGCGCGAGTCGGATCACACAGTGACCCTACGGCAGATCAACGCCGGTAGATGAAACAACGTCCCTCCACCGCGCCTGCAGGCAGCGGCACTTCGGTCAGTGTTTCGAAATACATACGATCGCTGGAAACCATCAGTCCATCCCGCGCCAGAAGCGGTTCGATCAAAGGTGAGACGAGGCGGGCAAAAGCATCATTCTTTTGCCGGTTGTGTCCCCCAAGATCGGCATGGATCAGACTGGCTGACGCGCCAAATCGCGTAACCGAAGCAGGCAATGTTTCGCGCACATCACCGAGAATCACCAGATCATCGGGCGGTGTCGAATCGGGATGAGACGCAACGGCCCGTTCAAAAACATAAACAGGACGGTCCTGAATGTGCTTAACCATGTGGTGATATGTGCGCCCATTTCCCAATCCCAGCTCAAAAACCGGACCGGGCTGCCCCGTGGTCTGCGCGATGGCAAAGTCCAGACAAGCACGTTGCGAGACCATTCGGTCAATGAACAGATCCAATCGGCTTTGTTGCTCGGACACGGGGCACCTCTTTCAAAATCATTCGACACCAGTCGGGGGGCGATTGCGCCTTTGATGGCAAAAACTCAAGACTTTGTGTAGCCATACGGCCCGAGTTTCACGATTCCGCGACAATTCGGGTGAAGAAGGTGTTTGACTACGCCGCCCCAACCGCGCGAAACTGCTCAAAAAAGACAGGGAGTTCACAAAGCCGATGTTTTCTAGCGGCCAGACGGGTGGAAAACCCGCATGAGTGCGTTGTTGTCCGTTCGGGATCTCAGCATCGGCTTTGGCACGGGTCCATCCGTTGTCCAAGATGTCAGCTTCGAGGTCGAACCCGGGCAGACACTTGCATTGGTTGGAGAATCCGGTTCGGGCAAAACGATTTCCTGTCGCGCTGCACTGCGTATTCTGCCGCGTACCGCCCAGATCCGTAGCGGAACGATCACGCTGAACGATTCCAAAGGCACCGCTAATCTGATCGAGCTGAGTGAAAGACAGATGCGTGGTATTCGCGGCAATCGGGTTTCTATGATTTTTCAGGAACCGATGCGATCTCTGTCACCGCTTCACAAAATCGGAAATCAGGTCAGCGAAGTTCTTTGGTTGCATCGCGGCGCATCCGATGCACAGGCCCGCAAAGAAGTTCTGACCCAGTTTGAGAGGGTTGGTTTCCCCGACCCTGCCCGCGCCTACGACAGCTATCCGTTCGAGCTGTCTGGCGGCATGCGCCAGCGCGCCATGATTGCCATGGCCATGGTGTCCAAGCCTGAATTGCTCATCGCGGACGAGCCGACAACAGCGCTGGATGTTACCACCCAAGCGCAGGTTCTTGGGCTGATCAAAGAGCTGCAGCGCGAAACCGGTATGGCGCTGATCCTTGTCACCCATGACCTGGGTGTAGTTGCTAACATGGCCGAGCGGGTGGTCGTCATGCACAAAGGCCGCGTGATGGAAGCTGGCCCGGCAGCACCAATTCTGAATGATCCGGCGCACCCCTATACGCAGCAGCTGTTCGACGCTGCGCCTGAGATACCCGATCAGGATGCCGTCGGCATACCGATGCCCGACGAGGACCTAATTCTGCAGATGACCGGGGTCTCAAAGACCTACACGATGCGATCGAGCAAAGGTTGGAAAGCCGACAAACTGATCCATGCCTGCCGGGGCGTAGATATGAAGCTGGCGCGCGGCAAGACGCTTGCAATCGTTGGCGAAAGCGGGTCTGGCAAGACAACCGCCGCCAGAATCGCTCTGGGCGCTGAACTGCCCGACCCGGGCGGCGAAGTTCTGTTCAGAACAACAAGGGATTCCGAACCGATAACGGTTCACAGTATGACACGGACCGAACGCACCGCGTTTCAGCGCAAGGCGCAAATGGTGTTTCAGGATCCCTATAGCTCTCTTAGCCCCCGTATGCGCATTCAGGATGCCATGACCGAGCCGTTGGAGATACACCGCCTCGGCACCGTGGCAGAGCAGCGCGACAAAGCGGCCGCGATGTTGCAGCGGGTCGGGCTGAATGCCGATATGCTCAAACGCTATCCGCATGCGTTTTCTGGTGGACAACGACAGCGCCTGTCTATCGCCCGCGCGATGATGCTGGACCCGGCGTTGATTGTTTGTGACGAGCCAACCTCGGCACTGGATGTATCCGTTCAAGAGCAAATTTTGACCCTGCTCGAAGAACTGCAGGACAGTCTGAACCTGTCATACCTGTTCATCTCACATGATCTGGCCGTCGTCGCGCGCATTGCCGACGAAGTCGCCGTCATGCGCCGGGGTCTTGTGGTGGAACAAGCCCCACCCGAAACCCTGTTCTACAATCCACGTCATCCCTATACCAAGGCACTGATTGCCGCCCAGCCCGAACCGGATATCAATCGCCCGATTGATCTGAAACTGGTTGCGCTTGGTGCCGGTTCACCCGACAGTTGGGATGACGCCTTTCGATTTTCCGACTCCGTGATACCTTCTTTGATAGAGTTGGAGCCCGGCCATAAGGTACGTTGCCATGTTTAAGACCACTCACCGATTGATTTTGGCCGCGACGCTGGCCTTCGCAGGAATGCTGCCCGCTGCGGCAGAAATTCCGTCTAATCTTCAGGAAAACGCGTTCTGGCAAACCGAGGTTGAAAGCGGCGACCTGCCACCGGTTGCTGAACGTATTCCGCAAGATCCGCTGATCGTGGACTTAGCCGCCAAAGGTCGCGAATTCGGTGTACCCGGCGGTACACTGCGCACGATGGTCACCCGGTCCAAAGACATTCGGCAAATGGTGGTCTATGGCTACGCAAGGCTTGTGGGCTTCGATCAGGATTACAACATCGTCCCGGATTTGCTGGCTTCATTCGAAAATGAAGACAATCGCAAATTTACTTTAAACCTGCGACCCGGCCACAAATGGTCGAACGGATCCGCGTTCACATCCGAAGACTTCCGGTACTGGTGGGAGGATGTGGCCAACAACGAATTGCTCAGCCCCTCAGGCCCACCAGATTTCCTGCTGGTTGAAGGCAAAACACCCACCGTCACCTTCCCCGACGAAACAACGGTTGTATTCGAATGGGATGACCCCAACCCGAATTTCCTGCAATCACTTGCTCAGGCGCGGCCGCCCTTTATCTATCGACCGTCTGAGTTCCTTAAGCAGTATCACGAGAAGTTTGCAGACCCCGAAGAACTGGCATTCAAGGTCGAAGATGCGCGGGTAAAAAGCTGGGCGGCGCTGCATAACAAGTTGGACAATCTATATAAGTACGACAATCATGAACTGCCGACGTTGCAGCCATGGCTCAACGCAAGTTCGGGCAAGAAAATCCGGCACAACTTTGTCCGTAACCCGTATTACCATCGGGTGGATTCAAATGGGGTTCAGCTGCCCTATATCGACGTAGTCGAAATGGAAATCGTCGCACCGGGTTTGGTTGCGGCCAAAGCAAATGCGGGTGAAACTGACTTGCAAGGTCGCGGATTGGCATTCCGCGATGCCTCGATCTTGAAAAAGGGCGAGGCTGAAGGTGGATACAAGACGCTTTTGTGGAAAACAGGCGTCGCGTCGCAGATCGCGATTTATCCCAATTTGAACTACACTGACGATGCGTGGCGCGAGGTTCTGCGCGATGTACGTGTACGCAGGGCACTGTCGCTCGCCATTGATCGCAAGACGATCAATCAGGCGCTCTATTTCAAGCTGGCCCAACCCGGCGCGATGTCGGTTCTGCCCGCATCGCCCTTCTACGACGAAGCGAATGCGCAGGCTTGGGCACAGTATGACGTCGACAAGGCGAATGCTCTGCTTGATGAGGCTGGGCTGACCGAGCGTGACAAAGATGGTATCCGACTGTTGCCCGACGGGCGTCCGATGGAGCTGATCATCGAAACCGCAGGTGAGCGGCAAGAGGTTGAAAACGCCCTGCAGATCGTCACGGATACCTGGCGTGAGATCGGAGTCGAACTGGTCATGCGACCATTGGATCGAGACATTCTGCGCAACCGGGTCTTCTCGGGCAATACAATGGCGTCGGTCTGGTTCGGCTGGGATGACGGCATTCCGCAAAGCCACACATCGCCGGCCTATCTCGCCCCGACCGATCAGGTCTTTCTGGCATGGCCTAAATGGGGCCAATACTATCAGACAAATGGAGGGTCGGGCGAACCACCAGACATGCCCGAGGCCGAACTTCTCATGAAGCTTGCCCACGATTGGGAAATCGCCTCCACGGATGAAGAACGCGGCGCAGTCTGGTCTGAGATGCTGAAAATTCACGCCGACCAGCTTTATGCGATCGGTATCCTGAACGGCGCACCGCAGCCTATTGTCGTGTCGAACCGCCTGCGCAATGTGCCTGAGCAGGCCATGTGGGCATGGGAACCCGGCGCACATTTCGGCATTCACCGTCCCGACGAGTTCTTCTTCGCCGACTAATTCAGGAGCAGCTAAATGGTCATGCTGCGCTACGCGGTGTATCGCTTTTTCACGATGCTGCTGACATTGCTGGTGGTGTCGGTTCTGATTTTCGTGATCATCAACCTGCCCCCCGGCGACTATCTCAGCAACCAGATCGCCGAACTGCAGGCTTCAGGACAGTCCGCCGGTGTCGCCAAGGCCGAGTTTCTGCGCAAGGAATACTCATTGGACCGGTCGTTGCCCGAGCAGTACCTGATCTGGATGGGCTTCTGGCCCGGACCGCATGGGTTCGAGGGCCTGTTACAGGGCAATTATGGCTGGTCCTTCGAATTCGACCGCCCCGTGCGCGAGATCGTGGGCGATACGCTGTGGTTGACGGTTGTGGTCAATCTGGCCGCCATTCTATTCGTCTATGCCGTTGCTCTGCCATTGGGGGTCATCGCTGCGGCCAGATCACGGACGTGGATTGACTATACCTCGGCCTTTGTAGGCTATCTGGGTCTTGCGACCCCGAACTTCCTGTTGGCGCTGATCCTGTTCTACTATGGCCATCGCTATTTCAACCTGCCCATCGGCGGACTGATGGACCCTTCCTTTGAGGGACAACCGATGAGTTGGGACAAGTTGAAATCCATCCTTGTCCACCTGATCGTTCCGACCTTCGTCATCGGAACCTCGGGTGCTTCGGCCATGATGCAGCGCCTGCGCGCCAATATGCTGGATGAACTAGGGAAACCTTATGTCGAAACAGCAATCGCCAAGGGCATGTCCCCATCGCGGATGCTGACGAAATACCCATTGCGCGTGGCCTTCAACCCGTTTGTCGCCGACATTGGAAACCTGCTGCCCTCGATGGTTTCCGGGTCGGTTTTGGTCTCGGTGGTTCTGGGTCTGCAAACAATCGGCCCGACCCTGCTGACTGCCTTGAAAACGCAGGACCAGTTCCTGTCGGCCTTCATTCTTATGTTCGTGGCTCTGCTGACGCTGATCGGCACCATGATTTCCGATATCCTGCTGGTCATGCTTGATCCGCGCATTCGTTATGAGGGGCGCGAAGCATGACCGACAAACCCGATGGTCGCTATGTCGACGACGCACCATTTGACCCGCAGGCCTCTATTCAGCAGCTTGAGCGCGCAGATCTCGATGCCCCTAATTGGGTGCTGGTCTGGCGCAAGTTCAGGACCCACAAGCTGGGTCTGATTTCTGGCCTCTTCTTGCTGCTCTGTTACTTGATGCTGCCTTTTGCGGGCTTTATTGCCCCCTACGGCCCCAATGACCGGAACGGAGAGCACCTGTATGCTCCACCCCAGTCGGTCAACTGGTTTCATGAGGGGAAGTTCATCGGCCCCTACGTTTATCCAATAGTTGCAGAGGCAGACCTTGAAACTTTCCAGTGGAAATTCGTCGCTGACACGGAAGACCCGCGCCCAATCCAGTTCTTCTGCGAAGGGTCAGAATACAAACTCGCAGGCTTGATCAAATCCGATACGCACCTGTTTTGCGCACCCGAAGGGGCCACGCTGTTTCTGTGGGGCTCGGACCGTCTGGGCCGCGATGTATTCAGCCGCATCCTATATGGCGCGCAACTGTCGCTGACAGTGGGCCTGATCGGCATTTCGGTATCCTTCTTCCTCGGCATCCTGTTCGGATCAATGGCCGGGTATTTCGGAGGGCGCATCGACTGGACCATCAACCGTGTGATCGAAATCCTGCGCTCGCTGCCGGAACTTCCCCTCTGGCTGGCCTTATCCGCCGCGGTGCCATCAAATTGGAGCCCGGTCGCGGTATTCTTCATCATCTCGATCATCCTCGGTATTCTCGATTGGCCAGGCCTTGCCCGATCTGTCCGCGCAAAATTCCTGTCTCTCAGAGAAGAGGAATACGTACGCGCGGCCGAGATGATGGGCGCAAGTTCGGGTCGTGTGATCCGGAAGCACCTGCTACCCAATTTCATGTCGCATTTGATTGCCTCGGCCACGCTTTCAATCCCTGCGATGATCCTGGGCGAAACCGCCCTCAGCTTCCTTGGCCTTGGACTGCGGGCCCCGGCGGTCAGTTGGGGCGTGATGCTGAACGATGCGCAGAACCTCGCCTCAATCGAAATCTATCCATGGACCGCGATCCCGATGCTGCCAATCATCGTCGTCGTGCTGGCCTTCAACTTCCTTGGCGACGGGTTGCGCGACAGCCTTGATCCCTATCAGCAATGAGCTTGCTGTCCGCCCTCCCCTCAACTGACACCTACAGGGTCAATGGGGCGGGTGCGCGGCCCAGCGCCTTTGCGGTCTCGGAACTGGCGACGGCCAGTTTTGCGGCAGTCGGGCAGGAGCTGTCGCGCCTTGTGACAGCCTTGAACCTGGCGCCTACACCTCCGGAGGTGACCGTCGATCATCGACTGGCCTCCTTGTGGTACGGCTTTTCCTTCAAACCCGAAGGGTGGGATATGCCCAGCCTTTGGGACGCGATTGCTGGCGACTATCAGGCCTCTGATGGGTGGATCAGGCTGCACACCAACCTGCCCAGTCATCGCGCCGCCGCCCTGAACGTTTTGCAAGTCGCGCCGGACCGTGCGCTGGTATCGCGCGCAGTTCGGGATTGGAGCATCTCTGAACTGGAAGCCGCGATTGTCGCCGAGGGCGGCGTCGCTGCCGCAATGCGCAGCCGCTCTGAGTGGCATGACCATCCGCAAGGACGCATATTGGCCCGCGAGCCGTTGATCGGATGGCAGGGGCCACGCAATATTCAACTACGTGATCGGCCTCAGGCGACTGCCGCGCGACCTCTTTCTGGGCTGCGTGTGCTCGATCTGACCCGCATTCTGGCCGGGCCAGTCTCGACACGAACACTTGCGGGTTTTGGCGCCGAGGTCCTGAGGATCGATCCACCCGGCTGGGATGAACCTGGCGTCATTCCTGACATTTCTCTCGGCAAGCACTGCGCCTATCTGAACCTGAAATCACCCGATGGAAAAGCAAAACTGCAAGAGCTGCTGGCCCAAGCGGACATACTTGTCCACGGGTATCGGCCCGGCGCTTTGGACGCACTCGGTCTGGGTAAAAACACGCGGGATCAGCTCGCCCCCAACAGGGTTGAAGTCACGCTAGACGCCTATGGCTGGCAAGGACCTTGGGCAGCGCGCCGCGGTTTTGACAGCCTTGTACAGATGAGTTCCGGAATCGCACATGCAGGGATGGGTTGGGCGGGGGCCGACAAGCCAACTCCGTTGCCTGTTCAGGCACTGGATCACGCAACTGGCTACTTGATGGCAGCCGCCCTGCTCTCGGCGCTCGCCGAAGCCGCATCCGGTCAGGCCGTCATGGATGCCCGGCTCTCGCTGGCGCGCACCGCCGAATTGCTGGCCACCCTCGCCAAGAGCGAGCCCGGTGACGAAATTACCGAGTCGCTGCCTGTCGATTATGCGGATGCGCTCGAACCTTCCGGGTGGGGGCCCGGCTATCGATTGAAGCCGGCGCTAACCGTTGGATCCGCAAAGATGCACTGGGCTTTGCCTGCGTCCAAACTGGGAACTTCGCAGCCCACTTGGCCGTCACTTACCGCTTAAAGCTGCCGCCGCGCGGGACGCGCGGCCCGGCCCAACGCTTTGGTTGACGTCTCGCCAGAGACGCAAACCAAAGGGGCGGGAGCCCTCCTAGCGATCATCGCCACCGCCGGGGCCGATATCGTCCAGATAGTCTTCGTCAATCGCGGCCTGAACGGCCCCTGTGACAGCCTCGCGTTGTTTGGGAGTCAGGTCCTCGGCCTCTTTGTCATCCGCCAGTCGCACGGTGACTTCCCGATGCGCAAACCGGATGCCTTCACGGGCAAACAGCTCACGAATATCCTGATAGACTTTCTTGCGCACCAGCCACTGATCACCCGGTTTGGTCATGAACTTGACCCGGATAATCATCGCCGAATCCTGCATCTCGATCACACCCTGCGATTTCAGCGGCTGAATGAAGTTATCACCAATCACCGGATCGCTCAGCAGCTCCTGACCCAGCTTCTTGATCAGCTTCCGCACCTTTTCGACATCGGTGTCATAGGTCACCCGCAACGGCAGCTTCATGATTACCCAGTCGCGGGAATAGTTTGTCAGAACCTTGATCTCTCCAAATGGGATCGTGTTGAGCGCACCAAGGTGGTGGCGCAGTTGGAAGGACCGGACCGATATCTTTTCGACCGTCCCTTTCACATCACCAATGTCGATGTATTCACCCTTTCGGAAAGCATCATCCATCAGGAAGAACGCACCCGAGAAGATGTCGCGGACCAAGGTTTGCGACCCGAAACCAACGGCCAGACCCACAACACCTGCACCGGCAAACAGCGGGCTGACATTGATCCCCAGTTCCATCAATACAATCAGCGCGATGGTCACAACGACCACAGCCAGAATGGCCCCGCGGAACAGAGGCAACAAAGTTGCAAGACGGCTCTGCCCGCCTTCGCCTCCTTCGTCGCCCAGCTCGGCTTCAGCACCGCCGTCATCCGTCTCTTCCGCGATCTTGCTATCTATCCAGACGCGGAAGAAGTGAAACAGAATGTAACCCATAAACAGGATCACCATCACATCCAGCGCCCGCTCGATAGGCAAGTCATCCGACCAATTGGCCTGCGGGTTCCATATCACTACCAGCGCATAGAGCCCCACCACAAAGGCCAGAATGCCTGCCACACGACGGGCAAGGTCTTCGTACGTCAGAATGGCGTGTTTGCGCTTTTCGGCCTGCGGCGTATCAGCCACCAGCTCATCCTCGATCTGCTCAGCCGCTTCTGCGTCGGCATTCATCACCTCAATTCTGCGATTGCGATCAAAATACCTTTCAAGCAGATAGTTCATCGCGCCGTAGGCCACGACGACGGACATAAAGATGGCATAGCTGCTGGCCACGATCGGGATCGAATCCTGAACCTCGAGCACCAGATCAACGGCCAGTTTGAACCAGCTGAACACCATATAAAGCACCAGAACCGGCGCCCAGGCGAAAGAGATGAACTTCAGTATCCAAGACACCTGATCCGGAGCACGCCCGCCACGAATAGCGTTCGAGATCGCGCGTGCATTGAACAGGATCATCAGTATGTTGCCCAGCGCCCCGATCAGCGTCAGGCTACCATAGACCATGGCATAGACGTTATAGTTCAGCCCAAAATCCGCGACCCATGTCGAGAACAGAACAACCGAGATGTCATAGGTCGCCAGTGCTGACGCCCAAACATACAGGCGCTTGGCGTCCCGGTCTGAAAAAGGCGGCAGGCGATACTGGCTGAGGTAAGGCGACAGAACCATCCGCCACAAGTCCGAGACGGTGCGAGAGAGGAAGAATGCGGTAAAGATTGCCGTAACAGTAAACTGGATTGATATGTCTTCCGCTTCACCAAAGAACAGATAGCCAACGATCAGCGCCATGAGCATGGCAAAGATCGTTCCGCCAATGCCCATCACGAAACGATACACAAGGAAAGGCATCTTTTCACGATAGCCAACCGGGTTTTCCTTGATGCGCGCAACCACCAAACGCTTCGCGATGCGCTTGCCGTAGATTTCGATCGACAACCAACGCCCCAGCAAAAGGAACAACACGTTCAGGACCAACACCTCGACATAGGTCTGAATCCGCCCGTCCGGACTGGTCTGTCTGAGGATGTATTGGACCTCAAAGACCGAATAGGGCAGCGCCTCCATCCGCGAGCGTACGGAATCCCGGAACTTTGAGAACCGCTCTTGCGCCTTCATCAGCTGAGAACCCTCAGCCATGTGATCAATGCTATCTGCCTCTGGCGTCGCGTCGGCGCTATTGCCCGCTGCCGATACAACCTGCCCGGCGCTGTCGATTACGATTACGCTTGCGCCCGCCTCGGAAGCGGATCGAATGGCCGCCGCCAGATCGCTGTCAGCGGCAGAGCTTGAAGAACCGGTTTCCTCGCTTGATCCTATTGGGTATCCTGGAATAAGCGAAGTTTGCGCAACCGCGTCGGTTGCACTGGCCAGCATTGCCGCCCAAATCACCAAAATCAGCCCGGCCAGAACATTCGTTTTCATCGTATATCGCATCCAATTCGTAGCTGCGTCCAAGACTATAGAACCTCAGAAGGCTGTTCAAATCATCCGCACACGCGGTGTCAACAACGTGAGAGCCCGTGTTCCTGACGCAATGGATGGGATAAAGTGTTTCCAAGACAACAAAAATTGAATATGACCGCCTGAGGCGTCCAGCCTCCGAATTGGCTTGTGCATGAAGAACCATCGGCCTGCATATCGCAAGGTGCGCCTGTTGCCGGCGGTGGCATTATGCTGTTGCCAATTCGCAATGTTTGGCGCATTTGGACGGCGGAATCTGTGCCTTTGGCAAGAAGGTCTGGCAGAATTACGATAATCAGGTGCAGACGCGCGGAGTTGCACTGGAACCGAAACAGGCGAAGGCATGAGCCTAGGGATCAAAAACGAAAATCACGGCCGCGCACCGCGCATCCTGCTATATAGTCACGACACGTTCGGCCTGGGTCACCTGCGCCGGTCACGCGCGCTGGCTGCGGCCATAACACAAGCCGATCAACGCGCTTCGGCCCTCATATTGACCGGTTCACCCATTGCCGGACGGTTTACTTTTCCGCGTCGGGTTGACCATGTCCGCCTACCCGGAGTCACCAAACGCGCCGACGGCTCGTATGCTTCGCAGACCATCGGCATGGGCATCGATGATGTGACCGAGTTGCGCGCAAGCCTGATCCAGACATCTGTCGAACAGTTCGACCCCGATGTGCTGATCGTCGACAAAGAGCCTACCGGTTTTCGCGGTGAGCTGCTGCCGACGCTTGAGTATCTTGAAAACTCCTGCTCAACCAAATTGGTTCTGGGCCTGCGCGACGTTCTGGATGAGCCCGAAGTACTGGCCGCCGAATGGGAGCGTAAGGACGCGATCTCGGCGACTGAACGATTCTATGATGAGATCTGGGTATATGGGTTGCGATCGGTCTACGATCCTACACAAGGCCTTCCCCTCAGCCCGGCGACGCAACAGCGCATTCATTGGACAGGGTATCTACGTCGCGATCTTGGGCCGGTTGGTGAGCCACCAGAACAACCGTATATCCTGATCACCCCTGGTGGTGGCGGCGATGGCAAGGCGATGGTCAATTTGGTGCTGTCCGCATATGAAAAAGACCCGGATCTGTCACCCCGCGCTGTGCTGGTCTATGGGCCCTTCCTGTCAGGCGAACTACGCGAAGATTTTGAAACCCGTGTCGCCGCCCTAAATGGCCGTGTGACCGCCGTTGGCTTTGAATCGCAGATCGAAACGCTGTTCGCGGGCGCTGCCGGTGTGGTCTGCATGGGCGGGTACAATACCTTCTGCGAGGTTTTGTCCTTCGACAAACGCGCCGTCATTGTTCCGCGCACGACGCCGCGGCTGGAGCAATGGATTCGTGCCTCGCGCGCCGAGGATCTGGGTCTGGTACGCATGCTGGATGAAAACCGTGACGGTCTGACAGCGGATGCAATGATCCGCGCGATCCGCGCCTTGCCCCATCAGCCGCTGCCTTCGCAGGCCATTCGCGCAGGGTTGTTGGACGGGCTAAGCTACGTCACTCATCGCATAAACGCGCTGCTAGGCGCGGAACAAGAGCGCGCCACCGGATGACGCGCGAACCCCCCAAGCTGGCGGTGCTGGTCAAAGGCTGGCCGCGCCTGTCCGAGACGTTCATCGCGCAAGAATTGGTGGCCTTGCAGGAGGCAGGGCACAGCTTCGATATCTGGTCGTTGCGCCACCCGACCGATACCAAGCGCCATCCTCTGCACGATCGCCTCAAGGGGCAGGTGCATTACCTGCCGGAATACCTTTATGAAGAGCCTGAGCGGCTGGCGACTGCGCGAGACATTGCAGCTCGTCTGCCCGGATACGCGCAAGCTTACCAGGTCTGGCGGCAAGACCTTCGCCGAGACCCGACTCACAACCGAATTCGCCGGTTTGGTCAGGCCTGCGTATTGGCCGCTGAGCTGCCCGATCAAACGCGGGCGCTGTATGCGCATTTCATGCACACTCCGTCTTCGGTCGCCCGCTATGCGTCTATCATGCGCAGCCTGCCCTGGAGTTTTTCGGCGCATGCCAAAGATATCTGGACCTCACCAGACTGGGAAAAGCGGGAAAAGCTGCAACTGGCCTCTCACGGCGCCATCTTCGGGGCAACCTGTACTGCCATTGGTGCCGCACATCTGCGCGAACTGGCTGATGATCCTGCGCGGGTAGAACTGATCTATCATGGGCTGGACCTGTCGCGGTTTCCTGCACCTCCCCAGCAGTGTTCGCGTGCAGAGGATGCACCCTTTCACATGCTGTCGGTCGGGCGTCTTGTCGAAAAGAAGGGCTTTGACCGGCTTCTCCAAGCTTTCGCGCTACTCCCCAGATCGCTGAATTGGCATTGGACCCATATCGGCGGCGGAAATCTGGGCGATGAGTTGAGCGCACAAGCCGATGCCGCAGAGATTTCCGATCGGATCACGTGGATGGGGGCTTGCGATCAACCGGAAGTCATTGCCGAGATGCGCCGCTCTGATCTGTTTGTCCTGCCCAGCAGAATTGCTGCCGACGGCGACCGCGATGGTTTACCCAATGTTTTGATGGAAGCCGCGTCCCAGCGCCTCCCGATCCTGTCAACGCCGGTGTCAGCCATCCCGGAGTTCATTGATTCCGGTGTTCACGGTCAGTTGTCAGCAGATGACCCGACCTCTCTTGCCTCGGCTATTGCGGATCTCGCCAGGAACCCGACCAGAACGGCCGAGATGGCTGAGGCCGCGTATGACCGGTTGATCGCCGACTTCCGGATGGACCCGGGCATACGTCGCTTGTCCGAGCGGCTCAGCGCCTTGTGCGCGGACGGACCCTGATGTCGCGGGTGGCTTTCTATGCACCGATGAAGTCCCCCGACAGTCCCAAGCCCTCGGGTGATCGCGAAATGGCCCGCAACCTGATGCAGGCCCTCGGCGCTGAGGGAGACATTGTCGACTTGGCCTCGCATTTGCGGATTTACGACAAAGCAGGCGACCGCGCGCTTCAGGACGAATTCCGCCGCAAGGCAACTGCCGAGGCTGCACGACTGGCTGAGGAACTGCCCTCTGACACGAACCTGTGGGTGACTTATCACAACTACTACAAGGCCCCCGACCTGCTCGGCCCGGCCGTGAGCCGCGCAAGAGACATCCCGTATGTGCAGCTGGAAAGTACCCGCGCCAACAGCCGGCTTGCAGGCCCATGGGCTGATTTTGCGCAAGCGGCGCACGACGCGTGCGATTCTGCGCAGGTGATTTTTTACCACACTGCCAACGATTTGATCACGTTAGAACGGGAAAGGTTCGGTACGCAGGCGCTCGTCGAGCTGCCTCCGTTTCTTCCCATCACGGAGTTACCCCCTGTTTCGACCCGTGATGGGCCGATGCTGACCGTGGGCATGATGCGGCCGGGGGACAAGCTGGCCTCGTACGCCATTCTGGCCAACACGTTGGAACATCTGACAGGGGATTGGGCGTTGGACGTGGTAGGCGATGGCCCGGCCCGATTGGAAGTCGAGGCGCTGATGGCGCGGTTCAGACCTCGTGTCCGGTTTCTCGGACAACTGGATCGGGACGCGTTGCGGGCCCGGTACAGCCAAGCGTCCTTGTTCGTTTGGCCTGGGGTCAACGAAGCCTATGGAATGGTCTATCTTGAAGCCCAGGCCTGCGGCGTTCCCGTCGCAGCACAAGATCGCCCCGGTGTTCGTGATGTGCTGATACCTTCCGATCATCCCGATACCGGATCGGGTGCCAAAGGGTTGGCCGCGCGTATACAGAGGTTTCTGGACCATCCCGACCTGAGCCAGTCTGAGGGCAATCGCGCCCGCGCGTATGTCGCGCACCGCCATCTGATGCCATCCGCCACCGTGCGGTTCTGGACCACTGTGCGCCCCTTGTTGGAGAAAAGTTGATGACCCGTCTCGCCCTTCTGCGCCATGGACACACGGATTGGAATCGCGCGGGTCGCATTCAGGGGCGCAGCGACATTCCGTTGGATGCCGACGCTCGGGCTGAACTTGCGAGGTATTGCCTGCCGTCGCCATGGAACGCGGCATCAATCTGGTCCAGCCCGCTAAGCCGCGCGTCTGAAACAGCGCAGTTGGTATCGGGTAAAGCGCCCAAAACATCTCAGGCCCTGACCGAGATGAATTGGGGCGAATGGGAGGGACAGCGCGGTGCTGAGCTGATCGAGACACCCGATAGCGGTTACCGCCACATCGAAGACTGGGGCTGGGATTATCGGCCTCCGGGCGGCGAAAGCCCAGCCGAATTATGGGCGCGTATCGCGCCGTGGCTGGCGGGCTTGGACGGCGACAATCTCGCGGTCTGCCATATCGGCATCATGAGGGTGATCTTGGCCAAGGCGTGGGGCTGGAATTTTGCCGGCCCTGCGCCGTTCAAGATCAAGCGCAACAGACTGTTTATCGTAGACTTGGACGAAATGCGGCCTGAACCCGAACCCGTTCGATTGATTGCGCGTGAGGTTTGACCATGAAGGTGATGATCGTTGTTACCCATCTGTTAGGGACCGGACACCTTAGCCGGGCCCTTACATTGGGGCGCGCGTTCGCCGAACAGGACCACGAGGTGTTTGTGGTCTCGGGTGGCATGCCTGCGCCTCAGCTTGGCACACGTGGATTATCATTACTGAATTTACCGCCGCTGCGGTCTGATGGCACCGATTTCACCCGCCTGCTTGATCAGAATGGCGCTGTGGCCGACTTGGCCTACTTCGCTGCGCGCACAAACGCCCTGACGCAGGCGGTAAGCAGCTTCGGGCCGCAGGTTCTGATCACCGAGCTTTATCCGTTCGGGCGGCGCTCTTTGGCCGCGGAGTTCAAATCTGCATTGAAAGCCGCACGAGACCTACCTCGGCCACCCGTCATCCTTGGTTCGATCCGTGACATTCTTGCGCCGCCATCGAAGCCCGCAAAGGTAACCCAAACGGATGAGGTTATCGCAGAGTTTTACGACGGCGTTCTGGTCCATTCCGACCCCAAGATCACCGAACTTGAAGTCAGTTGGCCTGTCTCGGATCAACTGGCATCGCGCCTGCATTACACCGGTTTCGTGGCCCCAAGTGCTGCGCCAAGTCATCCGGATGGCATAGGCCAGGGCGAGATATTGGTCAGCGCGGGTGGCGGGTCGGTCGGCCAGCCGATCTTTCAAGCGGCCATCGAGGCCGCCCGAAAGATGCCCAACAGGCACTGGCGCCTGTTGGTGGGCGGGCAGGATGCCAATGCGCGGATCGCCGAGCTTTCGCAAATGGCCGAGGGTTCATCGGTTCTTCTTGAAACCGTCCGCCCTGATTTTCGCCAAATGCTGCCGCTTGCCGCCGCCTCGGTCAGCATGTGCGGTTACAACACCGCCATGGACCTGCTGCAAAGCGGTACCCCGGCGGTTCTGATCCCCTTCGATGATGGCAAAGAGGTTGAGCAATCTTTGCGCGCGCGATCTCTTTCGCAGTTGAACGGGATCGAGGTGCTTAACAGTTCTGACCTGACCGCCGGCTCGCTGGCCAATGCGCTGGAGCATGTCATTTCGAGTGTTGAACGCCCCCCGATGACCGAAGGGTTTGATGGCGCGCGCCGGTCAGTGGATATTGCAGTGAGCTTGTACGAGGCCAGCCGATGAGGCCTGATTGGCGCCCCTTGCAGTCAGAGTTGCGGCGCTGGCAGGATGCAGGATTGACCCTGCCCTTGTGGTGGCGTGATGACGATGCAGTTGCAGTGACACCACAGATAGAAAAGCTATCGGCCATGTCAGACGAGCTCGGCCTGCCAGTCCATCTGGCGGTAATCCCGCGTGAGGCGCAGACGGTACTTGCAGAGTATGTGTCAGATCAGTCTGTTTTGATCCCGGTTGTGCATGGCTGGGCGCATCAGAACCACGCGCCTGCAGACGAGAAGAAAGCCGAATTTCGCCTGCACCGGCCCCTTGAAGCGGTAGTTGCAGATGCCGAGGCTGGATTGTCCCGGCTGCGAGGTTTGTTCGGTGACAACTTGCGTCCGATGTTTGTGCCCCCGTGGAATCGGATCGACTCCAAAGTCGCCATGCAGCTTCACGGGCTGGGCTATCGGATACTGTCGACGGCGACCCCCCGGAAGATACCGCTCGCGGCGCCCGGCCTCGCGCAGATAAACACACATCTCGATCCAATCGACTGGCGCGGGACGCGCGGTTTAATCGACCCTGACAGACTGATCGCACAGACAGTTGAGCTGCTGCATGACCGACGCACCGGTCGCGCAGACAATGCCGAAGCATTTGGGGTGTTGACGCATCATCTGGTCCATGATCAGGACATCTGGACGTTTACACAGGATCTGTTGCACAGGCTGCTTGATGGACCGGGCACACCCTGGACCGCACCACGCAACTAAACCGCAAGGAGAGCCCGAATGAGCCGACTGGATTCCATGCTGCGCCGCCTGACGGCGCAACGCGATGGGCTAAACTGGGCCGCCGCACAGATCGGCACCATGGAAGGGGACGTTCTGGACCTGGGGCTAGGTAACGGACGTACCTATGATCATCTGCGTGAGATCCTGCCCTCTCGGCGTATATGGGTGATGGATCGCGTCTTGCAGTGTCATCCCGACAGCACGCCACCGGCACAGGATTTCCTGCAGGGTGAGGCCGAGCCGATGTTGCGTAAACTGGCGGACGCAGGCCAAACAATCGCGCTGGCGCACTACGATTTCGGCCGCGGGATCAAGTCAGAAGATGTTGCCGAAGCGGCGCGCCTCAGCCCTCTGATCAAACAGGTCATGCGACCCGGTGGGTTGTTGATTTCAGGGCAACCGTTGACGGGTTTTGCGCAGATTGAAGGCCCCGAGACCATCGCGCCCGATCGATATCTTTTCTATCGCGCCTGAGCAGGCTTTGAACTGGCGGGTTTGTATATTGAATCTATCGATCAGCTTCACCGCAGTCAGGCCTATGCATTGACGCGAGTCGAGGGTATACGCCACCGCAACAGCACACCCACATGAGGCCAGTCATGAGCTTTGTCCGTTCCATCAAGATCGCTCCCTCGATCCTGTCAGCCGATTTCGCAAATTTCGGACAGGAGATTCAGGCCATCGAAGCGCAAGGGGCGGATTGGGTTCATGTGGACGTGATGGACGGCCACTTTGTCCCAAACCTCACTTTTGGTCCCCCAGCGGTCAAAGCGTTTCGCCCACATGTTAAGACCGTCATGGATGTGCATTTGATGATCACTCCGGTCGATCCTTATATTCAAGCCTATGCCGATGCGGGCGCTGATGTGCTGACCGCGCACGTCGAAGCGGGGCCGCATTCGCACCGCACGCTGCAGGCGATACGCGCTGCGGGAATGAAAGCAGGGATCGCGTTGAATCCCGGGACGCCCGCCGAGGCCGTCGAACATCTGTTGGACCTGACTGATCTGGTGTGCGTCATGACCGTCAACCCTGGCTTCGGGGGGCAGAAATTCATCGACATGACCGCAAAAGTGCAACGTTTGCGCGAGATGATCGGCGACCGACCGGTGCATATCGAAATCGACGGCGGTGTTGATCCCAAAACAGCGCCTCTGGTGGCCGCTGCAGGCGCTGACGTGTTGGTCGCCGGATCAGCAGTTTTTAAAGGCGGGTCAGTTTCAAACCCGTCGGTCTATGGCGACAATATTCGCGCTGTGCGGACTGCTGCCGAAGGTGCACTGGGTTAACAACAAACCCTCCCGCCAGTCGTCGACGTTTCTTACGAAACGCCTCCTCCTGTTGGGCCCGGCATCGCGCTTTGCGCGATGCCGGGCCCAAGGCGGCTAGCAATATTGGCGCAGCCAATGTTGCGCAGGCGCGGGAGCCTTTGCCCCGAGACTTCAGGCATCTTTGTTGAGATCATCAAAGCAGCGGTTCTCGGCCACCAGTTGTTCAAGCAGGGGTGCAGGTTGCCAGAAAAAGGCATCTTCTTCAGCCCACTTGCGAATATCGTTGAATACGCCCGGCAAACCCTGCAAATCTGCCCATTTCAGCGGCCCACCCCAGTAGCGCGGAAAACCGTAGCCATAGAGCAGCGTAACGTCCACATCCAGCGGTCTACGCGCGATGCCGTCGCCTACCACCTTCGCCGCCTCATTCACCATCGCGACCATATAGCGACGTATGATCTCCTCATCCGTAAACGCGCGTGGAGTTATGTTCTGGGCCGCACGCTCGGCTTCGATTAATGATGTCAGCTCGGGGTTCGGCTCTCCACCCCGCTTGCCATTTTCATATATGTAATAGCCCTTGCCGGTTTTTTGGCCGAAATGTCCGGCCTCGCACAGCTTGTCGGCATAGAAACTGTCGCGAACGCGCGGATCCTGGCCTGCCGCCCGTTTCCGCTTGCGCGCCGCCCAGCCAATGTCCAATCCGGCCAAGTCTGACACTGCATAGGGGCCCATCGCAAATCCAAACCCGGTCAGCGCAGCATCGATCTGGAATGGGCTCGCCCCATCCAGCACCATGTGATCAGCACAGTTCCGATATGTGCCCAAAATCCGATTACCTATGAACCCGTCGCACACACCTGCCCGAACGGCCACCTTGCCCAACCTCTTGCCCAACGCGAAACCCGTTGCCACAACTTCGGGCGCGGTGTGATCCGCCACCACGATCTCAAGCAGTTTCATCACATGTGCTGGGGAGAAGAAATGCAGACCGATGACATCCCGTGACCTTTCGGTCGATCCGGCAATTTCGTTGATATCAAGGTATGAGGTATTGGTCGCCAATACCGCACCGCTTTTGCAGACCGCATCCAGTTGCGCAAAAACCTTTTTCTTCACTGCCATGTCCTCGAACACGGCTTCGATCACCAGATCGACGCCACTCAGTGCGTCATAGTCCGTGGCCAGGGTCAGCCGGTTCTGCAGAATATCATCATGTTTGTCCTGGCTCAGCTTTCCGCGCCTCACGGCGCCAGCCAGATTTGCCGCGATACGATCTTTAGCGGACCGCGCTGCCTCGTGTGACATCTCAAGCAGCACGACAGGAAGCCCCGCCAGCAGAACTGAGGTGGCAATCCCAGCGCCCATCGTGCCGCCGCCGATGACGCCGACCTGTTGCAGGTCCCGCGGCTCGACCCCATTCAACTCGGGCAATTTTGCAACCGCACGTTCCGCAAAGAATGCGTGGATCAACCCTTTGCGCTGATCCGAGGCCATCAGGTCCATGAACAATTCCCGTTCGCGAGCCAAACCGGATGCAAAATCCTCGGCCTCGCAACTGGCTTGTATTGCCCGCACTGCAATCGCAGGCGACAGTTGGCCCCGGCCCTTCTTCAGCACCGCGTTATAGGCCGCATCAAAATCGATTGGGGCGGGCCGGGCCATATCGCAAACAGGACGCCGAGGTGCATCAGTTGCAAGCAGCTCTCTGACATAGGCCAGGCCGATCTCGCGCGGATCACCATCCTGAACTTCGTCCAGCACACCCATCTCAAGCGCTTCTGGAGCTCGGACGTGCCGCCCCGTCGTGATCATGTCCAATGCAGCCTCGACTCCGGCAACACGCGGCAAGCGCTGGGTGCCGCCAGCGCCAGGAATGATACCAAGATTAACCTCGGGCAACCCCACCTTCGCAGACGGCACGGCAACGCGATAATGACAGGATAAGGCAACCTCAAGCCCACCACCAAGCGCGGTTCCATGCAACGCAGAAACCACCAGCAAGGGCGACGCCTCAATCCGATCACAGAGTGCGGGCAGCCACGGGTCCTGTGGCGGCTTGCCAAACTCGCGAATGTCTGCGCCTGCAAAATAAGTCCGACCCTCACCATAGATCAAAACCGCGCGCGCGCCCTCTGTTTCGGCACGTTCGATCGCCGACAACAAACCCCGGCGCACATCCACGCCCAGCGCGTTAACGGGTGGGTTCTCAGCCGACAAAACGGCGATATCGCCCACTTTCTCATACCCGATGACTTGGGTCATATGATCGTGCCTCCTCAGACGAAATGCGATGCCAGTAGTAAATCAGGGAATCCCCGGACACGGCGCGATCAAAGACTGGCCCGGTCTGCGTTCGTATTCAACTATATTTTCGACCGATCGTTCGGTTTATTTGATTTTCTCGGATTTAGTACCATAATCACGCGGTTCATGCCCGGAACCAACCTTTTACGTTGCGGTAGAACTCGCTTCGCGGCCTCAGACCGACGAAGCGCAAAGAACTGCAGCGTTTGGTCTGAACTCGCACGGAACCCGAGGGCGCGATCCAAATGGAAACCCAGCTAACAGGGCCGCAGTATTTGTTTGGGAAGTTCTGGTAGCGGAGGAGGGACTTGAACCCCCGACACGCGGATTATGATTCCGCTGCTCTAACCAACTGAGCTACTCCGCCACGAGTGAGAGGCGATTTAAGCGAGGGGCCGGGGAGGGTCAAGAGGGAAAAGCGTGCCTGCCGAGATTCTTTATTGCGTTATTCAATGCGCGTCCTGCTCTGCCAGCCGGGTGCGGGAATTCTCGGCGATCTGGCGGATGAAACGCGCGCAGACTTCGGGTTCTGTGATGAGTATCATGTGACCCCGGTGTTCCATGACCTCAAAGGTCAGGCCGAATTTCGTCATTGTGGCACCGTGTAGCTCGGCGGACAGGATCGGGTCCTCTGTCCCGAACAGAATGCCTCCGGGCACGCGCAGATCGTTATAGCGTGAAGTCAGGGCACCCATGCTGGCCTCTACCCCAACAACATCCTGTGAGGCGGTGATAAAGGCCGAGGGGCGAAGACCAAGGGCACCCCCAGCACGGTTCAGGAAGTCTGAGGGCGCGGGCTCGGGTGCGAAGACGTCTTTCAGCACGAGGGGCGCGGTTTTTCGGGCCATCGGGACGGCGATTGTATTGCCAATAAGGTTGCGCAGCCACTCGGTACGGATTTCAAGTGGTTTGAAAACGGCGGGCGGTTCCGGCATTTGTTGCGTCAAGGGGGCCAGAAGCGCCAACGCCGCCGTGTTGTCGGGATAATCCAGTGCCATCGCAAGAGACACGGCGCCACCTAGAGAATGACCGACCAGTGTGGCTTGATCGACGTTCTTTATTTCCAGAAACTCGTGGATCATGCGGGCTTGTTCGGGCAATTCCGCCAACTGGGCAGCATCGCGCGTGGAATAGCCACAGCCCGGACGGTCAACCGCGAGAACGTGATAATCCTGAGCAAGATCACCCACCAATGCATACGTAAAATGTTGCGATTGGCCTGATAGGCCATGGATCATGACAATTGTCGGGTTGGAAGGGTCGCCTTTTTCGACATAGTGAATGCTGCCACCGTGAACGGGCACGATCCGCCCCAGTTGCGGCACCATTTCGGTGCCCTGCCGCGTTAGGCGACGAGTCCAGATGTGCATCCCCAGCAAAAGGGACATCAGCAACAAGACAATCGTTAGCAAAATCGACATCACGGATCTCCGGTAGGTTTGCTCAGGCGATGGTATTGCCCGGGGCCCGATTGCACCATGCGTTTTCTGAACGGCTGAATTGGCAGGCAGATAACCGCAACCTAATTATTGGTGTGTAAATTGGTATGACTTGGTCAGAAAAGCTCCCAGCACCCGGTATGTGCGCCGCACTGATAATATGGTTGAACAGACCGCTCAGCGGTCAACTACTACCGCTCAGTACGTCAGCCGAGGGGCGTGGCAGCAGATCAAGCAGCCCGAACACGCTATCGCGACAAGCCGGACCAGCCCAATCCACAGGATAAAAAGCCGGAGGCAAGTCCGGCTGACGCAGCACAACGCGCCGCCACCGATGCACCAGCAGGGTGCGCAGTGTTGCGCTCTGCAAGGGTGTAGGCGCCCAGCCTTCGGGACGGGACTTCGCGGCGCGTTCGACCGCGCCCAGAAGAGCCTTGCAAGAGGCGCGCAATTCGGGTGGACACAACCGATCCTGCACCCACTTGGGGGCTGCGTGCGGAGAGATGTCCAAGGCCAGCAAACCGTCCGACTGATCTGGAACGGGACCCGCACCCATCGCTACGTTGCGCCCAATGGGGATGTAGTCATCGCTGAGCATCACGTCCTCAAGCACCTGAGTGCCCGACCCGTCTTCGGCGATCAGAAGATGCCAATTTTCAATGGGCGAAGGACCGCGCGCATATATGCGCGGCGTGACGGCAGCGGATTGCGTCCGGCCGAATTCCGAGAGGACATGGCGCGAGACGCGGCCAATCCGGTCACTCTCGATCCAACCATCCTTGCGCAGCCGGTGCAGAGCGACGCGGATCGCTTCGGGTTTGATGCCCATCGGCTCAATTATCCGGGTCAGAACACCGCCCGAGATTTGCGCGCCGGGCTCTTGTGCCATGTCACCAAACAGCGAGACGATAATCGACCAGACCCGCTGGTCTTGCGGGTCCGCCAGTTCGGCCACAGCCGTTTCGAACCACGAGGTCTTTTCGGTCATGGACCCAGTTTAACCCATTAGGCCCAATAAGAAAAACAGGTAGTACAGCGGGTCAGCGGGCGTTCATGGTCAGAAGCTCGTATTCTGCGACCGGTTCGTCATCTTGATTGGTCAGGGACACGTGCCAGCGAACCTCGCCATAATCGTCATTGCGTGGGGTTTTCTGCTTTACCGTCAGGCGCACCTTGATGCTGTCGCCAGCAACAACGGGCTTCATGAACCGCAGCCCGTCCAGCCCGGTATTGGCCAGCACCGGCCCCTCGTTCGGCTCGACAAACAGGCCCGCCGCAAAGCTGAGCAACAAATAACCATGCGCCACACGACCGGGGAAGAACGGGTTCCGCGCCGCCGCGTCCTCGTCCATATGCGCATAAAAGGTATCGCCGGTGAAATTGGCGAAGTGTTCGATATCCTCCAGCGTGATGGTTCGCGAGGCTGTGTGCAGCGTCTCTCCGACCTGCAACTCACCAAATTTACGGGTGAACGGATGTGCCGGACCTTGGATTTCGGGCGCTCCTGGCACCCATTTGGTGCTGATACCACTAAGCATGCGCGGGGAGCCCTGAATGGCCGTGCGCTGCATATAGTGTTTCACTCCGCGCACGCCGCCCATTTCCTCACCGCCGCCCGCACGGCCCGGCCCACCATGCACCATATGGGGCAGCGGAGATCCGTGGCCGGTCGATTCAGCCATCGAGTCGCGGTCGTTGATGTAAATCCGCCCGTTATAGGCTGCGGTCCCCATCACTACGTTGTGCGCGACGTTTGTGTCGTGAGTGATCAGCGACGTGACCAGAGATCCCTGCCCGCGATTGGCAAGTGCCACCGCATGATCCAGATCGCGGTAGCCCATGAGGGTCGAAACTGGGCCGAAGGCCTCGGTATCGTGCACGCGCTGCGCTTTGTCGGGGTTAGCACAGTAAAACAGCATCGGGGGAACGAATGCGCCGGTTTCAGGGCCGTGCAGGTCGAACGCGTCGGGGTTGCCATAAACCCGTTCAGCCTCTTGCCCGATCAGAGCTGCCTTTTCCAGAACGTCGGCTTTCTGCCCGTTCGACACCAGCGCGCCCATGCGAGTGGTGTCGGAACGGGGGTCGCCGATGGTGATCCTTGCCAATCGGTCAGACAGCGCGGCAATTATGGCGTCGACCTGCGGCTGGGGCGCGATGATGCGTCGGATGGCAGTGCATTTCTGGCCCGCCTTTGTGGTCATCTCGCGCGAGACTTCCTTGACGAACAGGTCAAATTCGGGCGTGCCGGGCGTGGCATCGGGCCCGAGGATGGAAGCGTTCAAGCTGTCCTGCTCGGCCACAAACCGGACCGAGTTCTGCAAGATCGCAGGCGTCTGCCGCAGCTTCAACGCGGTGTTCGCCGAGCCTGTGAAGCTGACCACATCCTGACAATCCAAGTGATCGAGCATGTCGCCCAACCCGCCCGAGACCAGCTGTAGCGCACCGGCAGGCAGGATGCCGCTATCCAGCATGATCCGCACTGCCAGTTCGGTGACGTAGCAACTGTTGGTGGCCGGCTTGACGATTGCAGGCACGCCAGCCAGCAGCGTCGGGGCCAGCTTTTCCAGCATCCCCCAGACCGGGAAGTTGAAGGCGTTGATATGAACCGCGACCCCTTGCAGGGGCGTGCAGATATGCTGCCCCAAAAAGGTGCCATTGCGTGACAACTGCTCGATTTCGCCGTCCAGATAAACCTGCGCATCCGGCATCTCGCGTCTACCCTTAGAGGCAAAGACAAACATCGTGCCGATGCCACCATCGATATCGATCAGGTGGTCCTTCTGCGTAGCTCCGGTTTCGAAACTCAGGTCGTAAAGGGCTTGTTTATGCGCCGAAAGCTCTTGCGCCAGCGCCTTGAGCATCCGAGCACGATCGTGGAACGTTAACTTGCGCAGCGCGGGGCCACCGGTATTGCGCGCATAGTCAAGCATCGCCTGTACGTCGAGCGCGACATTGCCAGCGCTGGCAAATGGTGCGCCGGTGATGGCGGATGCGATGGTGCGTGCGCCTTCTCCAGGCGCGACCCAAGTACCAGCGGCGAAGCTGGAAATCTGATGCAGGGACATGGTGTTCTCCTGTTTGATGCGGTGGGACTAGTGTCCCAAAGCGCCCATTTGCTGCGGCAGATACAGCACCACGATGGGCACCAGCACGATCAGCGCGAGGCGGAAAATATCGGCGATCCAGAACGGAGTGACGCCGCGAAATATGGTGCCGGTTGAGACGTCGCCCACTACGCCTTTCAGGATGAAGACGTTCAGGCCTACGGGTGGAGTGATCAGCGAGATTTCGGTGACAACCACGACGACGATGCCAAACCAGATTGGGTCATAGCCCAGAGACGTGACCAACGGGAAGAAGATCGGAACCGTCAGCAACAGCATCGAGAGAGATTCGAAGACGCAACCCAGAATGATGTAGATACCAAGGATCATCAGGATCACGACAAACGGAGCCACATCATAGGCGGTCACCATCGCGATCAGGGCTTCGGGCAAACCGGCCAGATTGATGAAATTTGAGAATATCTGCGCACCAATCAACACCGCGAACAAGGCAGACGCGGTAAAGCAGGTCTCTTTCAGCACCTCGAATGTCGAGCCAACCGTGAGACCCCCACGAAAGAGTGCAATCAGAAAGGCCCCAGCGGCCCCCATACCTGCGGCCTCGGTGGGTGAGAATGTCAGGTTTAGGGGCTCAAAATCGAAGGCTCCATAAAGCCCGCCAATCACTAGGAAGAACAACAACAGCACCGCCCAAACCGAACCCAGCGCACGGATGCGTTCGGACCATGTGGCACGCTCTCCGGCTGGGCCGGCCTCGGGGTTGCGCCAGACGGTCCAGCGCACGGCGAAGAGGTAGAACAGAATGCCGAGGATGCCGGGGATGATGCCCGCCATGAACAGTTTCCCGATCGAGGTCTCGGTCAGCAACCCGTAGATGACCAGAATGACCGATGGTGGGATCAGAATGCCCAATGTACCACCGGCGGCAATCGAGGCGGTCGAGAGTTCATCGGAATAGCCGTAACGCCGCATCTGCGGCATCGCGACCTTTGACATCGTGGCGGCGGTTGCCAGCGACGATCCGCAGATAGCCGAAAATCCGCCACAGGCCGCAACCGTTGCCATGGCAATACCACCGCGCATGTGGCCAAGAAAGGCGTTGGACACCGCATAAAGCTCGCGCGCCATGCCGCCCTTGTTCACGAACAGGCCCATCAGGATGAACAGCGGCACAACCGACAGACCATAGTCCTGCGCAGTGTCGGTGATCTGTCGGCCCACCATGGACATGGCAGCCTTCATCCCGCGCTCATCAAAGATTGAGCCGCCACGCTCATAGGCAAATCCCAATGTGCCGACCAGACCCATGGCAAAGACGATAGGAAGGCGCACCAGCACCAAGATCAATACAATCGCAAATCCGATTAGCGCTGCGGTCATTACATAGGCTCCGACAGTGTATTTGGGGCGAAGGCCTTTAGCAGCCCAGTGGCGATCATCACGAGTGCAGTGATGGCAACAGACAGGGTAATGAACCAGCCGATCAGGTAGGTGGGGATTGAAAGATATTCGGTTACATCCCCATAATCCCGCGCTCGCTCGGCCAGGACCCAAACGCGCTGGACCGGCCAGAACAGCATGATGCCGCTGACCACATAGATCACAACGTCCCGCGCACGCGACAGATGCAGACGGTGGAAGAACCCGTCTGTCAGATCGACCGCGATATGGCCATTGGTGGTGGAGACGATCGGGAGGACAGAAAACACCAGAATTGCCATCAGAATGCGCGTCAGCTCGGTGGCGGCCTCAATGGGCGCATTGAAGACCGAACGCAGGATCACGTCGCAAAAGGTCATTACCATCAGGATAAACAGTGCAATGCAGGCCACGATCACGGGAAGGGCGCTGGCACGGCGCACAAGCTGAATAATAGGGGTCATGGGAAACTCGCGCAGGGTAAGTCAGGGCGGCGCAAGAGCCGCCCTGCAGTCGGATCAGTTCGAGGACATTTCCGATTTGATCATGTCATATGCGGCCTGTGCGTCGACTCCTGTTGCGTCAACCTCGGCGATGACCTTGCCGCGGATGTCTTCGGCGATGGCCGAGAACTTCTCCATATCCGCATCTGTGGCAGCGTTGATGGCATTGCCTTCTGCCGCCTCGGTTGCCTCACGTCCAGTGGCGTCGATCTCATCCCAGATTTTGCCGATCTCACGGCTCAGCGGTTCGCCGAACACGTTTTCTTCCAGCGCCATCTGCAGCTCGGGTGGCAGATCTGCGAAGGTGTCTTCGTTCATGATGAAGGCAAACGAACCGCGATAAAGACCACCGGGCATCTCATAAACATTCTGCGCAACCTCTGTCAGCTTGAAACCCTTGCGCGATTCCAGCGGCATGACGACACCGTCCGCCGCTTTCGACGCCAGTGTTTCATAGACTTTCGGAGCAGGTACCTGAATGCCGGTCGCACCAAGCGCCGCACCAACGTCTCCGCCAACGCCACCCGGGATACGTACTTTCAGGCCCGAAACCTCATCCAGAGTGGTTACTGGCGCGCTGGAATGCAGCTGCGCGGGTCCATGCGTGTGCAAGGCGATGACTTTGACACCACGATGCTCGTCAGCAGCTTTCAAGTACTTGTCGTAGGCGCGCCAGTAGGCAACCGAAGCGTCCTCGGCCGAGCCTTCGTAACCAGGCAGTTCGATCAGCTTGGTGGTGACGAAGCGTCCCGGTTGATAGCCGTGAAAGATAATCGAGGCATCGGCCGCGCCATCCATAATCAGGTCCATCTGCGCAGGCGGTGGAGCGATACCCAGCTTAAGCTCTGCGGTGACCTGCCCGTCAGTGGCCTCCTCTACCATTTCGACGAATTTGGGCCACATCTTTGCGTTGATGCCGTGGGTGGGTGGGGCCCAGCTGGAAATTGTCAGGGTGTAGTCAGCCGCAAAAGCAATGGTGCCGGACACCGCCAAGGTTGCAGACGCCAACAATGTGGTGAGCTTGGTGAATTTCATGACCGGGTCTCCTCCTCAAAATCGCAAGTCGTGAATGTGTTAATGGTACGTTTTGTAACTATCAACGACGAGAAATGCTGTTCCGCCCGCTGGCCAAATGGCATTTCCGATCGCCGAGTCACAAACGGCTATAGAATTTATTGACCAACCGTTCGGTTTATGCAAGAAGTTTGTTGTAACTTATGAAAAGCGAACCGGGCATGTCCGACACGATTATTTCGCAGAATATGGGTCAATGGGTTGAAATTACACTCAATCGCCCTGATCGCCTGAACAGTTTCACGGATGAGATGCACCATGCCCTGCGCGCTGCACTTGAGGCCGCGCGTGACGGAGGTGCACGAGCGGTGCTGTTAACCGGCGCGGGGCGCGGGTTCTGCGCAGGGCAGGATTTGGGCGATCGAAACCCTGCCACGATGGAGGGTCCGCCGGATTTGGGCTATACGGTTCGCACGTTCTACGCACCTTTGGTCCGCCTGATCAGGTCTTTGGAATTGCCTGTTGTCTGCGCCGTCAATGGCGTTGCCGCCGGGGCGGGTGCGAATATCGCCTTGGCTTGTGATGTGGTACTTGCCGCTGACTCTGCCAAGTTTATCCAATCATTTTCCAAAGTGGGCCTGATACCTGATACCGGCGGCAGTTGGCATCTGCCACGTTTACTGGGTGAAGCCCGAGCCAAAGGGCTGGCCCTGACTGGGCAACCCCTGCCAGCAAAGCAGGCTGCGGATTGGGGGCTGATCTGGAAAGCAATACCAGACGCTGAACTAATGACCGAGGCGCGCGCACTAACGGAACAGTTCGCCAATGGTCCAACGCTGGGACTTGGCCTGACGAAACAGACGATACAGGCGGCTGCCACGAATACCCTGACCGATCATCTCGAGATTGAGGCGGACGCAATGAAAACCTGCGGCGAAAGCGTCGACTATGCCGAGGGCGTTACTGCGTTTCTGGAAAAGCGCGCGCCAGTATTTCGGGGAGAATGAGATGACGCCGAAGGAACGCGCCCAGAAAGCCGCTGCTGCCATGTGGGGGCGGGACAATGCCTCGAAATGGGCAGGCATGGAACTGGTCGAGATGGATGAAGGCGCTGCGACGCTGGCGTTGCAGGTGGCTGACCATCACTGCAACGGGCACGGGATCTGCCATGGCGGCGTGACATTCATGTTGGCCGACAGCGCCTTTGCCTTTGCCTGCAATAGTCGCAACCAGTCCACGGTCGCCCAGCACAATGTGATCAGCTACGTCGCGCCCGCGCGATCCGGTGATCTGCTGACGGCCCGCGCAACGGAACTGAACCTGATAGGGCGCAGCGGCATCTATGACGTATCCATAACCAACCAAGCCGGACAAAAGATCGCAGAATTTCGGGGCTTTTCCCGCGCGGTCAAAGGCCCGGTGTTTGACGAGACCTGAGATGAGGGGGATGGCATGAAGGATCTTACTCCGAACAAGGCGGATCTTGATCCGATCGAGATCGCCTCGATTGATGAAATCCGCAGCCTACAGTTGGATCGGCTGAAATGGTCGCTGCGCCATGCTTATGACAACGTGCCTATGTACCGGCAGCGGTTTGATGAGGCCGGTGTGCATCCTGATGACCTGCAATCCCTCAGTGATCTGGCGCGGTTTCCGTTTACCTACAAAAACGATCTGAGGGAAAACTATCCTTTTGGTCTGTTTGCGGTCCCGCGTGAGCAGATCATTCGTGTGCATGCCTCGTCGGGAACCACGGGTAAGCCAACCGTCGTGGGGTATACGCAAGGCGACATAGACAACTGGGCGGATCTGGTGGCGCGGTCATTGCGTGCCAGCGGTTTGCGCCGGGGCGACATGGTGCACAACGCCTATGGCTATGGCCTGTTCACCGGCGGTCTGGGCGCGCATTATGGAATCGAACGTCTGGGGGCCACGGTCGTCCCGATGAGCGGTGGGCAGACCGGCAAGCAGGTCGACCTGATCAATGACTTCAAACCAGACGGGATTATGGTAACACCATCCTATATGCTGAACATTCTTGAGCAGTATCACAAGATTGGACTCGATCCGCGCG
This sequence comes from Ruegeria sp. C6, assembly GCF_056537625.1. NCBI lineage: Bacteria > Pseudomonadati > Pseudomonadota > Alphaproteobacteria > Rhodobacterales > Roseobacteraceae > Ruegeria > Ruegeria sp. C6. The sequence continues at coordinate 8,043 of NZ_JBQFRW010000001.1, read as the reverse complement.
AAAGTTCCTTGGCTGTCGGCGTCTTTGGCGCTGAACCTTGGACGGATTCGATGCGCTCCGAGGTTGAACAGGCTTTCGATATGCATGCCGTCGATATCTACGGCCTGTCCGAGATCATGGGACCGGGCGTCGCCAATGAGTGCGTCGAAACCAAAGACGGGCCCGTGATCTGGGAAGACCACTTCTACCCCGAAATCATCGACCCGCAGACCGGCGAGGTCATGCCTGATGGTGAGATTGGTGAACTGGTCTTTACCACGCTGACCAAAGAAGGTCTTCCGATGATCCGCTATCGCACCCGTGACCTGACGCGGCTTTTGCCCGGCACGGCGCGGTCGATGCGTCGGATGGAAAAGATCACGGGCCGCTCGGATGACATGATCATTCTGCGGGGTGTCAACGTCTTCCCCAGTCAGATCGAGGAGCAGGTTCTGGCAACCGGCGGTCTGGCGCCCTACTACCAGATCGAACTTTACAAAGCTGGCCGGATGGACGCGATGCGCGTGCATGTCGAAGCAACGCCGGATGCAGCCGATGAGCTGAGCAAAACCGCCGCTGCTCGGATGCTATCTCGCCGGATTAAAGAGGTGGTTGGCATCTCGACCGAGATCGATATAGGCGAGCCGGGCGAGGTTGAACGCTCACAAGGCAAGGCCCGGCGCGTGATTGACAATCGGGACAGCTAAGCGACAGACGGAGGGTCAGGATTTGGCGCGCACGATAGCAAAAGACCACGACCATAAACGAACTCGCATCCTAAAATGCGCCGCCCGCGTCTTCGCGCAGGAAGGATTTGATCGGGCGTCAATGTCTCAGCTGGCGCGGGAGTGCGGGATATCCAAGGCCAATATCTATCACTACTACGACAGCAAGGACGCCATTCTGTTCGATATTCTCGACAGTTACCTGCTGCAATTGCGTGACCAGGTTTGCGGCTTGGACCTTGACGGGATGGAACCCGCGGATCGCTTGAAACGGGTGGTGCGGGAAATCCTACTGGCCTATCAAGGCGTGGATGATGAGCATCGCGTGCAAACCAGCGGCATGTCCGCATTGCCCGAAGAGCAGCAGTATCTGCTGCGTGGCTATCAGCGGGATCTGGTGGTGTTCGTCAGTGACATCATCGCCAGCATCTCGCCTGCAACTTTCAAGGATGATGCGGCCAAGCTTCGGGCCACGACCATGTCCGTTTTCGGAATGTTGAACTGGTTCTACATGTGGAATGCCGGGGCGGATGCCGACGCGCGCAGCGATTACGCCGCGTTGGTAAGCAATCTGACATTATCAGGTGTTGATGGCCTTTGAACCCTTGTTGGCACAGAGTTGATTTGGCTCTGCGGTCAGGATGAGGTTCAATATGGGCGGAGGTCACCCATGCAACGCCCTGATCGTTTCGATAAATTCTATTTCGCCAATGTAGGTCTGGGCGAAGCCTGTGGCTGCGCCGAGCGGGTGATTGACGTTTTTGAGTTCAATCGGAAATGTGGTGCTAAAGCCCAGCAGTCATTGAAGAAAGATCGGCGAAAGCGTCGCACGCTTCGCGGATTGGCCGTGAAGTATGGGTTGCTGAGCCGTAAACGCCAACTTTGAAAGCTAGGGTACTTTAAGTCCCAGCTTTTCGATCTGTTCGGTCGCTTTTACTGTCCACTGATCTTTCATCTCAATCCCGGTTAATTGCCGCAGCCCCAGCTTGCGGAGCGTTTCGGTTTTCTCGGCTGTGCCCGCCCCAAAACTTGCCGCGACCCGGGGCCACCAATAGTCGACCGACGCTTGCATTTCTGCAGCCTTTCCCTGTTCTATCAGCTTGCCCGCACCCTCAAGCGCAAGCTCCCCATGGCGCGCCTCGATTGGGGAAATCTCGCGGAAGGCCTCGGCCAGAGGCTGATAGGATATCTGCGAAAACTGAGCCAGTTGGACGTCAACCGCCTGGCTCATCAGCAGGTTCATAACCACGGCATCTTCCCATCCTTCGATCGGATAGTTGAATACAGCAAGGCGCATGTCGTGTTCGGACCGCGTAGCCCCGATATCCGCATCACGATCCAGACGTGTGGTCCAGGGATGATGATTTGCATAGCGGTCAGTGTTGGCTCCGAACTCGCCCATGATTTTCAGGACACGATCTGCGTTGTCGGTCTTTTCCAGCACAATCTTGGCCGCCGCGATGCGTTCCTTGATGCCCGGGCCCAGATTTATGATGTCGGCAAAGCCCGCTGCGCCGGCCAGTTCGCTGTCCACGAAGGTCGCCATCAGTTTCATGAGCTCTGCACGATAGCGCGGAGGCACGTTGGTTGGATTACTCAGGACACCACCCGCTGCCAAATAGCTCTCGATTGTCATGTCTTCAGCCATCATTCCCTCCGTCTACTGATCGTAGTCCACGACAACGGTGTCGGTCATCGGATAGGCCTGACAGCTCAGGACGTATCCTTTCTCGACTTCGTAGTCTTCCAATGCGTGATTGGCGACCATCTCGACCTCGCCTTCAAGCACTCGGCAGCGGCAGGTTGAACAGACCCCGGCCTTACAGGCGTAAGGCGCGTCCATCGCATTCTCCAACGCGGCATCGAGAATCGATTGATCCTTCGGCATGGTGATCGTTTGCGTTGCCCCGTCCATGGTGATTGATGTTTTGGTCTGGTTGTCCTGAGATGCCGTGTCCGCCCCGCTCACTTTGCGCTTGACCCGACCGGGTTGAGCGCTGGCGAAGAGTTCAAACTTGATCTGCCCGTCGTTCAGCCCATGCGCCCGCAGGGCTGAGGCAATACCCAGCATCATCGGCTCGGGGCCGCAGATAAAAGCCGTGTCGACGTTCTGAATATCGATCCAGTGTTCAAAAAGTTCGGCACATTTGTCTTGCGTGACCAGACCTGTAAAAAGCTCGATTTCCTGCGCGTCTGTTTCCAGAATATGGATCACGTTCAGACGCCCCATATAGAGGTTCTTGAGGTCCTCAAGCTCCTCTCGGAACATGATCGTGTTCACGCCCTTGTTGGCATAAACCAATGTGAACCGCGAATGTGGTTCTCGGGCGAGCGTCGTCTTCAGGATCGAGAGAACCGGCGTGATGCCCGACCCACCCGCAAAGCCCAGATAATGTTTTTCGGCGGAGGGATCGATTGCGGTGTAAAAGCTGCCCATCGGCGGCATCGCCTGCACCGTATCGCCCACCTTTAGATCGGAGTTGGCCCAGGTCGAGAATGCGCCGCCATCCACACGCTTGATCCCCACCTGCAGAATGCCCTCATCCTTGCCCGCGCAGATCGAATAGGACCGGCGCAGTTCTTCCCCGTCGAAATCGCGGCGGAAGGTCAGGTACTGGCCTTGGGTAAAGTCGAATTCATCGGCTGAACCGTTTACAGGTTTCAACGTCACGACCACCGCATCGCGGATGGTTTTGTGAACATCGGTAACTTCCAGATCATGAAAGCGTGCCATCCGGTGATCCTCCCTCAGATGCACTTGAAATAGTCAAAAGGTTCCAGGCAGTCGGTGCAGCGCCAATGGGCCTTGCAAGGGGTCGAGCCAAACTGGCTGACCTTTTCAACCGCCTTGCTACCGCAATGTGGGCAGCGTTCAGGTCCACCTGCAGGCTGCGGCGGGGCGATGCCGTAATCCTTGAGCCGAGCACGGCCCTTGTCGCTGAGCCAATCGGTGGTCCAAGCCGGTGCGATACTTGTCTCGATCCGCAGATCGTCGATTCCATGATCACGCAGTGCAGTTTCGATATCCATGCTGATGACCGAGGTCGCCGGGCAGCCTGAATAGGTCGGCGTGACGGTAACCGTCAGAGTGTCATCATCCCATCGCACATCGCGTACAATGCCCAGATCGACGACCGAGATCACCGGAATCTCAGGGTCTGGTACAGCGTCCAGCCATTCCCACACCTGATCCGTTGAAGCCCGCATTGATCCTTACCACTTCGCGCCGGGATAGGCGCGCTGCAGCCACTGCATCTGTGTCAGAAGATGGCCCAGATGCTCGGTATGCATGCGACCGTCGCGCCCGCCCTTATGGGCAAAGCGGCTTTCGGGAATGGTTAGTGTCGCCTCGGACAGCACACGCTCGATCAGAGCGTCATATTCTGCGCGCAGATCTGCCGGGTTCGGGGCAATCCTCGCCGCAACCATTTCTGCATCAACATCGTCACTGGCAAACATCTCGCCGACATATGGCCAGAGATAGTCCAGCGCCTCTTGCATGCGGGCATGACTTTCCTCGGTCCCGTCGCCGAGGCCCACAACCGTGTCGCCCGAGCGTTCGAGGTGGTAGGTGACCTCTTTGCTGGCCTTGGCGGCAATCGCAGCGACCCGGTCGTCAGAGGATGTCATCAGACGCCCCAGCATGATCGAATGCCACGCATCGAACAGGAACTGACGCATCAGCGTGCGGCCGAAATCGCCGTTCGGCACTTCGACCAGCAGCACATTGCGGAAATCCCAGGCATCTCGCAGAAAGGCCAGATCATCGGCGGATTTGCCGCCGTCGATCTCACCCGCAAGACCCAGCCACATCTGAGTCTGACCGATCAGGTCCAGCGCGGTATTGGCCAGCGCGATGTCTTCCTCCAGTACAGGCGCATGACCGCACCATTCGCTGACGCGATGGCCGAGGATCAAGGTATTGTCCCCCATCCGAAGCAGAAACTGCAGCAAAGCGTCATTGGAAACCGGAACACTCATTACATCGCCCCCACTTCTTCGGGAATATCGAAGAAGGTTGGATGGCGGTACACTTTGCTTTCGCTGGGCTCGTACAGCGGACCTTTGTCGCTGGGTGATGAGGCCGAGATGTTGTTGGCCTCAACCACCCAGATCGAAACGCCTTCGTTGCGGCGCGTGTAGACATCGCGCGCGTTCTTGATCGCCATTTCCGCGTCCGGGGCGTGTAACGATCCAACATGGCGGTGACTCATGCCATGTTGTCCGCGGATGAAGATTTCCCACAGGGGCCATTCGTTGTTCATTTGGTATCCTCCTCAGGGCAGTCTTATTCTGCAGCCAGATTTGCGGCGCGTTTCTTGCGGGCATGAGCCAGCAGCCCGTCGCGAACCCATTTACCGTCGTCCCACGCCTTGTTACGCGCGGCCAGCCGGTCGACATTGCAGGGGCCGTTGCCCTTGATCACATCGAAAAACTCGGACCAGTCCGGGTCGGTGTAATCATAATGGCCCCGTTCTTCGTTCCATTTCAGGTCCGGGTCAGGGATACTCAGACCCAGATATTCGGCCTGAGGCACGGTCTGATCCACGAATTTCTGGCGCAGCTCGTCATTGGTGTTGATCTTGATCTTCCACGCCATGGATTGCGCCGAATGCACGCTTTCCTTGTCCGACGGCCCGAACATCATCAGCGACGGGTACCACAGTCGATTTATTGCATCCTGCGCCATCTTACGCTGTTCTGGCGTACCCTCTGCCATCTTGCGGATCGCATCATAGCCCTGGCGCTGGTGAAAGCTCTCTTCTTTGCAGATGCGGATCATTGCGCGCGAGTATGGTCCGAAGGACGTCCGCTGCAGCGGAACCTGGTTCATGATCGCGGCACCATCGACCAACCATCCGACCGCGCCGATATCGGCCCAGTTCAGGGTCGGGTAGTTGAAGATCGACGAGTATTTCATGCGCCCGTCCAGCAGCATCTCGGTGATCTCATCCCGGCTGACACCCAGCGTTTCTGCCGCGCAATAGAGATACAGCCCATGCCCGGCCTCATCCTGCACCTTGGCCAGCAGGATCGCCTTGCGCTCCAGCGTTGGCGCTCGGGTGATCCAGTTTCCTTCGGGCAGCTGGCCTACGATTTCAGAATGTGCGTGCTGGCCAATTTGACGGATCAGTGTCGCGCGATAGTCGTCGGGCATCCAATCCTTGGGCTCGATCTTGATATCGGCGTCGATCTTGTCCTGAAACGCGCGCTCCTGCTCGGTCATCTCCTCGCGGGATTTCACGCCGGATCCGGCTGTTTTAATCATCTGAGCGTACATGTGAGGTCTCCTCCCTTACACACGTTCAAGAATAAGTGCGGCACCCTGCCCTACCCCGACACACATGGTACAGAGCGCGTAGCGGCCTCCGGTGCGGCGCAGTTGATAGGCAGCAGTCATCACTAGCCGCGCACCGCTCATTCCAAGCGGGTGGCCAATTGCGATTGCCCCGCCATTTGGGTTCACATGCGGCGCATCATCAGGCACCCCGAGTTCGCGCAGCGTGGCTAGGCCCTGCGAGGCAAACGCCTCGTTCAATTCTATCACATCCATCTGATCGATGCTGAGCCCAGTCCGTGCAAGCACCTTACGGCTGGCTGGAACCGGGCCGATGCCCATCACGCGCGGCTCCACTCCAGCAACGGACATGCCAACCACACGGGCAATCGGGGTCAGGTCGTTCTTTGCCGCAGCAGATTCATTTGCCATCAGGATCGCCGCCGCGCCGTCGTTAACACCCGAGGCGTTTCCAGCGGTCACAGTCTTGTCCACCCCGTTGATGCCCTTTAGGCCAGACAGTTTCTCTGCTGTAGTCCCCGGACGTGGATGCTCGTCGGTGTCGACCACTACCGGGTCACCTTTGCGCTGGGGGATTGTGACCGGGGTGATCTCCTCCTGAAACACCCCGGTCTGGTGCGCCGCGGCCCAGCGGGCCTGGCTGCGTTCGGCAAACGCGTCCTGATCGGAGCGACTGATACCATAAGCTTCCGCTACGTTATCCGCTGTTTCGGGCATCGAGTCGATACCAAATTCCTTTTCCATTTTCGGGTTCACAAAACGCCAGCCGATCGTGGTGTCGTAAACGGCATTGGTACGAGTAAAGGCGGATGTTGCCTTGGGCATCACAAATGGCGCACGCGACATGCTTTCGACCCCACCCGCGATCGCCATGTCATAATCCCCAGCCTTGATGGCGCGCGCAGCCATGCCCACCGCATCCATGCCAGACGCGCAGAGCCGATTGATTGTCGTTCCCGGTACATCCACCGGCAGCCCTGCCAGCAATGCCGCCATCCGCGCCACATTGCGGTTGCTTTCACCGGCTTGGTTCGCATCGCCATAAATCACGTCGTCCAGACTGGACCAATCCACCTGTGGGTTACGCGCGACAAGCGAAGCGATTGGCAGGGCGGCAAGATCATCTGTGCGCACCTGGCTTAGTCCACCACCATATCGTCCGATCGGGGTGCGCTGGGCGTCGCAGATAAAGGCGTCCATAGGTCGATTACTCCGAATTTGAATTCACATCATTAAGTGACCGGTAGGTCGGTTAATAAGCCTCTCATCGATTCGCAGCAAGCTTTATGTTACTTCATCTACGTTTTCTTGCTTTTTCCGTAACGCTTTGGCTTGCTGCGAGTAACTTGGTCGTGTGAAACGTAGTCTTTGCCGGCTTTCCATCTGCGCCGATGCCGTCTCAGACCTTTGACAAGGGTTCCTTCAACACAAAATTTGACAAATCGAAAACGTACTTAGACCGCTTCGAATAGGCAGTTTGAAATGTTGCCATTCTGAGATTGGAGTTCCGGTAAACGTTTGTATCTGAGGCAGACATCGCACCGGATTGGCTGGTTTTGACCTATAGCGTTTAATGAATGACACTTAACCGCTTTCGTCCCAACAGCTGCCTCCAGTCATCGCCAATCATCAAGTTAACTTTGAAAAGAAGCGTTGAATGATCTATACACAAAAGCCGAGGTGATGGCGATCATCCGCTGCCTTCTGTCGGAGACCCAGTAGGTCCCCAAAGAACGGAAGTATGCGATTAAACTTGTTGGGGAACTTGCGGATTTGCTTACTTTGGGGGCGTCCCAGAATGAACAAAACCGCCCTAGGGCGGCGCGTAAATATCTGATGTTGCACGGTGTTTTTTTCAGCATTAGGAATTGAACCTACTGCCTTCATGTTATGAGCCTGACGAGCTGAAGACGTTAAGCAATTGATCGGGGTGATCAATTGTAGTCTGCACGGGCTGCTCTGAGATTTTCTAAAGTTGGTTGCGGGAGCAGGATTTGAACCTGCGACCTTCAGGTTATGAGCCTGACGAGCTACCGGGCT